>NZ_JABTYE010000013.1 GCF_013314895.1 Cupriavidus gilardii | reverse complement strand
GCAGCGTGGCGGGGCCTGGCGGGGTGGCGGGATCGGCGGCGTCCAAACGGTGTCTCCGTGGCGGCATGGCGCATCCTCGGGGAGCGGCGAAGCCGGCTGCAGCCGCCGTGCCTGTTGCGGTCCCTTGGGACAGCCATCTATTGACATTCCGATTCGCTGCTTTATACCATGAAACATGAATCACTTATCAGGTTGAACGGCCTGATCGGCGATCCCGGAACATGGCCTGCCAATGCCGCCCGGCGCCACGCTTCCGTTGCCGCCCGGCTGCTTTCCAACCGCTTCCCAAACCGTATTTCCGCTTGAGCCAAGGCGCCGATGCCACCGACCGAAGCCTGTGTGATCCCGAAAACCGCGCGCGGCCAGAAGACCCGCGACGCGCTGCTGCGGGCCGCCGAGAAGGTGTTCGGCGAGAAGGGGTACTACGCCGCGTCGATCTCCGAGATCACGCAGGAGGCGCAGGTGGCGATGGGCACCTTCTACCTGTACTTCAAGGACAAGGAAGACGTGTTTCGCGCGCTGGTCCAGCACATGCTGGAACTGGTGCGCGCGCATCTGCGCAAGCATGTCGCGCCGGCCACCACGCAGATCGAGGCCGAACGCCTGGGCCTGAAGGCGTTCCTGTCCTTCGTCTCGCGCCACAAGAACCTGTACCGCATCGTGCTCGACTCCTATTCGGTGGACGAGACGATCTACAGCCAGTACTTCCAGGTCTTCGCCGAGCTGTACAGCCGTCGGCTGACGCGCGCGCAGGAGCTGGGCGAGATCGTCCCCGGCGACGCCGAGGTGCGCGCCTGGTGCCTGATCGGCATCAGCAATTTCCTCGGCATGCGCTATGCGCGCTGGAAGCGGCCGGCCTCGATGGAGAAGGTGGTCGACACCGCGTTCGACCTGATCACGCACGGCCTGGCGCCCCGATGAGAAAGACGCCGACGAGAAAGACCCCGACGAGAAAACCCTAAGCGGTACCAGCCAGGCCAGGACAAAACAAAAAGGACCGAGGAGACAAACAATGGGACCCCACCGCATCGCCCGCCGCACCGCGGCGCGTGCCGCCGCGCTCGCCACTACGCTGGTTACCGCGCTGGCCACCGCGCTGCTGACCACCGGCACCGCCGCCGCCAAGGACATCCGCATCGCCCACGTCTACGACAAGACCGGCGCGCTCGAGGCCTATGCCAAGCAGACCCAGATCGGGCTGATGATGGGGCTCGAATACGCGACCGGCGGCACCATGACGGTCAATGGCCGCAAGCTGGTGGTGATCGAGAAGGACACGCAGGGCAAGCCCGATGTCGCCAAGGCGCAGCTGGCCGCCGCCTACAGCGACGATGGCGCCGATATCGCGGTGGGGCCGACCTCGTCGGGCACCGCGCTGGCGATGCTGCCTGTCGCCGAGGAATATCGCAAGGTGCTGCTGGTCGAGCCCGCGGTGGCCGATTCGATCACCGGCGACAAGTGGAACCGCTACATCTTCCGCACCGGCCGCAATTCCTCGCAGGACGCGATCGCCAATGCGGTCGCGCTCGACAAGCCCGGCGTGCAGATCGCCACGCTGGCGCAGGACTACGCGTTCGGCCGCGACGGCGTCAAGGCGTTCAAGGACGCGCTGAAGCAGGCCAGGGTCGTGCACGAGGAATACCTGCCGACCAACACCACCGATTTCACGGCGGGCGCGCAGCGGCTGTTCGATGCGCTGAAGGACAAGACCGGCCGCAAGGTGATCTTCATCATCTGGGCGGGCGCCGGCAATCCGTTCAAGATTGCCGACCTCGATCCGAAGCGCTACGGCATCGAGATCGCCACCGGCGGCAACATCCTGCCGGCGATGGCGAGCTACAAGAACTTCCCCGGCATGGAAGGCGCGACCTACTACTACTTCGGCATCCCGAAGAATCCCGCCAACCAGTGGCTGGTCGCGAACCACTACAACAAGTACAAGACCCCGCCCGACTTCTTCACTGCCGGCGGCATGGCTTCGGGCATCGCGCTGGTCGAGGCGCTGAAGAAGACCGGCGGCGCCACCGGCACCGAGAAGCTGATCGCGGCAATGGAAGGCATGTCGTTCGACACGCCCAAGGGCCGGATGACCTTCCGCAAGGAGGACCATCAGGCGATGCAGTCGATGTACCACTTCAAGATCAAGGTCGACCCGGCGTTCGCCTGGGGCGTCCCCGAGCTGGTCCGCGAGATCAGGCCCGAGGAGATGCAGGTGCCGATCCGCAACAAGCGGCAATAAGCCGGGGAGCGACCGGTGCAAGCCAGCCCTGCGACCTTCGGCGCCGATCACACCGCCAAGCACGCCGCCGAGCACGCCGCCAGGCACGCCGCCGCGCGGGCCACGGCCGCCGATGGCGCGGCGCCGTTGCCAGGCGGCGATGCGCGGCGCGGACCCGCCGACGCGGCGGCGTCGGCCGGACAGCCGGCGCTGGAGACCCGCGACCTGACGATCCGCTTCGGCGGCCACGTGGCCGTCAACGCGGTGTCGTGCGCGTTTCGCGCCGGCGAGCTGACCTGCATCGTCGGCCCGAACGGCGCGGGCAAGACGACGTACTTCAACCTGATCTCCGGGCAACTCGCGCCGACCGGCGGCCGCATCGCGCTGTACGGCCGCGATATCACCGGCCTGAGCGCGTCGGGCAAGGCGCGCCGCGGCATCGGCCGGGCCTTCCAGCTGACCAGCCTGTTTCCCAATCTGTCGGTGCTGGAGAACGTGCGGCTGGCGGTGCAGGCCCGGGCCCGCATCGGGCTCGATCTGCTGACCGTCTGGAGCAGCCATCGCGGCGTCAATGCCGAGGCCGAGCGCTGCCTGGAACGCGTGGCGCTGGCGGCCAAGCGCGATCTGACCGTGGCCGCGCTGCCGCATGGCGACCAGCGCAAGCTCGAGGTCGCGATCCTGCTGGCGCTGCGCCCGCGCGTGTTCATGTTCGACGAGCCGACCGCCGGCATGAGCGTCGACGAGGTGCCGGTGATCCTCGACCTGATCCGCGAGATCAAGCAGGACCGCTCGCATACCGTGCTGCTGGTCGAACACAAGATGGACGTGGTGCGCTCGCTGGCCGACCGCATCGTCGTGCTGCATAACGGCAGCCTGATGGCCGATGGCGATCCGGCCGAGGTGATCGCGTCGCCGATCGTGCAGCAGGCCTATCTGGGGCTGCCGGCCGACGGGGAGGGCGCGAATGCGTGAAACCATGAGCCAGCCATCCAGCGAAACATCGAGCGAAAACGCCGAGCCGCCGATCCTGCGCCTGCGCGACGTGCAGACCCATATCGGCCCGTATCACATCCTGCACGGCGTCACGCTCGACGTGCCGCGCGGCGGCGTCACGATGCTGCTCGGACGCAACGGCGCGGGCAAGACCACCACGCTGCGCACCGTGATGGGCCTGTGGCGCGCCAGTGCAGGGCGCATCGAATTCGACGGCAAGGACATCGCCGCGCGCGATACGCCCGCGATCGCGCAGGCCGGCATCGGCTACGTGCCGGAGAACATGGGCGTGTTCTCCGACCTGACCGTGGCCGAGAACCTGCGGCTCGCCGCGCGCCAGGGCCCGGCCGATCCGCAGCGGCTCGACTGGGTGCTGCGCATGTTTCCGGCGCTGAAGGTGTTCTGGCATCAGCGCGCCGGTGTGCTGTCCGGCGGCCAGAAGCAGATGCTGTCGGTGGCACGCGCGATCGTCGAGCCGCGCCGGCTGCTGATCGTCGACGAACCGACCAAGGGGCTGGCCCCGGCCATCATCCAGAACATGATCGCGGTATTTCGCGAGCTGAAGCAGACCGACGTATCGATGCTGCTGGTCGAGCAGAACTTCCAGATGGCGCGCGCGGTGGGCGACACGGTGGCCGTGATGGACGACGGCCGCGTCGTGCACGCGGGCACGATGGCCCAGCTCGCGGCCGACGAGGCGCTGCAGCAGCGCCTGCTGGGGCTGTCGCTGGCCGCGCATCAATGACGTCGGCCCGGATGATGTCGGACCTGAAGATATCGGGCCTGATGATGTCGGCCCTGTGCGAGGAAACCGAACCATGACCGCTGGCAGCACCGCGTCCGACCCCGCCACTCCCGTGACCCCCGTCACGCCGGTCACGCCCGATGCCATGCCGCCGGCGAATGCCGCGCATCTGCCGGCCGCACGGCTCGACTGGCTGCCGCTGGCGCTCGCGCCGCTGCTGATGCTGCTGGCATACCCGCTGATCGGCAGCGGTTCGACCTGGCTGACGCTGACGATCGCCGGCCTGGCGATGGGCATGATCGTCTTCGTGGTGTCGTCGGGCCTGACGCTGGTGTTCGGCCTGATGGACGTGCTCAATTTCGGCCATGGCGCCTTTATCGCGCTGGGCGCCTATATCGCGGCCTCGGTACTGCTGCCGCTGGCACCCTGGGTCGAGGCCGACAGCCTGGCGCTGAACCTCGCGGTGTTCGCGCTGGCAATCATTGCCGCGATGGTCGTGGCCGGCGCCTTGGGCCTGGCCTTCGAGCGCGTGGTGGTACGTCCGGTCTATGGCCAGCATCTGAAGCAGATCCTGATCACGATGGGCGGCATGATCGTCGCCGAACAGTTGATCAAGGCGATCTGGGGCCCCGAGACCATCGCGCTGACGCTGCCGGCGAGTTTTCGCGGGGCGGTGCTGCTCGGCGATGCCGCGATCGAGAAATACCGGCTGATCGCGGTGGTGCTCGGGTTGGCGGTCTTCATCGCGATGCTGCTGGTGCTGAACCGCACCCGCATCGGCCTGCTGATCCGCGCCGGCGTCGAGAACCGCGAGATGGTCGAGGCGCTCGGCTACCGCGTGCGCCGGCTGTTCGTCGGCGTGTTCGCGGTCGGCGCGGGGCTGGCCGGCATGGGCGGGGTGCTGTGGGGCCTCTATCAGCAGAACATCACCGCGGCGATCGGCGCGCAGGTCAATGTGCTGATCTTCATCGTGATCATCATCGGCGGACTCGGTTCTACCGCCGGCTGCTTCGTCGGCGCGCTGCTGGTCGGGCTGATGGCCAACTACACCGGCTTCCTGTTCCCCAAGGTCGCGCTGTTCTCCAACATCCTGCTGATGGTGCTGATCCTGCTGTGGCGCCCGCAAGGGCTGTATCCGGTGGCGCGGCGCTGAGGCTTGTCGACGCGTCATATCGCATGACAAAGGAACCGACCGCATCATGATCCGACTGCTCTCCGGCGATACCCCGCGCAGCCGCGTGCTGACGGCGCTGCTGGTGCTTCTGCTGCTGGCGCTGGTCGCCACGCCGTTCCTGATCCCCGGCGCGCGGGCGCTCAACATGGCCGCCAAGATCTGCATCTTCGTGGTGCTGGTGGCGAGCTACGACCTGCTGCTCGGCTACACCGGCATCGTGTCGTTCGCGCATACGATGTTCTTCGGCATCGGCGGCTATGGCGTGGCGATCGCGATGACGCGCTTCGAGCCGGGCTGGGGCGCGCTGCTGGCCGGCGTCGCCGGCGCGCTGATCGTGTCGATGCTGCTGGCGCTGGTGATCGGCCTGTTCTCGCTGCGCGTGCGCGCGATCTTCTTCGCGATGATCACGCTGGCGGTGGCTACCGCGTTCGCCACGCTGGTGTCGCAACTGTCGGCCTGGACCGGCGGCGAGGACGGCCTGTCGTTCAAGGTGCCGGCGCTGCTGACGCCGGGCTTCGCGCTGGAGGACGCCGACGGCGAGGCGCTCGAATGGCTCGGCGTGGCGCTCAACGGCAAGCTGGTTTCGTACTACCTGGTGCTGGCCGGCGCGGCAGTGCTGTTCCTGTTGCTGCTGCGCGTGGTCAACTCGCCGTTCGGCCGCGTGCTGCAGGCCATCCGCGAAAACGACTTCCGTGCCGAGGCGATCGGCTATCGCACTGTGGTCTATCGGACCGTGTCGACCGTGCTGTCGGCGGCGTTCGCGACGCTGGCCGGCGTGCTGATGGCGATCTGGCTGCGCTACAACGGCCCGGATACCTCGCTGTCGTTCGAGATCATGGTCGACATCCTGCTGATCGTGGTAATTGGCGGCATGGGCACGATGTATGGCGCGGTGATCGGCACCGTGCTGTTCCTGCTGGCCCAGACCTACCTGCAGGACGTGATGAAGCTGGCCAGCGAGGCCACCGCGGCGCTGCCGCTGCTGTCGTCGCTGCTGCATCCGGACCGCTGGCTGTTGTGGCTGGGTTTGCTGTTCGTGCTCAGCGTCTATTATTTCCCGCAGGGCATCGTGGGACGTCTGCGCGCCGCGCGATGACGACGATGGCCGGACTGATCATCGCGGTTCACTGCAAGGCGGGACGCTCATGTACGTAGTCGACTGGCTGCACAAGCACGCACAGCATCGCCCCGACAAGATCGCACTGGTCGACGTCGACAGCGGCCGGCAGATCAGCTATCGGCAGTTCGACGAACGCGCCAGCCGCTTCGCCGAATACCTGACCAACACGCTGACGCTCGCCCCGGGCAGCCGCGTCGCCGTGCTCGCGCACAACAGTTCCGACTATCTCGAAATGCTGTACGGCTGCGCCAAGGCCGGCATGGTGATGGTCTGCCTGAACTGGCGGCTGGCGCCGGCCGAGTTGAAGCCGATACTCGACGATTGCACGCCCGAGGTGCTGGTCGCCGGCGACGGCTTTCTTCACATCGTCGCCGAACTGGCACGCGGACGCGCGCTGCGTGCGGTGCTGCATCTGGCCGATGACGAAGCCGCCGACGTACCGGCCGGCTGGACCGAATACGAGGCGGTGCTGGCCGCGGCGTCGGGGAGCCTGATCGAGATGCCTTGCCGCGACGAGCACGAGGTCTGGCATCTGCTTTACACCTCCGGCACCACCGGGCGCCCGAAGGGCGTGATCCAGACCTACGGCATGGTGTTCTTCAACGCCGTGAACGCAACCATCGCGAACCGCATCACGCGCGACGACGTGATGCTCGCGGTGCTGCCGTTCTTCCATACCGGCGGCCTCAATCTGTACGCCAATCCGGTGCTGCATGCCGGCGGCACCGTGCATATCGCGCGCCAGTTCGATGCTGGTGCCACGCTGGCGCGGCTCGATGCACGCTCGGGCGCGGGCATCACGATGTTTTTTGCGGTGCCGTCGATCTACCAGTTCATGAGCCAGCATCCGGAGTTCGAACGCACCGACCTGTCGCGGCTGCGCAGCTGCGCGGCCGGCGGCTCGCCGGTGCCGCTGCCGCTGCTGCAGGCCTGGCAGGCCAAGGGCGTGACGATCTGCTTCGGCTTCGGCATGACCGAGACTGGCCCGACCGTGTTCGTCGCCGACGAGGACACCGCGCGACGCAAGCCGGGCACGATCGGCAAGCCGGTGGGCTCGATGCTGACGCGCGTGGTCGATCCGCTCGGCAACGACGTTCCCCCGGGTGAGCGCGGCGAGCTGCTGATCAAGGGGCCGGGCGTGACACCGGGCTACTGGAACCTGCCCGAGGCGACCGCGGCCGCGCTGCGCGACGGCTGGCTGCATTCGGGAGATATCGCCTATGTCGACGCCGACGGCGACTACTACATCGTCGATCGGGCCAAGGACATGTTCATTTCCGGCGGCGAGAACGTCTATCCGGCCGAGGTCGAGCAGGCGCTGTTCGCGTTGCCGGAGGTCGCCGAGGCCGCGGTGATCGGCGTGGCCGACGCGCGCTGGGGCGAGGTCGGCATGGCGCTGCTGGTGCTCAAGCCCGGCGCGCAGCTGACCGCGGACGACGCGATCGCGCACTGCCGGCAACGGCTGGCGGGCTACAAGGTGCCGCGCCATGTGCGCGTGGTCGATGCGTTGCCGCGCACGCCGTCGGGCAAGATCGAAAAACACAAGCTGCGCATGCAATACGGGCAGCAATGATGCGGCGCTCGCATGCGGCGTTGCCATGCAAGGAGACCACGATGCAGCACAGAGACGGAAGCGAGGTGGCGGGGCAACGGCGCGGCGACGTCGGCAAGGGCCGGGCAACGGCCGGAGCGGGAGGATGGGGAGGATCGGGAGGGTCGGGAAGGCGGATGTTGCTGATCCCGCTGGCCTGCATGGCGCTGGTTGCCTGCGGCTCGGATGATGACGACGACCATCGCGCGCCAGTCAACCAGCGGCCGGCCTATATCGGCGCGCTGACGGTGCACGACTACGACGGCAGCGCCGACGATCTGCTGACCGCCGGCCTGGGCAAGGACGGGCTGGCCGCCGCCACGCCGCCGCTGCCGGCCGATCCCAATGCGCCGACCCGCACCGAACTGCGCCGCTATGCGATCTGGAGCAACTACCAGGCGCTGGTCGATGTCAGCGCGGCCGGCGGCTACGGCACGCTGTACGGGCCCAACGTCGATGCGCAGGGCAACGTCACCGGCGGGCAGGGCAAGATCCCCGGCGTCGAGTATCTGGCCTATGCCGACGACGGCAGCGGCCGGCAGAACGTCACGATGATGGTGCAGATCCCGGCCAGCTTCGATCCGGCCAAGCCGTGCCTGATCACGGCCACCTCGTCGGGTTCGCGCGGCGTCTATGGCGGCATCTCGACCGGCGAATGGGGCCTGAAGCGCGGTTGCGCGGTCGCCTATACCGACAAGGGCACCGGCGCCGCGCCGCACGATCTGGGCAACGACACGGTCCCCCTGATCGACGGCACCCGCACCAGCCGCACAGCGGCCGGCCGCGACGCGCATTTCGCCGCGCCGATCGACGACAACGCGCGCGCCGCCTTCAACGCCGCGGCGCCGCATCGGCTGGCCTTCAAGCATGCGCACTCGCAGCGCAATCCCGAGAAGGACTGGGGTCTGTTCACGCTGCAGGCAATCGAATTCGGCATCTGGGCCATCAACGATCGCCACGGCGAGATGCGCGACGGCCAGCGCCGCCGAACCATCGACAAGGACAAGCTGCTGGTGATTGCCTCCAGCCTGTCCAATGGCGGCGGTGCGGCGGTGGCCGCGGCCGAGGCCGACCTGCAGGGGCTGATCGACGGCGTCGCGGTCAGCGAGCCGAACCTGAACATGCCGCGCGATGCCGGCATCGCGGTGCGGCGCGGCGGCGCGCCGGTGGCCGTCAACGGCCGCACGCTGTACGACTACACGACGATGGCCAACCTGCTGCAGCTGTGCGCGGCGCAGGACCCGGCCAACGCGCAGGCGCCGGCGGTCGGCTTCTACGCGACGCTGGGCAGCATCCCCGCCAACCGTTGCGCCGCGCTGGCCAGCGCCGGCATCATCCGGGGCGCCACGCTCGCCGAGCAGGCGGCCAGCGCCCAGCAGACGCTGCGCGACTACGGCTGGGAGCCGGAGTCGGCGGTGCTGCACGCCTCGCTGGGCTTCTTCGAGGTGGCCAGCGCGGTGTCGGTGACCTATGCCAATGCGCTGTCGCGCGCCAGCGTGACCGACCGGCTGTGCGGCTACAGCTTCAGCGGCATCAACGCCGCATTCGAGCCCGCGCCGGTGACCCAGGCGCAGATGGCCAACATGTTCGCCACCGGCAACGGCGTGCCGCCTTCGTCCGGCGTGCAGCTGATCAACGACCTGGACCCGCGCGGTCCGCGCCGCGATCTGCTGTCGCGCTCGCCCGGCTCGCCGGTCGACGACGCGAACACGTCGGGCGCCCGCTGCCTGCGCGACCTGGTGACCGGCAACTCGCCGCAGGCCCTTGCGCTGCAGGTGGGCGAGCGCCTGACCTTGCGCAACGGCAATCTGCGCGGCAAGCCCGCGCTGATCGTGCATGGCCGCGACGACGCGCTGCTGCCGGTCAACCATACCTCGCGCCCGTACCTGGGCCTGAACCGTCAGCGCGAGGGCGCGGCCAGCCGGCTGTCGTACATCGAGGTGACCAACGCCCAGCACTTCGACGCCTTCAATGCGCTGGTGCCGGGCTATGGCAATCGCTATGTGCCGCTGCACCTGTACCTGAACCGCGCGCTCGACGCGATGTATGACCATCTGCGCAGCGGCACGCCGCTGCCGCCGTCGCAGGTGGTGCGCACGGTGCCGCGCGGCGGCGCGCCGAATACGCCGGCGCCGGCGATTCAGCCTTCCAATGTGCCGGGCTTTGCCGCCAACCCTGCCGCCGGCGACCGCATCGAGGTCACGGGCGGCATCGTCGAGGTACCGCAGTGACGATGGCAACGAGGCAGCCTGCGGTGTCGTCCCTGCGCGGTGCACCGCGCGTGCTGACGCAGGACGACTTCGATCGCTTCGCGCGCCTGTCGCGCGACGACAATCCGATCCACTGCGATCCGGCGTTCGCGCGCGGCACGCATTTCGGCGCCACCGTCGCGCACGGCATGCTGCTGTTCTCGCTGCTGTGCGCGCAGATGCAGCGCGGCCGCGCGGGGCCAGTGCTGCCGCTGGCGCAGACGCTGATGTTTCCGCAGCCGACCTACGTCGGCGACGGCGTGGTGGCGGAAGTGGTGCCGGGGGAGGGCGCAGCGGGGCGGGTCGCGCTGCGGACCGCGATCCGCTGCGTCCAGCGCGGCGGCCGCGCGGTGTCGGCCGACGAGGCGCCGGTCACGGCGAGCGGCGAGGCCGAGCTGCTGCTCGACCCCGATGCCGCCGCGCTCGCCGGCCCGCTGATCGACGGCGCGGCGGGCTCGGTCGCCGCCGTGGCCGGCGATGCGGCGCTGTATCACCTCAGGCCGGGGCAGCAGGCCGACGCCGTGCGCAGCTTCGAGCGCGCCGATATCGACGACTATGTGGCCCTCAGCGAGGATGCCAATCCGCTCTACACGGATCCGGCCCTGGCCAGGCGCCGCGGCTTCGACGGTCCGGTGCTGCCACTGCCGCTGCTGGCCGGCATGTTCTCCGACCTGCTGGGCACCCGGCTGCCGGGGCGCGGCACCGGCTGGATGAAGCAGTCGCTGCGGCTGCGCGCGGCGGCCCGGCTGGGCGAGCCGCTGCGGGCGTCGGTGCGGATCGTGCGGCTGCGCACCGACAAGGAGCTGGTCAATCTGGCCACCGACATCACCGGCGAGGGCGGCCGGCTGGTGCTGCAGGGCGAGGCGCTGGTGCTGGTACGCAATCTGGAGAAAAAGGGGGCGGGCGGAGCCGAGGACCTCGGTCAGGACCGGCCGGCCGCGGTGTCCTCCTGAGCGGTGCGATGGCGCGCTGCTTGCGCCACATCAAATGACGCAGCGCTTCGTCTTGAAATGTCACGGCAAAGCCCTATCTTCGGCAGTGACATCCGGTGTCCTGCCGGCCGACGACGCGTTGCGCACCGACTGCGCCGCGGGGGCCGCCTCGGGACACGTATCCCAGAGAGGGTTTCCCTATGCGTCTTGACAAACTGACTACCCGATTCCAGGAAGCGCTGGCCGATGCCCAGTCCCTGGCCATCGGCAACGACAACCAATACATCGAACCGCAGCACCTGTTGCGCGCGCTGCTGGCGCAGAACGACGGCTCGGCGCGCGCGCTGCTGTCGCGCGCGGGCGTCAACATCAACGGCCTGGCCAGCGCGCTCGACGCCGCCATCAAGCGGCTGCCGCAGGTGCAGGGCACCAGCGAGGTCCAGCTCGGCCGCGAACTGGCGGCGCTGTTCAACGCCACCGAGAAGGAGGCGATCAAACGCGGCGACCAGTTCGTCGCCAGCGAGCTGTTCCTGCTCGCGGTCGCCGACGACAAGGGCGAGACCGGCCGCATCGCGCGCGAGCACGGCATGAGCCGCAAGTCGCTGGAGGCGGCAATCGACGCCGTGCGCGGCGGCGAGTCGGTCAACAGCGCCGACGCCGAGGCCCAGCGCGAGGCGCTGAAGAAATACACGATCGACCTGACCGAGCGCGCCCGCCTGGGCAAGCTCGATCCGGTGATCGGCCGCGACGACGAGATCCGCCGCGCGATCCAGATCCTGCAGCGCCGCACCAAGAACAACCCGGTGCTGATCGGCGAGCCCGGCGTCGGCAAGACCGCGATCGTCGAAGGGCTGGCGCAGCGCATCGTCAACGGCGAAGTGCCCGAAACGCTGAAGAACAAGCGCGTGCTGGTGCTCGACATGGCCGGCCTGCTGGCCGGGGCCAAGTACCGCGGCGAGTTCGAGGAGCGCCTGAAGGCGGTGCTGTCCGATATCGCCAAGGACGAGGGCCAGACCATCGTCTTCATCGACGAGATCCACACGATGGTCGGCGCCGGCAAGGCCGAGGGCGCGATCGACGCCGGCAACATGCTCAAGCCCGCGCTGGCGCGCGGCGAGCTGCACTGCATCGGCGCGACCACGCTGGACGAGTATCGCAAGTACATCGAGAAGGATGCCGCGCTGGAGCGCCGCTTCCAGAAGGTGCTGGTCGACGAGCCGACGGTCGAGGCGACCATCGCGATCCTGCGTGGTCTGCAGGAAAAGTACGAGCTGCACCACGGTGTCGAGATCACCGACCCGGCCATCGTCGCCGCGGCCGAGTTGTCGCACCGCTATATCACCGACCGTTTCCTGCCCGACAAGGCGATCGACCTGATCGACGAGGCGGCTGCGCGCATCAAGATGGAAATCGACTCCAAGCCGGAGGAGATGGACAAGCTCGAGCGCCGCACGATCCAGCTGAAGATCGAGCGCGAGGCGGTCAAGAAGGAAACCGACGAGGCCTCGCGCAAGCGGCTCGAACTGATCGAGCAGGAGATCGCACGGCTCGAAAAGGAGTACGCCGACCTCGACGAGATCTGGAAGGCCGAGAAGGGCGCGGCCCAGGGCGCCGCTGCGCTGAAGGAGGAGATCGACAAGATCCGCCTCGAGATCGCGCGGCTGCAACGCGAGGGCAAGCTCGACAAGGTCGCCGAGCTGCAGTACGGCAAGCTGCCGGAACTCGAAGGCAAGCTCAAGGCCGCCACCGCGGCCGAGGCCAGCGAGCAGAAGCAGCCCAACCGGCTGCTGCGCACGCAGGTCGGCGCCGAGGAGATTGCCGAGGTGGTCAGCCGCGCGACCGGCATTCCGGTCGCCAAGATGATGCAGGGCGAGCGCGAGAAGCTGATTGCGATGGAGGACTATCTGCACAAGCGGGTGGTCGGCCAGGACGAGGCCGTGCGGCTGGTGTCCGACGCGATCCGCCGTTCGCGCGCGGGGCTGTCCGACGAGAACAAGCCTTATGGCTCGTTCCTGTTCCTCGGCCCGACCGGCGTCGGCAAGACCGAGCTGTGCAAGGCGCTGGCCGAGTTCCTGTTCGATTCGCAGGAGCATCTGATCCGCATCGACATGAGCGAATTCATGGAGAAGCACAGCGTGTCGCGGCTGATCGGCGCGCCGCCGGGCTATGTCGGCTACGAGGAAGGGGGCTACCTGACCGAAGCGGTGCGGCGCAAGCCGTATAGCGTGGTGCTGCTCGACGAAGTCGAGAAGGCCCATCCGGACGTGTTCAACGTGCTGCTGCAGGTGCTCGACGATGGCAGGCTGACCGATGGCCAGGGACGCACCGTGGACTTCAAGAACACGGTGATCGTGATGACCTCGAACCTGGGCTCGCAGATCATCCAGCAGATGACCGGCGAACCGCACGAGGCGATCAAGGGCGCGGTGTGGCAGGAGGTCAAGACGCAGTTCCGGCCGGAGTTCCTGAACCGCATCGACGAAGTGGTGGTGTTCCACGCGCTCGACCAGAAGCACATCGAGTCGATCGCGAAGATCCAGCTGCAGCGCCTGCAAGCGCGCCTGGCGCGGATGGACATGGCGCTGGAAGTCAGCGACGCGGCCCTCGAGCGCATCGCCAGCGCGGGCTACGATCCGATGTTCGGCGCGCGGCCGCTGAAGCGCGCGATCCAGCAGCAGATCGAAAACCCGGTCGCACGGCTGATCCTGGAAGGCAAGTTCGCCGCCAAGGATGTGGTGCCGGTGGACTACCGGGATGGGGAGTTCACGTTTGGGCGGGTGGTGCATTGAAGGTCGTCATGTCGCCACCGGTTGAAACCACCTCCCTCTCCCCAACCCTCTCCCCCTGAGGGGGAGAGGGGGGTACACCTACCGATTCGGGACCGCTTGTGGCATCAGCAACCAAGGTTTGGGACGTCGCGGACCATCTGAAGACCGAACGCGACATGGCGTCATATCTCGAGGCTTGTCTCGAGGAAAGGGACAGTGAGCTTGTTGCCCTTGCGCTGGACGACATTGCGCGCGCGAAAGCGATGCATCGGAACGCAACTCTTGACCTGGATCAACCGCCGTCGGCCGCCCGGCCGCTAACATCGACTCCGTCATGAAGCTGCGGGGGCGCACTTCATGACTTGTCTACCCGTTTCCTTCCTGGAAACTTGACCCGCGGTGCTCCCGTACCGCGGGTTTTTTCTTTTGGCTGCCGCCCGGCAGCGCCATCACCCGGCCGTTTGGCGCCTTATGCGAAAAACGTGCTTGGATCGGCGAAACCATTCGTTCCTCGTCGCCTTGCCCGCCGGTAGCCTCGATGCTATCGCGATGGCCCATGCATGCCGTCGCGCATGCCAGCCTTATTTTTTCCGACGGACGGGAGCCCTTGAAGATGATTCGCCAGTTGGCCATTGCGGCCGCAGTGTTGTCCCTTGCCGGCGTGGCCGGTCTCGCGCAGGCCCAAACGACCCTGCTGAACGTGTCCTACGACCCCACGCGCGAGCTGTATGTCGACGTCAACGCCGCCTTTGCCAAGGCCTGGAAGGCGCGCGGCGGCGACAACGTGACGATCCGCCAGTCGCACGGCGGCTCGGGCAAGCAGGCACGCTCGGTGATCGACGGGCTGGAGGCCGACGTGGTCACGCTAGCGCTCGGCTACGACATCGATGCGGTGGCCCAGAAGGGCCTGATCAAGCCGGACTGGCAGAAGCGGCTGCCGCACAACGCCTCACCCTATACCTCGACCATCGTGTTCCTGGTGCGCAAGGGCAATCCGAAAGCCATCCGCGACTGGAACGACCTGGCCAAGCCCGGCGTGCAGGTGATCACGCCCAATCCGAAGACCTCCGGCGGCGCCCGCTGGAACTATCTGGCGGCCTGGGGCTACGCGCTGCGCCAGCCCGGCGGCAACGAGGCCAAGGCGCGCGATTTCGTCGCGCAGCTGCTGAAAAACGTGCCGGTGCTGGACTCCGGCGCCCGGGGCGCGACCACGACCTTCGTCGAACGCGGCATCGGCGACGTGCTGATCGCCTGGGAGAACGAGGCGCTGCTGGCGATCAAGGAGCTGGGCCCGGACAAGTTCGATATCGTCGCGCCGTCGGTGTCGATCCTGGCCGAGCCGCCGGTCGCCGTGGTCGACAAGGTCGTCGACAAGCGCGGCACGCGCCGCGCCGCCGAGGCCTATCTGCAATTCCTCTACACCGACGAAGGCCAGGAGATTGCCGCGCGCAATTACTACCGCCCGATTTCGGAGAAGGTGGCCGCCAAATATGCGTCGGCCTTCCCGAAGGTCAAGCTGTTCACGATCGACGAGGTGTTCGGCGGCTGGCAGAAGGCCCAGCAGACCCACTTCGCCGATGGCGGCACCTTCGACCAGGTCTATCAGCCTGGCCGGCGCTGAGCCGCGGGATCGGGAGCGTCCATGAACGACAGTCGCACGCTGGCCCGCCGCGATCCGGCTTATCGACCGCCGCTGGCGCCGACCGATGCCGACGGACCGGTCGCCGGCCTGGCCGACGCACCGATCCCGGCCGCGCTGGCGCGCTATCTCGAGGCGCTGCCGGACCGGCCCGAGCCCGGCTATTCGCTGTGGCGCGATGCCCGCGGACAGGTGCAGGGGCGCTTCCATCATTGCTCGCTGACCAGCGCGTTCGCGCCGCTGATCGCGCTGGCGGACCGCCGCGCGATCGGCCACGAAGGCACCATCCGCACCTATGCGGGCGAGCAGCCCGGGCTCGCTGCGTGGAAGCTGTTCGCGCTGGCGGCCGACGACGCCTCGCTGGTCGCACTGGACCGGCTGTCGCGGCTGCTGCATGCGATCAACTATGTGGCCGCCGGCGGCACGGGCAAGCTGGTGCTGAACGTACACAACCGCCTGCTTGCCGCGGTGGCCGACGACCACGGCGCGGCGTTCCGGCGCGCGGTGCAGGCGCTCGACCTGCCGCAATCGCAGCTGGTGATCCAGGTGCCGGCCAGTGCCAACGACAATCTGCCGCTGCTGCTGCAGGTGGTCGGCAACTACCGGCGCAACGGCTTCGCGGTCAGCCTGCAGGCGTCCGACCCGGCCGAGGCCGGCGTGCTGATCGCGCAGGCGCGGCCGGACTGGCTCAAGCTCGATATGGGCCGGCTGTGGACCGACCGCCAGCTGGCCGGTCTGCGCACCAGCGCCGCCGATGCCGGCGTCACGCTGATCGGCCGCCGGCTGGACAGTGCCGAGACCGCGTTGCGGCTGCAGGCGGCGGGCATCGAACTGGGGCAGGGCGCCTATGCCGGCGCGACGCTCGGGCCCGGCGAACTGCGGCGCGCGACCCACGCTTTGCGTCACCATGACCAGGAGGAACCGAGATGACGTCGCGTCTGCCGTCCCATGCCGCCGAAATCGAGCTCGAGGTGCCGTCCGGCCTCGGCATCCTGACCGTGCCGGGCCTGCACGGCAGCGGCCCCGAGCACTGGCAGAGCCGCTGGGAACGCCGCTTTCCCGACTGGCAGCGGGTCGAACAGCGCGACTGGTCGCGTCCCAGCCTGCATCTGTGGGCCGAGCGCGTCGGCGACGCCGTCGCCCGGGTGCGCCGCGTCGCGCCGCGCGGCGCGGTGCTGGTGGCCCACAGCTTCGGCTGCCTGGCGACGCTGCGGCAGGCGGCGAACGACCCCGACGGCATCGCCGGCGCCTTGCTGGTCGCGCCGGCCGACCCGGACAAGTTCGGCGTCGCGCCGCTGCTGCCGACCTTCCGGCTGCCGTTTCCGACGTTGCTGGTGGCCAGCCGCAACGACCCGTGGATGGCGCAGCGCACCGCCTTCACCTGGGGCACGCTGTGGGGCAGCGAACTGCACGATGCGGGCAGTCTCGGCCACATCAACGCGGACTCGGGCCTCGGCCGTTGGCCGGAAGGGCTGGCGCTGCTCGGCACCCTGCTGCAGCGGATCGACGCGCGCCGCGCCGACGGGGCCCATGACCGCCACAGCACGGCCTGGGAGGCGGGACTCGAAGTGATTCCCACGGTCCCATATATCTAGAACGACTAAAGACATGCGTAAATATTCGTTCTGGATATAAGCGCTGCTCTGCACAATCTACTGGTCCGCTGCCGCTGCGCCGCACAGGCGCGCCGGCGGGCCCATCGCACGTCGATCGCCCGTCGCACGCCCAATGTGGCGCGCGTCGTCGCCGTCGCCGGCTTTCGAACCCGACACCATGCCTGCCACCCTGCCATTGACCGATACCGTGCCAGCGGCGCCGACCTTCCCGCGGCGGCTGCCGGGGCCGCTGCGCGCGCGCCATACCGTGCTGCCGGGCTTCGGCCTGTCGCTCGGCTTCACGCTGCTGTATCTGACGCTGATCGTGCTGATTCCGCTGGCGGCCGCCTTTCTGAAGGCGTTCACGTTGAGCTGGGACAGCTTCTGGGCCATCGTCACGGCGCCGCGCGTGCTGGCCGCCTACAAGCTGAGCTTCGGCGCCTCGCTGATCGCCGCGCTGGTCAACACCGTGTTCGGGCTGGTGGTGGCCTGGGTGCTGGTGCGATATCGGTTTCCAGGGCGGCGCCTGGTCGATGCACTGGTCGATCTGCCGTTCGCGCTGCCGACCGCGGTGGCCGGCATCGCGCTGACCGCGCTGTTTGCCGGCAATGGCTGGATCGGCCGCTGGCTCGAGCCGCTGGGCATCAAGGTCGCCTTCACCCCGCTGGGTGTCGTGATCGCGCTGACCTTCATCGGCCTGCCATTCGTCGTGCGCACGGTGCAGCCGGTGCTGGAGGAACTCGAACGCGAGCTGGAAGAAGCCGCAGCCAGCCTCGGTGCGACGCGCTGGCAGACCTTCCAGCGCGTGATCGCGCCCGCGATCGCGCCGGCCTTGCTGACCGGGTTTGCGCTGGCCTTTGCGCGCGCCACCGGCGAGTACGGCTCGGTCGTGTTCATCAGCGGCAATATGCCGATGGTCTCCGAGATCGCCCCGCTGATGATCTACGCAAAGCTCGAGCAGTACGACTACGCCGGCGCGACCGCGGTGGCAGTGGTGATGCTGCTGATCTCGTTCGCCTTGCTGCTGCTGATCAATGGGCTGCAGGCCTGGTCGCGGCGCCGTCAGAACGGCGGCCGGCAGAGCGCGGCGAACGCGCGTGACGACGCCACCGACAACACGAGCGCGCTGACTGCGGCCGGAGACTTCTGAAATGGCCGGCTCCCTTCCTCTGGGCGCGGCACGCGCGCTGCCGACGACGCCCGTGCATGATGCCACTGGCGAGGCGCCGTGGGTGCGCCGCACGCTGATCGCGCTGGCGGCGCTGTTCCTGACGCTGTTCCTGTTCGTGCCGCTGGCCGCGGTGTTCTACGAGGCCCTGCGCCAGGGCCTGGGCGCCTACTGGAACGCGCTGACCGAGCCCGACGCGCTGTCCGCGATCCAGCTGACCCTGACGGTGGCGGCGATCGCGGTGCCGCTCAATCTGGTGTTCGGCGTCGCCGCGGCCTGGGCCATCGCCAAGTTCGAATTTCCCGGCAAGAGCCTGCTGATCACGCTGATCGATCTGCCGTTCTCGGTCTCGCCGGTGATCTCGGGCCTGATCTACGTACTGCTGTTCGGCGCGCAGGGCTGGCTGGGTCCCTGGCTGGCCGAGCACGATATCCGCATCCTGTTCGCGGTGCCGGGCATCGTGCTGGCAACCATCTTCGTGACCTTTCCCTTCGTCGCACGCGAATTGATTCCGCTGATGCAGGCGCAGGGCACCGAGGAAGAGGAAGCCGCGATCGTGCTCGGCGCCTCGGGCTGGCAGACCTTCTGGCGCGTGACGCTGCCCAATATCCGCTGGGGCCTGCTGTATGGCGTGATCCTTTGCAATGCGCGCGCGATGGGCGAGTTCGGCGCGGTGTCGGTGGTGTCCGGCCATATCCGCGGCCTGACCAACACGATGCCGTTGCACGTCGAGATTCTGTACAACGAATACAACTTCGTCGCCGCCTTTGCGGTGGCCTCGCTGCTGACGCTGCTGGCCCTGCTGACGCTGGCGATCAAGACGCTGGTGGAGTTCCGCACGCGGCGCGAACTGGGCGAAGCGAGCGACGAGGCCGTGCCAGCCGCGTTGCACCTCGCGTCGCCGCCCGCATTGCAAGCCAACGCGCCGGCGTTGGCCGATGGCGCCGCGCGTCCGGCGCGAACCACGGGGACCGCGTCGCCGGCCAGGCCGGCGGATGCGGAAGACAGCTTGGGATGGACATCATGAGCATTCAGGTCAGGCATCTGCACAAACAGTTCGGCGACTTCGTTGCGCTGGACGACGTCACGCTCGATTTCGCCGAGGGCGAACTGACGGCGCTGTTGGGGCCGTCAGGCTGCGGCAAGACCACGCTGTTGCGCGTGATCGCCGGGCTGGAACGCGCCGACCGCGGCCAGGTGCTGCTCGAAGGCCAGGATGCGACCGGCCAACCGGTGCGGCAACGCCAGGTCGGCTTCGTGTTCCAGCACTACGCACTGTTCCGCCATATGACGGTGTTCGAGAACGTCGCCTTCGGGCTGCGGGTCAAGCCGCGCGGCGAGCGGCCGAGCGAGGCGCAGATCCGCGAGCGGGTGCGCGCGCTGCTGGAACTGGTGCAGCTGGACTGGCTGGCCGACCGTTATCCGCCGCAGCTGTCGGGCGGCCAGCGCCAGCGCATCGCGCTGGCCCGCGCGCTGGCGGTCGAGCCGCGCGTGCTGCTGCTCGACGAACCGTTCGGCGCGCTCGATGCCAAGGTCCGCAAGGAGTTGCGCCGCTGGCTGCGGCGCCTGCATGACGAACTGCATGTGACCAGCGTGTTCGTCACGCACGATCAGGAGGAGGCGCTGGAAGTCGCCGATCGCGTGGTGCTGATGCAGCGCGGCCGCGTCGAACAGGTGGGCTCGCCGCAGGCGGTCTACGAACATCCGGCCACGCCCTTCGTGTTCGGCTTCCTCGGCCATGTCAATCGCATCCACGGACGGCTCGAGCGCGGGGCCGAGGGCGGGGCGCTGCGTACCGGCGCGACGCTGCTGCCGCTGTCCGATGCCTCTGCCGGCGCCGGCGAGGACGGGCTGGCATCGTTCGACGAGGCGGAGGGCGCGGAGGCGGTCGGCTACGTGCGTCCCCACGATGTCGAGCTCGAGCGTTATGCGCCCGGCGCGGACGGCATTGTCGCCACGCTGCGGCGCGCGCTGGCGCTCGGTCCGGTCGCGCAACTGGAACTGGAGCGGGAGGATAACCGCGAGCTGATCGAGGTGGTGCTGCCGCTCGAGCGCTTCCAGCGCGACGGCTACCGCGAGGGCGAGCTGCTGGCAGCGCGGCCGCGCCGGATGCGGGTGTTCGCCGGCGCGCAGGCTGCGGCCGGCAAGGTGGCGCAGGCGGGAGCGGTGCGATGAATTTCCAGCAACTGCGATCGATTCGCGAGGCGGTGCGCCGCCAGTTCAATCTGACCGAGGTCGCCAACGCGCTGTACACCTCGCAACCGGGCGTGTCGCGCCAGATCCGCGAGCTCGAGGAAGAACTGGGCGTCGAGATCTTCGAGCGCTACGGCAAGCGGCTGACCGGCCTGACCGCGCCGGGCCGTGAGATCGTCCGCATCGTCGAGCGGCTGCTGCTCGAGGCGGAAAACCTGCGCCAGGCCGGCGACGAATTCGCCGGCCGCCATACCGGCCGGCTGACGGTCGCCACTACGCATACGCAGGCGCGTTACGCGCTGCCGAAGGTCGTGACCGAATTCCGGCGCGCCTATCCGCACGTCACGCTGGCGCTGCAGGAGGCCTCGCCCAACCATATCGTCGAGCTGCTGCTGTCGGGGCAGGCCGATATCGGCATCGCCACCGAGGCGCTGGCGAGCGAACCGTCGCTGACCGCGTTCGACGCCTATACGTGGCGCCACGTGCTGGTGGTCGCGCCCGACCATCCGCTGACGCGCCTGCCCGAGCCCACGCTGGAGGATCTGGCCGGCTTTCCGATCATCACCTACGACGCGGGCTTCACCGGCCGCCGCAAGATCGACAGCGCGTTCGCGCAGGCCGGCCTGCAGCCGGAGATCGTGCTGACCGCGCTCGACGCCGACGTGATCAAGACCTATGCCGAGCTCGATCTCGGCGTCGGCATCATCGCCTCGATGGCCTACGACGCGCGCAAGGACAGCGGCCTGGTGCGGATCTCGGCCGACCATCTGTTCGCACCGAACACCACCAGCGTGGCGGTGCGCCGCGGCGCCTATCTGCGCGGCTACGCGCATGCCTTCATCCAGCTGTTCGCGCCGCATCTGTCGGAGCAGGCGGTCAGCAGCGCGTTGTCGGAGAGCGGCAGCGTCGGCGCGCTGACGGCCGAGGCCGCGTAGGCGGCATGCAGCGCCCCATCGCGGCGCTGCGGCATGCCGGCTTGCTCGTGCACCGCGCGTTCGCCGCGGTGCCTCGTTGCTTCGGCCCGTCAAGCCATCGCCCTGACGCATCCGGTTCGGGCCCGGCAGCGGCCGCTTCGCGCCGCCGCTCGCCCCGTTCGTCGCATCCGGGTTTCATTCGCCTCGTCACCCGGGTTACAGTATGCGCACGGACACGGGATGCGAATCGATGCAGCGGCCGCGCGCCATGCTGCACCGCATCGCCGATCATCCCGTGCCGCGTGCGATCCGCCTCCGAGATGGCGAGTGCCGCGGTGGGGGCCGCACCGCCGCATGGAACATGGGCGGGTGGCGGCTAGAATGAGGCAACAGTCCCTCCCCACACCCGCAATGCCGAGGTGGCGGTGGACGGACGGAGGCGACATGAGATCGACGCACCGCTGTTTCACCCACGCCATTCCTTCCCGCCTGACGCTGCTGGGGCGCGATCTGGTGTTCGTGCTGATCATGAACGCCGTGATTGCGGTCAGCCTGACCTGGGGCTTCCAGACCGGCGGCACTTTCCTGAAGAACTTCGTCTATAGCGAGCTGATCGGCCTGTCGATCTGGGCGCTGATCGATATTCCGCGCGTGGTGATCTGGCGCAACGAGCGTCCGGCGGGCTGGCCCTTCATCCTGCTGGCGATCGCCGCGGTGCCGCTGGGCGTGCTGTTCGGCAGCTGGGCGACGCGGATGGTGTTGGACCTGCCGCCCAAGTCGATGGAAGAGGCCAACGACATGCTGCGCATGTGCCTGGTGGTCGGAATGCTGGCGGCGACCAGCATGATTTATTTCTACTGGTCGCGCGAGCGCCTGGCCTTCCTGCAGCGTCAGGCCGCCCTGGACGCGCTGCAGCGCGAGGAGGCCGAAAAGCAGCTGGTGCGCGCGCAGCTGATGGCGCTGCAGGCGCAGATCGAACCTCACTTCCTGTTCAATTCGCTGGCCCATCTGGACGGCCTGATCGCCACCGATCCGCGCGCCGCCCGCAAGCTGCTGCAGGGGCTGATCGGCTTCCTGCGGCGCTCGCTGGCCCATACCCGCGCGGAGCAATGCACGCTGCAGCAGGAGTTCGCGCTGCTGCGCAGCTATCTCGATATCCAGGGGCTGCGCTTCGGCCAGCGCCTGTCCTATCAGTTCGATCTGCCGGACGATCTGGCCGAGGTCGAGATTCCGCCAATGCTGATCCAGCCGCTGGTCGAAAACGCCGTCACGCATGGCATCGAACCGTGCATGGCGGGCGGGCGCATCACCGTGTCGGCGCGCGCCCAGGGCGAGAACGCCGTGCAGGTGTCGATCGCCGATACCGGCGTCGGTTTCGCGCAGGCACCGGTCAAGGGCTCGGGCCTGGGGCTGACCCATGTGCGCGAACGGCTGGCGCGGATCTTCGGCGCCGCGGCGGCGATGCAGATCGAGGAGAACGTGCCCAGCGGCGTGGTGGTGCGGCTGACCGTGCCGGTCACGCGCAAGCCGGCCCAGCAGGGCGTGTCCGCGCCGGCTGCCACCTGCGGAACGGCGCCGGCCGGGGCCACGCCGGCCGTGCCGGTGCCGCCCGTGCCTGCTGCCTCGGCCGCCGCGCGGTCCTGATACCGATTCCGCGGCGTGGCGGCTGGCTGTCGTCGCCGCCGGCCGCCCTCCGTTACCGCCGACGGTCCCCGTTGACCGCCGATGAACCACGATCGACTGCCACCGACTTCACGATGACGCCGACCCTGCTGATTGCCGACGACGAACCGCTGCTCGCCCGTGTCCTGCATGCCGAACTAGCCAGCCTGTGGCCGGAGGCGCAGATCGTCGCGACAGTCCATGACGGGGTGTCGGCGCTCGAAGCGGTGCGTCAGCACGCGCCGCGGGTCGCCTTTCTCGATATCCGGATGCCCGGCATCACCGGCATGGACGTCGCGCGCGAACTGTTGGGCAAGCCCGGCGCGCCGCTGGTGGTGTTCGTGACCGCCTACGACCAGTTTGCGCTCGAGGCCTTCGAGAGCGCAGCCGTCGACTACGTGCTCAAGCCGATCCAGCGCGAGCGGCTGGAGGCGACCGTCAACCGGCTCAAGACACGGCTGGCGATGCCGCCGCAGACGATGGACGGCACCGCCTCGGCGGGCGCGCTCGAAGGGGAGCGGCTGGAGCAACTGCTGAACCGGCTCGAGGCGCTCGACCGCGACACCATCGCGCGCACCGGCGGGCCGTATCTGCGCTTCATCAAGGCGCTGGTCGGCCAGGAAGTGCGGATCATCCCGGTCGACGAGGTGATCTACCTCGAGGCGACCGACAAGTACGTCAACGTGGTGTCGAACAGCGGCGAAGCGCTGATCCGCACCAGCCTGCGCGAGCTGACCCAGCAGCTCGATCCCGACCGCTTCTGGCAGATCCATCGCGGCACCGTGGTCAACATCGATTGCGTCGCCGCCGCGGTCAACCAGTCGCTGGGGCGGCTGACGCTGAAGCTGCGCAACCGGCCGGAGACGTTGGCGGTGGCGCGGCAATACGCCTATCTGTTCAAGCAGATGTAAGGCCGGGCGCCGCGCAGGCGCGCCGGTTTCCCGCGGTTTTCGGGCCGTCGTTTTCCTCTATGATGCTTCGGCTGCGCCGCCCCATCGGACGCAGCGGGCCCGCGTTGCGCCGGACCGTCTTCGCTTTTTCCTCTTGTTTCCCCTGCTTATCGAGGAGTGATTTGCCATGGATTTCGCCACCACCGACCTTTGCGACGATCACGAGGCACGCCTGGCCGACGGCTCGCTGCGCGTGCTGACGCCGGGCTGGCAGGCATTCGGCAAGCGCGCGCGCTTTGCCGGCCCTGCCATGACGCTGAAGGTGTTCGAGGACAACTCGCTGGTGCGCGAGGCGCTGGAATCGCCAGGCCAGGGCAGGGTGCTGGTCGTCGACGCGGGCGGCTCGGCGCGCTGCGCGCTGGTCGGCGGCAATCTCGGCCAACTGGGCCAGAAGAACGGCTGGGCCGGCATCGTGCTCAACGGTTATGTGCGCGATACGGTCGAGCTCAACGATTGCGACATCGGCATCCGCGCGCTCGGCGTGCATCCGCGCAAGAGCGAAAAGCGCAACAGCGGACAGCGCGAGGTGGCCGTGCAGATGCCGGGCGCGGTGGTGCGGCCGGGCAACTGGATCTACGTCGACGAGGACGGCGTGCTGGTGTCCGATGTCGAACTGGGCAAGGCGGCCTGAACCGCGCGACAGTCCTTGCACACAATTTCACGATGCGGAAAGACGTTTTGATGCGCAAAAATACATGGGTGCGCGGCACAACGGTCGTTTCTCATGTTGGGAAAGGTCTTGCCGTATCGTGAAATACTTTCGCTAAGCTACTGAAATTTAAGGATAAAAAATCTGCGGCGCGGGCCGCATTCAGCCTTGTTGCGTCGCGGGACGCTTCTCTACACTCTTATATAAGACATATGACTTGTGGCGCCGCCGGAACGGAGAAATCCGGCAACGGGCGCCCAGGTCGGCAGACCGGCTCCCATCCGGTTGCGTCGCAAAGATTTGCCGAACCCCAATCAACAGGAGAGTGACATGTCCCGCGAAATCGAAGCACAAAAGCTCAAGCAAGACTGGAAAACCAACCCGCGCTGGAAGGGCATCAACCGCCACTACACCGCCGAGGACGTGGTGCGCCTGCGCGGCTCGGTCCAGATCGAGCACACGCTGGCCCGCCGTGGTGCCGAGAAGCTGTGGCATCTGCTCAATACCGAGCCGTTCGTCAACACGCTGGGCGCGCTGACCGGCAACCAGGCGATGCAGCAGGTCAAGGCGGGCCTGAAGGCGATCTATCTGTCCGGCTGGCAGGTCGCCGGCGACGCCAACCTGGCCGGCGAGATGTATCCGGACCAGTCGCTGTATCCGGCCAACTCGGTGCCGCAGGTGGTCAAGCGGATCAACAACACCTTCCAGCGCGCCGACCAGATCCAGTGGAGCGAAGGCAAGGGCGATATCGATTTCTTCGCGCCGATCGTGGCCGATGCGGAAGCCGGCTTCGGCGGCGTGCTGAACGCCTTCGAGCTGATGAAGGCGATGATCGAGGCGGGCGCCGCAGGCGTGCACTTCGAAGACCAGCTGGCCTCGGTCAAGAAGTGCGGCCACATGGGCGGCAAGGTGCTGGTGCCGACCCGCGAGGCCGTCGCCAAGCTGACCGCCGCACGCCTGGCGGCGGACGTGATGGGCGTGCCGACGCTGGTGATCGCCCGTACCGATGCCGAAGCGGCCGATCTGCTGACCTCGGACATCGATGACCGCGACAAGCCGTTCTGCACCGGCGAGCGCACCGTCGAAGGCTTCTACCGCACCAAGCCCGGCATCGAGCAGTCGATCGCCCGTGCACTGGCCTATGCGGAAGTGGCCGATCTGGTCTGGTGCGAAACCGGCAAGCCGGATCTGGAGTTCGCCAAGAAGTTCGCCGAGGCCGTGCACGCCAGGTTCCCGGGCAAGCTGCTGGCCTACAACTGCTCGCCGTCGTTCAACTGGAAGAAGAACCTGGACGACGCCACCATCGCCAAGTTCCAGAAGGAACTGGGTGCGATGGGCTACAAGTTCCAGTTCATCACGCTGGCCGGTTTCCACTCGCTGAACTACTCGATGTTCAACCTGGCCTACGGCTATGCGCGCAACCAGATGAGCGCGTTCGTCGAGCTGCAGGAAGCCGAGTTCAAGGCGGCCGAGAAGGGCTTCACCGCGGTCAAGCACCAGCGCGAAGTCGGCACCGGTTACTTCGACGCGGTCACGCAAACCATCGAAGGCGGCCAGTCGTCGACCACTGCGCTGAAGGGCTCGACCGAGGACGAGCAGTTCTTCGACAAGAAGGTGGCTTGAAGTCGTAAGACTCCCGCGTGCTGGTTCCCTCTCCCGCTTGCGGGAGAGGGGTCAGGGGAGAGGGAAGGGGCATTCAGGATGCCGCCGTGGTCCACTGAACCACCCCCTCTCCCCGACCCTCTCCCCCTGAGGGGGAGAGGGAGCATCCAAGGGGAGAGCGGTCACTGAAGGCTGGCTACCTCACCGGTAGACGATCACCGGAATATCGGTATGCGTCAGCACCTTCTGCGTCTCGCTGCCGAGCAGCAGGCCGGACAGGCCGCGGCGGCCGTGCGAGGCCATGAAGATCACGTCGCAGCCATGCCGTTCGGCCGCGTCGATGATGCCCAGATAGGGCACCGCGAAGGTCGACATATCGGTGTCGCAAGGCACACCGGCCGCGGTGGCGGCGGTTTCGACCTCCTTCAGATAGATGCGCGCCTGCGCCTCGATGCGGTCCTTGAAGGCCTGCGGGGCCTCGACCACGATTTCGCTGAAGGGCGTGTACGGATATTCCTCGAGACAGACATAGGCCGTGACCCGCGCGCCGATGGCCCTGGCCAGTTCGATGCCGCCGTCGATCGCTTTCTTGGACAGCTCCGAACCGTCAGTGGGGAGCAGGATGTGCTTGAACATGGCCGTTCTCCTTGCGATGCGTCCAAAGGCATGCCCGAGGGCAGCGGAAGCGGGCGCACAGACCTGGCCCGCGCTGACTTTATTGTAGCCAGTGTGGCGGCTAATGCATCGCGGGCGAACCCTTGCCCGACCGCCGGTGCACGCTCAGGCACCGACCGGTTCGTCCGACGCCGGCAGCGGGGCCTGCTCGCCGCGGCGCCAATAGGCCGGGTTGCCGTAGGTGTTCTTCAGATGATCGATAAACAGCCGCACCCGCAGCGGCAGATGCTTGCGCTGCGGAAACACCGCGTGAATGCCGATCGGCGGCGCCTGGAATTCGTCGAGCACCGTAACGAGGCGCCCGGTTGCGATCTCGTGGCCGACCTCCCACCACGAGCGCCACGCCAGCCCGTGCCCCTGCAGGCACCACGCGTGCAGCACCGCGCCGTCGGTGCACTCCATATTGCCGCCGACCTTGACCGTGACCGGGCGCCCGTCCTGCTGAAACACCCAGCCGCGCTGCACGTTGGCACTGGCGCCGAAGGCCAGGCAGTTGTGCGCGGCCAGTTCTTCCGGCGTTTGCGGTGTGCCGCGGCGGGCCAGGTACGAGGGCGCGGCCACCACCACGCGGCGGTTTTCGGCCAGCCGGATCGACACCAGGCTCGAATCGGGCAGATCGCCCAGCCGTATCGCGCAATCGAAGCCCTCGTTGACCAGATCGACCACGCGGTCCGACAGGTCCAGCGTGATGGTCACGTCCGGATGCGATTCGATGAACAGCGGCACCACCGGCGCCACGTGCTTGCGGCCGAAGCCGGCCGGCGCCGTCACGCGCAGATGGCCGCTGGCCTTGACGCCGCCCGCCGAAACGCTGGCCTCGGCGTTCTGCAGATCGTTCAGGATGCGCTGGCAGTCCTCGAGGAAGGCCGAGCCCTCGAAGGTCAGCGTGATCTTGCGGGTGGTGCGCACCAGCAGCTTGACGCCCAGCCGTTCCTCGAGCGCATCGATGCGGCGGCCGATGATGGCCGGCGCGACGCCCTCGGCGGTGGCGGCGGCGGACAGGCTGCCGCGCGAGGCGACCGAGACGAAGGTCGCCAGTTGCTTGAAATGATCCACGTGTCTCCGACGTATGGGGGCGGTCCGGCTTCTTGCGGGTGGCACGGCTGGCGCGGCCGGTGCGGCTCGCGCGACGCAAAGCGGCCTTGGCGATACGTGCCGACCAGCGGCGGCAAGTGCCGGAACCGATATTGGTTTCGGATCTTCCGACGGTTCGCCAAGATTAGTAGGGCAAAAGTAAAAGATCAAGTGACCGGGGCCGGCTATGCCGCGCTGCAGCGCCTGCCTACAATGCTCGGAATTCGTGGTACGCCGGCCCTCGGCCGCGGCCCGCAACCCCGGTCACCGACGTTCCGATCCTTGCCTTCCATGAACCCGATCCGCGCCGTCGTCTTCGATGCCTATGGCACGCTGTTCGACGTGTACTCCGTCACGGCGCGCGCGGAGCAGTTGTTTCCCGGCAAGGGCGAGGCGCTGGCGCTGCTGTGGCGCGATCGCCAGATCGATTACACGCGGATCCGCACGATGGCCGCGCCCGACGGCGCCTGGTACAAGCCGTTCTGGGCGATCACCGTCGACGCGCTGCGCTATGCGGCGCAGCGGCTGGATCTGCGGCTCGATACGGCCGCCGAGGCGCAACTGCTGAAGGAATACGCCTGCCTGTCGGCCTTCCCGGAGAACCTGGGGGCGCTGCGCCGGCTGCGCGCGGCCGGTCTGCCGCTGGGCATTCTGTCCAACGGCAATCCGGAGATGCTCGATATCTCGGTCAAGAGCGCGGGCATGCAGGGCCTGTTCGACCATGTGCTGTCGGTCGACGCGGTGCGTCAGTACAAGACCGCACCGGCCGCCTACGCGCTCGGTCCCGCGGCCTTCGGCGTGCCGGCTCGCGAGATGCTGTTCGTCTCGTCCAACGGCTGGGACGCATGCGGCGCGACCTGGTTCGGCTACACCACGTTCTGGATCAACCGTGCCGGCCACCCGGCGGAGCGGCTCGACGCCGAGCCGACCGGAACCGGGCACGACATGAACGACCTGCTCGATTTCGTGCGCGCACGCGGCCTCGCCGTGGCGCACGGATAAGAGGGCAGGCATGGCACAACCCCCATCGATTACAGGAGAGCATTGATGGCCATCACGTTGCCTGCGGGCATGAAGATCACCGGCGAAATCCTGCCGGCCTACGAAGACATCCTCACGCCGGAAGCGCTGGCCCTGGTGGACAAGCTGCACCGCGCCTTCGAACCGCGCCGCCAGCAGCTGCTGGCCGCGCGCGTCGAGCGCGCCAAGCGCCTGGACGCGGGCGAGCGCCCCGATTTCCTGCCGGAAACCAGGTCGATCCGCGAGGGCGACTGGAAGATCGCGCCGATCCCGAAGGCGCTCGAATGCCGCCGCGTCGAAATCACCGGCCCGGTCGAAGCGAAGATGGTCATCAACGCGTTCAACTCGGGCGCGGACAGCTACATGACCGACTTCGAGGACTCGAACACCCCGAACTGGCATAACCAGCTGCAGGGCCAGGTCAATCTGAAGGCCGCCGTGCGCCGCACGCTGACGCTCGAGGCCAAGGGCAAGGTCTACAAGCTGAACGACAAGATCGCCACGCTGCAGGTTCGTCCGCGCGGCTGGCATCTGGACGAGAAGCACGTGACCATCGACGGTCAGCGCGTGTCGGGCGGCATCTGGGATTTCGCGCTGTTCCTGTATCACAACGCCAAGGAACAGGTGGCGCGCGGCGCCGGCCCGTTCTTCTATCTGCCGAAGATGGAGAGCCATCTCGAGGCGCGCCTGTGGAACGACATCTTCGTGATGGCGCAGAACGAGATCGGCCTGCCGCAGGGCACCATCAAGGCGACCGTGCTGATCGAGACGATCCTGGCCGCCTTCGAGATGGAAGAGATCCTGTACGAACTGCGCGAGCACAGCGCGGGCCTGAACGCCGGCCGCTGGGACTACATCTTCTCGTGCATCAAGAAGTTCAAGACCGACAAGAACTTCTGCCTGGCCGACCGCGCCAAGGTCACGATGACCGCGCCGTTCATGCGCGCCTACGCGCTGCTGCTGCTCAAGACCTGCCACAAGCGCGGCGCGCCCGCGATCGGCGGCATGAGCGCGCTGATCCCGATCAAGAACGATCCGGAGAAGAACGAGATCGCGATGCAGGGCATCATCGGCGACAAGCGCCGCGACGCCACCGATGGCTATGACGGCGGCTGGGTGGCCCACCCGGGCCTGGTCGAGCCGGCGATGAAGGAATTCGTCGCGGTGCTGGGCGACAAGCCGAACCAGTTCGAGAAGCAGCGCCCGGACGTCAACGTGACCGCCGCCGACCTGCTGAACTTCCAGCCGGAAACGCCGATCACCGAAGGCGGCCTGCGCATGAACATCAACGTGGGCATCCATTACCTGGGCGCCTGGCTGGCCGGCAACGGCTGCGTGCCGATCCACAACCTGATGGAAGACGCCGCCACCGCCGAGATCTCGCGTTCGCAGGTCTGGCAGTGGATCCGTTCGCCGAAGGGCGTGCTGGAAGACGGCCGCAAGGTGACCGCCGAGATGGTGCGCGCGCTGATTCCGGAGGAACTGGCCAAGGTCAAGGAAGTGGTCGGTGGCGACACGACGACCTACGACCGCGCCGCGGAGATCTTCGAGCAGATGTCGACGTCGGAATCGTTCGCCGAATTCCTGACGCTGCCGCTGTACGAAGAGATCTGATGAGGTTCCCCTCTCCCGCTCGCGGGAGAGCGGCGGGGGAGAGGGCAAGCCGCGGCGGTCATGCCGCTGCCGTGGGTCAAGACTACCTCTCCCCAACCTTTCTCCCCTGAGGCGAGAGGGAGAACCCATTGGTGGTTCGCATGCATTCGACAAGCCCGCATCCGCGGGCTTTTTGCTTTGCGGAATGCGGCGCCGGCGCGAGGCCCTCATAATGACGGCTTGAGCAAGAGGGAGAATCAAGTTGCGCTTCGAGCATCTGGTAGAGATCAATGACCCCAACTCGCCGTCGCTGGACCCGCTGACGGCGGACCAGGTCTGGCAGGGGCTGGTGCTGCGCGGCCAGTCGCCGGAGCTGTTCGTGCTCGGCCTGGACCGCGCCGAAATCACCGGTCGAGGCGACGACTGGATCGAACGCGTGCTGCATTTCGGCAAGGCCGAGGTCAGCGACCGGGTCGTGTTCGAACCGCGCCGCTCGGTTCGTTACGAGACCGCCGCCACCGCCGACCACGCCGGCGGCACGCTGACGATGACCATCGAGACGCCCGGCCCCGGCGCGCTGCTGCTGCGCTTCACCTACGAGACCACGATGCCGGCGGTCGATGCCAGCGGCGACGACCGCTACGCCGAGATCGTCAAGTCCGCCTATCACGAGGCCGATCTCGATACGGTGCGCAAGATCCGTGAACTGGCGAGCCTCGGAAGACTGGGGTGAGCGAGGACTCCTTGCCGCCGCGCGCCGGCGACGGTCCGGCGCGCAGCGCCCCGACGCGCGCGTACCTGCGCGAGCGCTACGGCGACAAGCTGCGCTGGCTGGTGCTGATCACGCTGATGATCGGCACGATGTCGTCGATCGTGTCGTCGACCATCGTCAATGTCGCGGTGCCGGACCTGAGCCGGCATTTCGGACTGGGGCAGGAACGCGCGCAATGGGTCGCGGCCAGCTTCATGATCGCGATGACGCTGGCGATGCTGCTGACCCCCTGGCTGCTGAACCGCTACGGCCTGCGCCGCACCTTTCTCGGCGCCGCCGTGCTGCTGGGCGTGGGCGGCATGGTCGGCGGCTTCTCGCCCAGCTATGGCGTGATGATCGGCATGCGCGTGGCCGAGGGCGTGGCCGCGGGCATCATGCAGCCGCTGCCCAATATCCTGATCCTGCGCGTGTTCGAGGAGCGCGAGCAGGGCCGGGCGATGGGGATGTTCGGCTTCGGCGTGGTGCTGGCGCCGGCACTGGGGCCGAGCCTCGGCGGTTTCCTGGTCGAATCGTTCGGCTGGCGTTCGATCTTCTTCGTGGTGGTGCCGCTGACCATCGTCGCCGGGCTGATGGCGCGCCGCTTCATGGCGATCGATTCGGCGATGATGGGCGAGCGGAAACCGCTCGACTGGCAGGGCCTGGCGCTGGCCGGCGTCGCCACGGTGATGCTGCTCAACGGCCTGGTCGAGCTGCGCGAGGACACCGTCACCGGCCTGCTGCTGTCGGGCTTGGGCGTGCTGCTGCTGGTGCTGTTCGTGCTGTGGCAGCTGCGCGCGTCCGACCCGCTGATGAACATGCGGCTGTACAGCTACCGGCAGTTCTCGGCCGGCGCGGTAGTGGCCTTCATCTATGGTGCCGGCCTGTTCGGCTCGACCTATCTGCTGCCCGTCTACATGCAGATGGCGCTGCAGTACTCGCCGTCGCAGGCGGGCTTCGTGTTGCTGCCGGCCGGGATCGCGCTGGCGGTGACCATCGCCCTGGCGGGACGCCTGACCAGCCGCGTGCCGCCGCATATCCAGGTGTCGGTCGGCCTCGCGCTGCTGGCGGCATCGTTCCTGCTGATGGCGCTGGGCTCGCTGGCGACGCCCTATGTCGTGCTGGTCGCGCTGGCGGTGCTGGGCCGCATCGGCCTGGGCTGCATCCTGCCGTCGCTGTCGCTGGGCGCGATGCGGGGCGTCGACTTCTCGCTGATCGCGCAGGGATCGAGCGTGATCAACTTCGTGCGCCAGCTCGGCGGTGCCATCGGCGTCAGCCTGGCCGGGGTCGGCCTGCAATGGCGGCTCGAATCGCATGGCGCGCTGCTGGCCGGCAATCAGGCCGGGGCCGATGCCGCGGCACGCATCCGCGCCTTCGACGAGACCTTTCTGGCGGTGGGGCTGGTGATCGCGACCGCGATCCTGGCCGCCTGGCGGATCCGGCCGCGGCAGGCGCCCGAGCAGGTGGGACAGTAGCGAGGATCCTGTCGTCCCCGCCTGCGTGGGGACGACAGGGCGGTGGGGCTCAGCTGGCCGCGCCCGACTTCAGCTCTTCCACCAGCTCGATGTACTTCTGCATCGCCTCTTCCTGACTGGTGCCTTTCAGCGTCTCCCAGGCCTCGAACTTGTAGCGGCCGACGAAGTCCGTCATGCCGGGCTTGTCGCCATGGACGTCGCCCTCGCTGCCTTGCTTGTACAGCGCGTACAGGCGCAGCAGCGTCATGTTGCTGGGGCGCTCGGGCAGTTGCTTGACGTCGTTCTGCGCTTGCTCGAAGCGCTGTTGCAGGTCGCTCATGGTGACTCCTGGGCAGTGAGGGGGATCGAATCGCGATGATAGCTGCGCGGGACCCGAACCCCTCCCTGCAAAAACCGAGGACGGCTTCGGTTCCGCGGTCAGCGGATACAATCGCGGCATGTCCTGGATTCTTGCCGTTGAAACCTCCACCGAGTGGTGTTCGGTTGCGCTTGGCCGCGCCACGCCCACTGGCGGCCTGCATTGTCTGGCCCGCCACGAACAGACCGGGCCGCGCTCGTCGGCCCGGGTCCTTCCCGCCGCCGGCGAACTGCTGGCCGAGGCCGGCATCCGGCTGGCCGATTGCGCCGCGATCGCCTTCGGCGCCGGCCCGGGATCGTTCACCGGCCTGCGCACCGCCTGCGGCATCGCCCAGGGGCTGGCCTTCGGTGCCGATCTGCCGGTGGTGCCGGTCAATACCCTGATGGCGTGCGCCGAACGCGTGCGCGGCGTGCCCGGTGCCGGCCTGGAAGGCGAGGGCGATCCCGCGGCCGACGTGTTGCCCTCCGGCATGCCGGTGCTGGTCGCCCTTGACGCCCGCATGGACGAAGTCTATGCCGGGCTGTTCGATTGGGATGCGGTGCGTGGCGAATGGCAGGAAGCCGGCCCGATGCGGGTGATCCCCCCGGAGGCGGTGCCGAACCCCGCCGCGCCGTTCTGGCTCGCCGGCAACGGCGTCACGGTCTATGGCGAGCGGCTGCAGGTTGCCGCGCAGGCTGCTCGCACGATATCGGGTGCAATGCCGCATGCGGCTGCCGTGGTGGCGATCGCCCAGCGCGCGCTGGCGCGCGGCGAGACCGTGGCCGCTGCCGATGCGGCGCCGCTGTACCTGCGCGACAAGGTCGCGCAGACTGTCGCCGAGCGTCAGGCCGCGGCGGCGGGGCGCGCCTCGCTGGCGGCGACCGGAGAGCGGCAATGAGCGCCACGCTTGGCGACAGCGGCACCGGCACCCGCGCGCGGCCCGCGGTGCCCGATATGCCGACCCTGCCGGGCGGCTGGTCGCTGGCGCGCATGAGCGCGCGCGACCTCGACGCGGTGGTCGAGATCGAGCAGCGCGCCTACAGCCATCCCTGGACCCGCGGCAACTTCGAGAACTCGGTCAAGGCCGGCCATATCGGCCTGACGCTGCGCGACCCGGCCGGCGCGCTGGCCGGTTACGCGGTGCTGATGCCGGTGGTCGACGAGATGCATCTGCTCAATATCACGATCGAACCGGCGCGCCATCGCCGCGGCCTTGGCAAGCTGCTGCTGGCCGTGGCGCTGGCGACCGCGCATCAGCATCGTCTGCCCAATGTGCTGCTCGAAGTCCGGCCATCGAATACCGCGGCGCTGGCGCTGTACGAGGCCGCCGGATTCGAGGTGATCGGTCGGCGCAAGGGCTATTACCCGGCCGCCGGCGGCGCGCGCGAGGATGCGCTGGTGCTGCGCCGCCACTGGGGTGCGCAGCAGGACCAGGCGCCGGAGGAATCGGCATGAACCGGCGCGCGCTGTTTCTCGAGGCACTGGGCATCGGCACCGAATGGGTGCCGCGTCATGCTTCGGCGCCGGCCGTCGCGCCGAATGCGCCATCGGCCGAGGCGGCACCGCGCCAGCCTGTCATCCCGATCCTGCCGGACGAGGACTTGCTGCTGTCTGCGCCCGAGTTTGCCCAAGACCGCGCCGAAGACCGCGCCGAAGACCGCTCCGAAGACCGCGCCGCCGAGCGCACCGCAGAGCGCACCGACGACATTGCCGCGCTCGACTGGCAGGCGCTGGAAGCGCGCGTCGCCGGTTGCACCGCCTGCCAGTTGTGCAGCACGCGGACGCAGACGGTGTTCGGCGTCGGCGATCGCGAGGCCGACTGGATGCTGATCGGCGAGGCGCCGGGCGAGAACGAGGACCGGCAGGGCGAGCCCTTCGTCGGCCAGGCCGGCAAGCTGCTCGACAATATGCTGGCGTCGCTGCAGCTGGCGCGGGGGCGCAATGTCTTTATCGCCAACGTGCTGAAGTGCCGGCCGCCCGGCAACCGCAATCCCGAGCCCGCCGAAGTCGAACAGTGCGAGCCGTTCCTGCGCCGGCAGATCGCGCTGGTGCGCCCGCGCCTGATCGTCGTGCTGGGCCGCTTCGCCGCGCAGACCCTGCTGCGCACCACCACGCCGATCGGCAAGCTGCGCGGCACGGTGCATCGCTACGAAGGCATCCCGGTGGTCGTGACCTACCACCCGGCCTATCTGCTGCGCACGCTCACCGACAAGGCGCGCGCGTGGGAAGACCTGTGCCTGGCGCGCGACGTCTACCGGCAGAACGATCCGGCTGCCGCGGCCGGTCAGCTCGACGCTCCACGGGCCGGCGGTGCCGGCGGCAGCGATGCGGGAGCCGGTCACTGAATTGGCGGGCGCCGGCGCGACCACGGCCGAGCCGCTGTGGCGCGCCGCCACGTCGGCGCGCGTGCGCGATCTGGCCTGGTGCACGCTGGCGCCACCGTTGTTGAGCCGCTTGCCGGACGATCTGGCCGCACTGGCGGGCCCCGGCGGTGCCGCGCTGGCGAGCTGGCCGCCGGCGGCCCTTGCCGCATGGCAGCGCTGGCTGGCGGGCGCCGACCCGGGCCAGCTGCCGCCCACCATCGAGGAATTGTCTGCCTTGCCGGGCGCCGTGCAAGCGCTGGCCCCGGCCGCGCGCAGCCTGCGCCTGGGCCGGCATGCCGAACGGCTGCTGCATTTTGCGCTGGCGCACGGCAATGGCATCGAGCTGGTCGCCTCCAACCTGCCGGTGCGCCGGCATGGCGGCCACGGCGTGCAGACGCTGGGCGAGCTGGACTTCGTCTGGCGCGAGCTGGCGGGCGGCGCCGGTCAGCTGGTGCACTGGGAAATGGCCGCCAAGTTCTATCTGCTGGTGGAGCCCGGCAGCGATGCGTCGACCGCGGCGGCGCCCGTGGAGATCGGGCGCGCCCCATGGCTGCAGGCCTTCGTCGGTCCCAATCTGGTGGACCGGCTCGGCGACAAGCTGTCGCATATCGTTCGCCGGCAGCTGCCGCTGTCGCGCACGCCGGAGGCCGAGGCGCTGCTGGGCGCCCGCGTCGATCGCAGCGAAATCTATCTGCTCGGCTGGCTGTTCTATCGCGATGGACGGATGCCGGCCGGACTCGACGGTCTGGGGCTGAATCCCGATCATCTGCGCGGCTGGTGGTCGACGCTCGAGCAGTGGGCGCAGCGGGTGCGGCGGGACCAGCGCGTCCATACGCAATCGGCGGGACTGAGCGCTTCCGCGTCGGCGCTGGCAGTACGCTGGCATCGGCTGCCGCGGGCTCGCTGGCTGTCGCCCGCACTGGTGCCCGAGCACGACACCGAATCGTTCGAGACCTTGCACGATGCGCTGGCGGCGCGGTTCGCCGAACCCCATCGGGAACTGGCCTGGCGGCGCGAGTCCCCGGTGATGATCTGCGAGATGGAGCCGGCCGGCGCCTCGGCCCCGGGCTGGTGGCGCGAACGTTCGCGCGGATTCGTCGTGCCGCCGGGCTGGGAGGAGCGGGCGCGGCAGCGCGCCGCGCAGCCGCCGCGCTGAGCCGCTGGTCTTTCGCGCGAAGGCGGCGGCGCGCGTTCGGCGCCGTCCTGGTTTAGTGGTGCTTGTCTTCGCCGATCATCGCCAGCGAGTTGTACAGCCGGACGTTCTTGCGATGCTGCCGCATCACCAGCAGCATCGTGCCGCAGACGAACATGCCGAAGGCGATGATCACGATGCCGATCGGCACGTTCAGCTTGATCAGCAGCGCATACAGGCACAGCATCAGCAGCACCGAGACGTTCTCGTTGAAGTTCTGCACCGCGATCGAGTGGCCGGCCGACAGCAGCACGTGGCCGCGATGCTGCAGCAGCGCGTTCATCGGCACCACGAAGTAGCCCGACATGCCGCCCACCAGCATCAGGAAGACGTAGGCGATCGCCATATACAGCGGCATCCGCATGCCCAGCAGGTCGAGCGCGACATCGGGCATCGCGTCCTTGGTGTAGAAGGCCATCAGCATCACGATCGCGCCCATCGCCACGCCGAACGGCAGCACCGACAGCGACTTGCGTAGCGGAATGCGCATCGCCGCCATGATCGCGCCGACGGCCACGCCGACCGCCACTACGGCCTGCAGCAGCGCGCCTTGCGACAGGTTCAGGCCGAGCGACTTCTCCGCCCACTTCAGCACGATGAACTGCAGCGTCGCGCCGGCGCCCCAGAACAGCGTGGTCACGGCCAGCGAGATCTGGCCGAGCTTGTCTTTCCACAGCGCCGTGAAGCAGTCGGCGAACTCGGCGATCAGCTTGATCGGGTTCTTCTCCTGCTGCGGATAGCGGGCGCCGGTATCGGGAATGAACAGATTGAACAGGGCGGCGATCACGTAGAACAGCATGATGACCACCATCGCGGCCTCGGCCGGCGTGTCGATGCCGGTCTCGATCCAGGGCAGGTCCATCGCCAGCATCAGCGCCGATACCTTGACCGAGATCAGCGCGCCGCCGACCACCGTGCCGAGGATGATCGAGCCGACCGTCAGGCCCTCGATCCAGCCGTTCGCGGCCACCAGGCGTTCGGCCGGCAGCAGTTCGGTCAGGATGCCGTACTTGGCCGGGGAGTAGGCCGCCGCGCCGAAGCCGACCACGCCGTAGGCCAGCAGCGGGTGCAGGCCGAACATCATGATCGCGCAGCCGCCGATCTTGATCGTGTTGGTGATGAACATCACCTTGCCCTTCGGCATCGAGTCGGCGAAGGCGCCGACGAAGGCGGCCAGCACGACATAGGAGAGCACGAAGAACAGCTTGAGCAGCGGGGTCATCCACTGCGGGGAATGCAATTCGGCGAGGAGGGCAATGGCGGCGATGAGCAGAGCGTTGTCGGCCAGCGACGAAAAAAACTGCGCGGCCATGATGGTGTAAAAACCCTTCTTCATACCTTGGACTCTGTCTCCATCGCGATTTCCTTGCGCTACTGGCGTGCCCGCGCCAACGGCTGTCGGCATCGTGCGGAGGGGGTGAACGGCGGCCTTGCCAACGGGACGCCCGCGCCTGGTCCGGTTCGGCGTGGCGGGGGCGTGTACGTACCTGACGGGACCCGTCATATTGAATCACTTTTGAAACATGGCCGGAACGTCCGGCTTTATATCACGAAAGTCTTTCAATTCCGAAGAAGGGAAGACCGCAAATTGACCGGGTTTGACCATTCGATGCGGAGCGGATTCCCGGGAATTGCCGAACCAATGTGGTCAAATAACGGTCTACGCGGTGCCCCTTCGGTGTGCTGCCGCGCATTGGTGCCGAACGCCCATGGTCGTCCCCCTGGTCATCCCCAGGGACAGTGCCCCGGGCACCACTTCGGCACGCCCGCCCATGGCCATGGCAAGCCACAGGCCCGGCGGGCCGCGATGCCGCTGTGACGAACCTTCCCTGATCCCATGCCAAGACCGATTCACGCTGTCATCCATCAACCCGCCCTGGCGAACAATCTCGAGGTGGTGCGTCGCCACGCGCCGGCATCCCGCGTCTGGGCCGTGGTCAAGGCCAACGCCTACGGTCACGGCATCCGCCGCGCCTTCGCCGGCCTGCGCGCCGCCGACGGCTTCGGCCTGCTGGACCTGAACGAGGCCGTGCTGCTGCGTGAACTGGGCTGGCAGGGGCCGATCCTGCTGCTCGAGGGCTTTTTCCAGCCGCAGGACGTGCCGCTGCTCGAGGAATACCGGCTGACCACCGCGATCCACAACGACGAGCAGCTGCGCATGCTCGAGGTGGCCCGGCCCAAGGGGCCGCTGGCGATCCAGCTCAAGCTCAATACCGGCATGAACCGGCTCGGTTTCGCGCCGGACCAGTACCGCACCGCCTGGGAGCGCGCCCGCACGCTGTCCGGAGTGGGCAGCATCGTCCATATGACCCACTTCTCCGACGCCGACGGCGAGCGCGGCATCGCGCACCAGCTGGAGGTGTTCGACGCCGCCACCGCCAATCTGCCGGGCGAGGCCAGCCTGTCGAACTCGGCCGCCACGCTATGGCATCCGGCCGCGCACCGCGCCTGGGTCCGTCCCGGCATCGTGCTGTATGGCGCCTCGCCCAGCGGCCGGCAGGCCGACATTGCGGACATCGGGCTGATGCCGGCGATGTCGCTGCACAGCGAACTGATCGCGGTGCAGGAATTGCGGCCCGGCGACACGGTCGGCTACGGCTCGCTGTTTACGGCCGACCGCCCGATGCGGATCGGCGTGGTCGCCTGCGGCTATGCCGACGGCTATCCGCGCCATGCCGCGGGCTGGGGCGACCAGCCGGCGCCGGTGCTGGTCGATGGCGTGCGCACGCATCTGGTCGGCCGGGTGTCGATGGACATGCTGTGCGTCGACCTGACGCCGTGCCCGAAGGCGCGGGTCGGTTCGCCGGTCACCCTGTGGGGCCACGGCCTGCCGATCGACGAGGTGGCCGCTGCCAGCGGCACCGTCGGCTACGAGCTGATGTGCGCGCTGGCGCCGCGCGTGCCGGTCACCGTCGCGACGCTGACCGTGCCGGACGCCCCCAACGTCGCCGAGAGCGCGCCGGCCAAGTAGAATCGGCGCCTCGCGGCGCCTGCCGGCCTCCGGACTTTCCCGGCCTTCCAGCCCTCGGGGCTTTCGGCGGCGGCGCCTTCTCGTTCCTGGCCCAAGGATTCCCGTTGGCAAAGACCAAGACCATTTACACCTGTACCGAATGCGGCGGCTCCGTGCCGCGCTGGCAGGGGCAGTGCCCGCATTGCCAGCAATGGAACACGCTGGTCGAGAGCCTGCCGGAGACGCCGTCGGCGCGGCGCTTCCAGCCGCTCGCGGCGACCAGCACGGTCCAGCGGCTGTCCGAGATCGAGGCGTCCGACGTGCCGCGCTTTAGCAGCGGCATCGAGGAATTCGACCGGGTGCTCGGCGGCGGCCTGGTGGCCGGCGGCGTGGTGCTGATCGGCGGCGACCCCGGCATCGGCAAGTCCACGCTGCTGTTGCAGGCGCTCGCCAATCTGGCCGGCAGCCGGCGCGTGCTCTATGTCAGCGGCGAGGAGTCGGGCGCGCAGATCGCGCTGCGCGCGCAGCGGCTGGGTATCGACAGTCCGAGCCTGGGGCTGCTGCCCGAGATTCAGCTCGAGAAGATCCAGGCGACGCTGGACGCGGACAAGCCCGAGGTGGCGGTGATCGACTCGATCCAGACGCTGTACTCGGAGGCGCTGACGTCGGCGCCGGGCTCGGTGGCCCAGGTGCGCGAATGCGCGGCGCAGCTGACGCGGATCGCCAAGAGCAGCGGTACCACGATCATCCTGGTCGGCCATGTGACCAAGGAAGGCAGCCTGGCCGGGCCGCGCGTGCTCGAGCATATCGTCGATACGGTGCTGTATTTCGAGGGCGACACGCATTCCTCGCACCGGCTGATTCGCGCGTTCAAGAACCGCTTCGGCGCGGTCAACGAGCTGGGTGTGTTCGCGATGACCGAGCGCGGGCTGCGCGGCATCAGCAATCCGTCGGCGCTGTTCCTGTCGCAGCATGAGCAGACCGTGTCCGGGTCCTGCGTGATGGTCACGCAGGAGGGTTCGCGCCCGCTGCTGGTCGAGATCCAGGCGCTGGTCGACGCCGCCCATGTGCCCAATCCGCGGCGTCTGGCGGTGGGCCTCGAGCAGAACCGGCTGGCGCTGCTGCTGGCGGTGCTGCACCGCCATGCCGGCATCGCCTGCTTCGACCAAGACGTGTTCCTGAACGCGGTGGGCGGGGTCAAGATCACCGAGCCGGCGGCCGATCTCGCGGTGCTGCTGTCGATCCATTCGTCGATGCGCAACAAGCCGTTGCCGCGCGGGCTGGTGGTGTTCGGCGAGGTCGGCCTGGCGGGGGAGATCCGTCCCAGCCCGCGCGGCCAGGACCGGCTGCGCGAGGCGGCGAAGCTGGGCTTCACGCAGGCGGTGATTCCGAAGGCCAACGCGCCCAAGCAGCCGATCGACGGGCTCGAGGTGATCCCCGTCGAACGGATCGAGCAGGCGATCGAGCGCGTGCGCCATCTCGACGGCTGAGCGCCGCGCGTACCGGCGCTTTCAGCCGAACACCGAGTCCTCGCACAGCGCGCCGAGCAGCGCGGCGATCAGCACCACTGCCGACACGAACAGCCAGCGCTGCGTGCGGCGGTACTCGGGGACCTGGTCGTCCTCGACCCGCAGCGAGCGGAACAGCGCCACCACCTGCAGGCCGGCGGCGACACCCAGCGAGACCTCGACGGCCAGCGACAGCGCGTTCCACGGGCCCGGACTCTCGAAACTCCAGTAGCGCCAGAAGGCCAGCGTAAAGGCCAGCAGCACCGAGATCGCAGTGATGAACCCCTGGCGGTAGCCGACCGGCACCACCGGCGCCGGCGACGGGCGCGGTTCGGCCGCCGGGCCGCGGTTGCCATTGGCGGCCTCTGCGGTCGCGCGGAAACAGGGCGGCCGGGTCGGCCGGGTCGGGCGGATTGGCCGGGTCGGGCGGAATTCGGTGCTGCGCACGGCGCGCAGGGCATTGCTGTTCATGGGTACGGTCCTCGACGAATCATGGGGCGAACGCATGGTGCGCCGACGCAATGAACGGCATTGTTCGCGCGTTCGCCGGCATCGGCAATGCCGGCATGCGGCGCTGCGGCGATCGGTCGCAATCGTGGCGGTCGCGCGTGCATGCGCCGTCGCACGCTGCGGCGCGTGTTGGGCAAAATCGGTAAGATGGCGCCTGGTCGCGATACCGGACCACCGCATATCGCCGATGCCCCGTTCTACCCGGACCATTCCCAACCATTCCCAACCATTCCGGACCATTCCGGACCTTGTTCACCGCTTCGTTCACCGCTCTGTCGACCGCCATTCCGCCATGCAAGCGAATTCCCGCGCCTACTTCCTGCTGATCGCCATCGTCTCGTTCGGACTGGTCGGCTATGCCCTCTATCTGCAGCACGCGCAGGGCTATCAGCCGTGTCCGCTTTGCGTGATGCAGCGCTTCGCCTTCGTCGCGATCGGCCTGTTCTCGCTGCTGGCGGCGCTGGGGCAGGGCACCCGCACGCTGTGGCAAGGGCTGGCGATGCTGTCGGGCGTCGGCGGCATCGCGGTAGCCGGCTACCACGTGTCGCTGCTGCTCAATCCGAAGGCGAGCTGCGGCATCGACCCGCTGGAGAACTGGGTCAACGCGCTGCCGACCGCGCGCGTGCTGCCGCAAGTGTTCTATTCCGACGGTCTGTGCTCCGCGCCGCTGCCGCCCGTGCTCGGCATCTCGATTCCGGGCTGGTCGCTGATCTGGCTGGTGGTGCTGACCGGCGTGCTGGCGGTCGGACTGATCCGCCGCGAACGTAACTACCGTTGAGCGACCCGTCGCGGCCGCTCGACACCATTCCTGGAGAAACTGGCCGTGTTCCGTTGGTTTGAAAGGCGTATCCACAACTACCCGGATACGCTCCCCGATACGCCGCCGCCGCACTGGATCGCGTTCATCGTCGATTGCACGGCGGGCGTGCGGCGCTATCTGTTGCTGCTGGTGCTGTGCGCAATGGCGATCGGCATCTTCGAGGCGGTACTGTTCAGCATGCTCGGGCGCCTCGTCGACTGGCTGGCCGCGGTCAAGCCCGAAGCACTGTGGTCGACCTATTCGGATCGCCTGCTGCTGCTGGCCGGCATCGTGCTGGCCAGCATCGCGGTGGTCACGGTCTGGAGCATGCTGAAGTTCCAGACGCTGTTCGGCAACTTCCCGATGCGCCTGCGCTGGAATTTCCACCGGCTGATGCTGAACCAGAGCATGGGCTTCTTCCAGGACGAGTTTGCCGGCCGCGTCACCACCAAGGTCATGCAGACCGCGCTGGCGGTGCGCGATGCCGTGATGACGGTGGCGGATATCCTGGTCTATATCGTGATCTACCTGGTGTCGGCGGCGGTGGTGCTGGGCAATTTCGATGGCTGGCTGCTGGCGCCGTTCCTGGTCTGGGTGATTGCCTATGTCGGCGCGTCGTGGTACTTCGTGCCGCGGCTGGCGCGCGTCTCCGCGCATCAGGCCGACGCGCGTTCGGTGATGACCGGGCGCGTGACCGACGCCTACACCAATATCGCGACGGTCAAGCTGTTCTCGCACTCGCGGCGCGAGGCCAGCTACGTGCGCAGCGCGATGCAGGAGTTCATGCAACCCGTGTATGCGCAGGGCCGGCTGATCAGCGCGTTCGAGATCGTCAACCACACGCTGATCATGATGCTGATCGTCGCCACGACCGGACTCGCGCTGTTCCTGTGGTCCGCCGGCCAGATCGGCATCGGCGCGGTGGCGGCGGCGACCGCGATGGCGATGCGTCTGAACGGCATCTCGCAATGGGCGATGTGGGAGATCGCCGAGCTGTTCGAGCACATCGGCACGGTGCGCGACGGCGTGTCGACGCTGGCGCGTCCGCGCCATATCGAGGATCGGCCCGATGCGGTACCGCTGCGGGTCACGCAGGGCGAAATCCGCTTCGAGCACGTCGGCTTTTCCTATGGCTCCGGCCGGCCGGTGTTCGACGACTTCACGCTGACGATCCGGCCCGGCGAGAAGGTCGGGCTGGTGGGCCGCTCGGGCGCGGGCAAATCGACGCTGGTCAATCTGCTGCTGCGTTTCTACGACGTCGAGTCGGGTCGCATCCTGATCGACGGCCAGGATATCGCCGGCGTGACGCAGGACAGCCTGCGCGCGCAGATCGGCATGGTGACGCAGGACACCTCGCTGCTGCACCGCTCGGTGCGGGACAACATCGTCTACGGCCGGCCCGATGCCACCGATGCCGAGATGATTGCCGCTGCGCGGCGCGCCGAGGCCGAGGACTTCATCCACACGCTGAGCGATCGGGAAGGGCGGCGCGGCTACGACGCGCACGTCGGCGAGCGCGGCGTCAAGCTGTCGGGCGGGCAACGCCAGCGCATCGCGATCGCCCGCGTGATGCTCAAGGATGCGCCGATCCTGCTGCTGGACGAGGCCACCAGCGCGCTCGACAGCGAGGTCGAGATCGCGATCCAGCAGAGCCTGTACCGGCTGATGGAAGGCAAGACCGTGGTGGCGATCGCGCATCGGCTGTCGACGTTGGCGGCGATGGACCGCATTGTCGTGCTGGACCGTGGCCGCATCGTGGAGCAGGGCACGCATCGCGAACTGCTGCAGCGTGGCGGGCTGTACGGCCGGCTGTGGGCGCATCAGAGCGGCGGCTTCCTGACCGAGGAGGCGCTGCAGGAATAGCGGGGCAGCGGCACGCCCGACTGCGGCCGGGCCGCAGTCGGGATCCCGTCAGGCGATCTGCTCGATCTGCTCCTGCAGCTCCAGCCAGCGCTCTTCCAGCGTGGCCAGTTCGCCTTCGACTTCGCCCTGGCGCTTGAGCATCTCGAGCAGCTTCGCCTTGTTGGCCTCGGCATAGCTCGCTTCGTCGGCCATGAAGCCGTCGATCTCCGTCTTGGCCTGCTGCAGCACGGCCATCCGCTTCTCGACCTTTTCCAGCTCCCTGGTCAACGGCTTGCGCAACTGCGCGAGCCGTTGCCGTTCATCCGCCTCGGCGCGGCGTTGGTCGCGACGATTCTGCGCAGGCGCCGCGGTGTCCTCGCCTTCCGCGCCACCGGACCGATGCGCGGCGGCCGCGGCGTTGCGCTTGGCGGCGGCCTGCTGCAGCAGCCAGTCGCGATAGTCGTCGAGGTCGCCGTCGAAGGGCTGCAGGCCGCCGTTGGCCACCAGCATGAACTGGTCGGTGGTCGCGCGAAGCAGGTGCCGGTCGTGCGAGACCAGGATCAGCGTGCCCTCGAACTGCGCCAGCGCCATCGTCAGCGCCTCGCGCGTATCGAGATCCAGGTGGTTGGTCGGCTCGTCGAGCAGCAGCAGGTTCGGCTTCTGCCAGACGATCAGCGCCAGCGCGAGCCGCGCCTTTTCTCCCCCCGAGAACGGTTCGATCGGCGAGGTCGCCATGTCGCCGCGGAAATTGAAGCTGCCGAGGAAGTCGCGCAGTTCCTGTTCGCGCGTATCGGGCGCCAGCCGCGCCAGATGCTGCAGCGGCGAGTCGTGGTCGCGCAGCGTCTCCAGCTGGTGCTGCGCGAAGTAGCCGATCTGCAGGCCCTTGCCGTGGCGCAGCGTGCCGGACAACGGGGCCAGCGTGCCGGCCAGGGTCTTGACCAGCGTCGATTTGCCCTGGCCGTTGGCGCCCAGCAGGCCGATGCGCTGGCCGTTCTGGATCGACAGCGTCAGGCCGTGCAGGATCGTCACCGGCGGCGGACCGTCGTAGCCGCAGTCGACCGCGTCGAGCACCATCATCGGATTGGGCGCGGCATCCGGTTCGCGGAATTCGAACGAGAAGCCGGCCGCGGCGTGCACCGGCGCCAGCCGCTCCATCTTCTCCAGCGCCTTGACGCGGCTCTGAGCCTGGCGCGCCTTGGTGGCCTTGGCCTTGAAGCGGGTGATGAACGATTCCAGGTGCGCGATCTGCTTCTGCTGGCGCGCGTACGCGGCCTGCTGCTGCGCCATCTGCTGCAGCCGCAGCGTCTCGAACAGGCTGTAGTTGCCGCCATAGCGGCGCAGCTGCTGCTGTTCGATATGAACCGTGACATTGCAGATCGCGTCGAGGAATTCGCGATCGTGCGAGATCATCACCAGCGTGCCGGGATAGCGCGCCAGCCAGTCTTCGAGCCAGACGATCGCATCGAGGTCCAGGTGGTTGGTCGGTTCGTCGAGCAGCAGCAGATCGGACGGGCACATCAGCGCCTGCGCCAGGTTCAGGCGCATGCGCCAGCCGCCGGAGAATGCCGCCACCGGCTGGCCCACCTGCGCCAGCGTGAAGCCCAGGCCCAGCAGCAGCGCCTCGGCACGCGAGGCCGCGGTGTAGCCGTCGGCGTCCGCGTAGGCCGCATGCGCTTCGGCTTCGGCGTGGCCGTCGCCGCTGGCCTGCGCGCTGGCGATGGTCTGCTCGATCGCGCGCAGCCGCGTGTCGCCGTCGATCACGTATTCGAGCGCGCTGCGCGACACCGCCGGCGTTTCCTGCGCGACATGGGCCACGCGCCATTGCGCGGGCACCGACACGTCGCCGCCGTCCGGATGGATTTCGCCGCGCAGCAGCGCGAACAGCGTCGATTTGCCGCTGCCGTTGGCACCGACCAGGCCGACGCGTTCGCCGGGGTTCAGCGTCACGCTGGTATGGTCGAACAGCACCTTGGTGCCGCGCTGGAGGACTAGCTGGTCGATTCGGATCACAAGAGTCTTCTATGGAAAGTCGAGCCCGGCACGAAGCCGGGCAGGGCGCATTTTAGCCCGGGGCGGCGGGCGGCATGCCGCCGGTGTCGCGCCGGCCCGCAATTCGCGAGACAATGCGCCCCCGCGTCGTTGCTTGCCGGTTGCATGGTCGGGCGCCGACCATCGGTCGCCGTGCCGCTACCGGTGGAGCTGCCGCCTGCCGTCGTCGCCTGCCATCATCGCCTGGCGTCACCGCCTGCCGTCGCTTATTTCACCCCACCGCATGCCTGCCGACCCTGTTCCCCGCGCCGTCCCGCACACCACCAGCTCGCCCTGGACGCCGGTCCGCAAGGACTTCGTCGATCCGGGGACGCGCTGCGCCGGCTCGGGCGCGGGCGGCAAGGGGCACGGCATTGGCTCGGGCCATGCCTATATCCTGCGCGATGCGCACGGCGACGAGCACGCTTTGGGTCCGGACTGTGCGCATCGGCTGCTGGGCGGCAATGCCGGTCTGGACAGCGTGCCGGACTTTACCGCGCGTGCTGCCGGCGCCGGACCCTGGCGCGACGATGCACGGCCGGCTCGCGGCGCACGCGGCGCACGCGGCGGGCTGGAGCGAGAGCAGGCCCGGCTGCATGCCGCGGCGGTCCGCTACCTGCTGCTGCGCATGGAGAAGGTCGCCGCCGTGCCCCGCGTGCAGCCCAGCGTCCGTTTCGCCCCGCTCGAGCCGTTGTATGCGGCCTGGCGCGAGACAGGCGCCCTGACGCCGCAGCAGGCAAGCCGCGTGTTGGCGATCGAGCGCAGCCCGTCCACGCCGGCCACGCTGAAAAGCGCCAATCTGCTCGACGTCTACACTGCCTACGTGCAGCTGGAACGCAAGCTGCGCGAGGCGGTACGGCTCGAGCAGCAGCGCTTCCTGCGCGGCGTGATGGACTGGCTGGCCCGCCATCTGACACTGACCCGGGCGCAGGGCGAGGCCGCCGGACTGGCGCTGCATCCGCGCGCCTGGCAGCTCGAAGCGGTGCCGCGGCGCGCGGGCGGGGCCGGGAACGCCGGGTCGAACGGCGACTGGGACGGCTGACCGGCCGATTGGAACGGCTGATTGGACCGGCCGATTGGACCGGCCGACTTAGGTGCCGGCGGCGAGCTCGAGGTCGTCGTAGGGCAGGCTGACGTAGATCAGCACCGTCAGCAGCGTGATGAAGAAGCGGAAGGCGTCGGGCACGCCGTTCCATTCCTTCGACATCCACATGCCGAACCACTCGCCGCCGATCGACATGAAGGCGACCTGCCAGGTCAGGAAACCCAGCGTCAGGCCCGCCACTGCCCAGGTCTTCGCCCGATGGAATGCACGCGGCGATTGCCGGCGCGCGCGCCACAGCGCGATGCCGCCGGCCCAGCACAGCAGCGCCGTGGCGGTCTCGAGCGCGATGATGCCGATGTAGCCGGCGTGATGCAGCAGCGGCGACCGGATGGCGCGGTACATGATGCCGTTGCCGGGGAAGGTCGTGTCCATCAGGAACACATGCTGGACGAAGGCAAAGTTGGTGCCGTAGTCGGTGATGTTGCCGAACGACACCAGCGAGGCGAACAGGGCCATGGCCAATACCGCGGCGATCTTGGAATAACGCACGATCATGTTGACAGTCTCAGGATCAATGACCGCCAGTCCTGCGGCGGGATGGCGTGCCAACCCCGGCCGGTTGCGCAACGTGGCGGTCGGAATGAAGGGAAGAGGCGGGACCCGGGACGGGCGCGGGGGAAATCCGGCTGGAGATCGGGACTGGTGTTACCTGAAACGCGTGGCGGGCCTGGGAAGCCGCGCCGGCCGCGTCGGATCGATCCAACCTTGTGCGGACGGGATTGTACCGGCTGGCGCCAGCCGGCGGAATGGCGTTTAATGCGGTCATCGATTCTGGTCGCCCCGGAGAGCCGCCGATGCAGCTGCACGATTGCTTTTCAAGCCGCTACGAGGAAGCGCGCGCCAGGTTCAGGCTGGCGGCCCAGAACGTCGGCGACGTGCCCACGCCGTTCGCGCATCCGACGCGGCGCGGCGCCGAGGACGAGGAGCTGGCGATGGACGTCGCCTGGATCGGTCCGCGCGATGCGCGCCATCTGATCCTGGTCACCTCGGCGATGCACGGCGTCGAGGGCTTCTGCGGCTCCGGGGCGCAGATCGCGCTGCTGCACGATGCCGCGCTGCTGCAGCAATGCGCGAAGGCCGGGGCGGCGCTGCTGCTGGTGCATGCGGTCAATCCCTACGGCTTCTCGCATATGCGCCGGGTCAACGAGGACAACGTCGACCTGAACCGCAACTTCATGGATTTCACGCGGCCGCTGCCGCAAAACGCTGCCTATGCCGAAGTCGCGCCGCTGCTGCTGCCCGCGCACTGGCCGCCGTCGGAGCAGGACGAGGCCGCGCTGGCGCGCACGATCGCCGAGCGCGGCATGAGCTGGTATCAGGCGGCGGTCAGCGCGGGCCAGTACGACGACCCGCACGGCATGTTCTATGGCGGGCGCGTGGCGACCTGGAGCAACTACACGCTGCGCCGCATCCTCGCGCGCTACGGCGCGGGACGAACGAGCCTGCGCTGGATCGACATCCATACCGGGCTGGGGCCCTGGGGCTATGGCGAGCCGATCTACATGGGGCCCGACGATGTGCCGCAGCTGGAGCGGACCCGCGCGATCTGGGGCCAGCACGTGACCTCGATGTACGACGGCTCGTCGACCTCGGCCAATCTGACCGGGCTGGCGTGGCACGCCGTCCCGGATACGTTGCCCGCGATCGACTTTGCCGGCATCGCGCTGGAGTTCGGCACCTTGCCGCTGCCGGACGTGTTGCAGGCGCTGCGCGGCGATCACTGGCTGCATCTGCATCCGGACGCCGACAACACCCAGCGTGCGCTGATCCGCCACGGCATGTGGCGGGCCTTCTACGGCGATGCCGACGACTGGCGCGAAGGGGTCGTCGAGCAATGCACGACCGCGGTACGCGCCGCGGCCGTGGCGTTGGCGGCGATGGAGTAAGACCGCAGCGGCGGTCGTTCTGCCAGCAGCGTCCGCCAACAAAAAGCCCTACAGCCCAGCCGCCTCCAGCGCCTCGTACGTCAGCAGGAATACCTGTTCCTCGCCCGCGCTGACCGTCAGCCAGATCAGTTCCAGATCGGGGAAGGCGGCCTGGACGTTGTCGAACTCGTTGCCGATCTCGACCACCAGCACGCCGCCGGGATTGAGCCGCGCGCGTGCGCCGGCGACGATGCGGCGCACCACATCCATGCCGTCGTCGCCGCCGGCGAGCGCGATGCGCGGCTCGGCCAGATATTCGGCGGGCAGCCGCTGCATCGCGCCTTCGTTGACATACGGCGGATTGCTGAAGATCACGTCATAGGTCGCGCCGGCCGGCAGCGGCGCATACAGGTCGCCGTGATACAGCCGGATGCGGTCCTCGAGCCCGTAGTCGGCGACATTGCGGCGCGCAACTTCCAGCGCATCGGCCGAGATGTCGACCGCATCGATGGTCGCATGCGGCCAGGCCTGCGCGGCCAGGATCGGCAGGCAGCCCGAGCCGGTGCACAGCTCCAGCACCGGGCCGATCGCGTCGATATCGCCGACCCACGGATCCAGCCCGTCCTGCAGCAGCTCGCCGATAAAGCTGCGCGGCACGATCACGCGCTCGTCGACATAGAAGCGCTGCCCATGCATGTACGCCTCGTGCGTGATATAGGCCGCCGGCACGCGCTCGTCGACGCGGCGGCGGATCACCTCCATCACCGCGTCGATTTCCTCTGGCAGCAGCCGCGCATCGAGGAACGGGTCCAGCGTATCGAGCGGCAGATGCAGCGTATGCAGGATCAGATAGACCGCCTCGTCGTAGGCGTTGTCGGTGCCGTGGCCGAACGACAGGCCGGCCTGGGTGAAGCGCGACACCGCCAGGCGCAGCAGATCGCGGACGGTGGACAGGGGAGAGGCGTTGGCCATGGCGGAAAAGTGGTCAGGGTCGGTCAGGGGCGGCAAGGCGGGATCGCTCAGGCGATCAGCCGTTCCAGCACGCCGCGATAGATGTTCTTCAGCGGCTCGATGAAGCGCACTTCGACGTGCTCGTCGATCTTGTGGATGCTGGCGTTCGGCGGGCCAAATTCGATCACCTGCGGGCAGATCTTCGCGATGAAGCGGCCGTCCGACGTGCCGCCGGTGGTCGACAGCTCGGTCTGCACGCCGGTCTCGGCGGCGATCGCCGCGGCCATCGCCTCGGACAGATCCCCGCGCGGCGTCAGGAACGGCTCGCCGCCGAGCGTCCAGTCGAGCTGGTAGTCGAGCCCGTGGCGATCGAGGATCGCGTGCACGCGGGCCTTCAACTGCTCCGGCGTGCTGGCCGTCGAGAAGCGGAAGTTGAAATCGATGGTCACGTGGCCGGGGATCACGTTGGTCGCGCCGGTGCCCGCGTGGATGTTCGACATCTGCCAGGTGGTCGGCGGAAAGTACTCGTTGCCGTCGTCCCAGCGCTCGCCGACCAGTTCGGCCAGCGCCGGCGCGGCCAGATGGATCGGGTTGCGGGCCAGATGCGGATAGGCGATATGGCCCTGCACGCCCTTGACGGTCAGCTTGCCGGACAGCGAGCCGCGCCGGCCGTTCTTGACCATGTCGCCGAGCGTGTCGACCGAGGTCGGCTCGCCGACCACGCAGTAGTCGAGCCGTTCGCCGCGAGCCTGCAGTGCCTGCACCACCTTGACGGTGCCGTCGTGCGCCGGGCCTTCCTCGTCGCTGGTGATCAGCAGCGCGATCGAACCGGCATGGTCCGGATGGGTCTGCAGGAATTCCTCGATCGCCACCACGAAGCCGGCGATCGACGTCTTCATGTCGGCGGCGCCGCGGCCGTACAGCTTGCCGTCGCGGTGAGTCGGCTCGAACGGCGGCGAGGTCCATTGTTCGAGCGGGCCGGTCGGCACCACGTCGGTGTGGCCGGCGAAGACCAGCAGCTTGCCGTCCGTGCCCAGCCGGCCGCGCTTGACCGCCCACAGATTGGTGACGCGAAACGAATCCGGGCCGCTGACCAGCGATTCGCAGGTGAAGCCGAGCGCGGACAGCCGCGTCTGCAGCACGGCCTGGCAGCCTTCGTCGGCGGGCGTCACCGACTGGCGGCGGATCAGGTCTTCGGTCAGCGCCAGCGTGGGATTGGCGGCGGGCGTGGCAGGGATGATGGCGGTCATGGCGCAGCTATGGTAATCGGGGGGATCGGGATGATCGGGCAAACCAGCGTTCTAGCGTTCTAGCGTTCTAGCGTTTTAGCGTTTTAGCGTTTTAGCGTTCGAACTCAGCCCTGGAAACGTCCGGCGTACTGGTCGGCGGCAAAGCCGACCGCGACCGTGCCGTCATGCTCGAGCACCGGCCGCTTGATCAGCGAGGGGCTGCGCTGCATCAGCGCGATCGCGCCATCGGGGTCCTCGGCCAGCGCCTTGTCGGCGTCCGGCAGCGCGCGCCAGGTGGTGCCTTTGCGATTGAGCAGCAGCGACAGCGGTACCTGCGCCAGCCAGCGGCGCAGCAGCGTCTCGTCGACGCCCTGCTTCTTGAAGTCGTGGAAGGCGTAGTCGATGCCGTTGGTTTCGAGCCAGGTGCGGGCTTTCTTGACGGTATCGCAGTTCGGGATGCCGTAGAGCTGGACGGTCATGGCGAATGAAGGAGAAAACGTTGGCGGGGAAGGCAGGCGCGATGCGGTCCGCGATGGCACCGAGCGCCCGGTCTCAGCGCAGCAGCAGATTGATGGCGATCACCAGCGCGGGCAGGCCCAGCGCAAAACCGGCCATCGCCACCGCGGTCATCAGGCGCAGGCGGCGGTCCAGCCGTGCCGCTTCCTTGCGCAGCGCGTCGATCGTGATCGCATGCTGTTCGGCCAGCAGCTTGACATTCTCGGCCTGCTGCATCGCGGCCGATTCGAGCTCGGCGACGCGCGCGGCCAACAGGCGGACCTGCTGCTGCGGATCGGCCACGGGCGCGCCATCGCCGCCGTCCGCCGGCTCGTCCTTGCGCTTGCCTTTCTTGTATTTCTCGATGGTCTTGTTGGCCTGCTCGAGAATGGTCGGCAGCAGGGAGAGCACGGTGCTGACGGTAGCGGGGTCCAGGGCCATGAATCGCTTGCGAAGGGAGGGCACGGGTCACCTCACGTGGGAGCCGGTGTCGATGGGGGCTCGGGCGAGGATGGGACGACCAGGCGGGCGGGGCAGCGGTGGCGGCGCGGGCCGCCACCGGGCTGCCGTCAGTCGCCGCGCAGCAGGTCGTTCAGGCTGGTCTTGGCGCGCGTCTGCGCGTCGACCTTCTTGACGATCACGGCACAGTACAGGCTGTACTTGCCGTCCTTCGACGGCAGATTGCCTGCCACCACCACCGAGCCCGCCGGCACGCGGCCGTAGTGGATCTCGCCGGTTTCGCGATCGTAGATCTTGGTCGACTGGCCCAGGTAGACGCCCATCGAGATCACCGAGTTCTCCTCGACGATCACACCTTCCACAACTTCCGAGCGGGCGCCGATGAAGCAGTTGTCCTCGATGATGACCGGGTTGGCCTGCAGCGGCTCGAGCACGCCGCCGATGCCGACGCCGCCCGACAGGTGCACGTTCTTGCCGATCTGCGCGCACGAACCGACCGTGGCCCAGGTATCGACCATCGTGCCTTCATCGACATAGGCGCCGATGTTGACGTACGAGGGCATCAGCACCGCGTTCTTCGCGATGAACGAGCCGCGGCGGGCCACCGCCGGCGGCACCACGCGGAAGCCGCCCTTGGCGAAGTCGTCGGCCGACCAGCCGGCGAACTTGGTCGGCACCTTGTCGTAGAACTGCGCGAAGCCGCCGGCGGCCATCGGCGCGTTGTCTTCCAGGCGGAACGACAGCAGCACCGCCTTCTTGACCCACTGGTTGACGATCCAGTCCTTGCCTTGCTTCTCGGCCACGCGCAGCGTGCCCGCGTCGAGCTGGCCGATCACCGTGGCCACCGCTTCGCGGATGTCGGCCGGGGCGGACTTGGGCGACAGGCTGGCGCGGTCTTCCCAGGCCTGGTCGATCAGAGCTTGCAGTGCTTGCGTCATATGCGTTTCTTCGCGTGTTGTCGTGGTTGAATTCGTGGCCGCCGCGCGTGGTAGCAGTCGGCGGCCGATATGGGTGCGCCCCGGGCTCGGATCGGTTCAGCCGCGGCCCGCCAGGCCCCGGCAGAAGGCGACGATGCGCTGCGCGCCTTCGCGGCATTCCTCGGGCGTCGCCACCAGCGCCATCCGCACGCGATTGGCGCCCGGATTGATGCCGTCGGCCTCGCGCGCCAGATAGCTGCCGGGCAGCACGGTCAGGTGCTGTTCGGCATAGAGCCGCGCGGCGAATTCGGTATCGCTCAGGCCCGTGCGCGAGACATCGGCCCACAGATAGAAGCCCGCGTCGGGCAGCGCGACGTCCAGCACCTCGGCGAGCATCGGCGTGACCTCGGCGAACTTGGCGGCATAGGCGGCGCGGTTCTCGCGCACATGGGCCTCGTCGTTCCATGCTGCGACGCTGGCGCTCTGCACCGCGGGGTTCATCGCGCCGCCATGATAGGTCCGATACAGCAGGAAGCGGCTCAGCAGCGCGGCGTCGCCGGCGACGAAGCCCGAGCGCAGGCCCGGCACGTTCGAGCGCTTGGACAGGCTCGAGAACATCACCAGCCGCTCGAAGCCGCGGCCCAGCCGGTGCGCCGCCTCCAGCGCGCCCAGCGGCGGCTTGCCTTCGTCGAAATAGATCTCCGAATAGCACTCGTCGGAGGCGATCACGAAGCCGTGACGGTCAGACAGCGCGAACAGCTGGCGCCAGTCGTCGAGCGACAGCACCGCGCCGGTCGGATTGCCGGGCGAGCAGACATAGACAAGTTGGACGCGCGGCCAGACGTCATCGGCAATCCGGTCGAACGCCGGGGCGAAATTGCGCGCCGGGTCGCTGTTGGCGAACACCGGCGTCGCGCCGGCCAGCAGCGCGGCGCCTTCGTAGATCTGATAGAACGGATTCGGGCACAGCACCAGCGCGCCGGGGCGGGTGCCGTCGACCACGGTCTGGGCGAAGGCGAACAGCGCCTCGCGCGAGCCGGTGACCGGCAGCACCTGGCTGGCAGGGTCGACGCGGGGCAGGCCGTAGCGGCGTTCCAGCCAGCCTGCGATGCATTGGCGCAGCGCGTCGGATCCGGCCGTTGTGGGATAATTCGCCAGCCCGCCAAGGGACTCGGCCAGCGCATCGCGGATGAAGCGCGGAGTCGGATGCTTGGGCTCGCCGATGCCGAAACTGATCGGCCGCAGCGCACCGTTCGGCCCGATTCCCGCAAACAGGGCCTTCAGTTTCTCGAACGGGTAGGGCTGCAGCAAATCGAGACGCGGGTTCATGATGGGTCGAAGGCCTGTCGAAACGCAGCATTATAAGGGACGAGGCGCCGCGCCGAGGGACCGGCGGGCCGCGCGCGTTCCGGCCCGATCCGGCCACATCCGGCCCATTCGGCCCATTCAGCCCATTCGGCCCATTCAGCCCGATCCGGGCCAACGGGCTTGAGCGGCTTGACGGGCCCCGGTCGAGCACGCCATATCACCCAGAGCCAAGTCAGGCACCGTTTCCCGGGTGCCGCCTGCCAGTGTTTTCCATTCCATGAGCCATTCCAACGCCAACGTGCGGCCCGGCGCCGCCAATGCCGACCCCAACGCCGATATCTTGAAGGCTTCCCTGTCGATCCTGCTCGGCGCCTCCGTGTGGGGCATCGCCTGGTATCCGTACCGCCTGCTGGCCGCCTGGGGCCTGGGCGGCATGAAGGCCGCGGCCGTGGTCAGCGCGGTCGCCGCCGTGCTGGCGCTGCTGGTGCTGCGGCGGCAATTGCGCGGCCTGCGCTGGTCGTGGCTGTTCGTCGCGATCGCGCTGGCGGCCGGCGTCACCAATGCCGGCTTCGTCTGGGGCAGCGTGCACGGCCACGTGATGCGGGTGCTGCTGCTGTTCTATCTGACCCCGGTGTGGACCGTGCTGGTGGCGCGGCTGCTGATCGGCGAGCGGGTCTCCCCCGCGGGCCTGCTGCTGGTCGCGCTGGCCATGTTCGGCGCCGGCCTGATGCTGTGGACGCCGGAAGTCGGCGTGCCGCTGCCGCGCGATGCCGCCGAATGGGCCGGCCTGGTCGCCGGCATCGCCTTCGCCTTCAATAACGTGCTGTCGCGCCGCGCCGGTCAGCGCTTTCCCGAGATGGACGCGCGCCTGCGCACGCTGATGGTGTTCGGCGGCGGCACCCTGGTGGGTGGCATCGCGGCGTTGTGGCTCGATGCCGGCGCGGTGACGATCGCGCCGGACGCCCGCGTGGCGGCGCCATTGCTGGTGCTGGGGCTGGCGGCCACGCTGGTGGTCGGCAATGCCATCGTCCAGTACGGGCTGCAGCATCTGCCCGCCAACCGGGTCTCGCTGCTGATGCTGTTCGAGATCGTGATCGCCGCGGTGTCGTCGTGGTGGCTGGCAACCGAGACGCTGAGCTGGAAGGAGGCGGCCGGGGGGCTGTGCATCGTGGCGGCGGGCGCCTTGTCGGGATTGGTGCATCGCCGCACAGGCCCGGCCCGGGCGCCGGCAGCGGGCGAGGGCGCTTGCGGTCTGCAGGGGCAGTAAGCGGCCCGCCGGGCGCTTGGCTCCACTGCGGCGGGGCGCGGGTGGGCACACTGCCATAGGCCTCGAACGGCTCCCCAACGCGGCCGAACGCCTGCGTAACACCCCGTAAATCCGGCTGGGCGGCGTCACTCCGATGGTATGATTAGCGCCAATTTTCGGGCACAAGTGCGCGGCGAATGCGGTGCGGGCGGCACGTCCGCACGGGGCGTCGCGCCGGCTGTCCGGCCTTTCTGGGTGCCGCTCGCGGGCGTGCCTCACCACGGATTCAGACTAATTCACGACCAACCGTGCGACTGTCCTCGATCAAGCTGGCGGGCTTCAAGTCCTTTGTCGATCCCACCAATTTCCAAGTGCCCGGCCAACTGGTCGGCATCGTCGGTCCCAACGGCTGCGGTAAATCCAACATCATCGATGCGGTGCGCTGGGTGCTCGGCGAGTCGCGTGCCTCCGAGCTGCGCGGCGAATCGATGCAGGACGTCATCTTCAACGGTTCCACCGCGCGCAAGCCGGCCGGGCGCGCCAGCGTCGAGCTGGTGTTCGACAACGCGGAAGGGCGCGCCGCCGGGCAATGGAGCCAGTACGCCGAGATCGCGGTCAAGCGCGTGCTGACGCGCGACGGCACCTCGTCCTACTACATCAACAACCAGCCGGTACGCCGGCGCGACATCCAGGACATCTTCCTGGGCACGGGCCTGGGGCCGCGCGCCTACGCGATCATCGGCCAGGGCATGATCTCCCGCATCATCGAGGCCAAGCCCGACGACATGCGGATCTTCCTGGAGGAAGCGGCCGGCGTGTCCAAGTACAAGGAACGCCGCCGCGAGACCGAGAACCGTCTGTCCGACACACGCGAGAACCTGACCCGCGTCGAGGACATCCTGCGCGAGCTGTCGGCCAATCTCGACAAGCTCGAAGGCCAGGCCGAGGTCGCGCAGCGCTTCAAGGCGCTGCAGGCGGAGGGCGAGGAGAAGCAGCATCTGCTGTGGCTGCTGCGCAAGCGCGAGGCGCTGGCCGAGCAGGAACGCCACCAGCGCGCGATCGAGCAGGCCCAGATCGACCTGGAAGCGCAGACCGCGCAGCTGCGCCACGTCGAGGCCGAACTCGAGACGCTGCGCGCCGCGCACTACGCCGCTTCCGACGGCATGCACGCCGCGCAGGGCGCGCTGTACGAGGCCAATACCGAGGTCAGCAAGCTCGAGGCCGAGATCCGTTTTGTGGTCGAATCGCGCAACCGCGTGCAGGCCCAGATCGCGGCGCTGACCGCGCAGCGCGAGCAGTGGGAGGCCAAGGCCCAGCAGGCCACCGACGAGCTCGAGCAGGCCGAAGAGGAACTGGCGCTGGCCGAGGGCCGCACCATCGAGGCGCAGCAGGCGGTCGAGCAGCAGAGCGAAGCCCTGCCGACGCTCGAAGCGCAGTGGCGCGACGCGCAGACGCTGCTGAACGAGCAGCGCACCGGCATCATGCAGGCCGAGCAGGCGCTCAAGCTCGAGGCCGCGCATCAGCGCAACGCCGATCAACTGTTGCAGCAGCTCGAACAGCGCCGCGAACGCCTTTCCAGCGAGGAAAAGGGTCTCGACAAGCCCGACGACGTCCGGCTGGAGGAATTGCGCGCCGAGCTTGCCGAACACGAGGCGATGCTCGAGGACGCCCAGGCTGCGCTGGCCGAGGCCGAGGACAATCTGCCGCGGCTCGATGGCGAACGCCGCGCCGCGCAGGAGCGCGTGCAGCGCGAAGCCGCCGCGATCGCGGCGCTCGAAGCCCGCCTGGCCGCACTGCGCCAGCTGCAAGAGAACGTGCAGAGCGAGGGCAAGGTCCAGCCCTGGCTGGCCAAGCACGGCCTGGCCGAACTGCCGCGCCTGTGGAAGAAGATCCATATCGAACCGGGGTGGGAAAACGCGCTCGAGTCGGTGCTCCGTGAAAAGCTGGCAGCGCTGGAAGTCTCCAGCCTCGATTGGATCAAGGGTTTGCTGACCGACGCGCCGCCGGCCAAGCTCGCGTTCTACGCGCCGCCGCCCGCGGCACGCCCCGGCGAGACGCCGGCCGGACTGCGTCCGCTGATGTCGCTGCTGCAGATCACCGAGCCCGGCATCCGCGCGGTGATGCAGGACTGGCTGGCCGACGTCTATACCGCCGACGACATGGAGCAGGCGCTGGCGGCTCGCGCCAGCCTGCCCGAAGGCGCGACCTTTGTCGTCGCCGAGGGCCATCTGGTCGGCCGCAGCTCGGTGCATCTGTATGCCGCCGATTCCGAGCAGGCCGGCATGCTGGCGCGCGAGCAGGAAATCGAGAATCTGCAGAAGCAGGCCCGCGCGCAGACGCTGCTGGCCGACGAAGCCAAGGCGCAGGCGGTGCGCGCCGAGACCGCGTATACCGAGGCCAGCCGCAAGCTGGTGGAGGCGCGCGCCGACAGCGAGCGGGTGACGCGGCGCGTCCACGGGCTGCAGATGGATGTGCTCAAGCTGTCGCAGGCGATGGAGCGCTATGCCGCGCGCAGCGGCCAGATCCGCGAGGAGCTCGAGGAAATCGCCGCGCAGATCGACGAGCAGCGCGCGCTGAAGGCCGAATCCGAAGCCAACTTCGAGCGGCACGATACCGAGCTGGCCGAGATGCAGGCCGCGCACGAAGACCACCAGATGGCCTACGAAGCGCTGGACGCGAAGCTGTCCGAGGCGCGCCAGCGTCTGCGCGATCTGGAGCGCGCGGCGCAGGAGGCGGTGTTTGCCGAGCGCAATCTGGCGACCCGTATCGACGAGTTGCGCCGCAATATCCAGGTGGCGGGCGACCAGAGCGAGCGCATCGCCGAATCGCTGGAAAACGCGCGCGCCGAGTTCGAAACGATCAACGAGCAGACCGCCCACACCGGCCTGCAGGAAGCGCTGGAACTGCGCGCCGAACGCGAGCAGAAGCTGGCTACGGCCCGCATCGAGCTCGACGCGCTGTCGGCGCAGCTGCGCCAGTTCGACGAGCAGCGCCTGGCCGCCGAACGCAGCCTGCAGCCGCTGCGCGACCGCATCACCGAGCTGCAACTGAAGGAGCAGGCCGCGCGCCTGGCGCAGGAGCAGTTCGCCGAGCAGCTGGCCGCGGCCGAGGTCGACGAGGCGGCGCTGGTCGGCAAGCTCAATGCGGACCTGAAGCCGTCGTATCTGCAGGGCGAAGTCACGCGCATCAACAACGCCATCAACGCGCTCGGCCCGGTCAACATGGCCGCGCTAGAGGAACTCGCGGCGGCACGCGAGCGCAAGACCTTCCTCGACGCACAGTCGGCCGACCTGAACGACGCGATCCAGACGCTGGAAGACGCGATCCACAAGATCGACCAGGAAACGCGCGCGTTGCTGCAGGGCACCTTCGACCAGGTCAATCATCATTTCGGCGAGCTGTTCCCGCAGCTGTTCGGCGGCGGTCAGGCCAGGCTGATCATGACCGGCGAGGAAATTCTCGATGCCGGCGTGCAGGTGATGGCGCAGCCCCCGGGCAAGAAGAACTCGACCATCCATCTGCTGTCGGGCGGCGAAAAGGCGCTGACCGCGATCGCGCTGGTGTTCGCGATGTTCCAGCTGAACCCGGCACCGTTCTGTCTGCTCGACGAGGTCGACGCGCCGCTGGACGACGCCAATACCGAGCGCTACGCCAATATGGTCGCGCGCATGTCGGACAAGACCCAGTTCGTCTTCATCTCTCACAACAAGATCGCAATGGAAATGGCGCACCAACTGATCGGCGTCACGATGCAGGAACAGGGCGTGTCGCGGATCGTTGCCGTCGACATGGACGCGGCCGTTTCCATGGCGGAGGCGGCATGACCGGATCGCTTGGATTGGCGCATGGGCTGAACCGTGGAGGGCGCGCGTGATGGATCTGCAAACCGCGCTGGTCGTCGCCGGCATCGTGCTGCTGCTGTTGGTGGTGGCCTACAACCAATGGCAGATCCGCAAGTCGCGCCGGCCGCGCGCGCTGCAACCCGAGGACGATCTGCCGCCGATGCGCGAGCCCGTGGTCGGCGAGGAGATCAAGCCCGAGGTCAGCGCCAAGCTGCACGAGCCGCCGCCGCCCGAGACGATCCAGCGCAAGGAACCGACGCTGGCGGTGCCGCCGCTGGATGACGACGCGCAGGCCGCGCAGGCCGCGTCCCCGCTGGTGGCAGGCAGCGCCGATGCCGACGAGATGCTGGCCGAGGAAGTCGCCGACGGCGTTGCGCGCAGCGTGCCGTCCGCACGCACTCCGGCGCCGCAGCGCCCCAAGGACACGAACACGAACGCCGGCGCGGGCGAGGCGTCCGCAAAGGCAGCCGCACCGGCGACCGCCCCCGCATCCGTGCCACAACCCGAGCCGGTGGCCGAGCCGATTGTGGGCGACGGCCAACCCAGGCCCGCCGTGATCGATCCGCTGATCGATTGCATCGTGCCGCTGCATCTGGAGCGCAAGGCCTCCGGCGACCGCATCCTGCCGCTGACCGGACGCCTGCGCCGGGCCGGCACCAAGCAGGTCCATATCGAGGGCCTGTACGAGCCGGCCAACGCCTGGGAGCCGGTGACCGCCGGCCATCAGTACGAAGACCTGCAGGTCGCGGTGCAGCTGGCCAATCGCGGCGGCCCGCTCAACGCGCTGGAATTTTCCGAGTTCGTCAACGCGGTCGAGGCCCTGGCCGAGTCGCTCGATGCGTCGGCGGAGCTGCCCGACATGAGCGAGACCGTCGCCAATGCGCGCGAGCTCGACAGCTTCGCCGCCGCCTGCGACGTGCAGCTGGGCGTCAACGTGGTGTCCGACGGCGCGCCGTGGTCGGCCGCCTATGTGCAGAACGTCGCCACCCAGGACGGACTGGTGCTGTCGCGCGACGGCACCCGCTTCACCCGCTACCAGGCCGGCCCGGACGGCATCCAGCGCGCGCTGTTCACGCTGCAGTTCGGCGATACCAACTTCCTGCGGGACGATCTGACGGTCAAGGCCGGCAGCCAGATCACGCTGCTGCTGGACGTGCCGCAGGCCTCCCAGGCGGTCAAGCCGCTGAAGACGATGTGCGAGTACGGCGACAGCCTGGCGCAGCGGATGGGCGCGAGGCTGGTCGACGACAATCATCGGCCGCTGACCGAAACGTCGTTCGTCGCGATCTTCCAGCAGCTGCAGGCGCTCTACGACAAGCTCGAGGCGCGCGGCATGCCGGCCGGATCGCCGGTCGCACTGCGGCTGTTCAGCAGCTGACGCGCGTCGCTTTTTCCGCAGCCTCAACGAAGTCTCCATGCCAGCAAAGAAACACGGCGCTCCCACTCCGGCCGATGCGCCGCGAGCCGACGCGACCGAAGCGGCCAACGCCGCGCGGCCCGACAATTCCGCCGACAAGCCCGAGGCGCCGGCCGCGCGGGCCGATTGGCTGCGCGAGCAGATCGAGCACCACAACTACCAGTATTACGTGCTCGACGCGCCGACCATTCCCGACGCCGACTACGACGCGCTGTTCCGCGAGCTGCAGGAACTGGAGGCCGCGCATCCCGAACTGCTGACTCCCGAATCGCCGACCCAGCGCGTCGGCGGGCAGCCGCTGACGGCGTTCGCGACGGTGCGGCATCGGCTGCCGATGCTGTCGCTGAACAACGCCTTCGACGACGACGACGTGATCGGTTTCGATCGCCGCTGCGCGCAGGGGCTGGGCCGTACCGCGGCCACCGAGGGCGCCGCCGATCTGTTCTCGGCCGCCGATGCGGTCGAATACGCCTGCGAGCTGAAGTTCGACGGGCTGGCGATGTCGCTGCGCTACGAGAACGGCCGGCTGGTCCAGGCCGCCACGCGCGGCGACGGCGAGACCGGCGAGGACGTGACCGCCAATGTGCGCACGATCAAGGCGATTCCGCTGAAGCTCAAGGCCGGTGCCCCGGCCGTGCTCGAGGTGCGCGGCGAGGTCTTCATGTACCGGCGCGATTTCGACCGGCTCAATGCGCGCCAGGCCGAGGCCGGCGAGAAGACCTTCGTCAATCCGCGCAATGCCGCCGCCGGCAGCCTGCGCCAGCTCGATCCGCGCATCACCGCGCGCCGTCCGCTGTCGTTCTTTGCCTATGGGCTGGGCGAGCTGGACGGGGAGCCCCGCCCGGCCACGCACGAGGCGCTGCTCGAGCGCTTCGCCGCGCTGGGCCTGCCGGTCTGCGCCGAGCGCGCCGTGGTCAAGGGCGCGCAGGGCCTGCTCGGCTTCTATCGCACCATTGGCGGCAAACGCGACAGCCTGCCCTATGACATCGACGGCGTGGTCTACAAGGTCAATGCGGTCGACGAGCAGGAACGTCTGGGTTTCGTCTCGCGGGCGCCGCGCTTTGCGCTGGCGCACAAGTTTCCGGCGCAGGAAATGACCACCGTGGTCGAGGACATCGAGGTTCAGGTCGGCCGCACCGGGGCGATCACGCCGGTGGCGCGGCTGGCGCCGGTGTTCGTCGGCGGCGTCACGGTGACCAATGCCACGCTGCACAACGAGGACGAGGTCCGCCGCAAGGACGTGCATATCGGCGACACCGTGATCGTGCGCCGCGCCGGCGACGTGATTCCGGAAATCGTCGCGGTGGTGCCGGAGCGCCGGCCCGCCGATGCGCGGCCGTTCGCGATGCCGACCGCCTGTCCGGTATGCGGATCGACTATCGAGCGGCTCGAGGACGAGGCGATCGCGCGCTGCACCGGCGGGCTGATCTGCGCCGCGCAGCGCAAGCAGGCGCTGCTGCATTTCGCGCAGCGCCGCGCGATGGATATCGAAGGGCTGGGCGAGAAGGTGGTCGACCAGCTGGTCGAGCAGGGCATCGTCCGCACCCCGGCCGATCTGTACAAGCTGGGCGTGGCCAAGCTGGCGGCGCTGGACCGCATGGCCGACAAGTCGGCCAGCAATCTGGTCGCCGCGATCGATGCCTCGCGCGAGACCACGCTGAACCGCTTCATCTTCGCGCTGGGCATCCGCCATGTCGGCGAGGCGACCGCCAAGGACCTGGCGCGTCATTTCGGCAAGCTCGATGGGCTGATGGCGGCCGACGAGGCGGCGCTGCTGGAGGTCAACGACGTCGGCCCGGTGGTGGCGCAGTCGATCGCGCATTTCTTTGCCGAGCCGCACAACGTCGAGGTCATCGAGCAGCTGCGCGCCGCCGGTGTGCACTGGCCCGAGAGCGAGCCGGCCGCGCGCGCGCCGGCGCCGCTGGCGGGCAAGACCTTCGTGCTGACCGGCACCTTGCCGACGCTGTCGCGCGAGGAGGCCAAGGAGCGGCTGGAAGCGGCCGGCGCCAAGGTCGCGGGCTCGGTGTCGAAGAAGACCGACTACGTGGTCGCCGGCGAAGAGGCGGGCAGCAAGCTGGCCAAGGCGCAGGAGCTCGGTGTGCCGGTGCTGGACGAGGCGGGCATGATCGCGCTGCTCGAACAGCACGGCGCGGCGTGACGTCAGGACGCTGACCCGAAGGACGGCGATCCGCGCCGGTGTCCAGTGAGACAGCCGATCGCGGGTCGCCAAAGCAAAGATGCAGGGCCGAATTCGAAAGAGGCGGCCCATGCCGCGCGATTAGCCTCGGCGGGTTCTTCCACCACGTGTTCCACACGACAAGGGGTTCCACATGGGTTCGATCGCCAGCGCCAACGTTTCCCGCATGCCGACCGTGGCCGCCAACGAGGCGCCATGCAAGGATTGGCTCGCCGTCCGCGTCAAGCTCGACGCCCTGCGCGATGGCTTTGAGCACCAGCCGGCACAGCGGCACGAGCAGGGATTCGTGTTTCGCGGCCAGGTTTTCCGGCTCGAGTATGTCGCCGATACGAATACCGGCATCCTGCGCAGGATCAAGGGCCACGCGAGCCGTGTCGAGCGGCCCGCTGGCCGTCTCTTGTGCCGGGTTTCGGCCGCGCCTTCGCAGGCGCCGTGGTTCGCCCGCATCCGGCAGGCCGCCGCGAATCTGTTTTCGCCGCTGCTCGACATGTGGGACGGCGACAAGCAGTGCGTATTCGGTTGCCGGACTCTGCAGTCGCGCGGGCAAACGATGTTGCGCTATCTGGCGCCGCACGTTCCGCTCGAGCGGTTGCGATCGGTCAATGTCGACGTGGACAGGATCTTTGCGCCGTAGCCGCAGCCTTGCCGGCCTTGGCGTCGGCGTATGCGTCGGCGTATGCGTCGACAGTGCGAAGGCAGGGCGCTGGCTATAATCGACGGAATTTCGGCGAGAACCGCCGCATGCGGCAGCCGGTACACACACCGGCTGGGCGAGCAGAGGACATAGCAATGATTCGCGACATTCTGAAAATGGGCGACCCCCGGCTGCTGCAGGTCGCCCGCCCGGTCCAGCGCTTCAATACCCCCGAACTTCGCACGCTGATCGAGGACATGTTCGACACCATGGAACATGCCAACGGCGCCGGGCTGGCCGCGCCGCAGATCGGCGTCGACCTGCAGGTGGTGATCTTCGGCTTCGAGCGCAATCCGCGCTATCCGGATGCGCCGCAGGTGCCCAAGACCGTGCTGATCAATCCGGAATTGACGCCGCTGTCGGACGAGATGGAGGACGGCTGGGAGGGCTGCCTGTCGGTGCCCGGCCTGCGCGGCATGGTGCCGCGCTATACCAGCCTGCGCTATACCGGCTACGACGTGATGGGGCAGCGCATCGAGCGCGTGGCGGAGGGCTTCCATGCGCGCGTGGTGCAGCATGAATGCGACCATCTGCGCGGCATCCTGTACCCGATGCGGATCAAGGACTTCAGCAAGTTCGGTTTCACCGAGGTGCTGTTTCCCGATCTCCCAGCGGCAGCCGGCGACGACTGAACGCGCCGCTGCCGTGGCGGGCTGTCCGGCGCCTACTTTTGACGCCAGATACCGAAAGACGCCACAGCTCTCTCTCACTATGGTCCTCGTTTCGCAGCGGAAAGCTGCGTTTCGTTTGGACCATCAGGAGAGAGATCATGAATTGCCATTCCGTCAATTTGGGCGTCGCGCAAACATGGAGCGACGTGCGCGGGTTGCTGCGAGGCGCGGCGACCAGTGCCAAAGCTTTGGAGCCGGGCCAGTCCTATTCCGGCGAACTGCAATGGCGTGGTGCCACATTCCGGGTCGGATATCGGGCACCATCCGCACTGGCATCAAAGGTTGGGAGCATTGGCCAAAGGTTGTCCCGCCTAGCGTTCGGCCATGCCAGCCTCGATGTCAATGACGCCAAGACTCATCCCGGGGACGTCTTGCTGGCGGTGAGCTGGAATCCGTTGCCGCTGCGGGACCATGGCCCCATCGCATGGGTGTGCCATCTGCTGTTCGGACTGCCCGCGACCCACCTGTTACTGCGCCCAATGGTAAGCGACGAGTGGCATGCCGCCTTGTGCAGTATCGGCATCGACCGTGGAAGCACGACCGCGCCGGCCGCTGTTGCCGTGACCGGGCGCGAACCGGAAGGTGTCCGCGTTGCGCAGTAGCTTCGTACGCGTCAGAGCGGCGCGCCTCGCGCGCCGCCATCAACTGACTCAGAACTTTTCAAACGGCCCCAGGAAGCGCCACTGGCCGACCGGCAGGTCGCCCAGCACGATGCGGCCCATGCGGACGCGCTTCAGTCCGACCACTTTCAGGCCGACCTGCTCGCACATCCGGCGGATCTGCCGTTTCTTGCCTTCGCGCAGCACGAAGCGCAACTGCTCCTCGTTCTGCCAGCTGACCTTGGCCGGCTTGAGCGGCTCGCCGTCGAGCGACAGGCCGTGGCGCAGCTTCTCGAGCCGATCGGCGGGGAACACGGCCGAGATATTGCGCTCGACGGGGCCATCGGGCGCGTCCTCCCAGACCACCCGCACCAGATATTCCTTCTCGATGTTGGAGTCCTCGCCGATCAGCTGGCGCGCGATGCGGCCGTCCTGCGTCAGCACCAGCAGGCCGGTCGAATCGATATCGAGGCGGCCGGCCGGCGCCAGGCCCTTGTGCTGCCACGGTGCGTAGCGCTTGCGAGTCGGATCGTCTTCCCACTGGTTCTCGGCGGTAAACAGCGCGGCCGCCGGCTGATAGCCTTCCTCGGCCTGGCCGGACACATAGCCGATCGGCTTGTGCAGCAGCACGGTAACGCGCTCGCCCTGTTCCGAACGGGCCGCCTGCTGGATCTCGATCGTCGCGTCGGGACGGATCCGCGTGCCCAGCTCGGTTACCGGCTTGCCGTCGACCAGCACCCAGCCGCGTGGAATCCATTCGTCGGCCTCGCGGCGCGAGCACAAGCCCAGTTCGGACATCCGCTTGGACAGGCGCACGAGCCCATCGTCGCCGTGGGCCGCGCCGGCGGCATGCGCGCTCGATGGCGGGCGGGCCGGGCTGCGGATCGCGGTATGTGTCTGGGCGGCCGGTGGCGCGTTGTCGCGCGAGCGTGCGCTGCCCGGTTTGGGGGCGCGGCCGGTGCCGGCGCCGAAGCCGGAGCGGGCCGGGCGGAGGTCGCCAGCATTGTTTTGCGGAGGGCGCGGCCGGGCAGGGCGCTCGCGGGAGTCGGCTTCGGCTGCGCGCGGCGCGGTCGTGCGGCGGGGCGCGTATTCGCTGCGTTCGCCGCGTGCCGGGCGTTCGCCGCGATCGCTTCCATATTCCCGGCGCGGGCCGGCGGCGGGGCGGTCGCCGCGCTCGGGACGTGGCGGACGCGCGCCGCGCTCGGACCGTTCTCCGCGTTCGCTCCGCTCTCCCCAACGCGCCTGCCGTTCGCGCGGCTCGTCGCCGCCGAAACGGCGCGGGCCGCGCTCATCATCACCGGTACGACGCGGCGGCCGCTCGGCGGCGCCAAGGCGGCGCGCCGGCCGCTCGTCGCCGCCGAAACGGCGCGGGCCGCGCTCATCGCCACCGGTACGGCGTGGCGGCCGCTCGTCGGCGCCCAGTCGGCGCGGCGGCCGCTCGTCGCTGCCGAAACGGCGCGGGCCGCGCTCATCATCACCGCTACGACGCGGCGGCCGCTCGTCGGCGCCGAGGCGGCGCGGCGGCCGCTGATCGTCGCCGAAGCGGCGCGGGCCCCGCTCATCGCCGCCGGTACGGCGTGGTGCCCGCTCGTTGTCGCCGAATCGGCGGGGAGCGCGCTCGTCGCTGCCGGGGCGGCGCGGGCCGCGCGCATCCGGCGCCGGCCGGGCGCCGCCTTGCTTGCGCGGCTTGCCGCTGGCCTCGGCGCGTTCGTAGGCCGCGCGCACCCCTTCGGCCACGGTCTGTACGCGGCGCCGGTTCAGATCCGACACGCGCACCGGCCGGGTGGCGCCGCTCTTGCGCGCCGCGCCGGTACCGTTGTTGGCGGCGGCGGGTTTCAGTCCCAAGGTCTTGCGCTTGGGGGAGGGTTGATCGCTCATGGTTTCAATGGTGTCGCGGCTCAGATGTCGAGCGCCGCGAGCAGGTCCTGTTCAAGCTGGATTTCGAGCCGGTTGTCGGCGGCAAGGCGGCTGCCGTCGACGAGGAACATGTCCTCGACCCGTTCGCCCAGCGTGTTGATGCGTGCGGTATGCACGGAGATATGGTGGCGGCCGAGCACGCGGGCGATCGCGTACAGCAGGCCGGTGCGGTCGTTGGCCGACAGTTCGAGCAGGAAGTACTGGCCGCGCTCGTCGGGCCGCAGATCGACCCGCGGCTTGATCGGGAAGCTGCGCGACTGGCGCGACAGCCGGCCGGGCGATGGCTCGGGCAGCGGCGCCTGGTGCGTCAGCCGCTCGCACAGCTCGTGCTCGACCAGCGCGATGATGTCGCGGTAGGTTTCGCGTCCGCCGCCGACCACGCCGGGATCGAACACCTGGAAGGTATCCAGCGCGTAGCCATGCCGCGTGGTGTGGATCTTGGCTTCCTGGATCGAGAAGCCCTTGCGCTCGAAATAGCCGCAGATGCGCGCGAACAGATCGGGTTGATCCTTGGCGTAGACCGCGACCTGCAGCCCTTCGCCGGCCGGCGACACGCGCGCCTTGACCACCGGCTGCGCGCTGTCGACGCGGTCGGCCAGATGGCGCGTCAGCCAGGCAATGTCGCGCGCGTCGTGGCGCAGGAAGAAGGCCACGTCGAGCCGTTCCCACAGCGCCTCCGCGCGGGCCGGATCGAAGGCCTGCAGCCGCAGCGCGGCGATGGTTTCCTCGCGCCGCTGCGCCCACAGCGAATGCGGATCGACGCGCGCGCCGCCGAGCACGCGCAGCGTGATGCGGTACAGGTCCTCGAGCAGCTTGCCCTTCCACGCGTTCCAGACCTTGGGGCTGGTGCCGCGGATATCGGCCACCGTCAGCAGATACAGCGCGGTCAGATAGCGTTCGTTGCCGACCACGCGGGCGAAGGCATGGACGACCTCGGGGTCGGTCATGTCCTGCTTCTGCGCGACATGGCTCATCGTCAGATGATGCTCGACCAGCCAGGCGATCAGATTGGCGTCCTCGCGCGCGATACCGTGCTGCCGGCAGAAGCGGCGGGCATCGGCAGTGCCGAGTTTCGAATGGTCGCCGCCACGGCCCTTGGCGATATCGTGGAACAGCGCCGCCAGCCACAGCACCCACGGCTTGTCGAAGTTCGCCATCAGCTGGCTGCAGAACGGGAATTCGTGGGTGTGCTCGACGATGGCGAACCGCCGCATGTTGCGCACGACCATCAGGATGTGCTGGTCCACGGTGTAGACGTGGAACAGGTCGTGCTGCATCTGGCCGACGATGCGCCGGAAGTTGATCAGATAGCGGCCCAGCACGCTGGTCTGGTTCATCAGCCGCAACGCGTGCGTGATGCCCTGCGGCTCCTGGATGATCGCCAGAAACTGCTGGCGATTGACCGGATCGTTGCGCCAGCGCGCGTCCATCACCGTGCGCGCGTTGTACAGGCCGCGCAGCGTCCGGGGCGACAGGCCCTTGACGCCGGGCGTGCGCTCGTACAGCAGGAACGTTTCGAGGATCGCGTGCGGATTGCGTTCGTACAGGTCGTCGCTGGTGATTTCCAGCATGCCCTGGCGCTCGACGAAACGCTCGTTCAGCACGCGCGTGACCTTCGACTCGCTGGGGAACAGCATCGCCTCGATATTGAGCAGCAGCACGCTGTTGAGCTGGGTCACCGCCTTGGCGGCCCAGTAGTAACGCCGCATCAGCTGCTCGCTGGCGCGCTTGTTGGCGTTCTGCCGATAGCCGAAGGCCTCGGCCAGCGCGGTCTGCAGGTCGAACACCAGCACGTCCTGGCGGCGGCCGGCCAGCAGATGCAGGCGGGCGCGGATGGTCTTGAGCAGGCGCTCGTTGCGCGTCAGCTCCTGCGCCTCGCGCTCGGTCAGCAGGCCCTTGTCGCGCAGCTCCTTCCAGCTGTCGCCGTAGCCGGCCGCCTGGGTCATCCACAGGATCACCTGCAGATCGCGCAGGCCGCCCGGGCTTTCCTTGCAGTTCGGCTCGAGCGCGTAGGGCGTGTCCTGGTACTTGGCGTGGCGCTGGCGCAGTTCGAGCAGCTTGGCCTGGAAGAAGGCGCGCGGGTCGAGCTCGGCGCGATAGCGCGCCTGCAGATCGGCGAACAGCGTGCGGTTGCCGGTGACAAGCCGGGCTTCGAGCAGCGCGGTGCGGATCGTCACGTCGTGGCGCGCCTCGCGCAGGCAGTCCTCGACGGTGCGCACCGACGAGCCGATCTCCAGCCCCAGGTCCCAGCACAGGCCGATGAACTTCTCCATGCGGCCCACGGTGTCGGCATCGGGCTCGGCCGGCAACAGCAGCAGCACGTCGACGTCCGAGTGCGGGAACAGCTCGCCGCGGCCGTAGCCGCCCACGGCCACCAGCGCCATCCCGGACGGCAGCCCGAGGCCGCGCCAGCATTCGACCAGCGCCTGGTCGACCGCCTGACGCAGCCGCGTCAGCAGCGTGCCGACCTGGCCGCCGCCGGTGAAGGCGTCGAACAGCGCCTGCTTGTCGGCCTTGAGCCGGTCGCGCACGCGCGTGGCGAGCAGCAGTTCCGGAGAGGAGTCCATGGCTTGGGCGGGTTGGGTCGACATGGGCGAAGGAGGGCGGGGGCAGCGTATGTCGGCGAGCGGGCGGGATCGGCAAGGCCCAAACGACAGGGGCGCCTCCCGGCGCCCCCTGCGATCAGGCCGCGAGCGTGTCGGTGATGAAGGCGGGCGGCGCCTGCGTGCCGGCGGAGACCGTCAGCACCTCGTAGCCCGTGTCGGTCACCAGCACGGTGTGTTCCCATTGCGCCGACAGGCTGCGGTCGCGCGTCTTGACGGTCCACTGGTCGGGCATCGTGCGGATGTCGCGCTTGCCCGCGTTGATCATCGGCTCGATCGTGAAGATCATGCCCGCCTGCAGTTCCATGCCGGTGCCGGGGCGGCCGTAATGCAGGATCTGCGGATCCTCGTGGAAGTTCTTGCCGATGCCGTGGCCGCAGTATTCCCGCACCACGCTGTAGCCGGCCGCTTCCGCATGCTGCTGGATCACGTGGCCGATGTCGCCCAGCCTGGCGCCCGGACGCACCTGGGCGATGCCCTTCCACATGCATTCGAACGTCACCTGGGTCAGGCGCTTGGCCAGGATCGAACCCTCGCCGACGATGAACATGCGGCTGGTGTCGCCGTAATAGCCTTCCTTGGTGATCACCGTGATGTCGAGGTTGACCACGTCGCCGTTCTTGAGCACGCGCTCGCCTGGGATACCGTGGCAGATCACGTCGTTGACCGAGGTGCAGATCGCGCCGGGGAAGGGCGGATAGCCGGGCGGCGCATAGTTCAGCGGCGCAGGCACCGTGCCTTGTACGTCACGCATATAGGCGTGGCACAGGCGGTCAAGCTCGCCGGTGGTGACGCCGGGCTTCACGAACGGCGTGATGTAGTCGAGGACTTCGCTGGCCAGCCGGCAGGCGACGCGCATCTGGGCGATGTCTTCGGCGGTCTTCAAATGGATGCTCATGCTGCGACGCGGAAAATGAGAGCCGGGCGGCAAGTGGGGTTGACGCCCGTTTCTGGATTGGCAAACCGGAATTATCGCACCATCGGGACCCGGCCGCACCCCGCGGCGGAGAGAAGCCGGCGCCGCACCGTGACGGTGCCTCCCGAGTTTGCCGGCCTCGGGCGGGCTTGAGCGATGGCAGAGATGTTGCTACAATCGCGGGCTCGCTTGGCTTCGCCTGGCGGGTGCGGGGTGGCGCAGTATGCCACGTCCGCGAAATCGCGAGTCCGTCCATCCGGGGTGTTCCTGTTCAGGAATGTCGGGGCGGACTTCAGACCGAACCCTTTTGGAGAATTCAATGTCCGTCACCATGCGCGAAATGCTGGAAGCCGGTTGCCACTTCGGCCACCAGACCCGCTTCTGGAACCCCAAGATGGCCCCGTTCATCTTCGGCCATCGCAACAAGATCCACATCATCAACCTGGAAAAGACGCTGCCGATGTTCCAGGACGCACTGAAGTATGTGCGTCAGCTGGCAGCGAATCGCGGCACCATCCTGTTCGTCGGCACCAAGCGCCAGTCGCGCGAGATCCTGGCCGAGGAAGCGGGCCGCGCCGGCATGCCGTACGTCGATGCCCGCTGGCTCGGCGGCATGCTGACCAACTTCAAGACGGTCAAGATCTCGATCAAGCGCCTGAAGGACATGGAAGCCGCCAAGGAAGCCGGCGCGCTGGACACCATGAGCAAGAAGGAAGCGCTGATGTTCGAGCGCGAGATGGAAAAGCTCGAGAAGTCGATCGGCGGCATCAAGGACATGGGCGGCATTCCTGACGCGATCTTCGTGGTCGACGTCGGCTACCACAAGATTGCCGTGACCGAAGCCAACAAGCTGGGCATTCCGGTGATCGGCGTGGTCGATACCAACCACTCGCCGGACGGCATCGACTATGTGATCCCGGGCAACGACGACTCGAGCAAGGCGGTTGCGCTGTATGTGCGCGGCGTCGCCGACGCGATCCTGGAAGGCCGCGCCAACGCGGTGCAGGACGTGGTCGAAGCGGTCCGTGGCAGCGACGACTTCGTCGAAGTCGAGGAAGCCTGAGGCCGGGCCTCCAGGTCTGAGCGGCCCGAACGGCCCTGACGGACCCGTGGCGCGCGGCGGCATCGCCGGCCGCGCGACCACCAGAAAAGGGGGCGACATGGTACGCCCCCTTTTTTGAATGCGCGCGGTTCGCGCGAGCCCGGAAGCGGGCGACAAGCAACAGGAAGCAGGCAAGCAGGAATGATTGTCATCCGGCGTGGTTACGATCGCGGCGGATGAGTCGTTGAACACCACGCCACCGGCTGGCGCCGAGCATCGTGGCTCGGCGGACCGGGCGGTGCGTGAACCAATCAAGGAGTGACAAATGGCGGCAATTACCGCAAGCATGGTGGCTGAACTGCGCGCGAAGACCGACGCGCCGATGATGGAGTGCAAGAAGGCCCTGACCGAAGCCGACGGCGACCTGGCCAAGGCCGAAGAGCTGCTGCGCGTCAAGCTGGGCAACAAGGCCAGCAAGGCCGCTTCGCGCGTGACCGCCGAAGGCGTGGTCGCTGCCTTCATCGACGGCACCACCGGTGCGCTGGTCGAACTGAACTGCGAGACCGATTTCGTCTCGAAGAACGACGACTTCCTGGGCTTCTCGGCCAAGGTCGCCGAGCTGGTCGCCAAGCAGAACCCGGCCGACGTGGCCGCGCTGTCGGCGCTGCCGCTGGACGGCCAGACGGTCGACCAGGTCCGTTCGGCGCTGATCGGCAAGATCGGCGAGAACATGACGATCCGCCGTTTCGCCCGCTATGACGGCGGCGGCAAGCTGGTCTCGTACCTGCACGGCACCCGTATCGGCGTGATGGTCGAGTTCGACGGCGATGAAGTCGCCGCCAAGGACGTCGCCATGCACATCGCCGCGATGAAGCCGGTGGCGCTGTCGTCGGCCGACGTGCCGGCCGATCTGATCGCCAAGGAGCGCAGCATCGCCGAGCAGAAGGCTGCCGAGTCGGGCAAGCCGGCCGAGATCACCGCCAAGATGGTGGAAGGCTCGGTGCAGAAGTACCTGAAGGAAGTCTCGCTGCTGAACCAGCCGTTCGTGAAGAACGACAAGCAGACCGTCGAGCAGATGCTCAAGGCCGCCAACACCACGGTCAAGGGCTTCACGCTGTTCGTGGTCGGCGAGGGCATCGAGAAGCGTCAGGACGACTTCGCTGCCGAAGTGGCCGCGCAGGTCGCCGCCGCGCAGAAGGGCTGATATCCCGGGCGGGAGGCTGGCGCCGGTCTGGCGCCATGACGGCCCGCCGTATAATCGCGAGGGGCACCGAGAGGTGCCCCTCGGCACAAGAAGAGAGAACAATGGCGCGTGCCGCCCGAACGGCCGGCGCATGCGTCCAGCGCGCCGGCCCGCAGGCCGGCCGCGGAGCCCGTTTTCGCCGTCGCCCGTTTTGACTGGCACCGCCCCCGCGGCCTGCCGACGCGCCCGGGCCACGGGGAAAGCCGGCTTGGTCCCGGCGGCATCCGCCCCCCGGGGCGAGGCCCAGATCGAAGACTCGAACCAGCCCGAGGGTGAATATGCCAGCCTACAAGCGCGTCCTTTTGAAACTGTCCGGTGAGGCCCTGATGGGCGACGATGCCTTCGGCATCAACCGGTCCACGATCGAAGGCATGGTCAATGATATTGCCGAGATCGTGAAGCTCGGCGTGCAGGTGGCAGTGGTGATCGGCGGCGGCAACATCTTCCGCGGCGTCGCCGGCGGCGCCGCCGGCATGGACCGCGCGACCGCCGACTACATGGGCATGCTGGCCACGATGATGAACGCGCTGGCGCTGCAGGACGCGATGCGGCACGCCAATATCGAAGGCCGGGTGCAATCGGCGCTGCGCATGGACCAGGTGGTCGAGCCCTATATCCGCCCGCGCGCGATCCGCCAGCTGGAAGAGGGCAAGGTGGTGATTTTCGCCGCCGGCACCGGCAACCCGTTCTTCACCACCGATACCGCTGCCGCGCTGCGCGGCTCCGAGATCGGTGCCGAGGTGGTGCTCAAGGCCACCAAGGTCGACGGCGTCTATACCGCCGATCCGAAGAAGGACCCCAGCGCCACGCGCTACACCACGATCAGCTTCGACGAGGCGATCTCCCGCAATCTGCAGGTGATGGACGCGACCGCCTTCGCGCTGTGCCGCGACCAGAAGCTGCCGATCAAGGTGTTCTCGATCGTCAAGCCGGGCGCGCTCAAGCGCGTGATCCTGGGCGAGGACGAAGGTACGCTGGTCCACGTTTGAGGCGCCGGGCGGGCCCGCCGCGAGGTGGCGCACGCAACGGCACAGAGTAGAATGATTCGTTTTCGGCCCCGTCCGCCGGGGCCATCGCAGCCAGTTTTCCGGAGGTTATGATGAGCGTCGCCGACATCAAGAAGAGCGCCGAGCAGAAGATGCAGAAGACCATCGAAGCGTTCAAGGCCGATCTGGCCAAGATCCGCACGGGTCGTGCCCACACCGGTCTGCTCGACCATGTCCAGGTCGAATACTATGGCTCGCCGGTGCCGATCAGCCAGGTCGCCAATATCGGCCTGGCCGATGCCCGCACCATCAGCGTGCAGCCGTGGGAAAAGAAGATGGTCGGCGCGGTCGAGAAGGCCATCCGCGACGCCGACCTGGGCCTGAACCCCGCCACCATGGGCGACGTGATCCGCGTGCCGATGCCGCCGCTGACCGAGGAGCGCCGCAAGGAGCTGACCAAGGTGGTCAAGGGCGAGGGCGAGAGCGCCAAGGTGGCGGTGCGCAATCTGCGCCGCGACGCGAACGAACAGTTCAAGAAGCTGGTCAAGGACAAGAGCATCTCGGAAGACGACGAGCGTCGCGGCCAGGACGAGGTGCAGAAGCTGACCGACCGCTATGTCGCCGAGATCGACAAGCTGGTCGCCGAGAAGGACAAGGAGATCATGACGGTCTGAGCCGCGCGGCCTTCGCGCCAGCCCACCGGTTTGCCGGGCGGGCGGCGCGGCGACGCTGCCGGGGACCCGTCCACCATCATGCACATCAGTTCCACACTTGCCATCCCCGAAACCGGTTACGTACCGGCCCACGTCGCCATCATCATGGATGGCAACGGGCGCTGGGCCACGCAGCGGCATCTGCCGCGGGTCGCCGGCCATAGCCGCGGCCTCGATGCGGTACGTACCGTGGTGGAGGCGTGCGCGGTGCGAGGGGTCCGGTACCTGACGCTGTTCGCCTTCAGTTCCGAGAACTGGCGGCGGCCGGCCGACGAGGTCACCTTCCTGATGCGGCTGTTCATGATGTCGCTGCGGCGCGAGGTGGTGAAGATGCACGCCAACAATATCCGCCTGAAGGTGGTTGGCGACCTGAGCCGCTTCAGCCCGCGCATTCAGCAGCTGATTGCCGACGCCGAGCGCCGCACGGCCGGCAATACCGGCCTGACGGTGACCATCGCCGCAAACTATGGCGGCCGCTGGGATCTGCTGCAGGCAGTCCGCAAGATGCTGCTGCAGCAACCGATGCTCGACCCCTCGACGATCGAGGAATCGACGCTGGCGCCGCACCTGGCGATGGCCTACGCGCCCGAGCCGGACCTGTTCATTCGCACCGGCGGCGAGCAGCGCATCAGCAATTTCCTGCTGTGGCAGCTGGCCTATTCCGAGCTGTACTTCACCGATGTGTTCTGGCCCGACTTCGACGCGGCCGAACTGGACAAGGCGTTCGCCTCGTACCGGCAGCGCGAACGGCGTTTTGGCCGTACCAGCGCGCAGGTCGTCGCGCCGTCCGGGCTGTCCGGCACCGCGTAAGCGGGCCGGCCGCCAGCCATCGAACCAACCGGGACTCGCAGCGCATGCTTCTTACCCGTGTCATCACCGCCCTGTGCCTGTTGCTGCTGATCCTGCCGATCCTGTTCCTGGCGCCGCCCGCGGCGCTGGCCGGCCTGATGGCGGTGATCGTGGCGCTGGCCGCCTGGGAATTCGGCCGCCTGCTTGGCCTGCGCGGCGCGGGCCCGTGGATCTATGCGATCGCCTGCGTGGTCGCGATGATCGCCTGGCATGACGTGCCGGCGCGCGGCGCGATGCTGTGGCTGATGCAGGCCTCGGTGGTCGCCTGGGGCGTCGCCATCGTGCTGCTGGCGCGCGGCGTGCGCAAGGCCACGCCGGCCTTCGCGATCGTCGCCGGCCTGGTCGGCCTGGTGATCCTGCCCGCCTTCGGCCACGCCGCGATGCTGCTGCGCGGCCTGGGCGTCGGCGTGCTGCTGTCGGCCGCCGCGCTGGTCTGGGCCGCCGATATCGGCGCGTATTTCGTCGGCAAGGCGATCGGCCGGCGCAAGCTGGCGCCGTCGATCAGCCCCGGCAAGTCGTGGGAGGGCGCGATCGGCGGCTGGCTGTTCGCGCTGGCCGTGGCGCTGTCGCTTGCCGCCACCCATGTCTTCGCGCCGACCTGGTTCGACCGCGTGGCCGACCGCAGCGGCCTGCTGACGGTGGCGCTGCTGACGACGCTGATGGTGATCGCCAGCGTCGTGGGCGATCTGTTCGAATCGCTGCTCAAGCGGCAGGTCGGCAAGAAGGACAGCAGCCGGCTGCTGCCGGGGCACGGCGGCGTGCTCGACCGTATCGACGCGCTGCTGCCGGTGCTGCCGCTGGCCGCGCTGCTGATCCTGTATCTCTGATTTTCCCCAGGCCTCTTTCATGCGTCGCATTACCGTCCTTGGCGCCACCGGCTCGATCGGCGACAGCACGCTGGACGTGATCCGGCGCCATCCCGAGCGCTATGCCGTGCATGCGCTGACCGCGCATCGCCAGATCGACAAGCTGGCCGAGCGCTGCGCAGAGTTCCACCCGGCGCGCGCCGTGGTCGGCAGCGAGAGCGCGGCGGCCGAGCTGCGCGAGCGGCTTCGCGTGGCCGGCGTGGCCACCGAGGTGCTGCACGGCGATGCCGCACTGGCCGAGGTCGCCGCCGACGGCGAGGCCGACACCGTAATGGCCGCCATCGTCGGCGCGGCCGGGCTGCGGCCGACGCTGGCCGCGGCGCGGGCCGGCAAGCGCGTGCTGCTGGCCAACAAGGAGGCGCTGGTGATGTCCGGCGCCATCTTCATGGACGCGGTGCGCGAGCACGGCGCGACGCTGCTGCCGATCGACAGCGAGCACAACGCGATCTTCCAGTGCCTGCCGTTCGACGATCCGCGCTATCGGGCCGGCGTCGCGCGCGTGGTGCTGACCGCTTCGGGCGGGCCGTTCCGCACGCGCGATCCGGCCTCGCTGCACGACATTTCCCCCGACGAGGCCTGCGCGCACCCGAACTGGGTGATGGGGCGCAAGATCTCGGTCGATTCGGCCACCATGATGAACAAGGGCCTGGAGGTGATCGAGGCCCACTGGCTGTTCGGCGCGCCGGCCGAACGCATCGAGGTGCTGATCCACCCGCAGAGCATCGTCCATTCGATGGTCGCCTACGCCGACGGCTCGGTGCTGGCGCAGCTCGGCAACCCCGACATGCGTACGCCGATCGCCTATGGGCTGGCCTATCCCGAGCGCATCGACGCCGGGGTGTCGCCGCTGGATCTGGTCGCGGCCGGCACGCTGGCCTTCGAGACGCCGGACCTGCAGCGCTTTCCGTGCCTGGCGCTCGCCTTCGACGCGCTGCGTGCCGGCGGCGTGGCGCCCGCGGTGCTGAACGCCGCCAACGAGGTCGCGGTCGACAGCTTCCTGCAGGGCCAGATCCGCTTCACCGATATCGCCGGCGTGGTGGCGCGCGTGCTCGAGCAGGGCCCGCGCCATGCGGCCGATTCGCTCGACGCGGTGCTGCAGGCCGACCAACAGGCCCGGACGCTGGCCCGCGCGCTGGTGCAGGCAGGGGGCGGGGCACGCATCGGCGCCACGGCCGGCGCGGCCACGCCCAGCTGAACCGGATCGCCGCCATGCAAACCATCCTCGCCTTCATCGTTGCGCTCGGCATCCTGATCTACGTGCACGAGATGGGCCACTACCTGGCCGCACGCGCCTGCGGTGTCAAGGTGCTGCGCTTCTCGATCGGCTTCGGTCGGCCGTTGCTGCGCTGGGTGTCGCGCCATCGCGACCGCACCGAATGGACGCTCGCGGCGATTCCGCTGGGCGGCTACGTCAAGATGCTCGACGAGCGCGAACGCGATCCCGAGCGCGATCCTCCTTATGACCCGGCCGACCTGCCGCGCGCCTTCAACCGCCAGCCGGTCGGCAAGCGCATCGCCATCGTCGCGGCCGGACCGGTCGCCAACTTCCTGCTCGCGATCGTGCTGTATTTCACGCTGTTCGCCGGCGGCATGCAGGAGCCCGCGCCGGTGCTGGCGGCGCCCGTGGCCGGTACGGCCGCGGCCCAGGCCGGCGTGCGCGACGGCGACCGCGTGCTGTCGCTGACCGCCAACGACGAGACCGAGGCGGTGCGTTCCTGGAACGATCTGCGCATGGCCGTGATGGCGCAGGGGTTCGATGGCGCGGGGGCGGTGCTGCGCGTGCGCGGGGCCGATGGCGCCGAGCGCGATCTGCCTATCGCGCGTCTGCCCAATACCGGCGGCGATCCGCAGCGCGATCCGCTGGCGACGCTCGGGCTCGCGCTCAAGGGCGGCCCGGTGACGATCCGCGAAGTGCTGCCCGATTCCGCCGCCGAACGCGCGGGCCTGCGCGCGGGCGACCGCGTGCTGGCGTGGCAGGGCGAGCCGATCCGCCAGGCCGATCAGCTGATCCGCGCGGTGCGCGCGAATCCGGGCGCGCAGGCGACGCTGTCGATCGAACGGGAAGGAAAGACGCTGCAGGTGCCGGTGAAGATCGACGCGGTGCCGGGCGACGGTGAGGGCAAGGGGGAAGGCGAGGCAAAAGCGGCCACTGCCGGCAAGCTCGGCGCGGCGCTGGCGCAGGCGGTGCAGATGGAAACTGTGCGCGATGCCCCGCTGGCGGCGCTCGCCCGTGCCGGACAGCAGGTGTGGGACACGAGCGTGCTGTCGCTGAAGCTGCTCGGCCGCATGCTGATCGGCCAGGCTTCGCTGCAGAACCTCAGCGGTCCGCTGACCGTGGCCGACTACGCGGGCAAGGCCGCGGACCTCGGCTGGCAACCGTTCATCGGCTTCCTGGCATTGGTCAGCGTCAGCCTCGGCGTATTGAATTTGTTACCCATTCCGGTATTGGACGGGGGGCATTTGCTGTATTATTGCGTTGAATTTTTGACTGGCAGGCCCGTTCCAGACCACTGGCAGGCTGTGCTGCAGAAGGTCGGCATTGCCTGCATCTTGCTCCTGACTTCGCTCGCCTTGTTCAACGACGTCAGCCGCCTGTTTCTTGCGCGCAGCTAGAATCCGGTGCGCAACGACGTAGCGGCTTGCCGCGGCACCGGCCACGGCATACCGTTGCGGACCTCGTCGCGAGGCCGCCCGGCGAAGCATCAGAGCCCAATCCTGCATGGAATCAAAGAGGGGATCAAGATTGATCAGACATAAGCGCATCTCGCTTAGCATGCTGGCGAGTGCCATCATCGCGGCCTGGGCACCGGCGGGCTGGGCCGCGGATCCGTTTGTGGTCAGGGATATTCGAGTCGAAGGTCTGCAGCGGGTCGAACCGGGCACGGTCTTCGGCTATCTGCCAGTCAAGGTAGGCGAGACCTTCACCGACGACAAGGGCGCCGACGCAATCCGCGCGCTCTACAACACCGGCTTCTTCAAGGACGTGCAGATCCGCGCCGAGGACGGCGTGCTGGTCGTCCACGTCGAGGAACGCCCGGCCATCTCGCAGCTCGAGTTCGTCGGCATCAAGGAATTCGACAAGGACACGCTGCGCCGTTCGCTGCGGGCCGTCGGCGTGGCCGAAGCGCGCTACTACGACCGCGCGCTGATCGACAAGGCCGAGCAGGAACTGAAGCGCCAGTATGTCGCGCGCGGCTACTACGCGGCCGAGGTGCAGACCACGATCACGCCGGTGGACCGCAACCGCGTGTCGGTCGTCTTCAACGTCGACGAAGGCCCGATCGCCAAGATCCGCCAGATCAATATCGTCGGCAACAAGGCCTTCAAGGAAGGCACGCTGCGCGACGAGATGCAGCTGTCGACGCCGAACTGGCTGTCCTGGTACACCAAGAACGATCTGTACTCGAAGCAGAAGCTGACCGCCGACCTCGAGGCGCTGCGCTCGTTCTACCTGAACCGCGGCTATCTGGAGTTCGCGATCGAATCGACCCAGGTGTCGATCACGCCGGACAAGAAGGACATCTACCTGACGCTGAACATCAAGGAAGGCGACCAGTACAAGGTGTCCGACATCCGCCTGGCGGGCGAGCTGCTCGGCAAGCAGGAAGAAATGGAGAAGCTGCTGACCCTGAAGAAGGGCGACATCTTCTCGTCGGAAAAGCTGACGCAGAGCACCAAGGCCATCACCGACCTGATGGGCACCTATGGCTATGCGTTCACCACCATCAATCCGCAGCCGCAGATCGACCGCGAGAAGCGCGAGGTCGCGCTGACGCTGATGGTCGACCCGGGCCGCCGCGTCTACGTGCGCCGCGTCAACGTGGTCGGCAACAGCAAGACGCGCGACGAGGTGGTGCGCCGCGAGATGCGCCAGATGGAGAGCTCGTGGTTCGACAGCGAGAAGCTGACGCAGTCGCAGGCCCGCATCAACCGTACCGGCTATTTCACCGACACCAACATCACCACCGAGGACGTGCCGGGCGCGCCCGACCAGGTCGATGTGAACGTCAACGTCACCGAGAAGCCGACCGGCCAGATCAGCCTGGGCATGGGCTTCTCGTCGACCGACAAGCTGGTGCTGCAGGCCGGCCTGCGTCAGGACAACGTGTTCGGTTCGGGTACCAGTCTGGGCCTGGACGTGAACACCGCGAAGTCGTTCCGCACGATTGCCCTGACGCAGTACGACCCGTATTTCACCGTCGACGGCATCAGCCGCTCCACCGACATCTACTACCGGACCTCGCGCCCGCTGTACTACATCGGCGATCAGGATTACCGGATCGTGTCGACCGGCGGCAGCTTCAAGTTCGGCGTGCCGTTCTCGGAGAACGACACGGTGTTCTTCGGCATCGGCTACGAGCGGACCGAGCTGACGGTGTCGAACAACACGCCGATCCAGTATCAGCGCTGGGTGCGCGAGAACGGTGACGTCACCAACAACTTCCCGTTCACGATCGGCTGGGCGCGCGATCGCCGCGACAGCGCGCTGATCCCGACCAAGGGCCCGTACACGCAGGCCAACCTCGAGGTCGGTCTGCCTGGCATCGGCGACACGCAGTACTACCGCGCCACGCTGCAGCAGCAGTACTACTACCCGCTGTCGAAGGCCTTCACGCTGGCATTCAACGGCGAAATCGCCTACGGTCACGGCTATGCCGGCAAGGACTTCCCGGTCTTCAAGTATTTCTACGCCGGCGGTATCGGCTCGGTGCGCGGCTACCAGACCAGCACGCTGGGCCCGAAGGACCAGAACGGCAACCCGATCGGTGGCGCCTCGAAGGTGATCGGCAACGTCGAATTCATCTTCCCGCTGCCGGGCTCCGGCGTGGACCGCACGCTGCGGCTCTTTACGTTCTTTGATTTCGGTAACGTGTACCAGGAAGGCGAGGCGCCGCGCTTCAGCGATCTGCGGTATTCGACCGGCCTCGGCCTGTCCTGGCTGTCGCCGATCGGACCGCTGAAGGTCAGCGTGGGCTTCCCGCTCAAGCGCGAAGAGGGCGACCGCACCCAGCGCTTCCAGTTCCAGATCGGTACCGCGTTCTGACAGAGGTCGATTCATGAAAAATACAACCCGCATCATCCAGTCCTTCGCCGTCGCGGCCGGAGCGGCGGCCGCACTGGCGGTGGCCGCCCCCGCCAGCGCGCAGGAAACCCGCATTGCCGCCGTCAATTCCGAGCGCATCCTGCGCGATTCGCAGCCGGCCAAGCAGGCCCAGGTCAAGCTGGAGCAGGAGTTCTCCAAGCGCGACCGCGAGCTGCAGGACATGGCCCAGAAGATCAAGGGCATGGCCGACCGGCTGGACAAGGACACCGCCGTGCTGGCCGATGCCGACCGTCAGCGCCGTCAGCGCGAGCTGGCCGATCTGGACCGCGAATTCCAGCGCAAGCAGCGCGAGTTCCGCGAGGATCTGAACCAGCGCCGCAACGAGGAACTGGCGCAGGTGCTCGAGCGCGCCAACCGGGTGATCCGGCAACTGGCGGAGCAGCGCAAGTACGACCTGATCGTGCAGGAAGCCGTCTACGTCAATCCGCGCATCGACATCACCGACGATGTGATGAAGGCCCTGAACGCCGGCGGCAAGTAAGCCGTCCGCGTTCGTCGTTTCAGGAAGTACCGCGATGAAGACACCCACACTGGGTCAGCTCGCCACGGACACCGGCGCGCAAGTTGTGGGTGATCCCACGCTGGCCGTGCGCGGCCTCGCGCCGCTCGATCAGGCCGGGGAAGGGCAGCTGTCCTTCCTGTCCAATCCGCTGTACCTGCCGCAGGCGCTGACGTCCTCGGCCGCCGCGGTGATCGTCTCGCCGGCCGACCTCGAGCGCATTCGCGAGCAGGGCCGTGCCGACGGCCGCAACTGGCTGGTCGCGCGCAACCCCTACGTCTGCTTCGCCCGCATCGCGCAGCAGTTCGATCGTGCCGCCAACCACGACCCCCGCACCGGCATCGACCCGCGCGCCAGCGTCGCCGACGGCGCGGTGGTGCCCACCTCCTGCTATATCGGCCCCAATGTCGTGATCGAAGCCGGCGCCCGGCTCGGCGAGCGCGTGCGCGTGCTGGCCAACACCTATATCGGCGCGGGCGCGCAGATCGGCGACGATACGCTGCTATACGCCAATGTGTCGATCTACCATGCTTGCGTAGTCGGGCAGCGGTGCATCGTGCACAGCGGCGCGGTAATCGGTGCCGACGGTTTCGGTTTTGCGCCGGACATCCGCCCGGACGGCGTTGAATACGTCAAGATTCCGCAGACCGGCCGCGCGGTGCTCGGCAACGATGTCGAGATCGGCGCCAACACCGCGATCGATCGCGGCGCGATGGGCGATACCGTGATCGAGGACGGCTGCAAGATCGACAATCAGGTCCAGATCGCGCATAACGTGCGCGTCGGCGCCCACACCGTGATCGCCGGCTGCGCCGCGATCGCCGGCAGCACCAAGGTGGGCCGCTTCTGCGTGATCGGCGGTTCGGCCAATTTCGCCGGCCATCTGCAGGTCGCCGATCGCACCACGGTGTCGGGCGGTACCTCGATCACCAAATCGATCACGAAGCCGGGTCAGCACTTCACCAGCGTGTTCCCGTTCCTGCCGCATGGCGACTGGGAGCGCAACGCCGCCATCGTGCGCGGGCTGTCGAAGCTGCGCGAACGCGTGGTGCAGCTCGAAAAGCGCCTGCGCGGGCAGGCCCCGGACGCCACGACAAAGAATACGGAAGAGAAATCATCATGACCGCCACCGACATCGACATCCGCCAGATTCTGAAGCTGTTGCCGCATCGCTATCCGATCCTGCTGGTGGATCGCGTGCTCGAATTCGAACCGCAGAAGCGCATCAAGACGCTGAAGAACGTCACCATCAACGAGCCGTACTTCCAGGGCCATTTCCCCGGCGCGCCCGTGATGCCCGGCGTGATGATCCTCGAAGCACTGGCGCAGTCGGCCGGCCTGCTGACCTTCGGCGCCGACATGGAGCGCAAGGAAGGCTCGCTGTACTACTTCGTCGGCATCGACGGCGCCCGCTTCAAGCAGGTGGTCTATCCGGGCGACCAGCTGCATATGCATGTCTCGGTCGAGCGCTACATCCGGGGCATCTGGAAATTCAAGGCGCACGCGACGGTCGACGACAAGATCGCCTGCGAGGCCGAACTGATGTGCACCGTCAAGCAGGCCGACGCCTGAAGACACGGCGCCTGGCGCCGTCTTGACGCGGCGCCCGCGAACGTAAGCGCGAACGCGGGCGCGCCGCCCACAACAAGATCGATAGGACTTTCACGCATGACGCAAATCCATCCCACCGCCCTGGTCGACCCGAAGGCCGAACTGGCGGCCGACGTCAGCGTCGGACCGTTTTCCATCGTCGGTCCCCATGTGCGGATCGGCAGCGGTACCGTGATCGGTTCGCACACCACGATCGAAGGCCATACCACTGTCGGCGAGGACAACCGCATCGGGCCGTACGCCTCGGTCGGCGGCGCGCCGCAGGACATGAAGTACCGCGACGAGCCGACCCGGCTGGTGATCGGCGACCGCAACCGCATCCGCGAATTCACCACGATCCATACCGGCACGGTGCAGGACGAGGGCGTGACCAGCATCGGCAACGACAACTGGATCATGGCCTACGTCCATATCGCGCACGATTGCCGCGTCGGCAATCACACGGTGTTCTCGAGCAATGCGCAGATCGCCGGCCATGTGCAGGTCGGCGACTGGGCCATCCTCGGCGGCATGAGCGGGGTGCACCAGTTCGTGCGCATCGGCGACCATGCGATGCTCGGCGGCGCCTCGGCGCTGGTGCAGGACGTGCCGCCGTTCGTGATCGCGGCCAGCGACAAGAACGGCAACAAGGCCACGCCGCACGGCATCAACGTCGAAGGGTTGCGCCGCCGCGGTTTCGATGCGGGCCAGATCGCCGCGCTGCGCCAGGCCTACAAGCTGCTGTACAAGTCGGACCTTGGCTTCGACGAGGCCCAGGCCGAGATCGGGCAGATGCTGACCCAGGCCGATGCGAGCACTGCTGTGCCGCTGCGGGCCTTCCTCGAGTTCATCGCCGCGACCAAGCGCGGCATCGTGCGCTGAAGCCCGGCGTCGCCATGGCCGACGCGAAAATGCAGCCGATCCCGGTACTGGAATCCCAAGCCGCCGCCGCGTCGTCGGCGCTGCCCCAATTGCGGGGCGAGATCGCAATGGTGGCCGGCGAGGCCTCGGGTGATCTGCTTGCCTCGCTGCTGTTGGCGGGGCTGCGTGCGCGGCTCGGCGACGCGGTGTCCTACTCGGGCATCGGCGGCGCACGCATGATGTCGCAGGGCTTCGTCTCGCACTGGCCGATGGAGACGCTGTCGGTCAACGGCTATGTCGAGGTGCTGGGCTCGCTGCGCGAGATTCTGGCCACCCGCCGCGCGATCCGCGACCGCCTGCTGGCCGATCCGCCGCTATGCTTCATCGGCGTCGACGCACCCGATTTCAACTTCGGGCTGGAAGTGCCGCTGCGCCGTGCCGGCATTCCGGTGGTGCACTTCGTCAGCCCATCGATCTGGGCCTGGCGGGGCGGGCGCATCCGCACCATCGCGCGTGCGGTCGATCATATTCTTTGCCTGTTTCCATTCGAGCCGGAGATCTACGCCAAGGCCGGCATCGCGGCGACCTATGTGGGCCATCCGCTGGCCGACGTGATCCCGATGGTGCCCGACGTCGACGGCGCACGGGCGAGGCTCGGTCTGCCCGCCGGGCGCCGCGTGGTCGCGGTGCTGCCGGGCAGCCGGCAGTCCGAGGTTCGGCATCTGGGTGCGACCTTTTTTGCCGCGATGAACCAGATGCGGCAGATGGACAACGCGCTGGCCTTCGTGGTGCCGGCCGCCAATGCGTCGCTGCGGGCGGTGATCGAATCGCATGCCAGCGAGTATCCCGACCTCGACGTGACCATCGTCGACGGCCAGTCCCATCTGGCGATGGAAGCGGCCGACGTGGTGCTGCTCGCCAGCGGCACCGCCACGCTGGAAGCGGCGTTGTACAAGAAGCCGATGGTGATCTCGTACAAGGTGCCCTGGCTCACCGCGCAGATCATGAAGCGTCAGGGCTATTTGCCCTATGTCGGCCTGCCGAATATCCTGTCGGGACGCTTCGTCGTGCCCGAGCTGCTGCAGGACGACGCCACGCCCGAGGCGCTGGCGCGCGAGACGCTGCTGCAGCTGAACGACCAGGACAACACCGCCTTCCTGTACGAGCACTTTACGCAGATGCACCAGACCCTGCGCCGCAATACTGCCGATATCGCCGCCGACGTGGTGGTCGATCTGCTGCGCAGCCGGAGGGCCGGCTGATGGCGCGGCTGCCTGCGCGCTCGCCCGGCACCGGCACCGCCCAGGTCGGCAAGACCGGCAAGGCCGGTGCGCCCGCCAGGGCCGCCACGGCGGCCAAGGCGACGAGGTCCGGCAAGGCCGCCAGGGCGGCCGCCGCCGACGCGCAACTGGACCTGTCGCTGTCGCCCGCGGCCGCGATGGCGCAGCGACTGTGCGGCGTCGACGAGGCCGGACGCGGTCCGCTGGCGGGCCCGGTGTTCGCCGCCGCGGTGGTGCTCGATCCAGCGCGGCCGATCGAGGGCCTTGCGGACTCCAAGATCCTGACCGCCGCCCGGCGCGAGGCGCTGTTCGACGAGATCTGCTCGCGCGCGATGGCCTGGCATATCGCCTTCGCCACGGTCGAGGAAATCGACACGCTGAACATCCTGCACGCGACCATGCTGGCGATGCAGCGGGCGGTGCACGGCCTGGCGGCCTGCGGCATCGCGCCGGACCTGGTGCAGGTCGATGGCAACCGCTGCCCGCACGTGCCGTATCCGGTCGAGGCGGTCATCAAGGGCGATGCCACGGTGCAGGCCATCTCCGCCGCCTCGATCCTGGCCAAGGTCGCGCGCGATCGCGAACTGGTCGCGCTGCATGCGCAGTATCCCGAGTACGGCTTCGACAGCCACGTCGGCTACGGCACGCCGCAGCACTTGCTGGCACTGGCCCGCTTCGGCGCGACGCCGCATCACCGCCGCTCGTTCGCGCCGGTGCGCGAGGCGCTGTTGCGCGGACCGCTGGGCGCCGACGCCATCCTGCCGGTGGGCGTGCCGGTGGGCGATATCGACGGCTTTGGGCCGCGGCCGTCGCCGGACGAGCTGGCCGAGACCATCGACGCATTCGACGCGCTCGAAGCGATCGACGAAGCGATCGACGAAGCGGTCGGCGCGGCAATCAACCCCGGCCCGGCACTTTCCTAGGCCCCTTGCGGCATAACGTAGAACAACGTGGATTAACGTGAAGCACGTCAGCTCGCGCGACAACGCGCTGTTCAAGCATTTGAAGGCCCTGACCGGCTCGACCCATCAGCGGCGCAAGGCCGGCCAGTCGGTGCTCGACGGCGTGCATCTGGCCGACGCCTATCTGGGTGCCCTGGGGCAGCCCGTCAGCTGCGTGGTCTCGGAGCGCCATCTGGGCCATCCCGAAGTCGCCGCGCTGCTGGCCCGCATCGACGAGCAGCGCGTGGTGGTGCTGGCCGACGCGCTGTTCGCTCAGATTACCGGCGTGGTCAACGGCATCGACCTGATGCTGGTGATCGATACCCCGGCAGGGCATCTGCCGGCGCGCATCGACACCGACTGCATCGTGCTGGACGGCGTGCAGGACGCGGGGAATGTCGGCTCGATCCTGCGCAGCGCCGCGGCAGCCGGTATCGGGCACGCGTTCCTCGCTACCGGCAGCGCCTTCGCCTGGTCGACCAAGACGCTGCGCGCGGCGATGGGCGCCAATTTCCACCTGAATATCGTCGAGCACTGCACCGTCGAGATGCTGGCGCCGCGGCTGGCCGTGCCGCTGCTCGCGACCTCGTCGCACGCCGACACGGCGCTGTTCGATACCGACCTGCGCGGGCCGGTCGGCTGGGTGGTCGGCAACGAAGGGGCAGGGGTCAGCGCGCAGTGGATGGCGCTGGTCGAACGGACGGTCGGCATTCCGCAGCCGGGCGGGCTGGAGTCGCTGAACGTGGCCGCGGCCACCGCGGTGTGCCTGTTCGAGGCGGTGCGGCAGCGGCGGGGGGTAGGGCGGGAATAAGGTCGGTAAAAGGGCTTGAAACTAGTGCCCGGTGCGGTTTTCCCTGCGACACCGGGCTCCCCTCTCCCGCACGGCGGGAGAGGGAGTCACCAGAGAGGGGAAAAACTCCCCCTCAATAGTTGTCCCGATCGACCTTGATCTCCTGCAGGATCGTGGTGGCGATTTCCTCGATCGACTTGTGCGTCGACGACAGCCATTTGATCCCCTCGCGGCGCATCATGATCTCGGCTTCGTTGACCTCATAGCGGCAATTTTCCAGCGACGCGTATTTGCTGCCGGGCCGGCGCTCATTGCGGATCTCGGACAGCCGCTGCGGATCGATCGACAGGCCGAAAATTTTCGGCTTGAAATCGTACAGCGCCGACGGCAGCTTGCCGCGCTCGAAATCGTCGGGAATCAGCGGGTAATTGGCCGCCTTCAGGCCATATTGCATCGCCAGATACAGGCTGGTCGGCGTCTTGCCGCTGCGCGACACGCCCACCAGGATCACGTCGGCCTCGGCCAGATTCTTGTGGGACTGGCCGTCGTCATGGGCCAGCGAGAAATTGATCGCCTCGATCCGGTTCTTGTACGCCTCGGTATCGGCATTCTGGTGAAAGCGCCCGATCGCGTGGGTCGATTTCAGGCCCAATTCCTTTTCGAGCGGCTCGATAAAGGTCTGGAACATGTCCAGAATCATGCCCTTGGCGCGGCGCAGCGCCTTGTTCGACTCGGCATTGACCAGCGTGGTGAAGACGATCGGCGGAACGCCTTCGCCATAGAAGGCCTCATTGATCTTGCCGACCGCCATATGCGCCTTTTCCGGCGTATCGATAAAGGGCATTCGCACCTTGCGAAAGCGCATCTCGAACTGGGCCAGGATCGAATGGCTGAATGTTTCGGCGGTGATCCCGGTGCCGTCCGAGACGATAAATACGGTGCGGACGGCGGGCTTGTCGGCGCGCGGCGCGGCGGGGGAATCCATGTCTGAACAATTATTTGGGGCCTGCCGCACGCGAAAGTGCGGTGCGGCACGGTAGAATAGCGGCGATCTTTTCGCTAAGCAATTGCACGGCGCGCCACGCGCGGGACGATTCGAGGCGGGATTGTCGACAAAATGGCTCGACAGCTTTCCGCCGATTTCATCGACCCGATCAGCCGCGACGGCCCACCGGTCACGGCCGATCCGCGCCCCGGATTGTTTAGCAAAGCGATCCGCCCGGTAGCAGAACTCCAATCACATTCCGGCGTGAGCGACAGGTTTCCTACTTTGTTTTGAGGCTTTTATGACCAACCTGGCAAATGACGGCGCCTACGTGCTGCCGTTCGAGCAGTTGCGCATGGCGGATGTGGAAGTGGTGGGGGGCAAGAATTCGTCGCTCGGCGAAATGATCTCCCAACTGGCAGGCGCCGGCGTGCGCGTGCCCGGCGGCTTCGCCACCACCGCCTTGGCCTTCCGCGACTTCATCGCCCACAACAACCTCACGCAACGCATCTCCGATCGCCTCAAGGCGCTCGACGTCGATGACGTCAAGGCGCTGGCCGAAGCCGGAGCCGAGATCCGCAACTGGGTCGCCACCGCACCGTTCCAGCCGCGCCTGGAGCAGGAAATCCGCGAGCACTATGCCCGTGTCGCCGAGCGCGAAGGTGCCGAGGCATCCTTTGCGGTTCGCTCGTCGGCCACCGCCGAAGATCTGCCTGACGCCTCGTTCGCCGGCCAGCAGGAGTCCTACCTGAACGTCAGCGGCATCGACGACGTGCTCGACAAGATCAAGCACGTGTTCGCCTCCCTGTACAACGACCGCGCGATCTCGTACCGCGTGCACAAGGGCTTCGCCCACGACGTGGTGGCGTTGTCGGCCGGCGTGCAGCGCATGGTCCGTTCCGACCTGGCCGCTTCGGGCGTGATGTTTACCATCGACACCGAATCGGGCTTCCCCGACGTGGTGTTCATCACCTCCAGCTATGGCCTGGGCGAAACGGTGGTGCAGGGCGCGGTCAATCCGGACGAGTTCTACGTCTTCAAGCCGACGCTGCAGGCCGGCAAATACCCGATCATCCGCCGCTCGATCGGCTCGAAGCTGATCAAGATGGAATTCACCGCGCCCGGCGAAGCCGGCCGCGTCAAGACCGTCGACGTGCCCAGCGAACTGCGCAACCGCTACTCGATCACCGACGAGGACGTCTGCGAGCTGGCGCGCTACGCGATGATCATCGAGAAGCATTACGGCCGCCCGATGGACATCGAGTGGGGCAAGGACGGCAAGGACGGCAAGATCTACATCCTGCAGGCGCGCCCCGAGACCGTGAAGAGCCAGTCGGCCGGCAAGGCCGAGCAGCGCTTCAAGCTGAAGGGTACCTCGGCGGTGCTGGCGACCGGCCGCGCCATCGGCCAGAAGATCGGCACGGGCCCGGTGCGCGTGATCAATGATCCCAGCGAAATGGAGCGCGTGCAGCCTGGCGACGTGCTGGTCGCCGACATGACCGACCCGAACTGGGAGCCGGTGATGAAGCGCGCTTCGGCCATCGTGACCAACCGCGGCGGGCGCACCTGCCACGCCGCGATCATCGCGCGCGAGCTGGGCGTGCCGGCCGTGGTCGGCTGCGGCGACGCCACCGACGTGCTCAAGGACGGCACGCTGGTTACCGTCTCCTGCGCCGAAGGCGACGAGGGCCGCATCTACGACGGCCTGCTCGAGACCGAGGTCACCGAGGTCCAGCGCGGCGACATGCCGGAGCTCGACGTCAAGATCATGATGAACGTCGGCAATCCGCAGCTGGCCTTCGATTTCGCGCAGATCCCGAACAGCGGCGTGGGTCTTGCCCGTCTCGAATTCATCATCAACAACAATATCGGCGTTCACCCGAAGGCCATCCTCGACTATCCGCAGGTCGATTCGGATCTGAAGAAGGCGGTCGAGAGCGTGGCCCGCGGCCATGCCAGCCCGCGCGCGTTCTATATCGACAAGTTGGCCGAAGGCATCGCCACCATCGGCGCAGCCTTTTATCCGAAGCCGGTGATCGTGCGCCTGTCGGACTTCAAGTCCAACGAGTACAAGAAGCTGATCGGCGGTTCGCGCTACGAGCCGGACGAGGAAAACCCGATGCTGGGTTTCCGCGGCGCCTCGCGCTATATCGCCGAGGACTTCGCCGAGGCATTCGAGATGGAATGCAAGGCCATGAAGCGCGTTCGCGACGAGATGGGCCTGACCAACGTCGAGATCATGGTGCCGTTCGTGCGTACGCTGGGCCAGGCCGAGAAGGTCGTCGACCTGCTGGCCAAGCACGGTCTGAAGCGCGGCGAGAACGGCCTGCGCGTGATCATGATGTGCGAGGTGCCGTCCAACGCGATCCTGGCCGAGGAGTTCCTGCAGTACTTCGACGGCTTCTCGATCGGCTCGAACGACCTGACGCAGCTGACGCTGGGCCTGGACCGCGATTCGGGCATGGAGCTGCTGGCCAAGGACTTCGACGAGCGCGATCCTGCGGTGCGCTTCATGCTGTCGCGCGCGATCTCGACCGCGCTGCGGCTGAACAAGTATGTCGGCATCTGCGGCCAGGGCCCGTCGGACCATCCGGACTTCGCCGCCTGGCTGGCCAAGGAAGGCATCAAGTCGATCTCGCTGAATCCCGATTCGGTGATCGACACGTGGCGGCAGCTGGCGTCGTAATTTGAGCGACGACAACAGGTTCGGTGCCGTCTGCCGGGCCCTGCTTCGGTAGGGCGCGGCCATGCCCCCGCAGGTGCTTCGGTGCCGCGGGGGTTTTTCGCTTTGGGCGGGACATGGCCGCGGTCGATGCACAGGGCCGTGCCCCGCAAGAAAACTAGAAAGCAATAACGATATCGAGGGGTGAATCGCCATGGCGGACTACCACATCTGGTTCGGCCTTGCGGTACTGCTGGTCATTGCGGAACTGGCCAGCCTGACGCTGTATCTGCTGATCGTCGCGCTGGCGGCGGTGGCCGCCGGCATCGCCGCGCTGTCGGGGCTCGCCCTCGCGGCGCAGTTCGGCGTCGCGGCGGTGATCGCGCTGATCGGCTTCGCGGCGCTGCGGCGCTCGCGCTATGGCCGCGCGCGGCGCGGGGCGGCCGCTACCGATCCCAACGTCAATCTCGATATCGGACAGGAGCTCGATGTGCCGGCCTGGGACGCCGATCGGCGCGCACGGGTGCCGTATCGCGGCGCGCAGTGGCAGGTCGAACTGGGCGGCCCCGGCGAGGCGCTGCCGGGCCGCTATCGCATCGTCGAAGTCCGCGGTAATACGCTCGTCGTGGTGCCGCGCTAGCCTGTCGCCGACGTCGCGTTGGGCCACGGCGCGCGGGGCAACGCCACGCCGCGAGCCCATGCCGCCTTTGGCGTGCTGCCTTCCTTTTGCCTTCCTTTTGCCTTCCTTTTCGATTCCTTCTCCCTTCCAACCACCGATGGAGTCCCCATGCTAGAAGTCGCCGGCAGCGTGCTGCCTCTCCTGGTCCTGATCGCCGTGATCGTGCTGCTCGCGCAGAGCTTCAAGATCGTGCCGCAGCAGCATGCCTGGGTGCTGGAGCGCCTGGGCAAGTACCGCGCGACGCTGACGCCCGGACTGAACGTGGTGCTGCCGTTCATCGACCGGGTCGCCTACAAGCACATCCTGAAGGAAATCCCGCTCGACGTGCCCAGCCAGGTCTGCATCACCAGAGACAACACGCAGCTGCAGGTCGACGGCGTGCTGTACTTCCAGGTCACCGATCCGATGAAGGCATCGTATGGCTCGAGCAACTTCGTCGTCGCGATCACCCAGCTGGCGCAGACCACGCTGCGCTCGGTGATCGGCAAGATGGAGCTCGACAAGACCTTCGAGGAGCGCGAGTACATCAACCACAGCATCGTCAATGCGCTGGACGAGGCCGCCTCGAACTGGGGCGTCAAGGTGCTGCGGTACGAGATCAAGGACCTGACCCCGCCGAAGGAAATCCTGCATGCGATGCAGGCGCAGATTACGGCCGAGCGCGAGAAGCGGGCGCTGATCGCGGCGTCGGAAGGCCGCCGGCAGGAGCAGATCAACCTGGCCTCGGGCGCCCGCGAGGCGGCGATCCAGCAGTCCGAAGGCGAACGTCAGGCGGCGATCAACAAGGCGCAGGGCGAGGCCGCGGCGATTTTGGCGGTGGCCGAGGCCAACGCGCAGGCGATCGAGAAGATCGGCCGTGCGATTCGCGCCGAGGGTGGCGTCGAGGCGGTCAATCTGAAGGTTGCCGAGGAATATGTCGGCGCCTTCGCCAATCTGGCCAAGACCGGCAATACGCTGATCGTGCCGGGCAATCTGGGCGAAATGAGTTCGATGGTCGCGTCGGCGCTGCAGATCGTCAAAAGCCAGAAGAGCGCGGGCTGATCGCGAGGCCTCTGCCAATCGTCGTCCCCGCGAATGCAGGGAGGCAGTGACTGACAAAGACGCTGGATTCCCGCCTTCGCGGGAACGACAGCGTGGCGCAGCGGAGCGTTATTCCTTCCCGCCGCTCTTGATGATCCGTGCCTTCTCGCGCTGCCAGTCGCGGTCCTTCTCGGTCTCGCGCTTGTCGAACAGCTTCTTGCCCTTGGCGAGACCGATCTCGCATTTGACGCGGCCGCGCGTGTAATGCAGGTTCAGCGGCACCAGCGTATAGCCGCGCTGCTCGACCTTGCCGATCAGCTTGCGGATCTCGTCGGCCTTGAGCAGCAGCTTGCGCGTGCGGACCGGATCCGGCTTGACGTGCGTGGAGGCGCTCTGCAGGGGGCTGATATGCGCGCCGATCAGGAACAGCTCGGCGTCGCGCACCACCACATAGCCTTCCTTGATCTGCACGCGCCCCGCGCGGATCGCCTTGACCTCCCAGCCTTCGAGCACGATCCCGGCTTCGTATCGCTCCTCGATGAAATAGTCGAAGAAGGCCTTCTTGTTGTCTGCGATGGTCATGCGTGGCGGATGGTAGGGTGTGGCGGCGCCGTTGTGCGGCCCCGCGTGTTTGGCGGAGGCCGGTGGGGCGACCGCTGGTACGATGACTGGCGCCGCGGCCGATGGCGGCGTCCCGGCCGGAGTGTGCGCGAGGCAGGCGCGCGTCGGCTAAAATCCGGATTCTAGCAAACAGACCGGCCCCGGTTGTCGCCCCGTGGACAGCCATCGGCCCAGAACCGTCAACTCATGGCAGACGTCCATAAAACCGTGCTGCTCGGTTATTCGGCCGAGCGAATGTACGACCTGGTCACGCGCGTCGAGGACTATCCCAAGTTCCTGCCCTGGTGCGGTGGCGTGGAGATATTCGAGCAGACCGACACGCTGCTCGACGCCAAGCTGCATATCCATTTCAACGGCATCAAGCAGTATTTCCATACGCGCAATACGCAGCATCGGCCCACGCGCATCGACATGAATTTCGCCGATGGCCCGTTCAAGACCTTCAACGGCTACTGGAATTTCATTCCGCTGCGCGAGGATGCCTGCAAGATCGAATTCCATCTGCATTACGAGTTCTCCAGCATCATCCTCGAGAAGATCATCGGGCCGGTGTTCAACATGATCGCGAACACCTTCGTCGACGCCTTCGTCAAGCGCGCGGAGGTCGTCTATGGCAACAGCTGAAATAGCCGGGCAGGGCGGCGCCACCGTCCGCGTGGCAGTCTGCTACGCCAGGCCGGACGCTGTCTTCCTGAAGGACATCGCGCTGCCCGCCGGCACCACCATCGCGGCGGCGATCGAGGCCAGCGGCGTACTGACGGCCCACCCGGAGCTGGATCCGGCTACGCTGCGCGTCGGCACTTTCGGCAAGCTCAAGACGCCAGAGACCCCGGTGCGCGAGGGCGATCGCATCGAGCTCTACCGGCCGCTGGTGGCCGATCCCAAGACGGCGCGCCGACGCCGCGTGCAGAAGGCCCGCGAGGCCGGCACGCGGGAAGGGCAGAAGTGGATGCGCGGCGGCGGCGACAGCGAGGCTGTCGGCCGCTGAGTCATCGAGCCTGGCCTGCCTGGCCGGCCGGATCGGCATCGGCGTTTGCCGGCTCGCCAGCAGCAGGCTCGGCGGCCTTGTCGCCCGCATGCAGCCGCACCGACCAGGCCACGCCGATCATCAGCAGCACGATCGCCGCCAGCTCCAGCGGCCGCGGCCAGCGGTGCTCGTACAGGAAGCCGTAGGCCAGCGCGAACAGCGTCTCGAACACGATCATCTGGCCCGACAGCGTCAGCGGCAGCCGCCGGCTGGCGATATTCCACAGGTTGTTGCCGATCAGCGAGGCGCCCAGGGCCACCGCGGCATTGACCCACCAGAACCATTGCCAGTCGCGCCCGCTGTCCGGCGCCATCAGCACGTCGCGGAACACCAGCCAGCCGATCAGGGCCAGCACGGCCGACACGATGCCGGTCGACAGCCCGTACAGCGCCGACCATTCGTTGCCGCTGTATTGCGGATTGCGCTGCAGGTAGCGGGCATTGTCGACGGCGTACAGCGTCCAGCAGACCAGCGCGCCGGCCGCGCAGACGACGCCGGCCAGCTTCTGCCAGACCGGTCGCGCCGCCTCGGCCGCGGCTGCGCCATGGGCGCCGGTGCCGCCGCCGGCAAACAAATCCAGGTTGATGCAGGCGATGCCGACGGCGACTACCAGCAAGGGCAGCAGCAGCCGCGACAAGGGCACCGCGCCGTGGTCTCGCCGGCCCATCACGGTGACGGAGATCGGCAGGATGCCGATGATCAGCGAGGTGGGCCCGACGCCCGCCAGCTGCACGCCGAAGGCCAGCAGCACGTAGTAGAGCAGGTTGCCGGTGAAGGCCTGACGCAGCAGGGCGATGCAGTCGGCGCGGGTCAGCTTGCGGGCGATGCGGCGCATCAGCGGCGCCGCCGCAACCGCCGCCACGAGCCCGTAGGCCAGATAGCGGCCGATCGCCAGTTCCCACGGCGAAAAGACCGGCAGCAGTTTGGGCGCGATGAAAACCATGCCCCAGAACGCGCCGGCCAGCAGGCCGCACAGTACGCCGATTCCCATCCGTTTTGCCGCGCTCGACGCGCCTCCGTTCAGAAAAGCCTGAAAGGATAGCATTTGGATAGCGTTTGCCTTGCAGATTCCGGGGGCGCACGCGTCATGAAAAGGGCGGTTCCTGTATAATTCGATTTTGCGCCTAGAGGAATCGCTATGCGTCTTGTCCAGAAAGCACTCACGTTCGATGATGTGCTGCTCGTGCCGGCCTATTCGGCCGTCCTCCCCCGGGATGTCTCCCTCCGCACCCGCCTGACCCGCTCGATCGAATTGAACATTCCGCTCGTGTCCGCCGCCATGGACACCGTGACGGAAGCGCGTCTTGCCATCGCCATGGCCCAGGCGGGCGGCATCGGCATCGTCCACAAGAACCTGAAGCCGGCCGATCAGGCGCGGGAAGTCGCCCGGGTCAAGCGCTACGAATCGGGCGTGCTGCGTGATCCGATCACCATCTCGCCGGACATGAAGATCCGCGACGTGATTGCACTGTCGCAGCAGCATGGCATTTCAGGTTTCCCGGTGCTGGAAGGCAAGACCGTGGTCGGCATCATCACCAACCGCGATCTGCGCTTCGAGGAAGAGCTGGACGCGCCGGTGCGCGCCAAGATGACCCCGCGCGAGAAACTGGTCACGGTGGCCGAGGGCGCCAGCCTGGACGAGGCCAAGCGCCTGATGAACCGCCACCGCCTGGAGCGCGTGCTGGTCGTCGACGAGGCCTTCCAGCTGCGCGGCCTGATCACGGTCAAGGACATCCAGAAGGCGGTCGAGCACCCGCTGGCGAGCAAGGACGACCATGGCCAACTGCGCGTCGGCGCGGCGGTCGGCGTCGGTCCGGACAACGACGAGCGTGTCGAACTGCTGGTCAAGGCCGGCGTCGACGTGATCGTGGTCGACACCGCCCACGGCCATAGCCAGGGCGTGCTGAACCGTGTGCGCTGGGTCAAGGACAACTTCCCGCACGTGCAGGTCATCGGCGGCAATATTGCTACCGGGGAAGCCGCCCGCGCGCTGGTCGAGCATGGCGCCGACGGCGTCAAGGTCGGCATCGGCCCGGGCTCGATCTGCACCACGCGCATCGTCGCCGGCGTCGGCGTGCCGCAGATCACCGCGGTGTCGAACGTGGCCGAGGCGCTGGCCGGTACCGGCGTGCCGCTGGTGGCCGATGGCGGCGTGCGCTATTCGGGCGATATCGCCAAGGCGCTGGCCGCCGGTGCGCATACCGTGATGATGGGCGGCATGTTCTCGGGCACCGAGGAAGCGCCGGGCGAGGTGTTCCTGTATCAGGGCCGCTCGTTCAAGAGCTACCGGGGCATGGGCTCGGTCGGCGCGATGAAGGACGGCGCGGCAGATCGCTACTTCCAGGAAGACAACACTGCCAACGTCGACAAGCTGGTGCCGGAAGGCATCGAAGGCCGCGTGCCCTACAAGGGCTCGGTGATGGCCATCATCCATCAGCTGACCGGCGGCGTGCGCGCTTCGATGGGCTATTGCGGCAGCAGCTCGATCGCCGAATGGCACGAGACCGCGCAGTTCGTGCAGATCACCGCGGCGGGCATGCGCGAGTCGCATGTCCACGACGTGCAGATCACCAAGGAAGCACCGAACTACCATATCGACTAACGTCAGCGACTGACCGGCGAGCGCCGCGCCATGCGCGATGCCGCCGATGCGCGGCTGCACGGCCAGAGGGCGGTGCAGCCGCGCGTCACATCCGGGCCCCCGTATTGAACGGTTTGGCCGGTGATGCTCACTGGCCCGCTGGGCTCAGTCGGTGTCAGTCCACCAAGGAGAATCGATGAAGGTCCTGCTCCGCGCCGTGTTGTTCTTCGATGCCCTGTTCGACCTCGCGCTCGGCGCCGTGCTGCTGCTCGCGCCGTTCGCCACGTTCTATGCCGCGCTGCAATTGCCGCAGCCGCAACCGGCGCTGTATGGACAGCTGCTCGGCTTCACGCTGCTCGGCGTCGCGTGGCTGCTCGCTCAGGCCGCCTTCCGCGGTCAGTTGACCGTGCCGGTGGCACGCATGGCAGGGCCTGTCAATCTGGCGTGCGCGTTGCTGATCGCGGCATGGCTGATCTTCTTCGATCTGCCGGTGCAGGGCGCCGGACGAATCTGGCTCGGTCTGCTCGCCGCGATGCTGGCCTTCTTCGCGCTCGTGCAGATTCCGCTGGCCAAGCGCATCCGCAACCGCGAGCGCGAGGAACTGCTGCGCCGCGAAGCGGAACTCGCGGCGGCCAACCGGCCCGCTCCCGCTGCCCCGACCATTCATCCATCCCCATCCCCCGAATTCCGGCGCGAGCCGGTCATCACGCCGCCGCCCGGCTACGGTCCCGGCACCGAAGTGGTGACCGATGTCGAGCCGGTCGACACGTCAATCGCTCCCCATCATGCACGACAAAATCCTCATCCTTGATTTCGGCTCGCAAGTTACGCAGCTGATCGCGCGACGCGTCCGCGAGGCGCACGTCTATTGCGAGATCCATCCGAACGACGTGTCGGACGAATTCGTGCGCGAGTTCGCGCCGAAGGGCATCATCCTGTCGGGCAGCCACGCCAGCACCTATGAAGACCATCAGCTGCGCGCGCCGCAGGCGGTGTGGGACCTGGGCGTGCCGGTGCTCGGCATCTGCTACGGCATGCAGACCATGGCCGTGCAGCTGGGCGGCAAGGTCGAGTGGAGCGACTCCCGCGAATTCGGCTACGCCGAGGTGCGCGCGCACGGCCATACCGAACTGCTGAAGGACGTGCAGGACTTCGTTACGCCCGAAGGTCACGGCATGCTGAAGGTCTGGATGAGCCACGGCGACAAGGTCACCGAACTGCCGCCGGGCTTCAAGCTGATGGCCTCGACCCCGAGCTGCCCGATCGCCGGCATGGCCGACGAAGCGCGCGGCTACTACGCGGTGCAGTTCCACCCCGAGGTCACGCACACGGTCAAGGGCCGCGAAATGCTGGAGCGCTTCGTGCTGAAGATCGCCGGCGCGCGCCCGGACTGGGTGATGCGCAACCATATCGACGAGGCCGTGGCGAAGATCCGCGAGCAGGTCGGTGATGAGGAAGTGATCCTCGGCCTGTCCGGCGGCGTCGATTCGTCGGTCGCCGCGGCGCTGATCCATCGCGCGATCGGCGACCAGCTGACCTGCGTGTTCGTCGATCACGGCCTGCTGCGCCAGGACGAAGGCAAGCTCGTGATGGAGATGTTCGCGGGTCGCCTGCATGCCAAGGTCGTGCACATCGACGCGTCGGAGCAGTTCCTCGGCCATCTGGCCGGCGTCACCGATCCCGAGCAGAAGCGCAAGATCATCGGCCGCGAATTCGTCGAGGTGTTCCAGGCCGAGGCCAAGAAGCTGACCCGCGCCAAATGGCTGGCCCAGGGCACCATCTACCCGGACGTGGTCGAGTCGGGCGGCACCAAGACCAAGAAGCAGACCACGATCAAGAGCCACCACAATGTCGGCGGCCTGCCCGAGACGCTGGGCCTGAAGCTGCTCGAGCCGCTGCGCGACCTGTTCAAGGACGAAGTGCGCGAGCTCGGCGTCGAACTCGGTCTGCCGCCCGAAATGGTCTACCGCCACCCGTTCCCCGGCCCGGGCCTGGGCGTACGGATTCTGGGCGAGGTCAAGCGCGAATACGCCGACCTGCTGCGCCGCGCCGACGCGATCTTCATCGAAGAACTGCGCGGCACCATCGCCACGCCTCAGGACGCCGCTGCGGGACTGTGCACGGAAGAGCAGGTCGGCAAGAGCTGGTACGACCTGACGAGCCAGGCCTTCGCCGTGTTCCTGCCGGTCAAGTCGGTCGGCGTGATGGGCGATGGGCGGACCTACGACTACGTCGTGGCACTGCGCGCGGTGCAGACCACCGACTTCATGACGGCGCACTGGGCGCATTTGCCGTATGCGCTGCTGGGGCGCTGCTCGAATCGGATCATCAATGAAGTGCGGGGTTTGAACCGGGTCGTGTATGACGTTTCGGGGAAGCCGCCGGCGACGATCGAGTGGGAGTGATCTGGTATCTCCCACCGGCTGCCACATAGAAGCCTCCCAGTACATCGAAGCCCGCTTAATTGCGGGCTTTGCATTTGCGATTGACCCGGCCTTTCATGCGATGCGATCTCTCGCGTCAAATGCCCCGTATTTCACCAGTCAGATGCTGCATTCCCCATGATCTCGGTGCACCAGTCGATGAAGGCACGAATGGTCGGTGCAAGGTGGCGGCTGTGGGGATAGAGGATGGATACCGGCTCGGGTGGTGCTTCGATATCCGCCAGCAGCCTGACCAAGCGGCCGTCCGCAATATGCTGTCGCACCATATAGCTGGCCACGCGGATCAAGCCCAGGCCGGCTACGCCAGCCGCCACATAAGCATCGGTGTCATCCACGCTGACATGCTCCGACATCGGCAATGTGACGACGTTTGTGCCTTGCTGGAAAATCCACCGGATTGAACGGCCTGTTTGGCTGTGGATGTAACCGACCGCAACGTGCCGCTTGAGCGCGTCCAGCGTGGTGGGCTCGCCATGGCTTTGCAGATAGTTTGGTGAAGCACATACATACCAATGAATCTCGCCAATGCGCCGCGCAACCAGCCGGGACGGGGAAGGTTCTCCGGCTCGAATGACGCAATCGAGGCCGCGCTGGATGATATCGACGGTGGCGTCATCCAGCTGAAAGTCCAGCGTTATCCCCGGGTAGCGTTCACGAAAGCTTGGCAACGCCGGGATAAGGAAATTCTTGGCAAGCGATGGCGTGGTGCCGACCCGGATGGCTCCCTGCAGCATGCCTGTCTCTTGCGCAACCATGCTTTCGGCCACCCTCACATCCGACAGGATCGCCTTGCAACTGTCGTAGTAGCGCAGCCCCGCGTCGGTCATGCTGAGGGCGCGTGTCGTCCTGTTCAGCAGTCGCGCACCCAGGTGCGACTCGAGCTCCTTGATCGTGCGTGTCACGGTGGAAGGAAGCACGTGCATGGTATCGGCCGCCTTCTTGAAGCTGCCGGCTTCGATCACGCGAACGTAGGTTTCCATGGCCTGCAGTCTATCCATGCGATTTGCCTTGCCTCATGTGTTGTGGCGTTGCGGGCGAGATTATTCGATTAAATCAAATGATGAAGTTGACCCGCTGAATGCTATTTCTACGCTGATTCGGTGCAGCATAACGGCTGTCGACACCAGATCGCCTCGTTTGCTGGTATTCGGCTCCACAGGGTGCAACGAAAAGGATTGGGATATCCGTGGGCACTTCGTGGAGGTCGGGAAATTACATCGAAATTCTGAAGGAATAAAGAGCATGACTCAGCGTGATTCGGTCCGGCAGGACGTGCTTGTCCTGGGCGCTGGCCAACTGGGGATGGCCGTTTTGCGCGCGCTCGCGCCGCGTATGCGAGCGCGGCAGGCGTCCGTCACCGCACTGGTATCGCCCGGTACCGTCGGCAACCCATCGCGGCAAGATGCCAAGCATCTCGCTGAACTTCGGGAGTTGGGGGTAGCCGTCATCGGCTTCGATCTGGCTTCCGACGAAGAAGCACTGAAGAAGCGATTCGAGGCGTACGACACTGTCCTGAACTGCACGGGCTTCGTTGCCGGGCCTGGCACGCAATTGAGGATCACCCGTGCGGTGCTGGCGGCGGGTGTGCCGCGGTACTTCCCGTGGCAGTTCGGCGTCGATTATGACGTCGTCGGTCGTGGCAGTGGCCAGCCCGTCTTTGACGAGCAATATGAAGTCAGGCAATGGCTGCGTACTCAGAATGGGACCGAATGGGTGATCGTCTCGACGGGGATGTTCACAAGCTTCCTGTTCGAGCCGGCTTTCGAAGTGGTGGATCTGGAACGCAGGACGATTCACGGCCTCGGCAGCTGGGATACCAAGGTGACCGTGACAACGCCCGAAGACATCGGCCGGCTGACCACGGAAATCCTGCTGGCCGAGCCGCGGATTGCCAACGAGGTCGTATACGTGGCCGGTGACACGATCTCATACGGACAACTGGCGAAGGTCATCGAGCGTGTCACGGGGGAGACGTTCGAGAAGGCCTTATGGACCCTCGACAAATTGCGCGCCGACCTCGCGGCTGCCCCGGGCGACGCGATGGCGCGTTATCGTGCGGCGTTTGCCCTTGGCGACGGCATGTGGTGGGACAAGGCTGCAACTTTCAATGCCCGTAATGGGTACCAGACGATTGATGTCGAGCAGTACTTGCGTTCCCGCTTGCGCAAGCTGGACCGCCTGGCCTGATCTGATCGGGATTTCTTTTTACGATCGACAACGACAAGATTGCCGAACCGAATATCCCCTAAGCAGGGCCGACGTGCGATTAAGCCTGGCGCCGCGCTCGTTGCGCGGGCCGCCGGCGCTTCGCGACTGGCCGTGTCTCCGATGAAGGAAACACGCGCGCACAAAGAAAATCGACAAAAGCCCGCACCTTGGGCGACGGGTGCTTGCTCGCCGGCCACAGCACGTAAAACGGATTCGACCATTCCAGATAGCCTTCCAGCACGCGTGTGAGCTGACCGCTGACGACCAGATCCCTGACCGAAAAGTCGGGCACGAACGCGATCCCCAGGCCTTGCAGCGCAAAGCAAACGCGCGTCTCGATGTTGTTGCAGATCATCGATGTCGGAAGCTGCAGTTCCGGTTGGCGGGGCGCACGACGGAGCGGCCACGTTTCGAGCTTGCCGCTGTTGGGGAACCGATAGTGCAAGCAGGCATGGGCCAGCAGATCGGCTGGCACCTTCGGTGTGCCGCGTCGCGCCAGATAGTCTGGCGAGGCCACCAGCATCCCTTCGAAGACGCCCAGCCGGCGGGCTGACAGGCGTGAATCGGTCGGTTCGCCGGTTCTGACCACCGCGTCGAAACCTTCCTCGATCACGTCGACCATCCTGTCGGTGAAATCCAGATCGAGCTCGATGTCGGGGTAGTCGCGCATGAAGTCGGCAAGGACCGGCAGCAGCAGCGAACTGACCAGTGGCAGGCTGACGCGCAGCCGGCCTCGCGGTGCCTTCGTCGCTTCCGACAGTTCCAATTCCGCGGCTTCGATCTCGGCAAGGATCCGGCGGCTGCGCTCGAGGAACCGTGCGCCTTCGGCCGTCAGCGTGATGCTGCGGGTGCTGCGGTGGAACAGCCGTACGCCGAGCTTGTTTTCCAGCCGGGCCACGCTTTTGCCGATGGCGGAAGCCGACACGCCGAGTATTCGCCCGGCCGCGACGAAGCTGCGGGTTTCGGCTACCTGCACGAAGACCATGAAGCCGTTCAGGCTGTCCATGTCGCGATCTCCTTCTCCATCCTGACCTCTATCTGATTGCCGACATATTTGTCCGCATAAAGCGGAAATCTACCCCACTTTTTCTTCAATGCAGTGCTCTCTATCGTGACGGCGTCATTCCTCGAAGGAGAATTGCGTTGTCCGATTCCACACTCGCATTGCGCAAGACGGCTTGCGCGACGCCCCTTTCCGAAAGCATCGATACGGTTGTCCAGAAGGCGCTGGACGAACGCCGGCTGGTAGGCGCCGTCGTGCTGGTCGCCAGAGACGGGGAGCTCGTCCACCGCCAGGCCACAGGGCTTGCCGATCGTGAAAGCCAGCGGCCGATGGCGGTCGATACGGTGTTTCGCCTGGCTTCGATCAGCAAGCCCATCGTTTCGGCGGCAGCGATGGTGTTGGTCGCACGCGGGCAGATCGCTCTCGAAGATGGCATCGACCGTTGGCTGCCGGAATTCCGCCCGTGCCTGGCCGATGGCCGCGTGCCGCGGATCACGGTCCGGCAGTTGCTCAGCCATACCGCGGGCCTGGGCTACCGCTTCCTCGAGGCCGATGAACAAGGACCCTATGCGAGGGCCGGCGTATCCGATGGCATGGACCGGATCGGCATCGATCTCGACGAGAACCTGCGGCGCATCGCGAGCGTGCCGCTGGTGTACGAGCCGGGCACCGCGTGGGGCTACTCGGTAGCCACCGACGTACTCGGGGCCTTGATCGAGCGGGTCCATGGCGCGCCGCTCGACGTGGCGGTGCGCCAGCTGGTGACCGGGCCGCTTGGCATGATCGACACCGACTTCGTTGCCCGCGACGCGCAGCGCGTCGCCACGCCTTATGTCAACGATCGCCCGCAGCCGCATCGCCTCGGCGAAGGCGAGATCGTGCCGGTCTTCGACGGCACGGCGGGCATCCGCTACAGCCCGGCGCGCATTTTCGACCGGCACGCGTTTCCGTCGGGCGGGGCGGGCATGGCGGGCACGGCGGACGACGTGATGCGCCTGCTGGAGGCGCTGCGTCAGCGGAACGGCGCGTTATTGCCGAACGAACTGCTCGCCGAAATGGCACGGGACCAAACCGATGGCCACGAAGTGCCAGGCGCCCCGGGGTTTGGTTTTGGGCTGGGCTTCTCGGTATTGCGCGATCCGCTGCTCGCGGCATCGCCCGAGTCGGTCGGCACGTGGCGCTGGGGAGGCGCCTATGGTCACGCCTGGTTTGTCGATCCGGTACAACGGCTCAGCGTCGTGGCGCTGACCAATACCTTGTACGAAGGGATGTCCGGGCGTTTTGTCACCGATTTGCGTGACGCGGTGTATGGCGCGCTGGAGCAGGCATGAACGCGCCTCGTGAAGGTTTCCCCACCGAACTGAAGGCTGCACCGGCGCCGGGTTGCGACAGCCTGCCACTGGGCGCCTTGCTGGCGCTCGCCATGGCCGCCTTTATCACGATCCTGACTGAAGCGCTGCCGGCCGGCTTGTTACCGCAGATGGCCGTCAGCCTTGCCGTTTCCGAAGCCCTGGTCGGCCAGTTGGTCACCGTCTATGCCATTGGCTCGCTCATCGCGGCGATTCCGCTGACTGCCGCGACACAAGGGCTGCGGCGCCGGCCGCTGTTGCTGTTCGCCATTGGGGGCTTCGCCGTTGCCAATACCGTCACGACGCTTTCGAGCAGCTATGCCGTGACGATGGTGGCCCGCTTCGTGGCCGGGGTCTCGGCCGGGCTGCTATGGGCGCTGCTCGCGGGCTATGCTGCGCGCATGGTCCCCGAGCACCAGAAGGGCCGCGCGATTGCCATCGCCATGGTCGGGACGCCGCTGGCGCTGTCGCTCGGCGTGCCGGCGGGCACCTTTCTCGGTGCGCTGGCGGGATGGCGCGTCTGCTTCGGCATCATGAGCCTGTCCGCGCTGATTCTGTTGATCTGGGTGCGGACAAAAGTGCCGGACTTCGCCGGGCAAGCCAGCGGCAAGCGAGTACCGCTGACGCGGGTGATCGCCATGCCAGGCGTCCGCGCCGTGTTGTTCGTGGTGTTGGCGTTCGTGCTGGCGCACAACATCCTCTACACCTACATCGCGCCATTCCTGGGCGCCGCCGGCATGGCCGACAGTACGGACCTGGTCTTGCTGGCGTTCGGCATCGCGTCGCTGCTTGGCATCTGGATCGTCGGTGTTCTGATAGACCGTCACCTGCGTACGCTAACGCTGGCCAGCACGCTGCTGTTCGGCATGGCGGCATGGGCGCTCGGCGCCGCCGGACATGCGCCGCTCGTGGTGTATGCAGCGGCCGGTGTCTGGGGACTGGCCTTCGGTGGCGCGGCGACGCTGTTCCAGACCGCACTGGCCAAGACGGCCGAGGAAGCTGCCGATGTCGCGCAGGCCATGCTGGTTACCGCGTGGAATGCGGCCATTGCGGGTGGCGGCATCATTGGGGGCGTGCTGCTCGACCACTTTGGCGTCGGGGCGTTCTCTCCGGCCTTGCTTGCGTTGCTCGCGGTAGCGCTAGCCGTCGTCTGGGGCGCCAGGCGGTACGGTTTTGCTGCGTCAGTCGACTGAAATGTCGCGACTCAACCTGCGCGCTGGGGCAACCGCACCACCGTCTCCGACGGCCGCACCACCTTGCCGTCGGCAGTGCGGGGCTCCATCACGGTGAGCGGTTTTCCGGTGCTCTTGTCGACCAGCACCGAATGCGCATCTCTCGATCCGAACAGATACCGCTCCCCCCATTGCCGCAACGCCACGATCACGGGAAATAACCGTTCTCCCTTCGGCGTCAGCACATATTCCTGATACGACGTCCCGTCCGATGCCGGGCTGATCTCGAAGATGCCGGCTTCGACCAGCAGGCGCAGGCGATCGGCCAGAATGCTGCGCGCCACGCCGAGTCGGCGCTGGAATTCGCTGAAGCGCCGCACGCCATCGAACGCATCGCGCACGATCAGCAGGCACCAACGGTCGCCGATCAGGTCGAGCGAGCGGGCGACCGGGCAGGTTTCCGTCTCGTTGTCGCGGCGTCTTGCCATCAATGCTCCTTCGGTAAGGCGTGGGCCATCACTTGTTTCGTCGTAGTGGTTTCATTTTAAGACCACTTTGCCTACAATCCAACCGGTCTTGATTTGAAACCAGTGTCAGACCCACCTCGACGAAAGGAGAAACCATGCCGGACGAACCGCCGACAGGGCCTGTGCCAAAGCACCAAACGCCGTCCGCCAGCGCGATGCCCAGCGCATTGGTGGCGCTGTTCGCCTGCGCCTGCGGGCTCAGCGTGGCCAACGTCTACTACGCGCAGCCCTTGCTCGACGCGCTGGGCGCCGAGTTTGCGCTGGACCATGCAGCGGTCGGCGGCGTGATCACCGCCACGCAGATCGGCTGTGCGCTGGCCTTGCTGCTGCTGGTGCCGCTGGGCGACCGGATGAACCGGCGGCGCTTGATGCTGTGGCAGGCGGCCGCGTTGGTAGGCGCGCTGATCGGCGTGGCCACGGCCGCATCGGCACCGGCCTTGCTGGTCGGCATGCTGGCCGTGGGCCTGCTGGGGACCGCGATGACGCAGGGATTGATCGCCTATGCGGCGACCGCCGGCGCGCCTTCGGAGCGTGGCCGGGTGGTGGGCGCAGCGCAGGGCGGTGTCGTGATCGGCCTGTTGTTGGCCCGCGTGCTGGCCGGTTTGATTGCCGATATGGCCGGATGGCGCGGCGTATATCTGTTCTCGGCGGTGATGATGCTGGCGCTGTCGCTGATCCTGTGGCGTCGTCTGCCGGCGCAGGTCGCCGCGATTGCCCGGCTCAGCTACCCACGGCTGATCCTGTCGATGCTGACCTTGCTGTGGCAGGAGCGCGTGCTGCAGATCCGGGGCACGATCGCGATGCTGATGTTCGCGGCGTTCAGCGTGTTCTGGAGCGCGCTGGTGTTGCCGCTGAGCGCGCCGCCTTATGCGATGTCGCACACGGCGATCGGGGCGTTCGGGCTGGTCGGCGTGGTGGGCGCATTGGCGGCCGCGCGTGCCGGACGTCTTGCCGATCGCGGCCTGGGCCAGCAAGTCACGGGCGGTGCGCTGCTGGTGCTGCTGCTGTCATGGCTGCCGCTGTGGTGGTTCGATTCGCACGGCCTGTGGTGGCTGGTGATCGGCATCGTCGCGCTGGACCTCGGCGGGCAGGCGATTCATGTCGCCAACCAGAGCATGATCTTCGCGGCCAAGCGTGACGCGCACAGCCGGCTCGTCGGCTGCTATATGCTGTTCTATTCGGTGGGCAGCGGGCTGGGCGCCATTGCATCGACCTGGGTCTATGCGCTGGCGGGATGGCAGGCGGTTTGTCTGCTCGGCGCCGGCATCAGTGCCGCGGCGCTGGCGTTCTGGGCGCTGACGCTGCGCCATATGCCGAAGGTATCGACCTGCGCGCAACCCGCCTAAGCTGAAGGTTTCGAAGAAGGGGCCGCAAGCGCAGGCACAACGCCCGCCCTTTCTTCGTGCCACCGACACGCAGGAGAACGCCATGGACGACGACATCGATGCGATGAGCCGCGACCAGCTGGTCGAAGAAGTGAAGCGATTGCGAGCGGGCATCCGCCGCCATCGGGATGCCTCGGGCCACGACCTGTGCTGGCATCACCCCGACCTGTGGGCCTTGCTGCCCGATGCCGCCACGCACACGCCCGCGGTTCCTGACTGGCCGCAGTTCCTGCGCGGCTGCGTCAAATACCGGGAATCGCTGGACCGGCAGTGCCCGCAGGCGCCGCGCATCCAGCAGGAGTTCGGCGGGTAGGCGCAAGCGCGGGGCGATAGCGAATGCGCGGCTCGCTGCGCCCGCCTTACCCGAACACCAGCATCACGCCGAACCCGACCAGCAGCGCGCCGAACGCTCGGTCGATCCAGTGCCGCACGGCCAGCAGCCGCTCGCGCACCGGGCCCGTCGACAGGCACACGGCGACCAGGCTGAACCAGCCAATATGCGCGAGCGAAATAAAGGCGCCGTAGCCCAGTTGGGTGGCGAGCGGCGTGCCGGGCCGCACCACCTGCATGAACAGGCTGACGATAAAGACGGTGGTCTTGGGGTTCAGCGCATTGGTCAGGCAGCCGGTGCGCAATGCGGCGAGATCGGACAACGAGGTGACGGTGCTGCGAGGCAGGGCGCTGTCCGGTCTCGTTCGCAGCATCCTGATGCCGAGATAGACCAGATACGCGGCAGCGATCAGCCTGGCCGCATGAAACCACCATGGCGATTGCCGGATCAGCACGCCGACGCCCAGCAACGTGTAGCCGACGTGCACCAGCACACCCAGACCGATGCCGAGCGCCGTCAGCACGCCGGCGCGGCGCGACAGCAGCAGGCTGTTGCGGGTGACCATGGCAAAGTCCGGGCCGGGGCTGATCACGGCAAGCAGCGTGATGGTGATCACGGCTAACAGCTCGGTCATGAATTACTCTTTCGGTTCTTATTGCGGAATGCGGCGGCACGAGCCATATCTTATGGATACCGGCCACCGACGAATAACGATGTTTTCTGACCATCATGGTGAGTCCGACTCACCATCGAACGATGCCCGCCTGCCTTCGCTGCTGGCCCTGCGCTGCTTCGAGGCGGCGGCGCGGCTGGAGAACTTCAGCCGCGCCGCAGACGAACTGCATCTGACGCATGGCGCTGTCAGCCGCGCGGTGCGCGCGCTCGAGGACGACCTCGGCGTGGCGCTGTTCGAACGACGCAGCCGCCGCGTTTTCCTGACCGATGCAGGGCGCCGGCTGTCACAGGCCGTGCACGACGGGCTCGGCCTGATGCGGCAGGCCACGCGGGAGTTGCGCGCCAGTGCGAGGCAGGCGCGGCAATGGGTGCTGTCGTGCGAGCCGACCTTGCTGATGCGCTGGTTGATTCCGCGCTGGCCGGACTTCAGGGCGCGGCACCCCGGACTGGACGTTCATCTCGTCGCAGGGGGCGGGCCTGTTGCGTTCGACAGCGGCATCGACCTCGCGATTCGGCGCGATGACTTCGCTTTGCCCGACAGCATCCACGCGATGCCCTTATTCGTCGAACGCGTCGGTGCAGTGTGCCGGCCGGACAAGTCCGCCGCATGGTTCGCAGCGCGCAAGGGCCAGAAATGCCTGCGTCCTTCCGCACCGCGCCTGCATACGCGGACAAGGCCGAATGCCTGGCGGACCTGGGCCGACATCAGCGGACAGACGCTGTCGCGCGCACCGGAACAGAGCTTCGAGCATTTCTACTTCAGCCTGCAGGCGGCGGTGGCGGGCCTGGGCGTCGCGATCGGGCCCTGGCATCTGGTGCAGGACGATATCGCCAACGGCATGCTGGTCGAGCCGATGGGGTTTGTCGAGGACGGTTCCCGCTATTGCCTGTTGTCCCCGGCGCCGATCCGGGCCGACACGCCCGCTGCCGCGGTGCTCGAATGGCTGAAAACGACGGCGGCTCTCGACCGATTGCGTGCGGATTGAGCAGGTTCGACTATCTTGTTTGCGCGGGTCTTGCCGCAGCGCCAACGCCTACGCCTCGATCGGCGCCGCGGAGTCGCTCGCGCGCGGGGACAGCGCCTCGATCCGCTGCGCGATCCACGCGTCTGCCAGTGCCTGTGCTCGCTCGAGATAGGCGGGGCCACGCCGCAGATTGTCCAGCCGCAATACCGACAGGTCCTGAAGGCCCGCGGTCGCCAGCGCGTGACGCAGATAGGGCGTCAGAAAGTCCGGCTGCCCCTTGCCGTCATCGCCGAGCGGCCCGCCGTTGCCGACGATCAGGTAGACCGGGCGGCTGGCCAGCAATCCCTTCTTGCCTTCCGGCGTGCGCGCGAAGGTGCGGCCGGGGCGCAGGATCTGATCGATCCAGGCCTTCAGCGCCGCCGGCACCGTAAAGTTGTGCATCGGCGTGGAGATCACGATGCGATCCGCGGCTTCCAATTCGGCGATCAGCGAGGCCGACAACGCGAGCACGCCCGTAGCGCTGGCACCATCGGCCGCCTCCGCCGCGAGACTGGCGTGCGCAAACGCCTGGTCGACCAAGGGCGGCGGCTGACGCGCCAGGTCTCGTTCGATCACGCGCAGCGATTCGCGCTGTCGCATTCGTTCGATCAGCACGGCGCCCGTGCGCCGGCTGTTCGACGCGTCCCCATTGGGACTGGCGCTGATATGAAGTACGGTTTTCATCGTTGTTTGCGCTCGCGGATGCGCTCGCGCGTGTCTTTGTCGATCAACTCACGCATCGCCCGGAACAGCGGGTGCGTGTCGGTGTGCCGCTTGCCGTAGTCAAGGTTGAAGCGATAGTCGAAGTCCGGTGGATTGCTTCCCTGGTTGTGCTGGAGCAGCGTTTCCAGCTTGTCCAGCGCCTTGACGGCCTTGGTTTCCTGCGATGCCGCGGCTTCATATTCGTCCCACAGCGACAGGATGCCGTTCCGCACCGAGGCATCGAGCCCGCTCGTCAACGCCAGCAGGTCCTGCCGTTCGCGCTCGCCCTTGCCGGGGCTCGCCGCCTGTTCCGTGGCGGGAATGTCGCCATGGATCGCCTCGCCGAGGTCGTGGACGATGCACAGCTTGAGCACCTTGAGCCAGTCGAGCCCGGGCAACTGGTCCTCGAGCACCATCGCCATCAGGCATAGCCGCCAGCTGTGTTCGGCGGTGCTTTCGGCGCGGCCGGACGAGGTGCGCGCGCTGCGCAGCACGTCCTTGAGCCGTTCGGCGGCGCGCAGGAAGTCGAGCCTGCCCTCGATCAGTGCGATATCCATCGGTAGCGGTGTCCTGAAGCAGTGCGGGCGCTCAGCGTACGGCGCGTCCACGGCGCGGTCCACGGATAAAAGATGCGCCGTGCCTATCGCAGCGTTTCGACCAGCCGCGCCGCGGTGCCGTCGGACAGTGCGAGGCGGGTCCAGCGGCACAGGCTCGACCGGATCGGCACCACCGGCGAGCGGTTGGCGCCGCTGCCGAACGTCAGCGACGGCGGGGCGATGACATCGCGCCAGCCGATATCGTCGAGCTTGCGCTCCTGGCTGGCGATTTCGTCGGTCGCGTAGCGCCACAGCGACCGCCCCAGCAATTGCCGCACCGGCACACCGAATTCCTGCGCACGCGACGGCGAGCACGCCAGCAGGCGATGGGTCAGGTCGCAAACCAGATGGACGGCGCGGGGGCTCTCATTGACCAGGCCCGCCAGCACCCGGTCGGCCGCGGCCTCAAGCCTGGCTGACAGCAAGCGTTCGAGCTTGGCGCGCTCGGCCGGCTCCATCTGCTGGATGCCGGCCTCCCAGCGCGAAATGGTCGACTGGGCGACGCCGAACAGCTCGGCGGCGTGGCTCTGCTTGACGCGATGCAGCCGCCGCCAGCGGCGCAGCGCCGCGCCGAGCGAAGGTGGGGCAAGGACGAGGTCTGTCATATCGGATCCAGGAAGTCGGACCTGGCGGGCCGGAACACTATACCGCCATGGCGCTGGGTACCAGCGGTGTGCCTGCGGTGCGCCCGTGGTGTGCTGGCCGCACGCCCGTTTCAGCCCATCGCCTCCGAGAACCGCAGCCCGATGATGCCGACGACCGTCAGCGTCAGGAACAGCATTCGCTGCCACTGCACGCCTTCGCCGAAGCTGACGATGCCGATGGCAACGAGCCCCAGCGTGCCGATGCCGGTCCAGATGGCGTACGCAGTGCCGACCGGCAGATTGCGCAGCGCCTTGGCCAGCAGATAGATGCTGGCCAGGCCGGCCGCCACCGCCACCACGCTCGGCAGCAGCCGTGTCCAGCCCTGGTTCAGCTTCAGCGCGACGCCCATGACGATTTCCAGCGCGGCGGCGGCAAACAGAAAGGTCCAGGCCATCGCTCAGGCCTCCGTGGCGTGCTGCGTGGCGTCCTGCGCCGCAGCCGTCGGCCGGCGCAGGGCCGCCAGGCCGCGCTGCACCGCGGGACGTTCGGCGATGCGATCGAGCCAGCGCAGCACGTGTCGATATTCGCCGATGTCGAGCTGCAGCTCGTCATGGGTACGCAACCACGGAAACGCGGCAATGTCCGCAATGGTGTAGCGGTCCAGCGCCAGCCAGCCCGATCGGGACAGCTGACGGTCGACCACGCCATAGAGCCGATGCGCCTCCTTGGTATAGCGCTCGATCGCCTCGCGATTGCCGGTGCGCGAACCATGCCGGAACCACCACAGCTGCCCCAGCATCGGGCCGATGCCGCCGATCTGGAAATGCAGCCATTGCTGGACCTGCCATTGCTCGTGGCGATCCGCCGGATGCAGCGCGCCGTAGCGGCTCGACAGGTAGCCGAGGATGGCGCCGGATTCGAACACCGTGATGCCTTCGCCGTGATCGACCAGCGCCGGGATCTTGCCGTTCGGATTGATCGCCAGATACTCCGGTCGCTTCTGCTCGCCCTTGTCCAGGTCGATGTCGACCTGCCGGTAAGGCAGTCCCGCTTCGTGCAGATAGATGCTGATCTTCTGGCCGTTGGGCGTATTGGCGGCATAGAAGGTCAGGATGGGGCTGGCCGGATTTGCCGAGATGGCCGATGACATGATGATTCCCTCCGATGGTGTGCCGATGAATTGCAAATGCAATCGTTGCAGATGCAACTGTAGACGATGAAAGAGGCTTGGGCAAGCGGGGCCATCGGCGGAAGATCAAAAAGGAGGACGCATTGCCGCTGGCACGCGGGGCCGGGGCGAGCGCGTGCCTCGCCGGCGCGGCGACCGCCGGGGCACGTCAGGGCCAGGGTGCTGTCAGACGGCCGAAGCGTGGCGCAACGACCCAAGCAGGAGCGTCAGGACGCGCGCGGAACGGCCGCCGCGGCGCGAACCGCCTGGGCGGCGCGCTCCAGCGCGTCGGCGAAGCGTTGTTCGTCGTCGGGATCGAACTGGGACAGGAACAGGTCGGCGATCGTGGCCTGATAGACCTTCCACATCTTCTTGCGCAGCGCACGGCCTTCGCGCGTGATGGTGACGAAGGCAGCGCGGCCATCGTCGGCAGAGCGGGTTCGCGTGACCAGGCCCTCGCTCTCCAGCCGGTCGACCAGGCGGGTCAGGTTGTAGCGCTCGATGACAAGCGCGTCGGCCAGTTCATGCATGCGGCGCGCGCCGCCCGGGCCACTCTCCAGACCCCAGAGTACGTCGTACCAGGCATAGGTGGGCAGCCCCGCGTCGGCGAGGCGACGTTCCACCTCGCGGATGATCAGCCGGTGCGCGCGCACGAAGGAGAACCACAGGTCGGGCCCGTTTGTCGTCATGATGCTGTCCGGTATCGTTGTCGTTGCGTATTGTTGCAGTTGCAATTATGCGCGCGAGCGATGCCGTCGAACAGCGCCGGGGCAGGCGATGCGCTCCTGTCCCGGCTCCCCTCCGCTTACCAGCGGTGCTGATACATCGCCGTCAGCGTGATGCCCGACGCCGGCAGGCGGCTGGTGTTGTTGCTGTTGCGCAGCAGCTGGCTGTACAACGGGTAGTAGTCGCGATTGAGCAGGTTCTCGATGCCGATCGTGATGGTGTCCTTGCGCGTCAGCTGGTAGCGGCTGATCAGATCGAGCGTGGTGTAGCTGCCGGTATCGCGCCGGCCGAAGCTGTTCTGCCCGTTCAGGCGATAGTCGCGTCCGGCGTAATAGCTCAGCTGCAGCCGGTTGCTCCATTGGCTGACCGGCCGGTATTGCACATAGGCCGTCAGCTTCAGCGGCGGAATGCGGTAGCCCGTCATGTTCTGGAAGCTGCTGCCGCCTTGGGGCTGCTCGCGTCCGCGCATCCAGGTGAAGGTCCCGCCGACGCCCCATTTCTCGTCGTCGGTCAGATAGTCGGCCGCGGCTTCGACACCGAAGATGCGCTCCTTGGTGCGGGTCAGGATCAGCCCGTTGTTGAAGCTCTGCACGTCGCCCAGCTTCGAGGTCGTGTAGAACACCGCCACGTTGGCCAGCGTGTTGCTGCCGAGCGCGCCGCGCCAGCCCAGTTCGTAGTTGTTGGTCTTGACCGGTTCCAGGCTGGAGGCGTTGATGTCGAAGCCCGGACGCGCATTGCGGATCTGCAGGCCGATGTCGGGCAGCTGGAAGCCCTGGCTGAAGGCGCCATAGAATTCCTGGCCCTTGACCGGCGCAAAGGCCGCGCCGATGTTGAACAGCCAGGCGCCGTAGTCGACGGTGCCGCCCTTGACGCCGACCGGGTTGGCGACCTTCGATTGCGACAGCGGCACGAAATCGTCGAAGCTGGCGCTGGCGCGCTCGTAGCGCACGCCGCCTTCCATCGACCAACGCTCGTCGAACTTGTGCTGCAACTGGCCGAACACGCCGCCGCTTCGCGTGGTCAGCGGCGGCATATAGGTCAGCTGGCCGGTGCGCTGGAAGACCAGGCCGCCGCTGGCGTCGTAGCGCGACGCGTCGAATACGTCGAGCGGCATGTCGCTGCGTTCCTGGTTGTAGTCGGCCCCCCACAGCAGCTTGGTCTGCTTGCTTGTGCCCAGCGGCGTACCGACTGTCAGCCGGCCGCCGAATACGTTGCTGTTCTGGCTGATCTGATCGACATTGCCGCCGCGCGTGGCGACCGCGCGCGCATCGAACGGCGGAAAGCGCGTGAAATAGTCGCGATAGTAGAACTGCGTCGACACCGTGCTGCCGTAGAAGTCCTGATGCTGGTAGTCCAGGTTCAGCACCGTGTTGCGCAGCTCGTTCTGGTTTTCCAGCTGCAGGCCGCGAATCGCGCGTGCCGTGGCGGAGCCGGCAGGCAGCCGTCCGACCGAAGGGTCGGAGGCGTAGTCGGTGTTCTGCCGGGCTTGATACCGGCTCAGGCTCAACTGGACGCGCTGCTGGCCGTCGATGCGCCAGCCGAGCTTGCCGCTGATGTTGTAGACGTTGGAATCGAACAGATCGCCCTGGCTCGGCTCTGGCGCGATACGGTGACCGTGCGCATCGTAGGGGCTGCCGATGCGCTGCGCACCGACGTGGAAGGCGTAGTCGATCGGCCCCTGGCTGCCGGAGAAATGCTGCTGCACGTTGGCGCTGAGCCCCTCCTTGCTGAGCCGCGTCAACGGCGTGCCCAGCGTCACCGTGGTGTCGGCACTGGGCGGACCGCCCGCGGTGCGGGTCGTGATCGAGATGATGCCGCCGCTCGCGCCGGCGCCGTACAGCGCGCTGCTGCCGCGCAGCACCTCGATCCGCTCGATATTGCTCGGATCGATCGTGGCGAGATTGCGGGCGGAATCGCGGTTGGTATTGAGCGGAATGCCGTCGACCAGCACCAGCGCGCTGCGTCCGCGCAGCGTCTGACCGAAGTCCGTCACGGTGCGGCTCGAATCGGCCATGCCGGGAATCAGCTTGCCGAGCATCGTCGTCAGGTTGGTCGAGCCCGTCTTCAGCTCTTCGATCTGCTCGCGCTCGATCACGGTGACCTGCCGCGTGGGATTGACCAGATCGCTCTTGATCCGGTCGACCCGCACCTCGACGGTGTTGAGCTCATGCGCCGCCGCGGTGCCGCGGTCGGCGGACGGCGCCTGCTGCGCCAGCGTGGAAAGCGGGGCGCCGCCGGCGATGGCCGCGGCGATCAGGGCCGACGGCGTCAGCCGCGACGGTTGCAAATAGGCCAGTTTTTGTCTCATGGCGCGTGGTCCGGGCTCTCTCGTAATTTGCGGTTACAAAAAGCCGTCAATCTTATTGATAACCATTCCTGTTTGCAACATAAGACCGCATCCCGTCGGCGCCCCGGAACATAAGCAGGTCGGTCAGCCTTGCGCGGCGATGCGGGCCAGGGCTTCTCGAAACGCTTGCGCGGCGGGCCCGAGCGGCTGGTCCACGCGGTGCGCCAGATAGGCTTCGTACAGGACGCGCGCGTCGCGGCCCAGCGCAGTGGTGGCCACGCGCACGAGCCGGCCTTCGCGCAGGTCGCGTTCGACGAGCCAGCGCGGCAGCCGGCCCCATCCGAGGCCGGACAGGATCAGCGCGTATTTGGTGTCCTGAGTGTTGACGCGACACGTCTGCGGCGACAGCACGCCGAAGTCGCGGCCGGCGGACAGTGGCGTGGGGTCGGACTGCACGATCTGCAGGTGATCGGCCAGATCGGCCAGGCTCAGCGGCGGACCGCGCCGCCGCGACGCCAACGGATGGCGCGCCGACACGACCGCCACCACTTCGGTCGAGGACAGTGCCTGCAGCGCGACGCGCGGATCGCGGAAGCCTTCGCCGACCATCACGGCCAGGGTGGCACGTTGCTCCAGCAGGGCGGCGAGCGGTCCGCCCAGCGGCTCGACCGCCAGGCGGACCGCCACCGAGGGATAGCGCGCGCGCATCGCCTCCAATGCGGCACCGATTTGCGCCAGCGGAAACAGGTTATCGACCACCACGGACAGTTCGAGCTCCAGCTGCTGGCCGAGCCCACGCGCGCGCGCCCGCATTGCGTCGACGCGCAGCAGGATGTCGCGCGCATTGACCAGTAAATCCTGACCCTCCGCCGTCAATACCGGCCGGCGCCGGCTGCGGTCGAACAGCGCCACGCCGAGCTGCGCCTCCAGATTGGCGATCGCATGGCTGATGGCCGACTGCACGCGGGCCAGCCTGGCGGCCCCCGCCCGAAAGCTGCCGGCTTCGGCGACGGTGACGAAGGTGCGCAACTGGTCGAGGGTCAGGGCGTCGAGCATGGGGTCGTCCTTCTTTGATCTATCCAATCGATCGTTTGGATCGAACTTATATCACTTCCGTCGATTGACGACCGATGCGATGCTGTTCGCCATCGCGGTGTTTCAGTGCAGGAGAGCCTGATGAGCGAATGCGTGAACGGCCGGCCGGCATGGTCCGCCGGCAAAGGACAGGGCGAGGCCGCGTCGGTGCCCGCGCCGGCGGGCAAGGCGGCGATGTGGCTGACGGTGGCGGTCGTGGTCGGCGCCGGTGTCGTCGCGGCGCTGCAGATCGGCAAGGCCGCCATCGCGACGCCAATGCTGCAGGCGGACCTCGGCGCGAGCCTGGCACAGGCAGGCTGGCTGATGGCGATCGTGGCGGTGCTCGGCTCGCTCGGCGGGATTCCGGCCGGTGCCCTGGTGCCGGCCTTCGGCGACAGGCGCGTGTTGCTGGGGGGCTTGCTGACGGTGGTCGCCGGCGCCTGCGCTGGTGCGCTGGCCCAGACGCTGACTGCCCTGATGGCGTCGCGTTTCGTCGAAGGGCTGGGCTTCCTGCTGATCGCGGTGGCCGGCCCCGCAGTGCTGCAGCGCGTGGTGCCGCTGCGCCAGCGCGATATCGCGTTTTCACTGTGGAGCTGCTTCATGCCCGCCGGCATGGCGCTGGCGATGATTGTCGGTCCGTTGTTCGATGAATGGCGGGGACTGTGGTGGGGCAGCGCAGCGATTGCGGTCGTCGCGATGGCGGCGGCGCGGCTCGCGATTCCGGCCGAGGCGCAACGACAGGCATCGTCTGAGCCGTCCCTGAAGTCGCCATCGCCATCGCCATCGCTATCTCATGGTGCTGTCGCCATCGCCGCGGGGATGCGCGCCGATATAGCGGCGGTGCTCCGCGAGCGCCAGCCGCTGCGCCTTGCCGCCTGCTTCGCGCTCTACAGCCTGATGTTCTTTGCGTTGTTCAGCTTCCTGCCGGTGCTGCTGATCGAACGGATCGGCGCCTCGCATCGCATGGCAGGGCTGCTGACCGCGCTGGCGATCGGCGCCAACATGATCGGCAATCTGGCCGCCGGCTATCTGCTGGCGCGCGGCGTGTCGCGGCCCGTGCTGGTCGCGAGCACCGGTCTGACGATGGGGCTTGCTGCGCTTGGCATCTTCCTGTCGCTGTTCGGCGATGTGCCGACCTTCCTGCTGTGCCTGGTGTTCTCCGCGGTGGGAGGACTGATCCCGGCCGCCTTGCTGGCGAGCGGTCCGATCGTGGCGCCGACCTCCGCACTGGTGCCCGTCGTGATCGGTTTGCTGATGCAGGGCAGCAACCTCGGACAGGTGGTCGGCCCGATCACCGTGGGCGCCGCCATCGAGGCTTATGGCTGGCCCGCCGCTGCAGCCATCGTGGCGCTGTCGGCGTTGGGCGCGATGCTGCTGGCGCGGGGCATGCGGTTTTCGCGCGATTCTTCGCCCTGATCGTCGTGGGCGTCTCGGGGCGTTTGCGCACTGCTACCCGCACAGCGTTATGGCGCGGCAGATTTTCCGCGCCGTCGCGCCGTCGCCGGTGCGCGGGCCGGCGACGGTGCAGTGACGCGTTCGTCCAACGCCTGCAGGCTGTCCCAGACCCGCATCGCGCAGTCCACTACCCGGTGCAGCCGTTGGCGCGAAGCCCCGGTGCGGGCCTGGATCGACAGGCCCTGCAGCACCGTTTCGAAATACGCGGCAAGGGCGCCGACGTCCGTGTCGGCTGGTAGTTCGCCGGCCTCGACGCCCTGTTTCAGGCGCTGGCGCACCGACTCTCCCACCGTGCGCAGCTTGCTCGACAGCATGGTCTTCATCTCGCTGTCCTCGTCCGGGCAGGAGGCGGCCACCGATACCACCAGGCAGCCGCGCGGCGTCGTCGGGTCGCAGTAGGCGTCAACGTTGTCGCGCAGCATCGCCTCGACCGCGGCGCGCGCGGTGGGGCGGGCCAGCGCGGGCGTGGTGAAGTTCATGGTGCGCTGGTACAGCGCCGTGGCCTCGCGGAACAGCTGGGCCTTGTCGCCGAAGGCGGCATAGAGGCTGGGGCGGTTGATGCCCATGGCGGCGGTCAGCTCGCTCAGCGACGCCTGTTCGTAGCCGCGCTCCCAGAACACGCGCATCGCCGCCTGCAGGGCGGTGTCGCGGTCGAAAGCGCGGGGTCTTCCTCGTTGGCTCATGGATGGAACGGTGAATTCTGTACTGGCCAGATAGTAAATCCCTTGACCGTCGACGACAACGTGCCAATAATTCGCTTTAAATTTGTACCGACGAGTACAAATTGTAGATGAAACACGCGATGCCGCTTCGGCCGCCCCAGGGACGGCCGAAGCGGCGGACCCGGATACACCGTTGAACCACACGTTGAAGGAGCATGACATGGCATCACTGCAAGGAAAATCGGCCCTGATCACGGGCGGCAGCCGGGGCATCGGCGCGGCGATCGCGCGCCGGCTGGCGAAGGAAGGGGCGGACGTCGCGCTGACCTACGCCAGCGCCGAACAACAAGCCGAGGAAGTGGCAGCGCAAGTGCGGGCGCATGGACGCCAGGCGCTGGCGATTCGCGCCGACAACGCCGATCCCAAGGCCGTGGCCGACGCGGTGGCGCGCGCGGCGGAGCAATTCGGCAAGATCGATATCCTGGTGAACAACGCCGGCATCTTCCGCGTCGGCCACCCGACCGAACTGACCGTCGACGATTTCGACATCACGATGGCCGTCAATGTGCGCGCGGCCTTTGTCGCGGCCAAGGCGGTGGCGTCGGTGATGCCCGATGGCGGCCGCATCATCTCGATCGGCAGCAATCTGGCGGTACGCGTGCCGGGGCAGGGCATGTCGCTGTACAGCGCCAGCAAGGCGGCGCTGGTCGGCATGACGCAGGGCCTGGCGCGCGACTTCGGTCCGCGCGGCATCACGGTCAATGTCGTGCATCCCGGTTCGACCGCCACCGACATGAATCCGCCGGACGGCCCGCACGCCGAATGGCAGCGCTCGCTGATGGCCGGGCCGCAGCGTTTTGCTTCGCCGGACGATGTCGCGGCCGTGGTCGCCTTGCTGGCTTCGCCTGAGGCGCAGGCGGTAACCGGCGCCGCATGGACCATCGATAACGGTACCAACGCCTGATCGATCGGTTAAACGCTGGATCGCTGGATCGCTCGAACGCCCGAACGCCCGAACAGTCGGGCGATCGAGCCCGGGAAGGTGGGCACGGCAACATCCGCGTCCACGCTTCCCGCTTGACATCCGAATTTCCACGGCGGTATAAAGGCGCCGTGGGTAGAAGCGGTCGATTGAACAAGCAGCGGCGCAATGCCGCGATCGTTCAACTGGAGATTGCTCACTGACGGAGTACCGTCGGTGGCGCATTCTTCCAACGCTCCCCTCGACAGTGCTCCCGAACGCAACGCGCGCCCGGCCAGTCCCGCAACGACAGGCCCGGTCCCGCATGCCTTCAACCTGCAGCATTGCGAGGAGACACCCGCATGATCATCGACACCAGTTGCTATCCGACCAACCTGGTCGATCTGGCATGGCGGCACGATGGCGAGCCCTTCACCGGCGAGCGCCTGATCCAGATGATGGATGGCCCATTCCTGATCAATGGCAAGCCGCGCCGCATCGATCGCGCCTTTATCCAGCCGCCGCAAGGCAACACCATCTACACCTGGACCGACGGCAGCAAGTCGGGCAGCGAATCGATCGACGCCTATATGGCCTACACGGTCGAGATGGTGCGCAAATATCCCGACCGCTTCATCGGCTGCTTCGTCTACAACCCGCGCTGCGGCGTCGAGAACGGTGTCAATGCCATCGATCACTACGTGCGCAAGCTGGGCTTCAAGATGGTCCAGTTCCAGGCCAACATGCACGCCTATCGGCCCGACCGCGCGCTGGACTGGCTGCGTCCGGCGCTGCAGAAATGCGCCGAACTCGGCGTGCTGGTCAAGCTGCATACCGGTGACGGCCCCTACAGCATTCCGACCGAATGGGTGCCGATGATCAAGGAATTTCCGACGGTCAATTTCATCATGGCCCACTTCGGCGTGCAGACCGGCGGCGTCTATTGCTTCGAGCCGTTCCAGATGGCGATGGACATGCCGAACGTCTATTGCGAATCGGGCTGGTGCCTGCAATCGCGCATCGTCGAATTCGCCAAGGTGCTGCCCAAACACAAGATCCTGTTCGGCTCCGATACGCCGCCGAACGAGCCGGGCATGTGGCTGCGTTTGCTCGAGGTGCTGTGTTTCGAGCCGCCGCAGGGGCTCAATCTGGACGAAGACACGCTCGAGGACTACCTCGGCAACAACGTCGCGCGGATGATCGGGCTCGAACCGACGCCGGTGCCGCGCACGATCGAAGAGGCCCGCGCCAGGCTCGCCGCCTGATGTCCGCCCCGATCGTTTTCGTTCCCAGATAACGCAGCCCCGCACGGAGCCATTGCAATGATCATCGACACCCATCTGCATCCCACCAACCTGGTCGACGAGGCCTGGCGCCATACCGGCGAACCGTTTACCGGCGAGCGCCTGCTCAAGATGATGGACGGTCCCTACATCATCAACGGGAAGCCGCGCCGCATCGACATGGGTTTTATCCAGCCGCCGCCGGGCAATACGGGCTATCGCGACGGCAATCGCCGCGGCCGCGAAGGCGTGCGCGACTACATGGCCTATGTGGCCGAGCTGTGCCGGAAATATCCCGATCGCTTTATCGGCAATTTCACGTTCAATCCGCGCTGGGGCCCGGAAGAGGGTGCGCTGGAGCTCGAATACCACGTCAAGGAGTACGGCTTCAAGATGATGAAGCTGCATGCCAACATGCACGGCTATCGTCCCGACCGTGCCCTCGATTGGCTGCGGCCCGCATTGAAGATGTGTGCCAAGTACAACGTCGTGGTGCTGATCCATACCGGCGACGGGCCGTACACGATTCCGACGATGTTCTATCCGATCATCCGCGAATTTCCGATGGTCAATTTCATCATCGGCCATTTCGGCATTCAGACCGGCGGCAATTATTCGTTCGAGGCGTTCTGGATGGCGATGGACACGCCGAACGTCTATTGCGAGTCGGGCTGGTGCTTCCAGTCGCGCATCGTCGAATTCGCCCGCCAATTGCCGCGCAACAAGATCGTGTTCGGCACCGACACGCCGCCGAACGAGCCCGGCATGTGGCTGCGCGAACTGGAGATGCTGTGCGGCCCCGCGCCGCAGGGCATGGATCTGGACGAGGACGGGCTGGAGGACTACATGGGCAACAACATCGCCCGCCTGATCGGTCTGGAGACCACGCCGCCGCCGCGCACGATGGAGGAGGCGCAGGCCCGGCTGACCGACACCTACGCCGGCCTTCGCTGAACGGGCCGCGCCATGCGGCCGGGCCGGGCAGCGCCTGCGTGCGCCGCCCGGCCGGCGTGACAAGGAGAGATCGATGACATCGCGGCTCAATCCGGGAATCGATTCCGGGCCCAATTCGGGGCCCAATTCGGGGCGCTATTCGGGGCGCTATTCGGGGCGCTATTCGTCCTCGCAGGACTTTCGCGACTTTCTCGCGGCCTATCGCGACGCGCATCCCGACGATGTGCTGGTGGTCCGCGACGAGATCGGCGCGGATCAGGATGCGACCGCCGTGGTCTGGCAGCTGGCCGCTCAGGGACGCCATCCGATGCTGGTGTTCGAGCGCGTGCAGGGACTGGAGGCGCCGCTGGTGACCAATGTGTTCGCTTCGCGCGAGCGCGTCGGCCGGCTGCTCGGTGTCGGCGCCGACGGCATCCATGCCGAATACCAGGCGCGCAGCCGGCGTCTCGTGCCGCCGCGCGAGGTGGACAGCGGGCCGGTGCTGGACGTTGTGCAGACCGACGGCATCGACCTGCGCACGATCCCGGCCATCCGGCATTTCGCCACCGACCGCGGACCCTATATCACCAACGCGATCCTGATCGCGCAGGACCCCGAGACCGGCATCGGCAACGCCAGCTATCACCGCTCGATGGTGCATTCGCCGAACGGCATCGCCACCAGCCTGCATTCGCGCGGGCACCTTTGGCGCATGCAGCAGCAGGCCGCCGCCAGCGGCAAGCCGTTGCCGGTGGCGATGGTGATCGGCGCGCATCCGCTGTTCATGCTGGCCGGTGCGGCGCGCCTGCCGTACGGCGTCGATGAGCGCCACGTCGCGGGCGGCCTGTTCGGCGCGCCGCTGGAGGTCGTGCGCACGCCGCGCCATGGCATCGCGGTGCCCGCCAGCGCCGAGATCGTGCTGGAAGGCGTGATCGATCCCGAGGCGCGCGTCGACGAGGGGCCGTTCGGCGAATTCACCGGCTATTCGTCGGATCGTTCTACCAACAACCTGCTGCGCGTCGAGACGATCCTGCGCCGGCGCGACGCGATGCTGATCGACGTGGTCGGCGGCAATTCGGCCGAGCATCTGAATCTCGGGCGGATTCCGCGCGAGTCCGAGATGGTCGAGAAGCTGAAGGAGCGTTTTCCCAGCGTCACCGCGGTGCACTACCCGAGCTCGGGCACGCATTTTCACGCCTATGTCGCGCTCAAGCCGATGCGCGCGGGGGAGGCGCGCCAGGTCATGCTGGGGTTGCTCGGCTGGGATCCGTACCTGAAGACGGTGATCGCCGTCGACGAGGATGTCGATATCACGCGCGACGAGGAGGTGCTGTGGGCCGTCGCCACGCATCTGCAGCCGCATCTGGACGTGGTCGTCGTCGACGGCCTGCCGGGCAGCGCCCTCGATCCTTCCGCGTCTGGAGCGGGCACCACCTCGCGCATGGGGCTGGATGCGACGCGCGGCCCGCAGTTCGACGGCATCCGCGCGCGCATCGGCGACGATGCGATGGCGCGTGCGGCCCGTCTGCTGGCCGGCGCCGGAGCGGGGCCGCGATGAGCCGGCGCCTCGTCGTCGCCATCACCGGTGCCAGCGGCGCGATCTACGGCGTGCGTCTGCTGCAGTGGCTGGCGCAGCAGCCGGACTGGCGCACCGATCTGGTCGTGACGCCCTCGGGCTGGCTGACGATCCAGCACGAGCTCGGTCTGCGCCGCGCCGAGGTCGAGGCGCTGGCCGACGTCGCGCACAACGTCCGCGATATCGGCGCCACCATCGCCAGCGGCTCCTACCGCTGCGCCGGCATGGTGGTGGCGCCGTGCTCGATGCGCACGCTGGCGGCAATCGCGCATGGCCTCGCCGACAACCTGGTCACGCGCGCCGCCGACGTGATGCTGAAGGAAAGGCGCCGGCTGGTGCTGCTGCCGCGCGAGACGCCGCTGCATCTGGGGCATCTGCGCAATCTGACCGCGGTGACCGAGATGGGCGCGATCGTGCTGCCGCCGGTGCCGGCGTTCTACCACCGGCCCGGCACCATCGACGATCTGGTCAACCATACCGTCGGGCGCACGCTCGACCTGTTCGATATCGACCATGCCGGTCTGGTTGCGCGTTGGCAGGGGATGCGTCCCGCGCCCGCCGATGCGATGCCGACGGCCATGGCGGAGGAGGAGACACGATGAATGCCCTTACGTCCCTGACGTCCCTGAGGTCCCTGACGTCCCTGACATCCCTTGCACCCGAAGCGGTGCGCCCGGCCACCGTCGAGCAAGCCGCCGCACATCCTGCCGAGCGCGCTGCCGTGCCGGTTCCGGTGACAATCCTGACCGGCTTTCTCGGCGCGGGGAAGACCACGCTGCTGAACCACATCCTGACCGAACGCCATGGCCATCGCATTGCGGTGATCGAGAACGAGTTCGGCGAGGTTGATGTCGATTCGGATCTGGTGCTCAGTTCCGACGAGGAGATCTACCAGATGACCAACGGCTGCATCTGCTGCGTGGTCGACGTGCGCACCGATCTGGTCCGCATCCTGCAGAAGCTGCTGGCGCAGCCCGAACGCTTCGACCACATCATCGTCGAGACCAGCGGCCTGGCCGACCCGACGCCGGTCGCGGCGACCTTCTTCATGGACCACGAGGTCGCGCGCGAGGTGGCGCTCGACGGCGTGGTGACGCTGGTCGATGCGCTGCATATCGAAAGCCATCTCGACGACCCGCGTCTGCGCGGCTTCGACAATCAGGCGGTCGATCAGATCGTCGCGGCGGACCGCATCGTGATCAACAAGACCGACCTGGCCGAGCCGGCGGCGGTCGATGCGCTGGAGGCGCGCCTGCGGCGGCTCAACGAGGGCGCGCAGATCCTGCGCTCGAACTATGCGCGCGTGGATCTGCGGCAGATCCTCGGCATCGGCGGGTTTACACCGGGGCTGGCGGTGCTGGACGACAGCGAGAAGGAGCACGGCCACGGTCCCGATCACGGTCACGGTCACGATCATGACGGGGACCATGTCTGCGACGAGCACTGCGGCCATGACCACGAGCACGAGCACGAGCACGCGCACGCGCACCGGCACGATCCCTCGGTCACCTCGGTCTCGCTGGTGTTCGACCGGCCGTTCGACGGAGACCGTCTGGCCAGCGCGGTGCGCGCGCTACTGGCGGCGCAGGGCGACGATCTGTTCCGCATCAAGGGCATCGTCGCGGTTGCCGGCAGCGAGCGCCGCCATATCCTGCAGGCCGTGCACCGGCAGCTCGATCTGCATGCGGGCGAGCCGTGGATGGACGCGCCGCGCGACAGCAAGCTGGTCTTTATCGGCCGCAACCTGGACCGCGCCCGCCTGCAGACGATGCTGGGAATCTGCCTGGCACGCTGACGCGATGGCGTAGCGGACCGGCGCCGTGGCGGCCGGGGAAAAGCGCCGGCCGTCGCGGTGCGGTTCGATCGGTGTCTGCCGCTATGCTTCGCGCCGCAGCGCCCGGCGCAAGGTCTCGGACGGCAGCTCGCCGAATTCGCGCCGGTATTCGCGCGAGAACATGCTCAGATGCGAGAAGCCGTGCCGCAGCGCGATTGCGGTCACGGCGCCGGGCTGCCGCGGTGCCCGCAGCAGGCCGTCGCGCGCGCCCTGCAGGCGCAGCAGCCGCAGATATTCCATCGGCGTGGCGTTCTTGCTGCGCCGGAAGCCGACCTGCAGCGAGCGTTCCGACACGCCACAGTGGTCGGCGAGTTCGCGCATCGTGATCGGGCGATCGAGATTGCGGCGCAGATACTGGATCGCGCGCCGGACATAGGCAGGCAGCGTCGGCTGAAAGCGCCGCGGCAGCGTGGCGCCGTCGCCGGAGAACTGGTCGAACAGCAGCGTCGACACCACCATATGCTCGATGCTGGCGTCGATGGTCGGATTGGCGGCGCCGGCCCGGCGCGTGCGCATCTCCGCGCGCAGATAGCCCACCAGCGCGTGCCAGCGCTCGGCCAGCCCATTGAGCCCATCATCGCTCGCCAGCCGCGGCGTGAAGGCGATCGGCGCAGGCGGTTCGAAGCCGAAATGCTCGCGAAACGCGTGCTCGATCGCGCGCCGGCGCAGCACTACGCAGAAGCGTTCGCAATCCCCGTCGAGCAGCAGCCGCGTGCGCAGCGTCGGCGAGGCGACCAGCGTGCTGCCGTGCGGGAAATGCTGCGACTCGCCGTCGGTCAGCGCTTCGCAATGGCCGGCCAGCGTGGTCTGAATCACGTATTCGTCCTTGCCGGGCTGCGGCTCGATTTCCATCGCCGTGCTGTAGCGGACTTCGATCAGCGACAACTGCCCGATATGGCATTGCTCTACCTCGACATGCAGCGGCGCCTCGGCGTCGAGCGGCCGCAATCGCGTGGGTCCGAACAAGCGCGCGCACAGCGCCTCCACATGCGGCAATTCGCTGGCACGGTATCGATGGACGGCGCCGAGGGCGGGCGTGGAAACGTCGGAAGGCGGCTGCATGGAAGCGCGGATCGGGGATGCGATGGCAGGCACCTGGAGCGGCGGTGCGCGCTATCGTAAGGGCCGTCATTGCCGGCGGCAAAGCCGGGACAAACCCGCAGCGCCGCGGCATCGCCTCGCCATCGCGGACCTTGGCACGACCGGACGCACGACCGACGCACGACCGTCGCACGACCGTCGCACGACGGTCGCTCGGCGCGCCTCACATCGCTGCGCTTTGCGCCTATCGCCTTCGCAATTGCGCTATGACCGCGCACGTGCGGCCGCTACTGTGGCTGCAGGCGCCGCTTCGAGCGCCCTTCAGCCACCACCAAGGAGACGACGATGGCTTCGCCCCTACACCCGGTCGACGCGGTGCTGCCGCCGCGCGCCATGCTCACGCTGGGCTTCCAGCACATGCTGGTCAGCTATCTGGGCGCGATCACGGTGCCGATGATCGTCGCCGCCGCGCTCAAGATGACGCCGGCACAGACCACGCTGTTGATCAGCACCGCGCTGTTCACCTCGGGCATCGCCACGCTGCTGCAGACGGTCGGCATCTGGAAGTTCGGCGTGCGGCTGCCGATCATGCAGGGCGTCGCCTTCAGCTCGGTCGGGCCCGTGATCGCGATCGGCACCGATCCGTCGCTGGGCTTCCAGGGCGTCTGCGGGGCCATCATCGGCGCGGGCGTGATCACGCTGCTGCTGGCGCCGGTGATCGGGCGGCTGCGGCAGTTCTTCCCGCCGGTGGTGACCGGGTGCATCGTCACCGCGATCGGCCTGTCGCTGTTCCCGGTCGCCTATCAATGGCTGGGCGGCGGGCGCGGTGCGCCGCAGTTCGGGGCGCCGGTGTTCTTCGCGGTGGCGATCGGCGTGGTCGCGCTGATTCTGGCGATCAATCGCTACGGCAGCGAGTTCCTGCGCAACCTGTCGGTGCTGATCGGCTTGCTGGCGGGCGCAGCGGTCGCGACCGCGCTTGGCATGGGCGACTTCACCGAGGTCAAGCGGGCTCCCTGGTTCACGATGGTGCAGCCGTTCGCCTTCGGCCTGCCGGTGTTCGATATCGGCGCGATCGTCACGATGACGATCGTGATGCTGGTGCAGATGGTCGAGTCGATGGGGCTGTTCATCGCGATCGGCGATCTGGTCAAGCGCCCCGTCAGCGAACGCGAGGCGACCAACGGCCTGCGCGCCAACGGCCTGGCCAGCGCGATCGGCGGCATGTTCGCGGCCTTTCCGTATATCGCCTTCATGGAGAACGTGGGGCTGGTGATCGTGACCGGCGTGCGCAGCCGCTGGGTGGTGGCGACCTGCGGCGTGATGCTGTGCGCCGTCGCGCTGGTACCGAAGATCGGCGCGCTGTTTGCATCGATCCCGGCCGCCGCGCTGGGCGGCGCCGCGCTGGTGATGTTCGGCGTGGTCGGCGCGGCGGGCATCAAGACGCTGGGCCAGGTCGACTACGAACACAACCGCTCGAATCTGACCATCGTCGCCATCACGCTGGCCTGCGCGCTGATGCCGGTGATCATGCCGTCGGTGCTGGAGAAGCTGCCCGAAGCGCTGCAGCCGTTCGTGCACAGCAGCGTGATCATCGCCTGCGTGGTGTCCGTCTTCCTGAACCTGCTGCTCAACGGCGTGCCGCGCCGCGATGCACCGCTGGCCCATGCCGGCGAACATGCCCCGGAGATCTGATCTTGACTGAAGTCCAATGCCTGAACGAAAAACAGCGCGAGACCCTGCGCGAGAACCTGCTGATCCGCGGCGCCGCTGCGGTGATGACGGGCCTGGCCGGCCCGGCGGCGCGCGCCGGCGCGGCCGATATCCGCATCCGCGACGGCCGCATCGCCGAGATCGGGCCCGCACTGGCGCCGCTGCCCGACGAGCGGGTCATCGACGTCCCGGGCTGCGTGGTGTATCCGGGCTGGATCAACACGCATCACCATCTGTTCCAGAACCTGCTCAAGGCCGTGCCCGCCGGCATCAACGCCGATCTGCAGGCCTGGCTGGCGGCGGTGCCGTATCCGCGCCTGGCGGCGTTCACGCCCGAGGTGCTGCGGGCCGCGGTGCGGCTCGGCATGGCCGAGCTGCTGCTGTCGGGCACCACGACCTGCGCCGATCATCATTACCTGTACCACCACGGCCACGGCGCCGAGACCGGCGACCTGCTGTTCGAGGTGGCGCAAGAGATGGGGATGCGGCTGGTGCTGTGCCGCGGCGGCGCCATCCAGTCGGCGGCCGACCATCCCGGCATGTCGAAGACCGCGCTGGTGCCCGAGACGCTCGACGAGATGGTGGCCGATATCGAACGGCTGACGGCGCGTTATCACGATCCGGCCGGCGATGCGATGCGGCGCGTCGCGGTGGCGCCGACCACGCCGACGTTCTCGCTGCCGCCGGCCATGCTGCGCGAGTTGGGCGACGTGGGGAGGCGGCTTGGGCTGCGCCTGCACACGCATCTGTCGGAGACCGACAACTATGTGCGCTTTTGCCGGGAGAAATATCGCTGCACGCCGGTGGAGTTCGTCGGCGAGCATGGCTGGCTCGGTCCGGACGTCTGGTTCGCGCACCTGGTGACCTTGTCGCCCGACGAGATCCGCATGCTGGCGGCCACCGATACCGGCATGGCGCATTGTCCGGTCAGCAACGCGCGGCTGGGCAGCGGCGTGGCGCCGGTGCGCGCGCTGGCCGACGCCGGCGTGCGTATTTCGCTTGGCGTGGACGGCGTCGCCTCCAATGAATCGGGCAGCATGGTCAACGAGGCCAATTTCGCCTGGCTGGTGCATCGCGCGGTCGGCGGTGCCGCGCAGACCACGGTGGAAGAGGTGATCCATTGGGGCACGGCAGGAGGCGCCGCCGTGTTGGGCCTGCCGCGGATCGGCACGCTGGCGCCCGGGCAGTCGGCCGACCTGGCAATCTACGACGTCAGCGGCCTGCGGTTTCACGGCTTTCACGACGTGGCGGCGGCGCCGGTGGCGGCGGGCGAACCGACGCCGGTGCGCCATGTGTTCGTGCAGGGCCGCCATGCGGTGCGCGACGGAGCGATCGTCGGGCTGGATCTGGAGGGACTGCGCCGCGAGGCAGGCGATGCGATGCGGGCCCTGCAACGGCTGGCCGCGTGAGCCAGGCACGGACGCGGAGGCCGGAAGCCGGTCGGCACGCGGCTCAGTCTGGTAAATCCGGTGCGCGCGAACTGTAGTCTTTACCGGAATGCCGCACGCTTGGCGGGGCGTCAACGCGGTGTCGCGTCAGCGGTCCAGGCGTGCCGCGCCGGACGCCGGCACGTTGCTGACGACTTCGATCGCCGGCACGGCGGCCCGCTCGTCGTCCGGTGTCAGCGGATGACGGCAGCACTGCCGCAGCGCTTCCGCCAGGCGCCGCCGCGCGGGCGGGCACAGCATGCGACCGACCACCAGCGTCTCGTTGCCGTAGCGCAGCACGATGCCGGGCGTAGGGCCGTCGACCTCGAAGCGCACCAGCGAAGCGACCAGATTCCGGCGCATGGTCGCTTCGCAAACGGTGATCTCGACACACAGCACGTCGTGCGCGAGCGACAGACGTTCGTGATCGGTCGCGTGGCGGCAGTATCGCAGCAGCAGCGCGGCCAGCAGCGCCACCTCGACGAAGGCGAACAGCAGTACCGGCCAGTGACCCATGACCGTGAAGGCGAGCCCGATCGCCACGATCACGATGCTGGCGGCGGCGAAGCCGAACACCGTTTGCGCCGGTGTCAGCGAGCAGTTCTTCTTGATCAGCCAGACTCGCATGCGCGTTCTCCAAGGGGCGTTCGCCAATGCGTTGCTGCGGGCCCCGGCGCAAGGCGCGTGCCAATGCCGCAGAGGCGGGGTGCGAGTGGGCGCGCCGACCAATGGCATATCGATTGCTTGCTTGCCGGTTCCTGCCATCGCCAGCCCGTGTCGAGGGAGCCGACCATGAACAGCACGCAAGACGCCGCCACTGTCTCGCCCGGCGGCATCGCTGCCGACCATCCCGCTGCCGAGCCTTCCGCTGCCGACCACGACGCGCATCCGCATCATCCGGCGGGATGGCGGCGCTGGGTGTTCGCCACCAACCACAAGGACATCGGCACGCTGTATCTGTGGTTCAGCTTCACGATGCTGCTGGCCGGCGGCATCCTGGCCCTTGGCATCCGGCTCGAGCTGTTCATGCCGGGCCTGCAGTTCTTCCGGCCCGAGCTGTTCAACCAGATGGTGACGCTGCACGGACTGATCATGGTGTTCGGCGCGATCATGCCGGCCTTCGTCGGGCTGGCGAACTGGATGATTCCACTGATGATCGGCGCGTCCGACATGGCCTTCGCGCGGATGAACAACTTCAGCTTCTGGCTGCTGCCGCCAGCCGGGCTGCTGCTGGCGGGGTCCTTCTTCGTCGAGGGCGGCGCCACCGCGGCCGGCTGGACGCTGTACGCGCCGCTGTCGGTGCAGATGGGCGCGGGCATGGACATGGCGATCTTTGCGCTGCATCTGATGGGCGCCTCGTCGATCATGGGCGCCATCAATATCATCGTCACCATCCTCAATATGCGCGCGCCGGGCATGCAGATGATGAAGATGCCGATGTTCTGCTGGACCTGGCTGATCACGGCCTTCCTGCTGATCGAGGTGATGCCGGTGCTGGCGGGCGCGATCACGATGGTGCTGACCGACCGGCATTTCGGCACCACCTTCTTCAATGCCGCGGGCGGCGGCGACCCGGTGCTGTACCAGCACATCTTCTGGTTCTTCGGGCACCCCGAGGTCTACATCATGATCCTGCCCGCGTTCGGCATCGTCTCGCAGGTGGTGCCCGCCTTCTCGCGCAAGCCGCTGTTCGGCTATGCGTCGATGGTCTATGCGACCGGCGCGATCGCAGTGCTGTCGTCGATCGTCTGGGCGCACCACATGTTCAGCACCGGGATGCCGGTGGTCGGGCAGCTGTTCTTCATGTACGCGACCATGCTGATCTCGGTGCCGACCGCGGTGAAGATCTTCAACTGGATCGGCACGATGTGGCAGGGCAGCCTGACCTTCGAGACGCCGATGCTATGGGCGATCGGCTTCATCTTCGTGTTCACGATCGGCGGCTTCACCGGCTTGATGCTGGCGGTCACGCCGATCGACATCCAGGTCCACGATACCTACTACGTGGTCGCGCATTTCCACTATGTGCTGGTGGCTGGGTCGCTGTTCGCGCTGTTTGCCGGGGTCTACTACTGGCTGCCGAAATGGACCGGCTTCATGTACGACGAGCGGCTGGGCAAGTGGCACTTCTGGACGTCGATGATCTCGTTCAACGTCGCCTTCTTCCCGATGCACTTCCTGGGCCTGGCCGGCATGCCGCGGCGCTACGCCGACTACGCGCCGCAGTTCACCGACTTCCATTTCATCTCGTCGGTCGGCGCGTTCGGCTTCGGGCTGTCGCAGCTGCTGTTCCTCTATATCGTGCTGAAGGCGATCCGAGGCGGGGAGCCCGCGGCCGCGCGGCCCTGGGAGGGGGCGCAGGGCCTGGAGTGGTCGGTGCCATCGCCGGCGCCATTCCATACCTTCGAGGTGCCGCCGACGCTGCGGTAGCGGCGGGGCGGCGCCGGGCGGCCGATGCTTACGCCGAGCGCGTGGGGTCCGCCCGGCAAATGGGACGGCCCTGCGCCAGCGGGCCGCGCCGATGGCGCGGGTTTCCGCCGGCGCAGGGCCGGTTTGCGCTGCTGAAGGTCAACGGCCGCTGGAGCCGCCCGTGCCACCGGTGCCGCCCGTGCCACCGGTGCCGCCGCCCGAGCCGCCACTGGTGCCGCCCGAGCCGCTCATGCCGCCCGACGACGTGCCGCCGGTTCCGGTGCCGCCGGTTCCGGTGCCACCCGATCCCGACGTGCCAGAGCCCATCGAACCGGATGGGCTGCCCGTGCCGGTGCCGGAACCGCTGGTGCCGGAGCCACTGGTACCACTTGTGCCCGAGCCACCGGTACCGCTGCCGCTCGTGCTGCTGTCGCTGCCCGAACGCGAGCGCTTGCTGCTTGCGCCGCTCTTCTTCTTGTCCGACTTGCTGTCGCTATCGGTCGCACTCGTGCCGGTGCCGCCACTGCCGCTGCCGGTCGCACTTGTGCCGGTGCCCGCGCTGCCGCCGCCGCTGCTGCTGCCACTACCGCTGCCGCTGCCACTTCCGCCACCGCTGCCGCCACTTTGGGCGAGCGCGCCGCCGGCGGCCAGCGCCAGGCAGGCGGCGACTGCCGCTGCCAATGTCGTTGCTTTCATGTGTCTCTCCAGGAAGTGTGATGCCGGGCCAGGCCCGGCTTGGTCTTGTCTTTGCGCGTAGACGAACAATGCGACGCAATTTGCATGCCGTAGGGGCATGCATCACATCCACGGGGGCGGGCACGAACCGGTTTGCATCATTGGAAGCATTGGCGGGGAGGCGGTGCAGATTCGGCACCTGGCGGCCGGGTCGCGCAGTGCCGCCACGCTGGGTCGCAGGGCCTCTCGATGCGACTCGCCGCGACTCGCCGCGACCTGGCGCCACTCACCGCGACTTAGTGCGATATCGCGCCCGCGATACCGCCACCCCGATGGACCACGCCGTCAGCGCGATCGAGGCGGCCGCTCCAGGCCGTCAATGCCAGCGCGACGAGCACCACCACGGCACCGATCCACGGCGTATGCATCAACCCCAGGTGGGTCACGATCAGGCCACCGGCCCAGGCCGCGCCGGCGATGCCCAGATTGAACGCGGCGATATTGAGGCCCGAGGCGACATCGACCGCCTGCGGCGTGAAGCGCTCGGCCTGCTTGACGACATAGACCTGCAGGCCCGGCACATTGCCGAAGGCGACCGCGCCCCAGGCCAGCACCGTCGCCACCACCAGCCAGCGGTGCGGCGCGGTGAAGTTCAGCACCAGAAGCACCGCGGCCAGCAGCACGAACATCGTCTTGAGCGCCGGGATCGGGCCGTGACGGTCGGCCAGGCGGCCGCCCCAGATATTGCCGACCGCGACCGACAGGCCGTACACGAGCATCACCAGGCTGACCGCGCCGGCGTCGAAGCCGGAGACGTCCTGCAGGATCGGCGCGAGAAAGGTGAAGGGGATGAAGGAGCCGCCATAGCCGATCGCGGTCTTGGCGTAGACCAGCAGCAACCGCGGTTCGGCCAGCACGCGGGCCTGCTGCATCAGCGAGGCGGGCGGCGTGTGCCGGATGCCGGACGGCACGAACAGCAAGCTGCCGACGAAGGCGACCACGCCCAGCGCGGAAACGGCCAGGAAAGTCTCGCGCCAGCCGAAGTGCTGGCCGATGAAGGTGCCCAGCGGCACGCCGGTGACCAGCGCGACGGTCAGCCCGGTGAACATGATGGCGATCGCGCTGGCGGCCTTTTCGCGCGGCACCAGTCCGGTGGCGATGGTCGAGCCGATCGAAAAGAACACGCCGTGGGCCAGGCCGGTCAGCACGCGGGCCAGCACCAGCGAGCCGTAGCCCGGCGCCTGCCAGGCCAGCAGATTACCGAGGGTGAACAGCGCCATCAGCGACAGCAGCAGGGTCTTGCGCGGCAGCCGGCCGGTCAGCGCGGTCAGCAGTGGCGCGCCCACGGCGACGCCGAGCGCGTACAGGCTGACCAGCAGGCCGGCCGAGGGCAGCGACACGTGCAGATCGGCCGCGACGGTGGGAATCAGGCCGACGATGACGAACTCCGTCGTGCCGATGGCGAATGCGCTGATTGTCAGCGCCAACAAGGCGAGGGGCATGATGGCCTCCAGATATCGAATGGCACGCATTGTGGCCCTCGCTGGCTTGCCGATTAATCCGTTAATATGCAGAAAATATTTGCTTGCCAGTCAACAATCGCGACACGCCGGCGGGGCCGATCAGCGCCGGCGCCGCCGCCGCTTGCGCAGGAAACCGCGCCATGAAGATGACCCTGGAAGAACTGCTCGCCTTTGTCACCGTTGTGGACAGCGGCTCGATCACGGCGGCGGCCGACCAGCTTGGGCAGACCGTTTCCGGCGTCAGCCGGGCGCTGGCGCGGCTCGAGGACAAGCTGGCTACTGCGCTGCTGCGGCGGACCACGCGCCGGCTGGAGCTGACCGAGGAGGGCGCCGCGCTGCTCGCGCATGCCCGCGCCATCCTAGGCGCGGTGGACCAGGCCGAGGAGCAGATCGCGCTGCGGCGGCAGAAGCCGGCCGGCAAGCTGCGCATCAACGCCGCTTCGCCGTTCATGCTGCATGTGGTGGTACCGCTGGTCGAGGACTTTCGCCGCGCCTATCCCGAGATCGAGTTGGAGCTGCACAGCAGCGACCAGATCATCGATCTGCTCGAGCACCGCACCGATGTCGCGATCCGCATCGGCGCGCTGCGCGATTCGACGCTGCATGCCCGGCCGCTGTGCCACAGCCGGCTGCGCGTGCTGGCGAGCCCGGTCTACCTGAAGGCGCACGGGCGGCCGCGCTCGGTCCGAGAGCTGGCCCGCCACAGCCTGCTCGGCTTCACGCAGCCCGACAGCCTGAACCGCTGGCCCCTGCGCGACGAGGCCGGCAACGAGTTCGAAATCACCCCCGCGGTGTCCGCTTCCAGCGGCGAGACGCTGCGCCAGCTGGCGCTTGCAGGGCAGGGCGTGGTGTGCCTGGCCGATTTCATGACGGCGCAGGACCGGGCTCGCGGCGACCTGGTGCAGCTGTTTCCGCGCGAGACGCTCGATGTGCGCCAGCCCATCCATGCGGTCTACTATCTGAATACCCAGCTGTCGGCGCGGATTGCCTGCTTTCTGGACTTTCTGGCGGCGCGGATGCAGGGCGAAGCGCCGGACCGGCCCACGTCGGGCGGACCTGCGCGGCGTCTGCGGCATTGAGCTGTCTTTGGTATACTGTCGCGTTTCCCCGCGCCCGGGTATCCCTCGTCCGAGGCCAGCACCCCGTCGCCAATCTTCCAGGTCGATCCGACAGGTCGAGCCAACCCCAAGCATGACTTACGCCGTCAAGGAAATCTTCTACACGCTGCAGGGCGAGGGCGCCAACGCGGGCCGCGCCGCCGTGTTCTGCCGCTTCGCGGGCTGCAATCTGTGGAGCGGCCGCGAGCAGGACCGCGAGCAGGCGATCTGCCGCTTCTGCGATACCGATTTCGTCGGCACCGACGGCACGCTGGGCGGCAAGTACCGCAACGCCGAGGAACTGGCCGCGCAGGTCGCCTCGCAATGGCCGCAAGGCACGGGCGGGCGTCCGCTGGTGGTCTGCACCGGCGGCGAGCCGCTGCTGCAGCTCGATGCGCCGCTGATCGACGCGCTGCATGCGCAGGGCTTCGAGATCGCGATCGAGACCAACGGCACGATCGCGGTGCCGGACGGCATCGACTGGGTCTGCGTCAGCCCGAAGATGGGCGCCGAACTGGTGGTCACGCGCGGCGACGAGCTCAAGGTCGTGATTCCGCAGCCGGGCCAGGACTTCGCGGCATACGAGGCGCTGGATTTCCGCTATTTCCTCGTGCAGCCGATGGACGGCCTGCTGGCGCGCGAGAATACGGCTCTCGCCGTCGATTTTTGCCAGCGTCATCCGCGCTGGCGCCTTTCGCTGCAAACCCACAAGATGCTGGGCATCCGCTAGCAGCCGGTCGTTCGGCTCCCAACGGCACTCGGCACCGGTCTTCATGAACAAGCAAGTCTCGATCACGCGCCGGCTCGAATTCGACGCCGGCCACCGCATCCCCAACCATGGCGGCCAGTGCCGCAATATCCATGGCCACCGATATCGGCTCGACCTGACGCTGTCGGGCGAGGTCCTGCATCGCGAGGGCGCGGCCGACGAGGGCATGATCCTGGATTTCAGCGATATCAAGGCGCTGGCCAACCAGCATCTGGTCGACAAGTGGGATCACGCCTTCCTGATCTATCGCGGCGACACCGCGCTGCTGGAATTCCTGCGCGGCATGGATGGGCACAAGACGGTGGTGCTCGACGCGATCCCCACGGTCGAGAACCTGGCGCAGATCGCCTTCGACATGCTGGCGCCGGTGTTCAAGGACTGCTTCGGGCATCATCTGCAGCTGACCCGCCTGGTGCTGTTCGAAACGCCGAACTGCTGGGCTGAAGTGACCGCGCCCGCGGTCGCGCCGGCGCAGGACTGAACGCGTCGCGGCTGAACGCGTCGCGGCGTCTGTCGCCGCTGTTCGCCGCCAACGCGCCGAAAATTCACCGCCAATTCACCCCAAATTCACCGCCAAGTTCGCCACGGACGCGCCGATGACCGATACGCCGCCGCCATTGCCGACCGCAGCCGCCACGCCGCCCTTCGAGGGCCCGCTGGCCGACGAGCGCGACGCGCGCTTCATGCGCGCCGCGCTGGAGGAGGCCCGCTTGGCGGAGGCAGCGGGAGAGGTGCCGGTGGGCGCCGTGGTGGTCTGGAACGACACGATCATCGCGCGCGGCCACAATCTGCCGATCCGCTCGCGCGACCCGTCGGCGCATGCCGAAATGCAGGCGCTGCGCGCCGCCGCGCAGGTGATCGGCAACTACCGGATGCCCGAGTGCGAGCTGTACGTGACGCTGGAACCGTGCGCGATGTGCAGCGGCGCGATGCTGCACGCGCGGTTGCGCCACGTGGTATTCGGCGCGACCGATCCGAAGACCGGCGCCGCCGGCAGCGTGCTGGACCTGTTCGCCGAAGCGCGGCTCAATCACCAGACCACGATCCGCGGCGGCGTGCTCGCCGACGAGTGCGGCCAGCTGCTGCGCGACTTCTTCCGGGCGCGTCGACGCGCGCAGAAGGCGGACCGTGCCGCCGCGCCATTCGGCGGGGAACCCGGCAGCCGGCCCGGGAGCCAGCCCGGTACTGAGCCCGGCACTGAGCCCGGTACTGAGCCCGGCACAGAGCGTGGGGCCGAGGCCAGTGCCGCGCCCGGCGCCGCACCGTCATCCGACTCGCAGGGAAAGACCGACGCATGAACGCGCCCATCGAAGTCCGCCTGATCGCTCCTTCCGGCTATCCGCACGACATGGCCGTCGCCACGCGCGGCTGCGACTGGCTGCAGGCGCACGGCTACCGCGTCGCCAACCCCGAGGTGCTGGAGCGCCGCCATCAGCGCTTCGGCGGCACCGATGACGAGCGGCTGGCCGACCTGCATGGCATCGGCAGCGGCGCGCCCGGCGCGCTGACGCTGGCGGTGCGCGGCGGCTATGGCATGGCGCGCCTGCTGCCGCGCATCGACTTCCAGCGCATCGCCGAGCAGGCTGGCCGCGCGGGCACGCCGATCGTCGGCCACAGCGATTTCACGGCGTTCCAGCTGGCCTATCTGGCCAGGGTCGGCGGCATCAGCCTGGCCGGCCCGATGCTGCTGGCCGACTTCGGCGCCGAGCCGGTCGACCCTTTCATGTGGCGGCATTTCGAGGGCCTGCTGCGCGCATCGACCTACACCGTCGACATCGAGGCGCCGCAGGATGGCGGCCAGCCGTTTTCCGGCGAAGTGGCGGGCACGCTGTGGGGCGGCAATCTGGCGATGCTGTGCAGCCTGCTCGGGACGCCGTACCTGCCGCAGGTCGACGGCGGCATCCTGTTCCTCGAGGACGTCAACGAGCCGCCTTACCGCGTCGAACGGATGCTGCTGCAGCTAGAACAGGCGGGCGTGCTGGGCGCCCAGCGCGCGGTCCTGCTTGGCGACTTCTCCAGCTACCGCGTCAGCGATTACGACAACGGCTACGATCTGCCGGCGGTCGTGGCCTATCTGCGCGAGCGCCTGCCCGTGCCCATCCTGACCGGGCTGCCGTTCGGGCACTGCACGCGCAAGCTGACGTTGCCGGTGGGCGGGCAGGGCATTGTCCGGGCCTCGGCTGACGGCTTCACGCTGACGATGTCGGGGCATCCGCGGCTGCCGCCCCCGGTCTGAGCGCCGTCCGTTATCCGTCCGTCACGGCGCCATGGCGGCGCGAGGAGCGCGCTTGTTGCACGCTCGTTGCAGGCTCGTTGCCGCGATGAATGGTAAACTCGCGGATTCTCCCCAAGGTAAACGGCTCCCCCTGTGGCTATTCCGGCCGGCCCGCTTTTGTTCGGCCGCATTCGGTACTTGCCACGCCGGCCGCCCAATGCGGCACGGTCCGCCACGGCACGGGGTCTCGCCCTCTTTACCGCTACACCGCATTCCAAAAGGTTCTTCGACGTGCTATCTACCGCAAACATCACCATGCAGTTCGGCCCCAAGCCCTTGTTCGAGAATATCTCGGTCAAGTTCGGCGAGGGCAACCGCTACGGCCTGATCGGCGCGAACGGCTGCGGCAAGTCCACCTTCATGAAGATCCTCGGCGGCGACCTGGAGCCGAGCGCCGGCAACGTGATGCTGGAACCGGGCGTGCGCCTGGGCAAGCTGCGCCAGGACCAGTTCGCCTATGAAGACATGCGCGTGCTCGACGTGGTGATGATGGGCCATACCGAGATGTGGGCGGCGGCGCAGGAGCGCGACGCGATCTACGCGAACCCGGAAGCGACCGACGAAGACTACATGAAGGCCGCCGAGCTCGAGGCCAAGTACGCCGAATACGACGGCTACACGGCCGAGGCGCGCGCCGGCGAGCTGCTGCTGGGCGTGGGCATCCCGACCGACCAGCATCAGGGCACGATGAGCAATATCGCGCCGGGCTGGAAGCTGCGGGTGCTGCTGGCGCAGGCGCTGTTCTCGAATCCGGACGTGCTGCTGCTGGACGAGCCGACCAACAACCTGGACATCAATACGATCCGCTGGCTGGAACATGTGCTCAACGAGCGCAATTCCACCATGATCATCATCTCCCACGATCGCCACTTCCTGAACTCGGTCTGTACGCACATGGCCGACATGGACTACGGCACGCTGAAGGTCTACCCGGGCAACTACGACGACTACATGGAAGCGTCGATGCAGGCCCGCGAGCGCCAGATGGCGGCCAACGCGCGCGCCAAGGAGCGGATCACCGAGCTGCAGGACTTCGTGCGCCGCTTCTCGGCCAACAAGTCCAAGGCCCGCCAGGCCACCTCGCGCCTGAAGCAGATCGACAAGATCAAGGTCGAGGACATCAAGCCGTCGTCGCGTCAGAACCCGTTCATCCGCTTCGAGTTCGAGAAGAAGCTGCACAACCTGGCGGTCACCGCGGAGAACATCAGCAAGGCCTACGACCGCCAGATCCTGAACAATCTGTCGCTGTCGATCCAGGCCGGCGAGCGCGTCGCCATCATCGGCGAGAACGGCGCGGGCAAGACCACGCTGCTGCGCTGCCTGCTGAACGGCGCGGTGCAGACCGGCGTGCAGCGCGGCATCGAGGTCGACCACGGCACCGTCAAGTGGGCCGAGAACGCCAATGTCGGCTACATGCCCCAGGACACCTACGAGGAGTTCCCGGAAGACACCAACCTGATGGACTGGATGACCCAGTGGACGCAGGCGGGCGACGACGACCAGTCGCTGCGCGGCACGCTGGGCCGGCTGCTGTTCTCGGCCGACGACATCAAGAAGTCGGTCAAGGTGCTGTCCGGCGGCGAGAAGGGCCGCATGATCTGGGGCAAGCTGATGCTGGGCCGCCATAATGTGCTGGCGCTGGACGAGCCGACCAACCACATGGACATGGAGTCGATCGAATCGCTGCAGATCGCGCTGGACAAGTTCACCGGCACGCTGATCTTCGTTTCGCACGACCGCGAATTCGTCAGCGCGCTGGCCACGCGGATCATCGAAATCCGCACGGACGGCACGGTGACCGATTATCTGGGCACCTACGACGAATACCTGGAATCGCAGGGTATCGCCGGCTGATCGGCTGGCTGCCCGCCCATCTGGCGACCCGTTCGCTGCCCGCTGTGCCGGGGCACTCGACGAACAAAGGCCGCAACGCATCGATGCGTTGCGGCCTTTTTTATCGCTGCGGTGCACGATCGGCGCGCGATTATCGGCGGAATATCGGCGCCGGTGGGGCCCACGCGGCGCGACCAGTCGATATCGGCTGGCAAAATCGGCTCTACAATGTCGGCACGGAAAAAACTTAAAACAATCGCAAACGCCCTGAAACGGCTGATTCAGTTTGGAAACGCCTGAGGGCCAACCGCCCGAGGGCTCACCGAGGAATTGTGGCTATGCAGCAACGAGACAAACTCTTTATCAACGGCAAATGGGTGACCCCGCACGGCACCGGGCAGATCGACGTCATCCATTCCACCACCGAAGAGGTGATGGGCCGGATTCCGGAAGGCCATGCCCGCGATGCCGAGGATGCCATCCAGGCGGCCCGCGCCGCCTTCGACGGCTGGGCCGCGACGCCGCCGCAGCAGCGCGCGGACTATATCCGCAAGGTTGCCGAGGGCCTGAAGGCGCGCACCGAGGAGCTGGCGCAGCTGATCGCCGCCGAGGTCGGCATGCCGATCAAGCTGGCCCGCGCGATCCAGGTCGGCGGTCCGGTCTTCAACTGGAGCCAGGCCGCCAAGCTGGTCGAGTCCTTCACCTTCGAGGAAGAGGTCGGCAATTCGCTGGTGGTCCGCGAGCCGGTCGGCGTGGTCGCCGCCATCACGCCGTGGAACTATCCGCTGAACCAGATCACGCTGAAGGTCGCCCCCGCGCTGGCCGCTGGCTGCACGGTGGTGCTCAAGCCGTCCGAGGTGGCGCCGCTGAACGCCTTCGTGCTGGCCGAGGTGATCGAGGCCGCCGGCCTGCCGCCGGGCGTGTTCAACCTGGTGACCGGCTACGGCCCGGTGGTCGGCGAGGTGCTGGCCAGCCACCGCGAGGTCGACATGGTGTCGTTCACCGGCTCGACGCGCGCCGGCAAGCGCGTCTCCGAACTGGCCGCGCAGACCGTCAAGCGGGTCGCGCTGGAACTGGGCGGCAAGTCCGCCTCGGTGATCCTGGACGACGCCGACCTGCCGGCCGCCGTCAAGGGCACCATCAACGCCTGCTTCCTGAACTCCGGCCAGACCTGCTCGGCGCATACCCGCATGCTGGTGCCGCGCGCCCGCTATGACGAGGTCAAGGAGATCGTGCAGAAGGTGGTGGCGGGCTTTACCGTCGGCGATCCGCTGCAGGAAACGACCAGGCTGGGACCGCTGATCTCGGCCGCGCAGAAGGATCGCGTGGTCGGCTATATCCAGCGCGGGCTCAACGAGGGCGCCGAACTGGTGGCGGGCGGCACCGAGCCGCCGGCCGGCCTGGACAAGGGCTACTTCGTGCAGCCGACCGTGCTCGGCAACGTCGATCCCAAGGCGACCGTCGCCCAGGAAGAGATCTTTGGGCCGGTGCTGTCGATCATCTGCTACGACACCGAGGAAGACGCGGTGCGCATCGCCAACGACAGCGTCTACGGCCTGGGGGGCGGCGTGTGGTCGGGCGACGAGGCGCGCGCGATCCGCGTGGCGCGCCGCATCCGTACCGGCCAGGTCGACATCAATGGCGGTCCGTTCAACATGCTGGCGCCGTTCGGCGGCTTCAAGCAGTCGGGCCATGGACGCGAGGCCGGCAAGTATGGCCTGGAAGAGTTCCTCGAGTACAAGGCGCTGCAGCTGAAGAAGCCCGCGGCCTGAGCGCCGACTGCTTTCACGATGCCCGGCCTGTCCGGGCATTTTTACGTCGACCATAATCGACGACAGCACGTCGACGACAGCACGTCGACAACAGCACGTCGACAACAGCACGTCGACAACAGCGCGTCAACAACATCACGTCAACGACATACGACCGCAACGAACGGTTTGACGGGGGAGGGGAAGGCGATGCATTGGCTCAAGCGGCTGGCATGGCTGACGGTCATCGTGGCCGGATTGGGACTGGCCGCGGCGATAGGCGGCTATGCCTGGTATCGGCAGGCATCGCAGCCTGAGGTGGCCGGTACCGTTGCGCTGGCGGGTTTGCACGGGCGCGTCACCATCGTGCGCGATCGCCATGCGATTCCGCGCATCGAGGCGGGCGATCCGCGCGATGCCTATTTCGGCCTGGGCTTCGTCCATGCGCAGGATCGGCTCTGGCAGATGCAGATGAACAAGCGCATCGCCGCGGGGCGGCTGGCCGAGATCCTCGGGCCGAGCGCGCTGCCGACCGATCGCTTCCTGCGCACCATCGGCGTACGCCGAAACGCCGAGGCCGCCTTCGCCGCCAGCACGCCCGAGACGCGGGCCGCGCTGCAGGCCTATGCCGATGGCGTCAATGCCGGCATCGACAGCCACAAGGGGCCGCTGCCGCCCGAATTCGCCATCCTGCGCACCGTGCCCGAGCGCTGGGAGCCGGCCGATACGCTGGCCTGGCAGACCATGATGGCCTGGGACCTGAGCGCCAACTGGAGCCGCGAGGTGCTGCGCATGCGGCTGGCGCAGACGCTGCCGCTGTCGCGCATCAACGAACTGCTGGCGCCGTATCCGGGCGAGCAGCCGCTGCGCACCACCGACTATCCCGCGCTGTACCGGCAACTGGCACCGCTGACCACGGCAATGGCGCGCGTCGAGGCGGCCGCGCCGCCGGGCCTGGTCGAAGGCATGGGCTCGAACAACTGGGTCGTCTCCGGCGCCCATACCCGTTCGGGCAAGCCGCTGCTGGCCAACGATCTGCACCTGGGCCTGCAGGCGCCGGCGCTGTGGTATTTCGCCACGCTGCGCGCGCCGGGCCTGGACGTGACCGGCGCCACGCTGCCGGGGATGCCGGTGGTCGTGATCGGCCATACGCCGCGCATCGCCTGGGGCTTCACCAATACCGCGCCGGATCTGCAGGATCTGTATATCGAGCGGCTCCGGCCAGGACGGCCCGAGCAGTACCAGGCGCCCAATGGCTGGGCCGAATTCGCGGTGCGCGAGGAAACCATCCGCGTCAAGGACCAGCCCGACGTGACGGTGCGGGTCCGCTCGACCCGCCATGGGCCGGTGATCTCCGATGTCGCCGAACCGCTCGCCGAAGCCGTCGCGCCGCTGGGCGCGCAGTATGTGGTGGCGTTTCAGTGGGTCGCGCTGCGGCCCGACGACCGCACGGTGCAGGCCGGCCTGAAGCTGAACCGCGCGCACGACTGGACCAGCTTTACCGAGGCGCTGCGCGACTTCCACACGCCGCAGCAAAGCGTCGTCTATGCCGATGTCGACGGCAATATCGGCTTTATCGCCCCGGGCCGCGTGCCGCTGCGCCACGCGGCCAACGATCTGAAGGGCCTGGCGCCCGCGCCAGGCTGGGACGCGCGCTACGACTGGAACGGCTTCATTCCGTTCGAAAGGCTGCCGCGCAGCTTCAATCCGTCCGGCGGCATCGTGGTGACCGCGAACCAGAAGATCGTGCCGGACGACTATCCGTATTTCCTGACCAGCGAATGGACCGTGCCCTATCGGCACGACCGCATCCGCGCGTTGTTGAGCGCCCGGCGCCCGCACACGCTGGACACGTTCGCCGCGATCCAGAAGGACGAGCTGTCGCTGGCAGTCAAGGAGGCCCTGCCGCTGCTGCTCGGCGCGTCGATCGCCGCCGACGACACGCGGCCGGCCCGAGAGCGCGAGCTGTTTGCGGCGTTGGGGCGCTGGGACGGCACCATGTCGGCGGACCGCGCCGAGCCGCTGGTCGCTACCGCCTGGCTGCGGGAGCTGTCGCGCGGCATGTTCGAAGACAAGGTCGGCGATGGCGTGTTCGCCCGCATGTGGGAGCAGCGTAATGTGCAACAGGCGATGCTGAACATCCTGCGCAGCTCGCGCGGCCTGGGGCGATTCTGGTGCGACGATCCCAGGACGCCGGCGCCCGAGGACTGCAACGACGCGATGGGCGCGGCGTGGAAACGCGCCATCGCCGATCTGCAGCAGCGCTATGGCGACGACCCGCGGCGCTGGCGCTGGGGCCAGGCCCATGCCGCGCGCGCCGAGCACCGGCCGTTTGCCAAGGTGCCGTCGCTGGCGGGGTTCTTCAACGTCAAGGTGCCGACGGGCGGCGATACCTATACGGTCAATGCCGGCCGCCACAATATCGGCGACGAGCAGGCGCCGTTCGAGAACGTGCATGGCGCGAGCGTGCGCGCGATCTACGATCTGGCCGATCTGTCCGCCTCGCGCTTCATCACGCCGACCGGGCAGTCCGGCAACGTGTTGTCGCCGCACTATCGCGACTGGACCGAGCAGTGGGCGCGCGGCGAATACGTGACGATCCGCGGTGCCGGGCATCCGGCCGGGGCGAAGGCGTTCGAGACACTGGTGCTGACGCCGGCGGCGGGCGATGGCAGCCGGGCGAGCGGGGCGAGCCGTTGAGGGTTCGGAACCGGCGTGGGACGGGATGGACTAGCCGCGCTGGAAACGGCGCGCGGTGCCTTCGCGGGTGATGCGCTCCCACACCGCCTGCTTTTCCGCGTCGCTCATGAAGACCCAGTTGCTGACCTCGAAGGCGGTGCGGCCGCAGCCCTGGCACACCTCGTCGAACAGCGTCGAGCAGATGCCGATGCAGGGGCTGTCGGGGCCGTCGAACAGGCTGTCGTCGGCGGCCTCGGCGGGTTCGGGCAGGGCAAGCGGGTCTGGCGCGGAATCGGGGCGGGTTTGCGGCATGGCGGCTGGGCGAGGCAAAGGCGGCCATTATAAGCGGCGGGGTGGGCCGGTGCCGGAGCCGGTGCCGGTGCCGCAGCCGCAGCCGCAGCCGCTTGAGCGGATTACCTGCCGGGTAATTGAGCCGCGGCACCGCCGGCTGCCATCATGGACCCATCGCGACATACCAACGATCCTTCTGCAGGAGCCCGCATGATGTCTTCGCTGACCACGCTCTCGACCGCCGACCGCCACACCGAGGTGGCGCCCCGCATCCGGGCCATGGTCGAGGAAATCCTGATCGGCTCGCCGGTGGCCCGCACGCTTGGCGTCGCACTAGACGTGCTGGCGCCCGAGCATGTCGAACTGGTACTGCCGTTCAGCCAGGCCAATGTCACGGTCGGCCAAACGGTGCATGGCGGCGTGATTGCCACGCTGATCGATATCGCGGGCGCGGCGGCCGCGGCGTCGGGCGCGGACCCGGACAAGGTGCGGGGCGGGGCGACCAGCGCGCTGTCGATCCAGTACGTGGCCCCGGCCGAGGCGGCCTCGCTGCGGGCGGTCGCGACGGTGGTGCGCCGAGGCCAGCGGCAGATCGCCACCGAGATCACGGTCTATGCGGAGCAGCCCGAGGCGGGCACCGTGGTGGCCAAGGCGCTGATGAACAGCGTGCTGTTCGGTTGAAGAAGGGCAGTTGAACGGGCTGCGGATCAAAGGGCCCGGCGGTTCAAAGGGCCCCGCGGTTCAAAGGGCACACTGGCGGGTTTGCCTTTCAGTTAACCTTTCGGTTTGCTCCATGCCGATGAAACGCAATTAACCGCCAACTAATCGACCCACACCGCCAATGCTGGAGCCGCTACGCGGCCCCAGCCAGGCTGCCTTCAAGCGACCGGGTTCCAGTCGCCCGGCACGCGCACCCAGCCTTCCATCAGCACCCGTGCGCTGCGGCTCATGATGGCCTTCCTGACCACCCATTCGCCATCGACCTGGGCGGCTTCGGCGCCGACGCGCAGCGTGCCCGACGGATGGCCGAAGCGTACCGCCTGGCGCTTGCCGCCGCCGGCCGCCAGATTGACCAGCGTGCCGGGAATGGCGGCTGCGGTGCCGATCGCCACCGCGGCCGTGCCCATCATCGCGTGGTGCAGCTTGCCCATCGACAGCGCACGCACCAGCAGATCGATGTCCTCGGCGCGCACCGGCTTGCCGCTCGAAGCGGTATAGCTCGCCGGCGGGGCGACGAAGGCGACCTTGGGCGTGTGCTGTCGCCGCGCGGCCTCGTCGACGTTCTGGATCAGCCCCATCCGCACGGCACCGTAGGCGCGGATGGTCTCGAACATCGCCAGCGCCCTGGGGTCGCCGTTGATCGCCTCCTGCAGCTCGGTCCCGGTGTAGCCGATCGCGTCGGCGTTGACGAAGATGGTCGGGATGCCGGCATTGATCATCGTCGCCTTCAGCGTGCCAACGCCCGGTACCTCGAGGTCGTCGACCAGGTTGCCGGTCGGGAACATCGCCCCGCCGCCGCCTTCTTCCTCGGCGGCCGGGTCCATGAATTCGAGCATGATCTCGGCGGCGGGGAAGGTCACGCCGTCCAGCTCGAAGTCGCCGGTTTCCTTGACCATGCCGTCGACGATCGGCACATGCGAGACGATGGTCTTGCCGATATTGGCCTGCCAGATGCGCACGGTGGCGACGCCCTCGCGCGGGATGCGCGCCGGGTCGATCAGCCCGGCGGCGATCGCGAACGGGCCCACCGCGGCGGAGAGGTTGCCGCAGTTGCCGCTCCAGTCGACGAAGGGCTGGTCGATCGCAACCTGGCCGAACAGATAGTCGACGTCGTGGTCGGGCCGGCTGCTGCGCGACACGATCACCGTCTTGCTGGTGCTCGACGTCGCCGCGCCCATGCCGTCGATCTGCTTGCCGTACGGGTCGGGACTGCCGATCACGCGCATCAGCAGCGCATCGCGGGCGGGGCCGGGCGACTGCGCTGCCTCGGGCAGGTCCTGCAGGCGGAAGAACACGCCCTTGCTGGTGCCGCCGCGCATATAGGTGGCGGGAATGCGGATCTGGGGAAGGGAAAGCATGGATGCCTCGTGCTGATTCAGGGTGGGGCGCCGCGCCGCGTTCATGCAGCCGATGCGGCCGACGCCGCCCGCGCCGCCTTGGTCGAATCGAGGAAGTCCTGCGCGAAGCGCTGCAGCACGCCGCCGGCCTCGTAGATCGATACTTCCTCGGCGGTATCGAGGCGGCAGGTCACCGGCGTTTCGACCCGCTCGCCGTTCTTGCGGTGGATCACCAGCGTCAGGTCCGCGCGCGGCTGGCGCTCCCCGATCACGTCAAAGGTCTCGGTGCCGTCGATCTGCAGCGTCAGGCGATTGGTGCCCGGCTTGAACTCCAGCGGCAGCACCCCCATGCCGATCAGGTTGGTGCGGTGGATCCGCTCGAAGCCTTCGGCAACGATCGCTTCCACGCCGGCCAGCCGAACGCCCTTGGCCGCCCAGTCGCGCGACGAGCCCTGGCCATAGTCCGCGCCGGCGATGATGATCAGCGGCTGCTTGCGCTCCATATAGGTTTCGATCGCTTCCCACATGCGCACGACCTTGCCGTCCGGCTCGATGCGGGCCAGCGAACCCTTCCTGACCTTGCCGTCGACCACCGCCATTTCATTGACCAGGGTCGGGTTGGCGAAGGTCGCGCGCTGCGCGGTCAGGTGGTCGCCGCGGTGGGTCGCGTACGAGTTGAAGTCTTCCTCTGGCAGGCCCATCTTCGCCAGGTATTCGCCGGCGGCGCTGTCGGGCAGGATCGCGTTCGACGGCGACAGGTGGTCGGTGGTGATGTTGTCGCCGAGCACCGCCAGCGGACGCAGGCCCTTGAGCGTGCGCTCGCCGGCCAGCGCGCCTTCCCAGTACGGCGGTCGGCGGATATAGGTGCTCTGCGGCCGCCAGTCGTACAGCGGGCTGATCGTCTCGGCGTTGGCCGCCTGCACCGCGAACATCGGCTCGTAGACCTTGCGGAACTGCTCCGGCTTGACGCTTTGCGCGACGATCGCGTCGATCTCTTCGTCGCTCGGCCAGATGTCCTTCAGCGTCACCGGCTGGCCGTTGCGGTCGTGCCCCAGCACGTCGCGCTCGATATCGAAGCGGATGGTGCCGGCGATCGCATACGCCACCACCAGCGGCGGCGAGGCCAGGAAGGCCTGCTTCGCATAGGGATGGATGCGGCCGTCGAAATTGCGGTTGCCCGACAGCACGGCGGTCGCATACAGATCCCGTTCGACGATCTCCTGCTGGATCGCCGGATCGAGCGCGCCCGACATGCCGTTGCAGGTGGTACAGGCGAACGCGACGATGCCGAAGCCCAGCTGCTCGAGCTCGGGCAGCAGACCGGCTTCCTCCAGATACAGCTGCACGACCTTGGAGCCCGGCGCCAGCGAGGATTTGACCCAGGGCTTGCGCGTCAGGCCGCGCGCATTGGCATTGCGCGCCAGCAGGCCGGCGGCGATCACGTTGCGCGGATTGCTGGTGTTGGTGCAGCTGGTGATGGCGGCGATGATCACGGCGCCATCCGGCATCTGCCCGGGCACCTCCTGCCATTGGCCGGCGATGCCGCGTTCGGCCAGCGCGGTGGTCGGCAGGCGCTTGTGCGGGTTCGACGGGCCGGCCATGTTGCGCACCACGGTCGACAGGTCGAACTCGAGCGTGCGCTCGTATTCGGCGTGCTTTAGCGTGTCGGCCCACAGGCCGGCGGTCTTGGCGTAGGTCTCGACCAGGCGCACCTGCTCGTCGCTGCGGCCGGTCAGGCGCAGATAGTCGATGGTCTGGCCGTCGATGAAGAACATCGCCGCGGTGGCGCCGTACTCGGGCGCCATGTTCGAAATCGTCGCGCGATCGCCCAGCGTCAGGCTGGCCGCGCCTTCGCCGCGGAATTCGAGATAGGCGCCGACCACGCGCTGGCTGCGCAGGAATTCGGTCAGCGCGAGCACGATATCGGTCGCGGTGATGCCCGGCTGCGGCTTGCCGCGCAACTCGACGCCGACGATGTCCGGCAGCCGCATCCACGAGGCGCGGCCCAGCATCACGTTCTCGGCCTCGAGGCCGCCGACGCCGATGGCGATCACGCCCAGCGCGTCGACATGCGGCGTGTGGCTGTCCGTGCCGACCAGCGTGTCGGGATAGGCCACGCCCTCGACCGCATGGATGACCGGCGACATCCGCTCCAGATTGATCTGATGCATGATGCCGTTGCCCGGCGGAATCACGTCGACGTTCTTGAACGCTTTCTTTGTCCACTCGATGAAGTGGAAGCGGTCCTCGTTGCGGCGCTCCTCGATCGCGCGGTTCTTGGCGAAGGCATCCTTGTCGAAACCGCCGTGCTCGACCGCCAGCGAATGATCGACGATCAGCTGGACCGGCACCACCGGATTGACCTGGGCCGGATCGCCGCCCTGGTCGGCGATCGCATCGCGCAGGCCGGCCAGATCCACCAGCGCGGTCTGGCCAAGGATGTCGTGGCAAACCACGCGCGCGGGGAACCAGGGGAAGTCCAGTTCGCGCTTGCGTTCGATCAACTGCGTCAGCGCGGCGGCCAGCAGCGACGGTTCGCAGCGGCGTACCAGGTTTTCGGCCAGCACGCGCGAGGTATAGGGCAGCTTCTCATAGGCGCCGGGCTGGATCGCATCGACCGCGGCGCGTGCGTCGAAATAGTCCAGGCCCGTGCCGGGCAGCGGTTTGCGGTAGGCAGTGTTCATGGGGTGGGGTCAATACGGGTGGTGCTCGGCGCGCCGGGGGATGTCGTGGGGACTTCGGGGACGGAAGCGGTGCGTGTGGCGGCCGCTTCCGTCTGCTGCTGTCAGCCGCCAAGGCATCAGCGGCGTTTTTCGATCGGCACGAACTTCAGATTGTCCGGGCCGATGTAGTTGGCGCTCGGGCGGATGATCTTGTTGTCGACGCGTTGCTCGATGATGTGCGCGGCCCAGCCCGAGGTCCGCGCGATCACGAACAGCGGCGTGAACATCGCGGTCGGCACGCCCATCATGTGGTAGCTGACTGCGCTGAACCAGTCGAGGTTGGGGAACATCTTCTTGATGTCCCACATCGTGGTTTCCAGCCGCTCGGCGATGTCGAACATCTTCATCGAGCCGGCGTCCTTGGACAGGCGGCGCGCGACTTCCTTGATCACCTGATTGCGCGGATCGCCGGTGGTGTAGACCGGATGGCCGAAGCCGATCACGACTTCCTTGTTCTCGACGCGGCGCGTGATGTCGGCCTGGGCCTCGTCAGGCGTGTCGTAGCGCTTCTGGATCTCGAACGCGACCTCGTTGGCGCCGCCGTGCTTCGGTCCGCGCAGCGCGCCGATCGCGCCGCAGATCGCGGAGTAGATGTCGGAACCGGTGCCGGCGATCACGCGGCCGGTGAAGGTCGACGCGTTGAATTCGTGCTCCGCGTACAGGATCAGCGAGGTGTGCATCGCGCGCTCCCACAGCTCGCTGGGCTTGCGGCCGTGCAGCAGATGCAGGAAGTGGCCGCCGATCGAGTCGTCGTCGGTCTCGACCTCGATGCGCCGGCCGTTATGGCTGTAGTGATACCAGTACAGCAGCATCGAACCGAGCGAGGCCATCAGGCGGTCGGCGATATCGCGCGCGCCCGGCAGATTGTGGTCTTCCTTCTCGGGCAGCACCGTGCCGAGCACCGACACGCCGGTGCGCATCACGTCCATCGGGTGAGCCGAGGCGGGCACCCATTCGAGCGCGGCCTTGACGTTGGCGGGCAGGCCGCGCAGCGCGCGCAGCTTGGTCTTGTAGCCGTTCAGTTCGGCCTGGGTCGGCAGCTTGCCGTGCACCAGCAGATAGGCGATCTCTTCGAATTCGCACGTTTCTGCGACGTCGAGGATGTCGTAGCCCCGATAGTGCAGATCGTTGCCGCTGCGGCCGACCGTGCACAGTGCCGTGTTGCCGGCGACGACGCCGGACAGCGCGACGGATTTCTTGGGCTTCGGGGTGGCTTGCGCCGGAGTGGCTTCGGACATGTCGTCTCCTTGCTTCGCTCTGTTCTGGTTACTTGGCCTTGGCTTGCGCGAACAGCGCATCCAGCTTCTGTTCGTATGCATGGTAGCCGATGCTCTCGTAGAGCTCGGCGCGCGTCTGCATGGTGTCCAGCACGTTCTGCTGGGTGCCGTCGCGGCGGATCGCCGCGTAGACGTTCTCGGCGGCCTTGTTCATCGCGCGGAACGCCGACAGCGGGTAGAGGATCATCGCGACGCCGGCACCGGCCAGCTCGTCGCGCGTGAACAGCGGCGTGGCGCCGAACTCGGTGATGTTGGCGAGCACGGGCACCTTCACCGCGTCGACGAACTTGCGGTACATCGACAGGTCGGTCATTGCCTCCGGGAAGATCGCGTCGGCGCCGGCCTCGACGCAGGCCACCGCGCGCTCGATTGCCTTGTCCAGGCCTTCGACCGCCAGCGCGTCGGTACGCGCGATGATCACGAAATGCTCGTCGGTGCGGGCGTCGACCGCGGCCTTGATGCGGTCGACCATCTCGTCCTGCGTGACGATCTCCTTGTTCGGCCGGTGGCCGCAGCGCTTCGCGCCGACCTGGTCCTCGATATGCATCGCGCCCGCGCCGAACTTGATCAGCGAGCGGGTCGTGCGGGCCACGTTGAAGGCCGAGGCGCCGAAGCCGGTGTCCACGTCGACCAGCAGCGGCACGTCGCAGACATCGGTAATGCGGCGGATGTCGGTCAGCACGTCGTCAAGGTTCGAAATGCCGAGGTCGGGCAGGCCCAGCGACCCGGCCGCGACGCCGCCGCCGGACAGGTAGATCGCCCGGTAGCCGGCGCGCTTGGCCAGCAGGGCGTGGTTCGCGTTGATGGTGCCGACGATCTGCAGCGGCTGCTCGTCGGCCAGGGCCTGGCGGAAACGCGCGCCGGCCGAGCGGGCCAGGTCTTGGGAGGTCAGGGTCATGGTGGCGTCCTGGGTGAGCGGAATGAGCGGAATCAGCGGAATGTCGGACGAGCGCAAGCGGCGTGCCAGGGGCGGGAAAGCGCGGGGCGGGTGCGGCTCGGCACGTGCTGACAAGGGATGGCGGCAGTTTGACCGCATCAGGTGGCGCACTTGTCACTGTTAGTGCATTTCAATTGTGAAATGCAACCCCAGGAATTGAAATGCAAGGTCGTTGGGCGCAGAATGCAGCGACGCCGTCGTCAAGGTCCTATTGTGGCCGCTTCCGCCGCTGCATCCGCTCGGGCTGACGGCATTTGCCTTTTTCTTTCGAATCGATGACTCCCGCTACCCCGATTCCTCCTGGCCGGCCCCGCATCTGGGCGGTCGGCATCAGCCGGCTGTCTCGTGCCTTTGCCGATCTGATTCCTTCGTATGCCGCTCAGGCCGACTTTCGGCTGGTCGGCAAAGGCTACGAGGCGGCCGCCACCGCGATCATGCGGGAGGTGAGGGAAGGGCGACTCGACGCGGTGGTGGCTGCCGGGTCCAATGGCGCCTATCTGCGCCAGCATGTGGACGTGCCGGTCACGCTGGTCAAGGTGACGGGATTCGATGTGCTCAGCGCGCTGGCAACGGCACGGCGTATCTCGCCGCGGGTCGCGCTGGTGACCCATGCTGCCACTTATCCCGAAGTCGACGAGTTTGCGCGCGCGTTCGGCCTGCCGATTCCGTCGTATACGTATCTGACCGAGGACGACGCCACGGTGCGCGTCAAGGCGCTGCGGCAGGAGGGCATCGAAGTCGTGGTCGGGCCCGGGCTCGTCACCGAGCTCGCGGATCGGCTCGGGCTGACCGGGGTGTTCCTGTACTCGGGGCAGTCGGTGAAGCTCGCGCTCGAGGACGCGATCGAGGCGGCAAGGCTGCGGCGCATCGAATCGAGCCGACGCGAATACGTCAACACGATCCTGGCGCATCTGAACGAAGGCGTCGTCGCGGTCGATGCCGATGGGCGGATCCAGTCGTTCAATCCGGCAATGGAGCGCTTTCTGGGCACGCCGGCTGCCGATGCGGTGGGCCGCAAGCTGCAGGGCCTCGCTCCCGATCTGTCGCTCGACAGCGTGATGCGGACCGGCGCCAAGGAACTCGAGGCGATCCACAAGCTGGGCGACCGTATGGTCGTGGTCAACCGGATTCCAATTCAGGGCGAAGGCGGCCCCGCGGGCGCGGTGCTGACGATCCAGGATGCCAACGCGATTCAGCGGGTCGACCGCCATCTGCGCCGGCGCGCGAGTGCGCGCACTACCGGCGTTCGCTATCGGCTCGACGATCTGGCAGGCGAGTCGCCGGCCATGCGCCAGTTGCGCGAACTGGCGCGGCGCTATGCCGCCGTCGATTCGACCGTGCTGATCAGCGGGGAGAGTGGCACCGGCAAGGAGGTGCTGGCGCAGGGCATGCACGACGCCAGTCCGCGCCGGGCCTTTCCCTTCGTGGCGATCAATTGCGCGGCGTTTCCGGAGGCGCTGCTGGAGAGCGAGCTGTTCGGCTACGAGGAGGGCGCATTCACCGGCGCCCGGCGCGGCGGCAAGGCGGGGCTGTTCGAGTCGGCGCATAACGGCACCCTGTTCCTGGACGAGGTCGGCGATATGCCGCCGGCCCTGCAGACCCGACTGCTGCGCGTGCTGCAGGAAAAGCAGGTGCTGCCGATCGGCGGCGTGGACGCGGTGCCGGTCAATGTGCGCGTGATCGCGGCCACCCATCGGGATCTTGCCGCGCTCGTGCGCGACGGAGCGTTCCGCCAGGATCTCTATTACCGGCTCAATATCCTGCGGATCGCCATGCCGCCGCTGCGTGAGCGCAAGGCCGACCTGCCTGAACTGGCCGAGCTGCTGTACCGGCGCGCGCAACAGCGGCTCGGCCTGCCTCGTCCGGACAGCTTGCCGGAGGCGGCCCGAACCCGCCTGACCGCGTACACCTGGCCGGGAAATATCCGCGAACTGGAGAACGTGGTCGAGCGGATTGCGGTGCTGCTGGCGGGCAGGGCGCTTAGCAACGAAGCGTTGCTGCGCGAGTTGCGCGCGACGGTGCCCGAGCTGTTCGGCGGCGAAGGCATGGACGCGGCGTCGCCGGCGGCGGTAAGTGCGCGATCCGGCAGCCATTCGCTTGCGGGAGTGGCGCGTTCATCTCAGGCGGAACATATCCGCCGTGTGCTGGACGAATGCGGTGGGGACCGCGCAGCGGCGTGCCATCTGTTGGGCATCAGTCCGACCACGTTGTGGCGGCGGCTCAAAGAGGCAGCATAGGGCTCGTCCTTGGTCGGGCAAAAAAGCGCTTGCATTGGCTGTCACGCTCCCTTAATATTCGCCCCCTCGCAGCCGAACGGCGGCGGGGTTGGCAGGGAGGCAAAGGCGCTACGGTGCTGGCGCCGCAGCAGAAAGTGCTGACAAACCTGTTGACGAGAAGCGAAAGGTTCTGCATAATC
>NZ_JABTYE010000012.1 GCF_013314895.1 Cupriavidus gilardii | reverse complement strand
CCCGATGAGGTCCATCGGGCGTTGCTTACCTTGGCTCAATAGGGCCAAGAACTGTCAACCTATGTCAGGACTTGACAATGGCGATCGCGCCGATTCGCACCGATCGGCGGCGCGCGGCGCCGTCGCCGTTCAGCCGCCGTAGAACGTGCGTCCGTTGGCGTTCGGATCGAAGCGCTTGAGCGTCTCGACCATGCCACCGATGCCGCCCGCGGCGCCATTGTCGCGCTCGGGCATGTCGTCGATGCGGCGCGCGCCGTTGTAGCGCGTGACCCAGTAGGCCGAGCGCATGTCGTCGACGCGGATCTTGCTGCCGGTCGACGGCGCATGCACGAACTTGTTGTCGCCGATATAGATGCCCACATGCGAGAACGCGTGGCGCATCGTATTGAAGAACACCAGATCGCCGGGGCGCAGCTCGTGCGCGGCGACGTTGGTTCCGACGCGGCTGATCTCGACCGAGCGCCGCGGCAGCATGAAGCCGAAGGTGTCATTGAAGACGTAGCGGACGAAGCCGCTGCAGTCCAGGCCGGACTCCGGCGTGTTGCCGCCGAAGCGATAACGGACACCGATCAGGCCCAGCGCGTTCATCACCAGGTCGCCCGCCTTGTTGGCGACATGGCTGGTCGAATTCATCATCGACGACAGCAGGCCTTTTCGGGGCTCGGCCTGCTGCTGGGCCTCGACGCTCAACTCCGCGCCGGGCTCCTTGAACACCGTGTCAGCCAGGGCTCCATTCGACAAGGCCGCGCCGCATGCCAGGGTCAGTCCGATGGCGGCACGCGCCAGGGAATGAAGCACCGTTCGCTGCATGGGTTCTCCCGTTGGTTCCGGTTCGGGTGATTCGAATCACACGATCCCTCACGCGACGCGTTGGACCATCGTCGTGTGGATCGGAGATGACTATGTGGAAAAACTGCCGAGGGCGGATGCAAGCGCCGGACCAGCCGGACAACGGCGTCGGGGCACGGCTTTGGGGCATCCGCCAGGAGACGTGCGGCGTGCAAACCACCCACACATCAAGTTCTCGCGGGATGGTATAAGCTCACGCCAACGATGTCAAAGTTCGTTACAAAATCGGCCGATTTCGTCGTGTAATCAAAGCAATAGCGTGGGGTTTGCACGCCAATTCTCGCGATTGACCGGGATGCCGAACATTAGCGCGGACATGGTGCGGACACTAGCCCGGCCACCCGCCGATGTCTCCCGGACGGGGTTCGAGGCCTAACTGAGCGGCCCGCATCAGCTTGCGCGTGTAGGCATGCTGCGGTGCACCGAGCACCGCTTCGGTCTCGCCCGCCTCGACTACTTCCCCGCCCTTCATCACGATGACCCGGTGCGCCATCGCCCGGATCACCGCCAGATCGTGGCTGATGAACAAATAGCTGAGGTTGTACTTGCGCTGCAGCTGCGACAGCAGCGCGAGCACCTGCTGCTGGATCGATACGTCGAGCGCCGAGGTCGGTTCGTCGAGCACCACCACCTGCGGCTTCAGGATCAACACGCGCGCAATGGCGATGCGCTGGCGCTGGCCGCCCGAGAACTCGTGCGGATAGCGCCCCAAAGCGGTGCGATCGAGCCCGACTTCGCGCAGCGCCTCGATCACGCGCTCGCGCATCGCCTCGCGCGACAGGCCCGGCTGATGCAGCGCCAGGCCCTCGCCGACGATCTGCTCGATCGTCATGCGCGGCGACAGCGAGCCGAACGGGTCCTGGAACACCACCTGCAGGCGAGCCCGCAGCGACGCGCGCTCGGCCCGCTTGACCTGCTCCAGGCTGCGGCCGAGGAACTGGATCTGGCCGCCGCTCTTGCGCTGCAGGGCCAGCACCGCATGGGCAAGCGTGGTCTTGCCCGAACCGGACTCGCCGACGATGCCGAGCGTCTCGCCCTCGCGCAGGTCGAAATCGACCTCCTTGACGGCGCGCACCACGTCGCGGCTGAACCAGCCGGCCAGGCCGCGGCGCTTGCGCGTGTAGTTGACGTCCAGGCCGCGCGCGCTCAGCAGCGTCGGCGCCAGCGGCAGCACCGGCACGACGTCGCGCCGCGGCCGGCTGTCGATCAGCCGCTGCGTGTAGGGATGTCGCGGGTTGGCGAAGACCTCGGCGGTCTCGCCGATCTCGACCAGCATGCCCTGCTCCATCACGCCGATGCGCTGCGCAAACGCGCGCACCATGTTCAGGTCGTGGGTGATCAGCATCACCGCCATGCCGAACTCGGCCTGCAGGTCGCGCAGCAGTTCGAGGATCTGCACGCGGATGGTGACGTCGAGCGCGGTGGTCGGCTCGTCCGCCAGCAGCAGTTTGGGCCGGCAGGCCAGCGCCATCGCGATCATCGCGCGCTGGCGCTGGCCGCCCGACAGCTGGTGCGGAAAGCTGTCGAAGCGGTGCTCGGCCTCCTCGATGCCGGTTCGCTGCAGCAACGCGATCGCGCGCTCGCGCGCGGCGCGCTTGTCCAGCCCTTCGTGCAGTTCCAGCGTCTCGACGATCTGGTTGCCCACCGTATAGAGCGGATTGAGCGCGGTCATCGGCTCCTGGAAGATCATCGCGATCTCGCTGCCGCGAATCGCGCGGATCTCCCGATCGGGCACGCGCAACAGGTCGCGCCCTTCGAAATGGATCGCGCCCTGATAGTGCGCCTCCTCGACGAGCCGCAACATCGACAGTGCGGTCACGGTCTTGCCGGAACCGGACTCGCCGACCAGCGCAAAGCGCTCGCCTGGGCGCAGCGCGAAACTGACGTCGCGCACCGCACGGGTCGCGTCCGGGCCTTCGCCGAAGGTCACCGACAGACGGTCGACACGGATCAGCGCGGGATCGCCGGCATCGGGCGGCGCGGCCACCGGCAGCGGCGGCGTGGTCACGGGCAGCTCGCTCATGGCCGCGCTCCCGCGGCGGACTGCCCCGCCGCTGCGGCGTCCGCCGCCGGTCCGCTGGCCGATCCCGCTGACGGGTCGGGCAACTTCGGCTCGACCCGGCCGCGCAGCGCGGCCAGGCCCAACCGCGTATCGAAGGCATCGCGCAGCGCATCGCCCATGAAGGTAAGCAGCAGCAGCGTGACCACCAGCACGCCGAAGGTCGACAGCGAGATCCACCACGCATCGAGATTGGCCTTGCCCTGGGCCAGCAGCTCGCCCAGGCTCGGCGTGGTCGGCGGCACGCCGAGGCCGAGGAAGTCGAGGCTGGTCAGCGCCAGGATCGCGGCGCTCATGCGGAACGGCAGGAACGTGATCACCGGCGTCAGGCTGTTGGGCAGGATATGGCGCCACATGATCTGTACGTTCGACAGACCCAGCGCGCGCGCCGCCTTGACGTAGTCGAGCGAGCGGTTGCGGTAGAACTCGGCGCGCACGTAGTCCGACAAACCCATCCAGCCGAACAGCGACAGCAGGATGATCAGCAGCGCCAGGCTCGGCTCGAAGATCGAGGCGAAGATGATCAACAGATAGAGCTCGGGCATCGAGCTCCAGATCTCCATCGCGCGCTGCGAGATCAGGTCGAAGCGTCCGCCGAAGAAGCCCATCAGCGCGCCGGTGATGGTGCCGATCACCACGCCGAGCACGGTCAGCGCGAGGCCGAACAGCACCGAGACGCGGAAGCCGTAGATCAGCCGCGCCAGCACGTCGCGGCCGCGATCGTCGGTGCCCAGCCAGTTCTCGGATGACGGCGGCGCGGGATTGGGCTCCTTGGCGAAATAGTTCAGCGTGTCGTACGAATAGCGGTTGGGCGGATAGATGGCCCAGTTGCCGTTGCTGGTGATGCGCTGCCGGATGAACGGATCGAGATAATCGGTCGGCGTCGGGAAGTCGCCGTCGAAGGTGGTCTCGGCATAGGTCTGCACGATCGGGAAATACCACTCGCCGCGGTACTTGACCACCAGCGGCCGGTCGCTCGACAGCACCTCGGCGAACATGCTGAGCACGAACAGCACGACAAACGCGATCAGGCTCCAGTAGCCGAGCCGGTTGCGGCGGAAGCGCTGCCAGGCACGCTGGCGCGGCGACAGCGAGGACGGCAGCCGGTCCAGCCGGGGCGGCCGCGGGGTGGAACGGAAAGGGGATTGCCAACGCGGGGTCATCGCGGCATGGCCTCGAAATGGATGCGGGGGTCGACCAGCACGTAGCAGACATCGGAGATCAGCCGGGTCACCAGGCCGATCAGCGTGAACAGGTACAGCGTGCCGAGCACGACCGGATAGTCGCGGCGCAGCACCGCTTCATAGGACAGCAGGCCCAGCCCGTCGAGCGAGAACAGCGTCTCGATCAGCAGCGAGCCGGTAAAGAACGCGCCGATGAAGGCGGCGGGGAAACCGGTGACCAGCGGGATCAGCGCATTGCGGAAGATATGCTTCCACAGCACGCGCCGCTCCGACAGGCCCTTGGCGCGCGCGGTCAGCACATACTGCTTGCGCACCTCCTCCAGGAAGGCGTTCTTGGTCAGCATCGTCACCACGGCAAAGCTGCCGACCACGGACGCGGTGATCGGCAGCACCAGGTGCCACAGATAGTCCATGACCTTGCCCATCAGCGACAGCTGCTCCCAGTTGTCCGAAGTCAGGCCGCGCAGCGGAAACCACTGCACGAAGGTGCCGCCGCCGAACAGCACCAGCAGCAGCACGCCCAGCACGAAGCCCGGGATCGCGTAGCCGACCAGCACGATCATGCTGGTCACCACGTCGAAACGGCTGCCCGCGCGGATCGCCTTGGCGATGCCGAGCGGCACCGATATCAGGTAGGTCAGAAAGAAGGTCCACAGCCCGAGACTGACCGACACCGGCAGCTTGGACTTGACCAGCTCCCACACGCTGCGGTGCTGGAAATAGCTCTGGCCGAGATCGAACTGCGCAAAGCGCTTGAGCATCATCCAGTAGCGCTCCAGCGGCGGCTTGTCGAAGCCGTACAGCGCCTGGATCTCCTTGATCTTCTCGGGGTCGACGCCGCGCCGGCCGCGGTATTCGGCGCCGCCGCCGCTGGCCTCGCCGCCGCCGCCGCGGCCCTTGAGCTCCATCATCATCTGCTCGACGGGCCCGCCGGGCACGAACTGGATCACGACGAAGGTCAGCGTGATGACGCCGATCAACGTCGGGATCATCAGCAGAACGCGCTTGAGCAGATAGGCCAGCATGCCGTTTCCTGTTTTCCTTTGGCGCCTGTCGCGGCCGTCGCCGCGCTCAGCGCGCCGCCTTGGCCGGGGCCGCCTTGGCCTGGGCGGTGGCGGCGGGCACGTCGCTGCGCCACCAGCTGCTGAGCACCCACCCCTCGGCCGTGTAGTAGTGCGGCAACCGCTGCGGATAGACCAGCTCGCGCCGGTAGGCGATGCGGTGCGAGGCGCTGTACCAATTGGGCACCACGTAATAGCCGTGCATCAGCACGCGGTCCAGCGCGCGCGACGCGTTGATCAGTTCCTTGCGCGTCTGCGCGCGCAGCACGTGGTCGACCAGCTTGTCGACCGCCGCCGATTTCAGCCCGAACAGATTGTCCGAGCCCGGCATCGTCGCCGCCTCGCTGTTGAAGCGGTCGCGCAGCTCGTTGCCCGGGCTCTGCGAGTCGGGGAAGCGGATCGACACCACGTCGAAATCGAAGTCCTCCAGCCGTTTCTGGTACAGCGCGAAGTCGGTGGTGCGCTGATGGACCTGGATGCCGAGCTTCTCCAGATTGCGCACATAGGTCGTGATCACGCGGCTCATCGCGCCGCCGTCGTCGAGGAATTCGAACACGAAGGGCTCGCCCTTGGCATTGCGCAGCGCGCCGTCGCTATAGGTCCAGCCTGCCTGCGCCAGCAGCCGGCGCGCCTGGCGCAGATTGTCGCGCAGCGAGCGCGGCGGCTCGGTGGTCGGCTGCGTGACGATCGGGCCGAAGACCTCGGGCGGCAGTTCGTTGCGCAGCGGCTCGAGCAGTGCCAGCTCGCCGGGGCCGGGGCGGCCGTCGAAGGTCGAGCTGGCGGCCAGCTCGCTGTTGGAGAACCAGCTGTCGAGGCGCTTGTAGGCGCCGTAGAACAGCTGGCGGTTCAGCCATTCGAAGTCCAGCGCGAGGATCAGCGCCTGGCGCACGCGCACGTCCTGGAACAGCGGTTTGCGCAGGTTCATCACGAAGCCCTGCATGCCGGCGCCATTGCGGTGCGGGAATTCCGTCTTCATCAGCTCGCCGTTGGCGAAGCGCTTGCCGACATAACTCTTGGCCCAGCTCTTGGAGCGGTACTCGACGATCGCGTCGAATTCGCCGGCCTTGAAGGCTTCCAGCCGCGCGGTCTCGTCCTTGTACAGCCGGTACACCACGCGGTCGAAGTTGAAGGTGCCGCGCCGCACCGGCAGATCCCTGCCCCAATAGTTCGGGTTGCGCTTGTAGACGATGCCGCGGCCCGCGTCGTAGCGCTCGATCAGATAGGGGCCGCTGGTGACCGGCGTTTCGAACGTCAGCTTCTCGAACGGCACCTTGGCGGTCCATTTGCGCGAGAACACCGGCAGAGAGCCGACGATCAGCGGCAGCTCGCCGTTGCGCTGCTTGAAGTCGTAGCGCACCGTGCGCTCGTCGATGACGGTCAGCGACTTCACGTCGGCGCACATGCTGCGATAGCCTGGGCTCGAGGCCTTGCTCATCAGCATGTCGAACGAATATTTGACGTCGCTCGCCAGCACCGGATCGCCGTTGTGAAAGCGCGCCTGCGGGCGGATGCGGAAGGTCACCGACAGCTCGTCGAGTGCCACCGTGACGTCCTCGGCCAGCAGGCCGTAGGCGCTGGCGGTCTCGTCGGCGCTGCCGATCAGCAGCGACTCGAACATCAGCGACGTGAGCCCTGGCGCCGCGACGCCCTTCAGCGTGAACGGATTGAACTTGTCGAAACTGGTACGCCGGTCCGGATTGGCCAGCGTCAGCGTGCCGCCGCGAGGGGCCTCGGGATTGACGTAGTCGAAGTGGTGGAAGTCGGCTGGGTACTTCAGGTCGCCGTGCAGCGCGAAGCCGTGCGCGGCCCATCCCGTCGTCGGCACCATCGGCAACAGCACCGCCAGCAGGGCGGCTGCGGCGGACCGTGCCAGCATCTGGACCAGGCCGGTGCGAGTCCGCGCCCGGATACGATGCCATGCCGAAAACGGCCCTGCTGCTTGCCTTTGCATCCGGTCGATGCCCTCCCCTGAACTACGCTTGGCAGTACGGCCGCGGTCGGTGCCCGGGCCAAGTTGTGCGACAATTTTACCTTCGTTCGGCGGCGTTCCAGCCATCCGGACATTCCAGTACGCGGCGTGGCCGCGGCCGCAGCCGGTGCGCCGGCGGCTACCGGGCATTCGTTCCGGCAAGCGGCCCGGCGAGCCGCAGCATGAACCGTGCCCAGCGGCGTGCCCCAACCCGGCACACGGCGCCGATGCGCATCACAAGACCACCATGGAGAACTTATGGGATTTCTGGCAGGTAAGCGGATCCTGATCACCGGCTTGCTGTCGAACCGCTCGATCGCCTACGGCATCGCGTCGGCCTGCAAGCGCGAAGGCGCGGAACTGGCCTTCACCTATGTCGGCGAGCGCTTCAAGGACCGTATCCAGGACTTTGCCAAGGAATTCGGCAGCGATCTGGTATTCGAATGCGATGTGTCGAGCGACGAGCAGATCGCCGCCACCTTCGCCGCGCTGGGCCAGCGCTGGGACAAGCTCGACGGGCTGGTCCATTCGATCGGTTTCGCGCCGCGCGAAGCGATCGCGGGGGACTTCCTCGACGGCCTGTCGCGCGAGGCGTTCCGCGTCGCCCACGACATCTCGGCCTACAGCTTCCCGGCGCTCGCCAAGGCCGCGCTGCCGCTGCTGTCGGACAAGGCCTCGCTGCTGACGCTGACCTATCTGGGCAGCGAGCGCGTGGTGCCCAACTACAACACGATGGGCCTGGCCAAGGCGTCGCTGGAAGCCAGCGTGCGCTACCTGGCCGCCTCGGTCGGCCCGCGCGGCATCCGCGCCAACGGCATCTCCGCCGGCCCGATCAAGACCCTGGCGGCCTCGGGCATCAAGGGCTTCGGCAAGCTGCTCGGCCACTTCGAAGAAGCCGCCCCGCTGCGCCGTAACGTCACGATCGACGAAGTCGGCAACGTGGCGGCCTTCCTGCTGTCCGACCTGTCGAGCGGCGTGACCGGCGAGATCACCTACGTGGACGCCGGCTTCAATATCGTGGGCGCCAGCCTGCCGGAAGGCGAGTAAGCATCTGTCATCACGGCGGCCGCGGGACCAAACCCGCGGCCGCCGCTTGTCTCTCATCCTCTCTTCTCGTTTGCGCTTGCGGTCGGCTACACCGGTTCGATGCAGCCAACCGGATAGCGCGCCAGCTTGGTGTCGGCCGTCACGAGCCGCATCGACTCGGCGAGCGCCTGCGCCACGAGCATCCGATCGAACGGATCCTTGTGGCCCTCCACGTCGGGCAAGTTCGCCACCATTCCCGCATGCGCCTCCGTCATCGCGAGACTGCGATAGCCGCTCGCCCGGAATGCCGCCATTGCCATCCCCGGACTGAATGGAAGCTTGCCGCTGGCAAACTTGATGGCGATCTCCCACAGGCTGACCGCGCTGACAACGACTTCGTTGCCGGGATCGATCAGCAAACCCCGCGCCGGACCGGACAAGCGAGGACTATCCTGCGCAGCCCAAATCGCCACCTGGGTATCGAGCAGCAGGATCATTCGCCCTCCGTAAACAGGCGGGTGATTTCCTCATTGCTCTCGTCGAACTCCTGCTGGCTCATCGCCGGAAATCCGCCAAGGAAGGCGATGCCGCCTCCGATCCGTTTCGAAATATCCAACGGTTCAATCGGGACGATACGGGCTGCGGGCTGTCCATTGCGGGCGATGATGACTTCGGCCTGCGAACCGCTTTCGACCGCCTCTACCAGCTGGGACAGCCGGCTTTTGGCGTCGTGCATGTTGACGATCAGCATCACGGTCTCCCGATGTCGATTAGCTAAACATTAGCTAGTCTAAGCGGCATCGATTCCGTTTGCCAGGCAGCTGTCTTCGGAAAACACAAGGGCGCGGCCAGTATCGACAGCCAAAACGACGAGAAAAGCCTGAAGGAGTCTGGCGCCGGAATGAATGCGCCTCGGAAGCGCCTGAACCGGCACCGGAGGAGAATGGCCCGCCCTGCACGATTCGAACGTGCGACCGCTCGCTTAGAAGGCGAGTGCTCTATCCAACTGAGCTAAGGGCGGTCGGAAGAGAAAAAGAAGAGAAAAAGGGTTAGCCGGCCGTGGCCTGCTAACCCTTGTCGTTCTGGTCGGGGCGACATGATTCGAACATGCGACCCTCTGATCCCAAATCAGATGCGCTACCAGGCTGCGCTACGCCCCGAAGCCGCGCATTGTATCCGTCGGCACTGCCGCGGTCAAACGAGATCGGCGCACAGGTACGCCGCGCCCCACCGAGCCTGCAAGAGGCGATGCCAGCACTTCACTAGCACACGGGAACTAAGGCGGCCGCCGGGAACCCAAAATGCTGCAGGTGCGTTCATGCTATAATCGCGCATCCGCAAAGGCGGCCGTCCGGCTGCCCATCATGGAGCCACAAAGGAAGGAAGCTTGGCTAAGGAAGAACTCATTGAATTCGGCGGCGTCGTTTCGGAAGCGCTGCCCGACAACCGCTATCGCGTGCTGCTGGAAAACGGCGTGGAAATCTGGGCCTACGCATCGGGCAAGATGCAGAAGCACCGGATCCGTATTCTGGCCGGCGACCGCGTGACGCTGGAAATGTCGCCCTACGACCTGACCAAGGGTCGTATCAACTTCCGTCACAAGAGCTGATACCGGACCGCCCGGTCCAACGGTTTCGCTCCTGCTCGGCGTCGCTGCGACGACGCGATCTTGCGCGTCGCATTGGCGGCGTCGTGCCTACCACCGTACCGCAGCAAATCGCAGCTTGGACGCGGTCATCCGATTGGAATGACCGCGGCGGTGGCGTTCGCGTGTCCGCGAACAGCGGCCCTTCGCGCCCCCCTCATACCGCCCTCCGCTGCGCTCGGCTTGCCGGGGATCCTCCCGGACGCCATCTCATCGCGGCCCCCCCCCGATACCCACAGGACCCTCGCTGCTCAGAGTTCGTTCGTGCGTCCTCAGCGCGGATCTTGACCGTTTCGCGACCGTCATCGCTCCGTCATCGACGCCCCCGATACTCCCGCGTCGCCTGGCGTCATGGACCTGTCACCGGCATGGCGGCGCATTGCCCGGGCCATGCGGCTGGGCCATACTGGCCGCCGCATTGGCTCGTCGGTCATGCGGCGCACATAGGCGCTGAGCGCATGGCCTGACGCCGGCGAACCCAGGCTCGACACACCAGTCGAATCGATCCGGACGGAGCCGGTACGGTCTCCGGAGTTCCAACACGAACGACCACTGCACGGCATTCGCGCCGTGCCGATCTCCAGCGATGAACCTGATCCTGTGGCGCCACGCCGAAGCGGAAGCGCTCCCCGATGTTGCCGGCATGGGCCGCGCCGCGGACCTGCAACGTGCCCTGACCCGCCGCGGCCGCAAGCAGGCCGAAGCCTCGGCCGCGTGGTTGCGCGCGCATCTGCCGCCCGATGCGCGGCTGTTGTGCAGTCCGGCGCAGCGCAGCCGCGAAACCGCAGCGGCATTGCGCCCGGATGCGCTGGTGGTGCCCGCGCTGGCGCCGGACAGCGATGTCACCGACGTGCTGGCCGCGATCGACTGGCCGCATGCGGCCGGCACCACGGTCGTGGTCGGACATCAGCCCTGGATCGGCCGGCTCGCGGCGCTGCTGCTGGCGGGCACGGAGATCAGCTGGAGCATCCGCAAGAGCGGCATCTGGTGGCTGACGGCCCGCACGCGCGAGCACGAGGACCAGGTGGTGCTGCGCGCGGTCATCAACCCCGAATTCCTTTGACCTTGGTGCGGATGCCGTACGCGGCGCGGTAACCGCCGCCGCGTATTCATCTCGCCACGGCCGCACGGTCACGCAACCGTCATCGCCGCTTCACGGGGCTGTCACTGGCCCCCTCTACATTGTTTCGCAGCCATGTTGTCATCGAAAGGACATCTGATGCGAGACCTCCCGACGCCTACCCAGCCGCTCTTCGATTCCTTGCCCAATGGCCTGGCGGGCCATTCGGGCCGGAGGCGTCTTCATCGCCAATCCGTTGCGCAGCAAGATGCAGCGCCTGCTCTCAGCGTGGCGTGGGCGCGCCACCAGGACGAAGTAGTCGAGGCGCAGCGGCTGCGCTACAAGGTGTTTGCCGAGGAGATGGGCGCGCGCCTGTCGACCTCGTCGCCCGAGCTCGACATCGACATGTTCGATGCCTACTGCGACCACCTGATCGTGCGCGACCTGGCCACGCTGAAAGTCGTGGGCACCTATCGCGTACTGCCGCCCCACCAGGCCAAGCGCATCGGCTGCCTGTACGCCGAATCGGAATTCGATCTGGTCCGGCTGGCGCATCTGAAGCCGAAGATGGTCGAGCTGGGACGCTCGTGCGTGCATCGCGACTACCGCACCGGCAGCGTCATCATGGCGCTGTGGGGCGGCCTGGGCGAGTATCTGCAGCGCTGGGGCATCGAGTCGATGCTCGGCTGCGCAAGCGTGCCGATCAACGACGGCGGTCATATCGCTGCCAGCCTGAGCCGCGTGTTCGCGCGCAACTATCTGGCGCCGATCGAATACCACGCGTTTCCGCGGCTGCCGTTGCCGGTCGAGGAGCTGAATCAGGATCTGGAAGTCGAGCCGCCGGCGCTGATCAAGGGCTATCTGCGCCTGGGCGCGCGCATCTGCGGCATGCCCGCCTGGGATCCGGACTTCAATGTGGCGGACTTCCTTACGCTGCTGCGCGTGGGGGACATGAATCCGCGTTATGCGCGGCATTTCCTGGGGTTGCAGCGCTGAGCCGACGAGGTAACGGCGCGCCGCTGGCGCGCTGCCCTCTCCCCGGCCCTCTCCCGCAGGCGGGAGAGGGAGAACACCGCCGCATCGCCTCTCAGACGTACACCACCTTGTAGCGGATTCCGATCCGCTCCCATTCGTCGGCTTCCTTGCCGAGGCTGTATTCGACCAGCGGATTGGCCTCGATCCATGCCTTGGGCAGCCGCACCTCGAAGCCCTCTTCCAGCGCATCGGCGCGCTGGCTGACCTTGATCTCCGGCAGTTCGACGTCGGCGCGGCGCCGGCACAGCACGAAGGCCAGGCGCAGGCTGAACAGCATGCGCCAATCGAGAAAGCGACCGCGCCCGGACAGCTTGCCCAGCTTGCCGGCATGGCCGAGCAGCAGCGTGGCGAGCCGCGCCTGATCGGTCTTGGAAAAGCCCGGCATGTCCGCATGCGTGGCGATATAGGCCGAATGCTTGTGGTAGCTGCTGTGCGCGATCGACATGCCGATCTCGTGCAGGCTCGCGGCCCAGCCCAGCAGCGCCAGATTGTCCTCGCGCCGCTCGTTGGCCGGGTCCGGAAACTGCGCCAGCAGCCGTTGCGCGGCGTGGCGCACGCGCGCGGCCTGGGCACGGTCGACGCCATAGCGGCGCATGAATTGATCGACCGTGACAGTGCGCATGTCCTCGTGATGGCTGCGGCCGAGCAGGTCGTACAGCACGCCCAGCCGCAGCGCGCCGTCGGTCACGTCCATGCGGTCGACATCGAGTTCCGCGAACACGCCGAGCATGATCGACAGCCCGCCCGGCAGCACCGGAATCCGGTCCGGCTTCAGGCCGATCAGCCGCACGCGATTGGTGTTCTCGGCCTTGATCAGCGCGCGCTTGAGCCGCTCCAGTCCTTCGCGCGTGATGCCGTGCTCCTGCGCGTTGTCGTTCATGCCGTTCAGCTCGATCAGCTCGGCCAGCGCGCGGGCGGTGCCCGACGAGCCCACCGCCTGCTTCCAGCCCGCGCTGCGGTACTGGCGCACCAGCACCTGGATCTCGCGGCGCGCAGCCAGTTCGGCCTGCTTCATCGCGTACTCGTCGACATTGCCGCTGGGAAAGAACTGCCGGCTATGCGACACGCAACCGATATACAGCGACTCCATCAGCTTGGCGGTATAGCCATGGCCGATGATGAATTCGGTCGAGCCGCCGCCGATATCGACCACCAGGCGATTGCCGGCACAGGCCGGCGCATCGTGCGACGCGCCCAGATAAATCAGCCGGGCCTCCTCGCGGCCGGCGATCACCTCGATCGGGAAGCCCAGCGCGTTCTCCGCCTCGATCAGAAACTCCGAGGCGTTCTTCGCCACGCGCAGCGTATTGGTGGCAACGGCCCGCACCTGGTCCGGCGAGAATTCGCGCAGGCGATCGCCGAAGCGCCGCAGCGCCTCCACGCCGCGGCGCCGCGCCGGCTGGTCCAGGTACTTGTCGGCGGTCAGGCCCGCGGCCAGCCGCACCGGCTCGCGCAGCGCATCGACCTGGAAGATCTGGCTGACCGGACCGGTCGCGGTCTGGATCTCGTCCACCCGGCCGATCATCAGCCGGAAACTGTTGGAGCCCATATCGACGGCGGCGAGCAGGCGTGGAGTATTGTTCATCGTCATAGCAGTCTGGAAACACGGACCGGCGGCGTCGCGTTCAGCGCCGGCCGCGCGAGGCAGGAAGAATATGTCCTGGTCGTGTCGGTGTCATGACAAAATCACGTTGTCATCAAGTTGACACGATTCTATGGAAAAGTCGCCGCATCGCCCAAAGAAGGTCATGCCTATGTCGACGACCCCGCCCGGTACGCTGCTCAATCGCGAACTCGGCATCCTGGAATTCAACTCCCGTGTGTTGGCCCAGGCAGCGGACCCGTCGGTGCCGCTGCTGGAACGCCTCAAGTTCATCTGCATCGTGTCGAGCAATCTCGACGAGTTCTTCGAGATCCGGATGGCCGGACTCAAGGAGCAGATGCGCGACAACCCGTCCGGCCTGACGCCCGACGGCCTGTCGTTCCAGCAAACCTACCAGGCGATCACCGAGCGGACACAGCGCCTCGTTGCAGCGCAGTATGCCATGCTGCAGGACGTGATCTTCCCCCTGCTCGAGCGCGAGGGGGTGTTCTTCCACATGACGACGGTCTGGAACGACGCCCAGCGCGACTGGGCGCGCGACTTCTTCGTGCGCGAGATCGGGCCGGTGCTGACGCCGATCGCGCTCGATCCCGCCCATCCCTTTCCGCGCGTTTCCAACAAGAGCCTGAACTTCGTCGTCGAGCTGTCCGGCAAGGACGCCTTCGGCCGCGAGGCCGACCTGGCGATCGTGCAGGCCCCGCGCGCGCTGCCGCGCGTGGTGCAGATGCCGCAGTCGCTGTCGGGCTATCCGTACGGCTTCGTGCTGCTGTCCTCGTTCATGCAGGGCTTCGTGCACGAGCTGTTCCCGGCGATCGAGGTCGACGGCTGCTATCAGTTCCGCGTGACCCGCAATTCCGATCTGTTCGTCTCCGAAGACGAGATCACCGATCTGCGCGAGGCACTGCAGGGCGAACTGCCGACGCGTCACTACGGCGATGCGGTGCGGCTGGAGGTCGCGGCAGAAACGCCGCCGGCGCTGACGCGGCGGCTGCTGACCGAGTTCGCGCTCGGCGAACAGGATCTGTACCGCGTCAGCGGTCCGGTGAACCTGGTGCGGCTGATGTCGATCCCCGATATGGTCGACCGCCCCGCCCTCAAGTATCCGCCGCACGTTCCCGCCGCGGTCAGGGCGTTCAGCGGCAGCGCGCCGATGTTCGACGTGATCCGCCAGCGCGACGTGCTGCTGCACCATCCGTACGAAAGCTTCAGCTCGGTGCTGGATCTGCTGCAGCTGGCGGCCAACGATCCGGACGTGGTGGCGATCAAGCAGACCGTCTATCGCACCGGCAACGACTCGCTGGTGATGGAAGCGCTGATGACCGCGGTGCGCAACGGCAAGGATGTGACCGTGGTGCTGGAGCTGCTGGCGCGCTTCGACGAGGAAACCAATATCAACTGGGCGGAGCGTCTCGAATCGGCGGGTGCCCACGTGATCTACGGCGTGGTCGGCCACAAGTGCCACGCCAAGATGCTGCTGATCGTGCGGCGCGAGCCCGCCAGCCCGAAGAGCAAGCAGACCAAGCTGCGCCGCTACGTCCATCTGGGCACCGGCAACTATCATCCGCGCACCGCACGGCTGTACACCGACTTCGGGCTGCTGACCGCCAACGAGGAAGTGTGCGAGGACGTGCACCACGTATTCCAGCTGCTGACCGGCACGGCCGGCTCGATCAAGCTCAAGCATCTGTGGCAGTCGCCGTTCACGATGCAGAGCAATCTGGTCGAGCACATTCGCGCGGAAGCACGCAACGCGCGGGCCGGCAAGCCGGCGCGCATCATCGCCAAGATGAACGCGCTGCTGGAGCCGTCGGTGATCGAGGAACTGTACAAGGCCTCGCGCGCCGGCGTGCAGATCGATCTGATCGTTCGCGGCGTTTGCGCGCTGCGCCCGGGCGTGCCGGGGCTGTCCGAGAACATCACGGTGCGGTCGATCGTCGGCCGCTTCCTCGAACACCATCGCGTCAATTACTTCCTGGCCGGCGGCACCGAGTTGCTGTATCTGTCGAGCGCCGACTGGATGGACCGCAACCTGTTCCGCCGCGTCGAGGTCGCCTTCCCGATCCTGGACAAGACGCTGAAGACGCGCGTGATCCAGGAAGGGCTGCTGGTGCATCTGCGCGACAACGGCTCGGCCTGGGTGATGCAGCCGGACGGCAGCTATGTGCAGCAGACGGGCAAGGGCAAGGAACGGCGGGTCAGTCAGATGGAGTTGCTAGGGATGTTCGCCTGAGGGACGAAGTCTGGCGACTCGGCTGCTCCCCTCTCCCGCTGGCGGGAGAGGGGTTGGGGGAGAGGGAAAACGGTGGTTCAAACACCACCGCCTCTGCTTGACACCACCCCCTCTCCCCAGCCCTATCCCCCTGAGGGGGAGAGGGAGCAAATCACCGGGCAAATTGAGGCTCTACGGCTGCGCTGATCCTACGCCGCGTGCCGCGCGCCCGGCTGGTGGATGCTGCGATCGACCGGAAACACCACCCGGAACACGCTGCCCTTGCCTACCTCGCTGCTGATGCGCAGCTCGGCGTGGTGGCGCGACAGCACGTGCTTGACGATGGCCAGGCCCAGGCCGGTGCCGCCGGTATCGCGTGAACGGCTGCGGTCGATGCGATAGAAGCGTTCGGTCAGCCGCGGAATGTGCTCGGCGGCGATGCCCAGTCCCGTATCGCTGACCGAGAACACCGCGTGGCCGTCGCGGTAGCACAGGGCGATGCCGATTCGGCCGCCCTCGGGCGTGTAGCGCACCGCGTTCGACACCAGATTGCCCAATGCCGACAGCAGCTCGGTTTCGCTGCCGCGGATGCCGACCGTTCGATCGATGTCGGCGGTGATCTCGTGCCGGCCCTGCGACAGGCCCTGCGCGTCGTGCACCAGGTGGTGCACCAGCGCGCCGATATCGACCGGATCCTGGCTTGGCGGCTGCATGTCGCTTTCGAGCTTGGCCAGCGCCAGCAGGTCCTCGACGATATGCTGCATGCGCATGGCCTGCGTCATCATCATGTCGACATAGCGCCGACGATCCTCGTCCGAGATCGGCAGATCGCGCACGGTCTCGAGAAAGCCCGTCAGCACGGTCAGCGGCGTCTTCAGTTCATGCGAGACGTTGGCAACGAAATCGCGCCGCATCGACTCGGTGTTCTCGAGCTTGGTGATGTCCTGTGTCAGCACCAGCTTGCGATTGTCGCCATAGGGCAGCACCTGCACCGCCAGCACGCTCTGCTTGTGTTCGCCCATGTCGCGCATCTGCAAGGGTTCGTCGAAACGTTGCAACATCAGGTACTGCACAAACTCCGGCCGCCGGATCAGATGCGTGATGCGCTGGCGTGCGTCACGCCGCGCGCTGAGGCCGAAATGCAGTTCGGCCACGGCGTTGCACCACTCGATCTGGTCGGCGTCGTCCAGCATCAGCACGCCGTTGGGCGAGGCCTGGATGGCCTGAATGAAGCGGGTATGCTGCTGCTCGACCTGCAGCACCTGCATGCGCCAGCGCTTGACCAGCCGGTGCAGCCGGTAATAGACCTCGCCCCACAGGCCGAGCGCGCTGGGAATCTCGCCGTAAGCCGGCGCGTCCAGCACCTTCCACAGCCGGTTGATCTGATACAGGTAATACAGCAGCAGCGCCAGCAGCGCGCCGCTGGTCACCGCCAGCGCGGTGGTGACGCCGACAAGGACGGCCAGCAGCGCGGCGGCGATGGCCAGCAGGATCAGGACGGCCGCGGATCGGGCCCAGATGACATTCATGAGATCGTGCGATGGCAGCCTGGCGGGGGTCGGCGACGGCGGAATTCAGGGCCGGCCGCGCAGGCGGAATGGGCCGCAGTGTGCCACGAAACCGAAGAAAGCGACGCCGCCTCGCCCCGGCCGCCCGTCTCGCGGCGAGCCCGGCGAGCCCGGCCCTTCACTGCCCCGGCGACCGGGCCAGGCGATAGCCGCTGCCGCGCACCGTTTCGATCATCGCGCTGTAGCCCCCGGGGGCCAGCGCCGCGCGCAGGCGCTTGATATGGACGTCGACGGTACGCTCCTCGACGAAGACGTGGTCGCCCCAGACCTGATCGAGCAGCTGCGAGCGGCTGTGCACGCGCTCCGGGTGGGTCATCAGGAAATGCAGCAGGCGGAATTCGGTCGGGCCAAGTTCGAGCTTGATCGGGCCCGATTCGTCCTCGCCGGTGACGCGATGCGTGGCCGGGTCCAGCCGCAGGCCGTTGATCGCGACCACATCGTCGGTCAGCTGCGGCGCGCGCCGGCGCAACACCGCCTTGATGCGCGCCAGCAGTTCCTTCGGCGAGAACGGCTTGGTCACGTAGTCGTCGGCGCCTGCCTCCAGTCCCATCACCTTGTCCTGCTCCTCGCTGCGGGCGGTCAGCATGATGATCGGGATCTGCTTGGTGCGCTCGTTGTTGCGCAGTTCCTTGGCGAACACCGCCCCCGACTTGCCCGGCAGCATCCAGTCGAGCAGGACCAGATCGGGCAACACATCGCTCATCAGCGACAGCGCCTGCTCGGCGTTGTAGGCACGGATCGGATAGTGCCCGGCGTGCTGCAGGTTGACGGCGATCAGTTCGGCGATGGCCGGTTCGTCTTCGACGACCAGAATACTGCTAGGCATGAATGAAGTCTCCGCTCTCTGGCAGGTTCAGGTATTGGCAGATGGAACAGCGAGATGACGTAGTACAGCGGGCGATGTACGCCGAGCGAAACGGGCAGGTACACGCCGGGCAGCGAGACAACGGACAGGTACCACGGCGTCGCTCGACGGGTTGGTTCAGCTCAGCGCTTCCTTTTCCATGTCCTCGCGCGAGGTATGGCGGACGTCGGTGCCCTTGACGATATAGATGATGAACTCCGCAATGTTCTTGGCATGGTCGCCGATGCGCTCGACGGCCTTGGCGATGAACAGGAAGTCCAGCGCGACCGAGATCGTGCGCGGGTCTTCCATCATGTAGGTGATCAGCTTGCGCACGAAGGCGCGGAATTCGTCGTCGATCGCCTTGTCTTCCTTGACGATGCGCGCGGCCGCGACCGTATCGAGGCGGGCAAAGGCATCGAGCGACTTGCGCAGCAGCGCGATCGCCAGATCGCCGGCCAGCTTGACCTCGGCGTAGTTGATGCCCTGCGCGCCGGTTTCTTCCATGATGTGCTTGGTGCGCTTGGCGATCTTCTCGGCCTCGTCGCCGGCACGCTCCAGGTTGGTGATGGTCTTCGAGATGGCCATCACCAGGCGCAGGTCGCGCGCGGTCGGCTGCCGGCGCGCGATGATATTGCCGCAGTCGGCGTCGATCTCGATCTCGAGCGCATTGAGCTGGTTTTCGCGCTCGATGACCAGATCGGCGAGCGTGGCGTCGAAGTCGGTCAGCGCCTTCATCGCGGTATCGATCTGCGCCTCGACCAGGCCGCCCATCTGCAGCAGCTTGGTATTGATCGCGTTGAGGTCGGCGTCGAACTGGGTCGACAGGTGCTTGTCGGTCATCATGTTCTCCTGGCCGCGGATGCTGATGCATCGCGCGGCACGGCGGGCGTTGCTTGGACGGGCTGCCTTGCTGCTCAGCCGAAACGGCCGGTGATGTAGTCCTCGGTTTCCTTGCGATGCGGCTTGATGAAGATCTTCTCCGTCTCGCCGAACTCGATCAGCTCGCCCAGGTACATGTAGGCGGTGAAGTCCGAGCAACGCGCGGCCTGCTGCATATTATGGGTCACGATCACCACCGTGTACTCGTCCTTGAGTTCGGCGATCAGTTCCTCGATGCGGCCGGTCGAGATCGGGTCCAGCGCCGAGCACGGCTCGTCGAGCAGCAGCACCTCGGGGCGGATCGCGATACCGCGCGCGATGCACAGCCGCTGCTGCTGGCCGCCGGACAGGCTGTAGCCCGACTGGTGCAGCTTGTCCTTGGCCTCGTTCCACAGCGCGGCCTTGGACAGCGCCCACTCGACGCGATCGTCCATTTCCGAGCGCGACAGCTTCTCGAACAGCCGCACGCCGAAGGCGATATTGTCGTAGATCGACATCGGAAACGGCGTCGGCTTCTGGAACACCATGCCCACCTTGGCGCGCAGCAGCGCGATGTCCTTGCGGCTGGTCAGCAGGTTCTCGCCGTCCATGTTGATCTCGCCCTCGGCGCGCTGCTCGGGATAGAGCGCGTACATCTTGTTGAGGGTGCGCAGCAGGGTCGATTTGCCGCAGCCCGACGGGCCGATGAAAGCCGTGACCTTGCGGTCCGGGATCGACATGTTGATGTTCTTCAGCGCGTGGAACTGTCCGTAGTAGAAGTTCAGGTTGCGCACGTCGATCTTCGCGCGGACGCTGTCGGGGATGTCGATGACGGTCGAAGTCATGCTGGGTCTCGCAGGTAAATTCGTGGTTTCGCGTGCTGCTTGCGGTTCGCTTTGCTGCCGGATCATTGGGCCGATGGCGTGGGCTGCGCTCACTGGCTCTTCTTGAACAGCACGCGCGCCAGGATGTTCAGCGCCAGTACGCCGATCGTGATCAGGAACACGCCGGCCCAAGCCAGTTCCTGCCATTCGGTAAAGGGGCTCATCGCGAAGCGGAAGATGGTCACCGGCAGGTTGGCCATCGGCTTGTTCAGGTCCGTGCTCCAGAACTGGTTCGACAGCGCGGTGAACAGCAGCGGCGCGGTCTCGCCGGCGATCCGGGCCACGGCCAGCAGCACGCCGGTAATGATGCCCGCGTACGAGGCCTTGACCGTAATCGACAGCACCATCTTCCATTTCGGCGTGCCGAGCGCGAAGGCGGCCTCGCGCAGCGCGTTGGGCACCAGGTTCAGCATGTTCTCGGTGGTGCGCACGACGATCGGGATCTGCAGCAGCGCCAGCGCGCAGATGCCGGCCCAGGCCGAAAAATGCCCCATCCGGGCCACCACCAGCGCGTAGACGAACAGGCCGATCACGATCGACGGCGCCGACAGCAGGATGTCGTTGATGAAGCGGATGAAGCTGGCCAGCGCCGACTTCTGGCCGTACTCGGCCAGATAGATGCCGGCCAGGATGCCCAGCGGCGTGCCCAGCACGGTCGCCAGGCCCACCATCACGAAGCTGCCGAAGATCGCGTTGGCCAGGCCCCCGCCGGCGGTGTTCGGTGCCGGCGTCATCTGCGTGAACAGGTCGATCGACAGACCGCCGATACCCAGCGCGATCGTGGTCCACAGGATCCACGCGAGCCAGAACAGGCCGAAGGTCATCGCCGCCAGCGAGGCCGCCAGCGCGTAGACGTTCATGCGCTTGCGCCGTGCCTGCAGGCGCTCACGCACCTCGTTGGCATCGGCATGGACAGCCGGGATCGACGACGTCGACATGGTCGCTTGGCTGGTCGAATTCATTTCTTGCCCTCATTGCGCGACAGGCGCAGCAGCAGCAGTTTGGACAGCGCCAGCACGACGAAGGTGATGAAGAACAGGATCAGACCCAGCTCCATCAGCGCGGCGGTATGCAGGCCGGGACCGGCCTCGGCAAACTCGTTCGCCAGTGCGGACGTGATGCTGTTGCCCGGCGAGAACAGCGAGGCGTTGTCCAGCAGATTGGTGTTGCCGATCACGAAGGTGACCGCCATCGTTTCGCCCAGCGCGCGGCCCAGGCCCAGCATGATGCCGCCGATCACGCCGGCGCGGGTATAGGGCAGCACGACGTTCCACATCACCTCCCAGGTGGTGCAGCCGACGCCGTAGGCGGATTCCTTCAGCAGCACGGGGGTGACCTCGAACACGTCGCGCATCACCGAGGCGATATACGGAATGATCATGATCGCCAGGATCACGCCGGCGCACAGCAGGCCGATGCCCAGCGGCGCGCCCTGGAACAGCGGCCCGATCAGCGGCAGCTGCCCCACGGTGGCGGCCAGCGGCTTCTGAAAGTACTCGCCGAACAGCGGCGCGAACACCAGCAGGCCCCACATGCCGTAGACGATCGACGGCACCGCGGCCAGCAGCTCGATGGCTGTGCCCAGCGGGCGGCGCAGCCATGCCGGCGACAGCTCGGTCAGGAACAACGCGATGCCGAAGCTGACCGGCACCGCGATGATCAGCGCGATCAGCGAGGTCACGACGGTGCCGTAGATCGGCACCAGCGCGCCGTAGACGTCGGCGGGAGGATCCCACTCCGCCGTCCACAGGAATTTGAGGCCGAAGACCTGGATCGAAGGCCAGGCACTGATGGCAAGCGAGACGATGATGCCGCCCAGCAGCATCAGGGTGACGATGGCGGCGCCGCGCGTCAGGCCACCGAACAGGATGTCACCGGTGCGGCCGGGTGCGCGTACGGCGGGAAGATCGGACGTGGTCGCCATGGTAGGAGTACTCGGTTTTGCTCCCCTCCCCCGCTTGCGGGAGAGGGGCCGGAACGGGGACCGGGGGAGAGCGCAGCACGCTTGGCACGCCCTCCCGTCGGATCACCACAGATCGATCAGTACAGGCCCTTGCCCGACGCGTCCTTGATGCTGTTCTTCCAGGTCGCGCGGATCTGGTTGACGACCGCCTCGGGCATCGGCACGTAGTCCAGTTCCGTGGCCATGTTGCCGCCGCTCTTGTAGGCCCAGTCGAAGAACTTCAGCACTTCCGCGCCTTGCGCCGGCTTTTCCTGGTTCTTGTGCACCAGGATGAAGGTCGCGCCGGCGATCGGCCAGGCGTCCTTGCCCTGCTGGTTGGTCAGGATCTGGTAGTACGACTTGCTCCAGTCGGCGCCGGCCGCAGCGGCCTTGAACGCATCGTCGCTCGGCGAAACCACCGCGCCAGCGGCGTTCTTCATCTTCACGTGCGTCATCTTGTTCTGCTTGGCGTAGGCGTACTCGACGTAGCCGATCGCGCCGTTCAGACGCTGCACGAAGGCGGCCACGCCCTCGTTGCCCTTGCCGCCGGTGCCGCCGCCCGGCCAGTTGACCGTGGTGCCTTCACCGACCGTGCTCTTCCAGTCGGGGCTGACCTTCGACAGGTAGTTGGTGAAGATGAAGGTGGTGCCCGAACCGTCGGCGCGGCGCACCGGCAGGATGTCCTGGCTCGGCAGCTTGGCGTTCGGATTCAGCGCCTTGATGGCCGGATCGTCCCACTTCTTGATCTTGCCCAGATAGATGTCGGCCAGCACTTCGCCGGTGATGGTCAGGTCGCCCGGCTTGATGCCTTGCAGATTGATCACCGGCACCACGCCGCCGATCACGGTCGGGAACTGCACCAGACCTTGCTTGGCCAGTTCCTCGTCCTTCAGCGGGGCGTCCGAAGCGCCGAAATCGACCGTCTTGGCGTTGATCTGCTTGATGCCGCCCGACGACCCGATCGATTGATAGTTGACCTTGTTACCCGTTGCTTTTTGGTATGCATCGGCCCACTTGGAATAGACGGGCGCCGGAAAGGAAGCGCCTGCACCGGTAATTTCTGCCGCGAATGCGGAGCCTGCTACCACCATCGAAACGATGCCCGCAACGGCAGTCTTGACCAGCTTCATATGTCCTCCAGAGAACATGGTTTGGGAATGTCAGTTTTTTGACATCCCGAACTGTATGCGGCCACTATGACAGTTCCATGACATCGCCAAAATTTCTTTGAAGTGACATTTAAGACCGGCGGGGAGCGGCTGCCGCCCTGCCCCGGCAGCAAAGAAAAACGCCCGGCACGGGCCGGGCGTTTTCCGAAGGGCGGCTGACGGACCTGCGCCCTGCTCGATACTCAGGAAGCCAGCGAGTCCGCCAGCTTGCGGGCCGCCTGCTCGGCCGTCTCTGCCTGCTCCGCCTCGACCATCACCCGGACCACCGGCTCGGTGCCGGAGGCGCGGATCAGTACCCGACCCTTCCCGGCCAGCGCCGGCTCGATCTCGGCGCGCGCAGCCTGCAGGCCGGCATGGTTTTGCCAGTCGAAGCCCTTCTGCACCCGCACATTGATCAGCGTCTGCGGAAACAGCGACACGCCGTCGAGCAGCTGGGCCAGCGTCTTGCCGCTGCGGCGCAGCGCCGCCAGCACCTGCAGGGCCGACACGATGCCGTCACCGGTGGAGTGCCGATCCAGACATAGCAAGTGGCCCGAGCCCTCGCCGCCCAGGGTCCAGCCGCGCTTGCCCAGTTCCTCCAGCACGTAGCGGTCCCCGACCTTGGCACGGACGAACTCGATGCCCTGGCGTTGCAGCGCCAGCTCCACCGCCATATTGGTCATCAGCGTGCCGACCACGCCGGGAACGCTGTGCCCGCAGGCGATGCGGTCCTGCACGATCGCATACAGCAGCTCGTCGCCGTTGTAGAGCCGGCCATCGGCGTCGACCACCTGCAGCCGGTCGGCGTCGCCGTCGAAGGCCAGGCCGAGGTCCGCGCCGTTGGCCTTGACGGCCTCGACCAGCTTGTCGGGCGCGGTGGCGCCGTAGCCGTCGTTGATATTGCGCCCATTGGGCTGGTTGCCGATCGACACCACGTCCGCGCCCAGCTCGTGGAACACGTGCGGGGCGATGTGGTAGGCGGCGCCATGCGCGCAGTCGACCACCAGCTTCAGGCCATGCAGGTCCTTGTCGTACGGAAAGGTGCTCTTGCAGAACTCGATGTAACGGCCGGCCGCATCGTCGATCCGGCGGGCGCGGCCCAGCTGGTCGGACGGCACGCAGTGCATCGGCGCCTCCAGTTCGGCCTCGATCGCCAGTTCGACATCGTCGGCCAGCTTGTCGCCGGTCGCCGAGAAGAACTTGATGCCGTTGTCGTGGTACGGGTTGTGGCTGGCCGAGATCACCACCCCGGCGGCAAGGCGCAGCGCCCGCGTCAGGTAGGCGACGCCGGGCGTGGGCAGCGGACCGGTCAGCAGCACATGGACGCCTGCCGCGGTGAAGCCCGCCTCCAGCGCCGCTTCCAGCATATAGCCGGAGATCCGCGTGTCCTTGCCGATCAGCACCGTGGGCTTGCCCTGCGTGCTCGGCTGGCCTAGCGCCAGCACGCGGCCGGCTGCATAGCCGAGCCGCATCACGAAGTCCGGCGTGATCGGCGCCTCGCCGACCCTGCCGCGCACGCCATCGGTGCCGAAGTATTTACGTGTCATCCGATCGTTCTCCCTGTTCTGATTCGGGTTCCGGTTGTTCGTGTTTTGAATGAGTGGGGGTTACCGCAGCGGCGGAAGAGACTGCGGCTCGGCCGCTCGGGCCGAGGCTTCCAGCTCGAGGCGCTGCTGGCGCACCGCCCACCAGGTCTTCATGGCATCGACCGAGGCCTGCACATCGTGCACGCGCACGATATAGGCGCCGCGTTCGGCAGCGCACACAGCGCCGGCGATGCTGGCCGCGACGCGCTGCTGCGGCGGCCGTCCGCCGAGGATCGCCCCCAGCGTCGACTTGCGCGACAGGCCGGCCAACAAGGGCAGCCCTTCGACCGCCAGCTGCGGCAATTCGCCAAGCAGGCGCAGATTATGATCGACAGTCTTGCCAAAGCCAAAGCCCGGATCGAGCACGATGCGGCTGTCGTCGACGCCGGCGGCGCGCAGCGCGTCGACTCGCTGCTGCAGGAAGTCACGGACCTCGCCGACCACGTCGTCGTAGTGCGGGGCCTCCTGCATCGTCTGCGGGTCGCGCTGCATGTGCATCACGCACAGGCCCGCTTCGCCCGCCTCGGCCGCAGCGACCGCGTCGATTGCGCCCGGCATGCGCAGACCCCAGATGTCATTGATGAGATCCGCGCCGGCCGCCAGCGCGGCGCGCATGGTCTCGGGCTTGTAGGTATCGATCGACAGCGGCTTGCCGCAGTCGCGCAGCGCCTCGATCACCGGCAGCACGCGTGCCAGTTCCTGGTCCAGCGGCAGCGAGGCGGAGCCCGGCCGGCTCGATTCGCCGCCGATATCGATGATGTCCACGCCCTCGGCAATCATCTGTTCGGCATGGCGCAGCGCCGCGTCGCGGCTCGCATGCTGGCCGCCGTCGGAGAACGAGTCGGGCGTCACGTTGAGGATGCCCATGACCAGCGGGCGGCGGTCGCGCGGGAAGCGGTAGCGCCCGCACTGGAAATACGAGGTCGACAAGTTGCAGTCCTGAATGAAACGGGAAGGAAAACGGGAAACGAGAAACGCGAACGGAGGTCGGCGGCGAGGGGTCGGGACGAAAAAAGCCGGTGCCCTGGGGCACCGGCTTTCGAAGCTCAGCGCGCGAAGCGCAGCGCTGCCATCATGCTCTGACCGGACAGTCGCGGATCAGGCCGCGGCCGGTGCGTTCGACGGCGTCACCGGCGAGCCGCCCGACGGCGGCGTACCGCCGCCGCTGGCGCCCGGCATGCCGCGCGGCGGACGCGGCGGCTTGCCTGCCATGATGTCGTTGACCTGGTCGGCATCGATCGTTTCCCACTCCATCAGCGCGGCGGTCATCGCTTCGACCTTGTCGCGATTCTCTTCCAGCAGGCGCTTGGCCAGCGCGTACTGCTCGTCGAGGATGCGACGGATCTCGCCGTCGACCTTCTGCTGCGTGACTTCGGACACCGACTTGGACGACATCTTGCCGAACAGGCCTTCCTGCTCGGTGTCGACATAGACCATCGTGCCGAGCGTGTCGCTCATGCCGAAGCGGGTCACCATGTCGCGCGCGATCTTGGTGGCGCGCTCGAAGTCGTTGGACGCCCCGGTGCTCATCGCATTGAGGAACACCTCTTCCGCGGCGCGGCCGCCGAACAGGATGGCGATCTCGTCGAGCATGTTGTCCTTGTACTTCGAGTACTTGTCATGCTCGGGCAGCTGCCAGGTCACGCCCAGCGCCCAGCCACGCGGCATGATGGTGACCTTGTGCACCGGGTCGGCCTTGGGCAGCAGCTTGGCCACCACCGCATGGCCCGACTCGTGGTACGCGGTCGCCTTGCGTTCCTCTTCGCGCATCACCGTGGACTTGCGCTCCGGACCCATATAGATCTTGTCCTTCGCGTCCTCGAAGTCCTGCATGTCGACCACGCGCTTGTTGCGGCGGGCGGCGAACAGCGCGGCCTCGTTGACCAGGTTGGCCAGATCGGCACCGGAGAAGCCCGGGGTGCCGCGCGCGATCACCGACGCGTCGACATCGTTGCCGATCGGCACCTTGCGCATATGGACCTTCAGGATCTGCTCGCGGCCGCGGATGTCCGGCAGACCGACGAAGACCTGGCGGTCGAAGCGGCCCGGACGCAGCAGCGCCTTGTCCAGCACGTCGGCACGGTTGGTCGCGGCGATCACGATCACGCCCGAGTTGGCCTCGAAGCCGTCCATCTCGACCAGCATCTGGTTCAGCGTCTGCTCGCGCTCGTCGTTGCCGCCGCCCATGCCGGCGCCGCGATGGCGGCCGACAGCGTCGATTTCATCGATGAACACGATGCAGGGGGCCTGCTTCTTGGCGTTCTCGAACATGTCGCGCACGCGGGCCGCGCCCACGCCGACGAACATTTCGACGAAGTCCGAACCGGAGATGCTGAAGAACGGCACCTTGGCCTCGCCGGCGATGGCGCGCGCCAGCAGCGTCTTGCCGGTACCCGGAGGGCCGACCAGCAGCACGCCGCGCGGAATGCGCCCGCCCAGCTTCTGGAACTTCTGCGGGTCCTTCAGGAAGTCGACCAGCTCGACCACTTCTTCCTTGGCCTCGTCGCAACCGGCGACGTCCTGGAAGGTGACCGCATTCTGGTTCTCGTCGATCAGGCGCGCACGCGACTTGCCGAACGAGAAGGCGCCGCCTTTGCCGCCGCCCTGCATCTGCCGCATCATGTAGAACCAGAACACGATGATCAGCAGGGTCGGCCCGAGGTAATACAGGGCCTGGACCAGCACATTCGGCTCGTCATCGGCCTTGCCGGTCACCTGGACGCCATATTTCATCAGGTCGCCGACCATCCAGATGTCGCCCGGCGAGATGATGGTGTATTTCTGCCCTTCCTTGGGCGTCACCACGAGGTTTCGGCCCTGTACGTCGACGCGGCTCACCTTGCCGTTCTTGGCGTCATCCATGAACTGCGAATAGGTGACGCTTTCCTGCGCACGGGGCTTGTCGAACTGCTTGAAGACGGTAAACAACACCAGCGCGATCACGAGCCAGATTGCCGCCTTTTGAAACAGGTTGTTATTCAAGGCCGAACTCCTTTGCGATTGCCTTGCCAACGATAGCTGCATGCATTGTAATGCAGCGCCGCCCCGGGGGGCGAAAAGCGTCCCTATCGGTCCGATAGCGATAGCGCTAGCGGGCGAAAGCCCGTAGGCCAATGCGAGACGACAATCAGACCGGCAACGGCTCAAATGGTGCCCGGCTTCGGGCCATGGGCAATGCCAAGGCCCGTGCCGGGCAGTCCGGCCGCTTCAGCCGGGCGACTTCAGGTGGCGCCCCAGAATGAAAGTTTCGGAGGATTTGTCCCGCGAGGCCTTCGGCTTGCGCTTGGCCACCACCTTGAACTGACGCTTGAACTTTTCGACGATCTGGCTGTAACCGCTGCCGTGGAAGCACTTTACCAGCAACGCGCCGTCGGGTTTCAAATGGGCCTGGGCGAATTCGAGCGCCAGGTCGCACAGATATTCGATGCGCGCCGCATCGGCCGAGGCCACACCGGACAAATTGGGGGCCATATCGGACAAAACAAGGTCGATCTTGTTGCCGCCGGACGCCTCCAGCACGATCTCTTCGAGTTGCCGGAACACCCCTTCCTCGCGGAAATCGCCCTGGATGAAGGTCACGTCGGCGACCGGCTCCATCGGCAGCAGGTCGATCGCCACCACCGCTCCGTCGATATGGCCGTCTTTTGCGCGCGGCGAAGCCGCCAGCTTGTTGCGGACATACTGGCTCCAGCTGCCCGGCGCCGCGCCGAGGTCGACGATGACCTGGCCCGGATGGATCAGCTTGTCCTGCTCGTCGATCTCCTTGAGCTTGTACGCGGCCCGGGCGCGATAGCCTTCGCGCTGCGCCAGCTTGACATAGGGATCGTTGATGTGGTCGTGCAGCCACGACTGCCTGAACTTGTTCTTGGCCATTTCTCGTGATTTCACCGCCAGACCGGGACGGTTTGACGGATAATACGCGCCGTTGCGACGCCCTTGCGACGTAAGAGGCCCTACCGGCCGCGTTTGCGGCCGCGTTTGCAGCCGCCTTTCCAGCCGCCTTTCCAGCCGCCTTTACCGGCGTCGCCCCTATCCTGCCTGACTATGCCTGCCCTTCAATTGAATCCCGCCCAGCGCTCCGAACTGCGCTCCCGTGCCCACGGCCTGAATCCGGTCGTGATGATCGGCGCCGAGGGGTTGACCCGCGCCGTTCTGGCCGAAATCGACCGCAGCCTCGCCGCCCACGAGCTGATCAAGATCCGCGTGTTCGGCGACGAGCGCGACACCCGCATCGCCATCTACGAAGCCATTTGCGATGAACTGGGCGCCGCCCCGATCCAGCACATCGGCAAGCTGCTGGTGGTCTGGCGCCCCGGACCGGCGCGGCTGAAGGAAAACCAGCCGCAAGACCTGGGCCGCATGGCACCGGCTCGCCGCGGCGCAGCACCGCGCACCGTCACGGTGCGCAAACCCGCCGCCAAGCCGGGCGGCCGCCCGACCCGCAACGAGGTCCGCGTGCTCGGCAACGAGCGCGTGACCGCCGGCGGCAACGTCAAGCGCGCCCGCACTCGCCAGGCCAGCCAGAAGAAGAAGTCGCTGGGCTGAGCGGCGGCTCCCCCGCCCGCACTGCTGTACCCCCTCTCCCCCTCAGGGGGAGAGGGTCGGGGAGAAGGGGTGGTTTTCAATTCTCGGTGGCTTGACGACCGCCGTTTACCCTCTCCCCCCGCCCCTCTCCCGCAAGCGGGAGAGGGGAAAAAATACTCTCCCCTCAGTCCTCCGCCCCCGTCGGCCGGCCGGCCAGACGCCAGACCAGCACCAGCGCCAGCACGCTCTGCAGCAGATAGAAGGCGCTCGAGACGCCGTGCAGCATGCCGAAACGCGCCCGGAACGGCGACTCCGACACGCCCAGTCCCATCGCCTGCGCCTTGTGCCGCAGGCTCTCCATGAACGGCTGCAGCCCGAAATAGCCGATCAGCACGCAGCACAGCATGCCGAGCACCAGCCAGCGCAGCGCGCGGTAACGCGTGGCGCCGCGCCGGATCATCACGTTGCACAGCACCAGTTGCAGCACGCCGATCACCACGCCGAGCACGGCCTCGGTGCGGAACAGCTGGCCGGCGAGCATGCCGGCCATTTCGCGGCTCGGCAGCACGGCGAACAACGTGGGAGCGACCAGATAGCCGATGGTCCAGAGGCTGCCCGCCCAGATCACGGTCAACAGCAGAAACAGCCGATGGGGCAGCAGCGGCTGGCCGGCGGACGCCGGGCCCGACAGCGGGGAGGACGGCGAGACCACGGCGCCGCCGCCTCAGATATAGCGGACGGTGATGACTTCGTACTCGCGCTCGCCGCCGGGGGCCAGCACGGTCGCCACATCGCCTTCGAACTTGCCGATCAGCGCTCGCGCGATCGGCGAGCTGACCGAAATCTTGCCGCTTTCCAGATCGGCTTCATCCTCGCCGACGATCTGATAGCGGACCGATTTGCCCGATTCCAGGTCTTCCAGGTCGACGGTGGCGCCGAACACGATGCGGCCATCGGTATCGAGCTGGGTCGGATCGATGATCTGCGCGGCCGACAGCTTGGCCTCGACTTCCTGGATGCGGCCTTCGATAAAGGCCTGCTTTTCCTTGGCGGCGTCGTATTCCGCGTTCTCCGACAGATCGCCCTGCGCACGCGCCTCGGCGATGGCATTGATCACCGCGGGACGTTCGACAGCCTTCAGGCGTTGCAGCTCCGCTTTCAGGAGTTCTGCGCCGCGCTTGGTAATCGGAATGGTGCTCATGTCTTCGTCAGGCAAAAAAATGAGCCGCAGCGCAGCGGGCGATGTACGCAGCGGTCTTGCCGGCACACCTCCGCTCAACCGCGGCTTTTAGGTTCGTTGGTGACTACCAGGGAATGTTCGGTAATGCTTGGCAATACCGGTGTTGCCTCGTACTGCCTCGTATTGCCTTTTATTGCCTTGTATGGCTTGTTTCGGCCGGCTGGGCCGCCGAAATTCCCGTTAGTTTAGGACAAGACGTCCGCCGGCATCAACACCGGCGGACGCGGGGGTCCGGTGCACCCGGACCCGGCGGCCGAACTTCGCCCCGGCTCCGGGCCAGAATCAGGCCAGCGACGCGTGCAGGCTCTGCAGGTCGTAGACCTCCAGATTCTGCATCTGCTTCAGCCCTTCGACCGCGGCGCGGGCACCGGCGATGGTCGTGTAGTACGGCACCCGGTTGGCCAGCGCCGAGATCCGGATCGAGCGCGAATCGGCGATCGCGGTGCGGGTCTCGTCCACCGTGGTGAACACCAGCGCGAGCTCGCCGTTCTTGAGCATGTCGACGATATGCGGGCGGCCGTCCTTGACCTTGTTGACGACGCGCACCGGAATGCCGGCCGCCTCGATCGCGGACGCGGTGCCGCGCGTGGCCACCAGCGGGTAGCCCATGTCGTGCAGCATGCGGGCGACGCTGACCGCGTGCGGCTTGTCGCTGTCCTTGACGGTCAGCAGCACGGTGCCGCGTTCGGGCAGGCGCGAACCGGCCGCCAGCTGGCTCTTGAACAGGGCCTCGCCGAAAGTCTTGCCCACGCCCATCACCTCGCCGGTCGAACGCATCTCGGGTCCGAGCACCGGATCGACGCCAGGGAACTTGTTGAACGGGAACACCGCTTCCTTGACGCTGTAGTACGGCGGCACCACCTCGGCGCCAACGCCCTGCTCGTCCAGCGACTGGCCTGCCATGCAGCGCGCAGCGATCTTCGCCAGCGACAGGCCGGTGGCCTTGGACACGTACGGCACCGTGCGCGAGGCGCGCGGGTTCACTTCGAGCACGTAGACGATGTCCTGGCCGTCCTTCTGCTGGATCGCGAACTGGACGTTCATCAGGCCGACCACGTTCAGCGCCTTGGCCATCGCGGCGGTCTGGCGCTTCAGTTCATCGACGGTCGCCTGAGACAGCGAGTACGGCGGCAGCGAACACGCCGAATCGCCCGAGTGAACGCCCGCCTGCTCGATGTGTTCCATCACGCCGCCGATGAAGACGCGCTTGCCATCGCACAGCGCATCGACGTCGCACTCGATCGCATCGTTGAGGAAGCGGTCCAGCAGCACCGGCGAGTCGTTCGAGACCTTGACGGCCTCGCGCATATAGCGCTCGAGGTCGCGCGGCTCATGGACGATCTCCATCGCGCGGCCGCCCAGCACGTAGGACGGGCGCACCACCAGCGGATAACCGATCTCCTCGGCAAGCTTCAGCGCCTCGTCCTCGGCGCGCGCGGTGCGGTTCGGCGGCTGGCGCAGACCCAGCTCCTGCAGCAGCTTCTGGAAGCGCTCGCGGTCCTCGGCCGCATCGATCATGTCGGGGCTGGTGCCGATGATGGGCACGCCGTTGGCCTCCAGATCCAGCGCCAGCTTCAGCGGGGTCTGGCCGCCGTACTGCACGATCACGCCGACCGGCTTTTCCTTGTCGACGATCTCGAGCACGTCCTCGAGCGTCAGCGGCTCGAAGTACAGGCGGTCGGAGGTGTCGTAGTCGGTCGACACGGTCTCCGGGTTGCAGTTGACCATGATGGTCTCGTAGCCATCCTCGCGCAGCGCGAGCGCCGCGTGCACGCAGCAGTAGTCGAACTCGATGCCCTGGCCGATCCGGTTCGGGCCGCCGCCCAGCACCATGATCTTGCGCTTGTCGGTCGGGTTGGCCTCGCACTCGCCATGCTCGGCCTCGTAGGTCGAATACATGTAGGCGGTGTTGGTGGCGAACTCGGCCGCGCAGGTATCGACGCGCTTGTAGACCGGACGCACGTTGTGGGCCAGACGCGCCTCGCGCACGGCCTTGGCGTCGGTCTTCATCAGCCGAGCCAGGCGCCGGTCGGAGAAGCCCTTCTGCTTCAGATAGCGCAGCTCGGCGGCCGACAGGCTGTCCAGCGTGCGCGCCTTGACCTGCGCCTCGGTCTTGACGATGTCCTCGATCTGGGCCAGGAACCACGGATCGATATCGGTCTCGGCGTAAACCTGCTCGAGCGACATGCCGAGGCGGAACGCATCGCCGACGTACCAGATCCGGTCCGGACCCGGCTCGCCGATCTCCTCGACGATCTCGTCGCGGTCGGTCGACTTCTCGTCCAGCCCGTCGACGCCGACCTCGAGGCCGCGCAGCGCCTTCTGGAACGACTCCTGGAACGTGCGGCCCATGGCCATCACCTCGCCCACCGACTTCATCTGCGTGGTCAGGTGGCTGTCGGCCTGCGGGAATTTCTCGAAGGCAAAGCGCGGCACCTTGGTGACCACGTAGTCGATCGACGGCTCGAACGACGCCGGGGTCTGGCCGCCGGTGATCTCGTTCTTCAGCTCGTCCAGCGTGTAGCCGACCGCCAGCTTGGCCGCGACCTTGGCGATCGGGAAGCCGGTCGCCTTCGACGCCAGCGCCGACGAACGCGACACGCGCGGGTTCATCTCGATCACGATCATCCGGCCGTCCTTCGGATTGATCGAGAACTGCACGTTGGAGCCGCCGGTATCGACGCCGATCTCGCGCAGCACCGCCAGCGAGGCGTTGCGCAGCAGCTGGTATTCCTTGTCGGTCAGGGTCTGCGCCGGCGCGACGGTGATCGAATCGCCGGTGTGGATGCCCATCGGGTCCAGGTTCTCGATCGAGCAGACGATGATGCAGTTGTCCTTCTTGTCGCGGACCACTTCCATCTCGTACTCTTTCCAGCCCAGCAGCGATTCCTCGATCAGCAGCTCGCGGGTCGGCGACAGGTCCAGGCCGCGCTTGCAGATCTCTTCGAACTCTTCGCGGTTGTAGGCGATGCCGCCGCCGGTGCCGCCCAGCGTGAAGGACGGACGGATCACGATCGGATAGCCGCTGGTGTCGGTCTCGCGCGCGATCTGCGACTGCACGGCCAGCGCTTCTTCCATCGAATGGGCGATGCCGGACTTGGCCGAACCGAGGCCGATCTTGGTCATCGCGTCCTTGAACTTCTGGCGATCCTCGGCCTTGTCGATCGCCTCGGGCGAGGCGCCGATCAGCTCGACCTTGTACTTGTCGAGCACGCCGTGGCGGTGCAGGTCGAGCGCGCAGTTCAGCGCGGTCTGGCCGCCCATGGTCGGCAGGATCGCATCGGGACGCTCCTTGGCGATGATGCGCTCGACCACCTCCCACGTGATGGGCTCGATGTAGGTCACATCGGCGGTGTTCGGGTCGGTCATGATGGTCGCCGGGTTCGAATTGACCAGGATGACCTTGAAGCCTTCCTCGCGCAGCGCCTTGCACGCCTGCGCGCCGGAATAGTCGAACTCGCAGGCCTGGCCGATGATGATGGGGCCCGCGCCGATGATCAGGATGCTCTGGATGTCTGTGCGTTTTGGCATTGCACGCTCTCTTTGTCGGCCGGTCCGCGCTCGCTGGCGAGCAGGCGCACCTTGCCGGATATCAATATTCAGTTCAGGGTGGCCGTCGCCAGCTTGGCGCCGAAGCCGATAAACATCGCGCCCACGCCGCTCGCCATGCCGGCCGACAGCCTGCGCCGGCGGCGGAAGGCCTCGGCCAGCTTCGCGCCGACGAAGATGATGGCGGTCAGGTACGCGAAGCTGCAGATCTGGCAGACCAGTCCCAGCGCGGCGAACGACAGCACCGGATAGGCATACTGCGGATCGACGAACTGGATGAAGAACGAGACGAAGAACAGGATGGCCTTGGGGTTCAGCAGGCTGATCAGCAACGCCTTGCGGAACGGGTTGGTCGGGTCGGTGACCTGCACCTGCGCCTGAACCTGTCCCTCGCCCTCGACCTGCCCCGCCGCGGCGGCCGCGGCGCCTTGCGTGCCTTTGCCGTTGCCGGTCCAGCTGCGCAGCGCGCCGCGCAGCATCTGGAAGCCGATCCACGCCAGATAGGCTGCGCCGATGTACTTGATCACGTAGAACAGCCCCGGGCTGGCCTTGAGCAGCGAGGCCACGCCGGCCGCCGACAGCACCATCAGGATGGCATCGCCGAGGAACACGCCGCAGGCGCCGCGATAGCCGGCGCGCACGCCCCGCTGGGCGGCGACCGACAGCACGTACATCGAATTCGGCCCCGGCAGCAGCACGATGAAGATCGTGCCCAGCAGGTAGGTCCAGAAGTCGGTAATGCCGAAGGTAGCGTGCATCAGGGCGTTCATGGTCGCGATCCTGTGTCGTCGTCTCGGGGCGTCGTCCGCGTCTCGGTCCGGTCTCGTCCGGTCTCGATGTCGAGGTCCGCCTTACTGGCGGGCCTCCTCCATCAGCTTCGTGAAGCGGTCGAACAGATAGGCCACGTCGTGCGGGCCGGGCGACGCTTCCGGGTGACCCTGGAAGCAGAAGGCCGGCTTGTCGTTCAGCGCGAAGCCCTGCAGCGTGCCGTCGAACAGCGAGACGTGCGTCACGCGGGCGTTGGCCGGCAGCGTGGCGGCGTCAACCGCGAAACCGTGGTTCTGCGAGGTGATCACCACGCGGCCGTCGTCCAGGTCCTTGACCGGATGGTTGGCGCCGTGGTGGCCGGTCGGCATCTTGACGGTCTTCGCACCGACGGCCAGGCCCATGATCTGGTGGCCCAGGCAGATGCCGAACGTCGGGATGCCGCGCTGCAGGAATTCCTGCGTGGCGCGGATCGCGTAGTCGCACGGCTCGGGATCGCCCGGGCCGTTGGCCAGGAAGATGCCGTCCGGCTTGTAGGCGAGCGCGTCGGCGGCGGTCGATTGCGCCGGCAGCACCGTGATGCGGCAGCCACGCTGGGCCAGCATCCGCAGGATGTTGAACTTGACGCCGTAGTCGAACGCCACCACGTGGAAGCGCGGGTTTTCCAGCTTGCCGTAGCCGCGTTCCAGCGCCCACTCGGTCTGGTTCCACTCGTACGGCTCCTTGACCGACACGACCTTGGCCAGGTCCATGCCGGCCAGGCCCGGGAACGAGCGTGCCAGGTCGATGGCCTTCTGCGCATTGTCCTCGCCGGCCAGGATGCAGCCGTTCTGCGCGCCCTTTTCGCGCAGGATGCGGGTCAGCTTGCGGGTATCGATGCCGGCGATGGCGGGCACCTTCTCCTGCTTCAGGTAGTGCGGCAGCGTGTGTTGCTTGCGGAAGTTCGAGGCGAGCAGCGGCAGATCCTTGATGATCAGGCCGGCGGCATGGACTTTGGTGGCTTCGACATCCTCGGAATTGACGCCGACATTGCCGATATGCGGATACGTCAGCGTGACGATCTGCCGCGAATAGCTCGGGTCGGTGAGGATTTCCTGGTAACCGGTCAGCGCGGTGTTGAACACCACTTCGCCGATGGTATGGCCGGAGGCGCCGATGGAATAGCCACGAAAGACCGTGCCGTCTGCTAGCGCAAGGATGGCGGGCGGAAAAGACGGTAACACGGGTAGGCTCCTGCTGGATTCACCCCGTGACCGACCTCTCTCGACGCCTCGTGCCCCGAATCTGACGGCGAGCGCGCCGGCGGTGCGCCGGGACGGTCGGGCCGGGCTGCGCGGGATTCGGCATGGGCGAGGCGGGGTGTCGACGGCGATCGGCACGGCGCTCCGGGGCGAATCCGCAGGGCAGCGGTCAGGGCGGCGGAAGGTGGAATGCGGTTGGCGCTAGGGTGAAGGGTTCTGAAAGCGAAACTTTCGGATTCTACCTCACGCCGGCCAATTTCTCAAGTTTTCAAGGACTTGCGTATGCCGGGCCCTTGCGGTTTGCCCGTGGACTACTCCCCGGGAAAGCGGTTGGGGGAGAGGGAATAGCAGCGGATTTGCGAGACGTTGCAGTCACTGCGATCGCTGCCTCCTCTCCCCGCCCTCTGCCGCAAGCGGGAGAGGAGACCACCATCGGTGGGCGGGCGTTCAGGACATTGACGCAGCCGGCGGCACCACCGCGGTGACCTCGATCTCGACCCGGGCACGCGGTTCGATCAGATCCGCGACCTGGACCGCGGTCATCGCCGGGAAGTGGCGGCCGATGATCTCGCGGTAGTGCTTGCCGATCGCCGGATAGGCGGCGACGTATTCGGCCTTGTCTTTCACATACCAGGTCATGCGGGCGATATGTTCGGGCCGCGCGCCGCCCTGCTCCAGGATGGCCACCACATTGCGCAGCGCCTGGGCGGTCTGCTCGGCGAAGTCGTCGGTTTCGAACGCGCATTGGCCGTTCCAGCCGATCTGGCCGCCGACGAAGATCAGCCGGCTGCCGGCCTGGAACTCGGTCAGGATGCCGTTGGCATAGCCGCGCGGCGCGGCCCAGTCCGGCGGTTGCAGCACGGCCATCGGCTGGCCCCGCTGCGCGGCGGTGGCGGTGGGCGCGGTAGTCGGGGATTTGGCGGTGGGCGCCACGATATCGTTCATAGCTTGGACTCGTCAGGAACTCAAAGAAGTAGAGGCCGCGGTGGCCGAGGTGACCGCTGCGGCCGATGCGGCGGCGGGCGCCTCGTCGAGGAAGCGGGCCATCGCCTCGCGCACCGGCGCGGGAAAGGGTCGCGGCGCGATGCGCGCGGTATCGACGCAGACCAGGCGCTGGCCGAACTCGACGCGCAGGTCCGCCCGCCCGTCGTGTTCCGCGCCGAGAAAACGCACCCGCAGCGTGCAGCTCGAACTGCCCAGCCGCGTCACCGCCAGCTCGCGCGTCAGCACCTCGCCCATCCGGCTCGGCGCGACGAAGCGGCATTGCAGGTCGGCGGTCGGCACGCCGGCGCGGTCGGCGCCATGCATCCGTTCGAACGGCCAGTCGAGCGCCTCGCGAAACCAGTCCTCGACCAGATCGTTCAGCATCTCGAAATAGCGCGGAAAGAACACGATGCCGGCGGCATCGCAATCCTTGAAGCGCACCCGCACCGTGTTGCGGAAGGTCGCCGCCGCCGTCATGACGTGGGAACCCCGTTTTGCTCGGCCATCTGCCGCAGCCGGAAGCGCTGCAGCTTGCCGGTCTCGGTGCGCGGCAGCGCGTCGACGAAGTGGATGCGGCGTGGATACTTGTACGGCGCGATTTGCCGCTTGACGTGCTCCTGCAGCGTCACGCGCATCGCATCGTCGCCCTCAAAGCCGGGACGCAGCACCACATAGGCGGCCACCACCTGGCCGCGCCCGTCGTCGGGCGCACCGACGACGCCGCATTCGGCCACGGCCTCGTGCTGCATCAGCGCGGCCTCGACCTCGGGACCGGCAATGTTGTAGCCTGCCGAGACGATCATGTCGTCCGAGCGCGCCTGATAGAAGTAGTAGCCGTCGGCGTCCATCACGAAGGTATCGCCGGGCAGGTTCCAGCCGTCGCGCACGTAGTTGGCCTGGCGCGGATCGTCGAGGTAGCGGCAGCCGGTCGGTCCCTGCACCGCCAGCTTGCCAGGCACGCCGGGCGGCAGCGTCTGCATGTTCTCGTCGACGATGCGCGCGACATAGCCGGGCACCACCTTGCCGATCGCGCCGGGCCGCACCTCGTCGCCGGCGCTCGAGATGAAGATGTGCATCATCTCGGTGCCGCCGATACCGTCGGTCATCTCGATGCCGGTGGCCGCCTTCCAGCTCTGCCGCGTCGCATCGGGCAGCGCCTCGCCGGCCGACACGCTCTTCTTCAGGCTGGACAGGTCGTAGCGCCCCGCCGCCGCGGCCATCTGGCGATAGAAGGTCGGCGCGGTGAAGACGATGGTTGCGCGCGCGTCCTGGATCAGGCCCAGCAGCGTTTCCGGCGTCAGCTTCTCGGCCAGCACCGTCGAGGCGCCGATCCGCAGCGGGAAGCACAGCAGCCCGCCGAGGCCGAAGGTAAAGGCCAGCGGCGGCGTGCCGCAGAACACGTCGTCCGGCGTCGGCCGCAATACGTGCCGCGGGAACAGATCGCACATTGCGAGCACGTCGCGATGGAAATGCACGGTGCCCTTGGGCTGGCCCGTGGTGCCGCTGGTGAAGGCGATCAGGCAGATATCGTCGCTGGCCGTATCGCAGGCGGCGAAGTCGTCGGGCTTGCCTTCCAGCGCTGCTTCGAGCGAGCCCGGGCCGCTGCCGTTGAAGCACAGCACCTGCCGCATCGTCGGGCAGTGAAACTCGCCGCCTTCGCGCATGTTCGCATCGAGCTCTTCGCGCAGCCGCGCGTCGCACAGCGCGGCGCCGACCTCGGCGCGGTCGATCACCTGCTTCAGCTCGCGCGCGCGCAGCAGCGGCATGGTCGGCACCGCGATCAGGCCGGCCTTCAGCGTCGCCAGCAGGCTCGCGGCCATCATCAGATTGTTCGGGCCGCGCAGCAGGATGCGGTTGCCGGGCACCAGCCCCATGTCCTCGGTCAGCACGCGCGCGATGCGGTTGGTCAGCGCGGCCAGCTCGGCATAGCTGACGGTGGCGAAGCCGCCCGCGCTGCCGGTATCGGGATAGCGGATCGCGGTGCGTTCGCCGCGACCTTCGCGCACATGGCGATCGACCAGTTCGACGGCCGCATTGAGCCGCTCGGGGTAACGCGTGTCCTCGTTGAACAGGAACACCGGCCACGCCTCGCGCGGCGGCAGGCGGTCCTGAGCGAAGGTATCGATATGGGCTGTGCTCGCCATGGCTGTCTCCTTGATGGGCGGCGCTCGTTCTGTGGAGCGCGCGGTCAGGACCGCGGTTGCCGCGCGGCCAGCGTTTCGCGCGCGACGATGAGCTTCTGCACTTCGGTGGCGCCCTCGTAGATGCGCAGCGACCGGATTTCCCGGTACAGGCTCTCGACCCGGCTGCCGATGCGCACGCCAAGTCCGCCGAACAGCTGCACCGCGCGATCGATCACCATCTGGGCGTTCTCGGTGGCGGTCATCTTGGCCATTGCGGCCTCGCGCGTGGTGCGGCCCTGACCGCGGCCCGGACTACCGCCCGCATGCGTGTCGCGCAGCCACGCCGCGCGCCATGTCAACAGCGCGGCCGCGTCCAGCGCGGTCGCCATCTCGCCGAGCGCGGCCTGCGTCAGCTGCAGGTCGGCCAGCTTGCCGCCGAACATCGATCGCGCGGTGGCGCGCGCAATCGCCTCGTCCAGCGCCGCGCGGCCGAAGCCCAGCGCGGCGGCCGCCACCGAGGCGCGGAAGATGTCGAGCGTCATCATCGCCAGCTTGAAGCCTTGCCCCGGCTCGCCGAGCCGCTGCGCCACGGGCACGCGGCAGCCGTCGAAGCGCAGCGTCGCGAGCGGATGCGGCGCCATCACGTCGATGCGCTCGGCGATCTGCAGGCCCGGCGTATCGGCATCGACGACGAAGGCCGTGATGCCGCGCGCGCCCGGTGCTTCGCCGGTACGCGCGAACACGCAGTAGAAGTCGGCGATGCCGCCGTTCGAGATCCAGGTCTTGACGCCGTCGAGCACGTAGTGGTCGCCGTCCAGCGTCGCCGTGCACTGCATCGCGGCGACATCCGAGCCGGCCTCCGGCTCGGACAGCGCGAAGGCAGCGATCGCCTCGCCCCGCGCGACGCGCGGCAGATAGCGCTGCCGCAGCGGCTCGTCGCCCGCCAGCGTGATCGCGCCCGAACCCAGCCCCTGCATCGCGAAGGCGAAGTCGGCCAGCCCGTCATGGCGCGCCAGCGTCTCGCGCAGCAGGCACAGCGCGCGCGAGTCGAGCTGGTCGAGCGCGCCGCCGTAGGCGCGCGGCACGCAGTAGCGCAGCCAGCCGGCCTCGCCAAGCTGCCGCACCAGCGCCCGGCAGTCCGCGTCGACATCGGCGCCGGGCGCATGCGGCTGCGCCGACAGTGAACGCGCGCACCAGGCGTCGAGCTCGCGCGCCAGCGTGCGATGCGCATCGTCGAAGAATGGCAGCGCCAGATCGTCTTGCCAGCCGGTCATGTCGATTTCCCTCGCTCAGTTGCCTTCAAACACCGGCTTGGCCTTGGCGACGAAGGCCTCGTAGGCGCGGCGGAAGTCGCCGGTCTGCATGCAGATCGCCTGGGCCTGCGCCTCGGCCTCGATGGCCTCGTCGAGCCCCATGTTCCATTCCTGGTGCAGCAGCTTCTTGGTGACGCCATGCGCGAAGGTCGGGCCCGCGGCAAGCTGTGCGGCCAGCGCGGCGGCCTCGTCGCCCAGCCGCTCGGGCGCGTGCAGCGCGTTGAAGAAGCCCCATTGCAGCCCCTCCTGCGCGCTCATCGCGCGGCCGGTATAGAGCAGTTCGCTGGCGCGCCCCTGCCCGATCATTCGCGGCAGCAGCGTGCAGGCGCCCATGTCGGCGCCGGCAAGGCCGACCCGCACGAACAGGAAGGCCGTGCGCGCCGACTCGGTGGCCAGCCGCATGTCGGAGGCGAGCGCGATCATCGCGCCCGCGCCGGCGCAGACGCCATCGACCGCCGCGATGATCGGCTGCGGACACGCACGCATTGCCTTGACCAGATCGCCGGTCATGCGCGTGAAGTCGAGCAGCTCGGGCATCGCCATCTTCGTCAGTGGGCCGATGATCTCGTGCACGTCGCCGCCCGAGCAGAAGTTGCCGCCTGCGCCCTGCACCACCACCGCCTTGATGTCGCTGGCGTAGACCAGCGCGCGGAACAGATCGCGCAATTCCGCGTAGGCGTCGAAGGTCAGCGGATTCTTGCGCTCGGGGCGGTTCAGCGTCACGGTGCCGACCTTGCCGTCATCGGATACCGACCACAGGAAGTGGCGCGGCGCGAAGTCCGCGAAGCCGCGCTTGTGGTGGCGCATGTCCAGTGCGATCTCGTTCATCTGGTTCTCTCGTCGATGTGTCGATGTGTCGATGTGTCGATGTGTCGATGTGTCGATGTGTCGATGTGTCGGTTCGCCGTTGGCGGTTCGTTCTCGCCGAAATCCCGTTCAGCCGGCCATCACCTCGCCGCCGGCCACCGCGATCGCCTGACCCGTGATCGCGCTCGCCGACGGCCGGCACAGCCAGGCCACCGCGTCGGCCACTTCGTCGGGATCCACCAGCCGTCGCTGCGGATTGCGGCCGGCCAGTTCCGCCCGCGCCTGCTCCTCGGTGCGGCCGGTCTTGCCGACGATATTGGCGACCGCCTCGCGCACGATGTCGGTATCGGTATAGCCGGGGCACACGGCATTGACCGTGACGCCGCTGCGCGCCAGTTCGAGCGCCAGCGCGCGCGTCAGGCCGAGCACGCCGTGCTTGGCGGCGCAGTAGGCCGTCACGTACGCGTAGCCGGTCAGCGCCGCGGTGCTGGCGACGTTGACCACGCGCCCCCAGCCTGCTTCGCGCATCGGCGGCAGCGCCGCCTGCGTGCACAGGAAGGTGCCGGTCAGATTCACATCCAGCATGCGGCGCCACAGCGCCAGATCGGTCTTCGCAATCGGCGCGCTGTGCGCCTGGCCGGCGTTGTTGACGAGCACGCCGATCGGACCCAGCGCCTGCGCCGCCCCCTCGAACGCATGGGCCACGCTGTCGGCATCGCTGACGTCCGCCTGCACCGTGTGCAACTGCGCACCGGCATGGTCATGCCCGAGCCGTTCCGCCGCCCGCGCCAGCGCGTCGCCGTCGCGGCCCAGCAGCGTCACGTTGGCGCCATCGGCCAGCAGCCGGGCGGCAATCGCCGCGCCAATGCCACGCGCCCCGCCGGTGACGAGCGCGTGGCGGCCCTGCAGCGGCAACGACGAACGATCGGCGCTCATCGTGCCCCCGCCAGCACCGCGGCGCGTTCGAAGTTGGTTTCCAGTTGCCGCTTGCCGGCCTGGTACTGCACCGGCCAGTCGACCGGGCGGAAGCCCAGTTTCGCGGCCTGATGCAGTGTCCACGCCGGATCGGCCAGATGGGGCCGCGCGATCGCACACAGGTCGGCGCGGCCCGCGGCAATAATGCTGTCGACATGATCGGCCTCCGAGATCGCGCCGACCGCGATGGTCGGAATGCCGGCTTCGTTGCGGATGCGATCGGCGAACGGCGTCTGGTACATGCGGCCATAGACCGGCTTCTGCTCGGGCGTGACCTGCCCCGACGAGCAGTCGATCAGATCCGCGCCGGCCGCCTTGAAGGCGCGCGCGATCTCGACCGCGTCGTCGGGCGTGATGCCGCCCTCGACCCAGTCGTGCGCCGAAATGCGGACCGACATCGGCCGCTGCGATGGCCACACCTCGCGCACCGCGGCGAACACCTCGAGCGGGTAGCGCAGCCGGTTGGCCAGCGGGCCGCCGTATTCGTCGTCGCGCTGGTTGGTCAGCGGCGAAATGAACGACGACAGCAGATAGCCGTGAGCGCAGTGCAGCTCCAGCCAGTCGAAACCGGCCTCGGCGGCGCGCCGGGTGGCGGCCACGAAATCGTCGCGCACGCGGTCCATGTCCTCGCGCGTCATCGCGCGCGGCACCTGCGAGATGCCGGGCAGATACGGCAGCGGCGAGGCGGAGATCAACGGCCAGTTGCCGTCGGGCAGTGGATGGTCCATCGCCTGCCAGCCGAGCTGCGTCGAGCCCTTGCGGCCGGCATGGCCCAGCTGCATGCCGATACGCGCGCCGCTGGCCACGCCGGTGCCGGCATGCACGAAATCGACGATCCGCCGCCAGGCGTCGCGTTGTGCGTCGTTCCACAAGCCCGGACATCCGGGCGTGATTCGCGCGTCGGGCGAGACGCAGGTCATCTCCGCCATCACCAGGCCGGCGCCGCCCTGCGCGCGGGCGCCGAGATGCACCAGATGGAAGTCCCCCGGCACGCCGTCGACGCACGAATACATCGCCATCGGGGACACCACCACGCGGTTCTTCAGCGTCAGGCCGCGCACGCGATACGGCGTGAACATCGGCGGCAGCGCACCGTCATGCACGCGCAGGCTTTCCTCTGGCACGCCGGCCTGGCGCGCCAGCCAGCGCTCGTAGCTCTCGACATAGGTGCGGTCGCGCAGCCGCAGGTTCTCGTGCGAGATGCGCTGCGAGCGCGTCAGCAGCGAATAGGCGAACTGCTCGGGCGCCAGCCGCGCATAGCGCTCGACGTTCTCGAACCATTCGGTGGAATTGCGCGCGGCGTTCTGGATCTTCAGCACCTCGACGCTGCGCGTGGCCTCGTAGCGGCGCAACGCCTCGTCCAGCGCGTCGGGGCCCGGCTGCGTCATGCCCTGCAGATTGCCGGCCAGATCGATCGCATCTTCCAGCGCCAGCTTGGTGCCCGAGCCGATCGAGAAGTGCGCGGTGTGGGCGGCATCGCCCATCAGCACTACCGGCACGCGGCGGCCGCCGGCTAGCGTGTTCCAGTGCACCCAGGTGTTGCAGATCACGCGGTTGAAGCGGATCCAATTGGCCGAGCCGCGCAGGTGGGTGGCATTGCTGATCAGCGGCTGCCCATCGAGATACCTGGCGAACAGCCGCTCGCAGTAGGCGATGCCCTGCTGCTGGTCCATCTGCTCGATGCCCGCGGCGCGCCAGACCGATTCCGGCGTCTCGACGATAAAGGTGGAGGTGTCGTCGTCGAAGCGGTAGGCATGCGCCTGAAACCAGCCGTGCTCGGTCTGCTCAAAGGCGAAGGTGAAGGCGTCGAAGCGCTTTTTTGTGCCGAGCCAGACGAAACGGCACTGCCGCGTATCGATATCCGGCGCGAAGGTCTCGGCGTAGCGCGTGCGCACGCGGCTGTTGACGCCGTCCGAGGCGATCACCAGGTCGGCGCCATACTTCTCCGCCAGCGCCTGGTCGTCCTGCACGTCGGTCTCGAACACCAGCTGCACGCCGAGCGCTTCGCAGCGCGCCTGCAGGATGTTCAGCAGCCGCTTGCGGCCGATGCCGATGAAGCCGTGCCCGCTCGAACGGATCGTGCGGCCGCGGAAATGGATGTCGATGTCGTCCCAGTGATTGAACGCCGCGTCGATCTCGCGCGCGCTCTCCGGATCGGCCTCGCGCAGGTTTTCCATGGTGGCGTCCGAGAACACCACGCCCCAACCGAAGGTGTCGTACGGCCGGTTGCGCTCGACCACCACCACCTCGTGGCGTGGATCCTGCCGCTTCATCAGCAGGCCGAAGTAGAGGCCGGCCGGTCCGCCGCCAATGCATAGCACGCGCATCTATGTCTCCTCGCCCGGGTGTGTCGCCGAAAGCGCCACATTACTGCAAGCCGAAATATTTTATGCCTAAAATATTAGGCCGAATCGGGGCGAGGTGCAAGTGCGATGTCGTGGCCGACGGACGTCCGCCACGACAGCAACACCAGGCCCGATGCGCTACGCCAGCCCGCTCAGCATGCCCAGGGCCGGCGGAGCGGACGTCGCACCGCGGTCTGCCTGGCTGAGTTCGCACATCCGGTTGCGCAAGCCGCAAAGTACGCCCAGCGCGTCGGGCCGCCTCTCGAGATCGCGTTCCTTCAGCAGCCGGCGCGCCGCCTTCATCAAGACCAACGGATCGTCGGAGTGCACCTCCGCCCGCGTGAGGAGCGATTGCAGCTTGTCGTTGTGGCGTTCGACATAGTGCTGCCACGCCTCTTCCAGGGACACGTCGGCGTTGCCCTTGTACTCCGTGCGATAGATGTCGATCAGCTTGTCTGCCCTTTGATTCAAGCCATCGATCTCGGATGCCACTTGGGCGGCGTACTTTTGCGCGTCCGTCGGCAACATGCCGCCGCGGTAGTTGGTCGGTTTCCTGGCGAAGATTTGCGCTCCGCCGGCGCGCAGCATGGCGAGAACGGATCCAGCACAGTTGTTCTTCATGCTCCATAGCCGGAACTCCGCCTGGGAGGTGGCTTGCCATCGGTCGCGCATGCGGCGGGCGCTCAGGCCGAACAGGCAGGGACGCGCAGCCGCGGTGCGGTCGTCGAGCGCGTTTTGGCCGAACAAGGGCAGATAGACCTTGTTCGCACTGACGGCAGCCCGCGTCTGCCCGCCGACGGTGTAGAGCTTCTGCGCCGGCCGCAAATCATAGGCGCCGCTGCTCAGCCCTTCAGCAGCGCGATCCGAGACCATGTTGTACTTGTCCGCCCGATAAGACCGCGATACGAACGACTCCACCGATGTCAGGAGGGTCAGCGGCGGCTCGGCGGGCCAGAGGCTGTGATGCGTCTTCGGCCATGCCTGTAGACCCGAGGGTCCGTCGGCGACCACCCGCGGGCCGCGAATCGTTGCGGCCGCATGCCCGTAATTGCCATGCCGCACATTCTGGGGCCATATGTCGACCACCAGGACGTGTGCCAGCTGCTTCGCGCTGCCCACGCCGCTGAAGCTGCTGGCCACCCGTTCCATCCGCTCGATCTCCTCCGGCGTCGGCAGTTCGCCGGCACGCAGGCGGGCGCCATCGACGGCGGCCATGGCGGCCTCGTCGCCATAGAGGGTGGCGAGATGCCGGAAGTAGGCATTCTGCGTCAGCGCAGCAGCCTCCTCGTCGGTCAACTGGGCATGAGAAGACGCGGTCGCCGGGACGAGCTCCGGGACAGGCACGCCAGGGCCGGCAATCTGCGTTGCCGGTGCTGCTTCTGCGAACTGCGCTGCCCGTGGCGCACCAGCTTCGGCATGCTCCGCTGCCGGCTCCGCTGCGGCTTGAGCCTGCCCTTCGGCCTGGGGCCGAAGCGGGGGTTGGGGTGGCGCCTCGGCATGCCGGGCCGCATTCGCCCGTTCCCTCTCGAGCGCGCGAAGCGCGGCATCTACCGTCTGCAGCCCGTCCTGCCTCGTCGCCGCCTCGTGGCCCACCTCGACGCCGACGCTGGCATTGGGCTTCGTTTGCCCCCACCCATCGGTACGATGCGATCGCAGCCAGATCCCTTTCGGCGTCGGCTGGCCGACCTCGAGCCAAGTCCGCTGTCCCTGGCCGCAGGCGCCATGCGGCTGGAGCGTTTCGTTGAGCGCCCGTGGCCGCGTTTCCAGCAGTTCCAGCTTTCGCCACGGCTTGATCGGATGGAAGCAGATACCGGCAACGCCCAGCAGATGCTCCAGCAGCGTTTTCACCCTGTCCCAGAAACCGGCGTGAACGGTATCCAGTTCCTTCTGCACCGAGCTGTCGTCGCTGGAAAGACAGCACCCGGTGACTGCCGCGGTCAGCTGATAGTGATTCGCGATGCCCTGCTCTCCGAGTTTGCGGCGGATGACGCCGGCCGCCTGCGCCACAACGTTGTCGGCCCGCTCGAGCTGCAGGGACAACACGATATCCGAGGTCAGTACGGCCCGTTGCGTGAGCGGGTCTCGATGCATCCAATCGGTGGTCTTGTGGATCGATATCCTGCCGCCGTCGAGCGCGATATTGGTGCCGTGCCGCCGCGTCAGCCCCGCCGTGTCGGGCTCCATCGGCCCTGTGCCGGTTGCCTGCGCCAGGGCTTCCGTTTCCAGCTCCTGGAAGGCGCGATCGCCCAGCAGCGCCGCCACCTCGCGCGCGCAGACCGCGGCCGCGCGCTCATCGGCATGACACGCCAAAGTGCCGGTCAATCGGGCAGCAATGCGCTCCAGAACCAGTGCTCCCTTGCCCTCGGCCGACAGCGATGCATCGGCAGCAATATCGTCGAACGACAGAACCGCATGATTGACGGTCAGCTTCTCTGCGTTGTCGACGAAACGGTGGTGGAGATGGAGCAGGACGGACAGGATATTCCTGCCGTGAGCAAGGCCGAGCCTGGTATTCAGAACCGCGTCGAAGTACGTGGGAGCAAGGCCGGACAGCCTTCCTGCGGTGAAGAAAGTCATGGCGGACGACGGAGTGGGCGAGTCAGAGAGGGAATCGTCGGACGCGTTCTTGCCGAATGACGGCAGGCGCGTCGTTGAGTCGTCCATCCTACTTACTGTTCAAATACGAAGCTTTCGCTTTCTGCAATCTGCCAGCCCCGTTCAGGCCATCGCACGCGCCGCCTCGCCTCGCGCACCGATACGCTTCCCCGTTCCCAACCTGGAGGAGGTGTCCATGCCACAACTCTTCGCCCCCCCGATCATTTCGCTGGCAGTGGAATGTCGGGACCTGAAGGACCTGCGCGCCTGCCATGTCGGACCGTGGTGCGGATTCGGTAGAGGCCTGCTAGTCCTGGGGGATCGGCACTATCAGATTGCCGTGCAAAACGGCCATCTGGCAGTCTCTTCATCGTCTCCGGATCCTGATCCGCAGCTGCCCGCCATCCAGGAGACGGTACACCGCCTGCAACGCGACGTCCTCAAGCAGATTTGCCACCAATGCCGCGACGGCGATGCAGGCGTGAAGCTCAATGGCGCGGTGCGCGCGGCGATCGACGAGGTACCTGTCACCTGCGGACGCCTTGCGGGTCATTGGCTGGCGTCCTTGTTGACGCCGCCCCGCTTCAAGCCCGACTACGAAACCCTGCGCAGCCCGGAAGGCATCCGCGCAAACGTCGGCATGGCGGCTCGCGCGGTGGACGTGGCGGTCCACCGGTTATGCAAGATCCGGATCGTCAACCCCGAGGATTGGGGCAAGGAATTTGCCCGGGAGTTCAGGAAGATGGCGCGCCGCGGCGAAACCGTCAGGGGCATCAGCCTGCTCCTTCATACCCATGCCTGCGCGGTTGGCCTGAAGCGCAAGCAGGCGGCCGGGGAGAAGCGGGTGACATATGGCATCAGCTTCTACGATCCCAATCAAACCGCGACACACTGCCGCATCAAGTACGAGAAGCTGTCCCACGTCGAGACCATCGAGGCGCTTCGCTTCCTGACGCCTGCCTCGCTGGCGTGGTACGGGCGCGACCGAGGCGATACAGCGGTGATGCTGAGTATCGGCGTAGACGAAATGCAGTCGCTGCGATGCGGCCCCACGCTGCCGCCGCTGGGCCCCAGGCCGGTGTCCGGGGATATTCCCTTTCCGTCCCCCGCGGTGGTGTGCTTTCTGATCGGTTTCGATTGCATCGACGGCATGCGTCGTATCGTCGAAGCCCTGCAGGCGCTGCCCGATGCGAAGCGAATACGGTGCCTCACCGACCATTACAAGGCGCCGGCGCTGTATTTCGCGATGCAATCCGGTGATCCGCAGACCTTGACCGAGTATGGCGCGCTGCTGCAAGGCCTGGACGACGACACACGCGCCGAGCTGCTGCTGGCACGCCATACCAACGGGACGACCGGCCTCTACACCGCGCTGATCCGGGGAAGGACAACATTGTTCAAACGCTACTGGGAGCTGGTGAAGACGCTGCCCGACTACTGGCACTACCCGCTGATGCGGGCGGCCAACGCCCGAGGCGGCAGCGCGCTCCACGAGATCTGCAAGGCGGGCCGGGCCGACGACCTCGAAGACGTGTTTCAAGTCATGAACGACATGCCGGTCGAGCTGCGCACGCAATTGCTGATGGCTTACTCGAGCGAAGGTGAGTGCGGCTTGGCAGCGGCGGCGCAGGCGGGGCACGCGAACGTTATCGCACGGTTCCATGGGTCCGTGGCAAGGCTGCCCTTGCAGGCCCGTTATCAGGTGCTCCGTCCCGTTGCGCCGTTGGCGCGATGCGACCGCGGCGCGCCGCCGATTCCCCGATCGGCGGCCGAGAAGTTGCGGGGGATGCTGTACGAGCTCGCACCCCGTCTGCTGCTGACGCCGGCGTTCATCGTCAGGGCGCTGATCACCGGCATTCGCGATGCCGATGATGCGCCCGTACCCAGCGGTGTACCGGCGGCCGTCGGCTAGCAAGCCGAGCCCGAGCCGCGTGGCGGCCGATCGCCGGCAATGGAAGGCCGGAACGCGCGCAGCGGGGCCGCGTTCCGGTCTCCTCAGCCCTGCAGCGCCTCCCGGAACTGCGCCAGCGCCGACGGATCCTCGATGGTCGTCAGGTCGCCGGGATCGCGCCCTTCCGCCACCGCCTGGATCGCGCGTCGCAGCAGCTTGCCGGAGCGCGTCTTCGGCAAGGCGCCGACGAACACCACGCGGGCCGGCCTCGCCACCGCGCCGAGCTGGCGGTCCACCGTCTGCATGATCTCGCCTTCGAGCGCCATGCGGTCCTGCGGCGTGGCGGCGCGCCCGGCGTCGCGCAGGATGCAGACCGCCAGCGCGACCTGCCCCTTCAGCGGATCGGCGACGCCCACCACCGCGACCTCGGCCACCGCAGGATGCGAGGCAATGCTTTCCTCGATCTCGCGCGTGCCAAGCCGGTGGCCTGCCACGTTCAGCACGTCGTCGGTGCGCCCGAGGATGAACAGATAGCCGTCCTCGTCGCGCACGCCCCAGTCGAAGGTCGAATAGCGCTGCCTGTCGGGAAAGCCGGACCAGTAGGTCTTGACGAAGCGCTCGTCGTCGCCCCAGACGGTGCTCATGCAGCCCGGCGGCAACGGCCCCTCGATCGCCACCACGCCCTTCTGCCCGGGCGCGCATTCGGCGCCGGTCTGCTCGTCGACGATGCGCACGTCGTAGCCGTACACCGGCAGCCCAGGGGAGCCCAGCTTTGCGGGCAGCGCCTCGATGCCGTGCTGCAGGGCGATGATCGGCCAGCCGGTCTCGGTCTGCCAGTAGTTGTCGACCACGGGCTTGTTGATGGCCGACTGGATCCAGCTGGCGGTCGGTTCGTCCAGCGGCTCGCCGGCCAGGAACAGCATGCGCAGACTCGACAGGTCGTAGCGGGTCAGCCAGGCGGGATCCTGCTTCTTCAGCACGCGGATCGCGGTCGGCGCGCTGAACATCACGTTGACGCGATACTGCTCGACCAGCTGCCACAGGATGCCGGCATCGGGCCGCACCGGCGTGCCCTCGTACAGCAGCGTGGTCATGCCGGCCAGCAGCGGGCCGTAGACGATATAGCTGTGGCCCACCACCCAGCCGATGTCCGAGGTGCAGAACATCGTGTCGCCGGGCTTGGCGCAGAAGATGTACTCCATCGACGTGGCCAGCGCGACCGCGTAGCCGCCGGTGTCGCGCTGCACGCCCTTGGGCTTGCCGGTGGTTCCCGACGTATAGAGGATGTACGACGGCGCGCTCGATTCGAGCCATTCGCATGGCACCTGCGTCGCGCCGACGCGTTCGCGCCAGGCCAGATAGTCCTCGTCGCGGCCCGGAACACGCTCCATCGGCGCGAGGCCGCGGTCGACCAGCAGGACCTTCTCGGGCGGGCTCTGTGCCAGCCGCAGCGCCTCGTCGAGCAGCGGCTTGTAGGGCACGACCTTGCCCCCGCGCGAGCCGGCATCCGCGCTGACCACCACGCGCGGTCTGGCGTCGTCGATGCGCGCGGCCAGGCTGACCGAGGCAAAGCCGCCAAACACCACCGAATGCACCGCGCCGATGCGCGTGCAGGCCAGCATCGCGAACACCGCCTCGGGGATCATCGGCATATAGATCAGCACGCGATCGCCCTGGCGCACCCCCAGCGCCAGCAGCACCGCGGCCATCCGGTTGACCTCGGCGTGCAGCTCGCGATAGCTGTAGCTGCGGCGCTGGTCGGTTTCGGTCGAGACATGGACCAGTGCCGGCTGCTCGGCCCGTTTGGCCAGATGCCGGTCGACCGCGTTATGGCAGAGATTGGTGCGGCCGCCGACGAACCAGCGCGCGAACGGCGGCCGGCTGTAGTCGAGTACCTGCTCGCAGGGGGTCTGCCAGTCGATGCGGCGGGCCTGCTCGGCCCAGAAGGCGTCGGGATCGACGAGGGAGCGCGCGTGCACGGCGCGGGTGGTGGTCATTGCTGTCTCCTCCGCTGGGGCGGCGGTTATCGTTGGACCGCCAGTTTGCCACCACCGGCACCGGCTTCGCCATCCGCAATGTCCACAAGGTCACGCGCCGGGCCGGCCGGGCCGACCGCACCAAAGAAAAAGGGCACGCCCCTCGGCATGCCCTTTCCCGTTGTTACCGATGGTGCCGCCCTTCAGCGGGCCTTGGCCTTCGCCTTGGCCTTGGGTGCAGCGCTGGCCTTCGTGCTCGCCTTGACGCTGGCGCGTCCGGCGGACGCCTTCGCGCTGGGCTTGGCCGACGCCCGGGATGATGCCCGTACCGCCTTGCCGTGCGGTTCGACCACCACGCGCTGGCGGGCGCTGACGGCGCGACCGCCCTTGCCCGACACGCGGATCACCCGCACCTCGTCGTCGCGCTCGGCGATGGCCCGCGCACGCTTGACCGGCACGTTCAGCACCAGGCTCTGCCCCGCCACCAGCTTGGAGCCGGACAGCTTGTTCCAGGCCCGGACCTGGTTGACCGAGACGCCATAGCGGCGCGCCACCGAGGCAACCGTATCCCGCTTGCCGGCGCGCACCACCAGCCGGCGCGCCTCGGGCAGGTCGGGCTCCATCGCCAGAATCGCGTTTTCCGCCAGCTTGGCGCTGATGTCCTCGGTGTGGCGGCCCGAACGGGGAATCATCACGGTCGAACCGGGCTTGAGCCGCATGCCCTTCGGAATCCGGTTGATCTCGCGCAGCGTGTCCGGATCGACGTTCAGCCGCGCCGCCAGCGATTCGACCCGCTCGCGGCCGTCCACCGTCACCGCGGTCCAGCTCGACAGCCCGCCGCGATAGGTGTTCAGGTTGTACTGGAAGCGCTCGGCGTTCTCGAACGGCAGCAGGATCTGCGGGTTCGACGCGCCCAGGATCACCGGCTTGTTGAACGAGGGATTGAGCGCGCGGAATTCTTCCAGCGGCATGTTGGCCAGCTTGGCGGCCAGCGTCACGTCGATATCGCGCGAGGTCGTCACCGTGACGAAATACGGGTGATCCGGAATCGGCGGCAGCGTGACGCCATAGGCGGCCGGGTTGCTGACGATGTTCTTGACCGCCTGCAGCTTCGGCACGTAGTAGCGCGTCTCGTTGGGCATCGTCAGGCTGGCGTAGTCGGTCGGCAGCCCGCGCGCCTCGTTGCGCGCGATCGCGCGCGACACCGCGCCCTCGCCCCAGTTGTACGCGGCCAGCGCCAGATGCCAGTCGCCGAACATGTCGTGCAGCCGGCCCAGGTAGTCCAGCGCCGCTTCGGTCGAGGCCAGCACATCGCGGCGCTCGTCGCGGAACATGTTCTGCTTCAGGTTGTAGTGCTTGCCGGTGCTCGGAATGAACTGCCACATGCCGGCGGCCTTCGCGCTCGACACCGCCTCCGGGTTGAACGCGCTCTCGACGAAGGGCAGCAGCGCCAGCTCGGTCGGCATGTTGCGGCGTTCGAGCTCGGCGACGATGTGGTACAGGTATTTGCTCGACCGCGCGATCATCCGCTCCATATAGTCGGGCCGCGCCGCATACCACTGCGTGCGGTCCTCGACCAGCGTGCCTTCCAGGTCCGGCATCGAAAAGCCGCGACGGATGCGCACCCAGATGTCCTGCGACTGGCCCAGCGTCCAGTCGATCCTGTCTTCGTCGACATTGATCGGCGCGGTCTCGCGCGCAATGGTCGGCGGCAGGTGGATCGAGTTGAGCGGATCGGTGGGGGGAAGGCCGGATTTGGGCTTGGTGGCGGAGGCCAGGGCGGTCGGCGAGCCGGCCGTGCCGGCTTCATCAGGCGGGACGGGCGTGCTGGCACAAGCCGCCAGCAGCGCCGCACAGGCTACGGCCGCCAGGTATCGACCAATTCTCATCAAGTTCTCGGATCGTGACGCTAAAAATTGGCTGATGCTAAAGACAAAGCGGCTCGTGCGTCAATCGGATTTTCCGCATTCCGCCAAGGGCGAGCGGTCCCGCGCACGGATCGGCCGCCCTACGGCGCCACGACGGCGCCACTACGGCGGCAACGACGGCGGCAACGACGGCGGCGGTCCCGCGGCAACTCGGCGGCAGTCAGGTCAGCGAAAGCCATCCTTCCAGGCCCGCAGCGCGCCGAACGCCGCGGCATCGTCTTGCGCCGTCGCGCCCTGCCGAGCAAGCGCCCGCCGCACCGACGGCTCGCGCGAACGCAGGAAGGGGTTGACCGCGCGCTCGTGGCCGACGGTGGTCGGCACGGTCGGTTCACCAGCGGCGCGCAGTGCCTCGACGCGGGCATCCCAGGCCGCCAGCGCGGCGTTGTCGGGTTCGACCGCACGGGCGAAGCGGACATTGCTGCGCGTATACTCGTGGGCGCAATAGACCCGCGTCGCCTCGGGCAGCGCCGCGAGCTTGTCGAGCGAGGCCAGCATCTGGGCCGGCGTGCCCTCGAACAGGCGCCCGCAGCCGCTGGCAAACATCGTGTCGCCGCAGAACACCACCGGACCGATGCCGGGCAATTCGCCGGTGTAGGCAATATGCCCGGCGGTATGGCCCGGCACCTCGAGCACCCGCAGGCGCAGCGCCGGTGCCTTCAGTTCGACCTCGTCGCCCTCGCGCACCGCACGGGTACGATGGCCGATGCGCTCGGCGGCCGGACCGATCACCGGCACCGGCTCGCCATCGGGTCCCGTCGGATAGGCCGCCAGCAACTCCGCCACGCCGCCCTGGTGATCGCCATGGTGGTGGGTGATTACAATGGCGCCCAGGACCAGCCCCGCCCGCGCCAGATAGGCGAGTACCGGCGCGGCCTCGCCCGGATCGACCACGGCGGCGGCATTGCCGTCGTCGATCGCCCAGATATAGTTATCCTGGAAAGCGGGGATCGGCTCCACCCTCAACATGCGTGCTCCTATGTCCAAGCGTCCGATTATAGATTGGGAAAACTGGCTGGCCTCGGCGCCCGGCCAGTACATGCTGCGCTGGGAGGAAGGCCAGTACGACCGCACCGTGGCCGATATCTTCGGCTACCACGCGGTCCAGCTGGGGCTGCCGGTGCTGGACACGCTGCGCGAGAACCGCATGCCCTTCGGCGCGCTGGCGCTGGACGCCCGCAGCGGCCCGCACGGCCCCCGTGCCGCGGAAACGGGCAGCGCGCCCGGCAGCCAGCTGCTGTGCCGCTTCGACGAGCTCCCGTTCGATACACAGAGCATCGACCTGGTCACGCTGCCGCATGTGCTCGAATTCTCCGAGGACCCGCACGAGGTGCTGCGCGAGGTCGCGCGCGTGCTGATGCCCGAGGGCCGCGTGGTGGTGTCCTGCTTCAATCCGATGAGCCTGTGGGGCGCGCGCCAGGGCCTGAACCGGCTCGGCGCCGACCCGTTCCTGCCGACCGACGCCCAGTCGATCGGCTTCGTGCGCATCAAGGACTGGCTCAAGCTGCTCGGCTTCGATATCATCCGCGGCCGCTTCGGCTGCTATTGTCCGCCCTACCGCACCGACCGCTGGCTGCAGCGCGCTGCCTTCATGGAGAAGGCGGGCGATCGGTGGTGGCCAATCTTCGGCGCGGTCTATATGCTGTCGGCGGTCAAGCGCGTGCGCAACGTCCGGCTGGTCGGACCCGCCTGGAAAACGCCCAAGGCGGCGCTGGCGCCGGTGGCCGCGCCCGTCGCGACGCCAAACGGCACGCACGGCAAGTCGCCCGACGAAGAAAAGTGAGCGGCCTGCGCAGCTGCCCCGTCCGCTCCATCCCTTGCCGCCGGACCATGCCTGGTCCGGCCTGAATCCAACCGCGTCCGCCCCGGCGGACACCCGGCTGCGGCGACATCCGCCGAACCGGTTCGCACTCTTCATCGATGCAAGAAGTCACGATCTATTCCGATGGCGCCTGCAAGGGCAATCCCGGCCCCGGCGGCTGGGGCGCCGTTCTGGTTGCCAATGGCCACGTCAAGGAGCTGTTCGGCGGCGAGGCCAATACCACCAACAACCGGATGGAGCTGACCGCCGTCATCGAGGCGCTGCGCGCGCTCAAGCGGCCCTGCAAGGTGCAGGTCTGGACCGATTCCCAATACGTGCAGAAGGGCATCTCCGAATGGATCCGCGGCTGGAAGGCGCGCGGCTGGAAGACGGCCGAGAAGAAGCCGGTCAAGAACGCCGACCTGTGGCAGACGCTGGACACGCTGGCCGCCGAGCACGATGTCTCGTGGCACTGGGTCCGCGGCCATAACGGCCATCCGGGCAACGAACGAGCCGATGCACTCGCGAATCGCGGTGTCGCCTCCCTCACCGGCGCCCAGGTTGAGTAGAATGCCCGCCATGCGACAAATCGTACTGGACACCGAAACCACGGGCCTGAACGCCGCCACCGGCGACCGGCTGATCGAAATCGGCTGCGTCGAGCTGGTCAATCGGCGGCTCACCGGGCGCAACCTGCATTTCTATATCAACCCGGAGCGCGACATCGACGCCGGCGCGATTGCGGTGCACGGACTGACGGTCGAATTCCTGGCGGACAAACCCAAGTTCGCCGAGGTTGTCCACGAGATCCGCGACTACGTCCAGGACGCCGAGCTGATCATCCACAACGCCGCGTTCGACCTGGGCTTCCTCGACATGGAATTCCAGCGGCTGGGCCTGCCGCCTTTCCGCAAGCATGTCGCCAACGTGATCGATACGCTGCTGGAAGCGCGCCAGATGTTCCCCGGCAAGCGCAACTCGCTCGATGCGCTGTGCGAGCGCCTGGGCGTCAGCAATGCCCACCGGACGCTGCACGGCGCCCTGCTGGACGCCGAACTGCTGGCCGAGGTCTACCTGGCGATGACGCGCGGTCAGAACTCGCTGGTGATCGACATGATGGACGCCAGCGCGGGCGCCGGTCCGGCCGCCGTCGCGGCGACCGACTTGTCGGCGCTGCGCCTGCCGGTGCTGGAACCGACCGAAGACGAATTGGCGGCCCACGCCGCGGTGCTGAAGGACCTCGACAAGGCCAGCGGCGGCAAGACGGTGTGGCAGGAAGCGCCACCGCTGGAAGAGGCGGCATGACGCCTGGCCGCGAGTCGGAGGTCAGCGTCCGGAGGCAAAAAATTCGCCGAAGGGCTTTACAAGATACAACGGCACTGACATAATCTCGCTTTCTCTGCTGCACGGCAGTTCAAGCGCAGCGGCAGGGGTGGTTAGCTCAGCGGTAGAGCACTGCCTTCACACGGCAGGGGTCACAGGTTCAATCCCTGTACCACCCACCAGAATACGAAAAGCCAGCCTCGCGCTGGCTTTTCTCATTTCCGGGGTCGGGGCACATCCGCCCTCCGATTTCTGCCCCGTTCTGCCCCTCCTTCTGCCCCCTCCCCTGCAATCGGTCCGATGCCGCAATTTGTCATCGCGACCTGAACCCGATCCCCGTTTGGCCGATCGACCTCGCAAGGAAATGCGGCGGCACCGCGCTGCCGGCAGCGCCATGCATTCACTCCGGCTTTTATGGTTTCGAAGCTGCGGCTCAAGCCGACAGTTGCTGCATCACGCGATACAGGTCCGACTTGCCCTCGAAGCCAATTCCGGGCAGGTCCGGCATCGTGAGATACCCCTGCTCGACCTTGACGCCATCGGGAAAGCCGCCGAACGGCTGGAACAGATCCGGATAGCTTTCATTGCCGCCCAGGCCCAGGCCCGCGGCAATGTTCAGCGACATCTGATGACCGCCGTGCGGAATGCAGCGTCTTGCGGACCAGCCATGCTGCTTGAGCATGTCCAGCGTCCGCAGGTATTCCACCAAGCCGTAGCTGAGCGCGCAGTCGAATTGCAGGTAGTCGCGATCCGGGCGCATGCCGCCGTAGCGAATCAGGTTGCGGGCGTCCTGCATCGAGAACAGGTCTTCGCCGGTGGCCATCGGCTTGTCGTAGTAGTTGCGCAGCGTGGCCTGCAGTTCGAAGTCCAGCGGATCGCCCGGCTCCTCGTACCAGAACAGATCGTATTGGGACAGCGCCTTGGCGTACTGGATGGCGGTGTCGAGATCGAAGCGCCCGTTCGCATCGACGGCGAGCTTCTGGCCATCCTGCAGCACGCTCAGGACCGAGTCGATGCGGCGCAGATCCTCGTCCAGCGAGGCGCCGCCGATCTTCTTCTTGACCACGGTGTAGCCTCGGTCAATGTAGCTGCGCATCTCGTCCTTCAGCTTGCCGTGGTCCTGGCCGGGGTAGTAATAGCCGCCGGCGGCGTAGACGAACACCTTGCGGTCGGGCTGCCCGTTGCCGTAGCGGTCGGCCAGCAATTGGAACAGCGGCTTGCCTTCGATCTTGGCGACAGCATCCCAGACCGCCATGTCGATGGTGCCGATGGCCACCGAGCGTTCGCCATGACCGCCCGGCTTCTCGTTCTTGAACATCGTGTCCCAGATCTTGTGCGGATCCAGGTTGTTGCCGGTGGCGTCGACGAGCGATTCGGGATCGGCTTCCAGAATGCGCGGAATGAAGCGCTCCCGCATCAGGGTTCCCTGGCCATAGCGACCGTTGGAATTGAAGCCGTAGCCGACGACGGGCTTGCCATCGCGGATCACGTCGGTGATCACGGCGACCAGGCTCAGCGTCATCTTGCTGAAATCGATATAGGCGTTGCGGATGGGGGAACTGATCGGGAAGGTTTTTTCGCGGATTTCTACGATTCTCACAGCGTGACTCCTGACTCGGATGCTGGAACGCCTGGGGCGTCGGAGTCCGTAGCTTAGGCGCGGAATGGGCTACTACAATTGAACCAGTTTCATTTCATTATTCTCCTAAAGTGAAGACTGAGATCGCGTCCGAACTGGAGTTCTTCGTCCTGATCGCCCGGCACGGCTCGTTGGCGGCCGCGGCGCGCGAACTGGACCTGACACCGCCCGCCGCGACAAAGCGGCTGGCGCTGATGGAAAGCCGCCTGGGTGTGCGTCTCGTCAATCGCACCACGCGGCGCATCAGCCTGACGAACGAAGGCGAGACATACCTGGCCTATGCGCAAAGGATCCTGGCCGACCTGAGGGAGATGGAAAGCGTCGTGGCGAGCAGCGGCGCCGAACCGCGCGGACTGCTGCGCGTCAATGCAACGCTCGGCTTTGGACGAACCGCGATTGCCCCGCTGGTTTCCGAATTTGCCAAGCGCTATACGCAGGTGGAGGTCCAGCTGGAGGTCACGGATCGCCCTGTCGATCTGGTCGAAAGCGGGGTCGACCTCGCTATCCGGTTCGGGACGCTGCCCGATAAGCGGTTAAGCGCAAGGCGGATCATGTCGAACCGCCGCTTTCTGTGCGCGTCCCCGGCCTATCTGGAAAGATTCGGCGCGCCGGAATCATTGTCCGATCTTCACAAGCATCGCTGCATCATTCACAGACAGAACGACGAAGCCCACGCCATCTGGCGCTTCGAACAGGACGGACATCAAGAAAGCGTGAAGGTCGCCGGGGCGCTGTCCAGCAATGACGGGGATATCGTGCTCGGCTGGGCGCTCGATGGGCACGGCATCCTGATCCGTTCCGAATGGGACCTCGCGAAGTATCTGGAAAGCGGCCGCTTGCGAGTCGTCTTGCCGCAGTTCAAGCTGCCTTCGGCCGACCTCTTTGTCTACTATTCGCAGCGTCGTAACCAGACGGCGCGCGCGCGTGCTTTCATTGATTTCCTGGTAGCCAGGTTTCAGAAGTCGCCCGAACGGTCGGGGCAACCTGCAGTACAGGCTTCGGCCTAAGCCCCGGGATCGCCCCAAATCGTCGCGTTACGGCACCCAACCCGGCAATTCCGCCGCCTGCCGTATCCAGTCCCCTACCTGGTCTTCGTCGATCCGGTCGGCTTCGTAAATGTCGAGATATCGGGTATTCGGGTCCTTCGATTCGCCGGGCGGCAGGGGGCGCAGCGACGATCCCTTGAAGAACGCGACCTTCACGTACCGGGTGAAGCAATGGAAGCTGAGGAACCAGCCCTTGCCCTCGACGCCGTAGAACGGCGAATTCCACTTCACCGCCTTGCGGACGTCCGGCACGGTTTCCACGATCAGCGCGTCCAGCCGGCGCCCGACCTCGCGCTTCCAGTCCGGCATGGCCTCGATGTAGGCCTGCACGGGCGCATCGCCGTCCCCCTTCGGGATTTGCGGGTTGCCCCCCGAAAGAAGAACCGGCTTGCCGTCGGCCGGCTCGGGAAGAGGTTTCCTGGCGGCTTTTTTCACGGGCGTCCTGGCGGCTTTGGCGGCTTTGGCGGTCTTGGCGGTCTTGGCGGATGTCGCATTGGCCATGGCGTTCACCTCGGTGTCGATGCAGGAGTCTGACGGACCGCCCGGGTGGCCAGTCCTGAACGGGTTCGATCCTATGCCGCGCCCATGCCGGGCCGCAAGCCAAATGTGGAACGCCACTCGATTTCCGGAAAGGCAGTCGAGCCCCGCTCGATCAGGATGGGCCCGTCCTCGTGCTTCACGTCGAGGCAATCCGCTTCGATGGAGCCGATGATCGAACCCGATCAGGTGAATCATGAACAAGGCCTTGATTGCCGCCTCCGTCGCGCTGGCGTTCGCGGCATGTGGGGGCGACGAAGACGACTTGCCCCACCCTCACCCCATCACCTTCCCCGCCGAGGGCCTCTACCGGGGAAAGACCTCCGCGAACCAGGACATCACCGCGTTCGTGCTCGACGATGGCACCTACTACATCGCCTACCAGGCACTGCCCTATTCGAGCGGCGTATTGCAGGGCACGATGCACGCCGCGCACGGCCGCTTCACCTCGTCCAACGGCAAGGATTACAGCGAGACGTTTCGCGAGATCTTCGACGTGTCGGTTGACGGGACCTATGCAACCAGGGGACATCTGAACGGCACGGTGCGTTACCCGGCCACGGGCCAGACCGTGACCTTCACCAGCAGCTACGACAAGGACGACGAGCGCACGCCGACCCTGGCCACCCTCGCTGGCAGCTATGAGGGCAACGCCATCACGCTCCACGTGCTCGAGTCAATGGCAATCCGCATCGCAGCCAACGGCGCCATCAGCGGCACGGGGGCCTCGGGCTGCAAGTTCACCGGCGTCGCGAGCCCCCGCCGCCGCGGCAATCTGTACGACATCACGGTGGTCTACGGTCCGTCACCATGCGCCACCCCGGCGCGACGGCTGAGCGGCATCGCGTACTACCACGCGCAGGATCGCACCTTGTTCGTCACCGGCATGAACGGTGATCGCTCGGAAGGCGTGGTGTTCAGGGGCATGCGGCAAAGCCGCTGACGTCGGGCCGGCGACCCAGGCCGGTCCACACCCCACCATCCGGTAGTGGCAAGGTCTGCGGCCAGGCTCTAAGATTGCCCCGCCCCGGTGCAAGGCCGGGGCGCCTCCCAATAGAAGAACAAAGACAACCCTTCGAGAAATCCATGAACAAGACCCTGCTGATTGCTTCCATGGCACTGGCCCTCGCCGCATGCGGCGGTGGTGGCGGCGACGACGACGGACCCGCTCCGCAACCGGCGACCTCGCCCGCCGAAGGCCTGTACACGGGCAAGACTTCGGCGAACCAGGACATCGCCGGCCTCGTGCTCGACGATGGCACCTACTACATGATCTACACGTCGATGGCCCCCATTTCCCTGGGCGTGGTCCAGGGCAAGCTGAACGCCGTCAACGGCACGTTCAGCTCGAACGACGGCAAGGACTTCAGCGTGACTTCGCGCGGGATTTTCGACGTGACCGTCAACGGCACCTATGCCAGCAAGGGGCATCTGAACGGCACGGTCCGCTATCCGGGGACCGGGCAGACCGCCACGTTCACCAGCACGTACGACAAGAACTACGAGGTGACGCCGTCCCTCTCGACGCTGGCCGGCACCTACAACGGTACCTCGGTGATTCCGGAAGGCGGCGAGTCGGCGACCATCACGGTGGCCGCTTCGGGCGCGATCACCGGCGCGGGCGCGTCCGGCTGCCGCATCGACGGCGTGGCCAAGCCGCGCGCGCGTGGCAACGCCTACGACATCACCGTGACCTTCGGTCCGTCGCCTTGCGTCCGCGCAGGGCAGAAGATGAGCGGCGTCGCCTACTACAGCGCGGAGGATCGCGGTCTGATCGCGGCGGGCACGACTTCGGACCGGTCGGCAGGCGTGCTGTTCGTCGGCACCCGATAACGCGCAACGACACCGGTAGCAACGCCATGCCGCCGGCACCCCGGCGGCATGGCGCCTCGCGCTGGCGTGCGCGGCCACGGCGTATCCAGGCAGGCTTTACCGGATCTGCTGCTGGCGAAAGGCCCCTTCCAGCAATCCCAGCATGCGGCGCGCCGCTTCGGTCAGCACGCGCCCCTTCCTGACGATGACGCGCGTCTTCGCCGCCTCCAGCGCCGTATTGCCGCTGCGGATGGCCACCAGCTCTCCGCGCGCGAGCTCCTCGGCCACGGCGCTGCTCGACAGAAAGGTCACGCCGAGCCGCTTCATCACGAAACGCTTGAGCAAGGCGATCGAGCCGGAAGTGAATGCCGGCTCCAGCTGGATGCCTTCGGCGAACTCGCCCAGGCGGATCAACTGATGCAGTCCGAACCCGGGCGCCATGATGGCAACCGGGTAATCGGCGGCCTCGCGCAGCGAAGGAGTGCCGCCAAGTTTCGTCAGCGGATGGCCGGGCCAGGTCACGATGCAGACCGGCTGGCTGCATTCGCCAACGACTTCGATGTCCGCCTGTGCGGGCGCGTTCATCACCACGCCGATATGCGCCTCGTCCGTGGCGATCCCGGCCACGGCGTCGGCCGCACTGGCCAGTTCGACGGCGACCTGCACCCCGGGGTATTGCCTGCAGAAGACGTCGAGCACGCCATTCATCAGCAGGTCGACATATCCCTCGCCCACCAGCAGCCGCAGCGTGCCGCGCCGCAGGCCCGCCAGCTCGTCGATCCGCTCGCGCAGGGCCTCTTCGCTGGCGAGCCGGTTGCGGCAGTGCTCGAGCACCAGGGCCGCGGCATCGGTCGGCACGATGCCCCTTCCCTTGCGCTCGAACAAGGCCACGCCGAGCTCCTGCTCCAGTTGCTGGATCTGCCGGCTCACCACGGACGGTTCGACGTTGAGCCGGTCCGCCGCGCCGCGCACCGACCCGCAGGTCGCCGCTTCGTAAAAATATCCCAGCCGCTTGTCGCCCAACTTGTCGCCCAACTTGCTCATGCCGATCTCCCGACTCCCCCAATCGTTGACTTGAAGGCAACGATATTCGCCGAAATCATACATTGATCGAACAAAGAGCGGCGGCCAGTATTGCTTCCTGATCGGGCCACACAGAACAGGAGCCACCATGTCGACAGCGGACCTCTGTCAGGTCGAACACCTGACCGCACAGGCCGAGGCGTTGGCCGATATCCGGCGACGCATCCACCAACACCCCGAACTCGCCTACGCGGAACACGCCACCGCTTCACTGGTCGCGCAATTGCTGACCGAATGGGGTTATCAAGTGGCAACCGGAATTGCTGGCACGGGAGTGGTCGCCAGCCTGAAGGTCGGTAGCAGCGACCGGAGCATCGGCATCCGCGCCGACATGGACGCATTGCCGATCCAGGAGGCCACGGGCCTGCCGTACGCGAGCCGGATTTCCGGCGTCATGCATGCGTGCGGGCACGATGGCCACACGGCGATCCTGCTCGGCGCGGCCCAGTACCTGGCCAGGCATCGTCGCTTCGACGGCACGGTCCGCCTCTACTTCCAGCCTGCCGAAGAAGCCGGAGTCGGCAGCGGTGCGCAGCGGATGATCGCCGAAGGCCTGTTCGAACGGTTTCCCTGCGATGCGGTGTTCGGGCTGCACAACCATCCCGGCCAGCCGGCCGGCAAGTTCCTGTTCCGCAGCGGACCGTTCATGGCCTCCGGCGACAAAGTCACCATCACCATATTGGGCAAGGGCAGTCATGCGGCGCGGCCGCACCTCAGCGTGGATCCGATTGTGGTGGCGTCGAGCATCGTCATGGCCTTGCAGACGATCGTCTCCCGCAATGTCGATCCCGCTGCGGCAGCGGTGGTCACGGTGGGGGTGATGCAGGCTGGCACGGCGAACAACGTGATTCCCGCGTCGGCGACGCTCGAGCTCAGCGTCCGCGCATTCGACCCCAGGGTGCGGGAACTGCTGCGCGCGCGCATCGAAGCGCTGGTCCAGGCGCAGGCGCAGAGCTACGGCGCGACCGCCGAGATCGACTACGTCCTCGGCTATCCGGTGGTCGTCAACACCGAGCGCGAGACCGCCTTCGCCATCAAGGTGGCCCGCGAACTGGTCGGCAGCGAGAACGTGGATCCGGACTTCGAACCCGTGATGGCCAGCGAGGACTTTGCCTTCCTGTTGCAGCAACGGCCGGGATGTTTCCTGCGGCTCGGCAATGGCGTCGGTGAAGGCATTGGCCAAGGCGGCTGCATGGTGCATAACCCGCGCTATGACTTCAACGACGCGACGCTGCCGGTCGGCGCGGCCTTCTGGGCCCGGCTGGTTCAGCGCTATCTGGCGGCAGACTGAGCCGGGGCCGACGCGCCGTTCCCGTTCCATCCCCTCATTTCATTCGGAAGATCGACGTATGAAGTCCCTTGCCCCTATCGCGCTGACCGCCCTGACCTCCCTGGCGCTGGCTACCCCGCTCGTCGCCACCGCCGAGCCCGCCTACCCCCTCAAACCCGTCAAGATCGTGGTTGGCTATGCGCCCGGCGGCTCGGCCGATGCCGCCGCACGGCTGCTGGCGAACCAGCTTTCAGTCCGGATGAAACAACCGTTCGTCGTGGAGAATCGCCCCGGCGCCGCCAGCAGCATCGCGGCAAGCGGCGTGGCGCGCTCGGCCCCGGATGGCTACACGCTGTTCCTCGGATCGAACGCCAATGCCATCAACGCGACGCTGTACAAGAAGCTGCCGTTCGACATCCGCAAGGACTTTGCCCCGGTCGCGCTGATCACCAGCTTTCCGAACGTAATGGTGGTCAATCCGTCGATGCCGGTGAAGACGGTGGGCGAGTTCATCGCCTATGCCAAGGCACATCCCGGCGCCGTGAACTTTGCCTCGTCCGGAATCGGCTCGTCCACACACCTGTCGGCCGAAATGTTCAAGTCGATGGCGGGCATCAAGATGGAGCACATTCAGTACAAGGGCAGCGCTCCGGCGCTCACCGATCTGATGGCGGGACAGGTTCAGGTGATGTTCGACAATGCGCCGTCGGTGCTGCGGTTCATCCGCAGCGGCAAGCTGCGCGCCATCGCGGTGACGAGCGCACAGCCACAGCCGTTCGCGCCGCAACTGCCGACGATCGCAGGCGCCGGGCTGCCCGGCTTCGAAGTGAAATCGTGGTATGGCCTGTTCGCGCCCGCCGACACGCCGCCGGCCGTCGTGCAGGCGCTGAATCAGCAGGTCAATGCCGCCTTGCAGGACCGGTCGATGCGCGACCAGCTCGCCACGCTCGGTGCCAGCCCGGAGGGCGGCACGCCGGAAGCCATGCGCAGGCATGTCGAGCAGGAAGTCACCAAGTGGGCGGCCGTCATCCGGCAATCCGGTGCTACCGCAGAGTAGAAGGCAGTCGCGCGAAAAGGGCCGGGTCGCGCGGAAAGCTGGCCCTCACCCGGGGCCGCGCCCGCGGCGGGCTTGCACTACGCCCCAGCGGCCGCCGGCGCGCCTACCGCTACCCTGCGCGTCACCTGATCAATCGCCCCGATCACCTCCGGCACATCCGGCACCACGCCTTCATTGCCGATCGACACGGCCCGGCCCGGCTCCGAAATACCGAAGTGCTCGCGCGACGTCGCGGTGAACAGCATCACCGAGGGCTTGCCCAACGCATGGGCGAGGTGGACGAAGCCGGTGTCGGTGCCGATCACCAGATCCGCCGCGGCAACGCGTTGCGCGCATTCGGTAATCGTCATCTTCGGCAGTACCTCGGCGTCCGGGATGCCGCGCGCCAGCACTTCGGATTGCTCCTTTTCCGCCGGCGAGCCCCAGGGCAGCTGCACGCGATAGCCGCGGGCGTTCAGTTCACGGCCGACCGCGATCCAGCGTTCGGGCGGCCATTTCTTGATTTCGAGCGAGGTCGCGTGGAACAGCATCGCGCGGGGCACACCGTCGGTATTGAGCGGCGTCGCCGGGGTGGGGATGCGCAGTTCGTAGTGCTCCTTGGGATCGAGCTCGTAGCCGAGCGCCTTGGCGGCGACCAGGCGCATCTTGTGTCGGGCGGTGGCATCGCCGTGAGGCGAAAAGATGTCGGTGTAGAACATCTCGGCGCGCGCTTCTCCCAGGTGTTTGGCGGCGTAACCGAAGCGGCGGCGCGTGCGGGCCAGCCAGCCGACAATGGCGCTCTTGTAGACGCCGTGCACGTCCAGCACCACGTCGTACTTTTCACGGCGCAGTTCGCGCACGGCGGCGAGGATCGCGCGCAGGTCCTTCCATTGCTTCGACTTCTTGTAGCCGCGCAGCGGGGGCGCGATCACACGGTCGACGCCGACCGTCCAGCGGGGGATATCGGCGCAGGAGGCATCGGCGACCCAGTCGATCTTGGCATCGGGATAGGCATGCCGCAGATCCCAGATCAGCGGCAGGGTGTGCGCCATATCGCCGAGGGAGGTGATCTTGATAACCAGGATGCGCTTCATGGGTGCAGGAACGGGCCTTTGCCGCGGGGCTGAATTTTTGCGAAGGCCGTAGTATGCACCAGAGGATGGGCCGCGGACGTTTCCGGAGGTAACGGGGGAAGTTGGGAGCCGGGCGTGCGGTGATTGCCCTTTCCCGCGGCCCCTCTCCCGCGCGCGGGAGAGGGGAGAACTGCTGTGGGCCGGTCAGCCGGCTCAGGCCATCACCGCACCCTGCCCTCCTTCCAGGCCTGCAGCAGCTTCTCGTAAGCGATGGTCTCGCCCTTCGGCTTCTCGTTGGCCAGCTTCTTCCAAGGCGCGTGCTCGTCGGACAGCCACTTGGCCGCATCGCCCTTCGGGTTGAGCTTCGGCGCGCAGGTCGCCATGCCGGCGCGCTGCAGCCGCGCCATCACCTGGTCCATCTCCTCGGCCAGGCTGTCCATCGCGGCCTGCGGGGTCTTCTCGCCGGTCACCGCGGTGGCCACGTTCTTCCACCACAGCTGCGCGAGCTTCGGATAGTCGGGCACGTTGGTGCCGGTCGGCGTCCACGCAACCCGGGCCGGGCTGCGGTAGAACTCGATCAGCCCGCCGTACCTGGCCGCGTTCTTGGTCAGATACTCGTGGTTGATGTCGCTGTCGCGGATGAAGGTCAGCCCGGTCAGCGACTTCTTCAGCGACACGGTCTTCGAGGTCACGAACTGCGCGTACAGCCACGCGCCCGCCAGCCGGTTCGGATCGGTCTTCTTGAAGAAGGTCCACGAGCCGACGTCCTGGTAGCCGTTCTGCATGCCCTGCTTCCAGTACGGGCCATACGGCGACGGCGCCATGCGCCACTTCGGCGAGCCGTCGGCGTTGACCACCGGCAGCCCCTTCTTGGTCATGTCCGCGGTGAACGCGGTGTACCAGAAGATCTGCTGCGCGACCTGCCCTTGCGCCGGCACCGGGCCCGCTTCGGAGAAGGTCATGCCCATTGCCTGCGGCGGCGCGTACTTCTTCATCCAGTCGACGTACTTGGTCAGCGCGTAGACCGCTGCCGGGCTGTTGGTGGCGCCGCCGCGCGAGACCGAGGCGCCGACCGGCGTGCACTTGTCCGCCGCCACGCGGATGCCCCATTCGTCGACGGGCATGCCGTTGGGCAGCCCCTTGTCCGCGGTGCCGGCCATCGACAGCCAGGCATCGGTGAAGCGCCAGCCGAGCGACGGGTCTTTCTTGCCATAGTCCATATGGCCATAGACCTTCTTGCCGTCGATCTCCTTGACGTCGTTGGTGAAGAAGTTGGCGATGTCCTCGTAGGCCGACCAGTTGGTCGGCACGCCAAGGTCATAGCCGTACTTGGCCTTGAATTTCTCCTGCAGGTCCTTGCGCGCGAACCAGTCGGCGCGGAACCAGTAGAGGTTCGCGAACTGCTGGTCGGGCAGCTGATACAGCTTGCCGTCCGGCGCGGTGGTGAACTTGGTGCCGATGAAGTCCTTGATGTCGAGGTCCGGATTGGTGAATTCCTTGCCGGCCCCGTTCATGTAGTCGGTCAGCGGCAGGATCGCGCCATAGCGATAGTGCGTGCCGATCAGGTCCGAATCGGAAATCCAGCCGTCGTAGATCGACTTGCCCGACTGCATCGAGGTCTGCAGCTTCTCGACCACGTCGCCTTCCTGGATCAGATCGTGATTGACCTTGATGCCGGTGATTTCCTCGAAGGCACGCGCCAGCGTCTTGGCCTCGTACTCGTGCGTGGTGATCGTCTCGGACACCACATTGACCTGGGTCACGCCCTTGGCCTTGAGCTTGGCGGCCGCGTCGATGAACCACTTCATCTCGGCCAGCTGCTTGTCCTTGGCCAGCGAGGACGGCTGGAACTCGTTGTCGATCCACTTCTTCGCCTCGGCTTCTCCCGCCCAGGCGGCGTGGCCGCAGGCGAGCGCGGCGGCCACCGCCGCCAGCTTCACCGCCAGCCTTGCCTGTTGCTTCAGCGCTGTCATCGATGTCTCCTCGAATGGTCCTTCCCGATAGCGTTGCGGGTCGCGGCCGGGGAAGGATTGAGCCGCGCTACCTGTCAATCAAACGGATTCGAACGCACGTCCGAACCAAAGCAAAACAGCCGCAAAATTGCCCAACCATCAGCCCTTGCGCATCACCAGTGCCAGTACCGCCATCGACAGCACGAAGCTGATCCACACCGACGGCTCTTCCGGCAGGGAGAACCAGTTCATCATCGCCTCGCCCAGCCCAACCCAGGCGAGGTTGATCCACGCGGCGCACATCAGCCCGATAAACAGCCGGTCGCCGCGCGTGGTGGCGATCGGCAGCCAGCCCTTGCGCAAGCGCGTCGGCGAGCGCAGCTCCCAGATCGTCATGCCGATCAGCATCAGCACCACGCAAACGAAGAACACCGCGACCGGCGTGGTCCATACCATCCAGCCGAACATGGCCGTCGTTTCCATCGCCACCCCCCGCTCAGACGCGGCCCATCGCGAATCCCTTCGCGATGTAGTGCCGCACGAACCAGATCACGATGCCGCCGGGCACGATCGTCAGCACGCCAGCGGCGGCCAGCACACCCCAGTCCATGCCCGAAGCCGACACCGTGCGCGTCATCGTTGCCACGATGGGTTTGGCATCGACCGAAGTCAGCGTGCGCGCCAGCAGCAGCTCGACCCAGCTGAACATGAAGCAGAAGAACGCCGCGACGCCGACGCCCGCCTTGATCAGCGGCAGAAAGATCGTCAGGAAGAAGCGCGGGAACGAATAGCCGTCGACATAGGCGGTCTCGTCGATCTCGCGCGGCACGCCCGACATGAAGCCCTCCAGGATCCACACCGCCAGGGGCACGTTGAACACCAGGTGCGCGAGCGCGACGCCCAGGTGCGTGTCCATCAGGCCGACGCTGGTATAGAGCTGGAAGAACGGCAGCAGGAATACCGCCGGTGGAGTCATGCGGTTGGTCAGCAGCCAGAAGAACACATGCTTGTCGCCGATGAACTGGTAGCGCGAGAACGCATAGGCGGCGGGCAGCGCGACGGTCACTGAAATCACGGTGTTCAGCGCGACATAGATCAACGAATTGATGTAGCCCGAATACCAGGACGAGTCGGTGAAGATCGTGCGGTAGTGCTCCAGCGTGAATTGCGCGGGCCACAGCGACAGCGTCGACAGGATCTCGTCGTTGGTCTTGAACGACATGTTGAGCATCCAGTAGATCGGCAGGATCGCAAAGACCAGATAGACCAGCAGGAAGGCGGCGCGCCACCAGCCGCCGCGCGAGGCCGGGTCATGCATGGGGAACCTCCTCGGCGACGGTGCCGGCGCGCTGCATCCAGTTGTAGAGCACGAAACACAGCAGCAGGATGATCAGGAAATAGACGATCGAGAATGCCGCGGCCGGGCCCAGGTCGAACTGCCCCACGGCTTTCTGCGTCAGGTACTGCGACAGGAACGTGGTGGCGTTGCCCGGCCCGCCGCCGGTCAGCACGAAGGGCTCGGTGTAGATCATGAAGCTGTCCATGAAGCGCAGCAGCACAGCGATCATCAGCACGCCGCGCAGCTTGGGCAGCTGGATATGGCGAAACACCGCCCAGCGCGAGGCGCCGTCGATCTGCGCGGCCTGGTAGTAGGCATCGGGAATCGCGCGCAGGCCGGCGTAGCACAGCAGCCCGACCAGCGGCGTCCAGTGCCAGACGTCCATCACCAGCACCGTCAGCCACGCGTCCAGCGCGTTGCCGGTGTAGTTGTAGTCGAAGCCGAGCCCCGCCAGCGCGGCGCCAAGCAGGCCGATGTCGGTGCGGCCGAAGATCTGCCAGATGGTGCCGACCACGTTCCAGGGGATCAGCAGCGACAGCGCGACGATCACCAGCACCGCCGACGCCTTCCAGCCGCGCGCCGGCATCGACAGCGCCAACAGGATGCCGAGCGGAATCTCGACCAGCAGCACCGCCAGCGAGAAGCCGAGCTGCCGCAGCAGCGCATCGTGCAGCTCGCCGTCGCGCAGCACCGCGCGGAACCATTCGGTGCCGACGAACACGCGCCGCTCGGGCGAAATGATGTCCTGCACCGAGTAGTTGACGATGGTCATCAAGGGCAGGATCGCCGAGAACGCGACGCAGATCACCACCGGCAACACCAGCAGCCACGCCTTCTGGTTGATCGGCTTCATCGGACCAGCTCCTCGTCGACGTAATAGCAGGTATGGCGGTGAAAGACCGAGAACCACGCGGTGTCGCCGGGGCGCAGCGCGGCGGCCTCGTCGCCGAGCCGGGCGCGCAGCGGCGGCGCACCGGCGGCGCCAGCGGTGCCATCGGTGCCATCGGTGCCCGCACCGCCAGCGTTGTCCTGCAGCCGCGCGGCGGCGATCCAGTAGGTGCCGATGTCCTGCGCGCGCTCGATCACCGCGGGCACCGCCTGTTCGTCGTCGGGCCGCGCCAGCCGCAGGTATTCGGGCCGCACGCCGATCTTGAACGTGCCGGCCGCCTGCAGCCGCTGCGTAATGGCCTCGTCCGCGGGCGGCGCATAGCGTCGTCCCGCCAGTTCGATCCAGCCGTCGCGCCAGCGCGCCGGCAGGAAGTTCATGCCGGGCGAGCCGATGAAATGGCCGACGAACGTATGCGCGGGCCGCTCGAACAGCGCATCGGCGGTACCGACCTGCACCGCCTTGCCGCGCGACATCACCACCACCTGATCGGCAAACGTCAGCGCCTCGGTCTGGTCATGTGTGACATAGATCAGCGTCAGATGGAATTCGCGGTGGATCTCTTTGAGCTTGCGCCGCAGCTGCCATTTCAGGTGCGGGTCGATCACCGTCAACGGTTCGTCGAACAGGATCGCGGCGACATCGTGGCGCACCAGTCCGCGTCCCAGCGAGATCTTCTGCTTGGCGTCGGCAGACAGGCCGCTGGCCTGGCGATCAAGCACGGCGGAGAGGTCCAGCATCTCGGCGACCTGCCCCACCCGCTCGCGCACCTGCGCCGCCGGCACGCCGCGGTTTCGCAGCGGAAAGGCCAGGTTCTGGCCGACTGTCATGGTGTCGTAGATCACCGGGAACTGGAACACCTGCGCGATATTGCGTGCCTGCGGCGATTCGCCGGTGACATCGCGCCCGTCGAACGACACGGTGCCCTGCGACGGCCGCAGCAGTCCCGAGATGCAGTTCAGCAGCGTGGTCTTGCCGCAGCCGGACGGCCCCAGCAGCGCATAGGCGCCGCCGTCGTCGAAGGTGAAGCGCAGCGGCAGCAGCGCATAGTCCTCGTCGCGGCGCGGATTGGGACCGTAGGCATGGGCCAGGTCCAGATCGATACGGGCCATGGCTTCAGTTCCCCAGCCCGTTGCCGGGCTGCAGATGCGCGCGGCGCGGCGCGCGGATGCAGCGGCCCTGCGCATCGAACAGATAGAGCTGGGACGGATCGAGCCGCAGCGTCACCGTCTCGCCCAGCGCAAGCTCCAGCACGCCCGGCACCTGAGCAACCAGATTGCCGACCGCGGTATCGACGTGCACGAAGGTATCGGAGCCCGACAACTCGGCCAGCGCGACCCGGCCCGGCAACGGCACGCCTTCGCGCGCACGTGGCACGCCGACGGCCAGTTCGTCGTGCCGGTCCGACACGCCATCGAGCCACAGCGTGCCAGCGCGCACGCCCGCGGTGACCGGGCCGGCATAGCCTTGCAGGGCATCGCGGATGCCGGCCGCCGCGCCATCATCAGGCCGCAGCGCGATCTCGATGCCGTCGGGCAGATGCACGGCGGCGTCGCGCCACTCGCCGGCGATCAGGTTCATCGGCGGGTCGCTGAAGGCGCGTGCCACGCGCAGCGAGTCGGGATAGTGGAAGACCTCGGCCGTGGGCCCGTATTGCAGCAGCTCGCCGGCATCGAGCACCGCGGTATGGCCGCCGAGCAGCAGCGCCTCGGCCGGCTCCGTGGTCGCGTAGATCACGGTGGCGTCGCCCTGCGCGAACAGCTGGGCCAGTTCCTCGCGCAGTTCCTCCCTGAGCTTGTAGTCCAGATTGACCAGCGGCTCGTCCAGCAGCATCAGCGGTGCGCCCTTGGCCAGCGCCCGTGCCAGCGCGACGCGCTGCTGCTGGCCGCCGGACAGTTCGGCGGGATGGCGCTCGAGCAGATGGTCGATATGCAGGCGCGCCGCCAGCGTGCGAACGTGCCGGTCGATCTCGTCGGCGCCGCGCAGCCGCAGCGGCGAGGCGATATTGTCGAACACGGTCAGCGACGGGTAATTGATGAACTGCTGGTAGACCATCGACACATTGCGCTGGCGTACCGGCATGCCGGTCACGTCGGCGTCGTCGACCAGCACGCGGCCGGCGCTGGGGCGGTCGAGCCCAGCCATGACGCGCATCAGCGACGTCTTGCCCGCCTGGGTCGCCCCGAGCAGGATCGTCACCGCGCCAGGCACCGGCGCCAGCGACATCGGATAGAGATGGACCTGCGAACCTGCCTGCTGCGCGATGCCTTCCAGTCTGAGCTGCATCCGGTCTCCGTCAGGGTTCTGCTGCCCGGCGCGCGGCATGGTCGGGCCCGAAGACAGGTCGCGGGATCAGCGGACACAGGGCGGGACGCAAAGGAACACCGGCGCGCATCGATTGCTTGCTTGCTCGTTTTAGTAAAGAAGCGAACAAAAAACAATAGTGCGATGCATCATTTGTTTTCGTTTTTGTTTGAACTAGAATCCCGGCATGACGCTCAATCCCCGCCAGACCGCTCTTCTGGAAGAAGTCCGCAGCCAGGGTTTCGCTTCCATCGAAGAGCTAGCACGCAAGTTCGGCGTGACCCTGCAAACGGTCCGGCGCGACGTCAATCTGCTGGCGGAGAACGGCATGCTGGCGCGCTTTCACGGCGGCGTGCGGATGGATGGCTCGACCACCGAGAACATCGCCTATCGCCAGCGCCAGTTGCTCAATGCCGAAGGCAAGGCGCGCATTGCGCGGGCGGTGGCCGCCGCAGTGCCCCAGGGGTGCTCGCTGATCATGAACATCGGCACCACGGTCGAGGAAATCGCCCGGGCGCTGATGCATCACCGCGGCCTGCGCGTGATCACCAACAATCTGCACGTGGCGAACATCCTGGCCGACAACCAGGACTGCGAGGTCATCGTCGCCGGCGGCGTGCTGCGATCGCGCGACCGCGGCATCATCGGCGAGGCCACGGTCGAGTTCATCCGCCAGTTCAAGGTCGATATCGGGTTGATCGGCATCTCCGGCATCGAGGCCGACGGCACGCTGCGCGATTTCGATTTCCGCGAGGTCAAGGTCGCGCGCACGATCATCGAGCATTCGCGCGAGGTGTGGCTGGCCGCCGATGCGACCAAATTCAACCGGCAGGCGATGGTCGAGCTGGCGCACCTGTCGCAGATCGACCGGCTCTTCACCGACGAGCCCTTGCGGGCGCCGTTCGAGCAAATCGTTGCGGACAGCGGGGTGAAGTGTGTGGTGGCGGGAGATTAAGGCGCGGCGCTGCCCTCTCCCCTGTCCCTCTCCCGCTCGCGGGAGAGGGAAAATCGGTGTGCGCGTGCTGCCGGTATTCGCAGAGGCTGCCGCAGGGGCGATGGAGAAAGAAAGTCCGCCCGTGCCGGCGGTGTTCTCCCCTCTCCTGCATGCGGGAGAGGCGGGAGAGGGGCGGGAGAGAGGGCAAGAGCGCGCGTTACTTGAACACGACCGTCTTGTGCCCGTTCAGCAGAATGCGATGTTCGGCATGCCACTTGACCGCGCGGGCCAGCGCCACGCATTCGACATCGCGGCCGACCGCGGTCAGCTGGTCCGGGTCCATGCTGTGGTCGACGCGTTCGATCTCCTGCTCGATGATCGGGCCCTCGTCGAGATCGGCGGTCACGTAGTGCGCCGTCGCGCCGATCAGCTTGACGCCGCGATCGTGCGCCTGGTAGTAGGGCTTGGCGCCCTTGAAGCTGGGCAGGAACGAATGGTGGATATTGATCGCGCGGCCCTCGAGCTTGCGGCACAGGTCGTTCGACAGCACCTGCATGTAGCGGGCGAGCACGACCAGGTCGATCTTCTGGTCCTGCACCACTTCGAAGACCTTGGCCTCCTGCGCGGCCTTCTGCTCGGCCGACGCGTTCATCAGCGGCAGATGGAAGAACGGAATGTCGTAGGACGCGGCCAGCTGGTAGAAGTCGCGGTGGTTCGACACGATGGCCGCGATCTCGACCGGCAGCTGCCCGCTCTTGGCGCGGAACAGCAGATCGTTCAGGCAATGGCCGATGCGCGACACCATGATCATCACGCGCGGCTTGATCGCGGCATCGAACAGCTCCCATTGCATCGAGAACTGCTCGCCGACCGGCGCGAACGCGCTCTTGAGCGTACCGAGCTCGGGGCCGCCCGGGGCCGCGGTGAAATGCACGCGCATGAAAAAGCGACCGGTGTACTCGTCACCGTACTGGTCCGAATCGACGATATTGCAGCCGTGCTGGAACAACAGTCCCGAAACGGCGTGCACGATGCCCGGCTGATCGGGGCACGAAATGGTCAGAATAAAGCCTGGATTGCTCATCGTTGGGGTTCTCTGGAGGGGGCGCGCCGGGCGGGCCGGCCGCCGTGCAGGGCGCGGTACAGCGAGACTGCGCTAGTCGGCGAAGCCCGGTACCGGCGGTGCCCAGCCGCGCCGGTGCAGCGCAGAGAGCGTCACCAGCGTGGCATCGAGCGTCATCGCGCCATCCGCCATGATAGCAAGGGCTGCCTCCGGCCCCACCAGCCGGTGCTCGGCGACTTCGCCGTCGCGGTTGTGCGGCACGAAGTCGGCGGGCAATTCCAGGTCGTACAGATAGACCATCTCCCACTGCACGCCCTCGTCGATTTCGCGCAGCACCTCGACCGCGCCGTGGGCCTGCGCCTGGCCCGCGAGCCATGGCGGAATGCCCGATTCCTCGTCGCACTCGCGCACCAGCGTGGCCAGCGGATCGCTGCCATGGGGCATGCCGCCGGCGACCAGGTTGTCCCACATGCCGGGATCGACGGCCTTGCTCTCGCTTCGCCGCGCGATCCACAGTGCGCGCTGCCCCGCCACGATGCCGTTCATGTGCGAGGCAAAGGTCAGCAGTCCAAGATAGCGGGCGGCGGCGCGTTCGATCGTCGCGAAGGCCGGATGCGCCAGCGCCGGCGTGACGGCGAACGCTTCATCGCGCCAGCCGCGCAGCAGGTTGTGCGCGGCCAGACGGCGGGCCAGCGCGGCCAGCGCCGCGCTGCGGACGTCAAAGTCGTCCACGTCGGGCAACAGCACGACCTGGCCCTCGCGCTCCGGCCCGAGCACGGCAAAGTCGATGCCCTCGACCCCTTCCAGTTCGCGCAGCGTCTGCGCATGCCGGCGCGGCAGCCAGCCGACCTGCCGGTCCTCGACGGTCAGCCGCAGATGCTGCGCCGGATCGAAACGCGAGCGCGCGGCCAGATTGGCGGCGATGCGGCAGGCAAGGTCCCGGGGATCGGATATCGACATAGTGGCGCCCGGCACGGGCGTTCTCCCAACGAATCAAGGTACGACGTTACGTACGCAACAACGGTATCAGCAGGATGGCAGCCATGACCGACAGCACGACGCCAGCACGCGGCGAATACATCCTGGCGCTCGACCAGGGCACCAGCAGTTCGCGGGCAATCCTGTTCGATCATGCCGGCAATGTGGTGCGGATCGCCCAGCGCGAGTTCCGGCAATATTACCCGCAGCCCGGCCACGTCGAGCACGACCCCTACGAGATCTGGCAATCGCAGCTGGCGGTCGCGCACGAGGTGCTGAACGCCGCGGGCGTGTCGCCGCGCCAGATCCGCGCAATCGGCATCACCAATCAGCGCGAGACCGCGGTGCTGTGGGACCGCCGCACCGGCGAGCCCGTCGGCCGCGCCCTCGTTTGGCAGGACCGTCGTACCGCGCCGATGTGCGAGGCGCTGCAGCGCGACGGCCATGGCGAGCGCTTCCGCGCGAAGACGGGCCTGGTCATCGACGCCTATTTCTCCGGCACCAAGCTGCGCTGGATGCTCGACCACTACGACGGCGCGCGCGAACGCGCGGCACGCGGAGAGCTGGCCTTCGGCACGGTCGACAGCTGGCTGATCTGGCAGCTGACCGACGGAAATCGCCACGTCACCGACGTCTCCAACGCGTCGCGGACGATGCTGTTCAATATCCACGAATTCCGCTGGGACGACGAACTGCTGGCGCTGCTCGATATTCCGCGCAGCCTGCTGCCCGACGTGGTGCCTTCCAGCGGCGAGGTGGCACGCACCTCGCAGCGCGTGTTCGGCGCCGAGCTGCCGATCGCCGGCATCGCGGGCGACCAGCAGGCGGCCACGTTCGGCCAGGCCTGCCTCTCGCCCGGCATGGCGAAGAACACCTATGGCACGGGCTGCTTCCTGCTGATGAATACCGGGTCTTCCCCGGTGGTCTCGCAGAACCGGCTGCTGACGACGATCGGCTGGCAGCTGGGCTCGGGCGCCAGCGGCGGCTCGGCGCAAGGCACGACGCAAGCCGCGACGCAAGCCGCGACGCACGCCAACACGCAATACTGCCTCGAAGGCGGCGTCTTCATGGGCGGCGCCACGATCCAGTGGCTGCGCGACGGCCTGCAGATCATTCAGAGCGCGCCCGAGGTCGAACCGCTGGCGCGGCAATGCGAGGACACCGGCGGCGTGGTGCTCGTCCCCGCGTTCGCGGGGCTGGGCGCGCCGCACTGGGACGCGTTTGCCCGCGGCACGCTGATCGGCATCACCCGCGGCACGGGCAGACCGCAGATCGCGCGCGCCGCGCTCGAGGCGATCGCGCTGCAGAGCGTCGACGTGCTGGACGCGATGCAGAAGGACGCCGGCATTGCGCTGGCCGAACTGCGGGTCGATGGCGGCGCCTCGCGCAGCGACCTGCTGATGCAGATGCAGGCCGACCTGCTCGGCACCGCGGTCGTGCGTCCGCGCGTGACCGAAACCACCGCGCTGGGCGCCGCCTATCTCGCGGGCCTTGCCTGCGGCTTCTGGCGCGACCAGCAGGAACTGGCCAGTCAATGGCAGATCGAACAGCGTTTCGAGCCGCGGCTGTCGGCCGACGCGCGCGAGAGCCAGCTCGCGCGCTGGCATCGCGCGGTGGACCGCGCGCGGGATTGGGCGCGCGATGATCCCGCATCCGCCACTGCCTCGGCGACCAGCTGAACGCGTTCGCTCGAACTACCAGATAACCGCCAATCACCGACGATCCGACGATCGGCCGACGCGCCGCAGAACCGCCACCGCCACCGCCACCATCGATCCGATTCGCACCGCTCTCCTTCGACATGCAGACACCCAACCCTACCCTGCCCCCCGATCGCGCGACGCTGCTCGCCACGCTGGAGCGCGAGCGCCGCTGGGACGTGATCGTGATCGGTGGCGGCGCGACCGGCCTCGGCACCGCGGTCGATGCCGCCTCGCGCGGCTATCGCACGCTGCTGCTGGAGGCAGCCGACTTCGCCAAGGGCACCTCCAGCAAAGCCACCAAGCTGGTGCACGGCGGCGTGCGCTATTTGGCCCAGGGCAATATCGGCCTGGTGCGCGAGGCCCTGCAGGAGCGCGGCATGCTGGCGCGCAACGCGCCGCATCTGGTGTGGCCGCTCGGCTTCGTGGTGCCCGCCTATCAGCTGTTCGACCAGCCCTTCTACGGCATCGGACTGAAGGTCTACGACATGCTCGCCGGCAGCCGCAACCTGATGGACAGCCGCTGGCTGAACCACGAGGAGACGCTGGCAGCGGCGCCGACGCTGGCCGAGCATGTCGGTGGCCGCCCGTTGCGCGGCGCGAATCTGTATTTCGACGGGCAGTTCGACGACGCGCGCCTGGCGATCGCGCTGATGCGCACGTTGTTCGATCTCGGCGGCATCGCGCTGAACTATGCCCGCGTGACCGGCCTTGTCATGCAGGCCGGCGTGGTCGGCGGCGTCACCGTGCGCGACGCGCTGGGCGACGCCGAACTGACGCTGCATGCCGAATGCGTGATCAATGCCACCGGCGTCTGGGTCGACGCGGTGCGGCGCATGGAGGACGAGCGCGCGCAGATGATGGTGGCGCCCAGCCAGGGCGTGCACCTGACGCTGCCGCGCAGCTTCCTGCCGGGCGATCGGGCGATTCTGGTGCCCAAGACCGACGACGGCCGCGTGCTGTTCCTGGTGCCCTGGAACGGGCACACGATCGTCGGCACCACCGACACGCCGCGACGCGACCTGCCGCTGGAGCCGCGCGCCGAGGACGACGATGTCGACTTCATCCTCGAGACTGCGGCGCGCTATCTGTCGCGCGATCCGACGCGCGCCGACGTCACCAGCGTCTGGGCCGGACTGCGGCCGCTGGTCAAGGCGACCGGCGAGAGCTCGACCGCCTCGCTGTCGCGCGAACACACGATCGTGGTATCGAAGGCGGGCCTGATCACGGTGACCGGCGGCAAATGGACCACCTATCGCAAGATGGCCGAGGACGTGGTCAATACCGCGATTCGCCGCCAGATGCTGCGCGCCGCGCCTTGCGTGACCGCCGATCTGCCGCTGCATGGCGCCGGCGCGTGGGCTGGCCAGCAGGCCAACCTGAACGCCCCCGACCGCTACTATGGCGGCGATCTCGGGCTGTTGCGCAGCCTGCCCGGCGCAGACAACGTGATCGCGCCGGAATCGGGCCTGACCGAGGCGCATGTCCGCTTCGCCGCGCGCTATGAACTGGCGCGCAAGGTCGAGGACGTGGTCGCGCGCCGCAACCGCCTGCTGTTTCTCGATGCCCGCGCGGCCGAAGCCGCAGCGCCGCGCGTGGCCGCGATCCTCGCGGAAGAGCTCGGTCACGACGCCGCCTGGCAGCAGGCGGAGATTGACAGCCTGCGCACGCTGGCGGCCAGCTATCGGCTCGACGTGGACCACCATCGGGGCCATCGCCGTGACGACCATGGCGTCGGGCGTTGAGCGTCCTGCGCCGACATCATCCGCCTTTGCCCCTCGACCGCTCCCCTGCAAATCGATATGGCTATCCCCTTCCTCTCCCCCTTGACCGCCGTCATCGTTGGCGTCGCGCTGCTTGCCGCCACCGCCTACAGCGCCCCGGCACAGGCCCGTCCCGGCATCGACGGCGTGCGCTTCGGCACGCCGATCACCGTGCATTACCGCTGCGATGAAGGCAAACAGCTGACTGCACGCTATTTCAACAGCCCCGACAACCAGATCGCGATCCTGCGTCTGGACGGCAAGCCGCTGTTGTTCGTCACCGTCCTCAGTGCGTCCGGCGCGCGCTACGCGCATGGCCAATATGTGTGGTGGACCAAGGGCGACGACGCGATGCTGCAGGACATCACGCAGGGCGAGCACGCGCCGCCGACCTACGCCAATTGCCACGCGCAGCGATAGCCCTGCCGCGCCAGACACGCAAAGGGTGGGCGCGACCATGGTGTCCGAGCGATAATGCGGGTCATCGAATCAGGGAGAACACCATGGACGAGATAGACGATCTGTCCGATCTGCCGATGCCCCGCTTCATCTGGGGCTTCGCCATCGCCACCGGCAAGGGGGGCGAAGTGATGCACGACGAATTCGAGTATCTGACCCATACCCGCAGTCCGCGCTTCACCTGCCGCGTGGTCGAGCTCGAGGACATGCCCGCCGAGAGCGACGAGTCCGGCATCGATGGCCGCATCGTCCACTACGACGATCCCGCCCGCCTGTTCTACATCACCGATGCCGGCATGGCGCTGGTCAATTTCCAGCTGTTCGACAAGCTGCCGGACCGCCAGAAACTGAAGAATGTCTGCGACGAGGCCATCCGCAACTGGATGATCCGGCGCGATTTCCTCGACAGCGAGGATGACGAGGATTGAGCGCAAACAAGCCGCAAACAGGCCGAAAACAAGCGGAAAACAGGCGGAAAACAGGCGGAAAACAGGCGGAATACGGGCCCGAAATGGCCCGAGTCCTGCATTGATGCAGCGCACCGATCCCCGCCTGCAATGCCGGCAGCCCCTCGGACATCCGGTCGGCCCAGTCCTACAAGCCTAGCGGAGCGGTCCCGACAGTAGGCCCGGCCCGCGCTCCCTATAGTGAAGCCATGGAGTTCACGACAAGGAGCGAAACCATGCCTTATATCCTCGCCTGGTTGCTGGGTGTACCGGCCTTCGTGCTGGTCCTGATCTGGCTGTTCGCGCACTGATCCCCCGCGCGTGGCCGGCGGCCTTCGCGACCTTCCCGCCGTCGGCCCATGCACCATGTGGCAACGATCCAACGTCCGCCCGTAGGCGGACGTTTTTATTGCGCCTTGCCATCGCGCCGCAGCGGTCCTGCGTGGACATTCGTGTAGACTCCGCCGGACAAGGCGCATCGTATTGCCACAGAGCGCCGCCCCCGCCGCTGCTATCGAGGGGAACCTGGCCAGACGGACGCACAACGGGCGTTCATCGTTTATTTGGCATTGATGACGAGGATCGATTTGACTGCCGCCACGCCGCGCCGGCGTGGCGCCATGCTGACCACGGCATGCCTTCTGGCCGCGATGGCGTTGCCGCCGGCCTACTCCCAACCCGCTTCCCCCGCTACGGCAGTCGATGGCCCGAGCAGCAACGGCGGCGCCGCCACGCCTGCCGCCGGCGTGCCCGCGACGCCGGCCGGTACGCCGGTGCGCCGCCAGACGCTGACGGTCGCCGAGATGGGCGCCTATGGCCCGATCGCGCTGCGCGGACTGGATCCCGAACGCGTGCTCAATGTCGGCATCCGTGCCGACGAGGTCGTGACCAGCGCCACGCTGCGGCTGCACTACACGTATTCGCCCTCGCTGATCTATCCGCTGTCGCATCTGAAGATCAAGCTGAACGACGAAGTCGTCGCCACGCTGCCGCTGGAGGCCAATCGCGCCGGCCAGCAGGTCACCCGCGATATCCCGCTGGAGCCGCGGCTGTTTACCGATTTCAATCGCCTGGCGATCGAATTCATCGGCCACTACACCGTGGACCACTGCGAGGACGCCGCGCATTCGGCGCTGTGGACCGATATCAGCGCCAACAGCGCGCTGACTCTGACCACCGCCGCGCTGCGCCTGCCTGACAACCTGGCGCTGCTGCCGCTGCCCTTCTTCGACCGCCGCGACAATCGCCGCGTCACCGTGCCGTTCGTGCTGGCCGACAACGCCGACATGGCGACGCTGCGCGCGGCCGGCGTGGTGGCGTCGTGGCTGGGCGCGCTGGCCGACTATCGCGGCGCGCGCTTCCCCGTGGCGCGCAGCGCGCCGGCGGGCCAGCACGCGATCATGCTGACGCTGCCGGGCCCCGCCGCGGCCGCGCTGGGACTGCGCGAGATCGCCGGTCCCTCGGTCACGGTGATGCCCAATCCGAGCAGCCCCGACCACAAGCTGCTGGTGATCGCCGGCCGCAATGCCGAGGAATTGCAGACGGCGGCCAATGCGCTGGTGCTCGGCAAGGCGGCGATGGCCGGCCGCCAGGCATTGATTCAAACCGTCGACCTGGGACCGCCGCGCGCGCCGTATGACGCGCCCAACTGGGCGCCGGTCGATCGTCCGGTGCTGTTTCGCGAGCTGGTCACCGATCCGCAGCAGCTGCAGGTCTCGGGCAACGACCCGCAGGCGATCCGCGTCAATCTGCGCGTGCCGGCCGACCTGTACGGCTGGAATCAGCGCAGCGTGCCGCTGAACCTGAAATACCGCTATACCGCGCCGTCCACCTACAACGACTCGGTGCTGAACGTCGATATCAACGAGCAGCTGGTGCGCTCGTATCGGCTGCGTCCGGTGTCGGGGCACGACGACGAGAATCTGGTCAGCGTGCCGCTGCTGTCGGGCAGCGATGCGGTGATCTCCAACGAGATCCGCGTGCCGGCCTTCCGCGTGGGCAGCGACAACCAGATGCAGTTCCGCTTCCATCTGGACTCGCAGAAGACCGGCCTGTGCGCGTCGACGCCGGCCAAGGTCGCGCGCGCCGCGATCGATCCGGACTCGACCATCGACTTCAGCGGCTTCGCCCACTACGCGGCGATGCCGAACCTGGCCTTCTTCGCCAACAGCGGCTATCCATTCACGCGGCTGGCCGATCTGGCCGATACCGCGGTGGTGCTGCCCGACGCGCCGCGCGCGATCGACCAGGAAGCGCTGCTGACGCTGCTGGGCCATATGGGCCGCTGGACCGGACTGCCGGCGCTGCGCGTCGCCGTGGTGCCGGCCAAAGACGTCGAATCGGTCAGCCAGCGCAATCTGCTGATCGTCGGCAACGGCAGCGCCGGCGAGCTGCTGGCGCGCTGGGGCAAGTCGCTGCCGTTGATGATCGCGCGCGGCAAGACCGAGATGGCTTTGCGAGACCAGCGCGCCAGCGCCTGGTCGAACTGGCTCAGCGACAGCGAGCCCGAAGCGATGACGCCGGCCGGGCGCGCGATCCTGTCGGCCGACGGCCCGCTGGCCGCGCTGGTCGGCTTCGAATCGCCCTATCGCGAGCGCCACAGCGTGGTGGCGGTGACCGCCACCGAGGCCGAGCGGCTCGGCGACGTGCTCGATGCCCTGGACGATCCGTCGAAGGTCGCGCAGATCCGCGGCGACCTGACCGTGGTGCGCGCCAGGGAGGTGGAAGGCCTGCGGCTCGGCGAGCGCTATTTCGTCGGCGACTTCCCCTGGTATGCGCGGGTCTGGGTGCGGGTGTCCTCGCACCCGGTCTTCCTCGGCCTCGCCGGCATCCTGGCGGGCCTCGCGGTGGCGCTGAGCGCGTTCTGGGCGCTGTCCCGGCTGGCCGCCCGGCGCAACGGGGGCTGAGATGGCGGCGTTGCAGATGGTCGCTCGCCTGCGCGATAACGTCGGCCGGCTCGCGGCGGCATCGCGGGCGCTGCTCGGCGCCGCGCTGCTGACCGCGTCGCTCGGCTGCGCCGCGGCGTCGTGCCCCTGGCCTGCGTGGGACAGCTTCAAGCGCGACACCATCAGCGCCGACGGCCGCGTGATCGACGCCAGCACGCCGCAGCAGACCACGGTCTCCGAGGGCCAGGCCTATGCGCTGTTCTTCGCGCTGGTCGCCAACGACCGGCCCACCTTCGAGCGGCTGCTGGCCTGGACCGAGAACAACCTTGCCGAGGGCGATCTCGCTTCGCGCCTGCCCGCGTGGATCTGGGGCAAGCGCGAGGCCGCCGACGGCAAGCCGGAAAGCTGGGGCGTGCTCGACAGCAACCCCGCCTCCGACGCCGATCTGTGGATCGCCTACGCGCTGCTCGAGGCCGGCCGCCTTTGGCAGGAACGCCGCTACACCGCGCTCGGCACCGTGATCGCGCGCCAGGTGGTGCGCCAGGAGACCGCGCTGCTGCCGGGGCTGGGCCGCACGCTGCTGCCCGGGCCGATGGGCTTTCATCCTTCGCCGACGATGTGGCGGCTCAATCCGAGCTATGTGCCGCCGCAGCTGATGCGCCGCTTCGCGACGCTCTGGCCGCAACAGCCCGAATGGGCGCAGCTGCTGACCAGCTCGGCGCGGCTGCTGCTCGATACGGCACCGCGCGGCTTCTCGCCCGACTGGGTCGAATACCACGGCGGTGCCAAAGCAGGCTTTCGTCCCGACCAGCAGACGCAGGCGGAAGGCGCCTACAACGCGATCCGCGTCTATCTGTGGGCCGGCATGCTGGCGCAGCAGGATCCGTTGCGCGCGCCGCTGCTGAAGACCTATCGCCCGATGGCCGACTACACCATCGCGCACGGCCATCCGCCCGAGCGCGTCGACACGCGCTCGGGCGCCGTCGGGCCGAATTCGGGCAACGCCGGCTTTTCGGCCGCGGTGGCGCCGTATCTTGCCGCGCTAGGCGAGACCGGCGCGGCGCAGGGCCAGGTCGAGCGGATGCGCAAGCTGGCCGCCGAACAGCCGCTGGGCTATTACAGCCAGGTGCTGGCGCTGTTCGCCCTCGGCCATCTCGATGGCCTGTACCGTTTCGAAGCCGACGGCGCGCTGACGCCGGCCTGGACCGCGACATGTCCCGCTCGCCGCTGATCGCCGCCGCCGCGGTGCTGATCGTTCCGGCGATGCCGGCGGCAGCGCAGACCCCCGCCGCGCAGCCCTCCGCCGCGCCGGCGGCCAACGCGGAACTGGCGCGCCTGCTGTCGTCGGCCCGCATGTGGGACGCGAAGAATCGCGCCGATCTGGCACGCGGCGCGCTCGACAAGATCCTGACGATCGATCCGCAGCAGCCCGACGCGCTGCTGTTGCTGGCGCAGATCGAACTGCGTTCGAATCGTCCGGCCGAGGCCCAACGCATCCTGCAGCGCCTGCGCCAGCACCATCCGAAACACCCGGCCACGCGCGAACTCGAGGACACCTACCGTCTCGCCACGCAGGACAAGCGCGAGATGGCAACGGTGCGCATGCTGGCGCGCGGCGGCAACGAAAAGGAAGCGCTCGACCGCCTGCAGCAGCTGTTTCCCGATGGGCCGCCGCAGGGCGAGCTGGCGATCGACTACTACCGCATCCTGGCAGGCACGGACGCCGGCCGGCCGCGTGCGATCGCGGCGCTGCGCAAGCTGTTGCGGCAGCAGCCCGACGATGCGCGCCTCGCGCTGGCACTGGGCGATTTGCTGACCGACCGCCCCGCCACGCGCGCCGAAGGCCTCGACCTGCTGTATCGGCTGAGCCAGCGCACCGACGCCGATCGCAAGACCGCGCTCGACATCTGGCGCCGCACGCTGTATCGCGTCAACGACGATCCGGCCTACGCGATCTGGTTCGAGCGCTATCTGAAGGAAGTGCCGGACGACGACATCGCGCGGCAAACCCTCGCCGAACTCGACAGAAAGCGCGAAGCGCATCGGCGCATGCTGGCCGATCCTGCCTACCAGGCGCGCGAGCGCGGTCTGCGGCAACTGGAGCGCGGCAATCTCGCCGAAGCCCAGGCCGCCTTCGAGCAGGCCATGCGCACGCGCGGCAACGATGCCGAGGTGGTCGGTGGCCTGGGCCTGGTGCGGCTGCGCGAGGGCCGACACGACGAAGCGCGCACGCTGTTCGCCCGCGCGCTGCAGCTCGATCCCGAGCAGCGCAACAAGTGGCGCAGCCTGCTGGACACCGCCACCTTCTGGGGCACGCTGGCACGCGCCCGGCTGGCCGGCACGCAGGGCAAGCCGGGCGAGGCCGAAACGCTGGCCCGGCAGGCGCTGGCGCGCCAACCCGACAACGCCGATGCGCTTGCCATCCTCGCCGACGCGCTGGTGGCGCAACGGCGCGAGGCCGAAGCCGAGACGCTGCTGCGCCAGCAGTTGGCCGGCCGCACGCCGGATCCTGGCGCGCTGCGCAGGCTGGTGGCGCTGCTGCAGAACAACGGCCGCCACGCCGAGATCGGTCCGCTGCTGGCCGCCACCGAGGCTCGCCTGGAAAAATCGCCGGCCAATGCGGACACGCTGCGCCAGCTGCGCGCCGAACTGCTGACGCGCCAGGCCGACCAGCTGCTGGCCGAGCGACGCGCGAGCCCCGCCATCGCCAGGCTGGAGGATGCGCTGCGGCTGACGCCCGACGCGCCATGGACGCGCTACACGTTGGCACGGGCCTATCGCGATCTCGGACTGCCGGCCCTGGGCCGCGAGACCATGGAGGAAGGTCTGCGTCTCGCGCCGAGCGCCGACATGCGCTATGCCACCGCGCTGTTCCTGAACTCGGTCGACGATCCCGACGCCGCGGCCTCGCTGCTGGCGCAGATCCCCGAAGGCGAGCGCACCGAAGGCATGCGCGAACTCGGCGGCAATCTGCGTGCGCAACAGTGGCTGCGTCAGGGCCGCCTCGCGCTTGCCGCCGGCCGCACCGACGAGGCGCGCGCGTTGCTGCGGCAGGCCGCGGACGCAACGCAGGCGGACCCGCAGATGCTGGCCACCGTCGGGCGCGAAGCGATCGCGCTGGGCGAATCCGACTACGGGCTCGGGCTGGTGCAACAGTGGCTGGCCGCTCATCCCGACGATCCCGCCATCGGCGTGCGGCTGCGCTACGGCGAGCTGCTGGCCGCCGCAGGCCGCGATGATGCGCTGCGCGGCTGGCTCGACGACTTGCGTGCGCGCGATGCGCAAACGCGCGGCCAACGGGGCGCCTTCGAACCCGAGCAACGTGCCGCGCTCGACGATCAGTCGCTGCGGCTCGCGCTGCGCGACACCGACCGTCATCTCGATGCGGACGATCCCGCCAGCGCGTTGCGCGTGCTGGCCGCGGTGCCTGCCGAGCAGCAGCGGGACCGGCGCTGGTCGCTGGCACTGGCCGACGTGCGCGAGCGGCAAGGCGATCTCGGCGGCGCGGCGGCCGCGGCCCGGGCGGTGCTGGCGCGCAACCCTGGCGATGCCGACGCCCGTTTGACGCTGGCGCGGCTCGCCGAACGCGCCGGGCGCGACAACCAGGCGCTGCGCATCGTGCGCGAGGTGCTGGCCACCACCGCCGAGGACGACATCGATACGCGGCTGTCGGCGGCGCGGCGCCTGACTGCGCTGCGGCGCGACGGCGAAGCGGCCGCCGTGGTCGACGCCCTGCGTCAGCGCTATCCGCAGCGCGCGGACATCGTCGTGCAGCAGGGACGCATCGCGCAGTCGCGCGGACAGTTCGACGATGCGGCTTCGCTGTACCGGCAGGCCCGCACGCTGGAGCAGGCCGAAGCGTCGGCGCCCGCGGTCGGCGGCACCGCTGCGCAGCGCGCGCTGCAGGATCTCGACGCGCGGCGCGATGGGCAGGTCGCCACCGCCACGCTGTTCTCGCGCAAGTCCGGCGACAGCGGCATCTCGGAGCTGAGCGCCACCGAGATTCCGCTCTACGTGCGGATTCCGCATGGCTACACCGGTCATGTGTTCTTCCACGCCGATACGGTGTTGCTCGATGCCGGCACGCTGCATCCCGACGCCGACAGCGCCGAAGAGTTCGGCCAGATCGCCGCACGCGGCACTGCGGGGCTCGCGTCGCGCGGGCAAAACGACAAGGGGATGGCGCTCGCCGCCGGGTATGCGTACAACGGCGCCTATGGCAGCTGGCGCGCCGACCTCGGCACCACCCCGCTCGGCTTCGTCGAGCAAAGCATGGTTGGCGGGCTGCGCTACCGCGCCGAACTGCGCCGCTCCGCTGCCACCATCGACCTGTCGCGCCGCCCGGTGACCAGCAGCCTGATCTCGTACGCGGGCGCCATCGACCCGGCCAGCAACGAACGTTGGGGCGGCGTGGTGCGCAACGGCATCACGCTCGGCTATTCGCATGATGTCGGCCGCGGCAGCGTGTTCGCTACGGTCGGCGCCGGCGTGCTGACCGGACACAACGTGCGCACCAACCGCGAAATCACGGTGCGCACCGGCTTCGACTGGCCGCTGCTCGATGCACGCAACCAGCGCGTCAGCAGCGGCCTGGTGGTCAACTACTGGCGCTATCAGGAGAACCTGCGCTACTACAGCTTCGGCCACGGCGGTTACTACAGCCCGCAGCGCTATCTGTCGCTGGCGGTGCCGCTCGAATGGACCGGCCGGCGCGGTCTGTGGTCGTGGCGGCTGGGCGGCTCGGCGGGCTGGTCGGATACGTACGAGAAGGACATGCCCTTCTATCCGACGCGGCCGGACCTGCAGGCCCTGGCGAACAATCGCACCTTCCGCGGCGGCAACGGCGGCGGCTTCAGCTATACCGCGCTGGCCGCAGTCGAGTACCGCTTCGCCCCGAAGTGGGTGGCGGGCATGGCGCTGCAGATCGACCGCTCGCGCGACTATGCGCCCAATCGGGCGATCGCCTATCTGCGCTATCACTTCGAACCGCAACGCGGACCGGTGCCCTTCCCGCCCGAGCCGGTGCGGCCGTATTCCTCGTACTAGATCGGACCGACGCGAATCATGAGCCCATCGACGAGGCCTGCCGCCACTTCCCTGACCCCGGACTCCGCGGCATCCGCCGCATCGAGCGCGCCGGCGCTGCCGCGCTCGGCGCTGTTCGCGCGGCTGCAGGCCCGGCCTGCGCTGGCGATCGACGGCCTGCCGTCCGAACTGGCGACGCTGGCGCCGGGGCACGTGCATATCGTCTATGCCGAGCCGTCGCCGGCGCGCGACGCGTTGTTCTGGCAGACCGCCGCCACCGCGCTGCGCGGACCGGCGACGGTGCTGTCCGCGCGTCCGGCCGACGGCATCGCGCAGGCGCTGCGCGAACACGGGCTCGATATCGACGTGGGCGGCGCGCTGCATCATCGTGCCAATCTGTGCGGGCTGCGCGTCGGCAGCGACAACGGCCATCGCGGCGCCGACATCGACACGCTGCTCGACGCCCTGCAGGCGCTGGCCGACCAATGCGCGGCCCGCAATAGCGCGGTGATGGTCGAAGGCGCGGAAGCCTGCTTCTCCTGGCACGACGGCGCGCGCCTGTCGCGCGAAGGCGCGCGGCTGGCGGCGTGGTGCGCCCGCGAACGTCTGTCGCTGCTGCTGGTGCTGGCCCCGCCGATGGACGATATCGACGACACCCGGCGGCCGGCCGATCTCGGCAGCCTGCATGCGCGCTTTGCCGGAGCCGCGCATCTGGCGCAGGTGCAGGGCCAGTACACCTGGGAGGTGGCGTTCTGGCGCGATCACGAGGCGGTGCTCGCCAGCCGCTCGCTGCCGCTGCGCTTCGCACCCGACGAGCACCGCCTGATGGTCAGCGGAGCGGGCATCGAAGGCGAAGGCGGCGATCCGGCGTCGGCCGGCCTGCTGGCGCCCGACGAACATCGCGTGGTGGTCTGCCGCGATGCCGTCGCGCACGAACGCTGGGTGCCGGAGTCCTGGCAGTTGGTCGACAGCAACGAGGCCGCGGTAGCGAGCGCCAGCGGCGCGGTGGCGGCCACCGTGCTGCTGCATTACCACGGCAACCGCGCCTTCGAGGCGCTGGCCGAACAGGTGCACCGGCTGCGCCGCACGCGCGGCAGCGCGCTCAAGATCGTCGTGCGCGAGGACCAGGAAGCGATGCGGCAGCACTACGAGCTGCTGCTGCTCAATCTCGGCGCCAATCTCGTGATTGCGCGACGCACGCCGTTCGCGCGTGTGCAGGCGATGCTCGAAGGCGTGCAGGGGCAGGTGTTCTCGCGCCCGCTGCCGGCGGACTACCGCACCGCCCTGTCGGCGGTGCTGACCGGTTCGGCGATCGGCTACGTGCCGCCCGCCGAGTTCATCGACACGGTGCGCGGCGCGGTCGAACAGGGCCGCACCATCCGGCTGCCGCACGTGCTGCTGCGCCTGACGCTGCTGCCTGAGGTCGCGCATATCGATGCGCTGCGCGCCTGCCGGATGAACCGCACCGGCGATATCTGCAGTGCGGACGCCGACAGCGTCTATGTGTTCTTCTTCGCCTGCCGTCTCGACGACGCCGATGCGGTCTGCCGGCGCGTGTTCCAGCGGCCGCTGGAGGCGCTGTTCTCGGGGGAGCTGCGCTGCGGCGATGCCCCGACCATCGAGGCCGCGCTGAACGCGTTCGCGCAGCAGGCCGCGGAGCGGGCGCTGCCCGATTACAGCGGGTGGCTGCAGGCACGGGAGCAAGCGAGCGAGGCGACGATGGGGGAAGGCGCCGCCCTCCCCGCGACACCAGCTGCGACACCGGCTGCGACACCGGCTGCGATGCCGACTACGGCGCCGACTGCGGGGTCGGCAAGCACGGGCCCGCAGGCCACGGCCAGTACGCCGCCAGGGGATCGCGCCCGACCCGCACTGCCGCTGCTATCCCCGCTCGACGCGCTGCGGCCCTCCGCATCGGCACACGCCGGCTCGCGTCCCAAACCCCGCACTGCGCCGGCGCCCGCCGCGGTGCCGCTCAAAACCAGGGAATAGCATCGCCATGCGCGTGTTTATCGGATATTTCATCTGGGGCCTGATACTGGCCGCCCCCGTCGCCTGGCTGATCTGGAAGCTGGACCTGATGCGCGTGATGCCCCGCTGGTTCCAGCCGCGGCAGCGACGCGCGGTGCGGCTGCCGCCGCAGCTCGAAGGCATCGTGATCCGCGGCAAGCGGTGGCAGGCGCCGAAGGACGGCGCGCGATGAGGACGATCGCCATCGTCGCGCCCGTCGGCGGCGCGGGCCGCAGCACAATGACCGCCGCACTGGCCTCGCTGCTCGCGGGGCGTGGGCATGATGTGCTGGTTCTGGAGTGCGATCCGCGCAATCTGCTCGGCCTGCATTTTGGTCTGCGCGAGCCTGTGGGGCGCGGGCTGGTCGACGCCGCCCTGCGGCCGTCCGCCAACGACTGGGCGGCCGCGGCCCTGCGCAGCGACGACGACGTGCTGCTGGTGCCGTGGGGTCAGGCCGATGGCATGCCTCGCGGCAAGGGCGGCGACGATGATGTCGACGCCGAGGCCATCGCTACGCGAACCCTGCTGGAGCAACCGCAGTGGCTGCGCGGCCTGCTGTCGCAGGTCGACCTGCCCGACGACGGCGTGGTGCTGATCGATACACCGGCCTGGCCCGGCTCCCATGCCGCGCAGGCGCTGGCCGCCGCGGATCTGGCGCTGATGCTGGCACCGCCCGAGCCCGAAGTTTGCGCCACGCTGCCGCGCATGCAGAGTGCGCTCGAACAGCTCGGCCTGCCCTATCGCGTCGTTGCGACCAGAGTGCAGCCGGCGCGCCAGCTGCATGGCGATGTGCTCGCGCTGCTGCGGGCCCGTCTTGGGGAACGGCTGCTGCCCTATCAGGTGCATCTGGATCACGGCTTGCCCGAAGCGCTGGCCCGCGGCGAGAACTTCTGTCGGGCGATGCCGCATTCGCAGGCCGCGCACGATCTGCAGGGCGTTGCGGCCTGGCTGTCGCAATGGATCGCGGCATCAATCGGCTCGTCCGCCGACGATGCGAGGGCACGGTCATGATCCTCGGCGTGCTGCTCGACCTGACGCTGCGGCTGCGCGCCACGCTGGCGCAAGCGCTCGGTCTTGCCGGACAGCCGACGCTCGCGGACTGGCTGGTGCGCCTGTTCTTCCGCCCGCCCCGGTCCGGCAAGCGCGACTGGCCGGCCGAGTTCGCGTCCTGGCTATCGCGCCGCGGCGCGGAGCGTCTTGGCATCGATCCGCGGCACAGCCTGCCACGTCGGATATGGCGCTTGTTCGTGCGCCCCCCTCGCCCGCGGCGGCGCCTGGCCGCGCCAACGCGCCGACGCAGCGTGCCGGAGCAGGCGCCATCGCAATCGGCGCTGCGCCGCTGGCTCGATCAGCGGCTGGAGCCGGCCTACCGCTACGTCGCGCGCAAACGGCGCCGCCTGGCGGCGCGGCTGCCGCGCGTGGATTGGATGCGCGCCGGCAGCGGCCTGGCGCACGTGGCAGCGCTGGTGCATCGCGTGCGCGGGCTCGCGCCCACGATGCTGGTGCTCGCGGCGCTGACGGGCCTGGTGCTGTGCACCACCCCGCTGCCGCTGGGCGGACAGCTGACCGTATTCGCGCTGGTCTGGATCGCGGTGATGGTGCTGCGCAAGATCCCCGGGCGCTTCCCCACGCTGACGATGATGGCGCTGTCGCTGCTGATGACGCTGCGCTATATCTGGTGGCGCGCCACCGAGACGCTGGACCTGGCCACGCCGATGGAGGTCACCATCGGCTATCTGCTGTTCGCCGCCGAGGCCTACACCTGGCTGGTGCTGATCCTTGGCTATGTGCAGACTGCCTGGCCGCTGTCGCGCCGGCCCAAGCCGATGCCCGCCGACACCGCGCAATGGCCGACCGTCGACGTCTATATCCCGACCTACAACGAACCGCTGTCGGTGGTGCAGCCGACGGTCTACGCCGCGCGCAGCCTCGACTGGCCCAGCGGCAAGCTGAACATCTATCTGCTCGACGACGGCCGCCGGCCGCAGATGCAGGCCTTCGCCGAGCAGGCCGGCGTGCACTACCTGACGCGCAGCGACAATCGCCACGCCAAGGCGGGCAACATCAACCACGCGCTGTCCGTCACCCAGGGCGACTACATCGCGATCTTCGACTGCGACCACATCCCGACGCGCTCCTTCCTGCAGATGACGATGGGCGAGTTCATCGCCGATCCGCGCTGCGCGATGGTGCAGACGCCCCACCACTTCTTCTCGCCCGATCCGTTCGAGCGCAACTTCGATACCTTCCGGCGCGTGCCCAACGAGGGCAGCCTGTTCTACGGGCTGATCCAGGACGGCAACGACCTGTGGAACGCGGCCTTCTTCTGCGGCTCGTGCGCGGTGATCAAGCGCGCGCCGCTGACCGAGATCGGCGGCATCGCAGTCGAGACCGTGACCGAGGACGCGCACACGGCGCTCAAGCTGCACCGGCGCGGCTACAACACGGCGTACCTGCGCACGGTGCAGGCAGCGGGCCTGGCCACCGAAAGCCTGGCCAGCCATATCGGCCAGCGCATCCGCTGGGCGCGCGGCATGGCGCAGATCTTCCGCATCGACAATCCGCTGCTCGGCAAGGGGCTGAAGCTGTTCCAGCGGCTGTGCTACTCGAACGCGATGCTGCACTTCTTCTACGGCATCCCGCGGCTGATCTTCCTGACGATGCCGCTCGCCTATCTGGTGTTCGGCATGCATGTGATCAACACCTCCGCGGCGATGATCGCGGCCTACGTGCTGCCCTATCTGGTGATCGCCAACATCACCAACTCGCGCATCCAGGGCAAGTACCGGCATTCGTTCTGGGCCGAGGTCTACGAGTCGGTGCTGGCGTGGTACATCGTGCTGCCGACCACGATGGCCTTCATCAACCCGCGCCTGGGCAAGTTCAACGTGACGGCCAAGGGCGGCCGCATCGAAGACGACTATCTGGACTGGACCATTTCCAAACCCTATCTGCTGCTGCTCGCGCTGAACATTGCGGGACTCGGCATGGGCGTGGGCCGGCTGCTGATGGGGACCACCACCGAGCCCGGCACGGTGGTGATGAACATGGTGTGGGCCAGCGTCAATCTGCTGATGCTGGGCGCCGCGATCGGCGTCGCCAAGGAGGCGCGCCAGGTGCGCGTGTCCCACCGGATTCCGATGCGCGTCCCGGCCACGCTGCTGCTGCCGGATGGCACCACGCTGGCATGCAAGACCGAGAACTATTCGCTGGGCGGCCTGGGCCTGCTGCTGCCGATCGACGTGACGCTGAACGAGGGCGAACGCGTCGGCGTCTGCCTGTCGCGGGGCGCGCGCGAATACCATTTCGCCGCCACGGTGGCCCGCAACGTCAACCGTCACCTGGGCGTGCGCATGCAGGACCTGAGCCCGGAGGCCGAGACGCAGCTGATCCAGTGCACCTTCGGACGCGCCGACGCGTGGATCGACTGGCTCGACGATCAGCCACGCGATGCACCGCTGCGCGGGCTCAAGGAAGTCATCGAGATGGGTTATCAAGGCTTCCTGCGGCTGTACGACGCGGCGATCGACATGCTCGAGGCCGCGCTGGCACGGCGGCGGACGCGGCAGACATGACCCGGCCGCCGTCTCGATAAACCACAAGCCCGCCCCAAGGCCGAACCGCAAAGCCCGAACTGCAAACCCTGCGATCCATATGGGAATCTGGAACCTCTACTTCGCCGCCAAGCTGTACCTGTTCGCGATCGGGCAGGTGCAGCCGCGCTGGCTGCTGAACCTGCTGTTCGCGCTGTGGCTGGTGCTGCCGCTGGAACACCGCGGCCTGCGCGTGCTGCGCCAGGTGCTGGCCGTGGTCGTCGGCGTGGCGCTGCTGTACCACGAATCGAACCTGCCGCCGTTCGCGCGCGTGGTGTCGCAGTTCTCGAACCTCAGCGCCTTCACGCCGGCCTATCTGCTCGAACTGCTGCAGCGCTTCGTCAGCCCGCAAATGGTGCTGGGCGCGATCGTGGTCACGCTGGCGTATCTGGTGATCAACCGCTGGGTGCGCGTCACCACCTTCGTGCTGCTTGCGCTGATCGTGGTGCCGCTGTGGCAAGGTGCCGGCACCGTGTCGACCGGTACCGCGGCGACAGGGCCCGCTGCCACACGGGCCGCGCAGCGGCCGGCCCCGACGATGCGGATCGACAGCCCGGCCGAAGTCGGCGACAACGAAGCGCAGCTGAACGCCTTCCGCGCGCAGGAAGCCACCCGTCAGGTCGCCTTCACGCCGTTGAGCGCCTCGCCCGACAGTCAGTTCGACATCATCGTGCTGCATGTCTGCTCGCTGTCCTGGGACGACCTCGATGTCGCCAAGGCGCGCAATCATCCGCTGCTGTCGCGCTTCGACTATCTGTTCACCGAGTTCAGCTCGGCGGCCAGCTACAGCGGGCCGGCGGCCATCCGGTTGCTGCGCGCGACTTGCGGCCAGCAGCCGCATCAGGCGCTGTACTCGCCCGCACAGGCGCAATGCCATCTGTTCGAAGCGTTGGCGCAGGCCGGCTTCGATACGCGCGTGCTGATGAACCACGATGGCCGCTTCGACAATTTCCGCGGCTTCGTCGACAAGGAAATCGGCGTACCGAACGTCACGCACGTGCCTGTCGACGGCGTGCCGCCGGCGATGCGGGCCTTCGACAATTCGCCGATCCTGGGCGACTACGCGGTCCTCGAGAAGTGGTACAAGTCGCGGCTGGCGCAGAACAGCGGGCCGCTCGCGCTGTACTACAACACGGTCACGCTGCATGACGGCAACCGGCTGCCGGATTCGAAGCTGACCAGCATCCAGTCGTATCCGCTGCGGCTGACGCGGCTGCTCGACGATATCGACAAGCTGATCGCGCTGATTTCGCAGTCGGGCCGCAAGGCGGTGGTGGTGTTCGTGCCGGAGCACGGCGCGGCGCTGCGTGGCGATGCCAACCAGATCGCCGGCATGCGCGAGATTCCGACGCCGCGGATCGTGCATGTGCCGGTGGGAGTCAAGCTGATCGGCTTGCAGGGCGGCAATGCGGGCGGCGAGGTTGGCGGTATTGCGGGCGGTATTGCGGGCGGCAATGCGGCAGGCAATGCGCAGGGCAACGGCAATGGCGCCGGCGGGCCGGTGACGGTTCACGCCCCGAGCAGCTATCTGGCGCTGTCGCAGCTGTTGTCCAATCTGGTCGCCGACAGTCCGTTCCGGCAAGGCGCGCCGGCCCCCTCGCAATATGCCGCGGACCTGCCGCAGACGCGCATGGTCGGGGAGAACGAGGCCACCGTGATGATGAAGCGCGGGACCGGCTACGTGGTCCGCACGCCCGACGGCGTATGGGTGGACGGCAAATGAGCGACGGCGAGCGCAAGCCCGGCCGGCTGCGGCGCGGCATGCGCGCGCGGCACGCACCGCGGCCCAACAACGATATCGAGGCGCTGGCGATGAAGGTGCCGGGCTTCGCTGCGCATCGCTATGTCGACGAGCAGGAAGCCCAGGCGGCCCGCGCCGCCGCGACACGCTGGCCGCGGCTGGCGGGATGGCTGATCTATGGGGAAGACGGCGAGGCGCAGAGCCAGGCCGTCGCCGACGCGCCGGGGCTCAGGCCGACGCGGCGTTGAGCGCTTGCGGGTCGTTGGTCGGCGCGCTGGTTGGCGCGTTGTTCGGCGCGTGGTCGGGTACGTTGGTCGGCTCGATCGCCCGCGTTGAAGCCGACGACGCCCGTGCCGCTCCCTCCGGTTCCGCCACCGCGGCCAGCAGCAGATTCGCCGCCGGCTCCAGCCGCTCGGTCTGATTGAACAGCCGCACGGACACCAGGCTGTTCTGCAGTGCGGCGAACAACACCTGCGCCAGCGCCGCCGAGCCGATCGCCGGCTGCGCATCGCCGCCGTTCTGCGCGCGTGCTCGCTCCAGCAGCGCCGTCAGCCAGCTCTCGTGAATCCGATGGAATTCCTGCAGCGCTTGATGCACCGCCGGCGGCAGGCACAAGGCTTCCGTCGACAGCATGCCTGCCAGGCATACCTGCTGCCCGCCGCATTCGCGCCGCCACGAGGCCAGATAGCGCTCGGCCTGCTGCAGCGGCGGCAGCGTCGCGTCGATGCCATCCAGATAGCGGGCGACGCGAGCGCTGTAGGCGTTCACCGCTTCCAGCGCGAGGTCTTCCTTGGTCGGGAAGTAGTAATGAATGCTCGACGTCTTGACGCCGACGCGCTCGGCCAGATCGCGATAGCTGAAGCCGTTGAAGCCCCGCGTGCGGATCAGGTCGAGCGTGTGTTCGAGCAGCCGGTCGCGCACCGTCGAGCTCGCGCCGGAGGCCTGGGCCCGGCCGGCGGAGCGGGAAGTCGAAGCGTCTTTCATGACATGCCCTCCCCCGCTACCACGAGCGGCCGTTGCGGTATTGCCCTTCAAACGTTGGCACCTTCGGTGAAGACGTCGAACTTGCCCTGACGTGCGCCTTCGGTGAAGACATCGAAGCGGCCCTGGCGTGCACCGTCGGTGTACGGGCTGCGCGACGGCTCGGCCGAGACTCCGGTGCGATCCAGGCCGGCGACGAGCGCACCTTCGGTGAACACGTCGAACTGGCCCTGGCGAGCGCCTTCGGTGAAGACGTCGAAGCGGCCCTGGCGCGCGCCGTCCGTGTACGGGCTGCGCGACGGCTCGGCCGACACACCGGTGCGATCCAGGCCGGCGACGATGCGTGCGCCGTCGGTGTACGGGTCGAACTTGCCGCCACGAGCGCCGTCGGTGAACTGATTCACGCTGCGGCCCGGGGTGGCCGACACGCCGGTACGGTCCAGGCCGGCAACGATACGCGCGCCGTCGGTGTACGGATCGGCCTTGCCGGTGCGAGCGCCGTCGGTGTACGGGTCCGCCTTGCCGCTGCGGGCGCCGTCAACAAAGGTATTGCGATCGCCGCCGCGGGCGCCGTCGACATAGGTGCTGCGCTCGCCGGCGCGGAATTCGTAGCCGTACTTGTCGGCGGGAACGGTGGCGGCCTGGGCGGTGCCGGCGACGAAGGCGGCGGCAAGGGTGGCGGCGGTCAACAAGGTCTTGGCGAAGGTACGGTTGGTCATGATCAGCTCCTTTCAGGGACCCGCGCCTGGCGGATCGAATCGGTCAATGTGGAATCCGGTTGTCGAACCTACGAATCGAATCTACTAGTAGATAGATAACCTGACTCGAAAAAAACCCGGATTCCCGGGGTTGTTGCGTGGACTTGAGGGCCGCTTCACTTCTTCTTCGCTGCGGCGCCGCATCCATGAGTCGTAATTTATCTACTACTAGGTAGATAGTCAAGGAGTTTTTTCGAGCGCGTCAGTCAAGGTCGCTGGCGCCCATAATGCTTCGATACTGGACGGCCCTTTGCGGGGCGCCGGAAAATGCACTTAGCGCGGTCCACTCCGAGTGCCTCAGGGCTGTATCGAGCGCATCCAGGCCGAAGGGGCCTCGGATCGGACCGCGGATTCCCTGCCTTGACGAGGAGACCTCCATGCAGATCCAACGCGGCCGCCTGATCGACCACCTCCACCTGAAAGTCCGCGACCTCGCCGCCTCGCGCCGCTTCTACGGCGCGGTACTCGGCGTGCTAGGCATCGAGATCACCGACGGCGATGGCTACTTCTACGCCGACGAACTGTGGGTCGACGAAGGCACGCCCGGCCAGATCACCCACGCCCACTTCGCCTTCCAGGCCAACGACCGCGACACGGTCGACGCTTTCTACAAGGCCGGCCTCGCCGCCGACGGCCGCGACAACGGCAGCCCCGGCGAGCGCGACTATCACCCCGGCTACTACGCGGCGTTCCTGCTGGATCCGGACGGGAACAACGTGGAGGCCGTCTACCACGGGCCACACCAGCGGTCGGCGGAGGCGGTGGTGGTCAGTTGGTGATCAGGCAAGGACGGAGACAGACTGAGCCCGCCATTTCCTCCTCTTCTGCGTAACGAAACTGTGGCGTCCGAAGGGGACTCTGATATAATCGCGGGCTTCCGGAGAGATGGATGAGTGGTTTAAGTCGCACGCCTGGAAAGCGTGTATGGGTTAATAGCCCATCGGGGGTTCGAATCCCCCTCTCTCCGCCAAAGAGTTTTTTGAGTCGGGAGCGCTGAGACATCGGTGCGTTGAACAGTTGACGATTGTTCCTCTCGGCTTACCCCATACCAAAAAGCGGACCGCAATGCGGTTGTGGGGGGGTGAGTGGTTTGGCACAAAGCAAAATCGGCCCCAAAGTCGAGAAAAGCCAATATCCACAAGGGATTGCGGGCATGCCGGGCCATCGGGCGATTTGGCACAAAATCGACAGAAACCGAGCCCTTCATAGGCTGCGATTGCGCAAGCTTTGGCACAGAACCACTCACGTTCAGCATCACGCCTCCCGCTTTCGGTCCATGACAGCGCGGTAGAGCTTCCCAACCTCGTCGTTCGATAGGTCGATCAGGGAAGTTTTCCCGAACACCTTTCGCATGTAATTGAGCCGCCAGCGGTCGCAGTTCAGCTCTTTGCACCTGGCGTGGATTGCCTGGATTCGACGGTCGCGCCACCCGGGTGACTTGGTTGCGCCTGGCATTCCTTCCAGCCGGCCGCGCCAACGGACCAAGTAATTCTCGGCGCGGTCGAACAGCCCGGAGGGAATCTCGGCATACGAATTGACATTCATATGCGCGTTAAGCCGGCGCATGACGGTTGCCGGCGTCACCTGCTGTCCGTCCAGAACCTTAGATACGCCTACGATTTGGTCGCGCAGCTCCAGGAGCCGCCGCTTCTGTGCCGCATCCAGGACGCCATTACCTGTCTGCACGACGGTGACCTTCGGGCGGATGTTGAAAACGTTGTGCACGTTTCCGTTGCCCACAAATACAGTGCCACCGCTGACGGTGACATTTGGGATGACCTGTCTTGGCGCCTCTTCGAGCGCTGACCCTTGATTTTCCCCGACCAAACTGGCCCAGGCGTCGGCGAACCGGCGCCCTTTTTCTTCTACTACCACCTGCATTACCTCCTGAGCGGCCGCAGCCAGGAGTGTGGCACCTTCCACCGGCCGCAATATGGAAGGGCCAGTTGTTTTTCTTGAAGCGCGACACACGCGTCGCACTTTCGCCGCTACGTCGCACTCCCTAGGAAAGTCTTTGTAGTCAACGGCTTAGGCGAATACATTGCCCCCGCCGGACCGCCCCGAAGTGCGACGCATTAGGCCACCAGCCGAAGGATCCGCTCGACGCTCGGGCCTTCTGCCTTACCTGTTTCCACGATGTAGTCGTAGAGCAACGCCGCAAGCTCGGCCTTCTTCTTTGCGGCTACGCGCTTGCCGGTCGCAGCGATCTTGGCCTCCAACCTGTCTAGCACCACTTCCAGAAGCTCGACATCCAGCGCACTAGCAGGGGCCTGCGCACCTGCCTCTAAGTCCTTCAGCAGCATGGGACCGGCTCCAGTAAGCAGCCAATTGGCGTTCAGACCAAGCTCCACAAGGCGAGCCATCACCTTTGCTTGGGGAGCGCTTCGCCCGCCCTCATTTTCTTGTATCCCCCTCTTTGTCCCGCCGACCATCTCCCCGAGGCGATCTTGTGACACACCTAGATGTGTTCTGAAGGCCCTCAATCTTTCGCCAATCTCATCCTGGTGCCTGTTCGCGCTTTCTGTCATTTCTGTTCCCCGAAGTGCGCCCACCTGTTCGCACTTTTCCGGCCACGTACGCGCTTTGCAAAAAAGCTAGCAAAATCAGATAGATACAAGTCTTAGTGGCAACATGCGCAACAACGCGAAGTGCGAACACAAGTATCCGCTTGTTAAGCCACAACTAGTTGTGCTATGTTTGAGGCCATGGGCAAGTTAAACACCTCAAAAAAACCAGCCATCGCCGCCCCTAAGGACTGGCATCGGGTCGACATTAAAGCCGCCCTTGAGAAGGCTGGTTATTCCTTGCGCCAGCTCAGCCTGCAGCACGGCTATGCGCCTGGCTCGCTCAAAGCTGCGCTCGATACGCCGTGGCCAAGTGCGGAGCGAATCATCGCCGCCGCCATCGGCGTTGCCCCGGCCGAGATCTGGCCCAGCCGGTACGACGCCGATGGCAATCCAAAGAGTGGGCGCAATCAGCGCGGCATCGGCCGCTGGTCTACCCGTAAGTCTATCAGCGCACTTAACCACCGCAATGTTGAAAACGCGGTGGCGGCTTAACCACGTCCCGTCCCAAGGATTTGACATATGAAACGGCGAGCAAATCAGGCAAAGGCGGCCAATCAGCTTGAACTGTCCTTTTTCGAAGTGCCTCCTCAACCCAAGAACGAAGCCGGCAGCTTGGACATCGCCATGGCTATCCGCGAAGCGCTGGTCGACACGCTGGCTGCCGCTACGAGCAGCGGCATGGATCGCCACGACGTCGCAGCGAAGGTGTCCCGCCTCTCCAACCACGACCTCACAAAAAACATGTTGGACCGCTACTGCGCTCCGAGCGCAGAGGGCTGGCGTTTCCCTGCTGAGGCCATCCCCGCCCTCGTGGTTGCCACTGGCCAGTATCGATTGCTTGAGATCATCGCCGCCGCCTGCGGATGCAAGGTGTATCGCGGCGAGGAGGCCATGCTGGCTGAGATCGGCATGTTGACGATGCAGCAAAAGCTAGTAGCCGAGCGGCTCGCCGAGAAACGCCGCTCGCTGCCAAAGTCTGTGCTGGACCGGGTTGCGGAGGAAGAGGCCAAGCGAATCGGGGGACGCCTGTGAGGGTAGGACTCGACCGAATCGCCGCCGCTCTTAACGTAAGTAAGCGGGCGGTTGAGAAACAGGCCCAGCGGAACGGCTGGCGCTATGACTTGGAGCCTGTACGGGGCGGATACAAGAAGCTGTTTGCGGTCGCTGATCTGCCTTTGGATATTGGCCGCAAGGTGGAGCGGTACGTTCGCCTAGACCGGAACGCCGCAGAGGCGGCTGCAGTAGATGCCGCCATCGCCCGTGTTCGCCAAACCGCGGCCGAGAAAGCCGAGCTGCGCCGCCTCCAGGGCGAGGCCAACCTCAAGAAGCTTCTGGACTCCATGAGCGAAGGTGTTAAGGCGCGCCTGGACGGCCGTTTCGCCATCGTCCGGAGCTGGGAGCAATGGTTTGCTGCCAACCAGCCGATGACTCGGTCGGTGAGCTGGGAGGCTTACTCCCAAGCGTACAACGCCCGCGAGCTGCAGGTCGCCCACGAAGTGATCGTCGTTTTTCCGAAGGTGTCTGCCCGCTCCGTCCAGCGCTGGGTGCTGGACTTCGAGCGTGACGGCTTGGCCGGTCTCATCGACGAGAACGACGGGCGTCTTCGCAAGGACGTCAACGTGTTCACCACCCAGCCGATGCTGGAGAAGGTCACGATCGCATTGCTGATCGAGCGCCCGCACCTCGGCGTGCAGAACCTGCTGGACTTGATCGAGGCGTCCGCCAAAGACCCGAAGACCGGCGCTCTGCTGTTTAACGTACCGACCTATCACCAGGCGTACCGCTTCCTGAAGGCTTGGAAGGCGAAGAACGCCGAGCTGCTTACCGCCGCAACCAATCCGGACCGGTGGAAGAACAGCCATATGGTCGCGTTCGGCGATGCCTCGGCCGGCATTGCGCGCCTTAACCAGCGTTGGGAAATGGACGCCACGCCGGCGGATTGGATGCTGACCGATAACGACGGTCGCCAGCGTCGCTACACCGCCTCGGTCGTTATCGACGTGTTCAGCCGCCGCATGATCGCGGTGCTAGCGCCGACGCCGAAGACCGAAACGCACAAGTTCGCCTTGCGCCAAGCGCTGCTGGCCTGGGGCGTGCCTGAGGAAATCGTCACCGATAACGGTAAGGACTACCAGAGCATCGACTTCCAGGAGACGCTGCGCCAACTGCAGATCCGGCACGTCACCACGAATCCGTTCTCGCCATGGGAGAAGCCCCACGTCGAGCGGGGTATCCAGACGCTCCTGCACTCCAACCTGGAAGCGCTATCCGCCTTCGTCGGCCATAACGTCGCCGAGCGCTCGGCAATCGAGGCTCGCCGCACCTTCGCCGAACGCCTGTTCAAGAAAGACCAGGTCGTCGAACTGGCGCTGCCGGCCGCGAAGCTGCAGGCGCTGATCAACGACTGGCTGGCCGGCACGTATGAGCACCGCGAGCATGGCGGGCTGGACGCGACGCCGTTCGCGGTCGCCGCATCCTACCGTGGCGAAATCCGTCGCATTGCAGACCAACGTGCCCTCGACATCCTGCTGGCTCAGCCGGCTGGCAAGGGCACCTATGTGGTCACCAAGAAGGGCCTGACGATCGAGGGTGCCAACTACATCGCACCAGAGCTGGCGTTGTACGTCGGCCGCGATGTCTCGGTGCGCCAAGGCGAAGACCTGGGCGAACTGGTGGTCTACCACGACGGCGAGTTTGTGTGCGTCGCTGTCTGCCCGGAGCGCGCCGGTGTGTCGCGGAAGGAAATCGCCGCCCATGCCCGCGAACTGCAGCGCGCCAACGTCCAGGAACAGCGCAAGGCTGCGAAGTCCATCAAGGTCAATCCCGACCAGGCGCTGGAATCGCTGCTCCGGAGCCGCGCAGAAGCAGCCGGCAAGCTGGCCACGCTGCCGAACCCCACTGTCCCTCACGAGACCAGCGCCCTGGCCGCAGCCGGCGCCGCGCATCGCGCGCTGTCCGGTCGCACCGTTGCCGCGCCGGTTCCGGCCGACCTGCAACAGATCCTCGAAGCCCGCAAGCGGGCCGAATCCACCCCGGCGGCTGTGCCACCGCCGGTTACCAACGTCCATGTCATCCCGGAAACCCCGCAGCTTCGCTTCCGGAAGTGGCTGGAGCTGGACGAAATCGTCGCTAACGGAGGAGCGATCGATGACCCCCGCCTGATTCGCTGGTACGGCACGTACCCGCAGACGCCTGAGCACGCGTCCATGAAAAAACGCCACCTGGAGGCAACCCAGGCGGCGTCCGGTGGCGGCGGCACGGTTGCAGCCGTGCGGCTCGCCTTTAAGTAACCCTCATCGGGAAACTCATTATGTCGAAAAACACCAACGCAGGCAAACCTGCGACTCCCCGAGCGGCCGGCGGCATCGCCAATATCGGCACGCTCGACCTGGTCTCGGCGACGCTCGAACGCCTGGACACCCGCCGCTCCGGCTTGCCGGGGATGGCCGTCCTATACGGCCCGGCCGGCTGGGGCAAGACGTTTGCCACCAACGTCCTAGCCATCGAAAACCGGGCCTACTACGTCCAGATGCGCAGCGCCTGGCGTAGCAAGACGCTGCTGGAAAAGATTCTCTTCGAGATGGGCGTTAAGCACGCCAAGGCGACGGTACCGGCCCTGCTCGACCTCGTGTGCGAGCAGCTGAGCGCCTCGCGTCGCACGCTGATCCTGGATGAGTTCGATTACGCGACCAAATCGGACAGCTTGATCGAGCTGGCACGCGACATTTACGAAGGCTCCCAGGGTTCTCTGCTGCTGGTCGGCGAAGAACTGCTGCCCAAGAAGCTGGAGCGCTGGGAACGCTTCCACTCGCGCGTCTTGACGTGGGCGCCGGCTCAACGCGTCAGCGTCGACGACGCTGTCCAGCTTGCCGCCATCTATGCGCCTGGCGTCGAGATCGCCCCCGACGTCCTGCATCGCCTGGTCGAGCTGTCCAATGGGTCCGTCCGGCGCGTATCGGTCAACCTGACTCAGATCCACGAGCATTGCATGACCTTCGGCATCGAGGCGTGCACCGCCGCCGAGCTGGAAAAGGTCGCCATCTACACCGGCCGGTCGCCGGAACGGAGGCTGTGATGAACGCCGGCACGCTGACGTTTTCCAGCTTCGAAAACTGCCACTACCAGATCGGCCGTACCGACGCGCCGGAAATCAAGGCACGTGGCGTGATTCAAACCACGCTGTCGGAAGACCAGGATTGCGTCCTGCTCGATGTGACCTTGACCGGTACGCGCCGGCACCAGCGCGTCATGGCAAGCATTCCGCTCATGGCCGGCGATATCGATGGACTGGTCCACCAGCTGCAGGCGATGCGCGCCATGCTCCGCAACATCAAAGGGGATACCCATGGCGCGTAAGCCCGCATCCCTCGAAATGAAGGGAGGAAAGTCCCCTCGCCAGCGCGTGTGGGAAGCCATGCGCGCGCAGAAGAAGGCGTTCACACAGGAATCCTTGGCCGAAGCCGTCGGTGGGCTGGAAAGCATCATCCAGTGTTACGTCCGCTGCCTGCTCAGGGCCGAAATCATCACCGTTATCGCGGAAGAGCCGGTGGGCCGCGGGGTCGCTGTGCGCAGGACCTACCGTCTCCTCCGAGATAACGGTGTTGAGGCTCCGCGCGTTCGCAAGAACGGCGAGCTTGTCGTCCAGGGCGCAGGCAACGAAGCCATGTGGGGAACCATGCGCCGCATGTTCGAGCGGAAGGACTTCAACTTCCGCGAGCTGGCTGCATTCGCCAGCACGCCGGCCAATCGCGTCAGCGAGGAAACCGCGAAGTCGTACGTCCATGCCCTCGCTGCAGCCGGCTACCTCAAATGCACGAAGCCGGCTGTAGTGGGCCGGAATCCGGCACTCGCACGGTACGTCCTGATCCCTGCCATGTACACCGGCCCGCGGGCGCCGATGGTGCAGCGGACCAAGGCGGTGTTCGACCCCAATCAGAACCGTGTCATGTGGACCGACACGAAAGGCTTCGAAGATGACCAATGACCTGAAGGCGAGCCCAGCCTACATGGACGCGGACTGGTTCCAGGCGCTTGTCCGTGAGGTTAAAGCCAGCACGCAAACCGCGGTGGCCCAGCGCATGGGCGTTTCGCGCGTAACCCTTTGCATCTTCCTGCACGGCAAGGGCGAGTACGGCAACGGCGGCGCCAAGCCCGATCGGATGGAACTGCGCTACCGGCGAGCCTTCGAGCAGTTGACTTGCCCCCACACGGGACAGCAAGTCGGCGTCGACCACTGCCGCTCTGTCGCGCTCCGTACCGCACCGACACACAACCCGATGCAGCTCGAACACTGGAAGGCTTGCCAGGTCTGCCAGTACAAGCCCGCACCCCTGGAGAAGCCCGCGAAACCGCGTCGCGCCGCGCGGGCGTCCGCCGACGTTCCGATGGCCGTGCTGGATACCAGGACGATGCCGCTGCCGGAGGTTGGCGGTCCGCAGATCAACCCCACACCGGAGGAAAACGCATGACCCGATCGATCCAACTGTCGCGCCATCGTGGCGCCGCCCTCACGACTCCCCGTCACCGCCTGGACGGGCCGGTCGCACAGGAAATCCGCGCCGGCCTCTCGGCCGTGGCTGCCGAAGTCCGGCGCATGGTCGCACGAGTGAAGGTCCATCGGGAACTGCGCAGCATCGACCGCGAGGAAGCACGGGCAGTCCGCGAGGTGAATTGGCTGAGGGACGAGCTGGTCAACCAGGAGCGGAACCTCGCATGGCTTGAGCGCGAATACCGCGACCGACGTAAGGCACTCAACGCCCGCCTGCATGCGCTCGGCAGGGTGGCGCCATGAAGAATCGCTTCAGCTTCCGCGCCTTCCTGCATACCCGCCTCGGAATACTGCTGTGGACGCTCATCGTGGCCATGCTTGCCTACGAGGCGGGGCAAATGTCCAACCAATCGCGGCCCGTCATCCAGGCGTGCCAGCGACTCCTCACCTGAAAGGCAACGCCATGACCAATAAGCAAACCATCATCGCGCTGATCAAGTCGCGACCGGGCATTCGGACGCCGGAGATCGTCGACGAAACCGGCATTGAAAACCCTGGCAATTACATCGTCGGCGAGATCGATCGCGGCGAAGTGCTTGTCGAGAAGGTCCAGTCGGAGGGCGTCGGCCGGCCTGTGAACGCATACCGCATCAATCCGGAGAATCCACCGGACGAAACGCTCAATCCGCGACAGCGCGTCGTCAAGGTGCGAGGTGCAACGTCTGGCGACAGCGCAGGATTCAGCGCCGCATTGTCGTCGCGCGGCGACCTGCGCATCTCTGACGGCCAGCGGACGGTCCAACTCTCGCCCGAGCAGACGTCGGACCTGATCGCCTATCTGGACCGCATCAATGTGGACCAGGTCATGAAAGCCGCGGGGGTTGCTTGATGCCGCTCCCGAGCTTTCGTTGCCCGGTATGCCGAAACACGCTGACGCTGGACGTCGTGTTTGCCCACGACGGCGTGCGCGAGGCGATTCTGCAGCTGATCAACGCCCATCCGGCCGCAAGCAAGCTGCTCCGTCCCCTGTTGGGATATGTCGGACTGTTCGCACCGGCCAAGACCGAGATGCGGTACGAGCGGGTCGCGGCCATCCTGGCTGAGCTGGTGCCGATGATCCAGGCCGGCACCGTTAAGGACGTCCATGGCCGCGAGTGGCCAGCCCCGATGGACTACTGGTGCCAAGGCTTCGACCAGATGCTGGCACAGCGCGACGCCGGGTCTCTGCGGCTTCCGCTTAAGTCGCACGGCTATCTCTGTGCCGTCGTCGCGGGCCTGTCCGATCGCAAGGACGCCGTGGCGGAACGTCACATCGAAGCGCAGCGGGCCGGCCACGCCGGGGCCGGCACCCCGGCCTCAAGGATGCAGCCGGTGACCGTCGCGGAGCCAGCAGCACGTGCCGCTATCCCTGACGACCTTCGTAAAGAAATCCTGCGCGCGGCTGGTAGCCGTCGTGCGGACGCCATTGGAGACCACAAATGAATACCGACAAGCGAATCGAGCAGGTGCGCGCCACCTTCGAGGCGATCGCCGCTGAGCGCATCAACTGGACCGCCGAGGTCACCGAGCTGGCGGACGGATACCTGACCTTCCAGCGCTGCGCGATGGACGCCGAGGACCCCATGACGGTGGCGGAAGGCTTCGCCATGGCCCGCGGACTCATCGCGTACGCGCGGGCCGTTGGCTGGCTGTCAACCGACGCCTACGAGCGGCTCAGCAGCAACGCATTGGCAGTCCGCCGGCAGGTCTATCAGCGCTGGGCTGGCCAGGTCGTCGTTGTGCCGGTGAGGACGACGGAAGCCACGCCCACTGCGACCTGCCACTGAAGAACCCTCGGAGAAAATGATGACCCAAGCAGCACAGACCGAACTCCCGGCCGGCTACATGCAGGATGCCCACGGCCGGCTAGTGCCAGAGAGCATGGTTAAGCCGATCGACCGTGCCCGCGACCAAGTCGTGGGCGAGCTGATAGCCATGGCGAAGGCGCAGAGCCGCGTCCTTGCCGACCTCAAGAAGCGCGTCTTTGGCGATGTCGAGGCGTTCATCTCGATGTCCGCCGAAGAATACGGCGCGAAGGTCGGTGGCGCCAAAGGCAACGTGACGCTCTACAGCTTCGATGGCCGCTACAAGGTCCAGATCGCACGCGCGGACAACATCACGTTCGATGAGCGGCTGCAAGCCGCCAAAGCGATGATCGATGAGCTGGTGGCCGAGTGGACGGCCGACTCGCGACCGGAGATCCAGGCCATCATCCAAAACGCATTCGACACCGACAAGGAAGGCAACCTGAACACGGGTCGCATCCTCTCGCTGCGCCGACTCGATATTCAGGACGCGCGCTGGAAGCAAGCCATGTTTGCGATCAGCGACAGCGTGCAGGTCGTCGGAACGAAGACCTACGTTCGCTTCTATGAGCGGATCGGCGACACCGAGAAGTACCAGCCGATCTCCCTGGACATCGCCACCGTCTGAGCACTGGGAGAGCGCAATGGGAACGCTATCGAAGGAATCCATCGAACGCATCGAGCGCGAGCTGTCCGTGCCGTACGGCATGGTGGATCTCGACTGTGACGGCTACCGCGTTGCGATCCGCGTGGAGCCCTACCGGAAGCTCTCGTACTTGCTGACCGTCTATGTCAACGGTGAGTGGCGAGGGGAATGGGTCAAGGGCCAGTGCGAGGAGGCGCGGCGGTTCATGTGTCCCACGGCACGGAGCCTGTACACGCCGAAGCGCAAGGCCGAGATTGTCAAGGCATTCGGCAAGCGGCAAGCCGCCAAGGTCTTCCCCAAGCTGGACGAGAAGATGGTCCTCTACTTGCCGAACTGGCGGTCGCCGCGTTCGATGCTCCGCCACTTCTGCAAGACCAACGAACGAATTGCCGTACTGAGCGTCGGTGTACCGGCTCCGGCCATCCCGGCCAACCCGCAGTAACCGGCGCTACGACCGCCGGATCTGAAGCCAAACGTTAAGGAATGACCAATGAATAAAGCAGACCTGATCGCCCACATTGCCACCGAGGCGAAGCTCAGCAAGATTGACGCGGAACGCGCGCTGAATGCTGTTATCAGCGGCGTGACGAACACGCTCGCCGCCGGAGGAACCGTTGCGATTACCGGCTTCGGTGCCTTCGCGGTGGTCGACCGCGCGGCCCGCGTGTCCCGGAATCCAAAAACCGGCGAGACCATCGCCGTCCCGGCGACGCGCGTGCCGAAGTTCAAGGTCGGTAGCAACCTGAAGGCCGCTGTCGCCTGACGGATCGATGCGAAACACCCGCCCATGCGGGTGTCTGCCAGGCGTGGCGGCCTGGCACTGACGAGCAGCCACAACAAATGATGATCTACGCATACTGCTGGCCGACCGGCCGGGTTCACTTCGGAATGAGCGTGCCATATGGGGCCGTGGCCCTCGCACGCGGACTGTCGCGCGCTGTCGTTTCTCTAATCGAGGCGACGGCCGAGGATGGCCCTGACGGTAAGGGCCTGTACATCCCAGGCGTCGCCGACGCCCTCACGGTGGAAGCAAAGAAGAGCGAACTCGCAGCTTGGCTTGGCGCGCTGATGTGGTGCCCATCTCGCGATGTCGATGTCGTCGCCGTCGGCACCGCTGTCCAGCAAGCAAGCGAGTGGAGGTGAAAGCCATGGTATCCACGGCGACTTTAGCCAAGATCCACATTGCCAAGAAGCAGCTCGCAATGGAAGACGAGGACTACCGCGCCATGCTGCGAAGCATCGGCGGCGTTGAGTCCGCCAAGGACCTGTCTCCAATCGGCGCAGCCAAGGTCATGAGCCACCTGGAGCGCTGTGGCTTCAAGCCACTGCGCCAGGTTGGTCGACGCCCGCGCCCGACGCGCGACAAGAACGCACTGGTCGGCAAGATCGAGGCGCTGCTGGCCGAGGCCAAACGCCCGTGGTCGTACGTCGACGCCATGGCCAAGCACATGTTCGGCATCGAGAAGGTCGACTGGTGCGACGTCGACCAGCTGTGGCGCATCACCGCAGCGCTCCAGAAAGACGCCAAGCGTCACGGGAGGGCATGATGAATCTGGCTGACGTGAAGAACCTGTTGCCAGCGCTGGTCCAGGCGGTCGTCCAAGCCATCGGCGTGCCGGCCGCGCTCAAGCTGGTGGAGCATTTCGGCGGCTCGACGTTCCCGGTGCCGATGCGCAAGAACACCGCCGGCGAAATCCGGTACCAGATCCTGGCGGAGGCGGTTGGCGAGGATGCGGCGACCCGCCTGGTCAAGATGCTGGGCGGGCAGGAGATTTACATCCCCCTGTGCTCGGCGGCGCTGCGAGAGCTGCGCGATCGCCAGATCCGCTCCGAGTTCGACCAGATCACGCGCGAGCATAGCGCCCTGCATGCCGTGGCAACGCTCGCGGTCCGATACCGCGTGTCCGACCGCCAGGTCTGGCGAATTCTCAACCAGACGGACCGGGATGGACCACCGACCGCAACGCAGGCTACACTGTTCTAACCGCCGCAAAGACCGTTAAGCCCCGCCCTGTGCGGGGCTTTGCTTTTCCTCCACCTGACATCGATTGAGGTTATCGCCTCGCGCGTGGGTCAGCAGACTGGCACCTACATCAAGAGACACTGTAGGGGCACACGTGCAACCACGCGGCATCCGCAACAACAATCCCGGCAACATCCGCTGGGGCGACGGCTGGCAAGGGCTGGTCGCGCCTCACATGCGCACCGACAAGGCGTTCTGCCAGTTCACCGAGCCTACATACGGCATCCGGGCAATTTGCCGAATACTGCTGAACTACGGCAGCAAGGAAGGCATTCCCGGCGTTGGCCAGCCGCGTATCGATACGGTCCGCGAAATCATCAGCCGCTGGGCGCCCCCGAACGAGAACGATACGGAAGCCTATATCCGGTCGGTCGCCCGTGCGCTCGATGTCGATCCGAACGACCACATCGATACCTCCGACCCGGCAGTCATGCGCGTGTTGGTCGTCGCCATCATTCGCCACGAGAACGGCGTCCAGCCCTACAGCGCGTCCCTGATTGACCAGGCCATGCGGATGGCGGGCATCGAATGAAGCGCCTTCTGGAGCTGGTCTCCGACGAGCAGACCGGGCGCCTTTCCCACACGAAGCTGTGGCCGAACATCGCCAACGCGGTCGCCACCATCCTGTTTATCCGCCTTGGTTGGAAGGATCAGCTCACTGTCGAGGTCTGGTGGGCCTACCTGGCCTGCGTCGGCGGCTATACCTGCGTGATGCGCCTTGCGCAAGCAGTGCGCCGGAGGAAGGTCGATGACGCCGCTTAACCGCGCTGAAGCGATCGTATGGGCCGTCGTCGCGCTGCTGGTAGGCGTCCTGGTCGGCGGGGTCGGCGGCATGGTCCTCGGCGATCGGCACGGCACCGCGCTGGGCAATGCGAAGGTGTCCGAGCTGCGCCGCCAGTATGCGGAGCAGGCCGCGACAGCGGCGTCGGCCGCAGCGCAAAAGCTGGCCAGCGAAGCCGACCGTGGCAACCGGCTCAGCGCGGCGCTGCTGAAAGCCGAGAGCCGGATCGATGATCTCACCGAGCAACTCTCCAAACGGGTGGAACGTGTTACGACCGTCTATCGTGAGGCGCCTGGCGCCGCGCTGCAGCCTCTTCCTCACTGCATCTTCACTCGTGGCTGGCTGCGCGATTACAACGCCGCCATCGGCGCTCCAGTGCCCCCCGCCGGCCAAACCTCCGGCCCACCTGTTGAAGCGCCCGGAGCCGGTCAAGCCCTTGCAGCCGAGGACGAGCTACTCCCCGCCGATATCGGCCCCGCTGACATCCTCTCCCACCATATCCAATACGGCGGGCGATGCCGGCAGCTCGAGGAGCAACTGAACCGCCTGATCGACTACGAGGAGGGTCACGATGCTGAGCAATAAAGCCCTGGACGAAGCGAGCCAGCTGGAACAAGCCGAGCGTGTCGCCTCGATCGCACGGGTTCGCGCCCGGCTTTCGACTGGCACCTCGGCCCAGTACTGCCAGGACGAAGCATGTGGGGAGCCGATTCCCGAGGCACGCCAGTTGGCGGTGCCCGGCTGCCGCTACTGCATTGAATGCCAGGCTCGCCTGGAGCAACACTCCCCCCGGAGATTTGGATGAACGAACAGGAACAGTTCCAGGCCCTGGGCCGCATCGAGGGCAAGATGGACATGATGCTGCAGAACCAGAAGCGGCAGGACGACAAGCTCGAGGAGCTGGACGGCCGCTTGCGCGCTGTCGAGGTCAAGGCCGCCACCACCGGCGCGATCGCCGGCACGCTCGCTTCGCTGCTGACATCGGCCGGGGTCTCTGCAATCCGGGCCAAGTTCGGTCTGTAAGGGGCGGCATGGCCCACGACAAGGCAACGCGCGACAAGGTACGCAGCGCATTCGTGTTCGACCGCCTCACCCTTGAGGTAGCGGCCATGAAGGCCGGCGTGTCCTATGGGACCGCCAGGCGGTGGAAGACGGATGCGCGCGCTGCCGGCGACGACTGGGATAAGGCCCAGGCCGCGCAGCTGATGGCGGGCGGCACGATCGAGGACATCGCTCGGCAGATGCTCGCCGGGCTGGTCCTGCAGTACCAGGCTTCGATGGACGCCATCACCAACGACGCAGACCTTAAGCCTGGCGCGAAGGTGCAGATGCTATCGAGCCTGGCCGACGCCTACAACAAGACGATCTCGGCCAGCAAGCGGATTCTCCCGGAGACCTCGGAGCTGGCCACCGCCATGGAGGTGCTGCAGCGTCTGGCGGCGTTCGTCAAGGATCGCCATCCCCAGCACATCAAGGCTTTCGTCGAGATCTTGGAGCCCTTCGGGGCGGAGCTGAGCAAAGCGTATGGCTGAGACTCTTACCGAGCACGAGTTCAAGAAGGAGCTGGCAGAGCTGTCTGCGCAGCTCCTTCGCGATATCGAGGCTCACCAATCCGGGCTGGACGCGAGTCCCGCCGCCATCGCAGAGCGGCGTCGCCGGGTGCTTAAGGACGGAGACTTCCAGTTCTTCGCCTACACCTACTTCCCGCACCACATCCGCGGCACGCCGTCGAGCTTCCAGGCTCATTTCTGCCAACGATTCCCTCGGCTGCTGGAGCAGCCGCGCGGCGCGCTGGAATGGTGGGTGGCACCGCGGGGCGAGGCTAAGTCGTCGCTGGCCACCAAGATCGGCCCGGCGTACTGCGTGGTGCGTGGCTTGCTGCAGCGGCCGGAGATCCAGCAGGAAGTTGGCTGGGAGGGACCGCTGCCGCCGTTTATCGACTACGTCATCCTGCTCGGCGCCGAAACGAAGCTCCCGGCCAAGCTGATCGAGGTCGTCAAGACGGAGCTGACGGCCAACGCCATGCTGCTGCTGGACTTCCCGGAAGCGTGCGGCAGCACCAGCCTCTGGCGAATCGGCGAGGCGGTGTTTCGCACCAACGTGAAGCTGGAATCGTTCGGTGCGGACCAGGCGATCCGCGGCACCTTCCACGGGTCGAGCCGACCGAAGCTGCTGATGGGCGATGACCTCATTACGGACGCTGAGGCCAAGAGCCCGACCGAGCGGCAAAACCGCTGGAACTGGTTGACGAAGGCGATCGACTATCTCGGCCCGCCGGACGGCAGCGTTAAGTACGCGGGCGTCGGCACCGTGCTGGACAAGGACGACCCGATCTCGCGCGCCAAGAAGACCATCGGCCATGTCGTGCATCACTTCCGTGCGATCGAGCAGATGCCGACCAACATGGACCTGTGGGCCGAGTGCGAGGAGCTGATGCGCAACCGGGACCGGGCGGTGGTCGATCAGGCATCGCGCGAAGGTCGCGTGGTGCCGGAAGACGAGCTGCCGTCCTACCGGTTCTATCTCGCACACCGGGAAGCGATGGATGCGGGCGCTCGGATCTCGTGGCCGTCGGTGCGGCCGCTGTTTTGGCTAATGCGCCAGCGCGCGAAGGCCCCGAAGGCATTCAACACCGAGCTGCAGGGTGACCCGCGTACCGACGAGGACAAGACCTTCGGCAACATTACGTACTGGGTGCAGCGCCTGCAGCATTGGATGATGTTTGGTGCCTGCGACCCGTCCATGGGCGCCAATGAGAAGTCTGACCCCTCGGCGCTGCTCGTCGGCGGCTTCGATACCTGGAACGGCAGGCTGCATGTCATCCACGCCGAGATCAAGCGCAGGGTACCGTCCAAGTTGGAAGCCGATCTGATTGCCATGCAGCGCGAGTTCAAGTGCCGCGCCATCGGGTTCGAGAACAACAACGCCTACGAGCACTCGCGCCAGACGTTTATCCAGGCCGGCATGCGTAAAGGCGTGCCACTGCCGCTGGTCGGCGTGACGGCCACGGTGCCGGCCGAGGTGCGCATTGACTCGCTGGAGCCGTTCGTCACCGATCGGCTGTCGCCCAGCATCCTCCTGCATGCCGAGCTACGCCAGCTCCTGGACGAGTTGGATACCTGGCCCGAGAAGCAGTCGCATCACCACTATGACGGCCTGACCGCACTCCACATCTTGTGGGTGATCGCGTCGACGCGGGCGCACGGCGCCAGCGAAGGCTATACCCCCGTGCCAAAGCACGCGCAAGACGCCGGGCGCGGAGACGAGCTGTTCAGCATCGACCGCGGCGGCTGGTAGGAAATCATGGCAAAAATCGTTGACCAGTTCGGCCGCCCCATTGAGCGGACGGTATTGGAGGAGCCGCAGTCCTCCCATCTCCATTCGCTGCGCAACGAGTATGCGGAGCACCCATCGCGCGGCCTAACGCCGCCGAAGCTGGCGCGCATTCTGGAGCTGGCCGAGCAAGGCGACCTGATGGCACAGGCGGACCTGTTCCAGGACATGGAGGAAAAGGACGGTCATATCTATTCCGAGATGTCCAAGCGCAAGCGCGCGCTGCTGACGCTGGACTGGTCGATCGAGCCGCCGCCCAATGCGACGGCGGAGGAGAAGCGCCAGGCGCAGATGCTGCAGGAGTGGTTCCGGGATCTGCCGGACACTGATGATTTCCTGCTCGACCTGCTCGATGCGATCGGACACGGCTTTTCCGCCATGGAGATCACCTGGGAACGTACCGAGGGTCTTTGGCTGCCGGCCGTGTTTGACCATCGTCCTCAGCGCTGGTTTATGACACCGTACGCTAGGCAGAACGACCTGCGTCTGCGCGGCAATGCCGCCGAAGGGATCGAACTGTGGCCGTTCGGATGGGTGGTGCATCGGCACAAAGCCAAGTCCGGCTACATCACCCGCAGCGGCTTGCACCGGGTGCTGGCCTGGCCGTACCTGTTCAAGAACTACAGCGTTCGGGATCTTGCAGAGTTCCTGGAGATCTATGGTTTGCCGTTGCGGGTCGGCAAATACTCGCCTGGTGCGAGCAAGGACGAGAAGCTGGCGCTGCTGCGCGCGGTCACCGAGATCGGCCACAATGCCGCCGGGATCATCCCCGACAGCATGGCGATCGACTTCCAGTCCGCGGCGCAGGGCAGCCAAGATCCGCACGAGGCCATGATGGACTGGTGCGAGCGGACGCAGTCGAAGGCAATCCTCGGCGGCACGCTGACCAGCCAGGCGGATGGGAAATCGTCGACCAACGCCCTTGGCAACGTCCATAACGAGGTCCGCCACGACTTGAAGGTCGCGGACGCTCGGCAACTGGAAGGCACGATCAGGCGCGACGTGCTGTACCCAATCTGCGCGCTTAACTTCGGCGTGACGGACCGGCGCCGCACGCCATCGTTCAAGTTCGACACCCGCGCGCCGGAAGACCTGAAGTTGTACGCCGAGGCACTGCCGAAGCTCGTCGGTATTGGCTTGAAGGTGCCGGTGAACTGGGCGCATGACAAGCTCGCAATCCCTAGGCCCAAAGAGGACGAAGCCGTGTTGGAAGTGGCCAGGCCGGAGATGGCGGTCCCCCCGGAACTGCGGCCACAACCTGCGCCGGCTCCGAAGCAACCCCGCACTGCCGCCATGACCTATCGGGCGGTGCTGACCAACAAAGACGGCGAGATCGTCTATCCCGACCAGCAGGCAATCGACCTGGCTACCGAAAATCTGCCTGGCCAGGCGTTGGACGTGGAGGCGGCCAAACTGCTCGCGCCAGCCATCGAAGCTGTACGCAGTGGCGGCAGTCCCGAGGATGCCATCGAGGCATTGGTCACTGCCTACCCAGAAATGGACGACAGCGCGCTCCAGGAGCTGCTGGCACGCGCCATCTTCGTGGCCGATGTCTGGGGACGGCTGAATGGCGACAGCTGACCTGGCGTACGCGATCGGTCTGCCGCCCGACAAGGCGATCGAATACTTCCAGAGCAAGGGCTACGCGGTCGGATTCAGGTGGCAGGACGTTTGGGCCGAAGCGAATGCGAAAGCGTTCACCGTCGCAGGCGTGATGAAGCTGGACGTCCTGCAGGACATCCGCAGCTCTCTGGACAAGTCCCTGCGCGAAGGCGGGACGCTGGCCGAGTTCCAGAAGGAGATGCGACCCCTGCTCGAGCGCAAGGGCTGGCTGGGCAAGGGATACCGCGTCGACGCCGATACCGGGGAGATCGAGGGCAAGCGCCTCGGGCCGCGCCGGCTTCGCACCATCTTCGAGACCAACATGCAGTCGGCCTACATGGCTGGCCGCTTCGCGACGCAGCTGGAGAACGCGGCCGACCGGCCGTACTTGCAATATGTGGCAGTGATGGACAACCGCACCCGGCCGGCACATCGCGTCCTGCACGGCCGGGTTCTGCGCTACGACGATCCGTTCTGGCGCATGTTCTATCCGCCCAACGGCTACCGTTGCCGATGCCGAGTGCGTGCACGGAGCCAGGCAGACGTCGAGGACCAGGCGCTGCCCGTGGCGAGCAGCGAGGGGCGGCTATCGGAGGTCGACCAGCTCATCAACCGCGACGGCGAGACGCGGCCTACGGTGGCGTATCGCGACCCGATCACGGGTAAGAACTTCACCACCGACCCAGGGTTCGGCTTCAATCCAGGGCGCGCCGCCTTCCAGCCCGAGCTGGACAAGTACGCCATGGGCACGGCCCGCCAGTACGTTAAGGGCGAGTTGACCGGCCCTGGGTTCGAGCGATGGTATCGGCAGACGGAGGCAGCCGTCGCCGAGGCGCGACGCCAGGCGCCGGAGCTGGGTAACGAGGCACTGCGCGCTGCGCTGCAGCCGCGACTGGTGCATGGTCAGCGCTATCCCGTGGCGATCCTTAGCGCAGCTGACCGGACGGCGCTCGGCGTCGAAACGCAGACGGTGTGGCTGTCGGACGATACCCTGGTCAAGCAGCTGGTGAACCGCGAGCGGCAGTCGATCGGGCTGGCCGACTACTGGCGCGTCCAGGATGTCATCGAGCAGGCCCAGCTGGTGATCCGCGATGGCGATCAAAGCCTGGTGTTCGTGCGACAGCAAGATAGGCTGTACCACGCCGTGATCAAGGCAACCAGGAGCGGCAAGGCGCTGTTTCTGACGTCGTTCCGAGAGAGCAATGTTGCAGCCGCCAAACGGGCTGCGCGGCGCGGACAGGTAGTCCGGGATGAACTGCTTGGGAGTTAAGAAGCCTCGGGAGGGACTCCCATTTCCCCTCACGCGGTCCGCCCGTTGCTGGGCGTCCTACGGCCGGGAGATTCACCGTGTTTCCGAGGCTTGGGGGACAGTATAAGCCATGATCGACATCGAGGTCGACTACCGCAACGTCACCGCGGCGATGGGCCGCCTGGCGGGCTTCGAACGGAGCAAGCGCCCGCTGATGCGGGCGATCGCCGGCATCTTGGCCGATGCCGTCGAGGAAAACTTCGAGCAGCAGGGCCGCCCGCAATGGCTCGGCCTGGCGCCGGCGACCAAGAAACGGCGCGGCGACGGCAAGATCCTGCAGGATTCCGGCCGGCTGGCCAGCTCGATCGTTGCCCGGGCCGATGCCGACTCGGCTGTGGTTGGCACCAACGTCCGGTACGCTGCCATCCACCAATTCGGGGGGGAAATCACCAGGGCGGCCCATTCCGGCTGGGTCCGACTTCGGACGGACGCCCGGGGGAACTTGCTGCGCCAAGGCGGCCAGGGCCGCGGCGCCCGCTTGGCGGTGTTCGCCAAGGACTCCCACAAGCGCGCCAGGAAGGTTCAGTACACCAGCGACGGCTGGAAGACGAAGATCCCTGCGCGGCCGTTTCTGGCGCTGACCCAGGTGGACGCGGACAGCATCGAACGGACGGTCTCGGACTACCTGGCCAACCTGCTGAAATAGGGGGTGGCTTTGGGCTATCCTTGCCGATTTAACGGGAATCAAGGGGATACCACCGTGCCGAACCGGGCCTCGCTCGCTGAACAGTGCAATATTGACCGATGCCCGCAGTGCGGGATTGCAGCGCCAAACCTACGATACGCGGCCGAAGCGGAAGTGGGTACGTTTAACCAAGAGCGCTACCTGTTGCTGCAATGCCAGACCTGCGACCACTGCACCATGGTGCAGCTAAAAGCTGACGTAGCGGTTGGGGTCTGGCCCCAGGCTAAGTCGTACTCGACGGACATACCCGAAAGAGTACGGAGGAAGCTGGTGGAGGCACGGGAAACGCTAGGTTACCCTTCGCCCAGCATCGTCTGCTCTGCCGCCGCTATCGACTGGATGCTGAAGCTTAAAGGCTATGTGGAGGGAAGTCTCTTCAGACGAATAGAGAAAGCCGCGTCCGACCACGTCATTACCCAGGACATGAGGGACTGGGCTCACGAGGTCCGGCTTGGTGCCAATGCCGAGCGCCACGCGGACATGGATGAGCCCGACCCAACGCGCGAGGATGCTGACCGACAGCTGAAATTCGCCGAGGCGCTTGCGGAAATTCTCTTCGAACTACCTGCGCGCGTACAGCGAGGACGCGCAAGTCGTGGCAATGAGAACGAAACACAGCCCGTGGAGTACAGGCCCCGGCCGATGCACGACGGGCAAGGATTTGCCCCGTAGCTCGATTTTTCCCTTAGGAAGCGGTGACGGTAGCGCCGTCCCGCCTTCCCCCGCGTTAAGCCCCCGTTAAAACGGCTCACAGCGGCAACGCCGCTGGCCTATCCCTCCCGCCAGGGCGAACACCCGCCCGGTGACACCCTTCCACCGATACGTCAGCCCGCCACATCCCCAAGATGGCGGCATGACGATTCGTGGCATCGCAAGCCTCTCGGTCGAGATCCCGACCTCCCACAACCGCCTGCAGCTCCTGCCGGCGGGGACCTTCCGTGCCCGCGACGGCCGGCCCAAGGAATGTGCCCACTGGCACATCGACGCCGCCATCGCCGCGCTGATCGCCGACCAGGCCGAGGCGCGGCAAACGCCCTATGTCATCGACTACGAGCATCAGACGCTGGCCGCCGCGAAGAACGGCCTGCCGGCGCCTGCCGCCGGCTGGTTTTCCAAAGTCGAATGGGTCGAAGGCGACGGTCTGTACGCCGTCGACGTCGAGTGGACCGACCGGGCCGCGGCAATGATCGCTGCCAAGGAATACCGGTTCATCTCGCCGGTGTTCAGCTACGACCAGAAGACCGGCCAGGTCGAGCAGTTGCTCCACGCCGGCCTGACCAACAATCCCGCGCTCGATGGCATGGACGAAGTGACCATCGCCGCCGCTTCGCAGCTGCTGATCGAGCTGATCAACCCGGCCACCCCATCGGCCGTCGCTCCACTGAAGGAAAACCCCATGGATATCGAAGCGTTGCTGGAGCAGTTGCGTTGGCTGCTGAACATGCCCGTTGGCGCCACTGCCGACGAGATCAAGGCGCAACTGCAGAAGCTGATCGACCAGCTGTCCGGCGGGCAAGGCACCGCGGCCGCGTCCGTCAATCTCGCCGAGCTGCTGGAACAGAACCAACAGCAGATCGCCGCCCTGAGCGCCAATCAGGTGGATCTGGCCAGGTTCGTGCCGATCGAGGTCAGCAATGGCCTGCGCGAGCAAGTGGCCGCGCTGACGGCCCAACTGGCCGAGGCGCAGGCCCAGTCTGGCCAGCAATCCGTCGAGGCGCTGGTCCAGGAGGCACTCAGCGATGGTCGACTGCTGCCGGCGCAAGAGCAATGGGCGCGCGACTTGGGCAAGTCGAATTTCGCGGCCCTCAAGAGCTACGTCGACAACACGCCGCCGATCGCCGCCTTGCGCACCACGCAAACCGTGGTTGTGAAGCCGGCCGTGAACACCCAGCAAGCGCCTGGTGCCCACGACGGTAACGCGCTGGCGATCTGCAGCGCGCTGGGCATCGATCCGAGCGAATACGCGCAGGCCGGCCAGGCCGTCGCCTGACGCGTACCCGCCTTTCTTAACGTTTGGAGATCCGCATGACCGCGCTGACCGCCGATCGCAACACCACCTTCCGCGCCGGAACCGACTTCGAATTTCCGGTGACCGCCAACACCAAGATTTTCGCGGGCGCCATCGTCGCGATCGACTCGGCCACTGGCTTGGCCACCAAGGGGGCGACCGCCGCCACGCTTCGCGCCGTTGGCATTGCGCAGGAGCAAGTCGACAACACCGGGCAGCCGGACGGCGCGAACCGCGTCAAGGTCCGCCGCGGCGTCTGGCACGTTGCCAACTCCGGCGGCGCCGATCAGCTGACCCTCGCCGATGTGGGCGCCGACTGCTACCTGGTCGACGACCAGACCGTGGCCAAGACCAACGGCACCGACACGCGCGCCGTCGCAGGCAAGGTCCGCGACGTCGACGCAACCGGCGTTTGGGTCGAGTTCTGACCCACGCCATTCCCTTTTTCCCAACCCGGAGACTTCAATGAAATTCATCCGAAACAAGTGGCACATCGTGGCGGTCGCGGTGGCGGTAGCGACGGTGGCTTTGCTGATCGCCAACTACGCCTTCGCCGAGATGCCCGCCGCTGTGGTGGCGGCTGCAGTTCCGCTGCAGTTCGCCGATGTGGACCAGCGCCTGATGGGCGTGGGCGTGGCCGGCCTGGTGGTCAACCGCGGCAACCTGCAAGCCCTGTTCCAGGGCTACAAGGTCCTGTTCCAGAAAGCCTTCGAGGGCGTACCGAGCGATTGGGACAAGATCGCCATGCGGGTGCCGTCGACCACCTCGAAGGAGGTATATCCCTGGCTGGGCCAGACCACGCGCTTCCGGGAATGGATCGGCGATCGCGTGCTGCAGAACCTGATGGTCCACGACTTCACCATCAAGAACAAGCCGTGGGAAAACACGATCACCATCGACCGCGACGAGATCGAGGACGACACCTACAACGTCTACGGACCGATGATCTCCCAGCTGGGCCAGGACGCGAAGCAGCATCCCGACGAACTGGTCTTCGGCTTGCTGGCCAGTGGCTTCTCCAACCCCTGCTACGACGGCCAGTACTTCTTCGATACCGATCACCCGGTGCTGGGCGCCGACGGCAAGACTGCCTCGGTCTCCAACTTCCAAGGCGGCTCCGGCACGGCCTGGTACCTGCTCGACACCTCGAAGATGGTCAAGCCGCTGATCTACCAGGTGCGCAAGGACTACAAGTTCGTGGCGATGGACCAGGAGACGGACGAGCAGGTCTTCACCAGCAAGAAGTTCCGCTACGGCGTGGACGCGCGCTCCAACGTCGGCTTCGGTCTGTGGCAGCTGGCCTACGCCTCCAAGGAAGAGCTGACGGCCGAGACCTACGGCGCCGCGCGCGCCAAGCTGATGGAAATGAAGGGCGACAACGGCAAGCCCCTGGGTGTGCGGCCGTCGCTCCTGGTGGTGCCCCCGTCGCTGGAAGGCAAGGCGTTGGAGATCCTGCAGGCCGAAAAGAACGCCAACGGCGCGACCAACATTTACCGCAACACCGCTCAGCTGCTGAACACGCCCTGGCTGGGCTGACGGGATAGCACTCCCACCGAGACACTGCCGCGCAACGCCGTAAGCACGGAGGAAGGCAACCCGGAACCTTCGGCAGTAGTGACTGGGTTCCGGCAGGTTAAACCGATTGCATGGAGAGCCATGATGGCCACCAAGAATGTGAAGGTGCTCCGCGTCGTCAGCCGCAAGCACACCTTTCGCCGCGCTGGATTCGAGTTCGGTGCCGAGCCGAAAAATATCCCGCTGGAACAGCTTTCTGCGGCACAACTGGCCGCGATCAAGGGCGACCCGAGTCTGGTCGCTGTCGAAGCTGAAGTCGTGATCGGCGAAGACGGCAGCGTGGTCGACGTGCCGCAGGCCACGATCGACGGTGCCGAAGCGCGCCTGCGCCAGTGGGCGGCCGAGCTGAACGACCGCGCCAATGACCTGGACATGCGCGAAAGCGAGATCAAGGACCGCGAGGAAGCCGTGGCAGCCGCCGAGCGCGCCGTGGCAGACCGCGAAGCGGCCCTGGTCGCGAAAGAAGCCGCCTCCGGCCAGACCGGCACGCCCGCAAAGGCGCGCAACGGCAAGTAAGCCATGGCCTACGCAACGCAGAGCGACATGGCGGCCCGCTTCGGTGAAGACGAGCTGATCGAGCTGACCGACCGTGAGCGCGCCGGACAGATCGACGTGGCCGTGCTGGAGTCTGGACTGGCAGACGCCAGCGCTGAGATCGATTCCTATCTGGCCGGCCGCTATGCCGTTCCGCTTGCGCAGGCCCCGCGGTTCCTGGCGGGCCTGTGCTGTGACATCGCCCGGTACCGGCTCTGCGGCACGGGCATGCGCACGACCGAGGAGATCAACGACCGCTACAAGAACGCGGTGCGCTTCCTGGAGAAGGTCGCCAGCGGCGCGGTGTCGATCGGTCCAGCGCCTGCCACTGGCCAGGTGCCGGCGGCCGACAACCCGGTGATGTTTAACGCAGGCGAGAAGGTGTTTCGCCGCGGCTGGAGCAACATGTGAGCGTGCCCATCATCACGGCTGTCGAGCTAGCCCTGGTCGACCGCTTGCGTCGTGGCCTCGGTCGCATGGTCAGTTCGGTCGAAACCTATGGCGGGGAGCTGGACGACGAGATCGGCGAGGTGGTCCGTCGCTTTCCTGCCGCCTGGGTGACCTTCGGCGGTGTCCGTGAGGCCCGCTGGACCGGCACCAGCAAACAGGCATGGAAAGACGAAGCGCTGTTTGCCGTCATGGTCGGTGCGCGCAGCCTGCGCAATGAGCAGGCTGCGCGCCACGGCGGTGCCAGCAAGCACGAGGTCGGCACCAACCAGCTGATCTACGCCGTCCGGCGCTTGCTGGCGCAGCAGGATCTCGGATTGCCCATTCGGGAATTGGTACCGGGCCGGGTCCGCACCCTGCGCCACATCATCGTGTCCAGGGAATCGTTCTCCTGCTTTGCGCTGGAGTTCCACACCGCTTGGACCGAGGAAGTATTGCCGCTCGGAGCCTTCCCGGAGCCGGTCGGAACGGATCACCCGGACCGCGTGTTCGAGGACTACGACGGCCAGCTCGACCCACCGACTCCTGATCTCCTGCGTACCACGCTGAATTACCACCTGCATCCGGGCCAGTCGGAGCCGGACGCAAAGGACGAAATCACCCATGGAACAGATCCGCGTTAAAGCGGCGCCCGCCGTGCTGGTTCCCAAGGAACACAACCCGCGCCAATACATCTCGGACGCCGAGGCCCAGACCGTCGATCGCACCGCGTACTACCTGCGTCGTTTGCGCGACGGCGACCTGGTCGAGGTCAACGAACCCAACGCCCGCAAGCGGGCCACCGGAGGCAAATGATGGCCAGCCCCAATATCAGCTTCGATTCGATCCCGTCGAGCATCCGCAAGCCCGGCAAGTACTTCGAGTACAACACCAAGCTGGCGGTGCGCACCCTGCCGACCAATCTGCAGAAAGTGCTGCTGGTTGGCCAACGCCTGGCGTCCGGCGCCCATCCGGCGCTCGTCCCCGTCGACGTGTTCAGCGACCAGGAAGCCGCGGACCTGTTTGGGCGTGGCTCGTATGCTCACCTGATGGCGACAGCTGCCATCACGGCAAACCGCTACGTGCAACTGACCATGATCGCAGTCGACGATGCGGAAGCCGGCGTGGCGGCGGCGGGCTCCGTGGCGCTTGCCGGACCGGCTAGCGGTAGTGGTGGTCTGACGGTTCGGATCGGTGACACCCGCGTCGATATCGCCTTCGCAGCCAACGATACGGCCGAAGCGTTGGCAGCGAACCTGGTTGAGCAGTTCGGCAAGCAGCCCGACCTACCAGTTGTCGCCGCCCTGGACGTCAACGACAAGACCAAGGTGGTGCTGACGGCACGGAACAAGGGCGAAGCCGGCAATGGGATCAAGCTGCGCGCGACGTCGACCGGCAACGGTGTGACGGCTACGGTCGTCCCGATGGCCGGCGGTCTCAACGACCCGGACCTCGCGCCCGCGTTGGCGGCGGTCTTCGCCGCGGGCCACAACATCATCGCGTCGCCGTTCACGACGGCCACTGCGCTTACGGCGCTTCGCGCCCATCTCGACGCCGTGTCCGGCCCGATGGAAATGCGCGGCGCCCGCGGTGCCGCCGGCCATCCTGGCACGCTGGCCGCCGCCTCGACGCTGGCCAAGGCCATCAATGGTGGCCGCGTCACGATGGGCTGGCATCCCGGATCGCGCAAGCTGCCGTGCGAGATTGCCGCAGCGTATGCGGCAGTCATCGCAAGCGAGGAAGACCCGGCGCGGCCCCTGAACACGCTGCCCCTGGAGGGCTTGGACGTCACGGACCCGGAAGACCGGCCCGGCCGCACCGAGCAGGAGAACGCGCTCTACAACGGCCTGTCGCCGTTCGAGATTGGCCCTGGCGACAAGGTCCAGATCGTGCGAGCGATCTCCACCTACATCAAGGACCCGCAAGGCGTCGATGACGTCTCGCTGCTCGACATCACCACGATCGGGACGCTCGATTACGTGCGCAAGGCATGCCGGGAGCGGATCGCGCTGCGGTTCCCACGTGACAAGAAGTCACGGCGAACCGCGCCGCGCGTGCGCAGCGAGCTGCTCGACGTGCTGACGAAGCTCGAAGAGTTGGAGATCGTCGAAAACGTCGAGGCCAACAAGGACGGCCTGATCGTGGAAGACGACAGCCAGGACGTCAACCGCCTGAACGCCAAGATCCCGTGCGACGTCGTCAATGGCCTGCACGTGTTCGCCGGCCGGATCGACCTGCTGCTGTAACGCTAAGGACAACGCTAGGAGAGCCATATGGCATTGGAAGAATACGCGGGCGCGATCGTGCTTGAGATCGACGGCCAAGAGGTGGAGGTCCTCGATCTGAACGTGTCCACGAAGACCGGCCGCAAACTGGTCAAGACCATGAACCGTACCGGCCGGGCGAAGGGCTTCGCCCGGGGTATCTCTGAGATCGACCTGACCGTGACGGTCGCCATCCCGGAATCGGGGGAGCCGGCCTGGTCGAAGATCGAGGGCGCCAAGGTCACTGTTCACCCGCTGGAAGGCGTCGGCCAGCGGACCAGCTACTACGACTGCTTCACCACCGAAGTGGGTGCGAAGTACAGCGTCGACAACGAAGCCCGCCGCGATATCCGTATGGCGGCTCTGCGTGAGGTGATCGAGTGATGCTGACCGAAACCGGAGAACTGCTGTACGGCGCCGAGTATCCGGCGGGCTCGGGCCAGTTGCACTATGACTTCGAGCTGCGCCTGCCGACGATCGACGACAACATCGCCGCGATTGACGAGGTGGGCGCGACGTCGACGCTGCGCCTTAACGTTGCGATGCTCGCGCGGTGCCTGGTGCGCTTGGGTGATATCCCGGCCGAAGCGATCACGGCCAAGCTGGTAGGCGGGCTGGTGGACGAGGACTACGACGTCCTGGTCGAGAAGCGGGAGGCGCTCAAAAAAAAGCGGAGGCGCGCGAGCGCTACCTCTCCGACTACCGGGCAGCCGTCGTCCTCCTTGGGCGATACGGCTTTCCCGAGTCCGGCGTCCGCCAGCTGACGGCCCAGGAGCTGGAGGGTTATTTGACCGCCATCCTCCGCCTGCACGGCGGCGGTAAGTCGGCGCCGCCGGAAGGCGGCGTCACCCAGCGTCGTATCGTCAGCAAGCGCAATAGGAAGCGAAAGTAAGCCATGGCGACCGAGATGGAAGTCGGCCTGCGGGTACGGGCTAGAGCCGATGAGGCGACGCGCGCGATGACGCGGGTCTTCACCGAAGTCGCCGCCGGAAGCGAGCGTGCCGAACGCTCGATGTCTGGGCTCGCCCGCGAGTCCCGCCGGATGAGCGACGCCCGCGCAGTGCTCGGCGTGCGGGCCGAGCAGACGATCCAGCGCGAAATCCGGCAAACGGAGGCAGCATACCGGCGCCTGGCCAACGCCGGCACGATGTCCGCCCGCGAGCAGTCCCGAGCTTACGATGCCATGCGCACCCGCGTGGCGGAGCTGCGACGCGAAATGGCCGGCGTCAACCAGCTCCAGCGTGGCATGGTCGCCGGCGCGCGTGGTTTGCCTCTTGTCGGCGCTGCAGTTGGCACGGGTACCGCCATGATGGCCCGACCGATGGGGCAAGTCGCCAGCTACGACATGCGCTTGGCGCAGATGGCCAACACCGCCTTCTCGGACACTGAGGAGAACGGCCGGCGTCTGACGGAGGAAGAGCAGCTTGCCCGCCGGCGGGCCGGCAAGGCGCAGCTCGAAAGCTACATCACCAACGCCACGGCGCAAGGCGGCACGCGCGAGGACGCGGCCGGCGCCCTGGACATGCTCATCGCGCGCGGGATCTTCTCTCCGGACGAGGCTGGCCAGCTGCTGCCGATGATCACCAAGGCGGCGACCGCCGCCGGCTCCAGTGCCCAGGAGATGACCGGTGTGGTCATGGCGGCAGTCCAGAACGCCAAGATTCCGATCGAGCAGATCCCGAAGGCGCTGGGCATGGCGCTGCGCGCCGGCCAGCTCGGCGGTTTCGAGCTGAAGGACATGGCCACCTGGCTGCCCAAGATGCTGGCTATGGGCGGGCTGCCCGGCCTGCGCGGAACCGACGGCATGGCGTCGATCCTGGCCGCGAGCCAACTGGCCATGACGGCCGCTGGCAGCAGCGACGACGCCGGCAACAATGTCGTCAACTTCCTGCAGAAGATCACCTCGGCCGATACGGCCAAGGACTTTGCCAAGCTGTCGTCGCGCACCATGGGCGACAAGCGCAAGGGCGAGGCTGGCATCGATCTGTACGGCACGCTCGCGCAGGCGCGCAGCGAAGGTGTCGACCCCATCGAAGCCTTCACGCGCCTGGTGCGCCGAGTCGCAGAGGCGGACAAGGAGTTCGTCCGGCTGCAGAAGATGGCGGCAGCCAGCGGCGACGATAAGGAAAAGTCGGCGATGTACGGCAGCATGGCCGACATCCTGCAGTCCCGCGGCGTCGGCAAGACAATCCAGGACCGCCAAGCCATGCTGGCGCTGCTGCCGATGCTGTTTAACCCCAAGCAGTACACCGACCTGAAGGCCGGGATTCTGCAGGGCGATGAAAGCACGCTCAACGTCAACCAGGCATTTATCCGCGAGCAAGCTGCGTTCAAGTTCCAACAGGGACAGAACGCATGGGAGAAGGGTCAGTACGACGCGCTGGGCGGCTTGAACAGCGCGGTCGGAGACGTAGCGAGCAAACTGGCCGAGTACGGCGCTCAGTATCCCGGTCTGACGGCGTCGCTCGTCGGCGCCACCACGGCCATAAAGGCGCTGGCGGCGGCAGCGATGGCCGGGAGCCTGGCCAGCGTACTGACGGGCCGCATGGGCGGGGCGGGATCGGCCCGCCTGGCCAGCGAAGCGACGGGCCGCGTCGGCGCAGCGGCGGCGGCAACCCGTGCCGCTCGGTTCGGCGGCGCCCTCGCGCTGGCCGGCGCTGGGCTGGAGGCGTACTCAGTCAGCAACAACCAGATGTTGTCGGACGCGCAGAAGCGCAGCGAATACACCCGCGTAGCTGGCGGCGCCGGCGGCGCGATCGCCGGCGCCGCCGCGGGCGCGGCCGCTGGCTCGGTAGTGCCCGGCATCGGGACCGCGATCGGTGCGATCGCCGGTGGCATCCTGGGCCAGCTCGGCGGCGATAAGCTAGGCAAGCTGCTCGGCGATGCCTTGTTCAAGGCCGAAGCCGCCAAGCAACCGCAGCCCATTACGGTGCACAGCACGCTGACGATCGACGGCCGGCAGGTCGCCGAAGCCGTCAACCAGACGAACGCCGTCGCGGCAAGGAGAAACTGATGGCTTGGTCTGATACTTTGCAGGAGGCGTCCTTCCGGGGCGTGCGATTCGACTGCCGGCGCACGCAAGACGACGTCCCGCGCGATGTGGCCGGACACGAGTACCCTTACGTCGACGGCGAAGACACAGAGGACCTCGGCCGTAAGGCGCGCCGGTTCGCCATCAGCGCCGTGTTCTTCGGCGAGGACTACGAAGCGCGGCTGCAAGCGTTTCTGAAGGCTTGCGATGAGCGGGGGCCGGCCGAGCTGGTGCATCCCATCTACGGCAGCATCCCGAGCGTGCAAGTGCTCGACTACCAGGTCGTGCATGACGCCGAGGCTCCCGACTTCTGTACCGTCGATCTGACCTTCAAGGAAGCCACGCCTGGCAATCCGTTCTTTGTGCAGCAGCTGCCGGCGCAGGCAGCCACCGCAGCCACGCAACTGGCTGAGGTGGCGCAGGAGTCTGGCACCAGCATCTTCGCGACGGCCCTGGAAGGCGTCAAGACGGTCAAGACGAACCTGACGCGCTTGAACAATCTGCGCTCGGTCCTGACAGGAACGCTGGGGGGGCTTCGCAGCGTGGTGCAGGGCTTCACCGGCACGACGATGGACCTGATCGACTTTCCGCGGGCATTCGTCGCCGACGTAGTTGGCATGCTGCATCACCTGGTGGACCTGCGTTCGTTCGACCGCGCTTCGTTGCTCAGCGACTGGAAGGACTTGGATCGGCAGCTTGGGCAGATCGTGGAGCTGCCGGCGCGCGTCGCGGCCGGCACGGCATCCAGCGCTGACCTAGGGGGCTCGGCGCCCGGTACTCCCGGCGGTGCGCCAGGCGATGGCTCCGGCAACCCTGGCGTCGTGGCCGCGCTTAAGCCGATCCCGGCGCGGCCCGAGGATGTCGCCGTGGTAACGGCATTGGTGAAGACCGCGGTGGCCACGGTCAAGGCTGCCACGGCCGGGGAGATCCTTGCTGGCCAGGCCGACGAACCGAGCCTGTCGCCCGTCGACGTCGAACTGATCGCAAGCGATGCCCGCACGGCCATCCAGGATGCGATCGACATCCATCGCGAGATCTACCCCATCGAAACCGCGCGGCCGGTGATCGAAGCGCTGCGGGACGCTGCGCATGGCGTCCAGGAGGCGGCGATCGCCGTGATCGACGTCCGGCCGCCGCTGATCCGGCGAAACGTCGAGGTAGCAGGAAACCTACATCTGGTCGCTTTCCGCTGGTACGGGGACTACCGCCGAGCGGGGGAACTGCTGCGCTTGAACCCGGCACTACGCAATCCGAATTTCCTCGAACCCGGAGATCTGCTCAATGCCTACGCACGATGACCACTCGCGCGTCGACGAACAGGTGAGCCTTCTCATTGGCGGGAAGGTCCACAGCACCTGGAGCAGCTACGACATCGACTCGGATCTCCTGATTCCAGCCGACGCCTGGCAGGTGGAGCTGGGTCTGCCTCGAGGCGAATTCCCGCCCATCGTGACGGAAGGGGAACGCGTCGAAGTGCGCATTGGCCAGGACAAGGTCATGACTGGTCGTATCGACGAGATCGCACACCGCGTCTCGAGAGGCGGGCATACGCTGTCCCTGAGCGGCCGCGACGGTGCCGCCATCCTGGTGGACTGTTCCGCGCCGATCTTTGTCTCGAAACAGGCGTCGCTGCAGGACATCGTTGCCAATGTCGTTAAGCCGCTGGGAATCTCCCGCATCCGGATTGATGCCGCAGCCGTCGCCACCCGCGAGAAGGTCAACGTCGAGCCAGGCGAGTCCGCATGGGATGCACTGGTACACGCGGCAGAGGCAAACGGTCTGTGGCCATGGTTCGAGCCTGATGGAACGCTGGTGGTCGGAGGCCCGGACTATGCCGCGCCGCCCGTCGCTTCGCTGGTGATGCGTCGAGATGGCAAAGGCAACAACGTGGAATCGCTACAGCATGTCCGATCGATCGCAGACCGGTACTCAGACATCACGGTACTTGGCCAGGCTCATGGCACCAGCGTGGAGGTCGGTCGCAATGCCTTGCGAGCTTCAGTCCGTGATGCGGCGCTGGCCAACCGCGGCATCTACCGACCACGGGTCTATATCGACCACGATGCTGATAATACAGCGATCGCGAGGTCCCGCGCCCGCAAGTTGTTGTCCGACGCACGCCTGCGTGGCCGCACGTTGACGGCCACCGTGCGGGGGCATCGCACCAGTGGCGGTGTGCTGTGGTCGCCTGGACAGCGAGTCCATGTACTGAGCGAACCCCATGAGATCGACGCGGTGTTCTTTTTGATGGCCCGCAAGTTCACGGGAGGCCGTGGCCGCGGCACGACGACAGCGCTGACGCTCAAAGAAGACGGTGTCTGGATATTGGACGCGCATCCGCACAAGCGTGCCAAGAAGCGCGGCCGTGCCCGGACCAAGAGCGGCGAAGAGCTGGAGATCATCGATGTGGCGTGACGTCGATGCACGGATCAAGCGAGCCGTCGGGGCGATCCGTCAGACGTTCCGCGGCGTGATTGGTCGCGTGAACAGCTCGCCTGCGGTGCAATTGGTCCAGGCAGAAGGATTGGCTGGCGAAGCACTGCAGGACAATGAACTGATGCAGCACTATGGCCTGACCTCGAACCCGCCGCCTGGCACGATGGCTGTCATCGTGCCGGTGGGCGGGAAGACCAGCCACGGCATCATCATCGCCACCGAGCACGGCCAGTATCGGCTCAAGGGCTTGAAGAGCGGCGAGGTCGCGCTCTATACCGACGAGGGAGATGCCGTGCATCTAAGACGAGGCCGTGTCGTCGAGGTGACCACAGACATCTTCCGCGTTAATGCCAGTACGATGGTCGACTTCAATACTCCCAAGGTGCGCGCCGCTAAGGAAGTACTGGCCGAGGGGAAAATGACAGGGAAAGGCGGGCTCGAGGTTTCGGGAGGGGACGGCACCAAGGTAAATGGCTCACTGCATGCAACAGTCGACGTCACTGCGAGTAACGTCAGTCTTGTGAACCATAGGCACGTCGAGAATGGGACCATTACGGACCCGCCGCGGCCATAGTCGCCACTGGCGAGATTCGAATGGCGTACCATCAAGGCTCCTTAACAACGGAGGCCAAAATGGCATACTTTTCGGCGGGGGTGCAGTATGACGACTGGCGGGGGCAAGTTGCTGCCGACGATGCAGACCTGGCGGGCATTCGAGACTATGTCCGGGAATCAGGACTAATCAAGGACGGCGATACCGTGGTTGGTGTAACGTTCTATGCGGGTGGGGAGAACTTCATTAGCATCTCGGCTCTTGTTGTCCGCGGCCACCGTGCAGATGAATTCGAGGAGGCTTTGCAACACCCCGAGAGAAAGCTTCCTCTTGAATCCGTGGATTTGGATTTGTCCATTAGCGAATTCTTTAAGCACTTTAAGCGCTTCAACATCGCACTTGCGCCAAATGGCCTCGAGCTGATTGGCCGCGAGTACGACGAGTAGTGACACATCTCACCATCACACCATAACGCGCATGCCCCGAGAATCGGGGCATGGACGCGCTTCTCCACCCCACCACTGGCGATTACACCGGCCGGCAAACAGACACGCTGGCCAATGCGGTGTATCTGCGTCTAGCCACCCCGCTTGGCAGCTGGTGGGCCGATCCAACTCTGGGTTCCCGCCTTCACGAACTAAAGCGCGAAAAGGACGTGGCCCGCGTCGCAGTGCTTGCGCGCCAGTACGCGGAGCAAGCACTGCAACCGCTGCTCGATGATGGGCGGGCCACCGCCATCACCGTCCGCACGTCCCGGCCGCGCTCCGGCTGGCTGCTACTTCATATCACCGTCACGCAAGCCTCCGGCGAGGACCGTCACTTCACGCATCCTGTGAGGGTCATCTGATGCCGCAAGTCATTCCAGGCTTCACTCAGATCCGCGACGATCTCCTGCGTGACCTGAAGTCGCTCCGTCCGACAGCAGACACGAGCGTCGATAGCGACTACTACGTGCGCTACAGCTCGATTGCTAGCGCCATTGAAGGACTGTACGAGCACCAGGCATGGGTCGTTAAGCAGATCTTCCCTGACACCGCTGATTCGGAGTACCTGGCGCTGCATGCCCGCGTGCGCGGCCTGAGTCATAAGCCGGCTGTTGCATCGCGAGGTCAATTCGCAGTTCGCGGGACCCCTGGCTCCGCAGTCGCCGCCGGCTTGGCCGGCAAGATCGGCGATCGCCAGTACGTTACGACCGAGCCCGGAGCCATTGGCGCAGATGGAATGGGGCAAGTCGCTGCCATGGCCGTCATTGCCGGCGTCGCAGGCAACGCCCCTGCCGGAACATCGGGGACGCTGATGGCGCCGCCCCCTGGAATCGCGACAGAGATCTCCGTCGTGACGATGACAGGCGGCGTCGACAAGGAAACTGATGCCGAGCTGCTTCTGCGACTGCTTGAGCTGATCCGCCGTCCGCCCGCTGGCGGAAATCGTTACGACTACCGGCGTTGGGCGATGGAGGTGCCCGGCGTATCTGCGGCATATGTCTATCCGTTGCGGCGCGGCCTCGGAACCGTCGACGTGGTCATCACGTCCAGTGGCGCCCTGCCTTCAGCGGAAACGATCGCAAGGGTGCAGGCCCACATTGACGATGTACGCCCGGTTACGGCGAAGAACAGCCTAGTGCTAGCCCCCACCGAGAAGGTTGTGGCGGTCGATACGGCGGTGAAGCTGGACGGTGTCAACGAGGCAGCCGCCAAGGCGCAGATCGAATCCGCGTTGGGCTTCTACTTCGGTGCGTTGATACCCGGGGAGACTGCATACAGAAGTCGGATGGAAGCGCTTATCTCCGACATCCCAGGCGTCGTTGACCGGTCCCTACCGACGCCTGCAAGTAACGTCGTGCCGGTGGTCGACGCCACAAAGGTGGAATGGCTGCGCCTCGGAGCCGTAACGGTCAGGAAGATGCCATGATGCACGCGACCCTGTTGGGGCGTCTGTTGCCACCGGAGAGCTATGCGCCCCGTGAGCCAGCGCTCGCAGTGGAGTTGGCTGTCGAGGGCAAGGCGCTCGACCAGGCCATGGCCGCTGTGCGCCGCATCGAGGGCGCGATCACGCCATTCTTCGCTGAGCAGCTGTTGCCGGATTGGGAGCGGGTCTGCGGCATCACGCCCGCGGCCGGCGCGTCCTATCAGCAGCGGCTGCAGATTGTCCTGGCCAAGCTGGCGGAGGTGGGCGGCTTATCCATCCCGTACTTCAAACGGCTGGCCGCAGGGCTCGGCTATGAAATCTCGATCAATGAGCCGCAGCCCTTTCGTGCGGGCGTGAATCGCGCAGGCGATCGCCTCTGGGCGGAAGACATCATCTGGGTGTGGCAGGTGGTTGTTAAGAGCGGTCAGCTCCGGCTCTACCGTTTCCGCGCCGGCCAGTCATCGGCGGGTGAGCCGCTGTCGGTGTTTGGTGATCCAGTGATCGAGGGGATGTTCCAGGATCTGAAGCCGGCGCACACCTTTGTCTATTTCGCCTATCAGGAGGCATAGCAATGCTCGACAAGTTGGAGCCGATCGAATCCCCGGACGGCAAATTTCACGATGGCAATCCCGTGGACGGGACGCTCGGAACCATCGTCAAAGCCTTGTGGCTGAACGCTGTTCAAGATGCGGTCCGTTCGGTGCAAGGCGAGCTGATCAACCTCATCACCGGCCTGGGAGGTCAGATCGATCCGGCCAAAGAGGACCAGATCAAGACTCTCCTGGCCAACGCGCTGGCCAAGAAGGCCAATCTTGAATCGCCCGAACTGACAGGTACCCCGAAGGCGCCGACGGCCGCGGTGGAGAGCAACAGTACTGCGATCGCCAACACCGAGCACGTCTTCAAGAAGCTGTTGCGATTCGGCATCGGAGGCGGGTTGGCAACGGCGGCGCAGTTTGCCGATCTCATCGCGTCGAACGATGCGAACGACGCCAATATCACAGGCATCTATACGTTGGTGGGCACGAAGAACGTCCCGAACGGCACCTCGGTGATGCTCCATATTGAGCGGCGTTTCGGGGCCGGTGTGACCGCCGTTCAGCTGTCCGCAAATGCGGAGAACTTGGTCTTCCGGACGCGAGTCGCCGCGGCGTGGAATACGTGGCGGACCGTTGCCGACGTCGAGGGCGCGGCCAACAAGGTCAACCGCACTGGCGACACGATGACCGGAGATCTGCTCATCGCGCCATCGGCCGCGGGGACATACGGGCAGATCGCCCTTAAGACCACCAACGGTGGCCGTGCTTGGCTCCGAGGTGGCAATTCTGGTTTCGAGATGGTCAACAACGCGTACCAGCTCATCGTCATGAGCTTCTACGATGATGGTGGCCTGGCCATTCGAGGCGATCTCCGCACGGGCAAGGACAACGCGAACAACTTCGTCCTTGCGACCCAGTCCGGCACGATGGAGCTATGTAGACCGGAAGGCGCCTTTGTCGACTTCAAGCGCTACGCGAACCAAGACTTCGAATGGCGCTTGGTTGAGGCGGGTGACGGCTCCTCGATGGTGCTGATGACACCAGGTGTCGAAGTGTTCCGGTTTCAGGGAGACGGCGACATTCATTGTGCTGGCCGAGGATGGATTTGGGGCTCCATCGGAAGCCTCAACACGGCTGTCGGCAACCTCAATGGTGCGATGGCCGGAAAGGCGCCGCTGTCCGTCATGCAAAACAACGGCGTTGGTTCGTACCGCTTGGACAACTCCGCGAACAACCCGCCCGTTGGACCGGGATCGTGGGAGGACCGGGGCACTGTGAACGCTGGCGGAGGGATGCTTGTGCGTTTGCTCTGTCGCATTGCATAAGGACCACCATGCTGAAATACACAGAAGTCACTGAACCGCGCTGGATCAACGCCGAGAAAACGATGATCCAGTGCAAGGTCAAGTTCGTTCACCTGGACCGTGTGCTGGATTTCAATGCGTCGCCCGACGACTCGGAGGTCCATGGACGCGAAATCTTCGAGCGATTGATTGCAGGCGATTTTGGCGCCATAGGCGACTACGTGCCGCCGCCATCAAACGACTCGCCAATCGACCCTATGGAGAAGCTGCGCGCGTTTCTTGCGGCCAATCCCGATGTCGCCGAGATGATCCAGGCTGGATAGCCATCGCAAATAACGGGGTTACGGCGGGATGTTGGCGCATCCCGCCGCATCCCGGGCCCGCAGAACCAGCCTGCAAGCCAAGGCCAAGCCCCCGACCGCGTCGACGCAGCGGGGCAAAGCCTACCAGTGTTTAACCGTTAAGAAAAGGCTTGCGCATTACCCATGATTGGCAGTCCCAACCCCATCATTCCATGGCTTGGCGGCAAACGCCGTTTGGCTGACAAGCTGCTCCCTCTTTTCCCTGCTCACGAATGCTATGTCGAGGTTTTCTGTGGCGGCGCGGCGCTGTATTTCCTGCGGCAAATTCCTGCGCCAGTGGAAGTGATCAACGACATCAACGGCGACTTGGTCAACCTGTATCGCGTCGTGCAGCACCATATGGAAGAGTTCGTCCACCAGTTCAAGTGGGCGCTATCGAGTCGGCAGGTGTTTAAGTGGGCGCAGATGGCACGGGTCGAAACCCTCACCGATATTCAGCGGGCTGCTCGGTTCTTCTACCTTTAGCATCACGCCTTTGGCGGAAAGGTCGACGGCCAGACTTACGGTACGGCGACCACCGCGCCGATGATCAACCTTTGTCGCATTGAGGAAAATCTATCCGCAGCGCACCTGCGTCTCGCCGGCACTAACGTCGAGAATCTACCTTGGCAAGAATGCATGCGACGCTACGACCGAGCGCACACCCTCTTCTACCTTGATCCGCCGTACTGGCAGACGGAGGGATATGGCGTGCCGTTTGAGTTCGAAAACTATGTGGAGATGTGCGAAATGATGCGCACCTGTAAAGGGCGCGTCATGGTCTCCATCAATGACCACCCAGACATCCGAGCGGCTTTTGACGGGCACCACATGATGGAGCTGGACATCAAGTACAGCGTTGCAAACGCCTACGGACGCCCGGAGATCAGCAAGGAACTGGTGATCATGAATTGGACGCCCGAGGCCCTTGGGCAGCTCTTCTAACGGCGGCGCGGCCCCTCTGGCTCACCTAAACAGAAGGGCCGCTCCCAGCAGGGTTAGCGCCGCGATATAAGAGCTATGGACGATGGCAAGCTGTCGCTTGTAGCGACCGGTGTACGTCGGCGCAAATTCGTCCAGCATTCTCGAAAAGCTCTGCAGCGGATTGGCGAAATGGCTTTCGTAGATCGGCACATTGCGAGCGTAGATCAGCCGCATGGACTGTTCGATTTTTCCCGACTGGATCTGCTCATTGGTCCGGGACTTCTCGCTAACGCGGTAGTAAAAGAGCGGCCGTTTAACCTCCTTCACTACCGAGTCACGGTCGAGGAGTCTGATGAAGAACTCCCAATCTTCGAAGCCATGGACCATCTCCTCGGAATATCCGCCGGAGCGCTCAAAGGCGGCACGGCGGAACACCGAGGAGTTGACCAGCATGTTCCTCCAGAGCAGCCTTTCGTAGCTGTAGGACGGAAGACGCCAAACTTTGTTCTTGGCCCCGAAAAGCTTTGTCCTGCAGTGGACAAGCGTCGTTTCAGGATATCTGACGAAGCAGTCCATCACGCTGGACAGATACTGGGGATGCAGCTTGTCGTCACCGTCCAGCGGAAGAAAGTACTCGCCGATTGCTTTGGCAAAGCCTGTGTTTCTGGCCGAAGCAACGCCGCCGTTTTCTTTGCGGACATAGGTGAATCGCGCGTCGCGCTTCACGAAGGCTTCAATTACGCGGCCGGAGCCGTCTGTCGAGCCGTCGTCTACAACGATGCACTCCCAATCGGGATACGTTTGCGACAGAACGGATTCAAGGCACTCCGCAATGAATCGTTCCTGGTTAAAGCATGGAACAACGATTGATACGGTTGGCATCGGGACGGCTCTCTTTTTTGAGTAAGATTCGGGCCATCATCGGTTCTTAACCAATGCATGAGGTTCGCTAAAGAGCGGCTGACCAGGCCGCTGGCGGGCCATATTGTACATGGCCGGCGCGTTGGCTCCATCGCCAGACAGCTGTGGGCCTGCACCACGGATTGTGCTGCCATCGCCCGCGCAATGCGCCAGCGGTTTGCGATGGAGCGCAAGACTTAGATATCGGGGGGCGTATGGGGCTGCAAATTGGCCAAAAGGTCACGGCGTTCTGCAACAGTTGTGGTCCGGAGAAGTGGCACCACGTCCTTCATATAGCCACGCAACGGTACGAGGACGAAGAGGACCATTACGTCGAGACGACGACGTACTACACCTTGCAATGCGGTGGATGTCACAGTGTTAAGTTGCGCGAGGACTGGTATGCAAGCGGCCACGGCGCCGATGCGATTACCTATTACCCTCCGCCGTCATTTCGGAAAGAACCTAGCTGGATGGCCAAGTGGTGGCTGCAGTCGCCGCTATTTGGCAACCCCACACTCATGATATGCAAAGAGGTGTATCGAGCACTTCAGAACAACCAACCGCACCTAGCGGCCATGGGTGTCAGAGCAGTGCTGGAGCAGGCAATGATCGACAAGATCGGCGGCGATCGTCGCTCCTTTTCGAGCAATCTGAACGAGCTCTACAACCAAGGACACGTCTCCCTGCTCATGCGCCAAAGGCTTGAATCGGTCCTGGATGTTGGGAGCGCGACGATCCACCGGGGACATACCCCAAGCGAGTCCGATTTGACGACCCTCGTCGACATCATGGAGCACGTCATCGAATCCCTCTACATCCACGAGCCCGAGGTAAAACGCATGGCGGAGAGGGTGCCACCCAGGCCCCCCAGCACGGCTAAGTCGAAAAAGGGCTCAGACGAAGACCCTTAAGGTGTTTTTGCACGTCAGGCAATACGCCAAAGGACGTGCAAAAACGTGCCAAGCGCGCCGCGACGTTACAGCGGTCCGCTTTTTTTTGACTATCGGGGGCATTCCGCCCCCGAGCCCGGTGGTGTTCCGTTCGCCTACACCGCCGAGACTTGCGCTGGGGCCGCCTCCCCCAACAACTCCGGCGGCGCCGTAACAATCGACCGCAAGTCCGGTTCGGCCGGCGTCAGCCTGTCGAGGTCCGGTCTGGGACGCGACAAGCCAGGCATCGACGCAAACGCCGATTCCATCGCCTGCGCCACGCCCAGCGTCAGCATATCGCCGCGGAACGGGCCGGTGATCTGCAGGCCGAACGGCATGCCCGCCTCGTCGAGGCCGCAGGGCAAGGCGATGCAGGGATGGGTGGTCAAGGTCACCACATAGGTCAGCGCCAGCCACCGGTAGTAGTTCTCCTGTTGGACACCCTCCACGACGTCGGCGTAGAGCGTGGTCCACGGGAACGGCGACACCGGCGTGGTCGGCGACAGGATCACGTCGTACTCGCGGAAGGCCTGCTGGAAGCGCTGCAGGATGCGGGTCTGTTCGGCCTGCGCCCACGCGCTGTCGACCAGCGACATGCGGGCGCCGATCTCGTAGTTGGCGCGTGTATTGGGACCGAGGCTGTCGGGATCGCGCTCGTAGGTGTCGCGCAGCGAGGCCACGAAGCTCTCGGCGCGCAGCACGTCGAAGCAGCGATGCACGTCGCCTAGGTCGAACGCGACTTCCTCGCAGGACTTGAACAGATGCCGCATCGCGGCGATGCGCGCGCGAAAGACGCGACGGATATCGGGATCGACCGCGCAGCTGCCGAAGTCCTCGGTCCAGCCCACGCGCAGTCCGGACAGATCGACGCGCGACGGCGTCAGGAACGACAGCGGATCGACCGTGTGGCTGAGCGGATCGCCCGCCGATTCTCCAGCCGACGCGGCCAGCTGCAAACAGGCATCGGCGACCGTGCGTCCCATCGGGCCGACCACCGAGATCGGCGTCCATCCCAGCAGCTTGCGCGAGTTCGGCACCAGGCCTGGCGACGGGCGAAAGCCGACCACCCCGCATTTCGCGGCGGGAATGCGCAACGACCCGCCCGTATCGGAGCCCGTGCAGACCGGCAGAAAGTCCGCTGCCAGCGCGGCAGCCGACCCGCCCGACGATCCGCCCGCATTCAGATTCGGATTGAACGGATTGCCGGTGGCACCCCACACGGCGTTGCGCGAATTCGCGCCCGCGCCCATCTCGGGAATATTGGTCTTGCCGACGACCACCGCGCCGGCCTGCCGCAACCGCGCGACCAGTGTGTTGTCCTGCGCGGGCACATTGCTTCGGTACAGCGGCGAGCCGTAGGTCGTCAGCAGGCCGGCTGTCGCCTCCAGGTCCTTTACCCCGAGCGGCAGGCCATGCAGCAGGCCGAGCGACTCGCCGCGCATCACGGCTTGTTCGGCCGCCCTCGCCTCCGCACGTGCGCGCTCATAGCAGGTGGCCGTGATCGCGTTGATCAGCGGGTTGTAGCGCTCGATCCGCGCGATGCAGGCCTCCAGCAGTTCCACTGGCGATATCTGCCGGGCGCCGATCAGGCGGCGCAGTTCGACGGCGGACAGCGAAGTCAGTGCGTTGTGGTCGGACATGGCGGGTCAGTCGAGCTTGATGTTGGCGCGCTGCGCGATGGCCCGCATCTGCGGAATTTCCTTCTCGATCAGCGCGCTGACCTGCTTGCCCGATGCGAACGACGGCTCGATGCCGTTGTCGGCGAGCTTCTTGCGCGTGTCGGGATCGGCGATCGTATCGGCCAGCGCCTTCTCGAGCTTGGCATGCACGTCGGCCGGCAGGCCGCGCGGCGCGACCAGCGCGATCCACGTGCTGGCATCCATGCCGGGATAGCCGCCCTCCGCGACGGTCGGCACATTGGGCAGCAGCGATGAGCGCTTCGCCGTCGTCACCGCGATGGCCTTGACCTTGCCGGCGCGCACCTGCGGCAGCGCCGCGGCCACGGTGTCGATGCTGAACGGGATCTGGCCGCCGATCAGGTCGGTCATCGCAGGTGCACTGCCCTTGTACGGCACGTGCAGCAGCCTGGCGCCCGTCAGATTGAGCAATTGCTCGCCGGCGAAATGCGCGGTGGTACCGGCGCCGAACGAACCGTACGAGTACTTGCCCGGCTCGTTCTTCGCCGCGGCCACGAACTCCTTCAGGTTGTTCACCGGCACATCGCGATTGGCCAGCAGGATCAGGCCGGTCACGCCGATCAGGCCGATCGGTTCGAAGTTCTTCTGCGGGTCGTACGGCAGCTTCGGATAGACCGCGGGATTGACCGTGAACGTCGTGCCGGAACTGGCCAGCAGCGTGTAGCCGTCCGGCGCGGCCTTGGCGACGTAGCTGGCGCCGACGACGGTACCTGCGCCCGCCCGGTTCTCGACCACGACGGTCTTGCCGAGCCGCTCGCCGAGCTTTTGCGCGACGATGCGCCCGACCACATCGGTAGCGCCGCCGGGCGGAAATGGCAGCACCAGCTGGATCGGCTTGGCGGGGAAGCTGTCCTGCGCAAAGGCCGCCGACGGCGCCATCGCAACGAGCGCCAGGCCGGTGGCGGCAAACAGGAAACGGACGGGTGAGGCGGAAGGACGCATGGAATGCTCTCTCGTAAGAATCCAAGGCGATGCCGGTGGAAGTGCATCGGCTCGATGTCATCCTAATGTCAAACTTCGCATAGAATCGTCGCAATGTTTCGAACACTCGATTGCCGAAACGGCAATCATCCGCGCAATCCCGGAGCGGGTTTTCCCCAAGTCGCTCGGCCACGTTGACGTCGATATTCCATGTCCTATCGAGCCCTGCAGGAGACCGCGGTGCGCTACTTCCTCGAAGTGGTCCGCACCGGTTCGGTCAAGGATGCGGCGATCAAGCTGAACGTCGCACCGTCGGCCGTCAGCCGGCAGATCGCCAAGCTGGAAAGCGAGCTCGACACGCTGCCTTCGATCGACGCGCGCGCGGTCTGGTACCGAATGCGGCGGGCGAGTTGCTGGCCGCTTTCGCCAAGCGTTCGCAGCAGGACATCGAGCGCGTGGCCGGCGATATCCAGGCGTTGCGTGGGCTGCGTGTCGGGCGCGTGCGGCTGGCGGCCGTGGAAGGCATCGCGCACGAGTTCCTGCCGAACCTTGCCGCCAGTTTTCGCGAGACCCATGCGGGCATTCACTTCGAACTGGAGGTTTGTCCGCAAGGCGATATCGCGCGACGTATCCGCGATGGCGAGGCGGATATCGGCATCACGCTGGCGTGGTTGCCCGAGCCGGAAATCCACGTCGAGCTGCGGCACCCCGCTCCGGTGCTGGCCGTGATGGCGCCGGACCATCCGCTGGCGCGGCATCGGCAACTGTCGCTGGCGCAGGTCGCCACCTATCCGCTGGCGCTGCCGCCGAAGGACAGCTCCGTGCGGCAATTGCTCGACGCCGGCTGCAGCCGGCAAGGCCTGCGCTATCAGACCGTGTTCTCGAGCAATCAGCTCGATTCGCTGGTCAGCTTCGCGGCGGCCGGCGGCGGAGCGATCTGCTTCTACGGCGAGGTATCGATCCGCGGCAGGCTCAAGGCGGGCACCATCGCCGCGGTGCCGCTGCGCGATCGCGAGATGAACGAGCGGCAGATCGAGGTGCAGACGCTGGCCAACCGCAAGCTGCCGCCTGCGGCGCGCGCCTTCGTCGAGCATCTACGGCAGGGCCTGATCGAGCTTCCGCATTCGTGATTGTCGTGATTGCCGCTTTCGCGATTACCGCATTCGTGATTGCCGAATAGGCAATCGAGCGTTCGGAATATTGCGCGCATCGCATGCCCCCGCCCAGGCGCGGCGCGGCGAAAATCGCAATCCCGGTCTGATCCACCTGATCCACCTGATCCACCTGATCCACCTGATCCACCTGATCCACCTGATCCACCTTTCGCGCGAACCGCTGCCTTCATGTCACAGCAAATCCTCGTTCTCGGCGCCGGCATGGTCGGTGTCAGCACCGCCCTCGCGCTGCGTCATCGCGGGCACCAGGTCGTCCTCGTCGATCGCGCCGCACCGGGCTCCGAAACGTCCTACGGCAATGCAGGCTTCATCCAGCGCGAGGCGGTGCAGCCGTATGCGTTCCCGCGCGACTGGAAAACGATCCTGCGTGTGATCGCCCGCCGGGGCAACGACGTGCATTACCACCCCGGTGCGATGCTGCGCCTGTTGCCCGTGCTGGCCCGTTACTGGCGCGAATCGGCGCCGGACCGCTACACCGGCACGATCGCCGCCTATGCGGCACTGGTCAGGCACTGCGTCAGCGAACATGAAAAGCTGATCGCCGCCGCCGGCGCGGAGGACCTCGTCAGCAAGGCGGGATGGCTCGAGGCATACCGCAGCCGACGCGCGTTCGACGACACGGTGCGCACCGCGACGATCGTGGCGCGCGAGCATGGACTCGATTGCGCCGTCCTCGACGAAGCCGCGCTGCGCGCCGCCGAGCCCGCGCTGCGTGGCGGCCTCGCGGGGGCGATCCATTGGCGCGACCCGTGGACAGTCAGCGATCCCGGCGAACTGGTGCAGCGCTACGCCGCGCTGTTCGAGCGGCAAGGCGGCATCGTGCGCCGTGGCGATGCCACGACGCTGCAGCCCGACGGCAGCGGCTGGCGCGTGATGACCGAGGCCGGTCCACTGTCTGCCGCGCAGGCCGTCATTGCGCTGGGGCCGTGGGCGTCGGCGCTGACGCGGCCGCTGGGGTATCGGCTGCCGCTTTTCATCAAGCGCGGCTACCACCGGCACTACGCCAGCGCGCATATGCCGACGCTGCCGCTGCTCGACGCGGAGCGCGGCTTCGTGCTGGCACCGATGCGCCGCGGTCTTCGCTTGACCACGGGCGCGGAATTCGCTCACCACGATGCGCCGCCGACGCCGGTGCAATTGGCGGCGGCCGAGCGCTACGCACGCGACCTCGTCGACCTCGGCGCGGCGGTCGAAGCGAACCCCTGGATTGGCGCGCGGCCGTGCGTGGCCGACATGCGGCCCGTGGTCGGCCGCGCCCCGCGCCATCGCGGCCTGTGGTTCCATTTCGGGCATGCGCATCAGGGCTTCACGCTGGGCCCTGCGACCGCGCGGTTGCTCGCCGAGCTGATCGACGGCGAGACGCCTTACGTCGATCCGCAGCCCTACGATCCTGCGCGATTCGAATAAGGCGCGAATCGGGACTCGAAAGACGGCTCAAACCAGGGCCCGAACGAGCCCCCTGGCAACGCCTGGAAGCAAGGCATGCAAGGGCGCGATCCTGTGACGCCGGGGCCTGCCACCTCGCTCCGATGTCATGCAAAATCCGATGGCAGCCACGGCGAGCGACGCGTCGGCGACGCTCGCGCCAACCTATCGGAGGTCGCATGCATCTCGAAGGCTCCTGCCACTGCGGCGCGGTCCGCTTCAGCGTGGAATCGCCCTGGCCCTATCCCTATCTGCATTGCTACTGCTCGATCTGCCGCAAGACCGCCGGCGCCGGCGGATACGCGGCCAATATCGGCGCATTGAACGACACCTTGCGCGTACGCGGCCGCCAGCACATCGGCATCTATCACGCGGTGATACGCGAGCCGGGCAAGCGCGCGAGGCGTTCGCCGATGGAGCGGCATTTCTGCATCCAATGCGGCAGTGCGCTATGGATACGCAATCCGGACGAACCGGAGCGCGTCTATCCGCATGCCTCGGCCATCGATACGCCGCTGCCGCGCCCGCCGGAGATCGTCGAAGCGGAGCTCGACTCCGCGGCGCCGTGGGTCGAGGTGCCAGGCGGCAAGGGGCATGTGCACTGCGCGCAGTGGCCCGAGGAATCGCTGGCGCAATGGCATCAGCGACACGGCCTCGAGCAGCGCTGAGCCGTTGTCGCACGGGATGGATCGCCGCCGCGGCCCGCGCCGCGAAGCGAGAGCGGCATCGACACGCCTGTTATTCTTCGGCCTCCGTCGACATACGAGACCGCGCCATCCCATGCACTGGATCTACCTGTCCATCGCCATCGTCGCCGAAGTCATCGCCACTACCGCGCTCAAGGCCGCCGCCGGCTTTACCCGTCCCCTCCCCTCGCTGGTCGTCGTGACCGGTTATGCGATTGCCTTCTTCTGCCTGTCGCTGACGCTGCGCAGCGTGCCGATCGGTATCGCCTACGCGATCTGGTCCGGCGTCGGCATCGTGCTGGTGTCGGTGGCGGCGTGGCTGCTGTTCGGCCAGCGGCTGGATCTGCCGGCGCTGATCGGCATCGCGCTGATCATGGCCGGCGTGCTGGTTATCAATCTGTGGTCGAAGTCGGTCACGCATTGAATCGGCGACACCGCCGCCTCGTACGCTACCCCTACCGACACCCTACCAACTGCAAACAAATGTAAGCGCTTTAAAAAGTGCGTTGGAAGCTTCCACCATTTGTAAAAAATGCAGTACGCTAATAACAATCGATTAAGACATTATTCAATATCGATATAAACAAAACTAAAGTCAACCAACTGGCAAACGGTAATTCGACGAAGCGACGCATTCCATTGCAGCGGTACACGATCGCATTCCGGTGCCAATTTTGACCGAAGCATTCCGGGGGGGCATCCGGGCACAGCCCATGCCAATTGATGGATATTCCATTGCCATGGAATATCGAGGGTCATTGTCGCGGTCTGTTGCCATCGCCTGATTCAGCCAACCCGTTTTGCCGCGGTGTTTGCCGCGGCCCTTTGTGGGATCGCCTGTAGCGTTAGCCGGCCAGGCGTGCGCTCGTTTTTTGGCAGGACGGAATCTGGCGTATGGCACAAACCCGCATTGGAACGGACGCAATCGTCGCGTCCAGCGTCACGCAGGCGCAGGATTGGCTTGGCCGCCACTATCCCGGCATCACGATCGAGGCCGATGGCAGCCGGCCCAGGCTCGATATCCAGATCGACTATCTCGACGGCATGGCCGTGCATACGCTGGCCACCGACACCACGCTCTGCCTGCGGCTGCCTTGTCAGCACGACGGCTATCTGCTGGTCACCCACGCCGAAGGTCAGCTGTCGCTCGCGACCGAGCAGGACGGACTGCGGCCCTTGCCGCCAGGCACCACCATCGCCGACGCCAGGCGCGTTACCGCGTGGGGATTCGGCCCCGGCCGCTACGAAATCATCCGGATCGATGCGGCGCGCCTGCACGGCCGGCTATCGCAGTCGATCGAACGCCCGGTGACGCACCGCGTGAAGTTCTCGCCCGGCAGCGGCGTGCCTTCCGGCGTGCGCTTCGCGGGCGAACTGGTGCGGGCGGCGCGGCGCTATTTCAACGCGGATGGCGGCCCGCACGCCATCGCCCCGGACATCGTGCAGAGCGTGCAGGACGCCGTGATCTTCGCCATGCTCAAGGAGATCCCGCACAACTACTCGGTCTATATGGCGCGCCGGCATAGCGGCCCTTCGCCGCGGCATGTGCGCCGGGCGATCGAATACATCCATGCCAACGCCACCGCGGCGCTCGGACTGGCCGACATCGCGACCGCCGCCCGCGTCAGCATCCGCACGCTGCAGGCCGGCTTCGCCAAGTTCAAGGGCTTCACGCCGATGGGGTATGTGAAACGGGTGCGCCTGGAGGGCGCCCACGCCGACCTGCGTACCGCTGGCGCGGAGCAGTCGATCGCCGAGATCGCACGGCGCTGGGGCTTCAGCCATCTCGGACAATTCGCCAGGGACTATCGCATGGCGTTTGGCGAAACGCCTTCCGAGACCCGTCGCGGCGATTGACCGGCATTGTCCAACTGAATTGCCGGCAATGAAATAAATATCGCTCAGATCAGAATTAATCCAGTCGGAAAATCAATACCCCTGCGCCTACCGGCGTAGGGGTTTTTTTCTTTTAAAGTACCTACCGGCATTAATGGCTTTTCAGCGAATCATTATCAAAAAAACGCAAGCCATATCAATCGCACGCACTATATCGCTTACCGCACAGACGAAGCCATACCGCCACTTGGAAATCACTTATACCCTGCATTTCCAATAGTGAGCAGTAGTCCCGATCGATCCAAGGAGATAGGCATGGCCTCGTCAGCTGTTCTGCAAAACCACATCGATGTCGCGGTGCCCGCGGGGACCAGTACCGTCGCGGCACCGGAGGGTGCCGCCAACTTCCTGGTCGCCGGCAACAAGGACAACGTCGCCAACTATGCGCGCGAAGGCAATGACCTGCTGATCGAGTTCAAGGATGGGCAAACGTTGCGCATCCAGGGCTTCTTCGCCAATGGCGTGAACTTCAACAATCTGGTGTTCGTCGAGGGCGAGTCGCGCTGGCTGGCCACCTTCGACCAGGCGCTGATGGCAGGCGGCGACAACGTCCTCGAATCGGCGGTGGTCTACGAACCGATCGCCGACGGCAGCAGCGCGGCGCTGCTCGGCATCCTGGGTGTTGCGGCAGGTGCCGGCGTAATCGCCGCAGCGGCCGGCGGCGGCGGTGGTGGCGGCGGCGGTGACAGCCGCCCGGCGCCCGGAAGGCCGACCGTCAGCCTGCTGGACGACCAGGCGCCGGGTACGGGAACGATCGCCAACGGCAGCGCAACCAACGACGCCACGCCGACACTGCAGGGCACGGGCGCCGTACCGAACGGCCGCATCCACATCTCGATCGACGGCCAGCCGCCGGTGACCGTCAACGCCGACGGCAACGGCAACTGGAGCTACACGCCGCCGGCGCTCGCCGCTGGCCAGCATCAGATCGTCGTCACGCAGACCGGCACCGATGGCAAGACCAGCGAGCCCACGGTGATCGACGTGGCGATCGACACCACGGCGCCCGCCACGCCGACGCTGAATCCCAGCAATGGCGCGACCCTGAGCGGCACCGCCGAGGCCGGCAGCACGGTCGGCATCGACCTGAACGGCGACGGCACGCCCGAGGCGACCGTCATCGCCGACGGCAACGGCAACTGGACCTACACGCCGACCTCGCCGCTGCCCGACGGCACCACGGTCACCGTCACCGCGACCGACCCTGCAGGCAATACCAGCGGCCCCGCGACGACGACCGTCGACGCGGCCGCGCCCGCCGCGCCGGCGATTTCCGGCGTCACCGACGACACCGATCCGGTCAGCGGCCCGCTGACGTCGGGCGGCAGCACCAACGACACCACGCCGACGATCGCCGGCACCGCGGAAGCGAACAGCACGGTCCAGATCTTCAACGGCACCACGCTGCTGGGCACCGTCGTCGCCGACGGCAGCGGCAACTGGACCTTCACGCCGGCCACGCCGCTTGCCGACGGCACCTATTCGCTGACGGCGACGGCCACCGACGCGGTCGGCAATGTCAGCGGACCCGGCACCGCCTTCGTCATCACCGTCGATACCGCCGCCCCTGCCGCCCCGGCCATTACGCAGGCCACCGGCACCACGCTGGCCGGCACGGCCGAAGCCGGCAGCACCATCGCGATCGATCTGAACGGCGACGGCACGGCGGATGCCACCGTCATCGCCGATGGCAGCGGCAACTGGAGCTATACCCCCACCACGCCGCTGACCGACGGCACCACGGTCAGCGTGACCGCGGTCGATGCCGCGGGCAACAGCAGCGGGCCGGTCACCGCCACCATCGACTCGGTTGCGCCCGTCGCACCGGCGATCGCCAGCGTCACCGACGATATGGACCCGGTCAGTGGCCCGCTGACCTCGGGCGGCAGCACCAACGACGCCACGCCGACGATCGCCGGTACCGCGGAGGCGAACAGCACCGTGCAGATCTTCAACGGCACCACGCTGCTGGGCACGGCGATTGCCGACGGCACCGGCAACTGGAGCTTCACGCCGAGCACGCCGCTGGCCGACGGCAGTTACTCGCTGACGGCCACCGCGACCGATGCCGCCGGCAACACCAGCCCGGCCAGCACGGCGTTCGAGCTGACGGTCGATACCGCGCCGCCGGCAGTCCCGGTCATCGTCCAGGCCAATGGCAACACGATCGCGGGGACCGCGGACGCGAACAGCACCATCGCGATCGATACCAATGGCGACGGCACGCCCGATGCCACGGTCACCGCCGACGGCTCGGGCAACTGGACCTATACGCCGGCTACGCCGCTGCCCGACGGTGCGACGGTCAGCGTCACCGCCACCGATCCCGCCGGCAACGCCAGCGCCCCGGCCACGGCCACGATCGACGCCGTGCCGCCGGGCCTGCCGACGATCGCGCCGACCAACGGCACGCTGCTCCAGGGCACCGCCGAGGCCAACAGCACCGTCAATATCGACACCAACGGCGACGGCAGCGCCGACGCCACGGTGACCGCCGACGGCTCCGGCAACTGGACCTATACGCCGACCACGCCGCTGGCCGACGGCACCGTCGTCGAGGTCACCGCGACCGATGCCGCCGGCAACGTCAGCGCGCCGGCCAACGCCACCGTCGATGCCGCCGCGCCGGCCGCGCCCGTCATCACCACGGTGGTCGATGACGTCGATCCGGTCTCCGCGCCGCTGACTTCCGGCGACAGCACCAACGACGCCACGCCGACGATCGCCGGCTCCGCGGAAGCCAACAGCACCGTGCAGATCTTCAACGGCACCGCGCTGCTGGGCACGGCGACCGCCGACGGCAGCGGCAACTGGACCTTCTCGCCGGCCACGCCACTGGCCGACGGCAGCTATTCGCTGACCGCCGTTGCCACCGACGCCGCCGGCAACACCTGCCCGGCCAGCGCCGCCTTCGACTTCACCGTCGATACCGCCGCGCCCGCCGTGCCGGTCATCCTGCAGGCCAGCGCCGACACCATCACAGGCACGGCCGACCCGTTCAGCAGCATCGCCATCGACACCAATGGCGACGGCACGCCGGACGGCACCGTGACCGCCGATGGCAGCGGCGTGTGGAGCTTCTCGCCGGGTGTCCCGCTCGCCGACGGCACGGCAGTCAGCGTGACGGCGACCGATGCCGCCGGCAACGTCAGCACCCCGGCCACCGCCACGGTCGATGCCCTGCCCCCTGGCGCACCGACCATCGCACCGACCAACGGCACGCTGCTCGAGGGCACCGCCGAAGCCAACAGCACCGTCCGTATCGATACCAACGGCGACGGCACTGCCGACGCCACGGTCACCGCCGATGGCGCCGGCAACTGGACCTACACGCCCACGACCCCGCTGGCCGACGGCACGGTCGTCAGCGTCACGGCCACCGATGCCGCGGGCAATACCAGCGCACCGGCCACCGCCACCGTCGATGCCGCCGCACCGGCCGCGCCGACGATCGAGCCAACCAACGGCTCGGTGATCGAAGGCACCGCCGAGGCCAACAGCACCGTCAATATCGACACGAATGGCGACGGCACGCCCGATGCCACGGTCACCGCCGATGGCACCGGCAACTGGATCTACACGCCCACCACGCCGCTGGCCGACGGCACCGTCGTCAACGTCACCGCGACCGATGCCGCCGGCAACACCAGCGCACCGGCCAGCGCCACGGTCGATGCCGCGGCCCCCGCCGCACCGGCCATCACGTCGGTCGTCGACGATGTCGATCCGGTCTCGGCGCCGCTGACCTCCGGCGACAGCACCAACGACGCCACGCCGACGATCGCCGGCACCGCGGAAGCCAACAGCACGATCCAGGTCTTCAACGGCACCACGCTGCTGGGCACCGTCGTCGCCGATGGCAGCGGCAACTGGACCTTCTCGCCGACCACGCCGCTGACCGACGGCAGCTACTCGCTGACGGCCACCGCGACCGACGCGGCCGGCAACACCAGCCCGGTCAGCGGCGGATTCGACTTCACGGTCGACACCGCTGCGCCGGCCGCCCCGGTTATCACCGAGGCCAATGGCGGCACGATCGCCGGCACCGCCGAAGCCAACAGCAGCATCGCCATCGACACCGATGGCGACGGCACGCCGGATGCCACCGTGACCGCCGACGGCAGCGGCAATTGGACCTACGCGCCCACGTCGCCGATCGCCGATGGCACGACCATCAGCGTGACGGCGGCCGATGCCGCCGGCAACGCCAGTGCACCGGCGACGATCGTCATCGATTCGGTCCCGCCGGCCGCGCCAACCATCGCGCCGACCAACGGCACGCTGCTCGAAGGCACCGCCGAGGCCAACAGCACCGTCAATATCGACACCAACGGCGACGGCACGCCCGATGCCACGGTCACCGCCGATGGCACCGGCAACTGGACCTACACGCCCACCACGCCGCTGGCCGACGGCACCGTCGTCAACGTCACCGCGACCGATGCTGCCGGCAACACCAGCACACCGGCCAGCGCCACCGTCGACGCGGTGGCGCCGGGCACGCCGACGATCCAGCCAACCGACGGCACGCTGCTGCAGGGCACCGCGGACGCGAACAGCACGGTCAATATCGACACCAACGGCGACGGCACACCCGACGCCACCGTGACCGCCGACGGCACCGGCAACTGGACCTATACGCCCACGACGCCGCTGGCCGATGGCACCGTCGTCAACGTCACCGCGAGCGATGCCGCCGGCAACGTCAGCGCTCCGGCGACCACCACGGTCGATGCGCTGCCGCCGGCCATGCCGACCATCGCGCCGACCGACGGCACGCTGCTCGAGGGCACCGCCGAGGCCAACAGCACCGTCGACATCGACACCAATGGCGACGGCACGCCCGATGCCACGGTCACCGCCGACGGCAGCGGCAACTGGTCCCATACGCCGGCCACGCCGCTGCCTGACGGCACCGTCGTCAGCGTCACGGCGCGCGATGCCGTGGGCAACACCAGCGCGCCGGCCACCGCGACCGTGGATGCCGTGCCGCCGGCCGCGCCGGTCATCGCGCCGACCAACGGCACGGTGATCGAAGGCACCGCCGAGGCCAACAGCACGATCGCGATCGACACCAATGGCGACGGCACGCCCGACGCCACCGTCACCGCGGACGGCAGCGGCAGCTGGACCTATACGCCCACGACCCCGCTGGCCGACGGCACCGTCGTCAGCGCCACCGCGACCGACGCCGCTGGCAACACCAGCGCCCCGGGCAGCGCGACGGTCGACGCCGTGGCGCCGACCGCGCCGGTCATCGTCAGCGTGACCGACGATGTCGATCCGGCCAGCGGCGCCTTGACCTCGGGCGGCAGCACCAACGACAGCACGCCGACGATCGCCGGCACGGCCGAGGCCAACAGCACGGTGCGAATCTTCAACGGCACCACGCTGATCGGCACGGCAACCGCCGACGGCACTGGCAACTGGACCTTCACGCCGACCACGCCGCTGACGGACGGCGGCTATGCGCTGACGGCGATTGCGACCGATGCGGCCGGCAATGCCAGCCCGGCCAGTGCGGCCTTCAACCTGACCGTCGATACCGCGGCGCCGACCGCCACGGTGACCATCACCGGCGTCACCGACGATACCGGCGCCGCTGGAGACTGGATCACCGGCGACACCACGCCGACCTTCTCCGGCACACTCGGCGCCCCGCTGGCCGCCGGCGACCGGGTCGAAGTCAGCTACGACGGCGGCAATACCTGGACCCAGGCGACCGTCGACGGCACGACGTGGTCATGGTCGGCAAGCAATCATCAGTTCGCCGACGGCAGCCACTCGGTGACGGTGCGTGTGATCGACGCGGCCGGCAATCTCGGTACCAGCGACACGCAGGCCTTCACGATCTCAACCAACGTCGCGCCGGAGGTATCGGCGCAGGACTCGGGTGGGCTGCTCGGCATCGTCGACGCCAATGTGCTCGGGCTGATCGACCTGAGCTCGCAGCAGGTGTTCGGGGCGAGCGACTACAACAACAACATCCAGCAGGTGGTGCTGCGCTACGGCGGCCTGCTCGGCCTGCCGCTGCAGCGGTTGGGATACAACGCCGACCTTGCCGCGGAGCTCGGTATTACCGTCGTGCCGAATCACAACAGTGGCATTGGGGGCATTATCGCGGCTTCGTCCACGCTGACCATCACGTCGGCCGACGGCGGACCGATCGATACGCTGCGGCTCAACGAGCTGCTCGGCTCGGTGACGATCGAAGGCGGCCTGCTGGGCGTCAGCCTGGACCTGCTGTCGAACTTCACGATCACCGCGACCGACACCACCGGGTTGAGCGATACCGCCAACGCAGCCCAGCTCGCCAGCGCCGAGGTGCTCGCCGGTCTGCTGGGATCGAGCCAGTCCAGCGCGATCATCGAAGGCACGTCGGGCTCCGATACGCGCACCGGCACCAGCGGCAGCGACCGGCTCTACGGCTACGCGGGCGACGACACGCTCGACGGCGGCGACGGCAATGACCTGCTGCGCGGCGGCGCGGGCAACGACACGATGCGCGGCGGCGCGGGCAACGACACGATGCGCGGCGGCGCGGGCAACGACCTGCTGATCGGCGGTGCCGGCAACGACACGATGACGGGCGGCGCCGGCAGCGATGTGTTCCTGTACGAAGTCGTGGCCAACGACGGCACCGGCGGCAACGGCAGCGACATCATCACCGACTTCACGGTCGGGACGGCGCCGGGGCAAGCCGGCTCCGACGTGATCGACCTGTCGAGCCTGCTGGTCGGCTACACCGGCGACGGCGATGGCCCGGCGCATTACGTCGACGGCGTGGCAAAGGTCGACGACGGCGACAGCATCAAGCAATTCCTGGATGCCACCAGCGACGGCACCAACACGGTCATCCACATCGACCGCGACGGCGCCGGCACCGCCTTCGGCATGGAAACGCTGGTCACGCTGAACAACGTCAACACCGATCTGGAAACGCTGCTGGCCAATCGCCAGGTTCTCGTCTGAGCGAAGCGGGCGGCGGGTTCCCCGTCCCGCCGCCCGCTTCGCCGGACTTTTTCACCTCACCTGCCACAAGGAGTCCGGCCAGACTGCATCGACCGCCGTTCAATACCTTGCACTACCCCGTCGGCCGCGACGCTGCCTCGCGACCGATGCGCGGCCACATGTCAAAAGCCTTCACCGCGGACCGTGGTGATTCCGTGAAACCGACATCGTTGAGATCCATCGTGGCCCTCTTTTCAAACGGAGCGCGGACCCGGCAGCGCCCGCTCCCTTCCCGGCATCCCGCCGGGCACACGCTGCGAACCCTGCCGCCATCGGCGACGCTGTCCGCATTGACCGCACTGGCATTGCTTGCGGCGCCCTACCCCGGGACGGCATCGGCCGCACCTTATACCGCTTCCCCGGCCCCGGCGAGCGCCGCCGGCCTGCCCGGCCCATCGGCTCCCCAACGCATCGCCCTCGACGGCCTGACGCTGCGCAACGCGGTCGGCATCGCGATCGCGCGCCATCCCGACATCAGCCGCGCCAACGCGGTGGTCACGCAGAACCTGTCCGAGATCTCCGTGGCCAAGGCCGCCTGGTATCCGAAGATCGAGTACGGCGTGCAGCCCGGCTATGGCGGCAGCTTCGGCAGCGGCGGCAACGATCTCGGCTCGCGCGCCTCGGTCGGCGCGAGCCAACTGCTCTACGACTTCGGCCGCACACGCAGCAAGATCTCCGCGGCCGACGCCAATCTGGGCAAGAGCCAGCATCAACTCGCCGACACCGTCGAGACGGTGGCCGCCAATACCGCGGATACCTTTGTCGAACTGGCCGCGAGCCAGGCCGTGATCGCCGCCGCGCAACGCCAGGTGGCATCGATGGAGGAAACCCGCGCGCGCATCGGCGAGCGGGTGCGCGCCGGCCTGTCGGTGTCGTCCGACCGTGACCTGGCCGAGGTCGCGACGCTGCGTGCCAATGCCGAAGTGCTGAAGGCACGCAACCGCTTCGATGTGGCCGCCACCAAACTGGCCGAACTGATCGGCACGCGTCCGCAGCAGGTGGCGGACCTGGCCAACACCGGCGGCGTGATCGAGCGGATCACGCGCGACGGCGGCGGCGGACGCGACGAGCAGATCGACGAGACGCCATCGGTGCTGGCCGCCCGCGCCGCCGTCGAAGCCGCAGCCGCCAATGTCGATCTCGCCAAGGCCGAACGCTATCCATCGGTCAGCGTCGGCGTCAGCCGTTCGCTGTCCACCGGGCGCGCCAACGCCAACGACGACACCTGGGTCGGCCTGTCGATCCGCGGCGACTTCTCGCTGGGCCGGCTCGCCCAGCATCGCATCGCCGCCGCGCAGGCGCAGGAACGCGCCGCCGCCGATGCGCTGGACAACCAGCGCCTGCGCACGCGCACCGCGCTGTATGCCGCGCAGACCGAGGCCGAGGGCGCGGCCGCGCGGCTGGCCAGCTACCGCAACGTGATCGAGCTGTCGCGCTCGTCGCGCAATCTCTACTGGCAGGAATACATGCTGAACAAGCGCTCGCTGACCGAGGTCATCACCCGCGACCGCGAGATCTTCCTGGCCGAGGAAGAATGGATCAACGCCATGGCCGACGGCATTCGCGCCCGCATCAAGGCGTACGCGGCAGTCGGCAAGTTCGTGGAGCTGCTGCGGCAGCAGGAAGGGACACGCGATGAATGACCCCACTCCATTGAGCGCGCTGGCACAGGCGGAGCAAGCGCCGGCCCGCGCAGCCGGCGATCCCGCGCCGGCCGATGCGGCGCTGCAGCCGTGGATCGATGCCGTGTTGATGGCGGCGCGGCAATTGAACGTGCAGAGTTCGCCGGAGCAGTTGCGCAATGCCGCCGCGTGGGCCGAGGCCGGCAAGCAGGCTTCCGAGTCCGCCATCGTCGAGCTGGCAGCGTCCGGTGGTCTCGCTGCGCAATTCGTCGATCTGCCGGCGGCATCGCTGTCGCCCGTGATGCTGCCGGTGCTGGTGCCGCTCGGCCGGCAGGTCGGCATGGTGATCGCCGTCATCAACGGCGTGGCGACCCTGCTGCTGCCGCTCGACGGCAAGCCGGTCGAGCGCAGCATGACGCTCGACACGCTGTCGCGCGAAGCGAGCGGCCGGCTGCTGCTGGTACAGGCACGCGCAACCCGGCGCGGCGATCGGCTCGACGCCTATCTGCGCGCGGCGCCCGCTTCCTGGCTGAGCGGCATCTTCACCACGCATTGGCGCACGCTGCTCGACCTGGGTCTGGGCTCGCTGTTCGGCAATCTGCTGGCGGTGGGCACCTCGCTGTTCGCGATGCAGGTGTGGGACCGCGTGGTGCCGGCGCGCTCGCTGCATACGCTGTGGGTGCTGGCCTCGGGCGTGGCGCTCGCGCTGGCGCTGGAACTGCTGATCCGCACCGCGCGCGTCTCAATCACCGACCACTTCGGCAAACGCGTCGACATGAAGCTGTCGGCCATGTTCTTCGCGCGCGTGCTCGACATTCGCAACGATGCGCGGCCGCGCTCGCCCGGCACGCTGATCGCGCAGCTGCGCGACCTCGAACAGCTGCGCGAGCTGCTGACCTCGAGCACGCTGGGCGTGCTGATCGACCTGCCGTTCGTGGCCGCCTTCCTGTTCATCATCTGGGTACTGGGTGGCTGGCTGGTGATGATTCCGCTGGCGGCGATTCCGCTGCTGATCCTGCCGGGGCTGCTGGCGCAGATTCCGCTGGCCAGGCTGTCGCGCGAAGGGATGGCCGAGGCCGCACTGCGCAACGCGATCCTGATGGAGTCGATCTACCGCGCCGAAGACATCAAGTCGCTGCAGGCCGAGCCGCGCTTCCGCGGGCTGTGGGACCACGCCAACGAGGTCAATGGCGCGATCGGGCTGAAGCAGCGCTTTATCGCGGGGCTGCTGGTCAACGTCTCGCAGACGGTGCAGCAGATCGCCTATGTCGGCGTGGTGATCGCCGGCGTCTACGGCATCCTCGACGGCAATCTGTCGTTCGGCGCGGTGCTGGCCTGCTCGATCCTGACCAGCCGCACCATCGCGCCATTAGCGCAGATTCCCGCGGTACTCGGACGCATCCAGAACGCGCGCGTCGGCAAGAAGGCGCTGGACGAACTGCTGCGGTTGCCGGTGGACCACGATCCCGACAAGGACACCTATCACAAGCCGGTGCTGCGCGGCGGCTATCGCTTCGAGAACGTCGCCTTCAGCTTCGATGCGCAGGAAAAGCCGGTGCTGACGATTCCGCAGCTGCGCATCGTGCCGGGCGAGCGCATCGCGATCCTGGGGCGCGTCGGCGCGGGCAAGTCGACGCTGCTGCGGCTCGCCGGCGGGCTGGCCACGCCGACGCAGGGACGCATCGTGCTCGACGACACGCCGATGGCATTGATCGATGTCGCCGACCTCCGGCGCGACATCGGCAGCGTGCTGCAGGAATCGAGCCCCTTCTACGGCACGCTGCGCGACAACCTGTTGATCGCCAATCCGCTGGCCACCGACGAACAGCTGCTGCGCGCGCTGCGCATCGCCTGCGCCGACCAGCTGCTGCTGAACCAGCCGCACGGGCTGGACCTGCGCATCCGCGAAAACGGCCTCGGTCTTTCCGGCGGCCAGAAGCAGGTGCTGATTCTGGCGCGGACCTTCCTGCGCGATCCGCAGATCCTGCTGCTCGACGAACCGACCGCATCGCTGGACGAAGGCACCGAGCTGGCGGTGATCGAGCGGATGCGCCAATGGATGGGCCGCCGCACGCTGATCGTCGCCACGCACCGCTATCCGGTGCTGTCGCTGGTCGATCGCATCATCGTGGTCGATCGCGGGCGCATCGTGCGCGACGGGCCGAAGGAAGAGGTGCTGGCCGCGCTCAAGCGCACGGCGGCGCCGCGGCCGGCGGCATCGCAGACTTCCGCGAATCCGTCGGCACAGGCATCGGCACAAGCGTCGACACAACCCTCCGCGCAACCATCGTCACGGGCGTCCGCCCATGCGGCTCCGGCCGCGGAGTAGCCCCATGGACAAGTTCTCGATGCGTGCACGATTCGAAGACGGCGCCGGCGGTGCGCGGCTGCTGCTGTGGCTGGGCATCGGTGCGATCGCCGCCTTCCTGCTGTGGTCGGCCTTCGCCAGCCTGGATGAAGTCGCTGTCGGCGAGGGCAAGGTGACGCCCGCCTCCAAGGGCCAAATCATCCAGAGCCTGGAGGGCGGCATCCTGGCCGAACTGGCGGTGCGCGAGGGCGATGTGGTCGAGGCCGGCCAGCAGCTGGCCACGCTGGACCCGGTGCAGGCGCGCTCGTCGATGGAGGAAACGCTGGAGCGCATCGCCGCGCTGCAGGCGCGGGCGGCGCGGCTGCATGCCGAGATGAACGATGCCGACTCGGTCAACTTCCCCGCCGAGCTGGCGCGCGATACCGCCGTGGTCGAACGGGAGAGGCAGCTGTTCGTCGCCAACCGCCGCGCCTTCCGCGAGAACCTGGCCAATCTGCGCCAGCAGCTGCGCCTGGCCGAGCAGGAACTGCAGATCGCCCTGCCCTTGCTGCGCACCGGCGCCACCAACGAAGTGGAGATCCTGCGGCTGCGGCAGAAGGTGGCGGAGTTCGCGACCAAGCTCGACTCGACGCAGAGCGAGTACTACGTCGCACTGAAGGCGGACTACGCCAAGACGATGGCGGACCTGGGCCCGCTGCTGAAGGTGCGCGAGGGACGCGCCGACCAGCTGCGGCGCACCGCGATCACGTCCCCGGCGCGCGGCATCGTCAAGGACATCCGCGTCTCCACCATCGGCGGCGTGATCACGCCGGGCGGCGTGCTGATGGAGATCGTGCCGCTGGGCGACCAACTGCTGATCGAGGCGCGGCTGTCGCCTCGCGACATCGCCTTCATCCATCCGGACCAGGAGGCCACGGTCAAGATCACCGCGTTCGAGCCGTCGATCTACGGAACGCTGCCGGCCAGGGTCGACCGCATCTCGCCCGACACCATCGAGGACCAGGTCGATCGGCGCATCTACTACTACCGCGTCTATGTGCTGACCGAGCACGCGTATCTGGAAACGAAGGAGGGCAAGCGCCATCCGATCCTGCCCGGCATGGTGGCGACGGCGGAGATTCGCACGGGACGCCGAACCGTGATGGACTATTTGATCAAGCCGCTGAACCGCGCGGCGGAGGCCCTGCGCGAACGCTAGCCCTTGCGCAGATAGGTCACCAGCCGATCGATCACCGGCGCATTGCGCGGGGTCATCAGGCTGACCAGGATGGCCACGGCAAACCCGGCCGGCACGCCAAACGCACCCGAGGCGATCGGATCGACGCCGAACCAGCGGTCGCCGAAAATGCCGGTCATCCGCGTGAAGAAGGGGTAGTTGACGAAGATGTAGTAGATCGACACCGACAGCCCGGCCAGCATGCCGGCGAATGCGCCGGCCGCGGTGGTGCGCTTCCAGAAGATCGCCAGCACCAGCACCGGGAAGAAGCTCGACGCCGCCAGCGAGAACGCCGCGCCGACCAGGAACAGGATGTTGCCGGGCCGCAGCGACGTCACGTACGCGGCGAACAGCGCCACGCCCAGCAGCAGGATCTTGGCGGTGGTCACGCGCCGCTGCTGGCTCGCGCCGCGATCGACCATGTGATAGAAGACGTCGTGCGACAGCGCGTTGGCGATCGTCAGCAGCAGCCCGTCGGCGGTCGACAGCGCGGCGGCCAGCGCGCCGGCGGCGACCAGGCCCGAGATCACGTACGGCAGCCCTGCGATCTCCGGCGCGGCCAGCACGATCATGTCCGGCTGGATCATGATCTCGGCCCACTGCACGATGCCGTCGCCATTGACATCGCGGATGCCGAACACCGGCGGATCGATGCGCCGCCATTGCGTGACCCAGGCCGGCAGATCGGTATAGGGCGTGCCTACCAGATGATGCAGGAACTGGTATTTGACCAGCGCCGCCAGCGTGGGCGCGCTGACGTACAGCAGCGCGATGAAGAACACCGCCCAGGCCACCGAATTGCGGCTCTCCTTGACCGACGGCGTGGTGTAGAGCCGCGTCAGGATATGCGGCAGGCTCGCGGTGCCCAGCATCAGGCAGAAGGTCAGCAGCACGAAGTTCAGCCGCTCGGTCTTGCGCTCGGCCTCCGACGGCGACGGATAGGGCTCGGTGGCGGGCACCGGCGGCTGGCTGCGCGCCAGCGCCTCCTCGCGCTGCTGCGTCCATTGCTGCAGCGCCGCGGCCGGGTCGGCCGGATACTCGGTGCGCTCGCGCTCCACGGCCTTCATCTCGCGCAACGGCGCGTTGCGGGCGCGCAGCTCGAGCAGCCGTGCATTGAGCTGGTCGCGCACCTCGTCGAACGACTGCGGCAACCGCGCAATGCGCTCCTGCAGCTCGATCGCCTGCTGCCGGTAATGCTCGCGCACAGCGAGCTCTGCCGGATCGCGCAGCAGCTCGCGCTCGCGCTGCCCGATATCGGTCAGCACCGTGCCGTAGCCGAGCTGCGGCACCGCCTCGCCGTGATGCTTCCACGCGATCATCGACACCGTGACCAGAAAGGCCACGATCATCACGATGTACTGCGCGACCTGGGTCCAGGTCACCGCACGCATGCCGCCAAGGAAGGAGCAGACCAGGATGCCGGCCAGGCCGAAGAACACGCCGACGGCGAAGTCGACGCCGATGAAGCGCGTGACCACCAGGCCCACGCCCTGGATCTGCGCGACCAGATAGACGAAGGAACAGAGCGATGCGGCCAGCACCGCGATGCCGCGCACCGGCAGATTGCCGCCCGGCTTGCCGTTGCCGTAGCGCGCGGCAAGAAAGTCCGGGATGGTGTAGCCGCCGTACTTGCGCAGATACGGTGCGAGCAGGAAGGCCACCAGGCAGTAGCCGCCGGTCCAGCCCATCACATAGGCCAGCCCCTCGTAGCCCGAGGCGAACAGGATGCCGGCCAGCCCGATGAACGATGCCGCGCTCATCCAGTCGGCGGCGATCGCCATGCCGTTGAACATCGCGGGCACGCGCCGGCCCGCGACATAGTATTCGTGCAGATCCGCGGTGCGGCAGATCAACCCGATGCAGGCGTAGATCGCGATCGTGATGAACAGGAAGACGTAGCCGAGCCAGAGCGCATCGGCGTTGGAACGCTCGAGCAGCCCCATCATGCCGATGAAGCCGAACAGTCCGAGCGTGAACAGGCCGTAGTACAGCAGCAGCCGGCGGCGAAAGCGCGACTGGGCTTGGGCCATGGGCGGGGGCGTGGAAGGAACGGAAAGCGAACCGACGCGCGGCGGCGAAACGCAAGCGGGCGCCGTGACAGCGGCGCCCGCTTCGCGCGGCGGCTCTTACTTGGGCTGGCGCAGCTGTTCGAGGATGGCGGGGTTCTCCAGCGTGGAGGTGTCCTGCGTGATTTCCTCATTCCTGGCCAGCGACCGCAGCAGACGGCGCATGATCTTGCCCGAGCGCGTCTTCGGCAGGTTGTCGCCAAAGCGGATGTCCTTCGGCTTGGCGATCGGCCCGATCTCCCTGGCGACCCAGTTGCGCAGCTCGTTGGCGATCTGCACGGCCTCTTCGTCGGTCGGCCGCGCACGCTTGAGCACCACGAAGGCGCAGATCGCCTCGCCGGTGGTGTCGTCAGGTCGGCCGACCACGGCGGCCTCGGCGACGATCGGGTTGGCCACCAGCGCCGACTCGATCTCCATCGTGCCCATGCGGTGGCCCGACACGTTCAGCACATCGTCGATGCGACCCATGATGGTGAAGTAGCCGGTCTCCTTGTCGCGCACCGCACCGTCGCCGGCCAGATAGAGCTTGCCGCCGAGGTCGGCCGGGAAATAGCTTTTCTTGAAGCGCTCCGGATCGCCCCAGATGGTGCGGATCATCGCCGGCCAAGGGCGCTTGACCACCAGGATGCCGCCGCTGCCGTTGGGCACGTCCTGGCCGGTCTCGTCGACCACCGCGGCCATGATGCCCGGCAGCGGCAGCGTGCACGAGCCCGGCACCAGCGGCGTCGCGCCCGGCAGCGGCGTGATCATGTGGCCGCCGGTCTCGGTCTGCCAGAAGGTATCGACGATCGGGCAGCGGCCGCGGCCGATATTCTCGTGGTACCACATCCACGCCTCGGGGTTGATCGGCTCGCCGACGGTGCCGAGCAGGCGCAGGCTCGACAGGTCGTACTGCTTCGGATGCACGGCCTGGTCGGCCTCGGCCGCCTTGATCAGCGAGCGGATCGCGGTCGGCGCGGTGTAGAACACGCTGACCTTGTGGCGGGCGATCATGTCCCAGAAGCGGCCGGCGTTCGGATAGGTCGGGATGCCCTCGAACATCAGCTGGGTCGCCCCGGCCGCCAGCGGGCCGTAGGCGATATAGGTATGGCCGGTGACCCAGCCGATGTCGGCGGTACACCAGTACAGGTCGTCGGGCTTGATGTCGAAAGTCCACTTCATCGTCATCAGCGCCCACAGCAGATAACCGCCGGTGCTGTGCTGCACGCCCTTGGGCTTGCCGGTCGAGCCCGAGGTGTAAAGCACGAACAGCGGATGCTCGGCATCGACCGGCTCGGCCTCGCAGGTCTCGGGCTGGCCCGCGCAGACCTCGTCGAGCCACCGGTCGCGGCCTTCGACCCAGTTGACGTTGCCGCCGGTGCGGCGATAGACCACCACGTGCTTGACCGCCTCGCAGCCGCCCAGCGCCAGCGCCTCGTCGGCGATCGCCTTCAGCGGCAGGGCCTTGCCGCCGCGCATCTGCTCGTCGGCGGTCAGCAGCGCCACCGCGCCGACGTCGACCAGCCGCTCCTGCAGCGACTTGGCGGAGAAGCCGCCGAACACGACCGAATGGGTAGCACCGATGCGGGCGCAGGCCTGCATCGCGCAGACGCCCTCGATCGACATCGGCATATAGATGACGACGCGATCGCCCTTCTTGATGCCGAGCGCCTTCAGGCCATTGGCCAGCTGGCACACGCGCGCATGCAGTTCGCGATAGGTGACCCTGGTCACCGTGCCGTCGTCGGCCTCGAACACGATCGCGACCTTGTCGGCGTTGCCGTTCTCGAGATTGCGCTCCAGGCAGTTGTACGAGGCGTTGAGCTGGCCGTCCTCGAACCATTTGTAGAACGGTGCGTTGCTCTCGTTCAGGACCTTGGTGAAGGGCTTGGCCCAGACCAGCTGCTCGCGGGCATGGCGCGCCCAGAAGCCTTCGTAGTCGCGCTCGGCCTCTTCGCACAGCGCGCGGTAGGCGTCCATGCCGGAAATGGCGGCGCTCTTGGCGAACGATTCGGGTGGGGGGAATACGCGATGCTCTTGCATCACCGATTCGATGGCGGACATAGCTCGTCTCCTGAAAGGCCGGATATGGCTTCGATACTTTGGCCGCAACGCTACGCTGCGCGGCTTACTGCAACCTGACGGTGTCCTGGCATCGTCACGCGCATCGGCATGCGATCCGCACGCGCGCCGTTGGGCGGAAGGCGCATTGCATTGCAGCAATGGTGGCGCCAGCGCATGGCGCGCGCAGCGTTTGCATGTGAAGCCTAAGCCTTAAGGCTAGCACAGCTATAATCGCCCGGCGCGTGCGATGGCGCGCCGATTGCGCTGCGATTGCGCTCCGATCGCGTCCATCGCGTCCATCGCCTCCATCGCGCGGCGTGCCACCGATCAACGAACCCGTGCCCCCTTCCGTTCCCCTCAATGCCCTGCTGCTGGCCGCCTCGATGGCGCTGGTCGGCAGCAATGTCGGCCTCGGCAAGGCGATCGTGGCCCATGTGCCGATCCTGCTGTTCGCGCTGCTGCGCTTCGTGATCGCCATCGTCTGCCTGTCGCCCTGGTATCGGCCCGCGCGCATGCGCCGCGTGACCCGCCACGAATGGTGGAACCTGTTCCTGCAGGCCTTCTTCGGAACCTTTCTGTTCACGCTGCTGATGCTCGGCGGCGTGCGTCTGACCAGCGCGATGTCCGCCGGCGTCATCACCAGCACCATCCCGGCCACCGTGGCGATCCTGTCCTGGCTGGTGCTGCGCGAACGGCTGTCGCGCCGGACCGTGCTGTCGGTGCTGCTGGCGGTGGCCGGCATCGCGGTGCTCAATATCGCGCGCAGCGGCCAGCAGGGCAGCGGCGGCGGCGATGCGCTGCTCGGCAACCTGATGGTGATGGGCGCGGTGGTCTGCGAATCGATCTACGTGATCCTGTCCAAGCGGCTGGCGCAGACGCTGGCCGCGATCGAGATCTGCGCCTATACGCATCTGATCGGCGGCCTGCTGATGCTGCCGCTCGGAGTGGTGCCGCTGTTCCACTTCGACGCGAGCGCCGTGCCGCTGCATGTCTGGGCCATGGTGCTGTGGTACGCGCTGTCGGCCAGCGTGTTCTCGTTCTGGCTGTGGATGAAGGGCATCCGCCATGTGCCGGCGCAGCTGGCCGGCGTGTTCACCTCGGTGCTGCCGATCGCGGCGGCGCTCTATGGGATCGTGTTCCTCGGCGAGACGCCGGGCTGGGCCCACGGCGTCGCGCTGGTGTGCGTGCTGGCGGGCATCGCGCTGGCGAGCTGGCCAGGAAAGCTGGCGCGTGCCGCGGCAAAACGAGGCGCCGGCACAGACGAGACCGCGGGCATCGAGCCCGAGCCTGGCGCCACGGTACAATCCCGCGGCCGCTGACCGGCGCGCGCCTCATCGGGACGCCGGACGGCGCATCGCCCCCTGCGTATCGCGCACCCAAGCAACGCAAACCCCAACGCAACCATCAAGCAAGGACCATGGCATCGAACTTATCGCCGGAGCCGCATCGGATGCGCCCGATTCCCCGTCTGATCTTCGCCTCGCGCTGGCTGCAGCTGCCGCTGTACCTGGGCCTGATCGTCGCGCAAGGCGTCTACGTCTATCACTTCCTGATGGAGGTCTGGCACCTGCTGGCCCACGTCACCGAGTACGACGAGAACAAGATCATGCTGGTGGTGCTGGGCCTGATCGACGTGGTGATGATCTCCAATCTGCTGATCATGGTGATCGTGGGCGGCTACGAGACCTTCGTGTCGCGGCTGGGCATCGACAACCATCCTGACGAGCCCGAATGGCTGGACCACGTCAATGCCGGCGTGCTGAAGGTCAAGCTGTCGATGGCGCTGATCGGCATCTCGTCGATCCATCTGCTCAAGACCTTCATCGACGCGCCGCAGCGCGACACCCATACGATCCTGTGGCAGGTGGTGATCCATGTCGCCTTCCTGTTCTCGGCGATCGCGATGGCGTGGGTCGACAAGCTGATCACGCATTCGCATCCGGCGCTGCAGGATCGGGGGCTGTAACCCGGACTGCGACTGGAGCAGAAACCGCGGCCCGGCGCCGCGGTTTTTTATTGCGCCGCGGTCGTCGGCCGTTTGTCCGCTATTCGCGCACGATGTGGAATTAACGCCACTTTTAATGGCAGGCAGCCGCCCGGCGTCCGGGACGCGTTTGGCGAGGGGGTGTATGATTCGGGCGGAATTTTCGTCCGCTTTTGTCCGACTGCCCTCCCCCACAAGACATGACCGTCATCAAGCAAGAAGACCTGATCCAGAGCGTCGCCGACTCCCTGCAGTACATCAGCTACTACCACCCGATGGACTACATCACCAGCCTGGGCCGTGCCTACGAGCTGGAACAGAGTCCGGCGGCCAAGGACGCGATCGCGCAGATTCTGACCAACAGCCGCATGTGCGCCGAAGGCAAGCGCCCGATCTGCCAGGACACCGGCATCGTGACCGTCTTCGTCAAGGTCGGCATGGATGTGCGCTGGGACGGCGCCACCATGAGCCTGACCGACATGATCAATGAGGGCGTGCGCCGGGGCTATACCCATCCCGACAACGTGCTGCGCGCCTCGATCGTCGATCCGCCCGAAGGCGGCCGCAAGAACACCAAGGACAACACGCCCGCGGTGATCCACTACGAGATCGTCCCGGGCGACAAGGTCGACATCCAGGTCGCGGCCAAGGGCGGCGGCTCGGAGAACAAGTCCAAGTTCGTGATGCTGAACCCGTCCGACTCGATCGTCGACTGGGTGCTCAAGACCGTGCCGACCATGGGCGCGGGCTGGTGCCCGCCCGGCATGCTGGGCATCGGCATCGGCGGCACCGCCGAGAAGGCGATGGTGATGGCCAAGGAATCGTTGATGGAATCGATCGACATCCAGGACATCATCGCCCGCGGTCCGAAGGACTGGATCGAGGAACTGCGCGTCGAGCTGTACGAGAAGGTCAATGCGCTGGGCATCGGCGCGCAGGGCCTGGGCGGCCTGGCCACCGTGCTCGACGTCAAGATCATGGCCGCGCCGACGCACGCCGCGTCCAAGCCGGTGGCGATGATCCCGAACTGCGCCGCCACCCGCCACGTGCATTTCACGCTGGACGGCAGCGGCCCGGCCAGGCTGGAAGCGCCGGACCTGTCGCAGTGGCCGCAGGTCGAGTGGGCGCCGAACACGGAGACGTCGAAGCGCGTCGATCTGAACACGCTGACGCCCGAGGAAGTCGCCTCGTGGAAGCCCGGCCAGACGCTGCTGCTGAACGGCAAGATGCTGACCGGCCGCGACGCCGCGCACAAGCGTATCGCCGACATGCTGGCCAAGGGCGAGAAGCTGCCGATCGACTTCACCAACCGCGTGATCTACTACGTCGGCCCGGTCGATCCGGTGCGTGACGAAGTGGTCGGCCCGGCCGGCCCCACCACCGCCACGCGGATGGACAAGTTCACCGAGACCATGCTGTCGCAGACGGGCCTGATCGCGATGATCGGCAAGGCCGAGCGCGGCCCGGTGGCGATCGAGGCGATCCAGAAGCACAAGTCGGCCTACCTGATGGCGGTCGGCGGCGCGGCCTACCTGGTGTCGAAGGCGATCCGCGGCGCCAAGGTGCTGGCGTTCGAAGACCTCGGCATGGAAGCGATCTACGAGTTCGACGTCAAGGACATGCCGGTGACGGTGGCGGTCGACAGCAGCGGTACGTCGGTGCACAAGACCGGCCCGGCGGAATGGCAGGCCAAGATCGGCAAGATTCCGGTCGCGGCGGTTTAAGCAGCGTTTGTCCTGCAGGGAAGTCGCTGTGGTGCAGGCGACCGCCCTGGCCCCTGGCCCTGGCCCTCTCCCCGGCCCCTCTCCCGCAAGCGGGCGAGGGGAGCAAACCGATCGGTCTATCGACTGCCAGGGCGTGCTCCCTCTCTCGCTGGCGGGAGAGGGTTGGGGATAGGGCAAACCCCGCATCCCCCCTCTTCTGCGC
>NZ_JABTYE010000011.1 GCF_013314895.1 Cupriavidus gilardii | reverse complement strand
GGGCATCGGTTTGTGGGGCCGGGGGGAAATGACGCCACCAATTCGTTGAGCAGTGGAGAAACAGGTCTTTGCGAATTCAGGGCTCGTGGGGCTGAATCCGCTGGTGACGCACTGGTGCCATTGGGTTGATCCGCATGTTCGATCTGCATCATCGATTTCTGAACGATTTCACGCACGTACTGCTGAACCCCCTTCAATTGGGGCAAGACGTCGTCGCCGCACTTCCCGTGATTCGCCTGTCGGTCAAAGGGATACAAGCGCATTTGATGCCGGCCGTTTTACCTATCGAGGAGCTAAGTCACTCGCAGAAGCTCGAACTGATCCACCAGGCCATTCTATGGCAGCAGGATTACTGCAAGCCGTACTTCAGTGCCTGCCTTGTCAGCTCCGCCACCACACGGCAAGTTGCGGACCACCTGTCTCGCGTTGCGGTTGTTGCCAGCCCGGCGTCTAAGCAGCAGTTTCTGCTGCGATTTTGGGATCCTCGGGTCTTTTCGCAATTCATCCGCGTCCTCGACGAGGTGCAATTGGATGCCCTGATGGGCCCAGTAGAACAATGGCATTGGGTAGACCTCGTGGGCACGTACCGATGCCGCTCGCGAGAGCAACACCACCACGCGCCGTTCCGGATCCGATCGCAACAACTAGCGCCGCTTCAGAGGGTGGGAATGGTTAATGCCTGTCTCGCCTTGCTGCTGCGAGCAGGATGGCCGGTCAACGATGCAGTAACACTGGGCAGGCGTGTCGATGCGGCCCTTGTCGACGGTGTAGAGAAGGTGGGCTTACTCAACGCAGAGGATTGCTGCCTCTATGCCGCGCAGACTGTAGCGATCGGCATGCCTGCCGAAGTAAATGCCCAATTGAAACGTGCAGTCGCCCGAGCCACAGGGGGCGAGTGCAGCTATGTCGGTGCCTGCGCCGAACTAGCGGATGGACCGCTCGGATTGCCAGAGATGGTTGCGAGCGAAGAACCACAATGGGAACAAGCATGACGAATAATTCGGCCGCCATTGAAAGCAAGTGCCCATTCTGCGACAAGCAGGGTTTGCCCATTCTCCCAGTCCGCTACGCCATTGGACGGGCCGACAAGGCCGGCGGTGGTAAGCGGCGCGAGCCCGGAGTTCCAGCACTCGCGTCAGGATTCGGCGAGGACGTGTCCGCCATTCCGCTGCCGGAGAGCAGCGCAAGGTATACGTTGCGCATGCTTCGCGAAGGTTTCTTGTATGTATTCAACGAGAAGCGTGGGACATGGTCGGCCTATGTTGTCACTGAGGACGGTTACCTCTACGAGTTCGACTTCAATGATCCGTCACCTGTGCTGCCAGCGGAGATCAGGTTCTCGTGCTCTCGGAAAGGCGACAACATCATTGCGCGCTGTATCACAGTGGCAGACGCACAGTCGGCGGGTCGTATATGGCTTGGCTTTTCCGAGGTATTGTGGACGGACAGGATCAAGTCGCTACACAAGTCGCAGGCTTGGCGAGAAAAACATATGCGGTGCATTGACTTGCAGGCGTGGCGTGCCGGCTCCGCTCAGGCGCATACAGGGCAGTTGAGGGACATTGACAAGCTCGTCGCCGAGTATTCCGCACCACGTTCTCTGAGCCATATCCCCGCAAAGGTGAAAGGTGAAACGTCGAAAATGTCCGACGCAAAGGAGCACCATGCGTTCTCCTTCTCACCCTTTGCCTTCTACGGGTTGCAGGAAGAGGCACCTGCTCTCGCGAGTTGGGGCGAAGCCGCAGCCAAGCCATTCCGTCCCATCGTTACGGCGCTTTTGGATCCCCAGAGCTTGTTGATAGAGCTCGATCACCTGATGCAAGCCAGCTACGACAGCTTCGTGACTCGCGACCAGGAGTGGAAGCGCAAGATGACTGTGTCCAGCGCCATCATGTCTCTGCGTGACGCCATCGGTAACGCGGCCGAGGATGCGGCAATGCAGAGAGCCGCCCAGAATTCGCTCAATGTGTCGGTCTTTGGTACGACGAATCCGGGGCTTGCGGGAGACAGCGGGGGGGCGCTCGCGCTTGGAAAGCTGATTGCTGAAAAGTTAGGCGGGGATAAAGTGTCAGCCCAGTACAAGTCCTTGGAGGAAGCCTATGCCAAGCCTCCGGAAGCGGAATTGGAGAGGGCCAGGAACGAGGCTTGGGAAAAGTATCAAAAGCGCAGTGGTGGTCAGTGGCGTTACGACGAGGCCGCACGCAAAGCGTTTCAAAAGGAGTTCGAGACGCAATTGAAAGGGCTCGACAAACAGGTCCTCACGCCGCTCGCTGAAGCGCACAGGGATTGGATGAAAAGCGATCGCACTGTGAATGCGTTCGAAGCGAATTACGACCATGCTGAGCAGCGTTGTGGGGAGGTATTTGTATCCTCCTTGACCTTGTGTGTTGGAAGTACCCAAGACAAAAAACCGTGCTTCGAACTATATAAGGAGTGGCTCAAAGCAAATGTCGACGATAGAAAAAATTTGTTGTTGCGAGGGCTCGCACTGAATCGGCCCGAGGTCTTAGAGGCAGTGAAAAAGACAAAAACAAAGGGCACCGACCTTTGGAACGTATCGTGGCCATCGCTGATCAAGACATATGATTTTTCCTCTCAGCGAACTGATGTCATTTCCCATCTCATCCTTAGGATTAGTGCTCCTATTGCATCGGTTCTAAATGATGTTGCAGCCCCTTTCGCTAAAGGCCTCGCTGTCTTGCTCGGGATAGTGTCACGGCGTGCGATTGTCCCTGTCTCTGTGTCAGGGGATATTCGTGCGTTTCGTCGGCATTTGATTAAGGCGCTCCGAGATGGCGCTGCGTCGGTAGGGCAGCCGGTTCCATCCAGGAGGGCGATGTTCGATCCAGTCGATGTGGAACTGAAGCGATTGGAGTCGCGGGGCATCAACATGAATGGTAAGGCGACCCAGGAGTTCTTCGTCGCAATCGACCCGAACCGCATCGCTTCAATGCCAACCGGACTCACCAAAGCACAGCGTACGGCGCGGCTTGTCCAGTCGCTAAGGCTGTCAAATGAGCTGCGACTCCTGGATTTGCCCGGTGCATTAAAAAAGGTCGTGAACACCGAGGTGAAGGTCGGTGCCGTAGGAGTCATCTTAGATACGGCTCTGCTTTTGCATCTCTGGGGCGAAGCCGGGGAATCTATGAGCCACAGCGCAAAGGAAACATGGCATCGCGTTGGAGGCGGCGTCATTGGCGTGATCGGTGGTACGGCTGAGGCATTAGGGAAGGTTTTCAATGCCAAGGTGCAGCTGTCACTTCAGTACGGCAGAGGCTTATCTAACAGAATGGCAAGCTTGTTGACTCAGGTCGGCCGGGGCTTGTCGCTGGTCGGTGGATTCGCTATTGCGTTTCTCGACTTGGCATCAGCCTGGAACGAAGCCGAAGAAGGCAACATGACTGTAGGGATCCTGTATTTCGCGTCCGGATTCAGTGGAGGCGTTCTCGCATTGGCTGCACTACTCGGCTGGACCGGCATTGGCATCGCCGCAGCGCTCCTGCTGCTCGTGATCTCGGTCATGATCGCGTGGATTGCGGATAATAAAATCCAAGACTGGTTGGAGCGTTGCTACTGGGGTGCAGCGACGGGAGAGCGTTACCGCAATCTCGAAACGGAGATGCACGAGCTCAGTCTTGCAATAAAGGATTGATATGGAATTTACTGGATTGGCCATAGATAGATATAAAAAAAATCGGTTGATTTCTGACGACGAAAAAGCCGACAGGCTCGTTCAAGGAAGGCGCCTTGATGTTGAGCCAACATATCAACTTTCTGTCATTAAGATTAATTCTACGTATCTGGAGTCAGTTGATCGTTTCTTTGGCGGTCGTGGCGTACTGACCTTGGGGGCATCAGTTGCCATTGTGTTTAGTGTGGTCGCCATCGTGACGATGGGTGGGCTGATTCTCCATCGATACCGTGCCGGGCTGGAAGATGCCGCGACAACATTTACTTCATTGGCGTTAATCTTGGTCATTTCGGGTCCGTTTGCGATATGGGCATACTGGATTGCACGTCGGGAACTATTTCGCCTAACGCACTACCCGATCCGCTTGAACCGGCGAAATGGAATTTTGTATGTGCACCGGCTCGATGGTTCCATACTGTCCGTTCCATGGGGCAGCGTCTTCTTTACACTGAGCCCATGCTCCGCCATGTATGGAAAAACGTGGGATATTCGTGGGCTGGTTCTCAATGTGGGCGGCAATACGGTAAAGGAGGAGTTTGCTTTTTCGATGTGGAGTACCGACAAAGATGACCTGCGTAGTCATTGGGAATTTTTGCGAAGGTATATGGAAGAGGGGCCGTCCGCCGTCCTAGGACAGATTGAGTTTTGCATGCCCGTAGACGGCAAAAGAGAAAGCTTCCGCTCGGGCCTTGAGCGGGTTTTCGCGCCGTATGCTGGTCATTTATTCTTTTTCTGGATGATGTTGCCATTCAATCTGGCAGTGGCGTGCTGCCGTTGGATCGTGATGCGAACATGCAAGATTCCGATTTGGCCAGAAGACATTGAGAGTGCATGTCGGATCGAAGAGGGGGATCCATACGTGCGTGACGCCAGAATTAATCCACCGAACCTTCGATAGCGAGCTGCGAAGATTTTTTACTATAAGAGAGAATATTTGTTTTTGAGATTGACAGAGAAGACCGTGTAGTGCTGTTGGCCGATGTTCTGGGGAAGGGGATGATGGTCCTGCCGAACTCGTGAGGCAGATCGAGTTTTGTATGCCAGTGGACGGAAAACGGGAAAGTTTTAGGGCAGGACTGGAACGTGTTTTTGCGGGCGATACAGGAAACGCCTTTTTTTACTGGACGATGGCTCCGATCAATGCGGCAGTAGCGTGCTGCCGCTGGTTGGTGATGAGAAGTTGTAAGGTTCCGATTTGGCCGCTTGAAATAGAGAAGACTTGCCGTGTGGACTTGTGTGATCCGTATGTCCGCGATTCCAGTATCAATGCGCCTAATCTTCGCTGAACTTTGTATGGCCAGCGTCCGGTTAGTGATTCGACGTCGTGAATGGAAGGCCTTGCTCATGGCCGCATTGGCGCTGTGCTTCATCGCGGACACCGAGGCGGTGGCCGAAGATCGCAACGCTGGGTTGGAACTCGCAGCGAAACACGTCTCCGAAGCCGTCGCCACCGGCGAAGTCATCGCCGCCGCAAAAGGCACGCTGAAGCAGCAAGGCGACAAGGTGCCCCCCCAACGCGCCGCCTGCCTGTCGGCAATGGAGCCGCGCTCCGTCGCCAACCGGATCGGCTATCCGCTCGCCGAGGATTTCTCCAGGGACGAGTTCCTTGCTCTGACGCGCTTCCTCGATACCCCGGAAGGCAAGCGCATCCAGCAGGCGCGAGCCGAACGGCTGGCGTCGGGCAATCTCGTTTTCCGGCTGACGCCCGAGGAATCTGCCGTTGTCGGCAAGGCCTTGCCGGCGCCGCTGGCAGCCAAGTGGTCGGCCGGCGCGGCCACGCAGCCGAACACGTTGCAGGCGATGCGCAAGGTGTTCGAGGAACAGCAGGCGATCTGCCGCAATGAAGAAACCTCACCGCGTCCCACGGCGCCCGCGCCGGTCAACTATCGGGAAGGGCTGCCGCCCAACGTCGGCTGCTCGCAGCCGCGCCTGAGCCTGGTCAGCGAGCTGCCCGACAAGCCTGTATCGGTGACGGTGCGCGTCTGGATCGGTGAGGATGGTTCGGTGGCCCGCACTGCGGTGGAGAAACCGTCGGGCCTTCAGCCAGTCGACAACGCGGCGCGCCGGGCGATGAACGGCATGCGTTGTTCAGCTCGGGGTAGCGGTGCCCTGGTGCCGTTCACGACGACACAGTCGTTTGTGGTACGGGCAGGCGGGTAGTCACGGGAGTCGCTGCGACAATGTTCCCTCGTGAGTACGACTACTGGCGCAGCCGAGGCTCTATCGTTCGAAGCCGGGAACGCCTCGGTCTCAACGATCAGCGATTGTGGAGTGTCAAGGAGAGCCTGGATCAGGAGGGGGTGATTCTGCCAAATCACGCCGTGTATGCCCAGAACGATGCCTACCTGGAGATGACCAATCCAGGTTGGGAATATCAATGGAAGTACGCGATGGCGGCAGCAACGGTATTGATATTCTGCCCGCCAGCCATCTGGGCCTGGTACAGCGTGGCCGTTCACCCCCTCTTGTTCGGAACCATTGTTCCATTCTTTTCTTCGCTTCCTTACGAGTCTGATATGGCGCCGCTGTTTTGGGGAGGGTGGTTGTTGTTCTTCCCAATGGCAATCGGCGCGGCGACTCTCTTGATCATATTCTTTGACCATATGGCGGGCCGCACTGCGTTCTTTACGTACGCGCGCGGCCGAATCCGCTTCAATCGCAAGACGCGACAGGTCTATGTGCTGCGTCCCCGCTGCTGCGGTGGGAACAAGGTGTATGACTGGGACCGGCTATTGGCTGTGCTGGCTCCGGAGGGAAGGGCACCTAAGGATCGGCAGATTCTGAAAGCACTGGCGCTATATCACCCACCTGCCAATCCTGCGGACATGTCCGGTGAGGACGAGGACGTGATCTTCGTCGGGCCCACCATGCCTTCATACGAGTACACCGCAGGTCTGTGGGAATACATCCGCCTCTATATGGAAGAGGGGCCCACGGTTGAATACATCCCAAAGAACGCTCCAGAAGGGTATCGCGCCATTCCGAGGCACCTTCCCCCTGTCTATACGACTTTCTGCGGAATGCCAAGCGCTGAACAATACAAGCTTGAAATGCGCCCGGGCGTCATGGAGACCTTGTATCAGAAGCTGAGCCAGGCAACATGCCGCTGGCCGCGATTTCCGGCGGAGTGGCAAAGCGACTCTGGCGTTGGCGAGCCGGAGGATCGGCCGGTGCAGACTGGGGCAGTGATGACGGCGATGGTCTATCGCGCCAAGGGGAAACTGTCGGAGGACGATGAACTGGCGTTCTTGCGTCATTGGGGTACTGACGGCGCGCGGGTCCGGGCAGTCGGATCTAAATGACCTATGGTCGCCAAACGGGAAGCCGCCTGACGATCTTCGTGTGTGCGGGTACGAAGGCATGCACGATGACGGTTCTTCTGTTCTATCGCTTCGTTGGTAGGGACGGTGCGCCACGGCCGACGCAGACGCCGTGGCGTCGGAGCGGGCTGCCCAGCGTGTCTTGCGACAAGCATCCCACTTCCCGGTCTTAACGTGAAATCTTTGATATGAAGAAATTCGTTATTAAAAAATGGGACAAGCCCGAGCCGTATTTTGAGATCCCTGAAAGTTTGACGAAGAAGTTCGAATTTCTTCGAAGATGGCCAGTACGGGCATTCGACGTTGCCGGCAGCGGATCGGTGCACAGCCAGCCAAACGCGGACATAATGATTTTAGAGATTTATCGCGATGCAATCGCTGTCGGATCGCCGGTAGGAATGACGGATCGCAAGTTCCTGCCCTGGATTCTGATTGCAATGATGAGTTTTGGTGTTGCCGAGACAATCATATTCATTTGGCGCGATATAGCGTCGATGTATGAGTATTCTTTCGATCTGGTCGGGGTGCTTTTTGACTTCTTTTTTGCATGCGTTGCGGTGCTCTTTGCATTGATTGCCATATGGACAAGGCGATGGATGAAAATGCCTCCTGATTGGCCAATTTTATTTAATAGACGGACCCGTGAGATTACCTATTTTAAGGTAAATTGGCCTCATCTGTTTCGAGTCAAGCAAAACGTTCCAGCGGAAGTCATGACGAGACCGTGGGACGAAGCCAAGCTACGCACATATACCCGAAAGGTCTATAACGGGCGCTACGTTAGAACGGAATATCAAATGGCCCTGCTCTGGGGGTCGGAAAATGATTCGGCAGTGTTGCAGGACATTGTTCTCGTAGGCAACTTCTGTTGGTTTGACGAGGAAAATATGGCGCTATGGGAGCATATCCGCCGGTACATGGAGGAAAACGGGCCGCCGCTGAACGCGGGGGAAAAGCTACGGCGGCCAGCGAACTCAGTGCCGCCGCTGCGATTCCCGATAGAGATTCAAGAGGCGGCGGGAGATCCCCCTTTTGTGGCAAGTCAGATTGCACGTTTGATGGACAGTCTGCAGTCATGACGCGAGGTGGGAGGGTATACAAGCTTGTCACCCTACAACGTCGTCCTCTTCCCCTCCCGATCCACCTCAAACACCTTGTGCTCGCCAAGCCGGCGCTTCAACCACAACCCGGCCTTGCCGAGCACATGCGCCTTCGCCCAGATCAGATCCACACCGACCAGCCAGTCGGTGTACGGATAAGCGCTCAGCGGCAATTCGACCAGTTCCCCTGAGGCCAGCTCGGACAGGATCAGTTGCCGCGGCAGCGTGGTCCAGCCCAGGCCGGTGCGCGCCAGTTCGAGCAGCGCCGCGTAGCTCTCTGCTTGCCAGCAGCGCGTTGCATCGAGGTATTCGCTGCTGGGCAGCTTGTGGTTGTGGCCGCTGAATACCAGCCGCCGGTGCGCGCGCAGGTCGGCGAAATCGACGCGCTTCAGCTTCGAAAGAGGATGGTCCCGGTGCGCGACATGCGACAGGATCAGCTTGCCCATTTGCGCGAAGCCCAGATCGCGGGGATAGGCCGGCTGCGAGAACGCGATGCCCAGGTCCGCTTCGCCGCGCGCCAGCAGTTCGGCCACATCGCCGTGCAGCGGATGCCGGATCTGCAGGTCGACATGCGGAAACCGTTCGGCGAAGTCGCGTAGCGGCGGCATCAGGGTGGAGTAGGGGACTTCGATCGCCAGCGTCAGCGCGGGCTCGACGCGCTCGCCGAGCTCGTTGGCATGCGCCTCCAGCTGCAGGCAGCGCTCCAGCACTAGTTCGGCTTCGTTGCGGAGCTTTTCCCCGGCCGGCGTCAGCGTCGACGCCTTGCCGCCGCGTTCGAACAGTACCAGGCCGAGATCGGCCTCGAGATTGGCGATGGCGGTGCTGACCGCGGACTGCGTCTTGCGTAGTTGCCGGGCCGCGGCCGAGAACGAGCCGGTGCTGGCCACCAGGGTGAACATTTCCAGCTGATCGAGCGAATAGCGCATCGCCGCCTGACTCCTGCCCGTCAAAAATTGCCTATCAAAAAAATCGATGGCTGCCGATTTGGCCAGCCGCGCAAACCCGCCGGATTATGGCGCACCGATCCGGCCGGCGCAAAAGCGCGGGACCACAGACCAGACGGAGGAGACCACGATGAATTCGCAGCAGCAGGCGGGACCAGAACCGATGCCGCAGGAGCCGGCCGCTCATTCGGCCGCTAATTCGGCCGCTAATTCGGCCGACCACCCGGACGGCCGCCCGGCCGTCCATCCGGTCGATCAACGATTGCCAGTGCGGCAGCTGGCCAGCTTCGGCCTGCAGCACGTGCTGGTGATGTACGCGGGCGCCGTCGCGGTGCCGTTGATTCTTGGCAGCGCGCTGGGCTTGACCCAGCAGCAGATGGTCACGCTGATCAATGCCAATCTGCTGACCTCGGGGATTGCGACGCTGATCCAGACGCTGGGGTTCTGGCGCTTCGGTGCGCGTCTGCCGTTGATCCAGGGGTGTTCCTTCATCGCGATCGCGCCGATGATCCTGATCGGCCAGCAATATGGCATGAACCACGTCTTTGGCGCGGTGATCGCGGCAGGCGCGCTGACCATCGCGATTGCGCCGCTGTTCAGCCGATTGTTGCGCTGGTTTCCGCCGGTGGTAATCGGCAGTCTGATCGTGATCATCGGGGTCACGCTGATGCCGGCGGCCGCGATCTGGCTCGGGGGCGGCAATCCCGCTGCACCGGACTTCGGCGCGACCCCGAACCTGCTGCTCGGCCTGGTGACGATCGCCATCACGCTGTTCGTCTATGCGCGTTTCTCGGGCTTTATCGGCAATCTGTCGGTGCTGATCGGCCTGCTGGCCGGGACCGCGATCGCGATGGCCTGCGGCATGACCAGTTTCGACGCGGTGTCAGGCGCCGCCTGGTTCGAGATCAGCCCGCCATTCGCATTCGGCGCCCCGTCCTTCGCGCCGATGCCGACGCTGGTGATGCTGCTCGCGATGCTGGTGATCATGGCCGAGACCACCGGCAATGTGCTGGCGATCGGCACCATCGTCGGCCGGCCTTCGACGCAGCGCACGCTCGGCGACGCCTTCCGCGCCGATGGACTGTCGACGATGCTCGGCGGCGTCTTCAACAGCTTTCCCTATAACGCGTTCACGCAGAACACCGGGCTGATCGCGCTTTCGAACGTCAAGAGCCGCTATGTGGTGGCATCGGCGGGCGCCATCATGGTCTTGATGGGTCTGTTCCCGAAGCTTGGCGCGCTGATTGCTTCGGTACCGCGGCCGGTGCTGGGCGGCTGCGCCATCGTGATGTTTGGCATGACCACGGTGGCCGGCATCCAGGAGCTGTCGCGCGTGAAGTTCGACGGCACGCGCAACGCGATCATCGTGGCGGTGTCGGTCAGCGTGGGCGTGTTGCCGATGTCGCTGCCGGCGCTGTTCGAGCGCGTCGAAGGGCCGCTGAAGCTGGTGCTCGACAGCGGCATCTTTCTCGGGGCGATCACGGCGGTGCTGCTGAACCTGATGCTCAATCGTGGAACGCCGCAAGCTGCCGCGCTCGACGGCGAGCATGCCGACGCCGTCGCCACCAGCCAGCCTTGATCCCAACGCGGCCAATACCGGCCGCCATCGCATCGCGCCACCAGGGCGCCTACTTCGCAGGAGAATCGTCCGATGCCAGCCATCGACACCCAGACCCATACCACCACGGACAAGCTGACCGAGCTCGATCTGCGGCTGCTGCGCCAATCGATCGCGCTGGCCGAGGAATCGAAGCAGAACGGGCGCCATCCCTTTGCGGCGATCGTCGCCGACGAGCACGGCAATATCGTCGCCTCGGCCGGCAACAACTCGATGCCGCCGCAGGGCGATCCGACCCAGCATGCGGAGCTTGCCACGGCGGCGCTGGCCGCGAAGCGCCGGAGCCCCGAGCAGTTGGCCCGCTGCACGCTGTACACGAGCGCGGAGCCCTGCTGCATGTGCGCCGGGGCGATCTACTGGTGCAACATCGGCCGCGTGGTCTATGCGCTGTCGGAGCACACCTTGCTGGGGCTGACCGGCGACCATCCCGAGAATCCGACCTTCTCGCTGCCGTGCCGCGAGGTGTTTGTGCGGGGGCAGCGCCATATCGAGGTGCACGGTCCGATGCTGGAAGACGAGGCCGCGCGCTCCCATACTGGGTTCTGGAAGTAAGGCGGGGCCGGGGCCTCGCGCTTGCTACCCGTTTGTCACGTAGTCAGCGGGAGGCACCATGCCGGAACAACTGACCAAGCATCCCGACGTCACCTTGCAGGTGCTCAAAAGCGCCGGCGCGCGGTGTGGCACCGGAGAAACCCCACAGATCCTGAAAGCCTGTCCGGCCGAACGCTTCTGCCAGTTGCCGGGCGGCGAGATCTGCGTGTTCGGGCTGCCCGATGCGGCTCGCATGACGCAGATCACGAAAGCCGACTGGCAGGCGCTGACCGCCACGATGGCCGGGGTGACGCCGACCGCCGCACCGGGGTCGCCGTCGGCGCCCGTTACCGCGCCACCGACGACCGCGTCGTGGCTCTGGATCGTGGCCGCCCTCGTGGTCGGCCTGATCCTTGGCGCGGTGCTGGCGCGCCGGCGCCGACCGCCGTCCTGAGCGACGGTGGACCGGCGCGCGGCACAGGCGTAGCGCCGTGGTCGTGGCACCGTCGTCATCGCACCCTCGTCGTGGCACCGCCGTGGCACCGGCGTGACACGGATCACGCCCCCGGCTTGTTCCGAAACACCAGCGCCAGCCCGAGCAGGATCGTGACCATGCCGGCCAGCGCCAGCGGCGCCAGCCGGTTGCCCAGGATCAGGTAGTCGAGCACCGCGGTGCCGGCGGGCACCAGGTAGAACAGGCTGGTCACGTTGACCAGATTGCCGCCCTGGATCATCCGGTACAGCAGCAGCGTTGCGCCGATCGAGATCACCAGTGCCATCCACCCCAGCGGCAGCAGCAGCGCGGGCGTCCACGAGACGTGGATCGGTTCGAACGGCAGCAGCGCCAGGCACATCAGCAGCGCGATGCCGTATTGCAGCGGCATCACGTCGATCGGCGCCTGGCGGATGCCTTTCTGCACGATGGTGCCGGCCGTCATCGTGACCAGCGCGGTCAGCGCATAGAGCATGCCGGCCACCGGGGTGCCGGCGATGCCGATGCCCTGGTAGACCACCATCACCAGCCCGGCGAGCGCCAGCATCAGCCCGACCAGCCGCAGCGCGGAGAAGCGGCGCTCGGTCAGCAGCAGCGTCAGGATCGGCTGGGCGCCGAGCAGCGTCGCCAGCATGCCGGGCGTGACGCCGCGGTCCAGCGCGAGCAGGTAGCAGATCGAATAGCAGCCGGTCAGCAGCAGGCCGACCATCGCCACGCGTCCGCGCTGGCCTGGCTCGGGCAGCCAGCGGCGCCGCCAGGCGGCGATCGCCAGCAGTACGCCGAATGCCAGCACGAAGCGCAGGGTCAGGAAGGCGAAGGCCGAGGCATAGGCAAGGCCCCATTTGGCGACGATCGCGCCGCTGCTCCACAGCAGCACGAACAGCGCCGTGGAGCCGTGGGCGGCCCAGGTGTCGGGCAGCTTCACGCGCGAGCGCAGGGACGGTCGAGAGGAGGAAGGCCGGGACGAGGTCAGTCGGGACGAGAATGCTGACAACAGCGCCGACAACAGCGCCGACGAGAACGCCGACAAGGACAGCAGGGACAACGTCGATCGCGCCGCATGCGCGAATCTTTGGAAGTTCATCGGTTTCACCTGTCATTGGGTGTGACGGGCTTCGGTTGACCGTGGGCGAGCGCCGGCGGCGAATGCGAGCCGGCATCGGCGAGATGCGCGGCATCGAGCAGGCAGCAAAGGCGTTCGCGCGCGGCAGGCGCGCACGGTCAGACGGAAGACTGGAGATCGGCTGAGATCAGCCGAGGACGGCCGCGGGCGGCGGGGCTACCGCTGCAACGACGGCGCGCGGCGGCGGTGCAACACCGGCCACGACCACGTGCGGCGGTGCTACGCCTGCCACGACGGCGGCGACGTCGGCCGGCGGCGAGCAGACAGCGGCCGGCGGCGACCAGACAGGAGAAACGGGAGGAGGCGCCGACGCGCGCGTGCCACCGGCCAGCAGGACCGGATTGGCAATCGAGGAAGCGCAGCGTACAGGCGTCATGGAACCAGGGTGGAACCGAAGGGGGTAGAAAACCGTCACACGACCGTCATGGGACGGCCGGTGCGCCGGCGGCGGGGATCGATGGAATCGAATGCCGTTCATCGAATCATCCGCAGCACGACTCGGGCAAGCGTACACGCACTATGATGTGCTGACAACCCCGCCCGCGATCGGGCGCCGGTCCGGTTACAATGCGCGCCCCGCGGGAGCTTGCCTGCCCGCATGTCTGACATCTGGCAATGGAGGACCTCATGGAATCGCGAATCACCGAGCTGGAGGTCAAGCTGGCCTTCCAGGAAGACCTGCTGGAGACGCTGAACCTGACCGTCGCGAAGCAGCAACGGCAGATCGAATTGCTGCAGGAGCAGATGCAGGCGCTCTACCAGCAGCTGCCGGCCGCGACGGGCGCCGGCGCCGACGGCGGGTCGGTGCAGGAGATACCGCCCCATTACTGACCACCGGTCCGGCGATGGTGGAACGCCGGGACGTCGCCCCGGTCTGACCGAGGTGACCACTCCAGCATCGCCCATGACTTCAATCTTTTCGCATGGCCACGCCCGGGGCATCCGGCGGCCCCTGGCGGCCACAGCGCTTGGCGTCGCTCTCGTCGGCCTCGGCCTTCTTTCCGGCGCTGCCATCGCCGGCTACAACATCTGGACCGGCGAATACACCTTCACCAAACAGGAGCTGCAGCGCGCCGTCGAAAGCCGCTTCCCGGCGACGCTGCGCTATGCCCAGGTGCTGGACGTACGGCTGACCCGGCCGCGGCTGACGCTCGATGCGGCGGGCAACCGCGTCACCACGCAGGTCGACGCGCAGCTGACCAACAGCCTGCTGCCGGCGCCGCCAGTGAACGGCACGCTGGCGCTCAACAGCGGGCTGCGCTACGACCCTGTCAAGCGCGCGGTGCTGCTCGATAACCCGACCGTCGAGCAGGTCCAGGTCGAAGGCGTGCCGGGTCAATACAGCGCGCAGCTCAACGCGGTGGGCAACCTGGTGGCGCAGGAACTGCTGAAGGACTATCCGCTGCATACCTTCAAGCCCGAGGAGCTGCAGGTCAACGGCAAGCAGGTCGAGCCGGGCGCGATCACCGTGACCGAGGATGGGATCGCGGTGAAGATCGACACGAAGTAGGCGACACGAGGCAGGCGACAGGAAATAGGGCGCTCGACGTCTCGCGGCACAAAAGAAAAACCGGCGCATCGAGCGCCGGTTTTTTGTTGGCGCCCGGTCACGACCGGGAACCAGGGCGAGCCGCCTTACTGGATCTTCGCCTTGTCGCGCAGCGACTTCATCATCGACTGGAACTGCTCGCGCTGCCAGTTCTGGTCGCTCATCATCATCTGCTGCAGCTGCGGCTTGGCTTCTTCGAAGGTCGGGATCTTGGTCTCGCGCTCGTCCTCGAGCAGGATCACGTGCCAGCCGAACTGCGTCTTGACCGGGGTCTCGGTCATCTGGCCCTTCTTCAGGCTGGCCATCGCGGCCGAGAACTCGGGCACATAGCTGTTGCTGCTGGCCCAGTCGAGATCGCCACCGTTGGCGGCCGAGCCCGGATCCTTCGACGAGGCCTTGGCCACGTCGGCGAACTTGGCGCCGCCCTTGATCTTGGCGATGATCGCCACCGCTTCGGACTCCTTCTCGACCAGGATATGGCGGGCGCGGTATTCCTTGCCGTTGCCGAACTGGGCCTTGATCTTGTCGTATTGCTTGCGCAGCTCGGCATCGCTGGTGCCGTGGTTGCGCACATAGTCTTCGAACACTGCGCCGGCCAGCACATTCAGGCGGGCCTGTTCCAGCTGCTCCTGCACGTCCGGGTTCTGCGTGAGGCCACGCTTGTTGGCCTCCTGCACCAGCAGCTCGCGGTCGATCAGCATATTGCGCGCGCGGTCCCGCAGCTCCGGGGAAGCCGGCTGGCCGGTGCCGGCGATCAGCTTGTCGAGCTTGGCCGACGGAATGCCCTTGCCATTGACGACGGCGGCATTCTGGGCGATTGCCGGCAAGCTGCCAGCGGCAAGCACAGCCGCCAGGCTGAACGAGAGGACAGTGGTCTTCATGGAATCAGTGTTGGGAAGTCTGGGGAAGGCTGGACGATTATGCAGATACTTGTGCAGAGGCTTGTGCAGACACCGCGCGGATGATGATGGTCATTGCGCGGAATACTCTTGCTCGGTGAATGCGGACACTGCCAGGGCATGGATCCGCATGGGGAAGAGACTGCGCAGCGCATCATACACCATGCGATGTCGGGCAACCCGGCTCGCGCCGGCAAAGCGTTCGCTGACGATGGTGACATGATAGTGCCCGCCGCCCGAGGCCGCGCCCGGATGGCCGGCATGCAGCGCGCTGTCGTCGCGCACCGTCAGTTGCGAGGGGGAGAGTTCGGCGCGCAGCAGGGCGTCGATCTGCGCGGCGGTGTCGCCGGCGGTACTGTCGGCGGTGCTGTGGGCGGCGCTGTCGGGAGGCAACGAAGAAGAGACGTCGTTCATGGTGCGATGCCCGCTCAATCGCGGGCGCTTTCCTGCGCTTTTTCGGGCGCGTTTTCGTTCATATGGCGCGACAGCCAGAGGCTCTGCGCGACGATGAAGACCAGCATCAGGCCCATGCTGCCGAACAGCTTGAAATTGACCCAGATGTCGGTCGAGAACTGGTAGGCCACCCACAGGTTCAGCACGCCCATCGCGGCGAAGAAACCGGCCCAGGCGGTATTGAGGCGGCCCCAGATCGGGTCGGGCAGCTTGACGGACTTTTCCATCATGGCGCGGATCAGGTTCTTGCGCCAGATCGCGGCGGAGGCCAGCAGCGCCACCGCGAACAGCCAGTACAGCACGGTGGGCTTCCACTTGATGAAGGTCTCGTTGTGCAGCAGCAGCGTGGCGCCGCCGAACACCACGATGATCAGCAGGCTGATCCACTGCATCGGTTCGACCTTGCGGTGGCGCAGCCAGACCCAGCCGATCTGCACGATGGTGGCCGCGATCGCGACCGCGGTGGCGGCGAAGATGCCCGACAGCTTGAAGGTGACGAAAAACAGGATGACCGGGAACAGGTCGAACAGAAATTTCATGCGGGTCCGTCGGGGGAGGGCGATGCCGGCAGGGGGCATCGCGGAATCGTTATCGTGGGGTCTGGCCGCTGCCGTTCAGCGCTTGCGGTCGGCGCTGTCGGTCAGCCAGGGTTGCCGGATTGGCCGGCGTCGTCGGCGGAGCCCGGCTCGCGCTCGCGATCGTCGAATTTTAGCGCAGCCGAGTTGATGCAATAACGCAGCCCGGTCGGAGCTGGGCCATCCTCGAAGACATGGCCCAGATGGCTGCCGCATTCCTTGCAACGCACCTCGATGCGGACCATGCCATGGCTGCGGTCCACCTGCTCGTCGATCACCTCACCGTTGATGGGCCGGAAATAGCTCGGCCAGCCGCAGCCGGCGTCGAACTTGGTGGTGGACTCGAACAGCGGCGTGCCGCAGCCCACGCAGCGGTAGATGCCGGGCTCCCAGTGGTCCCAGTAGCGGCCGGTGAAGGCGCGTTCGGTGGCGGCCTCGCGCGTGACCCGGTATTCGATGTCGGACAGTTGCGCGCGCCATTCGGCTTCGGTCTTGTTGACGGGCATGATGCGGATCCTCGTGGAGACGGTCGATATTGGGTTCGAAATTGCGTTCGATAGCGGGATCGAAATCAGGACGAACAGCTTACCTCGATACCGGATGCCCAGTCGGGCGGCAGCGCGGCATACGACTCGGCCTCGGGCTGCTCGTCGAAGGGCCGCGACAGCACCGCCAGCAGCCGCTGCACCTCGCTGAAGTCCTTTTCCTTGGCGCGCTGGATCGCCACCTCGGCCAGATGGTTGCGCAGCACGTACTTCGGATTGACGGCCAGCATCGACACCGCGCGGGCCGCATCGTCCGAACTCTCGGCCCGCAGCCGGGCGCGGTAGCGCTCGGCCCACGCGTCCCAGCCGGCGCGATCCATGAACAGGTCGCGCACCGGTGCATCGCGGCTGCCGTCCGCCGACGAGATGCGGGCGAGATTGCGCCAGAACAAGGTGTAGTCGACCCGCTGCGTATGCAGCAGGCGGAACAGGTCGGTCAGCAGCGCCTCGTCGGCGGCGTGGTCGATGTCGGCGCTGGCCAGGCCCAGCTTGGCGCGGTACAGCTGGAAAAAGCGCAGCGCGTAGCGGTCGCGGAAGGGATCGAGCGCGGCATGGGCGGCCTCGATCGCGGCCTCCTTGGCGGCCTCGGTCGGCGCCTGCCCATCCTCGCGCGCGAGCCACAGCGGCAGCAGCGCCTGCGCCAGGCAATGCAGGTTCCAGAAGCCCACCTGCGGCTGCTGGCTGTAGGCATAGCGGCCCTGGTTGTCCGAGTGGTTGCAGATGTGGTTGGCGTCGAAGGCGTCGAGAAAGCCGAACGGGCCGTAGTCGATGGTCAGGCCGAGGATCGACATGTTGTCGGTGTTCATCACGCCGTGGCAGAACCCCACGGCCTGCCACTGGGCCATCAGGTCGGCGGTGCGCAGCGACACCTCGCGCAGCAGCGCCTGGTAGGGGCTGACGGTCTCGCCGCCGACGCTGTCGCGGCATTCCGGCATGAAGCGGTCGATCACGAAGTCGGCCAGCTGGCGCAGCGCGGCCACGTCGTCGTGCGCGGCGAAATGCTCGAAATGGCCGAAGCGGATGAAGGTGGGCGAAAGGCGCGTCACCACCGCGGCGGTCTCGATCGTCTCGCGGCGCACCGGCGCGTCGGAGCCGACGATGCACAGCGCGCGAGTGGTCGGGATGCCCAACGCGGCCATGGCCTCCGAGCACAGATATTCGCGGATCGACGAGCGCAGCACGGCGCGGCCATCGCCCATGCGGGAATACGGCGTCTTGCCCGATCCTTTGAGCTGGATCTCCCAGGGGCCGTTGGCGGTCTGTGCCTCGGCCAGCCGGATCGCACGCCCGTCGCCGAGCTGGCCGGCCCAGACGCCGAACTGATGGCCCGAGTAGACGGTCGCCAGCGGATCGGCCCAGTCGGGCACGCGGTTGCCGATGAAGACCTCGGCGAAGTCCCGCAGCGGCGGCGCCTGGTCGGCGGCGGCCGATTGCCAACCAAGCAGTTCGGCAGCGGCCGGTGCCACCGCGACCAGATAAGGGGCGGGCAGCGGCGTGGGCGGCAGCCGCGTGAAGAAGCGCTCGCCGAGCTCGGCGAAACCGGGCGCCACGGAGAACGGCGGATCGACCGGACTGGCGCTCGAGGGGGCCGACGAGGCGGGCGAAGCGGAAGAGGGCAAAGAGGACATGAGGTCAGGGCCTTGGCATCACGCGCCGGGCGTGGAGGCTCGCGGATGGGCGAACGTGGGCTGGGGACCGGCGCGGTGCAACAGCCTGCAATCGGTGGCCTGCCTGGAAGTGCGCTTGCAGGCTAGGGAAAACGACATGTTGAGGTGCAACATGGCTGGCAGTATTGTACTTGCACGCCGCATTGTCCCTGGTCTGACCGCGGCGCCGCCGCCGGTGTTCCCGCTGGTTCCCGCTTGTTCCCGTCGCGGCGGGGCCATCACCGGCAGTCTTCCCCGTCATGACACCCGCTTGCACGCCCAGTGCACCGGGGTAGTGCACCGGTGTAGTGCATCGGCGGGCAGTGCGAGCGTGTTTGCCGACGCCTTCCGCTGGAAGGTTTTTGTCGGCCTAAAAAAAGAACGATTGTTCGCTTCTCGGCCTCGCCGCGACGGACATCGCAACCGATACAGGAGACCATTCCCATGGCATTGATGGGACAAATGATGGGCGCGCCGTTGCTCATTTCCTCCATCATCACCCACGCCGCCCGCCATTACGGCAGCACCGAAATCGTTTCGCGGCGCACCGAAGGGGATCTCCACCGCTATACCTACCGCGATTGCGAGCTGCGTGCCCGCAAGCTGGCGCAGGCGCTGATCAAGCTCGGCGTGCAGCCCGGCGAGCGGGTCGGCACGCTGGCGTGGAACGGCTACCGCCATCTCGAGATCTATTACGCCGTATCGGGGATGGGTTCGGTCTGCCACACCATCAACCCGCGGCTGTTCCCCGAGCAACTGGCCTATATCGTCAATCACGCCGAAGACCGCTATGTGTTCTTCGACCTGACCTTCCTGCCGCTGGTCGAGGGCCTCGCGCCGCATTGCCCGCAGGTCAAGGGCTGGGTGCTGATGAGCGACCGCGCGCATCTGCCGGCCGAATCGAAGCTGCCGCTGCTGTGCTACGAGGATCTGCTCGAGACGCAGGATGGCAACTACAGCTGGCCGAGCTTCGACGAGAACACCGCGTCCAGCCTGTGCTACACCTCCGGCACCACCGGCAACCCCAAGGGCGCGCTCTACTCGCATCGCTCGACGGTGCTGCACTCGTATGCGTCGGCCTTGCCCGATGCGCTGGGCTGCTCGGCCAAGGACGTGATTCTGCCGGTCGTGCCGATGTTCCACGTCAACGCCTGGGGCCTGCCGTACTCGGTGCCGCTGGTCGGCGCCAAGCTGGTGTTTCCGGGCGCCAAGCTCGACGGCGCCTCGCTGTACGAGCTGTTCGAGCAGGAGCAGGTCACCTTCTCGGCCGGCGTGCCGACGGTCTGGCTTGGCCTGCTGCAGCATGTGCAGGCCAACCAGCTGCGCTTCTCCAGCTTCAAGCGCACGGTGATCGGCGGCTCCGCCGCGCCGCCGGCGATGATCAAGGCGCTGAACGCCCTCGACGTCGAGGTGATCCATGCCTGGGGCATGACCGAGATGTCGCCGCTGGGCACCACCTGCAAGCTGCTGAACAAGCATCTGTCGCTGCCGCCTGAGCAACAGCAGGCCATCCTGGAGAAGCAGGGCCGGGTCATCTACGGCGTCGACATGAAGATCGTCGACGGCGAGGGGCGCGAGCTGCCGTGGGACGGCAAGGCCTTCGGCGACCTGATGGTGCGCGGCCCCTGGATCATCGATCGCTACTACCGCAGCGACAGCTCGCCGCTGGTCGACGGCTGGTTCCCGACCGGCGACGTCGCCACCATCGACGCCGACGGCTACATGCAGATCACCGATCGCAGCAAGGACGTGATCAAGTCCGGCGGCGAATGGATTTCGTCAATCGACGTGGAGAATGTCGCCGCGGCGCATCCGGCGGTCCATATGGCCGCCTGCATCTCGGTCCACCATCCGAAGTGGGACGAGCGGCCGCTGCTGGTGGTGATGAAGAAGCCCGGCACCGAGCTGACGCGCGAGGAATTGCTGGCCTTCTTCGAGGGCAAGGTCGCCAAATGGTGGATCCCCGACGATGTCGCCTTCGTCGACGAGATCCCGCTGACGGCCACCGGCAAGATGCAGAAGCTGAAGCTGCGCGAGCAGTTCAAGGACTATCGGCTGCCGACGGCCTGAGCAGGGCCGTCGCAGAGCACGTGCAGCAACGGCGGCGCCGGCCCGGTGCCGCCGGGGAAGCAAAACGGGCCGGTCGGGCAAGCCGCGCGCATGGCAACGTGCAACACAGCGGCAGCCCCGGCCGCTCGCTCAACACGATAGCCAACGAGAGAAAGAGAGAAGGAGACAAACCATGATCAGATTGCGTCCGCTCGTCGCCGGCGTGGCATTGCTCGCCGCGCTGGGTCCGGGGGCCGCCGCGGCGGATACGGTGAAGATCGCGTTCATCGATCCGCTGTCGGGGCTGATGGCGCCGGTTGGCCAGAACCAGCTCAAGAGCTGGCAATACGTCGCCGAACTGGCCAATCAGAAGAACTGGGCCGGCGGGCACAAGTTCGAGGTCGTGGGCTTCGACAACAAGCTCTCGCCGCAGGAGAGCCTGACGATCCTGAAGCAGGCCGTGGACCAGGGCATCCGCTACGTGGTGCAGGGCAACGGCTCGTCGGTGGGCCTGGCGCTGCAGGACGCGGTGGCCAAGCACAACGAGCGCAACCCCGGCAAGGAAATCATCTATCTGAACTATGCCGCGGTCGATCCGGACATGACCAACTCGAAATGCAACTACTGGCATTTCCGGCTGGACGCCAACTCCGACATGAAGATGGAGGCGCTGACCACCTATCTGGCGCAGGACCAGAACGTCAAGAAGGTCTATCTGATCAACCAGAACTACTCGTTCGGCCACCAGGTCGCGCGCGCCGCCAAGGAATATCTGAAGCGCAAGCGACCCGACATCCAGGTGGTCGGCGAAGATCTGCATCCGCTCGCGCAGGTCAAGGATTTCTCGCCGTATATCGCCAAGATCAAGGCCGCCGGCGCCGATACCGTGATCACCGGCAACTGGGGCAGCGACCTGGCGCTGCTGATCAAGGCGGCCAAGGACGCCGGGCTGAACGCCAACTTCTATACCTACTACGCGGCCACCACCGGGGTGCCGACCGCGATGGGGGCGGCCGGCGCCGAACGCGTGCGCTATGTCGGGTACTACAACCCGAACAACAAGGGCTTCCGCGGCTCGGAGGTGATCGAAGGCTACGAGAAGAAGTACAACGACGACTTCTACGTGATGGCCTCGTACACCGGCATCGCGATGCTCAGCAAGGCGTTCAAGGACACCAAGTCGACCGATCCGGTCAAGGTGGCCAAGGCGCTCGAGGGCATGAAGGTCGAGAGCATGAACGGCACCGTCGAGATGCGCGCGAGCGACCACCAGGCCCAGCAGCCGCTGACCATCGCCACCTGGACCAAGGTCGACGGCAAGGAAGTCAAGTACGACCAGGAAAACACCGGCTACGGCTGGAAGACCAATGCGGTGCTGGACGCGCATGTCGCCGCCCAACCCACCTCCTGCCAGATGAAGCGTCCAGGCTGATTCGGGACGCGCCACACGCGGCGCGCTCGAGCGGCCCATGCCCCCCAGTGCCGGTGGTATGCTGCCGGCCCCTGGGGGCACACCACCGGCCGCTGCGCCCGCCCTCGCTTCGCCTTCGCCGGTCGGCGGCGCACGCCGCCCGACCGGCGCCAGATGGAAGGACTGGCTGTGGAATTCTTCATCATCTCGCTGTTGAACGGCCTCAGCTACGGGCTGCTGCTGTTCATGCTGTCGTCGGGCCTGACGCTGATCTTCAGCATGATGGGCGTGTTGAACTTCGCGCATGCGAGCTTCTACATGCTCGGCGCCTATTTCGCCTATTCGATTTCGACCAAGATCGGCTTCTGGCCGGCGCTGATCGTCGCGCCATTATTGGTCGCGGTTGCCGGCGCGGTGGTCGAGCGCTTCGGCCTGCGCGCGGTGCACAAGTACGGCCACGTCGCCGAGCTGCTGTTCACCTTCGGTCTGGCCTACCTGATCGAGGAGGGCGTCAAGCTGGTCTGGGGGCTGGCGGCGGTGCCGTACCGGATTCCGGCCGAGCTCGACGGTCCGCTGTTCACTGTCTTCACCTCTGCCTTTCCCAAGTACCGCGCCTTCATGATGCTGGTGTCGCTGGCGATGCTGGTGGCGATCTACCTGGTGCTGACGCGCACGCGTATCGGGCTGGTGATCCAGGCCGCGCTGACCCATCCCGAGATGGTCGAGGCGCTGGGCCACAACGTGCCGCGCGTCTTCATGCTGGTGTTCGGCGGCGGCGCTGCGCTGGCGGGTCTTGCCGGGGTGATCGGCGGCAATGCCTTCGTCACGGAGCCGTCGATGGCGGCCGCGGTCGGCTCGATCGTGTTCGTGGTGGCGGTGGTCGGCGGCATGGGCTCGCTGGTCGGGGCGTTCATCGCATCGATCCTGATCGGGCTGCTGCAGACCTTCGCGGTGACCATCGACGCGTCGCTGGCGGGCATGTTCAACTCGCTGGGGCTGAACGTGACCAGCGAGACGCCGTTCTATTCGCTGTGGCGGCTGACGGTGGCGCAGGTCGCGCCGGTGCTGCCGTATCTGCTGCTGGTCGTGATGCTGATCTTCCGCCCGCGCGGCCTGATGGGAACCCGGGAGAGCTGAGGCGATGGAATCGACGATGCAACGCACGCAAGACACTGCGATGAACGGCCGCACGATGCGCTATCGGCCGTTGAACCTGGGCCGCTGGCTGATCTGGGGCGCCACGGCGTTGCTGATGCTGGTGCTGCCGCTGATCTTCACCGGCGGGTTTGCCATCACGCTGATGTCGCAGATGGGCATCATGATCGTGTTCGCGCTGTCGTACAACATGCTGCTCGGGCAGACCGGCATGCTGTCGTTCGGCCACGCGGTCTACTCGGGGCTGGGCGCCTTTATCGCGGTGCATGTGCTGAACATGGTGGGTGCCGGCACGGTGTGGCTGCCGGTGTCGCTGCTGCCGCTGGTCGGGGGGCTGGCGGGCGCGTTCTTCGGCGTCATCTTCGGCTACGTGACCACCAAGAAGTCCGGCACCACCTTCGCGATGATCACGCTGGGCATCGGCGAGATGGTGTTCGCCAGCTCGCTGATGTTCCCGGAGTTCTTCGGCGGCGAGGGCGGCATCTCGACCAATCGCGTGGTGGGCGAGCCTTTCCTGGGCATCACCTTCGGCCCGGGCCGCCAGGTCTACTACCTGATCGCGATCTGGTGCCTGCTGTCGATGGCGGCGATGTATGCGTGGACGCAGACGCCGCTGGGCCGCATCGCCAATGCGGTGCGCGACAACCCCGAGCGGGCCGAATTCATCGGCTACAACACGCAGCGCGTGCGCTATCTGGTGCTGATCCTGTCGGCGTTCTTTGCCGGCATATCGGGCGCGCTGGCGGCGATCAACTTCGAGATCGTGTCGGCGGAGAACGTCAGCGCGGTACGCTCCGGCGGCGTGCTGCTGGCCGCCTTCATCGGCGGCGCCGGCTTCTTCTTCGGACCGGTGATCGGCGCGGTGGTGTTCGTGCTGTTCGCGGTCGCGCTGTCGGATCTGACCAAGGCCTGGCTGCTCTACCTGGGCCTGTTCTTCGTGCTGATGGTGATGTTCGTGCCGGGCGGGCTGGCGAGCCTGCTGATGATGCAGTTGCCGCTGGTGGCGCGCGGCAAGTTCCGTCAGATGCTGCCGTCCTACGGGCTGTGCGCGCTGGCCGGGGTGGTGCTGCTGGCGGCGATCATCCTGACGGTGGAGCTGGTCTACAAGGTGCAGGTCGACAGCGCCAACGGCACCGCAATGACGCTGTTCGGTATCGGCTTCGATGCCGGCACGCTGGCGCCGTGGGGTGTTGCCGCCGCGCTGTGGCTGGCCGGCCTGGCGGCATGGCGGTTCACGGTGAGCCTGGCGCGCGCGCGCTGGGACAAGGTGCAGGCGGAAATCGCGGGAGGAGCGGCATGAGGCGGGATACCACGGCGGCGCTGGAGCTGACCGATGTGCGCAAGCGCTTTGGCCAGACCGAAATCATCCGCGGCGTGACGCTGAACATCACGCGCGGAGAGCGCCATGCGCTGATCGGCCCCAACGGCGCGGGCAAGTCGACGACCTTCAATCTTATCTCGGGCCGGTTCGCGCCAACCTCGGGCTCGGTTCGGCTCAATGGCGAGGAGATCGGCGGCCTGCAGCCGTTCGTGATCAATCGCAAGGGCCTGTCGCGCAGCTTCCAGATCACCAACATCTTTCATCGGCTGACGGTGTTCGAGAACCTGCGCTGCGCAGTGCTGTGGTCGCTGGGCTACAAGTACTCGTTCTGGCACCGGCTGTCCGAGCTGCGCGATGCGCGCGAGCGGGCCGAGGAGGTGCTGGAACTGATCGGCCTGCAGCATCGGCGCCATACGCAGTCGGGCCTGCTGACGTACGCCGAGCAGCGCGCGCTGGAGATCGGCATCACCATCGCGGGCGGCGCGGACGTGATCCTGCTGGACGAGCCGACCGCGGGCATGAGCCGTTCGGAGTCGGACCATGCGGTCGAGCTGATTCGCAAGGTCACCGTGGGCAAGACGCTGGTGATGGTCGAGCACGATATGAGCGTGGTGTTCGGGCTGGCCGACCGCATTTCGGTGCTGGTCTACGGCGAGGTGATCGCCACCGGCACGCCCGAGTCCATCCGCAATGATCGCCGCGTCAAGGAGGCCTATCTGGGCACGACGCTGGACGAGGGCGAGGGAGTGCACTGATGGGCAAGCGCATGCTGGAAGTGCAGGGGCTGCACGCCTACTACGGCAAGAGCCATATCCTGCATGGCGTCGATCTGCATATCGACGAGGGCGAGATCGTCGCGCTGCTGGGGCGCAACGGGGTGGGGCGGTCGACAATGGCCAAGGCCATTCTCGGCATGGTCAAGGCCGAAGGCTCGGTGCGCTTTCGCGGCGACGAGATCCTGGGGCGGCGCACCTTCGAGATTGCCCATCTTGGCGTTGGCTATGTGCCGGAGAATCGGGACATCTTCCCCACGTTGACCGTGCGGCAGAACATGCTGCTCGGCGAGAAGCCGAACCCCAGGCAAAGCCGCCCGCGCTGGAGCACCGACGACATGTTCGCGCTGTTCCCGCGCCTGAAGGAGCGCGAGAACACGCCGGCGGGCGTGCTGTCAGGCGGCGAGCAGCAGATGCTGACGCTGTGCCGCACGCTGATGGGCGACCCCGACCTGGTGCTGATCGACGAGCCGACCGAAGGGCTGGCGCCGATGATCGTCGCCCAGGTCGCCGATTACCTGAAGGTGCTGAAGGAGCGCGGCGTCTCGGTGCTGCTGATCGAGCAGAAGCTGGCGATCGCGCTGGACATCTCGCAGCGCGTCTATGTGATGGGCCACGGGCACATCGTTTTCGAAGGGACGCCGGCCGAGCTCAAGGGGAATGCGCAGGTGCGCAAGGAGTGGTTGGAGGTCTGATTCGGGTGATCGTGACCGCTACTCCGGCGGGAACAGGGCGCGGATGGGCCGACGTGCCAGCTTCGTCTGGAAGTCCTGGCGACAGTCGCAGATCAGATGAATGTAGACCGTGTCGCCGAGCACTTCGTAGATGACGCGGTTCTTCACTGCGATGATCTCGAGAAAGTGTGTGGCTGGAAGTTCGTCGGGCGTGTGGCCGCGGTACGGTGTCCGTTCCAGCCCCAGTATGGCTTTTTTGATCTTGCCGTATGAGTCGAGCCACACGGCCTGCGAAAAGTGCTTGCGGACGTAGCGGCGGATTTCCTTCAGATCGTCAACAGCCGTTTGCAGGAAGACGACCCTGTGTTTCATTCTTCGTCCGCTTTATCCAGGGCTTCGATTTCGGCGAAGACGTCCTCGGCGGACACGACGCGTCCTTCCTCGATATGGCGTCGCCCCTGAGCCAGCAATTGCAGCAGGGCGATGGTCTGTTCTTGCTGCTCGTACGATTTCACGTCCATCACCACCAATTTCGCTTCACCGTTCTGTGTAATCAGCAAAGGCTCACGCGTCTCAGTGAGCGTATTCACAATCTCTGCCGTGTGACTCTTCAAATAGGAGATGGGCTTGACCTGGGTGGAGTACTTCATCATCCGCCTCAGAGGTGTTGGGGTGGACTGATTCTAGTCCAAATTCAGACTGATGGGCTGCATTCTCGCTTGCGCCCGGCTTCGGCATGCACGCCGCGATAGTGCCCTATGCACGCGCCTCATGAAGCTAAGAATTGCCTCAAAACCCGCTTCCATAACGGTCAAAATAGAAATTGAACGACCGTTCTATTTTGTGTATGCTTGTTTCGCTCGCCTCCCCGGGCAGCCGGCTCGCGCCTACTATTCCCAAGGCGCACCGGGATACCGATGGCGCAGCCGAAGTAAAACAATATTCGAGAATTCGAATCCCGAGACAACCAAGACACCAAAGGAACCAGCATGACAGCGCAGTATCAGGTTCAGGACGGCATCGCCGTCATCACGCTCGACAATCCCCCTGTCAACGGCCTGGGTCACAGCACCCGGCTTGGCATCGTCGAAGGCATGACCCGTGCGCTGGACGATGCCGCGGTCAAGGCGGTCGTCATCACCGGCGCCGGCAAGGCGTTCTCGGGCGGCGCCGATATCCGCGAGTTCAATACGCCGAAGGCGACGCAGGAGCCGACGCTGCATTCGGTGATCAAGGTGATCGAGAATTCGACCAAGCCGGTCGTCGCCGCGGTGCATTCGGTGGCGATGGGCGGCGGTCTGGAGCTGGCGCTGGGTTGCAACTACCGCGTCGCTTCGAAGGGCGCGCAGATCGCGCTGCCCGAAGTCAAGCTGGGCATCCTGCCGGGCGCCGGCGGCACGCAGCGCCTGCCGCGCGTGATCGGCCTGGAAGCCGCGCTGAACATGATCGTCACCGGCAACCCGGTGCTGTCGGAGAAGTTCGGCGGCACCAAGCTGTTCGACGAGATCGTGGATGGCGACGTGCTGCCGGCGGCCATCGCGTTCGCGCGCAATGTCGCGGCAGCCTCGGGCCCGCACCCCAAGGTGCGCGACCTGAAGGTGCGCCATGAAAACGCCGAGGGCTTCCTCGCCTTCGCGAAGAACACCGTCGCCGCCGTCGCGAAGAACTTCCCGGCGCCAGGCAAGTGCGTCGAGGCCGTGGCCGCTTCGCTCAAGCCGTTCGACGAGGGCCTGCGCATCGAGCGCGAAGGCTTCATGTACCTGGTGAACACGCCGGAATCGCGCGCGCTGCGCCATGCCTTCTTCGGCGAGCGCGCTGCCAGCAAGATCCCCGACGTGCCGTCGGACACCCCGACCCGCAAGATCGAGAAGGTTGCCGTGATCGGCGCCGGCACGATGGGCGGCGGCATCTCGATGAACTTCCTGAACGCGGGCATCCCCGTCACCGTTCTGGAGACCAAGCAGGAAGCGCTGGACCGCGGCGTGGCGACGATCCGCCGCAACTACGAGAACAGCGCCAAGAAGGGCAAGCTGACGCAGGAGAAGGTCGAGCAGCGCATGGGCCTGCTGTCGACCACGCTGTCCTATGACGACATCAAGGACGCGGACCTGATCATCGAGGCGGTGTTCGAGGAAATGGGCGTCAAGGAGACCGTGTTCAAGAAGCTGGACGAAGTCGCCAAGCCCGGCGCGATCCTCGCCTCGAACACCTCGACGCTCGACGTCAACAAGATCGCCTCGTTCACCAAGCGTCCGCAGGACGTGGTCGGCATGCACTTCTTCAGCCCGGCCAACGTGATGAAGCTGCTGGAAGTGGTGCGTGGCGAGAAGACCGGCAAGGACGTGCTGGCCACGGTCATGCAGGTCGCCAAGAAGATCAAGAAGACCGCGGTGGTGTCGGGCGTCTGCGACGGCTTCATCGGCAACCGCATGATCGAGCAGTACAGCCGCCAGGCCGGCTATCTGCTGGACGAGGGCGCGCTGCCCGAGCAGGTCGACAAGGCCATCGAGAAGTTCGGCTTCGCCATGGGTCCGTTCCGCATGGGCGACCTGGCCGGCAACGACATCGGCTGGGCGATCCGGAAGCGCCGCGCGGTCGAGAAGCCGGACATCCAGTATTCGAAGACCGCCGATCTGCTGTGCGAGATGGGCCGCTTCGGCCAGAAGACCGGCGCGGGCTGGTACGACTACAAGCCGGGCGACCGCAAGCCGTATCCGAACCAGCAGGTCAACGAGATGATCGTCCAGCATTCCAAGGATCTGGGCATTACCCGCCGCAAGATCTCGGACGAGGAGATCGTCGAGCGTCTGGTGTACGCGCTGGTCAATGAGGGCGCGAAGATCCTCGAAGAAGGCATTGCCTCGAAGGCCTCCGACATCGACATGGTCTACCTGACCGGCTACGGCTTCCCGCTGCACCGCGGCGGCCCGATGCTGTATGCGGACCAGGTCGGCCTGTACAACGTGCTGCTGTCGATGCAGCGCTATGCCAAGGGCTACCACGGCGAAGCGTGGGAGCCGGCGCCGCTGCTCAAGAAGCTGGCGGCCGAGGGCAAGGGCTTCAACGGCTGAGCGGCGAACGGCACGGCACCCACGCGATGGACGCGACCATGCAAAGACGCTTCGGCAACAGCGATTGCCTGCTGGTGATCGATGTGCAGAACGACTTCATGCCCGGCGGCGCGCTCGCCGTGCCCGAAGGCGACCAGGTCGTGCCGGTGATCAACCGGCTGGCCGAGGCGTTCACGCATGTGGTGCTGACGCAGGACTGGCATCCGGCCGACCATGTGTCGTTCGCGGTCAACCATGCCGGCGCGGCGCCGTTCCAGACCACCACGCTGCCGTATGGCGAGCAGGTGCTGTGGCCCGCGCACTGCGTGCAGGGGCAAGCCGGCGCCGAGCTGCATCCGGCATTGGCGGTGCCGCACGCGCGGCTGGTGATCCGCAAGGGCCATCAGCGCGAGGTCGACAGCTATTCCGCCTTTGTCGAAGCGGATCGCACGACCCCGACGGGGCTGGCCGGCTATCTGCGCGAGCATGGCGTGCGCCGGGTGATCTGCGTCGGACTGGCGACCGACTACTGCGTGGCCTGGAGCGCGCTGGACGCGCGCGCCGCAGGCTTCGACGCGGTGGTGGTCGAGGACGCCTGCCGGGCGATCGACCTGAACGGTTCGCTCGACGCCGCCTGGGCCAGTCTGGCCGAGGCCGGCGTCGGCAGGGTGCGCGCCGCCGAGCTGCTTGGCTGACATGGCCTGCGCGATCGCGCGCGGCCACCGAGACATCGAGACATCGAGATACACCAGACACCGAGAATACTGAGGAGCAACAAATGAACGAGGCAGTGATCGTATCGACCGCACGGACCGGTCTGGCCAAGAGCTGGAAGGGCGGCTTCAACATGACGCACGGCGCCACCCTCGGCGGCCATGTGGTCCAGCACGCGATCGCGCGCGCCAACATCGAGCCGGGCGAGGTCGAGGACGTGCTGATGGGCTGCGCCAACCCCGAAGGCGCGACCGGCGCCAACATCGCGCGTCAGATCGCGCTGCGCGCTGGCTGCCCGGTCACCGTGCCGGGTGCCACGGTGAACCGCTTCTGTTCGTCGGGCCTGCAGACCATCGCGATGGCCGCGCAGCGCGTGATTGCCGACGAGGGCGATATCTTCGTTGCCGGCGGCGTCGAGAGCATCTCGTGCGTGCAGCAGGAAATGAACCGCCACATGATCCAGGAAGGCTGGCTGGTCAAGAACAAGCCGGAGATCTACTGGAGCATGCTGCAGACCGCCGAGAACGTCGCCAAGCGCTACAACATCCCGCGCGAGCGCCAGGACGAGTACGGCGTGCAGAGCCAGCTGCGTGCCGCGGCGGCGCAGGAGGCCGGCAAGTTCAACGACGAGATCGTGCCGCTGACGGTGCTGGCCGGCGTCGCCGACAAGGCCACCGGGCAACTGGTGACGCGCGAGGTCACGGTATCGGCCGACGAGGGCATCCGCCCCGATACCACCTACGAAGGCGTGTCCAAGATCCGCACGGCGATGCCCGGCGGCGTGATCGCGGCCGGCAACGCCTCGCAGTTCTCCGACGGCGCCTCGGCCGCGGTGGTGATGAATGCCAGGCTGGCCGAGCAGCGCGGCCTGAAGCCGCTGGGCGCGTTCCGCGGCTTCGCGGTGGCCGGTTGCGAGCCCGATGAAATGGGCATCGGCCCCGTGTTCGCGGTGCCCAAGCTGCTGAAGAAGACTGGCCTGAAGGTCGAGGACATCGGTCTGTGGGAGCTCAACGAGGCGTTCGCCGTGCAGGTGCTGTACTGCGCCGACAAGCTGGGCATCCCGATGGACCGCCTGAACGTCAATGGCGGCGCCATCGCGGTGGGGCACCCCTACGGCGTGTCGGGTGCGCGTCTGGTCGGCCATGCGCTGATCGAGGGCAAGCGCCGCGGCGTCAAGTACGTGGTCGTCACCATGTGTATCGGTGGCGGCCAGGGCGCGGCCGGCCTGTTCGAGGTGCTGTAAGCCGAGGCCGCCGGTGTCCGCACCTACCGCCACACCGTCCGCCGGGTCGGCTGGGCCCACCGGGCCCATCGGTGCCACGGGCTCGGCCAATGAGACCGGCGAGCGCGGCCAGTCGCGCGACCTGGGCCAGCCGGGCGACCTGCTGGCCCACGGCCGCGCGATCCTCGCCGAACAGCCGTTCTCGGTGCTGCTCGGCGCGGAACTGACCGCGCTGACGCCACAGCATGCCGAGCTGCAGCTGCCGCTGCGCCAGCCGTTGAAGCAGCAGCATGGCTTTGCCCACGGCGGGGTGGTCAGCTATCTGGCCGACAACGCGCTGACCTATGCCGGCGGCGCCGCGATGGCGGCGCCGGTGGTGACCTCGGAATACAAGATCAATTACGTGCGACCCGCGCTGGGCGAACGCTTGATCGCGCGTGCCGAGTGCGTCAGCCGCGGGCGTCAGCAGGCCGTGGTCCGTTGCGATGTCTTCGCCGTCCAGGACGGCGTGGAGAAGCTGTGCGCGGTCGCGCAGGGCACCATCGCGCGAATGGGCGAGGCGGGCTGAGCGGTACTTTTGTTGGGATGGGGCGGGTTGCCCTCTCCCCCGGCCCCTCTCCCGCTTGCGGGAGAGGGCTGGGGAGAGGGCAACCCACGCCCCCATCCCGCTATCCATTCCCATCCCAAGGAGCGGCAATCGCCATGTCGTTGATCCTTTCCCGCCGCGACCTCGATTTTCTTCTCTACGAGTGGCTCGATGTCGAAACGCTGACGCGCATTCCGCGCTATGCCGACCACTCGCGCGAGACCTTCGACGCCGCGCTCGATACCTGCGAGAAGATCGCCACCGATCTGTTCGCGCCGCACAACAAGAAGAACGACCAGCAGGAACCGCATTTCGACGGCGAGACCGTCACCATCATTCCCGAAGTCAAGACCGCGCTGAAGGCGTTCTGCGACGCCGGCCTGATGGCGGCCGGGCAGGACTACGAGCTGGGCGGCATGCAGCTGCCGGTGGTGGTCGAGAAAGCCGGCTTCGCGTATTTCAAGGGTGCCAACGTCGGCACCAGCTCCTACCCCTTCCTGACCATCGGCAACGCCAATCTGCTGCTGACGCACGGCACGCCGGCGCAGATCGAGACCTTCGTCAAGCCGGAACTGGAAGGGCGCTTCTTCGGCACCATGTGCCTGTCCGAGCCGCAGGCCGGCTCGTCGCTGTCGGACATCACCACGCGCGCCGAATACGAGGGCGAATCGCCGCTTGGCGCGCAATACCGGCTGCGCGGCAACAAGATGTGGATCTCGGCCGGCGAGCACGAGCTGTCCGACAACATCGTGCACCTGGTGCTGGCCAAGATCCCCGGCCCGGACGGCAAGCTGATTCCGGGCGTCAAGGGCATCTCGCTGTTCATCGTGCCGAAGTTCCTGGTCAACCCGGACGGCTCGCTGGGCGAGCGCAACGATGTCGTGCTGGCCGGCCTGAACCACAAGATGGGATATCGCGGCACCACCAACTGCCTGCTGAACTTCGGCGAGGGCATGCGCTACCAGCCGGGCGGCAAGGCGGGCGCGATCGGCTATCTGGTCGGACAGCCGCATCAGGGCCTGGCCTGCATGTTCCACATGATGAACGAGGCCCGCATCGGCGTCGGTCTCGGCGCGGTGATGCTCGGCTACACCGGCTATCTGCACGCACTCGACTACGCGCGCAACCGGCCGCAGGGCAGGCCGGTCGGCCCCGGCGGCAAGGACCCGTCGAGCCCGCAGGTCAAGCTGGTCGAGCATGCCGACGTGCGCCGCATGCTGCTGGCACAGAAGAGCTATGTCGAAGGTGGGCTGGCGCTGAACCTGTATTGCGCGCGGCTGGTCGACGAGGAGCGCGCCGCCGCCACGGCGGGCGATGCAGCGGAGCATCAGCGGCTGGCCTTGCTGCTGGACATCCTGACCCCGATCGCCAAGAGCTGGCCGTCGCAGTGGTGCCTGGAGGCCAACAGCCTGGCGATTCAGGTGCACGGCGGCTACGGCTATACGCGCGAGTACAACGTCGAGCAGTTTTACCGCGACAACCGCCTCAATCCGATCCACGAAGGCACGCACGGCATCCAGGGCCTGGACCTGCTGGGGCGCAAGGTCGTGATGAAGGACGGCGCCGCCTTCAAGGCGTTGGGGCAGGTGGTGCAGGCGAGCATCGAACGCGCGCTGGCGAGCGGCGACGATGGCCTCGTCACGCATGCCAGGGCGCTGACCGCACGCGTTGCGCGGCTGTCCGACGTCACGGCCCAACTGTGGGCGGCCGGCGATCCGGCGGTGACGCTGGCCAATGCCTCGGTCTATCTGGAGGCGTTCGGCCACGTGGTGGTCGCGTGGATCTGGCTTGAGCAGGCGATGCTGGCGCATACCGCGCTCGCGGCGCTGCCGTCAGGCCATGCGGACGCGGACTTCTATCGCGGCAAGCTCGCGGCGGCGGACTACTTCTTCCGCTGGGAATTGCCGAAAGTCGGTCCGCAGCTGGATCTGCTGGCGACGCTGGACCGCACCACGCTCGACATGCAGGATGCCTGGTTCTAGCCGGCGCGCCCGCACGGCAGCAACGAATAACGAGGAGACACCATGAAGACGATCGCTGAATTGTTCGACTTGAAAGGGCGCACCGCGCTGATCACCGGCGGCTCGCGCGGGCTCGGCCTGCAGATCGCCGAGGCGCTGGGCGAGCAGGGCGCGCGCCTGATGCTGTCGGCGCGCAAGGCCGACGAGCTGAAGGCCGCGCAGGAACATCTGAAGGCGCGCGGCATCGAGGCCGACTGGATCGCCGCCGACGGCTCGCGCGATGATGAAATCGCCCGCCTGGCCGACGAGACGCTGGCACGGCTAGGGCACGTCGACATCCTCGTCAACAACGCCGGCGCGACCTGGGGCGCCCCGGCCGAAGATCATCCGGTCGAGGCCTGGGACAAGGTGATGAACCTGAATGTGCGCGGTCTGTTCCTGCTGACCCAGCGCATCGGCAAGCAGTCGATGATTCCGCGCCGCTATGGCCGCATCATCAACGTGGCCTCGATCGCCGGGCTGGCCGGCAATCCGCCGGGCACGATGGAGACGATCGCCTACAACACGTCCAAGGGCGCGGTGGTCAATTTCACGCGCACGCTGGCGGCCGAATGGGGCGAGCACAACATCACCGTCAACGCGCTGGCGCCGGGGTTCTTCCCGTCGAAGATGACGCAGGGCTCGCTGGCGCGCCTGGGCGTCGACAAGATGTGCGAGGGCGTGCCGCTGCATCGCCTCGGCGACGACGAGGACCTGAAGGGCGCGGCACTGCTGTTCGCGACCGAGGCAGGCAAGCACATCACCGGACAGATTCTGGCGGTGGATGGGGGCGTCAGCGCGGTTTGAACCACCCCTCTCCCCAGCCCTCTCCCCATGAGGGGAGAGGGAGAACACCGCCGGCTCGCCAGAATGCGCCTCCGGTTTTCATCTCTCTCCCGCCTGCAGGAGAAGGTTCGAGGGAGAGGGAGAACGCCACTGGCCTTTGAATACGCCACCGGTTTTCATCCCTCTCCCGCTTGCGGGAGAGGGACCGAGGGAGAGGGCAAGCAGCGCAACCCGACCGACACCCTAGCCATCGCCACCACGCCAAGGACCATCACACCATGACCGAGCCCCGCAAAGGCTTCCCGATCCCGATCCCCTTCGTCGACAACCTCGGCTTGCGCTGCACCCATATGGGGGGCGGCGTCAGCGAGCTCGAGCTGGACATCGAGCAACGCCATCACAACGGCTGGGAGATGGCGCACGGCGGCGTGCTGATGACACTGCTCGATGTCGCGATGGCGGTGGCCTGTCGCTCGGCCGATACCGAGGACGGCCGTGGCGTGGTGACCATCGAGATGAAGACCAGCTTCATGGCGCCGGGCCGCGGCACGCTGATCGCGCGCGGCGACTGCGTGCATCGCACCACCTCGATGGCGTTCTGCGAGGCCGAGATCGTCGACGCGGACGGCAAGCTGGTGGCGCGCAGCTCCGGCACCTTCAAGTACGTCCGCCGCTCGCCGCCGCAGCGCGCCGACACCGCGGCGGATACCGGCGCCGACGGCTGACCCTGCGCGGCGCCCAGGGTATGGCGGTACCAACCGAACCCAAAGAGAAAAAACAAATGGAGACACCATGCAGGCAACTCGACGCGGGCGTACGCGCCTTCGCCAGGTCGTTCGTCGTATCGTTCGCGGTATCGTTCCCTCGCCGCTGTCCGTCGCGGCCGTGCTGCTGACCGCCATGACGATTCCCACGCAAGCACAGACGCCGCCGGCGCGCACCTATGCCGATGCCGCCGCCACCGATCCGATCGCGCTCGGATGGATGCAGGGCTTTCCGCCGGCGCCGGACAAGGTCATCAGCTTCAGCGGCAAGAGCAATGGCTTCCCGCGGCACCGCTGGACGTTCTCGCACGTGCGCGAGCTGGTGCCGACCGTGTCGGTCTGGCGCGGGCCCGGCCCCGTCTCCGCGCTGCCGCGCGCCGAGCACGATATCGGTGCCGTGCCCTTCGTCGATGCCGACGGCACCCGCCGAACCTTTGCCGACATGCTGGCGCTGACCTATACCGACGGCATCCTGGTGATGCACAAGGGCAAGGTCGTCTACGAAAAATACTTCGGCGCGCTGCAGCCGCAGCTGCCACATGCGGCGTTCTCGATCACCAAGAGCTTCGTCGGCACGCTGGCGGCGATGCTGGCGGTCGAGGGCAAGCTGGACCCGAACGCGCCGGTCACGCGCTACGTGCCCGAGCTCGCCGACACCGCCTATGGCGATGCCACCGTGCGCCAGGTCATGGACATGACCATCGGCGTCAAATTCTCCGAGGACTACGCCGATCCGAAGGCCGAGGTCAACGACTATGCGCGCGCCGGCGGCATGATCCCGCGCGCGCCGGACTACGCGGGCCCGCGCAGCTTCTACGAGTTCCTGACCACGTTGCGCAAGGAGGGCGAGCACGACCGCGCCTTCGCCTACAAGACGGTCAATGCCGAGGTGCTGGCGTGGATTGTCCAGCGCGCCTCGGGCGTGCCGCTGCCGAAGCTGATGTCCGACAAGCTGTGGCAGCCGCTCGGCGCCGAGGAGGACGCCTACTTCACCGTCGACAGCATCGGCACGCCGGGCGGCGGCGGGGCGATCAGCACCACGCTGCGCGACCTGGCCCGCTTCGGCGAAGCGATGCGCAACAACGGCCGCTTCAACGGCCGCCAGGTGATTCCCGCCGCGGTGGTCGCCGAGGTGCGCGGCGGCGGCGACCGCGCGAAGTTCGCCAAATCGGTCTATGCTCATCTGCCTGGCTGGAGCTATCGCGATATGTGGTGGGTCTCGCACGACGATCACGGCGTGTTCGAGGCGCGCGGCATCTTCGGCCAGCGCATTCATATCGATCCGAAGGCCGAGATGACCATCGTGCGCTACGCCTCGCATCCGATCGCCGGCAATGCTGCCAACGACCCGATCACGCTGCGTGCCTACCGCGCGCTGGCGCTCGCGCTGATGCAACGATAGCGTCGGCGCCAACGTTCAAATACCGAAACGCCGAAACGCCAAAACGCCAAACGCTGCACGCCAACTTCCACGACTACCCGACAAAGGAACGCCCATGTCCGATACCTACAAGCGCATCGTCCTCGCCTCCCGTCCCAGCGGCGCCGTCTCGCCGGACAACTTCCGGCTCGAGGAAGTGCCGGTACCCGAGCTGGCCGACGGCCAGGTGCTGGTCCGCAACCACTATCTGTCGCTCGACCCGTATATGCGCGGCCGCATGAACGAAGGCAAGTCGTACGCGACGCCCCAGCCGCTGAACGAGGTGATGATCGGCGGCACCGTCGGCGAGGTGGTGGCCTCGCGCAATCCCAGGTACGCGGTCGGCGACAAGGTGCTGGGCATGTTCGGCTGGCAGGAGATGGGCGTCAGCGACGGCAGCGGCATGCAGAAGGTCGATACCAGCAGGATCCCGCTGTCGGCCTATCTGGGGGCAGTCGGCATGCCCGGCGTCACCGCCTGGTACGGCCTGAACCGCATCATCGCGCCGAAGGCAGGCGAGACCGTGGTGGTCAGCGCGGCCTCGGGCGCGGTGGGCAGCGTGGTCGGGCAGCTCGCCAAGATGGCTGGCTGCCGCGCGGTCGGCATCGCCGGCGGCAAGGAGAAGTGCGACTACGTGGTCAACGAGCTGGGCTTCGATGCCTGCGTCGACTACAAGGCGGCGTCCGATCCCAAGGCGCTGTACACGATGCTCAAGGAAGCCACGCCGCAAGGCGTCGACGGCTACTTCGAGAACGTCGGCGGCGAGATCCTCGATGCCGTGCTGTCGCGGATGAATCCGTTCGGCCGCATCGCGGTGTGCGGCATGATCGCCGGCTATGACGGCGAGCCGCTGCCGATGAAGAATCCGCAGCTGATCCTGGTGTCGCGGCTGAAGATCGAGGGTTTCATCGTCTCCGAGCACATGGACGTGTGGCCGCAGGCGCTGTCCGAGCTCGGTGGCGCGGTGGCGCAGGGGAAGCTCAAGTTCCGCGAGAGCGTCGCGCAGGGGCTGGAGAGCGCGCCCGAGGCCTTCATGGGCCTGCTCAAGGGCAAGAACTTCGGCAAGCAGCTGGTCAAGCTGATCTGACCCGCCGGCTCGCTACCCGCTCGCTACCCGTTCGTTATCCGTTCGTTACCCGCAGGAGACCGCGATGAACGCTCCCATCCAGGCACCGCCGCGTGCCAGCCGCGCCGACGAGATCGGCGCCGATCTGCCCGAGGAAATCAAGGCAAAGTACCGCGTGCTGCCGCGTCCGCCGCGCTTCGAGACCCATGCCGAGGAGCGCCTGCACCGCAAGCAGCGTCTGGCGGCGGCCTTCCGGCTGTTCTCGAAGTTCGGCTTCGACGAGGGCGTGGCCGGCCATATCACCGCGCGCGACCCTGAGTTTCCCGACACCTTCTGGGTCAATCCGTTCGGCGTGCATTTCAGCCAGGTCAAGGTGTCGAACCTGATCCGCTGCGATCACCACGGCAACGTGGTCGAGGGCGATCATCCGGTCAATGCGGCCGCCTTCGCAATTCACTCGCGGGTGCATCAGACCCGCGAGGACGCGGTAGCGGCCGCGCATTCGCACAGCACCTATGGGCGCGCCTGGTCGACGCTGGGCCGGCCGCTCGATCCGCTGACGCAGGACGTCTGCGCGTTCTACCAGGACCACGCGGTTTACGACGACTTCGGCGGCGTAGTGGTCGAACTCGACGAGGGCCAGCGCATCGCCAACGCGCTGGGGTCCAACAAGGCCGTGATCCTGCAGAACCACGGGCTGCTGACCGTGGGCCGCACGGTCGACGAGGCGGCCTGGTGGTTCATCACGATGGAGCGCTCGTGCCAGGTGCAGCTGCTGGCCGAGGCGGCCGCGGCGCGCACCGGCGGCGCGCCGAAGACGATTTCGGACGCCGCGGCGCGCCAGGCCTATTCGATCGTCGGCACCGCGCAGGCCGGCTGGTTCCAGTTCCAGCCGCTGTACGCGCGCATCGTCAAGGAGCAGCCCGACCTGCTCGATTGACGCAGGGGGCAGCGAAGGTCCGGGGAGCAACCGGCGCGGACGAGGCCGCCAGCAGAGCGAGCCACCGGGAAACCGGACCGCGCCGGCATCGAGAAGGAGACCACGATGAAGCAGTTCCAGGAAAGAGTGGCCGTGATCACCGGCGGCGCGTCGGGATTCGGCAAGGAATTCGCGCGCCTCGGCGCGGCGCTGGGCATGCGGCTGGTGCTGGCCGATGTCCAGCAGGACGCGCTGGACACCACGGTGGCCGAACTGCGCACCCAGGGCGCCCGCGTGATCGGGCTGCGCGTCGATGTATCGAAGGCCGAGCAGGTGCAGGCGCTGGCCGATGCCGCGATCGAGGCGTTCGGCGAGGTCAATCTGCTGTTCAACAATGCCGGCGTCGGCGCCGGCGGGCTGGTCTGGGAGAACTCGCAGAAGGACTGGGACTGGGTGCTCGGCGTCAACCTGCACGGCGTGATCCACGGCGTGCGCATCTTCACGCCGCTGATGCTCGAGGCCGCCGCGCGCGATGCCTCGTACGAAGGCCATATCGTCAATACCGCGTCGATGGCGGGGCTGCTGAATCCGCCGGCGATGGGGATCTACAACGTCTCCAAGCATGCGGTGGTGTCGCTGTCCGAGTCGCTGTACCAGGACCTGGCGCTGGTGACCGAACAGGTGCATTGCTCGCTGCTGTGCCCGTATTTCGTGCCGACGGGCATCCACCAGTCGCACCGCAATCGTCCGGCCGACCTGAGCAACGAGGCGCCGCCGACGCGCTCCCAACTGGTCGCGCAGGCGCTGTCGGACAAGGCGGTCACGTCGGGCAAGGTCAGCGCCGAGGACGTGGCGCGCATGACCTTCGATGCGATCCGAGAGCAGCGCTTCTATATCTATTCGCATCCGCACGCGTTGGCGCCGGTGCAGCAGCGCTTCGAGGACATCGTCGGCCAGCGCAACCCCGGCGATCCCTTTGCGGGCAAGCCGCAGGTGCGGGATGAGCTGGTGGCGGCGCTGCGGGACTGAGCAAGGACTGATGGCGTAGGCACGGAGCATGCATCGCAACCGTCGTCTCCGCCATCAAGGGGACGACCGGACAAACATCACAGAGAGGAGACCATGAGCACACCGGCCGTGATCCATCATCTGCAGTACGCCTCGCTGCCGAACGGTATGCGGCTGCACTACGCCAGCGCGGGACAGCGCGGCAAGCCGCTGATGCTGTTCGTCCATGGCTTTCCGGAATTCTGGTACGCGTGGGAAGCGCAGCTCGCGGAATTCGGCCAGACCCACTTTGCGGTCGCGCCGGATCTGCGCGGCTTCAATCTGTCGAGCAAGCCGGCCGCGGTCGAGGCCTACAAGCCGCGCCATCTGGTCGAGGATCTGGTGCAGTTCGTCGCGGCGCTGGGCTACGACCGCTGCGTGGTGGTGGCGCACGACTGGGGCGGGGCGGTCTGCTGGAACCTGGCGATCCAGTTTCCGGCGCTGGTGCAGCAGCTTGTCATCGTCAACGCGCCGCACCCGTATCTGTTCGCCCGCGCGCTGGCGGAGGATCCGCAGCAGCAGGCGGCGTCGGCTTATATGAACTGGCTGCGCAAGCCGGGCTGCGAGGAGGTGCTGGCGGCCGACAACTACGGCCGGCTCGCAGCGTTGCTGTCCGGGGGCGACGCGCCGCCCGACTGGTTCACCGGCGAGACCCGCGACAAGTACCTGGCCGCGTGGTCGCAGCCGGGCGAGGCCGGGTCCCATCCGCTGACCGGCAGCGTCAACTACTATCGCGCCTCGCCGCTGCATCCGCCGGCGCCGGGCGAACCGCCGCCCGATCTGTCGCGGCTCGACCCGGAGTCCTTCGTCGTGCGCGTGCCAACGCTGGTGATCTGGGGGGAGAACGATCGGGCGTTGCCGAAGTCGCTGGTCGACGGGCTCGACCGCTTCGTACCGCAGCTGCGGCTGGAGCGGATTCCCGAAGGCACGCACTGGGTCGTGCACGAGCAGCCGGAGCGGATCAATCGGTTGATTCGGGGTGCGTTGGGTTAGCGGGCAAGAGGGGAGGCGAGCGCAACCAGCGCCCGCTATCCCCCCACCGTCAAAGCCCGCCAAACGCGCCCAGCCGTTCGCGATACAGCCGGTAGTTCTCGTCGTCAAAACAAACAAAGGTCACCTGTTCGATGGTCTCCGCTTCCGCCAGCGCTTCGCGCACGGCCGCGATCGCGATATCGGCCGCGCGTTCGCGCGGGAAGCCGTAGACCCCGGTGCTGATGTTCGGGAAGGCCAGCGTGCGCAGGCGATGCTCGGCAGCGAGCTTGATGCTGTTGCGATAGGCGCTGGCCAGCAACGCGTCCTCGTTCTCGTTGCCGCCGCGCCAGACCGGGCCGACCGCGTGGATCACGTACGGAGCCGGCAGCAGGCCGCCGGTGGTGATCACCGCCTGGCCGGTCGGGCAGCCGCCCTCTCGCTCGCGGATCTCGCGGCAGGCCGCCATGATGGCCGGGCCACCCGCGCCGTGGATCGCGCCATCGACGCCGCCGCCTCCGAGCAGGCCGCTGTTGGCCGCGTTGACGATGGCATCGACCTCCATCCGCGTGATATCGCCGTGCACCACCTGCAAGTGTTCGCCAGCCATGCCCGCCTCCTTGCGCCCGATGCGCCTGGTACCGATTGAGCCTTACATCGAATGAGCCTTACATCGATTCCGCCAGCATACGCCGATAGTCCTCGGCGCTCGCTTCCTTCGGATTGGTCTTGTGGCAATGGTCGGCCAGCGCGCCGGTCACGACCTTGTCGAACATCGCCTCGGTGACCCCCATCGCCGCCAGCCCGGTCGGCAGGCCCAGGCGCGCGGTCATGTCGTATACCGCCTGCGCGACATCGGCGTCGGCCGGCAGATGCATGGCGCGGCGCAGCCGTCCATAGCGGTCCTCGCGCACGATGCTCGGCGCGTCGGCGTTAAAGCGCAGCACCGCGGGCATCACCACCGCGTTCAGCGTGCCGTGATGCAGGCCGGTGCGGCCGTCGATCTTCAGGCCGCCGAGCGGGTGGGACAGCGAGTGCACGCAGCCCAGGCCCTTCTGGAACGCCATCGCGCCCTGCATCGACGCGCTCATCATGTTCAGGCGTGCCTCGCGGTCGCTGCCGTCGCGCGTCGCGCGTTCGATATGGGCCCAGGCACGCTCGAGTCCGTCCAGCGCGATGCCGTCGGCCGGCGGATTGAAGGCCGGGGCAAGAAAGGTCTCGATGCAATGCGCGATCGCGTCCATGCCCGTGGCCGCGGTCAGTCCGGGCGGCAGGCCCAGCGTCAGCTCGGGATCGCAGATCGCCGATTTGGGCAGCAGATGCCAGGAGTGGAAACCGAGCTTGCGCCCGTCGTCGAGGATGATGATCGCGCCGCGCGCGACCTCGCTGCCGGTGCCGGAGGTGGTCGGCACCGCGATCAGGGGCGCGGCGCGCTCGGTGATCTTGCCGCTGCCGCCCTCGATGGTGGCGTAGGTCGTCAGCTCGCCCTCGTGCGTGGCGAGGATCGCAATGCCCTTGGCCAGGTCGATCGAGGAGCCGCCGCCCACCGCGATCAGGCCGTCGCAGCCTTCGCTGCGGTATTGCGCGGCCGCCTGCCGCACCATCGCCTCGGTCGGATTGGACGGGGTGTCGTCGAACACGGCCACCGGCAGCCCTTGCAGCGCATCGATGGCGCGCTGCGCGATGCCGGCGGCGACCACGCCCTTGTCGGTGACGAGCAGCGGCCGGCGGATGCCGATGCGCTCGCATTCGGACTTCAGCAGCTTGACCGCGCCGAAATCCAGATGGATATGGGTCAGGTAATAGATAAAGGCCATCGTGCTTGTCTCCGTGATTGTTATGTCGGCGAGGGCGAGCGGGTGGCGGCATCGTGCTGCGCTGCCATGCCGGCGGGGCGTTGCATATCCAGGCCCGGACGATTGTCGCAGCGTTTTCCGTCGGGCGGGGAGGGGGCAAACGCGGTGTCGCGTTGCGACATTTTCCGCACCGGGATTCCCACAAAGCGCTGGCATCATACTAAAATCGAACGCTCGTTCACAATTCGAACTTCACCGGAATCCCGGCCGCGCCATCGCCACGCCATTCATGTCAGCCGTCCCGTCCGCGTACCCCGCGCCCGCGCTCCCGCCCAGCATGCCAGGCATGCCGGCGCAGCCGCTCGATCCGCAGATCGCGCAGCTGCTGGACATGGTGGCGCGCGCCAAGCGGCCGCCGCTGCATCATCTCGAGCCGGCCGACGCCAAGGTCGCCTACGAGAAGAGCGCGCTGATCCTGGACGTGGCGCCCGAACCGGTGCACAGCATCGAGGACATGACGGTGACGGCCCGCGACGGCCATCCGATTCCGGTGCGGCTCTATGCGCCGCGCGAGGCGAGCTGGGCCGAGCCCTTGCCGCTGCTGCTGTACTTCCATGGTGGCGGCTTCACGGTGGGCAGCATCGCCACGCACGAGCCGCTGTGCCGGCTGCTGTGCGCGCGCGCCGATGCGATGGTGCTGTCGGTCGACTACCGGCTGGGGCCGCAATGGAAATTCCCCACGGCGGTCGACGACGCCTTCGACGTGCTGCACTGGGTCTTCGAACAGGCGTCGCGGCTGGGCGCCGATCCGGGCCGCATCGCGCTCGGCGGCGACAGCGCCGGCGGTACGCTCGCCGCGGCCTGCGCGGTGGAAGCGCGCAACCGTGGCCTTGCGCCGGTGCTGCAGATGCTGCTGTATCCGGGCACCAGTGCGCGCCAGGACACGCCGTCGCAGCGGGCGCTGGCCGACGGTTATCTGCTGACCGCGTCGATGATCCAGTGGTTCTTCGCGCAATATCTGGACCGCGAGGCGAGCCGCGACGACTGGCGCTTCGCCCCGCTGGACGGCGGCGGCACCGGCGCCGACGTCAAGGGCTGCTGTCCGGCCTGGATCGCGGTGGCCGGCTACGACCCGCTGCACGACGAAGGGGTGGCGTATGCCGACAAGCTGCGCGCGGCCGGCGTGCCGGCAGAAGTGGCGGACTACCCCGGCATGATCCATGATTTCTTCAAGCTGGGACGCTTCGTCCCGGCGGTGGCGCGCGCGCACGACGATGCCGTGCGCGCGTTGCGAACGGCCTTCGGCACCGCGCCGCCCGGCTAGGGCGGCACTCGAAGCCAAGCCAAGGCGGTCGCAGAAACCCCGGTTTTTCAGGCAGTAACGAGTACCCGAGCAGTACCTTGTAGCAATAGGAGACGACTACAGATGCAACGCCGCCACTTCCTCGCCCGTGCGGGCGCCATCGCCGCTGCAGCGGTAACCGGCCTGGCAGCCACGCCCGCGGCTCATGCGCAGGCGGACAATTTCCCGCAGAAGCCGATCCGCCTCATCATCGGCTACACGGCGGGCGGTTCCACCGATATCCCGTTCCGCGTGCTGGCAGAGAACGCTTCGAAGATCCTCGGCCAGCCGGTGATCGTCGAGAACAAGCCCGGTGCCGGCGGCGTGCTGCCGGCACAGATGATGCAGGCCACGCCGCCCGACGGCTACACGCTGGCGCAGATCCCGCTGCCGGTGTTCCGCCTGCCGTACACCACCAAGATCAACTGGGACCCGGTCAAGGACCTGACCTATGTGATCAACCTGGCGGGCTATGCCTTCGGCCTGGTGGTACCGGCCGATTCGCCGATCAAGACCATGCAGGAGTACATCGCCTACGCCAAGGCGAACCCGGGCAAGCTGACCTACGGCACGCCCGGCTCGATGACGACGCTGCATCTGACGATGGAAGAGCTGGCGATGAAGCAGAACGTCCAGTTCTCGCACATCCCGTTCAAGGGCAATTCCGAGTCGATGCAGGCGCTGCTGGGCGGCCACGTGATGTCGGTGGCCGACACGCCGGCGTGGGCGCCGTACGTCGAGCAGGGCCGTCTGCGCCTGCTGTCGGTATGGGGCGACAAGCGCTCGCCGCGCTTCCCCAATGTGCCGACGCTCAAGGAGCTGGGCCTGGGCATCGTGCAGACCTCGCCGTTCGGCCTGGCCGCGCCCAAGGGCACCGACCCGAAGATCGTCAAGAAGCTGCATGACGCCTTCAAGCAGGCGATGGAAATGCCGAACTACCGCGAGTCGCTGGCCAAGTTCGACATGGAGCCGTTCTACATGAACAGCGAGCAGTACGCGAAGTTCGCCGCCGACACGGTCAAGAAGGAAAAGGCCATCATCGAGAAGCTGGGGCTGGCGCGGCCGCAGTAAGGCGATGCGCGCCCTCGCCGAGGGCCTTTGATCCGTCGTCCCCGCGAAGGCGGGGACCCAGTGGCTTGCCTTGCCACGTGCAAAAGCCGCTGGGCCCCCGCCTTCGCGGGGGCGACGATGTTCTGCCGACGCTGTCTTTCCCGAGGACCCCGCATGGCCAAGGAAGAGTTTCGCCACAGCATGCCCCTGCGCGTGCGCTGGGCCGAAGTCGATCCACAGTCGATCGTCTTCAACGCGCATTACCTGACCTATTGCGATATCTGCGTGACCGAGTACTGGCGCGCGGTCGGCATCCGCTATCCCGAGGACGTGCTGCACGCGCATGGCGTCGACATGTACGTCGTCAAATCCACGCTGGAATACCACGGCTCGGCGCGCTTCGACGACATGCTCGACATCCGCGGCCGCATCGCGCGCATCGGCCGCTCCAGCATGCTGTTCCGCGTCGAGATGTATCGCGGCGACGAACACCTGATCACCGGCGAGATCGTCTACGTCTGCGCCGATCCGGCGACGCAGCGCTCGGCGCCCGTGCCGGCGGCGGTGCGCGAGGCGATCATCGGGTATGAGCAGGTGGCGCCGGAGCAGTAGGGCGACAGTGGGCGGCATCGACCGACAGGCGACAGGCGACAGGCGACAGGAGCTCGTGCGGTAGTGCGGTAGGGCCGCATGCGCGATTGCCTCCCCAGATCGCCCTGAGCCGCGCGAAAAGCGCAAGAAGCCCGCCTTCCGATCTGGCAGGCTCAGCCCTTCTTTCCTGGAGGGTACAACCATGCTCGGTCATCACACCATCGCATCCGGCACGTCCTCGACATCGAGCGCCACGGCGCCGGCCGACACGACGCCCACCAACGACGATGCCGCGCAACGGCAAGGTCATCTGCACGATGGCTCGCTCGTGGTGCTGGTGCAGACGCCAGAGCCATTGACGCAGGCTGCCGATCTGGCCCGAGAGGTGTTCACGCCGCCGGCCGCCGCCGTAGATCCCGCTCCAAGAACCCCGCTGCAGGCGATCAAGGGTTGCGAGGACTTCAGGCAACTGATGTCCCGGCTCGCTCAGCACACCGCGCAAATCGAGCAACAAGCGAGCTATCTCGCTTCGCGCCCGGGCGACCGCTACAACGGGTTGCAGCCCGAATCGCGCACGGCATGGCCGCGACAGCAGCACTGGTATCAAGGTACCTGGCTCAACGGCAATACGGTCAGCGTGCAAGGCAAGCCGATCGCCGTCGCAACCCAGCACCCTTTGCCCGGCGAGAGTCTGATCGCATTTCTGAAGCAGTTGCTGTGCGATCATCCGCCGTTGATCGTGGTGCTGGGCTCGGACGCGGAAATCGCCAATCCCCAGGAACGGATGCCCGATTATTTCCGGCCCAGCGCGGCACGCGCGGATCTGCGCTACATCCCGCCAGAAGTCCGGCACATGCTGCCCGCGGACGAGCCGGGCCTGCTTGGCTCGTATCTGGCCCACGGCGGCATGTATTGCCGGGAGTCCTGGCTGATCGAGATCCAGGCCATCGAGCCGATGTCGCCCTTGACGGAGTCCGGCCTGGACAGCATCAGCACCGGTGTGATCCGGGTGAAGGAAGGCTCGGCCAATCCAACGCGCGAGCTGGAGTCGCGCAGCCACGATGTCGAGGTCGTGCATCTGCGCCAAACGGGCAAGAACGGCATCATGTCGTCGGCGGAGTTGGCCTGGCTCGGCGCCCGCATCCGGGCGGCGCGCTGGTCGGCCAGTTTGCTGCCCATTGTCCATTGCAATAGCGGTGCTGGCCGAAGTGCAATGGTCATCGTCGCTACGGTGCTCGACGATCCGTCGTCGAGCGCGTCGGTCGAAACGATCGTCCGCGATATCCGCCGAACGCGACACGCGCGTGCGCTCGGATCGGAAGACCATCGCCTGCCTGGCGTTATTCGCGCGCGAACGCGGTAAACCGCTGCTCGGCGTGACGCCGGCCGTGCCGCTGCAGCGTGACCCCGAGCCCGACCCGCTGACGCTGGCAAGGGAGTCGGCCATGAAGGCATGGCGGACCCGATGAAGGCGAGCGGTTCGCCGCCTTCACGCCAGCGCGGCAGCCATGCGAATCCGGCATGCTGGGGCTCCGGATTGTCCGTATGAAGTCGTTTCTTGCAGGGCGATGGGCGGCCTGTATTGTGGCCATATTGCCGGTCCCAAGAAGGTCCGCTGAAAGATCGGCCCGACGCGAGTATCATGCCGATCCTCGCCAACCGACGCGTCATCTCTCTCACCATGACCCTCACCGTTCGCCTGCTGCCTTGGTCCGAAGCGCGCGAGACCGCGCGCGCGATCCGCTATGCCGTGTTCGTCGAAGAGCAGGGCGTGCCGGTCGAACTCGAGTGGGACGAATGGGACGAGCCCAGCTGGCATGCGATCGCCTATGACGCGCACGGCGTCGCGGTGGCCACCGGCCGGCTGCTGCCCGATGGCCATATCGGCCGCATGGCGGTACTGGCCAGCGCGCGCGGCACCGGCATCGGCGCGCGCGTGCTCGATGCGCTGATGGCCAAGGCGGAGGAGCTCGGCTATCCCGAGCTGGTGCTCAACGCGCAATCGCATGCGGCGCCGTTCTACGCCCGCGTCGGCTTCCAGCAGGTCGGCGAGCCGTTCGAGGAAGCGGGCATTCCCCATATCGAGATGCGCAAGCGTCTGGGGGGCGGCGCGCAGGGCTGAGCGTCGCAGACCTCGGCAGCCTGCAGCGCGTCCGGCGCCTCGACATCGCTGCGGGGCGCGCGTCCCCAGCGCGTCAGCCATCGGCCGACGGCCGGCTGGCCGACGGTATGAGACCATGCAAGGTCCCGCCAGCGCCTTTGCATGTCTTGCGCCGTATCGAGCCGTATCGAGCCGTATTGCATGAACGACCTCTCCACCGAACTGCCCCGACCGGCGACATCCCCGTCGGCGCCTGAGCTCGGCACTCCGAACCCGTCCCCTCCGCCGCTGCGCACCGGCCCCGCCACCTGGGCCACGATGGCGCTGTTCTTCGTCAATGGCGCGACCTTCGCCACGTGGGGCGTCCATATTCCGACCATCAAGGCGCGCTTCGACCTGTCCGACGCGGTGCTGTCGATGGCCATGCTGGCGGTGGCCTTCGGCGCCATCATCGCGATGGGCCCGGTGGGACGCTGGATCGGGCGGGTCGGCAGCACGCGCGCCTGCATGTCGGGCGGCGTGGCGTACGGCCTGGCGACGATCGCGATCCTGGCGATGCCGCATTTCTACGCGCTGGTGCCGGCGCTGATCGCCTTCGGCATGGCCAGCGCCGTGTTCGACGTCGCGATGAACGCCCAGGCCGCCACGGTCGAATCGAATCGCCACAAGCCCATCATGTCGGCGCTGCACGGCATGTTCAGCCTCGGCGGCATGGTCGGCGCGGCCGTGGGCGGGCTGCTGCTGTCGCTGCAGGTTTCGCCGCTGGCGCACGCGATCGGCATGGCGCTGCTGACCGCCGGCGTCGGGCTGGCCTCGAAGCGCTGGCTGCTGCCCGATCATCCGACCGCACCGCACGCCGACAAGGGCCACGATCATGCTGGCCGCGCACTGTGGCTGCTCGGACTGATGGCGTTTCTCGGGTTGGTGGGCGAGGGCGCGATGTACGACTGGACCAGCGTCTATATGCGCGAGATCGCGCAGGCGCCGACCGGCTGGATCAGCTTCGGGTACGCGGCGTTCTCCGGCGGCATGGCGTTCGGCCGCTTTACTGGCGACCTCGCGCGGGCGCGCTGGAGCGATGCCGGCACGCTGACGGCGAGCGCCTGGCTGGCTTTCGTCGGCATCAGCCTGGCGCTGCTGTGGCCCGCGCCGTGGGCGAGCCTGCTGGGCTTTGCGATGATGGGCCTGGGCGCGGCCAATATGGTGCCGATCTTCTTCGTGGCCGCGTCGCGGCTGCCTGGGGTGCCGGCGGCCGAGGGCATCTCGCGCGTGGCGCGCTTCGGCTATATCGGGCTGATGCTGGGGCCGGTGATGATCGGCGGCGTCGCCCACGCCAGCGATCTGCGCTATGGGCTCGGCCTGGTGGCGCTGACGATGGGCTGGATTGCGGTGGCGGGGGCGCGCACGGTGCGGCGTTATCTGTCGAACTGACGATGTGATCAGCGTGGCGCGGGAATCGTACCCGCGCGGCTGGCAACGTTCATCTGGCCGCGGTAGGAGACCTCGCCGATCGGCCCTGCCGCATCGAAGCTGCGCTCGCTCAGGTCGAAGCGGCCATCGTGGCGCACCCGCAGCACCGTGCTGGCGCGGGTGCCGTACGACGGCGAGCGGATAAAGGCCGACGACAGCAGCTTTTCCCACTCGGGCGCGACGCCGGTCTGCGGCAGTTCGAAATCGCAGGCCTGCCGCGTATCGGCCAGCAGCGCCAGATAGGGCTCGACGCTGGCATTGGGTGCGCCGGTATCGGCGGCCAGCGTCTCGGCCAGCGCGCCGACCCGGCTGCGCACCTTCGGCCACGGCGTGTCGAGCAGCGCGTTGGACAGCCCGTACAGCCCGGGCTTGAGCCGCTGCGGGGCACCGTCGGGCGAGCGGTTGCTGTACCACCACAGTGCATCGAGATCGCCCGCGAGCAGGTTGAAGCCGTTGTAGGCGCCGGGGCTGCGGATGCCGGCGCCGCGCGCCAGATCGCCGACATATTGCTCGGGAGACGCCTCGCCGCGCAGAAAGCCCGCCACCAGTTCGCCGCGCGAGCGCGCATCGGTGCGCTTCTCGGACGGCGCGCGGTAGTTGGTCAGCGCGGCAAAGCGCCCGCCGGCGGTCACGCCCATCCAGGTGCCGGCTTCGCCGATCACGTCCGCCTGGTCGCGGCCGGCCAGCACCTCGGGCGCATCGTCCCACCAGTGCGCCGGCGCCGCCGGGCGGACATAGAATTCATCGCGATTGGCGGCGACCACCAGGGCATAGTCGGGGTGGGCCTGCCAGGCGACGAGGATCAAACACATAAGCCTTTCCTTGTTGCGGGCCGCTGCATCAGTGCAGGCGGCGCCGCGCTACAACAGGTCCAGGTCGACGAATCGTTCGACCTGGCGCTCGCCTTCGAGCCAGTGCTGCAAACCGCTTTGCCGCCAGAGACCGTCGAGCGTCGCATCGAAGGCCGGCGGCACGTCGGCATAGGCCTCCATCCAGGTCTGCAGGCCGGTGCGGGTTTCGGGTCTGCGCATCAGCGTACCACCGATCCCGGTGGCCTCGGCCACCGTCGCCATCCAGCGGTGCCAGTGCGGCAGCGCCTCGGCGGCCTCGGGCTCGCGTACGCGGAAGTAGACGAACAGGTGCTCGCTCATTGCGGCTTCTCCGTGCGGATCCTGCGAACTCTATGGATCTATTGGATCTGTGGATCTGTTGGATCTGATGGACCTTTCTTGGACCTTTTTGGACCCCTGCGCCCTGCACGGTCTCAGGCGGCCGGATCGGTGGCCAGCAGCGGCACCGGGTAGGGCAGCTCGCCCACGGTGACCGCCAGCCCCTCGGCATGGCCCAGGTGCAGGCTGGCGCCGGCCGCATCGATCTTCAGCTCGGCCAGCGCATCCCAGCCGCCGCCATCGGGCTTGGGCGCGGCGTTGACGATCATGCCGCTAGGCTGGCCGGGATCGTCGGCACGATAGATTTCCGCGCCTTCGTCCGGTGTTTCGCCTTCGCCGCTGACCAGCCACATGCGCCGCTTGAGCGTGCCGCGATACTGGCTGCGCGCGACGACTTCCTGGCCCGGATAGCAGCCCTTGCGGAAATTGACGCCGCCGATCAGCTCGAAATTGATCATCTGCGGCACGAACTGTTCCTGCGTCGCGATCACGATGCGTGGGATGCCGGCGCGGATCTCGAGCCAGTCCCACAGCTCGGCATCGGCCGGCAGCAGCGTGGTGCCGAGCGTTTGCTGCAGGGCATCGGCCTGGGCAGCGGGCGTCACGACCTGCCAGCGCGGCACGCCGTCGGCGTCGGGCAGGCGGATCACGGTAGCCTCGCCGGCGCTGGCGGTGGTCCAGGGCTCGGACGGAGCCGGCAGACCGGCGGCGCCGAGCGCGCTGCCGCCCTTGGCGCCGGCAACGCCGATGATGCTCGACTCAGCGCCCAGGTCGGACAGCCTGGCCTTGGCGCGCAGCACGAACATCGACAGCCGCTTCTGGATCGCCGGCTGCAGATCGGCCGACAGCTGCATGGCGATGCCCTGGGCATCGCGCCAGATCAGCAGCGTCGCCAGCAGACGGCCCTTGGCGGAACAATAGCCGGCCAGCCGGGCCTGCCCCGGCGCGAGGTCCTCGACGGCATTGGTCAGCTGGCTGTGCAGGAAGGCGGCGGCGTCATCGCCGGCCACGCGGATCAGCCCCAGATTGGCGGGGCGGCAAACGACGCCGTCCTGGCGCAGGGCGGCGAACTGGGCGGCGCGGGCGGGATTGGGGGCGTGCATGGAGTGACTTCGATTCGAGGCCGGCGCGAGACCGGCACGGTTGGCGGATGGCTTGTGCGGAGCCTGTCACAACTTGTGACGCGGGATACCGGGGCTCCTGACAAGGCTCCCGGTATTATATGGGTCTGCCGTCATCGCGGCCGGCGCCCGGCAAAGCCGAAGCGGCCGCCTTCCGATCAACCGCTGCGACGGCCGCGTCGTCCTGTTGCTCGCCACTTTGGCCGCATTGCCCGTTTTCCAGCCGCCCGGCGGCCTTGATTCACGCAGACCCGTACCTTTCCAAGCTTGTCGATGAAACGTTTTCTTTCCCGGCTGGTTCTGGCCGCCGTGGCCTTCGCGCTGGCCGCCGCCGGCGCCTTCGCCTGGTGGGCCAACCGGCCGTTGACGCTGCGCACCTCGCCGCTCGAAGTCATCATCAAACCCAATTCCAGCGTGCCGAGCGTCGCCCGTCAGGTCGCCCGCGGCGGCGTGCCGATCGATGCCCGGCTGTTCGTGCTGCTGGCCCGGGCAACCGGCAACCACGCCAGCCTGAAGGCCGGCGGCTACCAGTTCGAGAGCGGCGTCACGCCGCTGCAGGTGATCGGCCGCATCGCGCGAGGCGAGGTCAACCACCATGTGCTGACCGTGATCGAGGGCTGGGAATTTCGCCGGATGCGCGCCGCGGTGGACGCCCATCCGGCGATGCGCCACGACACCAGGGGCATGAGCGAGGCGGAGCTGCTCAAGGCAATCGGCGCCACCGAGACCTCGGCCGAGGGCCTGTTCTTCCCCGACACCTATCTGTTTGCGCGCGGCAGCAGCGATGTCGAGCTGTACAAGCACGCCTACCGCGCGATGCAGCGGCGTCTGAACGACGCCTGGAATGCCCGCTCGCCGGACCTGCCGTACAAGACGCCCTACGAGGCGTTGATCATGGCGTCGATCGTCGAAAAGGAAACCGGCCAGCCGGCCGAGCGGCCGATGATCGCCGCCGTCTTCATCAACCGGCTGCGCAAGAACATGATGCTGCAGACCGATCCGACCGTGATCTACGGCATCGGCGAGCTGTTCGACGGCAACCTGCGCAAGCGCGATCTGCAGGCCGACACTCCGTACAATACTTACACCCGCACCGGCCTGCCGCCGACGCCGATCGCCTTGCCGGGCGTGGCCTCGCTGGCGGCGGCGACCACGCCGGCCCCGACCGACGCGCTGTATTTCGTCGCGCGCGGCGACGGCACCAGCCAGTTCTCCAACACACTTCCGGAACACAATCGCGCGGTCGATCAATACCAGCGCGGCAAATAATCACGAACACGATCGACATGCGCGGAACATTCATTACCTTCGAAGGCATCGACGGCGCCGGCAAGAGCACCCACCTGGCGTGGTTCGCCGAGCAGTTGCAGGCGCGGCTGGGGCAGGGCAGGCGCGTCGTCACCACGCGCGAGCCTGGCGGCACCGCGCTCGGCGAGGACCTGCGCCAGCTGTTGCTGCACCGCAAGATGCATCTGGAAACCGAGGCGCTGCTGATGTTCGCCGCCCGCAGGGAGCATCTGGCCGAAGTCATCGAGCCGGCGCTGGCACGCGGCGATTGGGTCATTTCCGACCGCTTTACCGATGCGACGTTCGCCTACCAGGGCGGCGGCCGTGGCCTGGCCCGGCAGCGTCTGGAGGCGCTGGAGCGCTGGGTGCAGGGGGATCTGCAGCCGGACCTGACGTTGCTGTTTGACGTGCCGCTCGAGGTGGCCAGCGCGCGTCTGGCCGGTGCGCGCGAGCCGGACAAGTTCGAGGCCGAATCGGCTGCATTTTTTGCCCGGACCCGGACCGAATACCTGCGCCGGGCCGAAGAGTCGCCGGCGCGCTTCCGCCTGATCGACAGCACGCGACCGATCGCCGAGATTCAGAAAACGCTCGAGCAGATTATCGCAAGTCTTTGAATCTGAAACACTATCAAGACGCGGTGATATGAGGCAGAGTCACGCCATTGCGAAATCGGCAACGACGTCAATTCCTCTCAAGCTACATCAACTTCTGCCGATAACTCGTTGATTTCCATGCTCTATCCCTGGCAAACCGAAGACTGGCAGCAACTGATGGCGCTGCGCGACCGGCTGCCGCACGCGTTGCTGCTGCATGGGCAGCAAGGCATCGGCAAGCGCGACCTGGCCCTGCATTTCGCCCAGGCGTTGCTGTGCGACACGCCGCTCGCCGACGGCCAGCCCTGCGGCGCCTGCGCCGCCTGCCACTGGTTCAGCCAAGGCAATCACCCCGATTTCACCGTGGTGCGGCCGGAGGCGATGGAAGGCGCCGAGTCCGACGCCGAGGGCAAGGCCGACGACGGCGGCAGCAGCGGCAAGAAAAAGGCGCCCAGCAAGATCATCCGGATGGAGCAGGTGCGGGCGCTGATCGAGGCGGTCGGCATCGGCACGCACCGGTCGGGCCTGCGGCCGGTGGTGATTTACCCACTGGATGCGCTGCAGCACGAGGGCGCCAACGCGCTGCTGAAGACGTTGGAAGAACCGCCGCCGGCGACGGTATTCCTGCTGGTCACCGACCGCATCGACCGGATCCTGCCAACGATCCTGTCACGCTGCCGCCAGGTCGCGCTGCGCCGCCCAAGCCAGCCGGCGGCACTGGAATGGCTGAGAGCGCAAGGCGTCGCCGACGCACCCGCCCAGCTGGCCCAGGCTGGCGGCGCGCCATTGACCGCACTGCATGCGGCCGAAGCCGAGGAGCTGCCCCTGCAGCGCTGGCTGGTCGACCAGCTCGCCGCCGGCCCGAGCCTCGACGCGCTGGCCGCCGCCGAACAGCTGCAGAAGCTGCCCGTGCCGTCGGTGCTGGGCATCCTGCAGCGCTGGACCTACGACCTGCTGGCGCTATGCCTGGGCGGCGGGGGCGGCGCGCGCTACTTCCCCGGCGAGACCGCTGCGCTGCAGCGCTGTGTCGCGGTGACCGACGCGCATCGGCTGCAGGCCTTTGCCGCTCGGCTGGTCCAGCACCGCCGCCACGAGCAGCATCCGCTCGCGGCGCGGCTGGTGATGGAGGCGGTGCTGATGGACTACCGGCAGCTGTTCCAGCGGCAACCGGCGTGACCGCGGCCCGTGCAGACCGCTGCGCAACCTTAAGCAACACTTGAAGTTCAAACGATAACGATTTGATTTAAAAGAAGAGAAACATGGAAGCAAGCGGTTTCACCGTGCGTGACGCACAGCGCCAGGACCTGCCTGGCATCGTCGCGATCTACAACAGCACGGTTGCCTCGCGCATGGTCACCGCCGACACCGAGCCGGTCAGCGTCGCCTCGCGCCAGCCCTGGTTCGACGCCCACGGGCCCGAGCGCCGGCCGCTGTGGGTGGTCGAGGACGCCGGCGGTCAGCTGGCCGGCTGGCTCAGCTACTCGGATTTCTACGGCCGTCCGGCCTATGGCGCCACCAGCGAAGTGTCGATCTACCTGGACGGCCGCTATCGCGGCCAGGGCCTGGGCCGGCTGCTGCTGGAACGGGCGATGGCCCACGCGCCGGCGATCGGCGTCAACACCTTGCTCGGTTTCATCTTCGGCCACAACGCGCCCAGCCTGGCGCTGTTCGAGCGGCTCGGCTTTGCCCGCTGGGGGGAACTGCCGCGCGTCGCGGTGCTCGATGGCATCGAGCGCGACCTGATCATCATGGGGCGGCGCGTCGACCAGGGCGCCCAAGCCTCCCGATCCGCCTGATTATCCGATCTGCCATGTTCGTCGATTCCCACTGCCATCTCGATTTCCCCGATCTGTCCGCGCGGCTGCCCGAACTGCTGGCGCATATGCAGGAGAACCAGGTCACCCATGCGCTGTGCATCTCGGTGACGCTGGAGGACTTCCCGCGCGTGCTGGCGCTGGCCGAGCAGCACGCGAACCTGTACGCCTCGGTGGGCGTGCATCCGGACTACGAGGACGGCGCCGAGGAGCCGACGGTCGAGCGGCTGGTTTCGCTGTCGAACCATCCGCGCGTGGTCGGTACCGGCGAGACGGGGCTGGATTACTACCGGCTCAACGGCCGCAGCGTCGACGAGATGGAATGGCAGCGTGAGCGTTTCCGCACCCATATCCGCGCCGCGCGCCAGACCGGCAAGCCGCTGATCATCCATACGCGCTCGTCGGCCGAGGACACGCTGCGGCTGATGCGGGAAGAGGATGCCGGCGCGGTCGGGGGCGTGCTGCACTGCTTCACCGAGACCTGGGATGTCGCCCGGCAGGCGCTGGACCTGGGCTTCCATATCTCCTTCTCGGGCATCGTCACCTTCAAGAACGCGGTCGATCTGCAGGAGACCGCACGCAAGGTGCCGCTGGACCGGATGCTGATCGAAACCGACTCGCCGTATCTGGCGCCGGTGCCGTACCGCGGCAAGACCAACGAGCCGGCCTGGGTGCGGCATGTCGGCGAGTTCATCGCCACGCTGCGCGGGCTGCCGGTGGAACAGGTGGCGCAGCATACGACGGACAACTTCTTCAATCTGTTCAAGCACATAGAAAGGACTGCTAATGCTTGATATCAAGTCGCTGCGCAGGCCCTTGCTGGTTACCGTGCTGGCCGCGGCGCTGGCCGGCGGCGCGCTGCCGGTGCTGGCGGCGCCGGCCGACGACCTGCGGCTGGCGGTCGAACTGGACAATGGCTATGAGGTCCGGAAACTGCTGTCGCGCGGCGTCGATCCGAACCTGACGGACCGCCGCGGCGATCCGCTGCTGGTGGCGGCGCTGCGCGAGAAATCGCTGAAGGCGGCCGAGGCGTTGATCCAGGCGAAGAACCTCGATTTCGACAAGCCGAACGCCGCCGGCGAGACCGCGCTGATGATGGCCGCGCTGCAAGGCCAGCTCGACATGGTCAAGCTGATGGTCGAGCAGCGCCAGGTCGAGATCAACAAGACCGGCTGGACGCCGCTGCACTACGCGGCCACCAACGGTCACCGCGAGATCGTCCACTATCTGCTCGATCATTCGGCCTATGTCGACGCGGAGAGCCCGAACGGCACCACGCCGCTGATGATGGCCACGCGCGGCGGCCATATCGAGACGGTCAAACTGCTGCTGGACGAGGGCGCCGATATCCGGATCCGCAACCAGCAGGGCATGACGGCAATCGATTTCGCCGACCGCTACAACCAGCCCGAGATCGCCCAGGGGCTGCGCTCGCGCTGGCAGAAGCAGTTCCCCGACACGCCGATGGACGGCGGCAAGGGCGGCCAGGGGAAGGGCAAGGCCGGTTGGTAGGGTTCGCTCCGCTCAGGCATCGTCCGCCAACCGCACGCCCGTGAACTGCCAGCGCTGGTGCGGATAGAAGAAATTGCGGTAGGTCGCGCGGATGTGGGATTCCGGTGTCACGCACGAGCCGCCGCGCAGCACCATCTGATTGCTCATGAACTTGCCGTTGTACTCGCCGACCGCGCCGGGGCTCGGGCGGAAGCCCGGGTAAGGCAGGAAGGCGCTGGCAGTCCATTCCCAGACGTCGCCGTACATCTGCCGCAGCGCGCCGGCGGTGTTCTGCCGGTCCGGCAGCGGCCGCAGCGCGCGGCCCTCGAGAAAATTGCCGGTGGCCGGCAGATTGCGCGCGGCGTGCTCCCATTCGGCCTCGGTCGGCAGCCGGCGCTCGGCCCAGCGCGCAAAGGCATCGGCCTCGTAGTAGCTGATATGGGTGACCGGGCTCTCCGGATCTACCGGGTGCATGCCGCGCAGCGTCATCTGCCACCAGGTGCCGTCGCGCTCCTCCCAGTACAGCGGGGCCTCGATGCCTTGCCCGCAGACCCAGTGCCAGCCATCCGACAGCCACAGCCCGGCGGTGCGATAGCCGCCATCCTCGATGAATTCGAACCACTGCCGGTTGGTCACCGGGTGTGAACTGAGCTGGTAGGGGCGCAGCAGCACCTGATGCCGCGGCCCCTCGCAGTCGAACGCAAATCCCTCGCGGTCCTGCCCCATCTCGTGGCCGATCGCCACCACGCCGCCGGGAAAGGTCAGCCATTCCGGCGCCGGCCGCGGGTCGGCGATCACCGGCGCCACCAGTTCGGGTGCGAAGGCGGGCTTGAGCGGGTTCTGTGCGAACAGATGCAGGATGTCGGTCAGCAACAGCTCCTGATGCTGCTGCTCGTGATTGAGGCCCAGCTCGATCAGCGCCGCCTCCTCGTCGGTCTGCGCGCGCATCAGCAGATCGAACATCGCCTCGTCGACCGCTTCGCGGTAGGCCAGCACCTCGTCCAGCGTGGGCCGGCTCAGCAGGCCGCGGCGCGGGCGTGGATGGCGCGCGCCGACCGCCTCGTAATACGAATTGAACAGATAGCGGTAGCGCGCATCGACCGGCTCGTAGTCGGGGATGCGCGCGGTCAGCACGAATTCCTCGAAGAACCAGGTGGTATGGGCCAGGTGCCATTTGGCCGGGCTGGCATCGTCCATCGATTGCACCGTCGCGTCGGCGTCGCTGATATCGGCCACCATCGCTTCGGTGGCGGCGCGGATATGGCGATACCGGGACAACAGCGCCGGTTCCTGGGGAGGGTGGACGACGCTGGCGGGCAACAAGGAAGAGGGCATGCGGGCTCCGGAGTCGATGGCGCAGCGGTGCCTGCCTGGCACCGTCGCCGTGGCCGGTTCCGACCAGCCCGCGCATCGCGCGCGGCAGCGCCTGCTCCCCCGAGTGGGCGTACGCCGAAACCGCAGGTACGAACCGCTCCATCATAGACGCGATCGTTTGCTGCGGGGAGTCGGACAGCCGCTGACGGCGGGGCGCCGTCAGCGGTCTCGCTGAGGCGGGCGATCAGGCGGCCAGGCGGCCTTCTCCGTCGTTGAGGGCAGCCAGTTCGCGCTTGGCGGCATCGAGGCCGGCGGTCCGATATTCCGGGCCCATCGCCAGGCCGTGCGCGCGGACATAGGTGATGTCCGTGATGCCGAGGAAGCGCAGCACCGTATCGATCGTGACCTCGTGCAGGTCCAGGCCGTTCGGGTCCTGACGCACGCCGCCGCGCGAGGACACCACGATCGTCTTCTTGCCGCCGGCCAGGCCCACCGGACCGTTTTCGGTATAGCGGAAGGTGCGGCCGGCCTGCGCGATCCGGTCGATCCAGCCCTTGAGCTGGCTCGGGATGCCGAAGTTGTACTGCGGCACGCCCAGCACCAGCACGTCGGCCTCGAGGAATTCCTTCAGCCAGGTTTCGGTGCGTTCCAGCTCGGCTTGCTGTACCGGGTCCAGACCGTCCTTCGGGCCGCCCAGCACCGGCAGCAGATGGCCGGACAGATGCGGCGCCGCTTCCTTGTCCAGGTCGCGCACGGTCAGGGTCGCTTCCGGATGGCGGGCGCGCAGATCCGCCACCACTTGCGCCGTCAGGCTGCGGGATACCGAGTTGTCGCCCAGTACGCTCGAATCGATTTGCAGAATCTTCATCACGCTCTCCACATCGGAATTGGTTTGGATGTGAGGAAAGATAAAGGCTGGCGATTGATGTCGGTAGTGACCCATAATGGAAATTATTGTTCTACTCGTAGAACGCATTGCGCCGGCATGACCGGCCGTTCAGCCCTTACGATGGCGACCATGCAAGACCTCAACGATCTCTATCTCTATGCCCAGGTGGTTCAGCACGGCAGCTTCTCGGCCGCCAGCCGCGCCACCGGTGTGCCCAAGTCGCGCCTGAGCCGGCGCATCGCCCAGCTGGAAAAGGAGCTCGGCGTGCAGCTGCTGCGGCGAACCACCCGGCAGGTACGGGTGACCCCGCTGGGCGAGGCCTTCTACGAGCGTTGCAAGGCGATGCTGTCGGAGGCGCAGGCCGCGCGCGAGGTCATCGAGCAGGCGCGCGCCCAGCCGGGCGGACATCTGCGCGTGGCCTGCGCGGTCGGTATCGCACAGAACCTGCTGGCGCCGTCGATCGGGCGCTTCATGCGCGAGAACCCGGGCGTGCGGGTCGAGATCGACGCCACCAACCGGCGCGTCGACGTGATCGGGGAGGGCTACGATCTGGCGCTGCGTGTGCGCGAGGTGCTCGACGATTCGTCGCTGGCGATCCGCACCTTCGGCTCCAGCCCACTGACGCTGGTGGCCAGCCCCGGCCTGCTGGACGCGATCGGGCGCCCGCGCACGCCCAAGGCGCTGGCGGGCGTGCCGGGCGTCGGGCAGAAGCCGCACGACGGGCGCCACGTCTGGAACCTGAGCATCGGCGACGAGCCGCCCACGCAGATTCCCTACGATCCCCGGCTGGTCTGCGATGAATTCGCCGTGCTGCTGTCGGCGGCGGTCGAAGGCATCGGCGTCGCGATGCTGCCGCGCATGTATTGCCGCGAAGCGATCGAGCGCGGCGAATTGGAGGTCCTGCTGCCGCAATGGCGGATGCCGGTCGGTACCCTGCACGCAGTATTCCCGTCGCGGACCGGCATGCCGCCGGCGGTGCGGCGCTTCCTGGATTTCCTGACCGAGATCCTGCCCGAGAACGTGCGCCAGGCAGGCATGCAGCCGATCATGCCGCCGGGCATGCATCAGCCGCTGCCGCCGAACGCGCCGGGTTGAGCGCGGGCTTTGCCGCCGGGTTTGCCATCCGGTTTGCCACCCTGTTTGCCATCGGCGCCACACCCCGCGCACAGCAAGGGCTCGGGACGCATTTGCGGCTTTACCTCCACGCGAACCGGAGCTAAGGTACAGGGGCGTTGCGCGTGCTGCGCAAGGCGCCTACAACAAACTGCGCGCCGGGAGACACGGCCGGCGCGCTTTCAACCCGGGGCGAAACCGCGGGACCGATCTTCCCGATCCGCTCGCGACAACACCGAAGGAGTGACATCGATGGCTGCTACTCATGGTTCGCAGGATCTTGGCAAGGCGGTGCTTCGCATCGTGCTGGGCATACTGATCCTGCTGCACGGCATCGCCAAGGTCATCAGTGGCCCAGGCAACATCGCGCAGATGGTCGACCAGGCGGGGCTGCCGTCGGTGCTGGCCTATGGGGTCTACATCGGCGAAGTGCTGGCGCCCGTGCTGCTGATCATCGGTCTGTGGACGCGCGCCGCGGCGCTGGTGATCGTCATCAACATGCTGTTCGCGATCGGCCTGGTCCATATGCACCAGCTTGGCATGCTGAACAAGAGCGGCGGCTGGGAACTGGAGCTGCAGGGCATGTTCCTCGGTGCAGCTGTCGCGGTGATGCTGCTCGGCGCGGGCCGCTTCAGCGTCGGCGGAGCGGGCGGCCCGCTGAATTGATACGCCGCGTGCGGCGTTTTTTGGCTGTTGCAGGGCCGGCACCGGCTGCATAACCGCTACAATCGCTGCCCGTGGTTTTTTCGATGGCGTAGCGATATGGGTTTGGGCTGGTTCGGATTGTCGACCTTCTGGCTATTGCCGCTGGCGTGGCGCATGGTGGCGCGCATGCTGGCGGGACAGCCGGTGTTTTCCGGGCCCGGCACGCTGCGCGTCTGGCTTGGCAGTGCGCTGACGCTGTGCGCGAGCGCGGCGCTCGAAGCGCTGACCTCGCATTCGTCGGCTTCGCCTGACGGCGAGCCCACGACGTCCTCAGGGGGAGCCGCCGGGGCAGGGGTGGCCGGCATCGCGGCCGACCTGTTCGGCTGGACCGGCGCGCTGCTGCTGATGCTCGGTGTGCTGGCGCTGGCCGCGCCAATGGTGTTCGGCGAAACCTGGCCTAGCCTGTTTGCGCGCAAGCCGCGGCGCCATGCCGCGGCGGCGGATGCCGCCGATGACGCGGTGCCCGCTGCCGCGCGGCCGGTGCGCGAGGCCTCCATGCCCGCCCCGGCGGCAACGCGCTGGACGCCGGTCGGCGATGACAGCGCGCGGCGACCCGCCGCGCGGCACAAGGGCATCGAGGCAGTGTCGGCACGGCGCGCTCCGGCGTGGCAACCGCCGCCGCGCACGCGCGTATCGCCGCCCCAGCCGGGCGAAATCTGGCTGCATGCCACGCAGCCCGCCCGTACGCTCAAACCGGCGCCGTCCGGGCCTGCTTCTGCGCCAGCACCGCACGGGCAGAAGCCCGCGTCGGTCAGGGAGGCTGCGTCGACGGTCTCGCGACCGACAGGCGTTGTCCCGACGGCTGCCTCCGCGTCGACCGCGTCCGCTGCCGCCTCTGCTTCCTCGCGCGGGCAATTGCGCGCCACCGTCGTTGCGAGCCCTTTCCATCAGCCGCAATTGGGGTTGCGCAATGCGATCACGACGCTGCCAGCGGCACAGCCCCGGCCTCAATCCCAACCTCAGCCTCAACCTCAACCTCAGCCGCAACCGCAATCGCAACCAACGGCGACAACCGCTGCGCCGATGAATCGCAGCGGCGTGGCAGCGGCTGCCGCGTCTGCCGAATCTTCCGCACCCGCGCCGGTCGCGGAGCAGGGCGTTGCTGCGCTGTCCGATGTCACGGTCGAAACGGAACACCTGGCCGCGCCGGTCGACCTGCAACAAAGCAATGCGGCCGACGACGCGCAACAAGCCGCCGCGTACGAGGCGATCCGCGCCGAGGCGCAGGCCTTGCTCGCGGAATTGCGCGCGCTGGGCGGGGTGGAAGAGGCGGCGAGTATCGCGCAACCGAATCGGGACGCCGACGCCGACGCCGACGCTGAGGCTGAGGCTGAGGCTGAGGCTGAGGCTGAGGCTGAGGCTGAGGCTGAGGCTGAGGCTGAGGCTGAGGCCCAGGTCGAGGTCGAGGTCGAGGCCGTGCCGCACGCCATCGACGTGCCGGCGGACGATCCGCTGCCGGAGCCCGCGGCCCGGCATGATGCCGAACCCGAATCCGAACCGGAGCCCGAACCCGAACCGGAGCCGGAACCCAAACCGGAATCCGAACCCGAACCCGAGCCGGCCCCGGCGCCGGCGCCGGCGCAAAAGCCCCGGATCGTGGTGCCGGCCGTGGTCGGCCGCGCCGTGCCGATCGAAGTCCCCGCACAGTCCGCCGCCGCCAATGCCGCGGCGAAACCCGCCGCAGTCGTCGTCACGGCTCCCCCGATTGCCCCACCGCCGCCGCCGCGCATCGTCGACTACCGTTTGCCGGGCATCGACCTTTTGGAGCCGGCGGTCGAACACGCCGAGCAGGTCTCCGAGCAGCATCTGGCCGAAACCGGCGAATTGATCGCGCAGCGCCTGGCCGAGTTCAAGGTGCCGGTGTCGGTCGTCGGCGCGTCGGCCGGTCCGGTGATCACGCGCTTCGAGGTCGAGCCGGCGATGGGCGTGCGCGGCGCGCAGGTGGTCGGCCTGATGAAGGATCTGGCGCGCGCGCTCGGCGTCAGCTCGATCCGCGTGGTGGAGACGATTCCCGGCAAGACCTGCATGGGGCTGGAGTTGCCCAATGCCCGCCGCGAGATGATCCGCCTGTCCGAGATCGTCGCCGCCTCGTCGTTCCAGGCCCATGCCTCGCGGCTGGTGCTGGCGATGGGCAAGGACATTACCGGCAATCCGGTGGTCACCGATCTGGCGCGCGCGCCCCACCTGCTGGTGGCCGGCACCACCGGCTCGGGCAAGTCCGTGGCGATCAACGCGATGATCCTGTCGATGCTGTACAAGGCCACGCCGGACGATGTGCGGCTGATCATGATCGACCCGAAGATGCTGGAGCTATCCGTCTACGAGGGCATTCCGCATCTGCTGGCGCCGGTGGTCACCGACATGAAGCAGGCCGCGCACGCGCTGAACTGGTGCGTCGGCGAGATGGAGAAACGCTATCGCCTGATGTCGGCGCTCGGCGTGCGGAATCTGGCCGGCTACAACCAGAAGATCCGCGCCGCCGAGGCGGCCGGCGACAAGGTCCGCAATCCCTTCTCGCTGACGCCGGATGCGCCCGAGCCGTTGTCGACGCTGCCGCTGATCGTGGTGGTCATCGACGAGCTGGCCGACCTGATGATGGTGGCCGGCAAGAAGATCGAGGAACTGATCGCGCGGCTGGCGCAGAAGGCGCGCGCGGCTGGCATCCATCTGATTCTGGCCACGCAGCGGCCGTCGGTCGACGTGATCACCGGCCTGATCAAGGCCAATATCCCGACGCGCGTTGCGTTCCAGGTCTCGTCGAAGATCGACTCGCGCACGATCCTGGACCAGATGGGCGCCGAGAGCCTGCTGGGGCAGGGCGACATGCTGTTCCTGCCGCCGGGCACGGGTTATCCGCAACGGGTGCACGGCGCCTTCGCCGGCGACGACGAAGTGCACCGGGTGGTGGAGCACTGGAAGCAGTTCGGCGAGCCCGATTACGACGATGCGATTCTGGCGCCCGATCCGGCCGAGGCCGGTGGCGGCGATCTGTTCGGCGACGGACCCGGCGGCGATGCCGAGGCGGACCCGCTGTACGACGAGGCTGCGGCCTTCGTGCTGACGTCGCGCCGCGCGTCGATCTCGGCGGTGCAGCGCCATCTGCGCATCGGCTACAACCGCGCGGCGCGTTTGATCGAACAGATGGAAGTCGCGGGACTGGTTTCGCCGATGGGGCGCAATGGCGCACGCGACGTGCTGGCGCCTGGGGGGCAGGAGTAGGGCGCTGGCGGTGGAGGTCGGCAGGCGCCGCTTGCCCTCTCCCCCGGCCCCTCTCCCGCAAGCGGGCGACGGGAGCAAAAAAGTACCGTCGGTCTTCTCCCTCTCCCGCTTGCGGGAGAGGGTCGGGGAGAGGGCAGGAGTTGCCCAGCGACCCCTTACGCCTGCACTGCCACCACCGGCTCGCCCAGATTGAGCATCAACCGGTTCGCCCACGCGAAGATCGCGATGGCGTGAATGCCGTCGAGGATCTCGGCGTCGCTCAGGCCCGCCTCGCGCAGTGCCGCCAGCGAGGCCGCGCCGACGCGGTCCGGGTGCTCGGTCAGCGCCACCGAGAAGCGCGCGATCGCCCGTTCGCGTGCAGAGGTGCCCGCCGTGCGCGGATTGTCGAAGACCTGGGCGATCGCGTCGTTGCGCTTGGCCAGCTGTTCGAAGCGCTGCGCATGGACCGACGCACAGTAGACGCAGCCATTGACGCACGACACCACGGTGCTCGCCAGTTCGCGCTCGGCGCGCGCCATGCCGCCGGGCGCGTACATGATCGCGTTGAACGCCGCCGAACGCTGCCGCAGGATTTCCGGCTGGTGCACCAGGAACAGGTAATAGTCCGACACCTTCGCCTTCGGATGGCTTTCCTCCAGCACCGCGATCTGCTCGGGCGTCGCGCGATCGACCGGCACCACGTCGAGCCACGCCTTCCAGTCCAGCACTTCGTTGGTGAAGCCGTTGATGCGGATGGTGTCGCCGGGCCTGGTCGTGGCCGCTGCGGCGGGCGCCTGGTCGCTGGGCAGTGCCAGCCCTTGCGAGGCGCCGCTCAACGCGCGCAGGCCCGCTACCAGCCGCGCCTGATACGACAGGAAGGCGATCAGCTGCGCCAGCGTCACCACCTCTGGCGTCGACAGGCCGGCGGCCGGCAGGCTCAGCAGCGCGGCGCGATCGCCCTCGACCGGTTTCTCGATCAGCTTCTGCGTGAAGGCGAGCATCGCGCGCAGCCGCGCATTGGCGACGCCATCGAGACGGGTACCGTCGAGCGCGGCTACCGTCGCCGCATCGGCGCCGGCCTGCTGCAGACGATCCAGATAGTGCGCAGCCAGTTCGGCCGACGGCGTCAGGCGCGATGCGTACAGCGCAACCGCGAGCCGTTCGGTCAGCGTCAGACCCGGCAAGGCCGGATCGAACAGCGCCCGATAGCTGCCCTCGGTGGCGACGGCGACCTTGTCGCGCCGATGGCGCAGCGCATGCGTGTCGCTGCCGGCGGCAAGGCCGGCGAGGCGGTCGATCAGGTCCAGTTCGGCGGTGGCGTTGGCTTGAGTCGAAGAAGCAGTCATGGTGTCAGGCTGGAAAGGTAAGCGGTCAGCGGAAGAAAGCGGCGTTCATTCGCTCGGCTGCGAAGGGGGCGGCGCGGGCGTCCATTCGTCGCCGTAGAGCTCCGGCTCGGCATAGGCCTGAAGCGCGGCAAAATGCGTCTCGACGTCTTCCTGGTACAGCAGCGCGGCGATGCCCTGGCCGAGCCGGCGGGCGCCGTCGCTGATGGCCGGGATATCGCCGGAGATCGTGCCGTGCGACAGCGCGGCGGGATAGCAGAAGCAATGCACGCGCGACAGGCCGGGGCAGGCGCCGGGCGTCTTCTCCTGGAATTCGAATGCCGGGCCCAGGTCGGGCGAATCGCTCAGTTCCTGGTCGTCCTGGCCGGCGGGCGGCTGGAAGCGGTCGCGCCACAGCCGGATGTGAGAGGCAATCGCGGAGAACTCCGGCCGCGCGCCGAAATCGACGCGGAAGCCCGTCGACAGCAGCAGGAAGTCGAGCTCGAACACGCCCTTGGCGGTGCGCACGCGCAGCGTGTCGTCGCGAACTTCGATGGCCTCGATCGGGCAGCCGACATGGAAGCGCGCATTGTCGTGGCGCGAGACGCGCAGCGTGCTGCCGCGCGGCGGCGGCACCTGTTCTCTGTTGATGTAATGGCGCAGCCGCCATTTCCACTGGTCGGGCAGGCCGTAGTGGCCGTGCGTCAGCCCGGGATTGCCCGAACCCTTGCTCTTGTTGATGCGCGGGATCTCGGCGCGGCGGATCAGCAGGTCGACGCTGGACGCGCCCGCTTCGAGCGCGGTGGCCGCGCTGTCCATCGCCGACGCGCCGGCACCGACCACGCCGACGCGCTTGCCGCGCAGCACGCGGTAATCCATCGGATCGGACGAATGCGCCCACAGATGACGCGGCAGGTGTTGCGCGAAGGCGGGCACCTGCGCGCCGCCGAGCCCGTCGCGGCCGGTGGCCAGCACCACGCGCCGTGCCATCACGCGCTGCGGACCGGCGGGCGTCGTCATCTGCAGTTCGACCAGGCCGTCCGTGCGCGGCAGCACGGTGTCGACGGTGTGCTCGTTGGCCACGTCGAGGCCGAGCACCTGCCGATACCAGCGCAGATAGTCCATCCATTGCAGCCGCGGAATCTTGTCGAGCGCGTCCCATGCCGCCGTGCCGAACTGCGCCTCGTACCAGGCGCGGAAGGTCAGCGCCGGCAGGCCCAGCGCGGGGCCGGTCAGCTGCTTGGGCGAGCGCAGCGTTTCCATGCGCGCGGTGGTGGCCCAAGGGCCTTCGAAACCCGCTGGCGCACGGTCGAAGATGCGGGCGCGGATACCGAGATGCTTTAGCGTCGCGCTGGCGGCGAGGCCGGCCATGCCGCCGCCGATGATGGCGACGTCGAGCACTGCCGCACCGTCGAACTCGCGCGGCGGTACCCACGGCTTGGCGGGCAGGTCCAGCCAGACGAGGTCCTGGCGCAGACGGGCTTCCAGCGCGGGCAGGCCGGGGGGAGCAGGGGGAAGGGCGGATTGGGTCGTGGACATCGATGGCACGTCTAGAGAATTCAATCGTTCTGTCGGGACAGGGCGGGCTGCCGGCGCGCGCGTGCACCCTGGGCGCCGGATTCGGACGGGACGCGACGGTCGTGGTGACTGTCGTGGCCGCTGTCAGGGCCCGCCTGGTACTGCATCGCCAAGGTGTCGCCATCGCGCGCGTCGCGCCGCGTGAAGCCGGGCAGCAGGCGCGCCGCGGCCAGCGCCAGTTGTTCGGTCAGGCTCTGCACCGCCGGCGTCGGCGGCCGTCCCTGCGGCGTGATCACGCAGAAGTGGAAAGGGATCGGCACGTCGATCGTCCGCACGGCCACGCCGTCGACCGGGAAGCCATAGGCCGTGACTGGTTCCAGCACGGCGAGCCCGAGCCCGGCGCGCACCAGCGCCAGCGCGTTCAGCGAGGTGTTGGTATCGATCCGGCGCGGCACGGTGATGCCGGCGCGCTCGAGCGCGCGGTCTAGCAGCTGGCGCAGCCGGTAGGGGTTCTGCATCGTGACCAGTGGCCGCTCGGCGCAGGCGGCCAGCGGCACGGTATCGGCGGCCGCCAGCGGATCGTCGGCCGCCAGCGCCGCCACGCATTGCACCTCGCCGATCCAGTGCACCGCCACGCCGCGATGCTCCAGCGGCAGACTGGTGACGCCCACTTCGGCCGCGCCCGTCAATACCGCGTGCACGACCTTCTCCGGCGAGGCGCTGTGCAGATGAATCTGCGCCGGCAGCGCCGGATCGGCGGCCAGCGCGGCCGGCACGAGCCCGGCGGCCAAGGCCGGCGTCGCTACCACATTGAGCGAGCGGCTACCTTCGCGGCCGATGACCGCGGCGCTGGCGCGGATCTGCTGCATGCCGAGCAGCACCGGTTCGACTTCCTCGTACAGCAGAAAACCGCGCTCGGTCGGACTGACGCGCGGTCCGCTACGGGCGAACAGCGCAAAGCCGAGTTCGCTTTCCAGTTCCTGAATCGCGCGCGTGATCGCCGGCTGCGAACGGCCGAGCAGACGGCCGGCGGCAGTCATGCTGCCGGTCGACATTACTGCGGCGAAGGCTTCGAGCTGGCGGATTTCCATGGGCTTGATGAAGGATCGGATGGCCATCCAGTGGCGGTCGAGCTGCAAGGGCGCGGACGGGCTGCCCGGGGACTATGCATATATCGCATTCTTGCGCGCTTATGATGCCAAAGGCAAATACTATTTCGGCATACGCTTCTACGCCCGCGCCTGGATACATGGCTTGCCCGAGGGCGCGCGCGGGCGGCGGGTCGCTATCATGGGCCGATCGTGCGCCTGGAGAGAAGGGATGAGGGAGTCATGCGGCCGGTTCTTCGGCCCGCTGTTCGGCCGCCTGTCGGGTCTGAGGTCGGGTCTGAGGTCGGGTCTGAGGTCGGGGCCGCTGTGGGGCTTGATGGCGGCGCTGCTGCTGATCTGCGGCGTGCCGCCCCTTGGCTGGGCGCAGGGCGATCCGTCGGCGGGCAACACCCCGTTGAAGATCGGCTCGAAGCGTTTCACCGAGTCCTACATCCTCGGCGAGGTTTTGATGCAGACCGCGGCGACGGCCGGTCCCGCCCGGCATCTCGCCGGCCTGGGCAATACCGCGATCGTCTTCGCCGCGCTGCGTGCCGGCAGCATCGACCTGTATCCCGACTACACCGGCACGGTCGCCGCCGAGCTGCTCCGGCTGCCGGCCACCGCCACGCTGGCGCAGATCCACGCCGCGCTGGCGCCGCTGGGCCTGGGCGCAGCGGTGCCGTTGGGGTTCCAGAACGCCTATGCGATTGCGGTGCGCGGCGAGAGCGGCAAGGGGCCGCAAGCCACCGCGGCGCCTGCCAATTTGCGCACGCTGTCCGACCTGGCGCAGGCGCCAGCGCTGCGGCTGGGCCTGTCGCATGAATTTCTCGGCCGCGCCGACGGCTGGCCCACGCTGGCCAGCCGGTACGGTTTGCCGCAGCAGCCGGTCGGACTCGACCACGGCATCGCCTACGAAGCCCTGGCGGCCGGACAGGTCGATGCGATCGACATCTATTCGACCGACGCCAAGATCCGCGCCTATCGGCTGCGCGTGCTGGAAGACGATCGCCAGGTGTTTCCGCGCTACGACGCCATCGTGCTGTACCGGCTCGATGTGCCCCGGCGCCATCCGGCAGCATGGCGCGCGATCGCCGGCCTCGAGGGCCGCATCGACGGCGAGCGGATGATTGCGATGAACGCGCAGGCGGAACTGGACGGTGCCAGCTTTGCCTCGGTGGCGCGGCGCTTTCTGGCGGGCGATGGCGCCGCCGCGGACGACTCGGCCGACAAGCGGGCGGGGCTGCTCGGGGCCTTGCTGGGGCCGGATACCTGGCGGCTGACGCGCCAGCATCTGGCGCTGGTGGCCGGCGCGGTCGGCGCCGCGGTGGTGGTCGGCGTGCCGCTGGGCGTCGTCGCGGCGCGCCGTCGACGGCTGGGGCAGGCGGTGCTGGCCGTCGCCGGCATGCTGCAGACGGTGCCGTCGCTCGCGCTGCTGGCGGGGCTGATTCCGCTGCTTGGCCGCATCGGGCTGTGGCCAGCGATGGTCGCGCTGTTTCTCTACGCCTTGCTGCCGATCGTGCGCAATACCTGCACGGGGCTGCAGCAGGTGCCGGCCGGCCTGTCCGATGCGGGCCGTGCGCTGGGGCTGACCGGCCGCCAGTGCCTGCGTCATGTGGAATTGCCGCTGGCGCTGCCAGTCATTCTGGCCGGCATCAAGACCGCGGTCGTGATCAGCGTAGGCACGGCGACCGTCGCCGCCTTCGTCGGCGCCGGCGGCTATGGTGAACGCATCGCCACCGGCCTTGCGCTCAACGACGACACGCTGCTGCTGGCCGGTGCGATCCCCTCGGCCTTGCTTGCCCTGCTGGCGCAGGGCGTCTTCGAGGGCATCGAGCGCTGGCTGCTGTTCCGCGGCCAGCGCGGCGCCCAGAGCCCTCAGAAGTGATGGCGCATGCCGACCATCACGCCGATGCGCGTGGTGCTGTCGACATCGAGCGCGGGCGTGCCGGCCCAGTACTCGGTCTCGCGACCGACCGCGCCCCCGCGTGCGCGCGCGGCATCGGCCTCGACGTAGACATGGGTGCGCTTCGAGAGCGCGTAATCGGCGACCACCGCGATGCTGTCGGCGTTGCCGCTGCCCAGCGGCACCGGCACGTCCTGGAACTGCGTGGCGACGTTGCCGTTCTGCCAGTAACGGTAGTAGGCGCCCGACAGATGCAGCGCCGGCGTCAGCTGGTAGCCCAGGCCCGCGAAGGCGATCGCATGGCGCGCATCGTTGGCGGATTCGCGCCGGCCCATATGCCCGACGAACGCCTTGGCCTTGCCGAATGCATACGAGCCGCCGACCGTGTAGTTGCGCACCGTGCCGGTGCCATCGTCATTCTTGCGCTGGTCGTACGCTACGCCGAACGCGATCGCGCCTTGCTGGTACAGCGCGCCGCCGCCGAGCGTGGTGCCGCGGACCATGCTGCCTGGCTGCTCGCCCGCTCCGTAGTCGAGCTGCACGGTCAGCGGGCCAATCGTGTGCTGGTAGACCACGCTGTTGTTGATGCGGTAATCCTGGATGAAGATGTCGCCGCCCAGGTACAGCGGGTCCGACCAGAAATTGCCCCAGCCCTGGTCGAGCGGATTGAAGGCCCAGCCGATATTGTTCAGCGCGTTGTACTGGCGCCCGAAGGTCAGGCTGCCCCAGTGGCCCTTGAGGCCGACATAGGCTTGCCGCCCGAAGAACGCGTTGTAGCCGAGGCGGCCGTCGTCGCTGCCGACGCCGGCTTCGAGCTGAAAGATCGCGTGGTTGCCGCCGCCGAGGTCTTCGTCACCCTTCAGGCCGAAGCGGCTGCCGACCATGCCGCCGGAGACCAGCGCGGCCTGGTCGTTGTGATGGCCGTCGAGATTCGAGGTGTAGCGCACCGCCGAGCTGACGATGCCGTACAGCGTGACGCCGGGCTCGGCTTGTGCGGCGGCGGGGAAAGCGGCGACGGGCAACAGCCCGGCCGCCAGCAGCCAGGGGCTGGCTGTCTTCTTCATGGATTGTCCTCCGAGGTCGGACCCGCCCGGCGCGTGGCGCGCCGGCGAATCCGTCAGGCCGATGGCCTGCGGTACCAGTCCCGCGCGGGCACGCGGGTCGTCATCGGGATCGGCGCGGTGGCGCGCGTCCCGGGCGAAGGTCGAAGTGGGCGACGTTGCCTTGCTGGCGGCGAATGCCGGCAGTGGAGCCGGGCAAGCCTGTGCGGTGCCGGACGGTCCGGCGCCGCGAGAGTGGGCCCGAAGGCCCGGGGGCTGGGTTCGCCGGCGCCCACCTCGCGCGTCGTTCCCGCTATGGCAGGGCGGACGGTGAAGGCATGTTCCGGGTCGACCGCGGTGCGGCGAACGGGCGGTAGTTTACCTGCTTTGCCGAGCCCACCCGAAAAACGCCGTTCTGAGGACCGCATGACGCGCGTCGTCGGCGGGCGAAAACTGACCCGGTGAACGCCGTGGGATCATTGAAATGTGATGTTTAAATACTTTTTCTAAAAGTGGGCTATATTTAATCGGTAAACAGGTGCGTTTAAACGCTAGGAGCGCGAGTGGCAGCCCAGTCATTAGGATATAAGTGGCTATCGGATCACTATGGAGTGACCCCGGTCCAGCATTTCCAGATCACCAGCGCGTTTGGCCCCGCCCGGCGTACCGTCGTCGCGGACGGCCGGGTGCAGGAAATATACCCGGCAACGGCGGCTCAGCCTCTGACCCTTCGCGGACAACTTTCGTATGCGCTTCGGCACGAAGGGGTGCACCTGGAATTCCTGTCCCGGCTCTTCGAGGTCTTGCCCGTCGAAGAGCTGTCTGCGTGGTTGGCGCAGGAACGCACCGGCCAGTATGCACGACGGGCCGGATTTCTTTACGAATGGCTGACCGGACGGAAGCTTCCGGATGCGTGCGTGGCCACCGCAGGCAACTACGTGGACGCGATCGGTTCGGACGACTACTTCGCCGCCGCCCGTCCGATCAACAATCCACGCTGGCGCGTTCGCGACAACTTGCCGGGCACCCGAGAGTTTTGCCCGCTCGTACGGCGCACCGACACCATCCGGGCCGCTGAGCAATACGACTGTGCCGCCCAGCTGGAGGAACTGAATGCCGAATTCGGCCACGACGTGCTGATGCGCAGCGCGGTCTGGCTGACGATCAAGGAAAGCCGTGCCAGCTTCGCCATCGAACACGAACAGGATCAGCGGGATCGCATTCGTCGTTTTGCGGCGGTCATGGAGCGCCGCATCGGCCAATACCCTCAGCTGCTGAGTCCCGCAACGCTTGCTGAACTGCAACAGGAAATCATCAGCGACCGGAGCACGCTATTGCGCTTTGGCTTGCGCAGCTCGCCGGTCTTCGTCGGCGAAACGCACCAGTATGAACAGATCGTTCATTACGTTGCGCCCCATTGGGAACGGGTGCCGGGCATGCTTGCGGGAGTGGACGCGTTTCTGGAAAAGACGATTGGCAAGTCTCCCGTCGTCCGAGCGGGTGCGGCAGCGTTTGGTTTCGTGTTCATCCACCCGTTGGCCGATGGCAATGGCCGTATCCATCGCTTCCTGGTCAATGACGTTCTACGGCGCGACGGTGCCGTGCCCAAGCCCTTCGTCCTGCCGATTTCCGCTGTCATTACCGAGAAGCCACAGAACGTGGTCCGGTATGACGAAGTCCTCGAAGCGTTCTCCGCGCCGCTGATGGCGCGCTATAGCGACCGGTATGCCTTCAAGGATGTTCGTCGGAAGTACGAGGACGGCATCGAATCGAATTTCGAATTCCATGCATATGACGATGCGCTACATGCCTGGCGTTTCCCCGATCTGACCGCGCAAGCGGAATACATGGCCTGGGTCATTGACCGGACAATCCATCGGGAGATGCGCAGGGAAGCCGACGTGTTGCGCGAATGGACCTTTGCCCGGCGCATGGTCAAGGACATCATCGACGGGCCCGACGCCGATATCGATCGAATCATTCGCTCGGTACGTGACAACCGTGGCGTGCTGTCAAACAAGCTGCGCAAGGAATTTCCGGTATTGCAGGACCCGCAGATCGTCGAAGATCTTGCGATGGCGTTGAGAAACGCCTTCAAGGACTTTGGGGGTACGGGCACGCTGCAAGACAATCCGGACGCAGAGGAATAGGCTTGCGCCGGGATTCCCCTCTATTGTGATGGCGGTCACCGGCATCTACCATGTGGCCCCACGCCGGCCCGGCCGCAGGCAGCGGGCCACCGGCCATTTCCCGGTACCGTCATGCGAAGAAAACTCAGTTTCCGCCATATCGAAACGGTCCACGCGATCATCCTGACCGGGTCGGTGACGGGCGCGGCCACCCGCCTGCATGTCACGCAACCGGCCATCAGCAACGTGCTGCGCGACGCCGAGGAGCGCCTTGGCTTCCTGCTGTTCGATCGCCGTGGCGGGCGGCTGGTGCCGACGCCCGGTGCCGACATGCTGTTCGAGGAAATCGAGAAGTCCTTCATCGGCCTCGATGCGATCAACGCCTTCTGCGAGCGCATCGGGCAAGGCCAGCGCCAGCGCATTTCGATCGCGTGCACGCCGGCCTTTGGCGCGACCGTGCTGCCGCGACTCGCCGCCACCTATGCGCGGCAGTACCCCGATATCTTTTTCTCGGTGCATTCCCGCGTCGCGCACCATGTAGCCGCCTTGATCGGCTCGCGCAAGGCGGACATCGGCTTCGCGCTGGAGGTGCCGGATATCCCGGGGGTCGAGAGCGAACTGCTGGCCGAACTGCCGATGGTTTGCTACCTGCCGCCTGGCCATCGTCTGGCGCGCCAGGCGGTGGTGGAGCCCAGCCAGTTGCTCGATGAGCCGATGATCTCGCTGTCCCGGATCGAAGGCATCGAGGACGTGGTCGAGCGTCTTTTCGAACCTTGCGGCGCCATGCCGGTACCGGTCGCCGAGTGTCCCGCGGCCATCTCGGCGTGCGGCATGGTGGCCGAGGGGCTGGGCTTCATGCTGTTCGATGGCCTGCCGGCGCAGCTGTTCGGGGCTTCCCGCCTGAGCGTGCTGCCGCTGTCGTCGTCGCGCCGGCTGTCGTACCGCGCCTACTGGCTGAAATCGCGGACGCAGGAACTGCAGCCGCGCGCGCTGATCGACCTGGCGCGAGACATCCTGCTGCAGATGGGGACTCAGGAAAAGCGCGAGAGCCGGTAGGGCGAAGGATCGAGCGCGCACGGCACGCCGGCCACGCGCGCGGCCATCAGCCGGCCGGTCATCGGCGCGCCGGTCAATCCGGTGTGCCCATGACCACAGGCGACATACAGGCCCGGATGCGAGCGCAGCTCGTCGATGATCGGCACGCTGTCCGGCGTGGAAGGGCGCAAGCCGAGCCAGACGCTCGCGCCACGCGTATCGATGCCGGGAAACAACCTGCGCGCGGTGGCCAGGATCGCTTCGGTGCGGCGCTCGTCGGGCGGATGGCGCAGCCCGGCGATTTCGACAGTGCCTGCAAAGCGCAGGCCGCCCTCCATCGGCGTAACGGCGACCGCCTGATCCCTGTAGATGAAGGGCACCGGCACCGTCACGCCCGGGTTCGGCAATTGCACGTGATAGCCGCGTTCGGCCTCCAGCGGCAGGCGCACGCCCAGCGGGTCGAGCAATTCCCCGGAGAAGGCGCCGGCCGCCACCACCACACGATCGGCACGGTCGTCGCCCTGGTGCGTCCACAGCCGGAAGCCGCCGTCGTCGCAAGGTTGCAGCCGCTGGACTCGGCGCAGGCGGATCTTGCCGCCTTCCCGTTCGAACTGGCTGGCCAGCGCCTGCGTCAGCCGCTGCGGATCGATCGCGTGTGCATGCCGCGGAAAGCGGATGCCGCCTCGAACGTGATCGGCCAGGTCCGGAATCAGGGCCTTCAACTGGGCCTGCGTCAACGGCTCCGTGGCCACGTCCTGCTCCTGCCGCAACCGCGCGACGAGCCGATCGGCGCGCGATGGCGGGCGCTGGGCCGACCACAGGTGCAGTTGGCCTCGGGTGTGAATCACCGCGCCGGCCGCGGCGTCACCCAGCAGTTCGCGATATCCGTCGAGCGCCGGCGCATGCAATGCGCGCAGTGCACGCGAGGCATGCTCGACCTGCCGCGGACGGCTGGCACGCACCCATGCCCGCAACCATGGCGCGGCGGCCAGCAGCCGCGGCGGATGGATCGCGAGCGGCCCATGCCGGTCGAGCAGCCACTTCGGCAGCTGCCATACCATACCGGGCAGCGCGATCGGTATGCAGCTGTCGACGCTGATCAGGCCCGCATTGCCGAACGACGCGCCGCCGCCGGGGGGCAACGCGTCGTAGAGGACCACCTCGCGGCCCAGGCGCCGCAACGATAGCGCGATGCACAGCCCGACGATGCCGGCGCCGACGACAGCGATATCGGCGGAAGCGATCGGGCGGCTTGGCGCGGCATGCGGCCGTGGCGGAACAACGGTGGTCGAGAGGCGGCAGGGCGATGACAGGGACATGGATCGTGACGATGAGTCGGTGGAAATACGCATCGCCATCATGCGGCACCGCCTCGCCATCCCGCCATTTCGGATTCGTGATGGCGCATTCAGAACCGTGATTCGACATTCCCGCCGGGCTTGACCATGATGACCTGGCGTCGCCGCAGGAGCGCGCCACCGATCCGATGCGCGAATCGGCGAAGGGTCCGGGAAGGGCTCCGCAAGGGTCGGTAAAGGGCCCGCGAAGGATCCGCGAAAGATCGTCGAGGGGTCCGCGGCCTGCCGGCCGGACCGCGCGTTGTTTGAGAACACGACAAGGGGGAGACCGAGCATGTCGAGCAATGCAACACGAGCAGGGCGCCGTCGCGCCATTGGCACCATTTCCGCGCTGGCCGCGGGCTGTGTCCTGGGTTTGGGCTCGCCGGGACAGGTCCGCGCCGAGGCGCCGGCCCGCTTTATCGTTCCGTTTCCCGCCGGTGGCGCGGCCGACGCGATGGCACGCGTGCTGGTGGACCGGCTGAAGGACCAGCTGAAGCAGCCGGTCATCGTCGAAAACCGCCCCGGCGCCAGTACCCGGGTCGCCGCCGAAGGGTTGAAGCAGGCGGCGCCTGACGGCAATACGGTGCTGATGACGCTGTTCGACACGATGGTCATTGCCCCGCTGGTCTATCGCAATCTGCGGTACGACCCAGACAAAGACTTCGCACCGATCACCGAGGTAGCGGGGCTCGACTATGGCATCGCGGTCAGCGGCAGTTCGCCGTACAGGACGCTGGACGACTACGTGAAGGCCGCCCATGCGAATCCCGCCGCCGCCACGCTGGGCGTATCGGGGCTCGGGTCAGTGTTGCACTTCCTGGCCTTCGATTTCACGCGGCAGACCCGCGTCGACATGTCGATCGTGCCGTTCCAGGGTGGGCCCGCCATGGTGACCAATCTGGTGGGCAACCAGATCGGGTCCGCGATCGACGGGCTCGGCGTCTTCGTCGAGCAGCACCGCGCAGGAAAGGTGCGCGTGCTGGCCGTATCGGGCAGGCAGCGCAGCAGCCAGCTTCCCGATGTGCCGACGTTTGGCGAACAGGGTTACCCGTCGCTGGTGGCCAGTTCCGGCTATGCGCTGTACGCGCCGGCCGGTACGCCGCCGGCGCAGATCGCGCGCTGGAACACGGCCATGCGCGCCGTGCTCGCGCAGCCCGACGTGCAGGCGCGCATTCGCGCGATCGGCTACGAGCCGCAGCCGGGATCAACGCCGGCACAGGTGATCGAGCGCAGGAAGCGCCTGAGCGAACATTGGACGCCCATCGTCCGGACCTCGGGGTACAAGGGTGATTGAGGGCGCTTAAGGGGATTCAGGGCGATTCAACGCGCTCGAGGGCGATCAAGGGGATCTAGGGCGATCGACGGCGGGCGGTTGCGAGGCGGGCATGCAGTTCATCGGCTCATCGCCGCCAACCCCCGCTCGAGATCCGCAATCAGATCGCGCGGATCCTCCAGCCCGATATGCAGCCGGACGATCGGGCCACGGCCCGACCAGTCGTCGACGCTGCGCGCACGCTTGAGGTCGGACAGCGTGGCGAGGCTCTCGTAGCCGCCCCACGAGGCGCCGATGCCGAACAGCGTCAGCGCATCGACGAAGCGCTCGGCGGCGGCAATATCGTGCGCGCGCAGCTCGAACGAAAGCAGGCCGTTGGTGCCGGTGCAGTCGCGCTGCCACAGCGCATGGCCCGGATCATCCGGCAGCGCGGGGCAGAACACCGTGGCGACTTCGGACCGCTGCGTCAGCCAGTCGGCCACCGCCAGCGCGTTGGCCTCGTGCATCGCCAGCCGCGGCGCCAGGCTGCGGATGCCGCGCAGCACCAGATAGGCGTCGTCGGGGCTGACCGCGATGCCGAAGCTGTCGGCCAGTGTGGACAGCGGCTGCCAGGCATCCGCGGTGGTCGTCACCGTGCCCATCATCACGTCGGAATGGCCCGACAGGTATTTGGTCGCGGCCATGATCGAGACATCGGCGCCGAGCGCCAGCGGCCGGTATTGCAGTCCGGAGCCCCAGGTATTGTCGGCCACCAGCAGCAGTCCGTACCGCTGCGCCAGTGCCGACAGCCGGCGCAGGTCGCACATCTCGTAGACCAGCGAGCCCGGACATTCGGCGTACAGCATGCGCGTGGCCGGCTCGATGCGGGCCTCGATATCGCTGCCGTCGGCCGCGTAGAAATCGACGCGGATGCCGTGGTCGCGCAGGAAGGTGTTGGCCAGATGGCGCACCGGTTCGTAGACGCAGTCGGCCATCAGCACATGGTCGCCCGGGCGCAGATAGGCCAGCAGCGTCATGCCGATCGCCGCCAGCCCGGTCGGGAACAGCCGCGTCCGATGGCCGCCTTCGAGCGCGCAGACCGCGTCCTCGAGGGCGAAGCTGGTCGGCGTGCCGCGGGCGCCGTAGGTGAACAGGCGCTCCTCGCCACGTCGTGCGCGCGCGTCGCGCTGCTGCGCCACGGTGTCGAACAGCACCGTACTGCTGCGCACGACCGGCGGATTGACCGGACGGCCGCCCGGGTAATCGCGCGCCTTGCCGGCGTGGATCAGCGTGGTCAGCGGCGAATGCAGGGTGGAATGGGACATGGCGTCGGAGCGCGGTGGCAATCAGTCGATCTTCGCGCCCGACAGCTTGACGATGCGCGACCACTTCGCGATATCGCTGTTGAGCTGCGCGGCGAAGGCCTCGGGCGTGCTGGCGACGACTTCGCTGCCGCCGTCGTGGATCAGCTTGACGACCTCGGGGGACTGCAGCACCCGCGCGATCGACGCGCGCAGATAGGCGACGCGCTCCGGCGAGGTGCCCGCCGGCGCGAAGATGCCGTACCAGTCCTCGAAGCTGGTGTTCTTGTAGCCGAGCTCATCGAGCGTCGGCACCTTGGCGAACACGCCCAGGCGCTTGGGGCTCGTCACCGCCAGCACGCGCATCTTGCCGCTCTGCACGAAGCCCGCGATCGACGAGGTCGAGGTGATCAGCGTCGTCACCTGGCCGCCGAGCAGGTCGGTGATGGCCGGCCCCGCGCCCTTGTAGGGCACGTGCGTCAGCGCGATCTTGTGGTCCTTGTCGAGTACCACGCCGACCAGATGCGACAGCGTGCCGTTGCCCGGCGTCGCGTAGGTCAGCTTGCCCGGCTCGGCCCTGGCCTGCGTGACCAGATCGGCGAAGGTCTTCAGCGGCGATTCGGCGGGCACGACGATGGCCAGCGGCGCGGCGTTCAGCTGCGTGATCGGCGTGAAGCTCTTGATCGGATCGAAGCCGGCCGACGAGTACAGCGTTGGATTGACCGCCATCAGCGAGACCTGCGAGGTCAGCAGCGTATAGCCGTCCGGCTTCGTTTCGGCCACCAGCTTCGCGCCGATATTGCCGCCGGCGCCGCCGCGGTTGTCGACCACCGCGGGCTGTCCGGTCACGGCCGCCAGCTTGTTGGTGACGATGCGGGTGATCGCGTCATTGCCGCCGCCGGCGGGGAAGGGCGAGACGAAGCGGATCGGCTGGCTCGGATAGCCGCCGACTGGCGCCAGCGGCTGCGCGCTGGCGGTGGCGATCGGGGCCGCGGTCAGTTGCGCCGCGGTCAGCAGGCCGAGCATCGACAGGGATATGGTTCTTTTCATGGTGACTCCTCCAGGCGTGGTGGGTACTACGGCAGGCGGTAGCTGCCCAGCTCCGCGGCATCGAGCTGGGAGATCAGATTGGTTTCCCACGCCAGGTACTGGCGGGCGGCGGCCTTGTTGCCGTCGTGGCGGTCGTGCACGAAGAACAGGTAGTCGATGCAGTCGCGGTCGGCGGGTTCGTTCGGCGAGGCGGTGAGTGGCAAGCCGGCGGCTCTCCACGCGGACATGCCGCCGTCGAGCACGCGCGCCAGCGACCGCTGTTCCGCCGGCAGCGACAGCGAAGCGGCGGCGGCGATCTCCGGCTGATCGGCGATCAGCACCAGCGGGCGCGCCTCGTTGGCCACGGCCTGCGCCAGGCGCGGGCGGATCGACCAGCGCGCACGGGGGATGTGGGCCTTGCGGTAATCCATGCTGGCGCGCAAATCGATCGCGACGATCTCGCCGCTGTCGAGCGCGCGGGCCAGGCGCGCCGCATCGACGGTCGGCAGCGCCGGCAGCACGGCCGCGGCGGGCGCCATCGGCGTCAGCCCGGTCAACGCCAGGCCGCTGCGCAAGCCGTCCGCCAGCACATGGGCGTCGTGCCCCAGCTGCCGCAGCCAGCTCGCGACCACCGGCGCGCGCACGCCGTCGTCGTCGAACAGCACCAGTCGCGCGCCGCGCACGCCGACGTATTGATCGGTAGCCTGGATCAGCTGGCCGCCGGGCGTGTGCTGCGCGCCGGGCAGCGTGCCGCGCGCGAATTCTTCCGGCGTGCGCACATCGCACAGGAACAGCGTGCGCGTGGTGTCGCGCGCCCAGCCTTGCACGGTGCCAGCGTCGACGGTATCGACACCGTAGCGTTCGGCCACACGTGCCGCGGCGGCGCGCATCGGTTCGAGATCCGTCGTGGAAGTCTTCTCGGGATAGTGCCGGTCGTTGCCGTGTTCGAGCTGGTAATCGGCCAGATACCAGCCCTGCGTGCCGTTCTCCAGCGCGTAGACCGGGTTGGGCACGCCCAGATTGATCAGCGTCTGCGCGCCGATGATGCTGCGTGTGCGGCCCGCGCAATTGATCACGATCGGCGTGTCGTCGTCGGGCACCAGATCGCGCAGCCGGTAGGCGAGCTCGCCGTTCGGGCAGCAGATCGCGCCGGGGATATTCATCTTGCGGTATTCGGACAGCGGCCGGCCGTCGAGCACCACCACCTTGTCGCCGCGCGCCTGCATCGCATGCAGCTGCTCCGCGCCGATGCGCGGCGTATGCAGCTTGTGTTCGACCAGCTCGCCGAAGGTCTTCGATGGCACGTTGACGCCGGCAAACAGCGCATAGCCTGCCGCGGCCCAGGCCGCGGTGCCGCCGCGCAGCACATGCACGTCGGTGTAGCCGGCGGCGTGCAATGCCGCGGCGGCCGGCACGGCGACGCTCTCGTCATGGTCGTAGACCACCACGCGCACGCTTCGGCGCGGCACCAGGCGGCCGATGTCGACCTCCAGGCGGCTGTAGGGCAGCGGCACGGCAACGAACAGATGCGATTCGCCGTACTGGCCGTGCTCGCGCACATCCAGCAGCGCGATCTCGGCGCCGTCGTGCAGCCAGGCCTTCAGGGTCGGGGCGTCTACGTAGTGAGTCATTGCGGGGTCATTGCAGGTTCATGGGCCAGCGGTTGCGACACTGGTGGCCGGCGGAATTCGGGCAAAACGCTCCCCTGGCCGAGGACAGCCATACGTGGCGAGGGGAGGGGGACAAGACGGAAGTGGCGGCCGTCCTCGACGCGCTGCTGCCGATCTGTCGCGGCTCGAGAACGTCCGCGCGGGATCAGCGGCGCGTCTGCACGCCGACCGACATCACCTGATAGCGGCCGGTCTCGAGGTCGAACGCGATGCGTTCCTTCAGCGTTTCGAGCGAGCGGCCATACATGTGCAGATGGCGGATGACCTGCTCGCCCTGGATCTCGACCGAGTGGATGTCGTCCGGCATCAGCGCAATGCCTTCGCCCGGACCGACCGGCACGGTGCCGGCCTCTTCGAGCTGGCCGACGCCGGGCTGCGAGCCGTCGTCCAGCCGGCGATAGACGTAGTTGGTTTCTTCACCCTCGACCGCGGCAATGCAGGCCCAGGTGGTGTGGTTATGCGGCGGAATCCGTTTGCCCGGACGCATCACGTTCAGATAGAGCGCATAGCGCTGGTCCGGGTCTTCGCTGATCAGATAGCGGGCCTGGCGCTCGCCGGCCTCGGGCGGCGCGAAATCCGCCTCGCTCCACCATTCGCGATGAGCCGCCAGGCTCTTCACCACGGTCAGCACCTGATCCAGCGCCTCACGCGTCAGCGGCTTGTTTTCAACAATATCCTTAATGCTTTGAATGGCGTGATGGACGCCGGCGGTACGGGCTTCGGCGCGCGCTGGAGCGAGGCTCATCGAACAACTCCTGAAAGGTACGGGTCTGGAGCCACACTGTACTGAACGCGATCGGGCCGAACAACTTAGAATATTGCGCAATCATATAAGCATCCCTTATATATCGTTCATGCGCCATCTCGACCTGGAACTGCTGCGGACGCTGGTCGCCATCGCCGAGCACACCACCTTTGCGGCCGCCGCCGAGGCCACCCACAAGACCCAGTCCGCGGTCACCCAGCAGATGCAGCGGCTGGAGGAGCAGGTCGGGCTGCCGCTGTTCGACAAGCATGGCCGCAGCAAGCGCCTGTCGCCGCATGGGCAGAAGCTGCTCGAATATGCCAAGCACATGCTGGCGATTAACGACGAGGCGCTGCGCGCGCTGCGCGAGGGCAACCTGGAAGGGGCGCTGCGCATCGGCGCGCCGCACGATATCGCCGACACCATGCTGCCGCCGCTGCTGGCGCATATCGCGCGCAGCTCGCCCAAGCTACAGCTGGAAATCCATGTAGGGCGCAGCCCCTTCCTGATGGAGTCGCTGCGCCGCGGCGAGATCGATCTGACGCTGTCGACACGCAGCGATCCGACGCTGGAGGGCGTGGTGCTGCGGACCTCGCCGACCGTGTGGATCTGCGCGGCGGACTATGTGCACGACGTCTCCAGGCCGGTGCCGCTGATCCTGGCCGACGAACCGAGCCTGTTTCGCCGGCTGGCGCTGGAGGCGCTGGAACTGGCGCAGGTGCCGTGGCGGCCGGGCTATCTGGCCCCCAATCTGATCGGCATCAAGGCGGCAATCCGCGCCGGTCTGGGCGTGACCGCGCGCAGCATCGAGCTGCTCGGGCCCGATATGCGCGTGCTCGGCGAGAACGACGGCATGCCGCGCCTGCCCGATGTCGCGTATTACCTGTGGATGCGTCCCGACGTCATCAATCCGGCCACGCGGCAGGTCTACGAGATGCTCAAGTCCACGCTGGGCCTGAATGCGACCGCGGCCGGAGCGTCGCAGGGCTGACCTTCTCCCGCTTGCCCCCTCGGCTTGTCCACGCTGTCGCGCAGGGCGGGGCAACACAGCCGATACCGCTGGTTTCGACCGCCAGCTTGCATGCCCGCCGACGTTCGCATAGACTACCCAAAACGTTTTGGTTAAGTGCTTTTTCATCATTGGGCGGCGAAATACGCACAGAAGCGCGCATAGACGCAGCGGCACGGCGCACCGACCGTGCGCACCAATAGACGCCGCTTTCCACCCAGGAGGAGACCCCATGTCCCAACCCGCAATCGCGGCCGTCGACGAGGTATTGCCATGGCGGCGGCTGTTCGCCTTCGGCATGCAGCATGTACTGGTGATGGCCGCATCGCCGATCGCCTCGGTCTTTCTGATGAGCAAGGCGCTCAACTTTCCGCCCGCGCTGGCGATGCAGCTGCTCAGCGCGACCTTCGTCATCTGCGGTCTGGGCACCTTGCTCCAATCGTTCGGGCCCAAGGGCATCGGCGCGCGGTTGCCGTTCATCATGCTGCCGGGCGGGGCGCCGATCGTGCTGTTCATCCTGATCGCGCAGCAGACCGATGTGCAGACGGCCGCCGGCGCCGTGATCCTGACCGGGGTGTTCTATTTCCTGGTGCTGCCGGTATTTCGCCGCTGCCTGCGCTATTTCCCCGCGGCGGTGGTCGGCACCATGCTGCTGCTGGTGGCGATCAATCTGGCGCAGGTATCGGGCAAGCTGATCGCCGGGCAGCCAGGGACGCCGGGCTTCGGCATGCCGGTGAACCTGTTGCTGGCCTTCGCGACGATCGCCTTCACCGTGCTGTTCTCGCGCGTGCTGACCGGCATGCTGGGGCAGTTGGCGATCCTGCTGGGGTTGCTCGGCGGGGCGCTGGTGGCGGTGGGTATCGGCGCCTTCCACAGCGAGCATCTGTCGCTGTGGCCCGTGCTGGCGCTGCCGTCGGCCTTGCCGTTCGGCATGCCGAAGTTCGACCTGATCGCGGCGATTCCGCTGATGGTGTTCTCGATCGTGTCGATGGTGGAGGCCACTGGCCAGACCATCGCGATCGGCGATGCGGTCGGCAAGCCGATCGACGAGCAGCGCGACGTGCCGCGCACCATCCGCGGCGATGCCTTGACGTCGCTGCTCGGCGGCCTGTTCGGGACATCGTTGATCATCACCAGCGGCGAGAACATCGGCATCGTGCGAGCAACCGGCGTGCGCTCGCGCTTCGTCACCGCGGTATCGGGCGGCATCCTCGTCGTGTTCGGGCTGCTGGCGCCGGTGTCGTCGCTGATCGCCGCGATTCCGGAAGCCGTGGTCGGCGGCACCGGGCTGATCGTGTTCTGCATCGTCGGCACCATGGGCATCGACATGCTGCGCAAGGTGGATCTGCGCGACCACGCCAACATGTACATCGTCGCGGTGGCGCTGGCGGTCGGCCTGCTGCCGATTCTGGTGCCAGGCATCTATGCCAGCGTGCCGGCCAACATCCGCATCCTGGTGGGCAACGGCGTCGCGATGGGGGCCATCACCGCGGCGTTGATGAATTTCCTGTTCTTCCATACCGGGCTGCGGCGCGGTATCGACAAGGTGCCGGTCGCGCATTGAGTTTGCCGACCGTTTCTCCCCTCTCCCGCTTGCGGGAGAGGGGCGGGGGAGAGGGCAAGGGCGTCCGCCATGGCTGACGCCGGTGGATCAACCACCGCCGATTTCCCTCTCCCCAACCCTCTCCCGCCAGCGGGAGAGGGAGCAGGTCTCCCGCATTTCCGACGCGTGCCGCTTTGGCATGCGCCGCAACTGGTAGCTCGTATGGCATCCGCTTTTTTCGCTTCTTCCCCTGTTTCCGATACGGAACCCCCGCTGCGCCCCGCGTCCTTCGACCGCCCGCACGTCCTGCTGCCCGAGTGGACGCTGCTGCGCGACGGCATCGTGCGCGACCACGCGATCGTGGTGCAGGACCGCCGCTTTGCCGCGGTCGGCCCGGCCGCGCAGATCGCCGCGCAGTTCCCGCATCTGCCCACGCTGACGCTGCCGCGCATGCTGCTGATGCCGGGCATGATCGACACCCATCATCATCTGACGCAGTCGTTCGGCAAGTCGCTGGTATTCGGCGAGCCGTCGGAAATCTTCCGGCGCGTCTGGGTGCCGCTCGAGGGCAGCCTGACCGAGACCCATCTGTATCTGTCTTCGAAGCTGGCCGCGCTCGAAGCGCTGCGCGGCGGCTTCACCACGGTCTGCGATGCCGGCACGCGTGCCGATGCGGGCCTCGAGGCGATCGCGCAGGCGGTGGGCGAGGCCGGCGTACGGTGCGTGCTGGGCCTGATCTGCAACGATCGCCCCGGCGGCCAGACTCTCGATGCCGCGCCGATCCTGCGCCGTGCCGAGCGCCATCTGGCGATGTACGGCGATGATCCGCTGGTGGTGCCGTCGCTGGCGATCTCGATTCCGGAGGTTGCCAGCGACACGATGCTGCGCGACGTCTATCGGCTGTGCGAGGAGGCGGGCCGCGTCTTCCAGACGCATGCCAACGAGCATCTGGTCGCGGTCGAACGCTCTCTGAATGCAAGGCGCCAGCGGCCGATCGAACATCTGGAGGCGGTCGGCGCGCTGGGGCCGGCGGCGCTGCTGGCGCATGCGACGCTGGTGACGCCGCACGAGATCCGGCTGCTGGCCGAGCGCGGCGCGGCGGTGGCCTACAACCCCGTCGCCAGCGCGTGGAAGGGCAATGCGGTGGCGCCGGCCGAAACGATGGCGACCTTCGGCGTGCGCCTGGGACTCGGCACCGACGGCACGCGCAGCGACGGCTTCCGCCTGCTCGACTATGCCGAGGCGGCACAGCGCTTCGCCTTCGGCATCGGCGTCGGCGACTCGTCGTGCGGCGCTGGCTGGCGCTGGCTCGACATGGCAACGCACGATGGCGCCGAGGCGGCCGGGCTGGGCAAGATCACCGGCGAGATCGCGGCGGGCAAGCAGGCGGACTTTTTGCTGGTCGACTGCGATGTGCCCGAGATGACGCCGTCGTGGGACCTGAGCTGGGAGCTGGTGCGGCTGGCCAATCGCGACCAGATCCGCGGCGTCTTCGTCGATGGCCGGCTGCGCCTGTGGGACGGCTGGCCGCTGGACTGGGACGCGCGCGCGCTGATGCGTGAGATCCGCCAGATGGCGGAGCAGACCATCGCGAACGCGCCGATCACCAAACTGCACGATCCGGCCGACGTCCATCGCGCCGCCTACGGCGCGTCGTTCCGCGAAGCAAAGGGCGGGGCGCAGGCATGATGTTCGATACGACGATGCTGAGCGTCTGGCTCGCCGTGTTCGCCGGCGCACTGATCCAGGGCACCACCGGCATGGGTTTCGCGCTGATCGTGGTGCCGGTGCTGGCGCTGGCCGCGCCGGCGATGCTGCCCGGCGCGCTATTGATCGCGATGCTGCCGCTGAACGCCTATGTGGCCTGGCGAGAGCGGCATGCGATCGATCTGCGCGGCGCGAAGTGGATCAGCGCCGGACGCCTGGCCGGCACGTTCGGCGGCCTGTGGGTGCTGGTCGCGGTGCCGATGGCCTGGCTCAACGCGCTGGTCGGCGGCAGCACGATTCTGGCGGCGCTGGTGTCGCTGGTCGCGCCGGCCTTCACGCCGGGCCGGCTGACCTTCGCCTCGACCGGCCTGATCACCGGCGTGACGGAAACCGCCACGGGCGTTGGCGGGCCGCCGCTGGCACTGGCCTACCAGCACGCGCCGGTGGCGACGCTGCGCGCCACCGTGGCGCTGTGCTTTCTGGTCGGTGAGGTGATCTCGCTGATCGTGCTGGCGGTGGGCGAGCGCCTCGGCGCGCCGCAATGGCACTACGCGCTCGGCATGCTGCCGGTCCTCGTCGCCGGCATGTGGGCCAGCCATCTGGTGCACCGGCGCATCAACCAGCGCGCGCTGCGCATCGGCGTGCTGGTATTCGCGCTGGTGTCAGGTCTGGTGGTGCTAGTGCGCGGCTGAGGCCGAAGACGCGGAAGACCGGGAAGACCGGGAAGACGATTCGCGCGGCACCAGCTCCGGCAGCGGCGCCGCGACCGACGAGCGCTCGCGCCGGCCGGAGATATGTTCGAACAGCAGCTCGACGGCCAGCGACGCGACCCGTTCGAGATGCAGATTGACCGCGGTGATCGGCGGCTGGTGACTGCGCGCCCGAATGCCGTCGTAGCGGGTCGCCACCATCAGGTCCTGCGGTACCCGCTTGCCGAGCGACTGCGCGTGTGCGATCGCGCCGACCGCGAACGCATCGACCGGCGCGCACAGCGCATCGATGTCCGGCTGCTCGCGCAGCAGCGCTGCGCAGGCGGCCGCGCCACCGGCTTCGCCTTCGCTCTCCTGCGCGGTGACGATATGACAGGGCAGGCCGGCCGCGGCGACAAAGTCGCGATAGGCGCGTTCGGTCTCGACATAGGATTGCCGCGCGGTGGCACCGATCAGCAGCCCGATCCGGCGTCCGCCCTGCGCGTGCAGATGCTCGAGCAGCAGCCGCGCGGTGTATTCCGATTGCAGATCGACATAGGGCACCGGATCGTCGGTGCCGGGCTCGCGGCCGATCGACACGATGCTGACGCCGCGCTGGCGCAGCAGCGCGACATGCGCGTCGTTGGCGACCGGCTCGATGACGATGGCGCCATCGATGTCAAGGCTGTCCAGCAGGCCGCCCGCGCCCTCCAGCGGCGGCACCAGCACGACGCCAAGACCGCGGCCCAATGCCGCTTCGGCGGCGATGGCCGCCACTTCCATCATGAAGCCCAGGCGCGAGGTGCCGCCGGCCACCGCGAACGGCATCGACGACACCAGCGCGATGCTGTTGGCGCGCCCCGAGCGCAGCCGCTGCGCGCGCACGCTGGGCCGATAGCCGAGCTGCTGCGCGATCTGCTTGACCCGGGCCCGCGTGGCCGGATCCACGACGCCGCGATCGTTGAGCGCATGCGATACCGTCGTCAGCGAGACACCGGCCTCGCGGGCCACGTCATGGATGGTGATGCGTCGGTGCGGGGCGGATGCGCTCGGCCTCGGGTCTTTCATGCGTGATGGGTGACGGAGCAGGGTAGGGTGGCAATGCGGTGGCAATGCGGTGGCAATGCGGTGGCAATGCGGTGGCAATGCGGTGGCAAGCATACACCAGCGATCTCGCCGTTCCCTCGCGCTTGTCGCGCCATCAAGCGGTCACCGTCACCACATGCGCCGATATCCGGCCCTCGATCGGACCTTCGCCGAACTGGCTGCGCAGCGCGGCCTCGCAATAGTCGGTGGCGCGCTGCAGCGCATCGCCACCGCGTCCCTCGAGCTCCGCGCGCATCGGCGTGGCCTGGCAGAAGCCGATTGCCGGTACCTGGGGCGAATCGGCTCGGCTGCGCTTGGCGACGGTGTCGACACCCGGAATCGTGGCGAAGCCGCCGGCGCTGAGGTCGCGCTCGATGACATCGCGCCGGTGATAACCATGCGGGGTGCGCGCCATGAAGTCCGGGGGCGATTCGGGAAAGCACTCGGCCAGCGCGCGCGAGACCGCGTTGGCGAAATCGTTCTCCTCGATGCGGTCCCAGACATTGAACAGCAACGTGCCGCCCGGCCGCAGCACCCGGCGCGCCTCGGCGAAGGCACCCGGCTTGTCGGGGAAGAACATCACGCCGAACTGGCACACCACCAGATCGAAGCTGCCATTGCCAAACGGCAGCTGCATCGCATCGGCCTGCCGCCATTCCGCCACGCGGCCGCCGAGGCCGCTCGCCTCGGCTCGCGCCAGCATCGGCGCGTTCAGGTCGGTGACGACGAGCTCGGCTTCGTCGGGCAACACCTTGGCCGTCGCCCGCGTGACCACGCCGGTACCCGCGGCGATCTCCAGCACGCGTGAAGGGCGCCGCTGCGCCACGCGACCGGCCAGGTCGTCGGCATAGGGCTGGAAGATCATCGGCACCAGGTATCGCTCGTACAGCTCGGGAATCGGGCCCGTGAACAGCTTGTCTGTGTTCGGTGTGGTCATGGTGGGTCTCCTGGCAGGCTGCGGGGGCGGGGCGCCCGGCGCTTACTCGTCCTGCCAGTCCATGCTAGTCGCCGATCACGGCGAGGGCGGTGTGAACCGATGACCTTCCAGCGAAATGCGCAGGCAGCGCAGCTTCACCGAGGCGGGCGCGAGCCGCGCAGCCCGATCTGTGCTTTTGTGCTCGCTTTGTTCGTTCTCGAACGAGAAGGAGCGCGTCGAAGTTTGGCCGCCAGGCTCGGCTGCATACGATCTGGAGCATCGCCATGCCGAGCGGCCCTGGCGATCGGCGCACCGCGTCGTTCCAACCATCGTTGCACCATCCATCCACTCAGGAGCCTGATCTTGCAGACCACCCGTACTCCGCTGCTTTCGCCTCACCTTGCCACCAGCCGCGCTACGCTCGACATCGACAGCCCCCACGAGCGGGGCTACGGACAGTTTCGCGAAACCCGCATCACCATCGATACCGATGCGCGGCTGGACGGTCCGCGCGAGCCATTCTGGCTGACTCATCCCAAACTGACCGGCGTGCTGACTGGCGCCGTTGCCTTCGGCCTGGTCGCCGGCGCGAGCGGCATCACCTTCGCCGCCACGCATGACTGGCTCGCCACGGGCGCGGTATTCGGGCTGGGCAATGCCCTGATGGGCTGCGTGGGAAGCTGCATCTTGAACCGCGTGTCGGGGTCGAGCGCATGAGCGGTCGCGGCCCGGCAACGCGGCGCCCTGAAGGCTACTCGGCCTTCGGGTGATACCCCGGCTCGGCCATCTCGAACGCCGCCCCACGGTGTGCCAGCGGCGGATAAATCCACTGCTGATTGATCTGCCGCTTAAGCGTCTTCGCTTCCGCACCGGCCAGCCGGACCTCGCGCTGCCAGCCTTCGGTCAGCACCGCGCCCCATGGCCCGAGGTCCAGGCAGGTGACATAGCGCGGCTGGGCGTACGGCGTCGCCGGCACGCCCAGCAGATCCGCCATCGCGTTGTTGCCGGCGACCCGACCCAGCGGCATCGCATGCTGGCAGGACATCAACGTGCGGTGGCCGGCCTCGTCGGTCTGCGCGCTGGCCGCATCGCCGGCAGCGAACACGCCCGGCGCGCCCGGTACGCGCAGGTCGCGGTCGACCAGCAGCCTTCCGGCGCCATCGCGTTCGGCCGGAGTCTCCCGGGTCAGCGCAGTCGCCTGCACGCCGCCGGTCCAGATCACGGTGGCGGCATCGATCCGCGCACCATCGCTCAGCAGCACGCCGTTCGCGTCGACCGATGCAACCGCGACGCCGAGCCGGCGTTGCACACCGAGGGCGTCCAGCGCCTGCTCGATGACGGGACGCGGACCCGGTCCCAGATCGGGGCCGATGGCCGCCGCCCGCTCCACGATCACGACATGCACTTCGCCGTCGTCGCCCAGCGCGAGGCGCAAGCGTGCCGGCAGTTCCGCGGCCGTCTCGATGCCGGTAAAGCCGCCGCCGGCCACCACCACCGTATTGCGCGATGTCGACCGCGGACGCTCGGCCAGCGCCTGCAGATGCCGCTCCAGCGCGACCGCGTCTTCCCGCTGATCGACGCTGAAGGCGAACTGTGCCAGGCCGGGCACCGCCGGCATCGCCAGGCGGCTGCCGGCGGCCAGCACCAAGCGGTCGTAGCCGATCTCGCCCCGCTGGCCTTCGCCATCGCGCAGCGCAATGCGGCTCGCGGTCGTGTCGATGGTTTCCACCCAGCCTTCGACGAAGCGCACGCCCACCGTGTCGAACAGCGCATCGAGCGGCGCCGCCATCCGCGCCGGCGCGCTTTCATAGAGACGGGGCCGCAGTGTGAGGGCCGCTTCGGGCGCCACCACCACGATCTCGATGGCATCCGGCGCGACGCCGTGGCGATCGCGCAGTCTGGCGGCGGCCAGCGCCGCATACATGCCGGCAAAACCGGCCCCAACGATAACGACTTGCTTGCTCATGACACCCCACGATTGGCTACGACAGAGGATCCGGTCGGAACGGTACGTGGGGATGGTAGGGGCGGCAAGGTGCGCGGGAACAGTACCAAGATCTGACGAAATGCAGGCACCATCGGGCCGAGGCGCACGATACCGCCGCGGCCGGGGCTCAGCGCATGTCGGCCAGCAGCGCCATCAACGTGTCGCAGGCCGGCGCCAGACGGGCCTCGCTCAGATTGGTGATGCCCAGCAACAGGCCGCGCTCGTGCTGCTGCGGGTGCGCATACCACCGCGACACGGGCGAGGGCGCCATACCCCGGCGCACCGCTTCGGCGGCGATCGCGCGGTCGTCGCAGCCGGACGGCAGACGAAGCCGCACCGCCAGCCCGCCCATCGCGTCGATGTCGGCGTGCGGGCCGAGGCGGGCCAGCAGCGCATCGCGCCGCTGTGCGTACAGGGCCTTCATATGACGCAGATGGCGCAGATAGTGGCCCTCGGCCATGAACTCGGCGAAGGCAAGTTGTGTGGCCAGATTCGGCGCGGGGGCCAGGCAGCCCGCGACCTCGGCGAAGCGTTCCGCCAGCGCCAGCGGCGCCACCACGAAGCCCAGCCCCAACGACGGACTCATGGTCTTGCTGAAGGTCCCGATATGGATCACGCGGCCATGCCGATCGCCGGCCGCCAGTGCCGGCGTCACGCGCCCTTGCAATTGCAGTTCGCTCAGATAGTCGTCCTCGACGATCCATGCCTGCGCGCGGACGGCCCAGCGCAGCAGCGCCTGGCGCCGTGCCGGCGACATTGGCACGCCGGTCGGTGCCTGCTGGCCGGGCGTGACGACCGCGAGCGCGGCGTCCGGCGCCAGTGCGAGGCCGCGTTCCGCGTCGATTCCGTGCGCGTCGACCGGTATTGGCACCGCGCGAACCCCGGCCAGCTCCAGGCCGCTGCGCGTGACCATATAGCCGGGCTCTTCGATCCATGCGGTGCGGCCGGCGAGCTGCAGCGCCGTCAGCGTCAGCCCCAGTCCGCCGCGATAGCCCGCGGTCAGGATGATCTGATCCGGCGCGCAATGGATGCCGCGTGCGATCGCCAGATAGCTGGCCAGCTGCGCGCGCAGCGTCGCCGCGCCGCGCGGATCGGGATAGGTGACCGGCGACATCGCGCCGGTGCGCAGCGCACGCGCGCGCAGCCGCGACCACAGCTTGGCCGGAAACGCGTCCTGCGCGGGCACACCCATCTCGAACGGCAACGGCGGGGCGGAAAAGTCGTGCAGGATGCCGCTCAGCGGAGCGTTCAGTGCCGGCGTCGGCGCCGGCGGCGGCGCTGAATCGACGCGTGCCGGCTGCGCGACCACGCGCGTGCCGGCGGCTCCAGCCGTGACGATCAGCCGCTCGTCGAGCAGCCGCTCGTAGGCGCTGCGGACGGTGCCGCGGCCGACGCCAAGCCGGGCCGCCAGATCACGCCACGATGGCAGCCGTGCGCCGGGCGCCAGCCGTCCATCGCGGATCGCCACGCGCAGATTGCTGGCGATCTGGGCGCTCAGGGGTTCCGATGACGATCGGTCGAGGCTGACATCGAGGCGTGGGTCCATGCGAGGGAATGGATCGGTGTTTCGCTCGGTGCCGGGCCGCATCGCGACGGGCCGGCTCGGGACAGGCATTCTAAGCCCCAGCCATCGTGGGGCCGACATGATGGGGCGACATGGTGGGGGGACATGGAGAGCGGCGGCGTTTTGGCCTAGAGTGGCGACAGTGGCCGCGCCGAGGGCTTCGTACGCGCCGCTCTCCCTGCATCGCTTCCTGCACCGCCTGCCGTTCGGAGGACATCGCCATGGACCGTCCGTTGTTGCGTCGGCTGCCGCGCCTGTTGCCGATCTTGCTGCCCTTGCATCGAATCCCTGCCCGCCGGCTCGATCCGCGTCGCCGCCGGCTGCTGACGATGGCTGGCGGCGCGATGCTGCTGCCCGCGGCATGGCCTGGGCTGGCCTCGGCGCAATCGCCATCCCCATCGCCACAACAGTCCGTGCCCCGGCCATCTGGCAGCAAGCCGATGCAGATCGGCGTGATCGGTAGCGGCCGGATTGGCGGCACCGTCGGCGGGCTATGGGTCAAGGCTGGCTATCCGGTCTTGTTCTCGTCGCGGCATCCGGAGCAGCTGAAGCCGCTGGTCGACGGACTAGGTCCGCTCGCCCGGGCAGGCACCGTGGCAGAGGCGGTCGCTTTCGGCGACGTGCTGTTCGTTGCCGTGCCCTACGGCGCGCTGCCCGAGATCGGCAAGGAGCATGGGCGCGCAATGGCCGGCAAGGTGGTGCTGGACGCCACCAACGCCTATCGCCATCGCGATGGCGCCGCCGGCGAGGAGGCGCTGGCCAATGGCATCGGTGCGACCACGGCAAAATACCTGCCCGGCACGCGCATCGTGCGCGCCTTCAATTTCACCAGCGCCAACGACTTCGCGACCCGCCACCATCAGGAGCCGCGGATCGCGATACCGATCGCGGGCGACGACCGGGTTGCGCTCGACACTGCCTCCGACCTGGTGCGGGCCGCCGGCTTCGAGCCCGTCGTCGTCGGTCCGTTGAAGATCGCCGACAGCTTCGCGCCCGGCGGGCCGCTGTTCCGCCAGGTCGGCAGCGCCGAGGACCTGCGGCAGAAGGCGAGGGCCGCAGTGCCGGCGGAGCCTGCCGGGCGCTAGCGCTCGGCCATCAGAGCCGATACCGGGACGCTGACGATCCCACCGGCGGACCTGTCCGATTGCGCACGGTGACCGTTGCAAGCAGGTGGATCCGTGCCGCGCGACGATAGAATGCCTGCACGCCGGACCGGTCCGTCTCAACGGCCAGATTTCCGGCGACACCGACCAGGGAGGATGACGATGAGCGCCCCAATTCCCCAGCACCCCGACGAGCGCCGCCTCGGCGCCTGCGTTTATCTGCTGCACATGCTGCTGCAGCGCGCGGAACAGCAGCAGCCCGGCATGCTCGATGCGCTGATGCGCGGTGTCGCGGCGGACCGGGACGGCGCGCAAGCGCAGGGGCTGGCCGATCCACGCACCGCCGGCGTCTTCGACGAAGCGCTGCGCATGCTCGAACTGGCGAACGACCAGCTCAAGGCGCAAACCCGTCCGTAGCGGTCACCGGCCTGCACCGCCGGCGACGCCCACGCCCGCGCCGCCCGCTCAGTCCACCGCGGCGCCGGACCGCTCGACGATCTGCTTCCATTGCGCGAATTCCTTCTGCTGCCGCGCTGCAAGCTGCTCGGGGCCATCGCGCAGCACGGTCACGCCCAATTGCTGAAAGCGCTGCTGCAAGGCCGGCGATGCCAGCGCGCTTTTGATCGCGGCATGCAGCTTGTCGACCACCGGCTGCGGCGTCCCGCGCGGCGCGTAGAAGGCGACCCACAGGTCCCCGCTGAAGCCCGGGATCTGCTCGGCGATTGCCGGTACGTCGGGCAGCAGCGGGGCACGCGTCGCGCTGCTGACGCCGATGGCCCGCAGCTTGCCGGCCTTCACCGCCTCCACCGCGGAAGGCAGGCTGGCGAACAGCATCGGCACCTGATTGCCCATCACGTCCGTCATCGCCGGCGCGACACCCTTGTAGGGGATGTGCTGCATCTTGAGGCCGCCTTTCTCGTTCATCATCTCGCCCAGCAGATGATTCAGCGTGCCGCTGCCGGCGGAGGCATAACGGTACTTGTCTGGATTCGCCTTCACTTCGGCCAGGAAGCCCTTCAGGTCCCTGGCGGGAAACGACGGATGGACGCACAGCACGTTGGGCACCACCCCGACCGCAGCGATCGGCACGAAGTCCTTGATCGGATCGAAGCCCGGCTTCTTGTAGACCCACGGCACGATCAGCTGATTGCTGTTGGCGGTGAACAGCAGGTTGTAGCCGTCTGCCGCTTCCCGCCTGGCTGCTTGCGTGCCCACCACGCCGCCGGCGCCCGCCTTGTTGTTGACCACCAGGGGCTGACCCAGCGTGCCGCCGAGCTGCTCCGCCATGATGCGCGCAACGATGTCAACGGTGCCACCCGGCGCCGTAGGCACGGTGATGGCGATGGGGCGCTCCGGATAGGCGGCAAGCGCGGCGGGTGCTGCAACGGTCAGCGCGGCGGTCGCCAGCAGGGCGACATGGCCGGCCAGTTTTCGGATGGCATGGATCATGGTCGAGGTCTCCGTCAAGGTAGGGAAGCGTCAGCGTGATGGTTGGTATGCAGCGCGGTGCCGCGCCGGTCGATCGCCGCATGCAGGCCGCGGGCCCAGGCCAATAGTTGCCGGTCGGCGCCAGGCCGGGCCACCACCAGCAGGCCGAGCGGCAACCCTGCGGCATCGACGGTCACGGGCAGATGCAGGCAGGGCCAGCCCAGCACTGACCAGGCCTTGTTGAAGCCGGAATTGCCGGTGTGCGAGAGGCCGGCCGGTGCCGGACCCAGTGCGCTGCTGGTCAGTACCAGGTCGATGTCGCCGAAGCCATGCTCCCAGCTATCGCGCGCGGATTCCTGCAGGCGTCGCGCCTGCGCATGATCGGCATCGGACAGCGACAGGCCGCGGCGGATCGTGTCGCGCAGCGCCGGGCTCAGCAGCGCGCCACAAGCGGTTGCGATGGGCGCCAGTCGGCGCGCCATCTCATAGGCCACCAGCACGCCGTGCGCGTCCAGCAGCTGCGCCGACGATGGCGGCGGGGCAACGGCCGGCACTGCATGGCCTCGTTCGAGCAGGTCGCGACGCGCCTGCTCGAGAACGTTGGCGGCTTCCCGTTCGAGCCGATATCCGGGCGGCTCGGGCAGGAAGCCGATGCGCAATGCACATCGGCGCTCGACATCAGCGGTCGCGTCGGCCGTGTCGTCGCCGCCCGGCAGCAGCACGGCACCAACGCGCCCGGCGGTATCCACGGTGTCGGCATGCCAGCCGATCACGTCCAAGGAGGGGCACATCACGCGCATGCCGCGGCGCGACAGCATGCCGTAAGTCGGCTTGAAACCCACCACCCCACAGAACGCAGCGGGCCGGATCATTGACCCGCCGGTTTGCGTGCCAAGCGCAAACGGAACCATGCCGGCCGCGACCGCCGCCGCCGATCCGCTCGACGAGCCGCCCGGCGTGTGGCCGGGATTGGCCGGATTGCTTGTCGGCCCGGGTGTCACATGGGCGAACTCCGCAGTCACCGTCTTGCCGATCGGCACGGCGCCTGCCGCGCGCAGGCGCGCCACGCAATCGGCGTCGGCCGGCGCAGGGTCGTCCGGACTGGCGGGCGAGCCGCACCGTGTCGGCATGCCGGCAACGTCGAGCACGTCCTTGACGCCGAAGGGCAGGCCTTGCAGCGGGCCGGACCGCAAGCCGGCGTCGCGAAGCGCGGCATCGCCGGCCAGCCGAACCCAGGCATGCAAGGCGCGATCCTGCTCGGCCACGCGGCGGACCCAGCGCGACAGATCGTCGGCGTCGACGAGGGCAGGGAAGGGAGAAACGGGCGGAACGGAATAGCGATTCACGATGGGACACCAAAAAAGATGCCCCAATGCTAGTTACACTACTGTGTATCGTCCAATTCCAAATCCAGCCTGAATTATGACCAGCAGCGACATAATGTTTCTCGACGACCGATTGCTGGCCTGCTTCTGCGCGGCGGCCGAGGAACTGCATTTCGGCCGTGCCGCCGCGCGCCTGTTCATGAGTCAGCCGCCGTTCAGCCAGCAGATCAAGCGCCTCGAGGCCATGGTCGGCGCGCCGCTGTTCGTGCGTACCACGCGGTCGGTCCGGCTGACGCCGGCCGGCGAGGTCATGTACCAGCACGCCCGCACCATCGCGGGGCAGACTCGCGTGATGCTGCGCGCGGTGCGGCAGGCGGCCGAAGGCGAGGGCGGCTCCCTGGTGGTCGGCATCGCGCCGACCGCCGCATATTCGCCCGTCGCCGAGGCGCTGTACCGTTATCGCGTGGCGCATCCGCAGGTTACCCTGGACCTGCGCGAGATGAACTCGGTGACGATGGAGGCGATGCTGCGCGCGCAGACGATCGATGTCGCGGTGATGCGGCCGATGTCGATGGATCCGGAGTTCGATCGCGTGGAGGTCTTCCGCGAACCGATGATGCTGGCGCTGCGGCGGGACCATCCATGGGCCGGCCGCCGCCGCGTCAGCGTCGGCGAGGCGGCGACGTTGCCGCTGATCGGCTATTCGCAGCAGGCGTCGCCGTACTTCCGCGGCATGCTGCAGGCGATGTTCGCGGACGCGGGCAAGTCGCCGCGCTTCGTGCAGGACAGCGTGATACCGACGGTGCTGACGCTGGTCGAGATCGGCGTCGGCGCCGCCATCGTGCCGCGCTCGCTGTCGCGCCTGCGCAGCGAGTCGCTCGCCTTCGTGCCGCTGCAGGACCCGTCCCATGCGATGGCCACCATCGTGGTCGCGAGCCTGCACGGGCGTGCCAATCCGGCCGTCGATCATTTCCGCGCCGCGCTGCGCCAGGCGGACCGCCGGCCGGCCCGTGAATGAGCGAGGGACGATGCTCGCGGCCGGCTTGCCCGCGGCGCGTCCGAAACGCCGCCCCGGCAGTGTAAACTGCGGGGTTTTTCACTCAGGCGCTATGTTGCAAGTGCCCCCGAACGCAGGCCCCGGCGGACAGACGCTGATCCGGCTGCTTGCGCACCTGACCGAAGCCCAGGCCCCCGAATCGGCCCCATCGCTGTCGGGCCAGTTGAGCCAATGGCTGGGCTGGACCGACGCGATCGCGTTGTCGTCGGCGCTCAACGGCAATCCGCCGGCCGTACCCACGGCCGGCGCGCGTGCGGCCGTCAGCGACGAAGCCGGCGACAGCGCGCGGGTGCGGGCGATGCTCGCCGACGCCATCCGCGACGACCGGGCCTCGGCCAGGGGGCGGCGCAGTCCGGTCCGGCCCTTGCCGCAGGAGGCGCTCGATGCGTCGGCCGACTTCGCGATCTATCGCCAGCGCTATCAGACGCTGCAGCAGCGCATGGAGACCGCCATCGGCGATCTGCGCAGCCGCCTGCGCGCGGCGCTGGCCCGGCGTCCCGGCCAGGGCAGGCTGGCCATGCTCGATACGGTGATGGAACGTGTGATGGGCGCGCGCGAGCAGGCGTTGCTGGCGAACGTCCCGACCCTGCTCGAGGCGCACTACCAGCGGCTGCGGCGGGCGGAGGAAAGCGCGCTGGCCCAGGCCGCGAGCGTCAACACCGCCAATACCGACAATACGGCCGACGCCGCCGGAACCGCCCACACCACCGAAAGGCCCGAGCCGGCCGGCGTGGCGGCGACTGTCACGCCCGGCGCATGGCGCCGCGTGTTCCGCCGCGATATGGAAGACCTGCTGCTGGCCGAACTGGACTTGCGTTTCCAACCCGTCGAGGGATTGGTCGCGGCCCTTGGGGCCAATCGATCCGGCAGCTAACCAGAACATCATGACCCGATTTCCTATTCAACTTGTTGTGTTCCTGGCCGGCCTGCTGGCCGTCTGCTGGATCGGTGCCGGCTATGCGGGCTCGAATGCGCTGGCGTTCGCCGTGACGCTGCTGATCGGCGGCTTCTATGTCGGGGGCGCCTACGAGCTGCAACGCTATCGCCGCGCAACGGCGAGCCTGACGCAGGCTGTCGGCGGCCTGTCGGAGACGCCGGCGAGCCTCGGCCCCTGGCTCGATCGCATCGATCCGGGCCTGCGCCAGGCCGTCCGGCTGCGCGTCGAAGGCGAACGCGTCGCCTTGCCGGGACCCGCGCTCACCTCGTATTTCGTCGGCCTGCTGGTGCTGCTCGGCATGCTGGGCACCTTTCTGGGCATGGTCGCCACGCTGAAGGGCACCGGCCTGGCGCTGGAAACCGCGACCGATCTGCAGGCGATCCGCGCCTCGCTGGCCGCGCCGGTCAAGGGCCTGGGCTTCGCCTTCGGCACCTCGGTAGCGGGCGTGGCGACCTCGGCCATGCTGGGGCTGCTGTCGGCGCTGTGCCGGCGCGAGCGGATCGAGGCGGCGCAGGCGCTGGACGTCCATATCGCGACGACCTTGCGCGTCCACTCGCGCGTCCATCAGCGGGAGCAGGCGTTCAAGCTGATGCAGCGCCAGGCCGAGACGATGCCGGTACTGGTCGACCGGCTGAACGCGATGATGGCCGCGATGGAGCAGCAGAGCCAGGCGCTGACAGAACGGCTCGCCGCCAGCCAGGACGCGTTCCACGGCAAGACCGAAGCGGTCTACACGCGCCTGGCAGCATCCGTCGAGCAATCGCTGAAGGACGGCGTCGCCCAGAGCGCGCGTGCCGCCAGCGCGGCGATCCAGCCGGCGGTGGAAGCCACCATGAGCGGCCTGGCGCGCGAGGCTGCCGGTCTGCGCGAGACCGTCACCGAGTCGATGCGGCAGCAACTGGAAGCCCTGGCGTCCCGCTTCGATGCCACCACCACGCAGGTGGCCGGCCTCTGGAACGAGGCGCTGACCGAGCATCGGAGCGCCAGCGCGGTACTGGCCAGCGATCTGCGCAAGACGCTGGACGGTTTCGCCGCCAACTTCGAGCAGCGCTCGACCGGCCTGCTGGAACAGGTCGCCCAGCGCATGGACACCGCGGCAGCGGATACCTCGGCGCGCTGGAAGGAGGCGCTGTCGGAGCACGAACGCACGGTGGGCGTGATCGCGGCCGGGAACCAGCACGCGCTCGCGACCGCGGCCAGCGCTTTCGAACAGAATGCCGGCGCGCTGCTGACCACGGTCGCGCAGGCGCAGGCCGAGCTGCGCGCGCAGCTGGCCGCGCAGGACGAACAACGTCTGGCCAACTGGGGCGCGACGCTGTCCAGCCACGAACGCGCCATCGGGGCGATCGCCACCGAGAACCAGCAGGCGCTGGCGACCGCGGCCGGCGCCTTCGAACGGAATGCCGGCGCGCTGCTGACCGCGGTCGCACAGGCGCAGGCCGAACTGCGCGCGCAACTGGCCGCGCAGGACGAACAGCGGCTCGCCAACTGGAGCGCGACGCTGGACGGCATCGCCGCCGGACTGCGCCAGCAATGGGAACAGACTGGTGCAGACATCGCGAGCCGGCAGCAACAGATCTGCGAAACGCTGGAGCGCACCGCACAGGAAATCACCGCCCAGACGCAGGCCCAGGCCAGCGCCACCATTGCAGAGGTCGCGCAGCTGGCGCAGGTCGCCGGCGAAGCGCCCCGCGTGGCGGCGGACGCCATCGCCGAACTGCGGCGCAAGCTCTCCGATGAAATGGCGCGCGACAACGCGATGCTCGAGGAGCGCACGCGCCTGATGGAGAGCCTGTCCACGCTGCTCGACAGCGTCAATCGGGCCTCCACCTCGCAACGCGAGGCGATCGATGCGCTGGTCGGCACCAGCGCCGAACTGCTGGTGCGCATCGGCTCGCGCTTCACCGACAAGGTGGAGGCGCAGACCGGCAAGCTGACCGACGTCGCGGCGCAGGTCACCGGCAGCGCGGTCGAGGTCGCCAGCCTGGGCGAAGCGTTCGGCGCGGCGGTGCAGCTGTTCAGCGAGTCCAACGACAAGCTGGTCGCACACCTGCAGCGCATCGAGTCCGCGCTCGACAAGTCGATGGCCCGCAGCGACGAACAGCTGGCCTACTACGTGGCGCAGGCCCGCGAAGTGGTCGACCTGAGCATGCGTTCGCAGAAGCAGATCCTCGAAGACCTGCAGCAGGTCGCCGGCCAACGGGCACCGAACGCAGAGGCGGCATGAGAGAGGAGATCGACGCCGGCGTCGAGCCGACCGTACCGACATGGGCCGTCTTCGGCGACCTGATGTCGGTGGTGCTCGGCGCCTTCGTGCTGATTCTGCTTGGCGTGATCGGCATCCAGCTCGAACTCGCCTCGCGCCTGGACAACGAGGTCAAGCAGCGCCAGCAGGAAATGCATCGCCGCGAAAGCCTGGAAAAGGCGCTGGCCGGGCCGCTGGCGGCGGGGCGCGTGACGCTGGTCAACGGGCGCATCGGCATCAGCGGCAGCGTGCTGTTCGAACTGAACTCGGCCGAATTGCAGCCGGAAGGCCAGGAGGTGCTCAAGAGCCTGGCCGCACCCTTGAAGACCTACCTGCGCAATCGAGACGAGATCCTGATGGTCAGCGGCTTCACCGACGACCGCCAGGTGCGCGACGGCAATCGCCAGTTCGCGGACAACTGGGAGCTGTCGGCCCAGCGCGCACTGACCGTGACCCGCGCGCTGATCGATGCCGGCGTGCCGGCGTCGCTGGTCTTTTCCGCGGCGTTCGGCTCGCAGCAGCCGGTTGCCTCCAACAAGGACGCCCAGGGCCGCGCGCGCAATCGCCGCGTCGAGATCGCGCCGATCCCGCGCGTGTCGATGGGAACAGGGAAGTCCGGTGGCTAGCCTCGGCATCGACGACATGCTCGCGCGGATCGCGGCATGGCGCGACAGCGGCGCCGATCGGGCGGACCCGGTCCACTTTCGCCTGCTCGAGGCACTGGCCCGCCGTGTACCGGCCCACAGCGGCGAGGCGCGGCGCCGGCTCGAGGACAAGTTGAGCGGTCTCGTACAAGACTATCAGGCCGTGCTGGATCGCGCGGCAGGCAAGTCGGCCCAGCCAGAGCAGGTGCCGGCGCAAAACCGGCGCGCGGCCGGTCCTCTGGCGGCATTGGTGCGCGAACTCCGAGGCGACGCCGATAAGCAGGACCCGAACACGGCAGCAGGCGCCAGCGCGCCCCGGCACCCGCCTGAGCCCGACCCGGAGCTGGTCGATTATGTCCGTCGGACCTGGACCCGACTCAGCGCCGACCGCGCCTGGCGGCAGTCGCTCGAACGCGTGCCGGAAAACGCCGGACCGCTGAACTCGAACCACCTGATCCACCGCGCGCTGTCGGCAATGCGCGAGCTGTCGCCCGGCTATCTGCAGCACTTGTTGTCCTATGTCGATACGCTGTCGCGGCTGGAGCGCTTGCAGGGGGACAGTGCGGCCGACACCAGGGGCCCACCGCCGGCCAATGGGCCGGCCAAGGCTGTGCGCGGCAAGACGCGCCCATCGCGCGCCAGGCCAGCGACGCAGCCGAAAGATTAGGGCGCCGCACGGCTCGCTCGCCAGCGTTGGAGCAGAGCCGATGTGCTAGGCTCCCGCACTTTGCCCTTGAAGCTTTTGCCAATGCAGCCCTCGCTCGCCGCCTTTCGTGCCGCGCTTGCCAGTTTCGTCAGTTCGAGCGCGCTGAGGCTTGCCCTCGGCCCGGTCGTGGTGCTGCTGATTGCCGGTGCGCTCTATGTGGGCTTGCCGCTGGTCATGCTGATGACCGGTGTCGTGCCGCCGTGGCTCCAGGCGCTGTACGGCGGCGCGGGCGGGGTCGCCCAGACACTGCTGGTGGTGCTGTACCAGTTGGGGCTGATCCTGCTGGTAGCGCTATGGACGATGCCGGGCGCCATGGCGCAGATCGACCGCAACTACCCGGGGGCGACTCGGTCCCCGGAGGCCATGCCGGGCCTGCGCGGCGCGATGGCGAACAACATCGGCACCTATATCGTGCTGTGTGCGCTGATTCAGTTTCTGGGCAACTTTCCGCTGCTGTACGCGGCGGCCAACCTCGCTGCGCAGGCCTGGCTGGCAATGCGCTTGCTGCCATACGTCGCGCTGCGCCGGCGCGCGTCGGCCAGCGAATTTGCGGCGCTGACGAAACAGTGGCGGCTGCCGTTTGCCGGCGTCGCCTTGGCCGGCATCGTCCTCAGCGGCCTGATCGCCGCGGCCATCTCCGGCGCGATCGCATTCCTGATGCCCGGACCGGCAGCCTTTGCCGGCGTCACCATCGGCCGCGTGCTAGGGATGCTGTTTCTCGTTTATTGGTTCGCACACTTGTCGCTGGGGGCGCTGACCGCGATGCGCACGCAAGCGGCCGGCACCACCGCGGCGCAGCCGTAAGCAAGGCGTTCGCCGAGGGCAGGGCGCCCGCGCTCAAGGCCGGTTGTTCCGGATCATCGCCCCCGGCGGCCCGCTCGACCCGCCGAACCACGGCTCGACCCGCGCCTGGTTCTGTTCGACCAGAATCGAGTAATTGTCCTTGAAGCTGTTCGGGAAAAAGATCATGCCGGGACTGGCGACCCGATTGCCCCGAACCAGAATGCCGGACAGTGTCGCCCCCGGCATGCCTTGCACCGCCAGCCCGCGCGTGACGTTGCGCGCGGCCGTGCGCATCACGAAGACCGGGTCGCCATCCTCGGCGACGGTGTTATCGAGGCAATCGATATTGAAGGTCGGCAGATAGGTGTTGTCGCCATACGGCCCATAGGCCGCGATGGCGATGCCGTCGCCGGCGTTCATGTTGTAGTTGTGGTCGATCACGCTGTCGAACACGCCACCGAAGAACAGGATCGAATTCAGCGCACGGCCATGCATGTTGCGGAACTCGTTATGGCTGACGGTGATGCGCAGATAGCCCGTGGTGATGTTGACCACAGAGGACGAATCGGGCACCACATCCCATGGCGCCGCCAATTCCATCATGCGGCCCTTGATCGATTTCAGATGCCGGTACTGGCCGACTCCGGTGCCGGCGACGATCGACATCACGACGTTTTCCGGATTGCTGGTGCCGACCATGTCCCAGTTCGGATCGCGCGCCAGCGTCACCGAACTGGCCGAGCTGGCGGCGAGCCTGCCCAGATACGCGCCGCCGCCGCCGTCCGTCGTGAAGAACTGGTTGGTCGGCGTGTAGGTCATGTTGCGGAACAGGTTGTAGCCGAGATAGAAGTTGCGCGTGGCGTTGGCCGTGGTGCCGCTGATCATCGGGCGGCTCGCGCCGATCACCACGCCCTCGTTGATTTCGTCCTGGGCGCCGAACAGGTTCTTGGTCACGACGACGTTCTGGCTGTTGGCGATGCCGTAATCGCCCTTGGTCGCCCGGTTGCCGATGATCAGCACGCCGTCGCCGTAGTCGATCGACATCGTCTTGCGCGAGCTCAACGTCGAATTGACGATGCGCAGGTCCGGGCCGGCAATCTTGATCAGCTGCGCGCCTTGCGCGCCGTTGGTGTAGTCGGCCGACACGACGAAATTGACGCGCTGGATCAGGATATGGCCGTTCGCGCGCGGGTCGCTGCCCAGATCGGCGGCCCGCAGCATCGTTTCGCGATGCGGCGCGCGCAGCGTCAGCGAGGCGATGCCGAAATGGCTCTCGCCCGTGATCCATGACGCGGGGGTGGCCGCCGCGCTGTTCGCCTTGCCAAGCAGGGTGGTTGTGTCCTCCGACTCGCCGGCCAGATACTGATAGCGACGCAAGACGATCGTCCTCGAGATCGCGAACTGCCCGGCCGGCAGCTTGAAGACGGTGCGCACGCCATTGCTGCGGTTCTTGTCGAGACAGCTTTGCAGCACGACGGCGTTGTCGGTGACACCATCGCCCGTCAGTCCGGGGCACGACACCACGGCAGGCGGCTTTGGCGCGGGTTGGATGCGGATCGGCACCGGCAGCGCGGCGGTCAGGTCCTTGTGCTGTGAGCCGATCCAGACGTGGTAGGAACCGGGCGCCATGCCGGCGGGCACGCCCGCCACCAACGCCGTATCGTCCGCGTGCTCGACGGCCAGCGGATAAAGCCGGTTGTCGGCCGATTGCAGATAGGCCTCCTTGCTGCCGTTGAAGTTCTTGCCGAACAGCCGCAGCTTGCCGCCGGCCTCGGCGCCGCAATTGACCAGTTCATGCGCCGGCGCCTCCAGACTGGAATCGGTATCGGGCGTGCCGAGAATCCACTGGATCTCCGGCCGATTGACGATGCCTTCCAGCGCCGGCACCGCGCGGTCCTGGTCCTCGATGCGGTAGGCGTAGGGACCGTATTTCAGATTGACCGGGATGGTGAAGGTCAAACCCGTCGAACTCAGATTGACCGCCGGCACCGTGATCGCGCTGGCACGGACCGCGGTGCGCCAGTCGGTCATCCCGGGTGTCAGGGCGACCAGACGCACGGTCTTGCGGTTCGCGGTAAACGCGCCGCTCATCAACACGCTCTGGCCCGGCCGGTTTTCTCGGGAGATCCAGAAAATGGCGTTCTTCTCGTAAACCGGATCGCTGTCCGGCCGCATCCGGTTGACGTCGACGAACACCGCCCGCTTGCCGCTGCCGGTGTCGCCGTTCCTGCCGATCATCGGATTGGTACAACCGGTCAGCGTGCCGGCTTCGGTGATCGGCGAGACCGTCGTGCCCGGCGCGACGGCGGGCGCCGAAGCCGCGCGGGGCTCGGCGCCACTTGCCACCGCTTGCCAGCACCCGAGCAGCGCCAAGGCGGCTGTCCACACGTGGTGTCGCATCCGAAACGCTGGCTTCATGAGTCCCCCGGTTCTGCCTTTCCATGGCCACTCGCTATTGAAGCCAGATCATCAAGGCGAGGACGGTGCGAAACGACACACAGGCCGCCGGGCCAAGTCCGGTAATAGGGCTGATGCGAGATATCGGCATCGTCGTTTGACCACGATGCTGTGGCACACGACGACATACGGACATCGGCCCGTTTCCGGGCCGATTGCAATTACTCCGCCGAAATCTTCGCCCGCTTGACCACCTCGCCGTAACGCTGCAGCCGGTCGGCCATCATGCGCTCGAAGGCGGCCGGCGCCATGTCTTCCGGCGGCACCACGCCGCGCGAGCGCAGGGCGGCCTGCATGGCGGGATCGCTGGCGGCCTTGCGCACCGCCTGGTAGATCTTCTGCACCACCGGCTGCGGCGTGCCGGCAGGGGCCGCGATGCCGGTCCACGAGCTCAGGTTCAGTTCCGGATGGCCCAGTTCGGCGAGCGTCGGCACGTCGGGCAGCTGCTCGAGCCGCTGCTCGGAGGCCACTGCCAGCGCGCGGACTTTGCCGTCCTTGACGTGCGGCAGCATGATGACCAGGTTGTCGAGAATGAACTGCACCTCGTTGCTCAGCACCGCGGTGATCAGCTGCGAGCCGCCGCGGTAGGGGATGTGGGTGGCAACGGCACCGGTGCTGGCCTTGAACATTTCGACGTTCAGCTGCCCCATGCTGCCGACACCGCCGCTGCCGTAGTCCAGCTTGCCCGGGTTCTTCTTCGAATAGGCGACGAACTCGGCGAACGTGCGCACCGGCAGGCTGGAATGCACGACCAGCGCGTTGGGCTGACGGCCCAGGATCGCGATGTTCTCGAAGTCCTTGATCGGGTCGTAGCCGATCCGCGGCTGGGTCAGCGGATTGGCCAGATGGCTGCTCTGGGACGAGACGACCAGCGTATAGCCGTCAGGCTTGCTGCGGGCCACCGCCTGGGTCGCGACCGAGCCGCCCGCGCCGGGACGATTGTCGACGACCACGGGCACGCCGAGAATGCGCGACAGCGGCTCCGAATACTGGCGCGCCATGATGTCTACCGATCCGCCGGGCGGGAAGGGGACCACCAGCGTAATCGGACGCGAGGGCCAGGTTTCCTGCGCCACGGCGCCAAGCGGCACGGCGGCGGCAATGGCGGCGGCGCTCAGGCCGAAAACGAAACGGCGGCGGGAGAAGGGCAGATTCTGCATGATCAGAAAGGCAGGATGGTTTTGTGAATTGGCTCGAAGGCGGGCCTGCCGCTCATCGGAGTCCGAGAACGGCAAGCGCCAGAGCCTGGGCCCGTGGCACGAAGGTGGAGAGTTCGCAGTATTCGCGCTCGGTGTGCGGATGGCCGCCGACCGGGCCGGTGCCGCACAGCGTCGGCGTGCCGGCCGAGCTGGTCAGGCCGCTGTCGGCCGCGCCGCCGGTGAACTCGCCGTCGACGGTGAAGCCGACACGTTCGGCACTGCGCTGATACAGCGACAGCAGGAACGCGGGCGTCGTCGCCATCGGCATCGTGCGGCGCATGTCGGTGATGCGGCCGCGCGTGCGCGGGATCGACTCGGCTTCGATGATGTCGCGGATGCGCCCGTAAAGCGCGTCCATATCGGTTTCCGCGGTGAACCGCACATCGAGCTGTGCCTTGGCATGCGGCGCCACCATGTTCGGCACGATGCCGCCCTGCACGCAACCGACATTGGTGGTGACGCCGGAGGATGGGTCGGTCAGCGCATGCAGTTCGAGAACCTTGCGCGCCAGCGCATCGATCGCGCTCGCGCCATGGGCGTGGTTGATGCCGGAGTGCGCGGCCACACCCTCGACCTCGAACTTGACCACCATCGAACCCTTGCGACCCGTCACCAGGTTGCCGCTGACGCGGCCCGGCTCGGCGTTGAACACGGCGCGAACTTCACGGGCAACCGCCATGATCCGCTCGCGGGTCGCCGGCGAACCGATCTCCTCGTCGCACGAGAAGAACAGCCGCACCGGCGGCGCCTGGCGGCCCAGCCGCGCCAGCGCCTCGGCAACGAACACATTGAGCACCAGGCCGGATTTCATGTCGGCGACGCCGGGACCATAGGCGCGTCCGTCCTCTACGCGGAAGGGCCGCCTGGCCGCGGTGCCTTCGGGATAGACCGTATCCATATGCCCCATCAGCAGGACCGGCAGGCCCTCGCCGGAGCCGGACACCTGCGCATCGAGGCAGACGCCGTATCCGGGCACCGCATGGAAATGCACGGCAATGCCGGCCGCTTCCAGATGCGCGCGCAGCGCCTCGGCCACGGCCTGCACGCCGGCTTCATGGCGGCTGCCGCTGTCGATGTCGACAATCTTCTGCAGCAAGTCCTGCATCGCCTGTTGCTGGCCTTGCAGCCAGTCCAGCAGGGCCTGTTCGCCCTGGGCTACTTCTCTATCCTGCATGGGGTTCCTGTTCGCGGCCGGGGAACGGTACGCGATGAAAGGCGTGATGAAACGCGTTGTGCAACGTGCGTGAATGGGCCGGGTAACAGGCGATGAAACGATCGTTGCAATGGTGATATCATCATGCAATACGCATTGCATGGTGTCAATATGACGAATTCCCGCAAGGAGACCGCCGATCATGGCGCCACGCTGCTGGACCGGCTGGCGCGCGAGGCGGCCACGCTGACCGCGCGCGAGCGCGAACTGGCCGATGCATTGACGCGCGGCTATCCGCACGTGCTGCTCGAATCGGCGACCGCGCTGGCGGGGCAGCACGGCACCAGCGCGTCGACCGTGGTGCGGTTGTTCGCCAAGCTCGGCTATGCCAGCTATGCCGACGCCCAGCGCGAAGCGCGGGCGAGCGTGACTGCCGCGCTGCCGACCGCGGGTCAGCGCGCACCAGCGCTGATCGGCGGCAAGCGAACCTTGCGGGCGTGCCTCGACGACGCGTTGATGCATGACCAGCACAACCTGACGGCCACGCACGAATCGCTCGACATCGCCGCGTTCGAAGCGATCGCGCGGCTGCTGGCCGGAGGAAAAGGGCGCCTGTACATCCTGGCGCAGAAGAACAGCGCACCGGTCAGCGCCTGGCTGGCGCTGCATCTGAACATGTGCCGGCCCAATGTGCAGGAGCTCGGGGCCGGCGCGGTGACGGCCACCGACGCCATGCTGTGGGTCCAGCCCGAAGACGTGCTGCTGACCTTCAGCGTCCGGCGCTATTCGAGCGCGCCGGTCAGCATCGCCCGTGCTTTCCGCGAACGGGGCGCCCGCGTCGTCGCGATCTGCGACAGCCCGGCCGCGCCGCTGGTGCCGCTGTCCGATCACCATCTGCTGGTACGCACCGCCAACGCATCGCCATTCGATTCGTACACCGCCGCGTTTTTCTTGTGCAATGCACTGGTATCCGCCGTCGCGCAGTTACGCCAGCCTGCCGTGATCGAGGCGCTGCAGCGGCGCGATGCGCTGTGGCAGGCGTTCGAGACCGACCCGGTGGAAGGATTGCGAAAGGGGTAGGGCGCGATGGCGCAACGGCTACCGTCTGCCGACGCGCCATGCCGGCATCGGCCGATCTCGCCCAATGTGGACACTTTGGCGTGGCTTGGCGTCGGGATTCCCTCCGCCTAAGCTAGTGGTCTGGCTCAAGCCAAGGAGGAGACCACGACGATGAACCGGTGGAACCGGCTGAACCCGCTGAACCTGCTGAACCTACGTCTGGCAGCATGGATCGCGCTCGGTATCGCGGCCGTCGCGCTGGCCGCCGGCGCGGCGTGGCTGCTGTCCCTGCCGCCCGCCACCGCTCCCGCTGAACCGCCGGCGATCGCCGAAGCGGAGCGGACAGCCACGCTGGCCGCTCTGAAGCCCCAGAAGCGGCCGCGCCCGGTGATTGCCATCGTCGGCATCAATGACGCGACCGAGACCACCGACTATCTGATGCCCTACGGCATCCTGCGCCGCGCCGACATCGGGGAGGTGACTGCCTTGGCGACGCAGCCGGGGCCGGTCAAGCTCTATCCCGTGCTGCAGGTCGAGCCGGACGCGACGATCGCGCAGTTCGACGCACAGCATCCCCAGGGCGCCGACTACGTGCTGGTGCCGGCGATGAGCCGCGACGACGATCCGGCCGTGCTGCAATGGATCCGCAGCCAGGCGGCCAAAGGCGCAACGGTCATCGGCATCTGCGCCGGCGCCAAGGTCGTGGCCGCGGCTGGGCTGCTCGACGGCAAGCGCGCCACCACCCATTGGTACTACCTGGAAGACTTGCTCGACAAGCATCCGACCGTGCGCTACGTTGCCGACCGGCGCATCGTCGTCGATGGCCGTGTCGCCACGACCACCGGCATTTCCGCGTCGATGCCAATGACGTTGACGCTGATCGAAGCCGTGGCGGGCCGCGACAGGGCACAGGCCGTGGCCCGCGACCTGGGCCTGCCGCATTGGGATGCGCGCCACGACAGCGATGCCTTCACCTTTACGCGCCCATTCGCCTTGACGGCGATCGGCAATACGATGGCGTTCTGGAATCGCGAGCGGCTGGGCATCGCGCTACGGCCTGGCGTCGACGAGGTGTCGCTGGCGCTGGTGGCCGACGCGTGGTCGCGGACATACCGTTCGCAGGCCGTATCGTTCGCCCAGCGGGCGGGGCCGATCCAGACGAGAAACGGCATTCGCCTGGTGCCCGAGCACGTCGGCACGGACTGGGATCGAGGCCGGACCATAGCGCTCGCCGCGGAATCGCAGCCGGCGCGGGCGCTGGACGAGGCGCTGAACGGCATCGGCCAGCGCTATGGCGCGCGAACCGAATCCCTGGTCGCGATGCAGCTCGAATATCCCCGCGAGAATCCAGGCGGACATCAGCAACCCGAGGCGCGCACGCGCCCCCTGCAGTAAAACCAACGGAGGAGACACGATGGCAAAGATGATTTTCCTGAACCTGCCGGTCCGCGATCTCGCCGCGGCGACGCGGTTCTACGAGGCGATCGGCTGCGTCAAGAACGAGCAGTTCAGCGACCACCAGACGTCGTCGATGGTGTGGTCGGACACCATCACGTTCCATCTGATGACGCACGCCTATTACGGGACCTTCACCAGCAAGCCGATCGCCGATGGGCGCGAAACCAGCGCCATGCTGATCGCGCTGACAATCGACAATCGCGAGGATGTGGACGCCATCGTCGAGGCCGCGAAATCGGCTGGCGGCCGCGCGGACATTCGTGAACCGCAGGACATGGGGTTCATGTATCTGCGCACGTTTGAAGACCCGGACGGCCATCTGTTCGAGCCGGTATGGATGAATCCGGACGCGATGATGGGCGAGCAGGGCGCGCAATAGGGCAGTAGCGCAACAGCGCAATAGCCCATTGGCGCAATGCGGCGGCCGCTCGCAGGGATTCCCGCCGTAGCGGCCTTGCACGCTACCGTCAGTGCTCGCCTATCACACCGTCATAACATCCAGTCGATCGGCAACCACGACAGCCCGCGGATCCAGACGCGCTCCAGCCAGCTGGTGTTGGGCTCGGTATCGTGGCGAATCGTGTCGTTGCCGCGCCGTTCCAGCCAGTACAGGCTGCCGTTGTCGGACAGCCGGACCTCGTAGGCGTTCTGCGGGACGCTGGTGCCAAACGCCGATTCAATGCGGCCCGCCAGCGTGGGGTTCTCGATCACGAAGCCCAGTTCGGTATTCAGATTCGCCGAGCGGGGATCGAAGTTCAGCGAGCCGACAAAGACACGCTGCGCGTCCACGGCGAACGTCTTCGCGTGCAGGCTCGCGCCGGAGCTGCCGAACGGTCCGGCGCGCTCCTCTGGCCTGGTCGGCGGCGTGGTATCGGCCTTGTCCGCCGGCGCCGCAATCTCGCGCTTCAACTCGAACAACTGCACGCCGGATTCCAGCAACGCACGGCGCCATTTGACATAGCCGGAGTGCACTACCTTGACGTCCGTCGCCTCGGCCGCATTGGTCAGCACGCGCACATTGACCCCCTTGGCCGCCAGGTTCGCGAAGGCGTTGGCGCCGGACTTGGTCGGAACGAAGTAGGGGGATACCAGATCGAGTTCCCGCGCCGGCACGCCGATGGTCTCCATCAGCTGGTGCCCGATCAGCGCATGGCGCGGCGCCTTGCCCAGGACCTTGGCGGGATCGTCGCTGACAATCCGCGTCTTTGCCCACTCGAACGCCAAGGTGCCATCGAGGATGCGGCGGTATGCCGGCATCGCCTTCAGGGCGTTCATGTAGGCCTCGGCGGCCGGGTCGCGCCGCGCGACGGCCGCCTCCCGGGTCAGCTGCTCGAGCCTGTCCGGAGCGACAGGTGGCACGATCGCATTGACCGGATAGGCACTGGCGCTGGCCCAGTAGCGATCGAACTCCCGTTCGACATCGGCCGCAATCGGCCCAACGGCCAGCACATCCAGGTCGGAAAACAGCACGCCATCGGTGGCGCCGAAATATTCGTCGCCGACGTTGCGACCGCCAACGATGGTGGCCTGCGCATCCACGGTGAACGATTTATTGTGCATGCGCCGGTTCAGGCGAGGAAAGTCGGTCAGATAGCCGATGAATTTCGGCGACCGCACCACGAATGGATTGAAGAGGCGGACCTCGATGTTGGGATGGGCATCCAGCGCGGACAGGATCTCGTCCAGCCCCGAAATACCGTTGTCGTCCAGCAGCAGACGCACCCGCACGCCGCGCTGGGCCGCTTCATGCAGCGCATCGAGCAGCAGCGTGCCCGTGGTGTCGCGGCGCCAGATGTAGTACTGCACGTCCAGCGTGCGCTCGGCCATCCGGGCGCCATGGACCCGCGCGGCGAAGGCCTCGCGCGGATCGGCCAGTGCGTGAATGCCCGATAGACCCGGGCGCTGGGACAGGGCCGGCGCCAAGGCACGCCCGAGTGCGGTAGCGCGGGACTGCTCTGGTGTCAGTGCGTGGGAAGGCGTCCGGTCCTCGAGCGGTGGCAGGGCGCATCCGCCGAGCAGCAGCGTTGCCATGGCGGGAACGGCGATGAAGCACAAAGGCGCAAGGACACGATCAAACAGGGAAGCCATGAGGGACGCGATTCCGATGGACTGAGACTAGGCGATACGGTCGATAGTGCCACGCGCATGGTTCCCGCCAGCCTCGGCCCCATGGTCTCCGCATGGGAGGGGCCAGGCCCATCTGCGGTAGGTTTTTTCTTCCGCGCCCAAGCATTATGATGCCGTATCGCCATTGCAATACTTTGCTATGCAGCCACCGTCCTTACGAGACAATGCCGATTCTCAAAGCGTACAAGGCGATGCGCCTATCTCCATCGACGCTGGAGCCGGCAGCGCCGATGCGGTCGTGAGCAGAGAAAAATCAGATGGCGATGATTATTTGGACATAGTCCTTTGTTTCCTGTTCTCTGCCATCTTCTGGGTCGCATTGGCCACGATTGATCCTTATCCGATGGACGCGGACTCAAGCTGGTTCTGGATCCTGCTTCGCCTCCCGCTTGGCTTTGGCATCGCTCTTTTGGCCGTGATCGGACTGATGATCGTCTTGAGCCTTTGCGGCATTCAAAGCAAGTCCAATGGATCGACAATAGACATGATTGCCGGGATGCTTCCGATTTATTTCGTCGTCGTCATCGCCTTTGCAGGTCACCATCTAGTAGACGTCTACAATGCCAGCTGGGCTGCCCCCATAACGGCCAAGGCACGGTTGATCAAGACCAGTACCTCCATCTCCAAGCAGGGGCGTCACCGGACAAACTCATGGACCTTCGAGATTGTCGATGGCCCGGCAAAAGGCCTGGAGTTCGACACGACTGAGTCGGCCTCTTCCTGGGGCCGCGTCCGCCCGCCCGGCTTCAACGAGGACGAGTACAGAGCCGTGATCCGCCATAGCTGGATGGGCACTTCGATTGTGGAATTGGTCCGGTATTAGGCTCGGCGTTCCGACGGACCGGCTGCAACCGTACGACGACTCAGAACCGGTGATTGACCGTTAATTCGACCCGCCGTCCTGCCCCCTGCAGCCACTGCGTGGGGTTGTAGTAAGCCGTCGCGACATAGTGCCGGTCGAACACATTGAAGCCGCGCAGCGACAGCGTGGTGTTCTTGCGGGGCCGCCATTGCAGCAGCAGATCCGTGGTGGTGTAGGTCGGCATTTCCAGCGTATTGGCTCGGTCGGCAAAACGGCGGCCGACATAGCGGATGCCGGCGCCTGCTGTCCATTCCGGCAAGAAGCGCCAGGTCAGCCAGGCATTGGCCAGCCGCTCGGGCACGTCGGTCGGCACGTTGCCGGCCCGTGAGACCGCCGTGCCATTCACCGATTCCGTGAAGTCGTCATAGCGTGCCTGCAGCAGCGCCGCATTGGCATCGAGCCGCCAGCCGGGCAGGAATTCGACGCCGACGCTGGCCTCGATTCCACGCGACGATTGTTCGCCGACCTGTACGCTTTGCGCGGGATTGGCTGCGTCGCGGGTGACCAGCTTCTTTTTGACGATGTGATAAGCCGCGACAGTCCATTCCCCTTTGCCGTTCCAGAAGTCCTGCTTGACGCCGGCTTCGATCTGGCGGCCGGTGGACAGGTCGAAATTGCTGTTGGAGGACGACAGCATCAGCAGCGCGCTGACGGGATCGGCGGCTTCCGAGTATTGCGCGTAGAGCGCGAGATTCGGCGTCAGGTTGTAGACCGTTCCGGCGCGCCAGCCGACGTGCGAAAAGGTCCTGTCGAACGCCTCGCGATGGGCCATCAGATCGTGGCGTTCGATCCTCGCATGGTCATAGCGCAAACCGCCCAACACCGACCAGCGCGGCGTGATTTCGAGCCGATTCTCGGCAAACAAGGCGTACTGGACCGCCTCGTTGCTGTAGCGCGGCGCTGTGCCGGCCACGTTGATGAACTGGCCGCGCTCGAACGTGTAGGGATCGACGACGGTGCTGCCGGAGTAGGGGGAATTGTTGGTATGGCGAAACGATGCCCGATTGATGTCGAAGCCGACCGACAGGCTGTTGTTCATGCCGAACAGCGCATGGCGATAGACCACGTCGGTCGTATTGCCGACCTGCCACTGGTCATGAAGGATCTCGACATAGGACGAGCGCTGGATCAGGCCGCTCGCCGGCAGATAGTCGTAGTACTCGGCATTGCGCCAATGGCGTTTGCTGTCGATGTAGTAGGCCCGCGAGCGAACCGTCAGATCGGCGCTCGGCGTCCACCGCGCCGACAGTTCGGTCCACTGGTCGTCGTACTGGATGCGGCTGTCGCTGACGTTGTAGTTTCGCGTTCGCAAGGACGGGTCCTGGCGTCCATTGACCAGCGGCACGCCGAAGTAGCGGGCCGGCTGCTGCCAGCCCTTGGCGTAACTCAGCTTGAGCGCAAGCTCGGGCGTCGGATCCCATTGCAGCGCGCCCGACACCGACAGATTGCGCGAATCCCCGAAATCCACCGACCCATCGGTGCGATTGCCGCTGACATCGAAGCGATATGACCAGCGTTCGTCGATGGCGCCGCCGCTGCCGAAGGCCAGCCACTGGGTGTTGTCCGTGCCAATCGTGGCCTGGACTTCGTTCTCGATTGGCCCGCGCGTCGGTTTTTTCGGCACCACGTTGACGACGCCGCCGATCGCTCCCTCGCCATAGATCACCGAGGCAGGACCGCGCAGCACCTCGATGCGTTCCACCGACCAGGTGTCGAACGGATAGGTGACACCGATGCCGCCGTATTGGCGCACGCCATCGTAGAGCCGCATGACCGAAGCCGCATCGGTAAAGCCGCGCGCGGATAGCGAAGCGCCGCCATTGCCGGGATGGCCAAGCCCGGACAGCCCCGGGGCGCGGGTAATGGCATCGACCAGCGACACATCGCCTCGGATCTCGAGCTGATCGCGGGCGATGACGTCCACGCTGGCCGGCGTCTGCATCGGCGTCAGGCCGAGATTCGAGCCGGTGGAAGCCGGTTCGTCCAGCGTGGTCTGGCCGGCGGCATGGACGGTGACCGGTGCCAGTTCGTGGACCTCGGGCGATGGGTCGGCGGCTTGCGCGGACAGGCAAACGGCGGCAGCGGCTAGCGCCACCTCGCGTGGAAGAAATCGGGCCATGGGCAAATGGATGTGTCGGCGGAAAAGGCGCGCGACCAAGAGAGGGCGGTTGTTTTTTTGCTGCCCGATTCTATTTGCCACGCCTTTAGCGGTACATGCGACACCATGCCGCAGGACCCGCGCAGGTTTTCGTCGCAAAGTACGCACTCGCGCCGAAATCGCGCCGCAATGGCGCCGCAATGGCGCAATCCGCAAGAGATTCATGCCATCACCGCGCTCCGATGCCCGTATCGATTTCGCAAACCCGTACCGGAACCTCTGCCGCCCACCGCACGCTTTGGCGCTGGCATTTTTATGCCGGCCTGTTCGTGATGCCGTTTCTGATCGTGCTGGCAATCACCGGCACGATCTATTGCTTCCAACCGCAAATCGAGCCATGGCTGTATCCGCAGTTATTGCGCGTAACGCCGCAGGGCGAACCGCTTCCGGCGCAAGCGCTGCTGGAGCGGGCGAGAGCGGCCGCGCCGGCTGGGGCAGTCGCCACGACTTACACGTTGCGCAATGACCCGCGCGCCAGCGCCGAATTCATCTTCCGGCTCCCCTCGGGCAACAGCGAAAGCCTCTATCTGAACCCTTACTCCGGCGCGGCGCTGGGCAGCCTCAGCGTCGAGGACCGCTTGATGAAGCAGGTCCGCATGCTGCATCGCGCATTGCTCGCGGGCAAGCCCGGCGAAGTGCTGATGGAACTGGCCGGATGCTGGACGCTGGTGATGATCGCCACCGGCCTGGCGATGTGGTGGCCGCGCTTGCGCGAATCAGGCATTGCCGCGTTTCGGATGCGGCCGGCAAGCGGAAGGCGAGGGCGGTGGAAGGAAATCCATCTACTGCTCGGCGTGTCGCTCGCGATCGGCGCGCTGCTGTTCGTGCTGTCCGGTCTGCCGTGGACCGCTCTCTGGGGCAAGCAATTCAAGGCCATCACCACCGCGGCGAATCTGGGACGGCCGGCCGATGGCGGAGCGGGGCACATGCATGCACCGGCCCGCGATCGAAGCAATGGGGGCGATGCCGGCCAGGAAGACCATCGGGGCCACACGAAGACCATGGAGTCGCTGCCGCTTGGCGATGTGCCATGGGCAACGGGATTGACCGCCGTGCCAGCCAGTTCCGTCGCCTCCACCGGCCATGCAGCCATCGGGCTGGATCGGGTACTGGCCATCGTCCGCGCGCGCGGTGCCGGTCCGGGATGCCAGGTCGCGCTGCCGGCAGGCACCGGCTCGGTCTACGCGGTTTCCTGCTTCCCCAACGATCCCAGGGGAGAACGAACGCTGCATATCGATCCGCACGGCGGAAACATCGTCCGCGATATCCGCTACGACGACTACGGCCCCATCGCCAAGGCCGTGTCGTACGGCACCTCGCTCCATATGGGCCGGTATTTCGGTCTCGCCAATCAGATCGCATGCGCGGTGATTTCGCTGGGCCTGATGGCGTTGGCGATCACGGGCTTCATCATGTGGATCAAGCGGAAACCGGCCAATGCGCTGGGGGCGCCGTCCCGCCCGGCAAGCCCGCCACCGATGCGTGCATGGGTGGCAGGGCTGGCGGTATTGGGTGCGATATTCCCGCTGATGGGGATCACGATGCTGGTCGTCTGGATGATCGATCGGCTTGTTGCCAGGACAGCCGGCGTGCCGTCGCAACCGTTACGGCGATGATCGGAATCGGATGCCGCAGCGCGAGCGGCAGTCAACCCGTGCCGGCGCCCGGCGTCGGCTGCAGCACAATAATGGCCATGCCGGCCAACGCGACAGCCGCGCCCAGGACGTCCCAACGTGTCAACGGCAGCCCATCCACGATGCGAAGCCACAGCAGCGCGACCGCAATATAGACGCCGCCATAGGCTGCATACGTGCGCCCCGCGGCCGTGGGATGCAAGGACAGCAACCAGGCAAACGCCGCCAATGCCAGCGCCGCGGGAATCAGCAGCAGCGGACTCTTTTCCTGCTTTAATACCAGGTAGGGCAAATAGCAGCCGACGATTTCGGCCAACGCGGTCAGCACGAACAGCGCCGTATAGGCAAGAAAGGTCACGGTCGAAGCGGGCAGGGTGGCAGTGGTCCGCATTGTCCCACGGCGATGCCGTGCCCCGGCCGCCCGAACACCGCGCTCGGCGCGCTGCGAGTTTGAAGAGAATCCGATATGAAGAACAACGAATTACCGCAAGACCCATCCGCGTCGGCGCTGATCGATGCACGCATCGACGAGCTGGGCGACTGGCGAGGCGAATTGCTTGCCAGACTCCGCGCCTTGATCAAGGAAGCCGCTCCCGACGTCATCGAAGAATGGAAATGGCGCGGCGTTCCCGTGTGGTCGCACAACGGCATCCTCTGCACCGGCGAGACCTACAAGAGCGTCGTGAAAATGACCTTCGCCAAAGGGGCGGCGTTGCCGGATCCCGCCGGGCTGTTCAATGCAAGCCTGGACGGCAATACCAGGCGTGCGATCGATTTTCAGCAAGGCGCGCACATCGACGAGAAGGCGTTGAAGGAGCTGGTGCGGGCGGCGGTTGTGTTGAACAGCGCAAAGGCAAAGAAGTAGGTAATCATCAAGCCGGAGGCGAGCCGCGATCCTTCGATCGGTGCAGCTAACGAATTCCAGAACACATAAAAGGGAAGGAGGCAAAGTGCTATTCGCAGTGCGCTTTCATGATATTCCCGGACAAGCACGCGTCCGAACCACCCACTTCAAAGCCCACATTGATTGGCTTGACCGGAATCGCGACCAGATCCTCATTGCGGGCTCCCTAAGAGAGGCTGGCAGTGAAGCTCCGATCGGGGGCCTATGGATCGTTAGCGCGCCAAACAAGCTGGAGGTCGAAGCATTGATACAGTCAGACCCATTCTGGGTGCATGGTTTGCGAGAAAAGGTCGAGATTCATTCATGGCATCGGGCATTCTCTGACCCCGTCACGATATGACCAAGTCAGAGCTACACGAATTTCTGACATCCACCTTCGATCTTGTCGTCGACCCAATCGAACGCGGCAATGGCAAGACCTACTTCCTGAAACAGGTGGACTGGAGGCCGGGGTCGACGACGAGAGTACTTCGCGTAGAAGGCCCCGGCGAAACGGTGAACCAGATCAGACTTCGTCTTTCGTCCGACAATAACAACAGCGTTTTTGCGACGCATCCCCTTTCTCCAGTCGGCCTGATGAAGGTCGTCAGCGATGAGATCGGGCTCCTTTACGAGCGAAGAGGCAGATTGGACCAGTTTGTAGTCCGTCGCGGCTGACCATCCACGGACCGCCTCTTACTCAGGCAGCCACCTGGCTCGCACACGACCGAAATCGCCGCTAGCGGTGCTCAGATGCAGCCACTGGTCGACGAAGTGCTTGAACACCTCGTCGCCCTGCGGCAGCAGATAAGCCATCTCCGCATACTGCAGCGGCTTCTGCGGATTGACCGCGCACAATTCGGGATGCGCCTTGCTTTGCACGATCGCTTCCGCGGCTTCCGTGACAAAGACGTCGGCATTCTTCTTGATGACCTCGTCGAAGATCGTCAGGTTGTCGGAATGGATCTTCAATTGGGCCCGATCGAAATGCGTTCGCGCAAAGCGCTCGTTGCTTCCGCCCGGATTGGCAATGACGCGCACTGCCGGCTGATTGATCGATTCGATCGTGTGGAACCTGGCGGCGTTCTCGCAGCGGGTCAACGGCGTCTTGCCGTTGATCATGTAAGGGGCACTGAAATAAGCCTGGCGCTGGCGTTCCAGCGTGACCGAAATACCGCCGACGGCGATATCGCACTTGCCGGCGACGAAATCCGGCATCAGGTTCGCCCAGCTCGTCTTGACGTATTGCGGCCTGGCTTGCAGGGCCGTGGCCAGCGTCTGCATCAGATCGACATCGAGACCTTCGAACGTGCCGGGCGCCTTCTCGAAACTGAATGGCTTGTAATCGCCAGGCGTGCAGATCCGCAGCGTGCCGCTGTCCTTGATGCGGTTCAAGGTCGAATTGGCCGGCTGGGCCAAGGCAGAGCAGGGCAGGCAGACCAAGGCAAGGACGGCCAGGGCGTTTTGGGTTCTCTTCATCGTGGAATCTCCTCGGCGGCGGCTTTTGCGGTATTCGAAGCGCGATTGTGCACGAAACGGAACACGCCACGGCGGCCATCGCCACACTTTCATAGCGATCCTTATTGGCTGGCTGGCGAAGTGGAATCGGCGAGGCAGAGATCGAAGCCGACCCGGCCGAATCGAGGCGACGCGACGTGCTAACCTTTTTTGACCTGCATCGCCCCCATGGGCGCGAAACGGCGGTCCGCCGCGCATGCGGCAGCGGGATTCAAAAGGAACGTGATGGATCAATTCAGCCTGTTCGGCGAGGGCCCGATCGAGGCCTCGATTCCTGGGCTGATTTACCAGCCCGATTTCCTTTCGCCCGATGAAGAAGCGTCCCTGATCGACATCATTCGATCTCTGCCTTTGAAGGCCGCGCGGTACAAGGGCTATCTGGCCCGGCGCCGGGTGGTCAGCTTCGGCGGCAGCTACGACTTCGACAGCAACGAGCTGCTGCCCGCGCAGCCTCTTGACGCACGGCTGCTGCCGCTGCGCGGACGCGTCGCGCAATGGGCCGGAATGTCGCCCGAACGTTTGGCCCATGCCCTGGTGGCGGAATACGCGCCGGACACTCCCTTGGGCTGGCACCGTGACGTGCCCGATTTCGAGCGCATCTTCGGCGTATCGCTCGGTGGTGTCGCGCGACTGCGCTTCCGTCCTTATCCATACAGCACGTCGCTACGACGCCAAATTGTGGCGCTCGACGTGGAGCCCAGATCGATCTACCGGATAGAAGGCGACGCACGCTGGCAGTGGCAACACAGCGTCGAGCCAACCAAGGAATTGCGCTGGTCGATCACGTTCCGGGAACGGCGCGGCGTGGTACGTGGGCGCTGAGGATCGCGGGGAAGATCCGGCGTGCATTTGGCTGAGGCGGGCCAGGGAGTTCGGACATGACATCTCTAATCATCCGGAAGCGGACATTTCTATTCATGCCTAACGTCCGTTGTCCAGCCGGTTTTCAAAGGTCTGAGCGCTGGCTACTTTCAAATGTCAGTCCGACCGTGCTTTTTGTGGGCTGTCCGTAACGCAGTCAAGCTGGCCGCTTCTCGATGCCGACTCAACAAGGTGGGGCGGTCGTGCTGGCGATCGCCCGCTCCAGATCCAGCCGATTGATCTGTCGCTTGCGCTTGGTATGGGGTGCCGCTTTGGTTGACGTCGGGGCCTGGCCACTGAGCGTGCGCGACGGCCCCGCGGTCTGCCGGTCATCTCTGAGCGCCTGCACCTTGGCCGCGATGTCCAGCACATGCCCCAGCCGCTTGTGCGCAACGATGTCGCCTTGCCGGATGGTTTCCCTCGGATCGAACACGCTGTAGGGCAGGGCCGTGCCATCGGCCCATAGCTCGATCCGTCCATCGGGATACTCGGCTACCTCGATGGTGCGGCCCATCAGCCGGCGATGTTCGGGTACGTTGGCCAGCAGATAGACCACCTTGTCGTACTGCAAGGTCAGGCTCTGCGAGACCTTGCGCCATTCGCGCCAGGTAAAGATCCGCTCGAGGTCTTCATCGGCGCGCACCGGCCGGTGCGCATTGAACTCGCTCCTGGGCACCTTGGCAAAGCGCGCATTGAATTCGGCCATGAAGCTCGCGGCAAACGCGTTGGCGGCGGGCAGGGTGGCAATACCGCGCAGCCGCAGCTCCTTGACCAGCCGGTCCTGCAGCACGCCGTGCATCCGTTCGACGCGCCCCTTGGCCTGACTCGAATTGGCGCACAGGATGTCGATGTTCAGCTCGAACAGCGCACGCCCGAACTGCGTATAGCCGCGCCCATCGGGGCCGTCCTTGGCATTGACGCGGAAGATGCCGGCCTTGTCGCTGTAGAACGCCACCGGCTTGCCGTGGCGTTCCACGTAGGCGCGCGTCGCCTCGAAGTACGCGAAGGTCGATTCGGTCGGCACAAACGACAGCTGCATCACCTGCCCGGTGGCGTCATCGACGTACACCAGCAGCGTGCAGGCCGGCGCCCGATCCTCGAACCAGCGGTGGTCGCTGCCGTCGATCTGGATCAGCTCGCCATAACAGGCGCGCCGGTGCCGCGGCTGGTAGACCTTGGGCTGGCGCAGCTTCCTTGGGACCCAGAAGCCGGCGTCGATCATGATCCGGCGCACCGTCTCCTTGGCCAAGTCAATGCCATGCCGCTCGCGCAGCTTCTCGCAGGCCAGCGTGGGACCGAAATCGGCGTAGGTGTCGCGAATCAGGCCGCGTACGCGCGTCTCCAAGCCGCGTGGCAATGCCCGATTGCCTGGCATACAGCCACGTTTGCGAGAGACCAGACCCGCAGCCCCGTCCGTTCGGAAGCGGTTGGCCAATCGGCCAATCTGCCGGGTACTCAAGCCCAGCTTCTCGGCGGCCCGCCATGGCTTCAATTCGCCCCGGACAACCGCCTCGATTACTTTGAACCGGTCCAGCTCGCGGCCGCTCATCGTCACTAAGTCCCGATTGGTCATCGCTGCCTCTATGGCTTCTGCCAAAGAGGGACCTTGACACCAAAGATCGGACATCTCTATCTAGCTGAATCAGGACATTAGCATCTGGCCTCAACATCCGTACTTCCGATAATGTTTGTTATGTTAAATGACGGATATCGCCACAGCGCGTGCGGTCCTGGTCCCGTTAATTTGCATAAATTTGTTACCGGTTTTTGCATAAATTTGTTACCCGCCCCTAGGCGCTCACCTTTCGGAGGCTGGCAGTTTCGATGACGGCACAGCCGGCGACTATGCCGGGAGCACCGTGTGCTCTCTCTACCGTTTGCACGTGCTCGCGCCCCCGTCTGCGAGATACCCCTGTCCGAGTTGTCGGCCTCTTTGCTAGCCGTGTAAAGTGACGCAAAGTTACTTTAGGACACTGCCGTGGCGTGGCAGACAATTCCGGGGGCGGACATGGAATCTTCGGCGGAGCCCTGGTCACAGGGCGTGCAATTACTGTCTTGGCTGGCGCGCGAGCCATGTCTGCGAAATCCGGATGCGGTATCGCGCGCGTGGGAGGTGATGGCCCCTGCCGCACCGACGCTGGCCGATTGCGGGCGGATGTATGCAGCCTATGGCCGGAGCTTTTCGGTCGCCCAACTGCGCTACATCGCGCAGCATTCGGCAGCGCTGTTGCTGGCGCGCTGGGCGGCCTCCGGTTGGCCTTATCTGCGGTTCAATGAGGACCTTGGCTTTACCGCCGGGCCCACTTACGTCGAGCTCCGACCAGGTCAGGTGACGCCTAGCTTCTGGGCATTTTGCTTTGGCACCGTGACCATGTTCAGCCTGGCCGTCGCGGCATTCACCTATGGCAAGACTTCCGGCGGCGTGGGCGGTTTGGTGCTGGCGGCCATCTGCTTGGCCTTTCTGATGCTCGAGTTCGTCGATCTGCGCAGTCGTCACCATGCACGGCGCGCGATCGCCCTGTGCGCGGCGGGGCCGCACGCCGACAGCATGACGATCGCCGTGATGCCAACTAGGGGATTCGGCTTGAAGGACTCCGTGTTTTGAGCCAGAACCGCTCGGCAACTAAGGGCAAGATTGCGCCCCCCTTGTTCGTCCGTACAGCCCGCTGTGGCGCCCTTGCGGTGTCATTTAAGCCCCAAATGCCTCTCCGATCTGCCGAGCCCGTTTGACTTCATCGCTATGCAGGTAGACCGAAGTCGTCGACACCGACGCATGCCGCAGATTGTCCCGGACGATGGTCAACTCGGCGCCCCGATCCAGAGCGTGCGTGGCGTGCGTATGCCGCATCCAGTGCGGACTGGCACGGCGCAGCTTGTCCGCAGCCGCAGGATGGTCCGAACCAATGATGTCAGCGGCCAGCTTGAAGAACCGCCTCACGACCTGCCAAAGGCGCGTGCTCGTGATTCCTGAGCCGGACTCGTCGCTCAGGTCACCGACCAGGCGAATCTCCGGACGCCACAAGCGCCGGCTGATGGGCAAACCGCGTTCGGACAGATAGCGCTCCAAGGCCCGCCGGGCCAACGGCGGCAAGGCCACCTTGCCGATGCGCCCGCCCTTCCCGGTCAGCTCGAGCCATTCGTCGCCTTGCGCGTCGGTCCAGATATCCCCGAGCGTGGCCCCTACCAGCTCGCTGCGACGTAGCCCCGTCGCATAGGCAAAATCCAGCACGAAGCGCAGGCGCTGCGCCGCGGCGGCCTCCCAGCCGTGGGACCATTCGAGCCCGTCAGCAATGGTCCGCACTAACTTCCATTCTCCGTCGGTAAAGGCGCGCGAATTGTCCAGCGCCGCGGTGCGGCCGCCGCCGCGCACCTTGATGCCGGCGAAGGGATTGGCCAGCACGTAGCGTTGCTCGACCAGCCAGCGGAACATCGCCCCAAGGATCGACAGCGCATGGGCGACCGAGCGTGCGGCCAGCGCACCGGTGAACGGCCGCCAGTCCGGCGACGAGCGCGGGCGTGGGGGCCCGACCCACCGCTCTCGCGGCATGGGCCGCCGCAGGAAGGTGCGGTAGGCCACGGCGTCTTCGGTGGTCAACGACGACAGCGGCCGCTGACGCTCGACGATGGCCCACAGCATCAGCCGTTCCGCTTCCTTGCGGTAGGTGCGATGAGTGGCGGGCGACTCGTGCAGTGCCAGCCAGGCCTGCACCGCCTCGTAGTCGTTGTCCGCGGTCAAGGTGCACGTCGCGCGCGGGGCGCGAAAGCGCCCTTCGGAGCCGTCGACCTGATGGGGCAAGCGCAGCTGCTCCCACGGCACGACGCTGCTGCGCCGCTCCTGCACGATCAGCGCGCGGGCCCGCTCGGTCAACTCGGGATGCGCGGCGAAGAACGCCTCGATCTGTCTGGCACCGGTAGCGCCCAGCCCTGGGATGGCTGCCCACCAGCGTCGACGCCTGGGCACGCGCACCGTCAGCGCCGCCAGCGTCTCGATGCCGTGGGCGCGCAAGGCGGCGACGGCGCGGGCCGGCAGCCAGCGGCCGATGTCGTCGGTGATCGCAGGCTGTGGCGGCGGCAGCGTGCGCAAGACCTCGATGGCACGGTCAGCCGCCCTGCCCTGCGCCACCCGCGCCGACGCCGGCATCTCGAACAACGAGGCCAGATCGTCGCGGCCGCGCTCGCGTGCCAGCGCGGCCAGCTGGCGGCGAATGCGGCCCAGCACGGCGCGCGAGGATTGGCCGCGCGCCCTCTCCTGCCCCAGGTATTGCGCCACGGCTTGCCGGGAGCTCAGGCCGGCATGCCAGGCGCGCAGCGCGGCCAGGGAGGCGGCATCGGGAAATGCCGTGCAGGCATCGGCGGAGGACGTATCCATACCCGTGCTGGCGGCAGATGCGGGGCTCGGTAGGGTCAGGCGCGCTTTCATGGGCGCCAGTTTAGCGCAGCAAAATAGCTATTACGATAAGAACACTTATCTCAATAGCGTCGCTATTGGCAGCGGGATCCGGCACATGGCCTAACAGTATGCCGATCTTGCTGGCATCAGCACGTGCCTCGCAGCTCGCCATGGGGGACCGGCCTCCCTAAGCTCGTGGCTGGCGCCGCGGGAAGGTCAGAATAAAGCGGGTGAGACCGCCTGACGACTCAGCCGAGATTCCACCGCGGTGCGCCACCATGATGGCTTGCGTGATCGACAAGCCAAGCCCCACGCTGTCCGAATCAGCGCGCGCCCTGGACTTGTCGGCCCGAAAGAACCGGTCGAACAACGACGGCAACAGCTCGGGATCGATCCCCTCGCCCTGGTTCTCGACCACGATGGTGGCGCCGCCGTCTTGCTCGCATGCCTTGATCACAATCGCTTTGCCGCTGGGCGTATACCGCAGTGCGTTCGACAGCAGATTGCTCAGTGCGCGGCGCAACATCAGGCGATCGCCCACGATGCTGGCGTCGCCCTGCAGGCGCAGCTGCACACCCTTGTCCTCGGCCAAGGCGTCGTAGAAATCAAACAGCGCGCGGGCCTCGTCGCCGACATGGATCGACTCCTCGTTGGGCAGCGTGATGCCGTGCTCCATCTTGGCCAAGTAAAGCATATCGGACACCATGCGGCCAAGGCGCAGCAGCTCCTCGGCGTTGGAGGCCAACACGTCGCGGTACTTGGCGGCCTCGCGCGGCTGCGACAACACGACATGGGTCTGGGTCATCAGGTTGGTGATCGGCGTGCGCAATTCGTGAGCCAGGTCGGACGAGAATTCGGACAATCGCCGGAAATCGTCCTGCAAGCGCTCGAGCATGGCATTCAGCGTCGCCGCCAGATCGGCCATCTCCACCGGCACGGTCTCCACGGGCATGCGGGCGTCAAGGTGATTCGACGTGACACCCTTGGCGCGAGAGGCCATCGTTCGCAACGGCGCCAGACCGCGCCTGGCTGCCCACCAGCCGAACAAGCCGCTGGCGAGCACCGCCAACGTGGTATAGAAGGCCAGCGAGCGACGAAACGCGTGCATAAAGTGGGCATGGATTTCGGTGTCCATGCCGACCATCACCGCCAAGGGCACCGACTCGCCGGGCACTGTCGCGTGCGCGCGCATACCTCGGTATTCCTTGTCTCCCTGCTGCCAGCTCAAGGTCGTCTCATCCGGTCCAAGCCGGCCAATAACGTTGAGCATGGCGCCAAAATCGAACCCATTGGTGCGGTAAATGACGTCACCTTTCGCGGTGCTCACATGGGCGACAAAACCGGGGTGATGTTCCACCATTTCCGCAAGACGGCTCGGCAGGTGCGTGCTGGATTGCTCCTGAGCGATCTTTTGAATCAGACGAACGTTGTCCCCAAGCACCACATAATCTTCGTCGGCAAAATGCCGGTCCATGGAAAGCCAGATCAGTATTCCGAGGCCAAGTAGCACCAATGCCGACGTCAGAGAAAACAACAACGTCAGCCGCATGGTCAGCGACATACGGCGCTTCATTCTTGCCCCTCGGGCGCTTCCAGCACGTACCCCATGCCTCGCACCGTCTGAATCAGCTTGGCGTCGAAGTCGTCGTCGATCTTGGCTCGCAAGCGGCGAATCGCAACGTCGATCACATTGCTGTCGCTGTCGAAGTTCATATCCCACACCTGGGACGCAATCAACGAGCGGGGCAGAACTTCTCCCCGCCTGCGGGCGAGCAGTTCGAGCAGCGCAAACTCCTTGCTGGTCAGCGCTATCCGGCGACCTCCGCGCGAAGCGCGACGTCGACTAAGATCAAGCACCAGGTCGCCCACCTGAATGCGGTCCAGCCCCATCTGCACAGTGCCGCGGCGCAGCAGCGTCCGGACGCGAGCCAACAGTTCGGAGAATGCAAATGGCTTTACCAGGTAATCGTCCGCGCCGAGCTCCAGTCCCTTGACCCGATCAGCGACGCTGTCGCGGGCAGTAAGGAACAAGACCGGAACCGCGCTCTCGGCCGCGCGCAGGCTCAGCAGAATTCTCCAGCCATCGAGGTCCGGCAGCATGACGTCGAGAATAATCAGATCGTAAGACTCGTTGAGCGCCAGGTGTTGTCCATCAAGCCCGTTGCCAACCAGGTCGACAACGAATCCGGCCTCGGTCAATCCCTGGCGCAGGTACTGGCCTGTCTTGGATTCGTCCTCTACGACGAGCAGTTTCATGTTCGAGCTTCCTTTTTCCGATTGTATGGCTGCGCTTGGGTCAGCCCATGGCGAGTCTACGCAGCCCTGCTCCGAGTGGCCCGGACATTACCGGAATGTAATGTTCAGGTAAGTTGTCGGTAGCCTCGTCCTCGTTACTCTCTCTTTGCCGCTGTCCGATGCGGCCATTCAAGCAAAAAGGACTATTTCATGGGACGTGATCGACAGTCTGGCATTGTGCTGGCCAACCTACCGCGCCGCCGCTTCGTGCAGGGTCTGGCTGCGGGGGGTGTGATGGCAGGATTGTCCGGTCTTGGGGGCATCGCGTGGGCCCAAGCATCAGACAAGCCGCGCTCGTACCGCCAAACGGGCTGAAGCGCAGCAACACAAGCCACAGAAGCCGGACGACTCCAAGGCGATGTTGCGCCACCATGACGCCATGATGCAAAAGTGTCGCGAAATGATGGATCAGACCAAGTAACCCAGCCGCTCTCCGGTGCGCTGCGTGCGCGCGGTCGCCGGAGCGATCTCCGGGCGGGCATCAACTAGGCGGCCACCGCCCTTATCCGGCGCACTACGCGGCCGCCGGTCCAGCAACAACTTAGCCCGCCCATCATGCGCTTATGCATCAACAGCATGCCTACCACAGCCAGGATGGCAATCACGCAGATGATTGTGCACACAACTCGCACGGAGGCGGCTCTTCCGATGGACCCGCGATGGGTGGCACGCCGCAGCCGCCGGCACGAATGAGCGACTTCGTCAACGGTGACGGCGCAACGAATCGACGCTAGGGATGTCTTCGCCATGCTCGACCGGACGCTGAGACGGCATCCCGTCGCCGCTGGTGGCGGCCGGAAGAACCGACGCGTTTAATGACAGCGACGTTGCAGTCCTGTAGTCCGCGCGGGCTTTCGCGTGACCGTAGAGAGCCAAAAAGTTAGCGTCATGGCCGTTCTGCCGTTGGCAGCCGATCGTGCTACGCCATGGCGCGGCATGCCTGCGCACAACGCCGGCACGCTTGAGCGCATTCCTGGCAATGCTGAGCCGCATGTCGCTCGCACTCGGCACCGCATGCTTCGCAAGCGGTCGCGCAAAGGTTGCACAGATCCTTGGCGAAGCGACTTCCCCGCGCCATATAGGCGCTGGCCATCCGGCACATTGCGGCGCAATCGAGATCCAGGCGAATGCACTCGGCCATCTCGTGTACGTTCGGCTCACTTAGACACGAGGCGGCGCAGTGCTCGCATGCCACTGCGCAAGCATTGCACTCGTCGATACAGTGTTGAAAATTCTGATGCGGCATGGTCGGCTCCTTGAAGTGATGACGCCACGTCGGCGCCGCTGTCGTCACAGCAATATTTGGACCGGCCGCACCGCGAGGCCGCAGCGCTCGCACGTTTTGCCCTCCCTTTGCTCGCGACGGTGCTATGACCGCGCTCATTTCCGCTTAAAGATTGAGGCCAAATTACAAGGCGAGGAATATCTTTCAGGAATAAGCTTGCGCGTTGATTACAGCCCGGTAATGTCGTGGCCTGCCGGCACTTCGAGTTTATGGCGACTTAGTATTTCGCTGGTCATGCGCGGATGACTCCGTTTGATTCGCTTCCTTGGGAGGGGCGATGCCAACATTGCTCGGGCTGACCAGTTCGTCCCGCACACGCGCCTCTTCTCGCGTTGCCTTCGCCGACGAGCGTTCTCCCGCGCGATGCCCGGCGCTCAATTTGAGACCAGCATTCACGCGCGGGCTATCCAATCACGGCACGCGCTTTGCTATCTGCTTTGCTATCTGTTGGGCTGCCAGTGCCGCCGCGCCACCAAGGGACGGCGCCCGGCGCACGCAAGCACCATGGCGTTGACCCGCGATGTCGGGAAGTCCTGGACGCCTGCGCCGATAACCTGTGCCGCCATGAAACTCGGTACAAGGAGGCATGATGGGCTCGATCTCCATCTGGGCGGCCACGCGCCCGCGTCGGCCTCGACCGGCCCTTGAGGGCGACCTGCGCGTCGACGTGGTGATCGTCGGTGCCGGCATCACGGGCCTGACCGCCGCCCTGCTGCTCGCAAAGACCGCCCGGTCGGTGGCGGCGATCGAAGCCCGTGCCGTAGGCGCGGGTGATAGCGGCGGCTCCACCGGTAACCTGTATCAGACCGTCACCGGTGGCCTCGAAACGCTGGCGGCTAAGTGCGAAGCGGACACCGCCCGCGCCGTCGTAGCGTCTCGCGGGGAAGCGATCGCCTGGATCGAGCAGCAAGCGCAGGCGATGGGGCCGAGCAGCGGCTTCCGCCGCTGCCCGATGTACCAGTATCCGCTAAGCCCGGATGCCGAGCCGACCATACTGGGGGAGCTGAAGGCATTGCGCGCAGCAGGTCTGGACGCGCAGTTGGCCTCTGAGATGCCCCCCGGCTTGCCCGCCGCAAAGGGCGCGGTGCTTCTGCTTTCGGCACAAGCGCAGTTCCATCCGATCGGCTATCTGCACGCCTTGGCCCTGCAAGCCGAACACGCCGGCGCCCGCCTCTTCGAAAACTCCCCTGCCCTCGAGCTGGACCTGGAAGTCGGCGTCGTTCGCACACGGACCGGTACCGCCTTCGGCCACCATATTGTGCTGGCCACCCATTCCCCGCTGGGTTTTCACTTGGTGCAAGCCGGCATGGCTGTGCGCCGCGAATATGGTTTGGCCTTCCACGAACAAGCCGTTCCGGCTGGCATCTTCTGGGCGCAGGCCCATCCCAGGCTATCGGTCCGCGGATTGGAGGCAAACGGCAAGCATTACTTGCTTTGCATCGGTGAACACCACGAAACGGGAAGGCATGATGCAGCCGCGGCACTCGCTCAACTTGAACGGGCCGCGCAGGAATACCTGGCTGTCGGTTCACCCGTTCAGCGCTGGTCGGCACAACACTTTCATTCTCCGGACGGCCTTCCCTACATCGGCCGGGACGAGTCAGGGGCTTTCATCGCCACTGGTTTCTCCACCGACGGGCTGGTGTACGGCACAGTCGCGGCCCACATCATTACTGATCAGATCATCGGCGCGCAGAGCCGTTGGAGTTCGCTGTACCTGGGGTCGCTTCAGAAAACGGAAAATATTGCACGCTAAGCCAGTCGGCACGGACGTCGGCTACCGAGCGGCAAAGGCCTGACCTATTTGGTGTGCCCGCTTGACTTCGTCGCTTTGCAAGTAAATCGAGGTGGTGGCCACCGACGCGTGGCGTAGGTTATCGCGCACGGTGGTCAGTTCCGCGCCGCGAGCGAGGGCGTGTGTAGCGTGGGTATGCCGCGTCCAGTGGGGACTGGCTCGGCGCAGCTTTTCGGCGAGTGTCGGGTGGTCGCCGGCGATGATGTCCGCGGCCTGGCCAAAGAAGCGCCGCATTACCATCCACAGCCGGGTGCCGGTGATGTTAGTGACGCTGTCCTGCTCCAGGCTGGCGATCAAGGGTGTCCTGGGGTCCCAACGGGCTGGTGTCACCGGCAGTCCGCGCTGTACAAGATGCTGATCGAGTGCGGTTCGCGCAAGTGGCGGTAGCGCCACCTTTCCCGGGCGCCCACCTTTGCCGACCAGGTGCAGCCAGCGGTCGTTGCGCTCGTCAGTGCGGATATCGCCCAGCGTCGCGCCAACCAGTTCGCTGGCCCGCAGGCCGGTCGCGTAGGCAAAATCGAGAATGAAGCGCAAGCGCTGCGCTGCGGGCACGTCCCACCCGTACGACCATTCCAGGCCATCGGCAATGGTGCGCACCAGCAGCCATTCGCCCTCAGTAAAGCCACGTGTGGTATCGAGTGGCGCGACCCGCGTGCGGCCGCGGACTTTGATGCCGGCAAACGGGTTGGCCAATACATAGCGCTGCTCGATCAGCCATCGGAACATGGCGCCCAGCACCGTGAGGGCGTAGGCCGTCGAACGTGCCGATAGCCCCCGTGCGAAGGGGCGCCAGTCGGGCGCGCTGCGTGCCCGCGGTGGCCCGATCCAGCGCTCACGCGGAGTTGGTCGCCGCAGGAACCCGCGGTAGGCGATGGCGTCCTCGGTCGTAAGCGACGACAGCGCCCGACCGCGCTCGATAATCGCCCACAGGATCAGGCGTTCCGCCTCCTTGCGATAGGCGCGCTGCGTGGTCTGGGTTTCGTGCAGGGCGAGCCAGGCCTGCACGGCTTCGTAGTCGTTCGATGCGTCGAGCGTGCAGGCCTGTCGCGGTGCCCGGAAGCTGCCTCGCGAGCCGTCCACCTCGTCGGGCAGTTTCAGCCGCTCCCACGGGACCACCTCGCCTGGCGGCGCGCCGACGATCAGGGCACGCGCACGCTCCGTCAACCGCGGATGGGCGTGGAAGAAGGCCTCGATGTGCCGCGCGCTCGCTTGCCCCAGCCCCGGGATCGCGCCCCACCAGCGGCGCCGGCGCGGCACGCGCACGGTCAGGTCCGCCAGTGTGGAAATGCCGTGGGCTCGCAATGCGCGCACGGCCCGCGGTGCCAGCCACAGTTCAATGTCGTCGGTGACCTGTGGCTGCGGCGCAGGCAGAGCACGCAGAACCCTGATGGCCTGGCCATCGGCGAGGCCATCGGGATTGCGGGGACGCTATGCGTCGATTCACCTACAAACTTGGGCGCCAGCGGCCGTCAGCATTTTCGTTAAGTTGCTGAGGTGCGTTGGCCGTAGCGAGCGCAGACAGTTGTGACACAGCCGCAACAGCCCTACCGCGGCGGGGAGGGCTGGCAATCGCAGTGATGATAGTGTGGAACTTGCGGCAGACTGAGACCGCTAACCAACACTCCAGGGAGACCTTTCTTGAAACGGATCACCATCATTCTCACGGCCGTTCTGGCCTGTGCGTCGGGCGGCGTGTGGGCGCATAGTGGTGGGACTGACAGCCAAGGCTGCCATATGGACCACAAGACCGGCATTCGTCACTGCCACTGAAGTCAAGCAGTATTGCGGCGTCCGCCGACATCGCGGACGCCAGCGGCTTAAGGTCTTGAGTAGTTTGCTCGGCCTCAAAAAAGCGAAGCGGGGCTTCCCTTCTTGCGCCGGTCTCCGTCCTTGCCTGACCGCGCCACCCTTGCGGTTACTTCCACCTTCGTAGCACACGTTGAAACACCAGACTGTTCGGCAGCTGCAGCACCACCTCTTGTCCTTCGACTGTTGTTTCCAGTAAGGTGGTATAGACGAGATTTACGTCGAGCACACGGCCCTTAATTCCCGGCTTTTCCCCGTTCTCAAGAAGCTCCACAACATCCCCAATGCGGAACGCACCGGTGACGTATATCAGGAGCGCGCAGAACAGGTTCGAGAGTACACTCCACGCGGCGAAAAACGCGACCGCCCCGACAGTGGCAAATCCCGTGAATGCGGTCCACAGGACGGTTCCAGACACGCCCATTCGCTCCAGAGCCCAGAGCGTGGCAGCTACGTACACGATGGTCGCGACCACACGCAAAGACAGCGCCGCAACTTTTCCTGGCAGAGAATATGTATTGGTCAGCTTTCTAAGCAACCGCCGCGCGATGCGCACTGCTAACCATGCGCCAGCCGCAATCAGCACGACCTCGATAGCGGGAACAAGAATGTCGAACCAATCTGCCAGCCACTGCGGCAAGCTTTCGTGTATAGCTTGAAGAAGTTTGTTCATCGAAATAGAGATACAGCCACAGCACCGTACTGTGGCACAGATACCAATAATCGGATTTTTACCGTTCCGGTCTTTGCTTGAAGGTCAAGCGCGACAACTTACATGCCGGCGTCGTGCCTACACTCACCGGTTTTTGATCGAGGTGCAGGCTCGATCGGCTCAACCAACAGATCACCGAAAAAGTAGGCGGCAAATTGATGGCGATTGCTGAGGTTCGCCTTGGCGAATACGCCCGCGGCAATTGTCCGCACCGTCACATCATGCCACGCTAGCGAGTGAGCGCACTCTTCAAGGGTCAACCCTTTTATGAGAAGCATCGCCACTTCCGTTTCCGATGGCGTATATTTCCAGCGCTCGAACTGCAGCAGCATCGACTGCAACAACTGCCGCGTCGCCTGAATTGCCACCTCGTTTCGTTCCGCCATCACCTGCCCTCGTACCTTGGCTGCGCCAGGTAGCGCCTCAGAAACAGGTCGGTTTGGGCTGACACGACGACACCGTTTTCGAATCACGAACCAAAGGATCGCGAGGCCGCCCACTACCTACGCGACTGCGTCGGCGACGACATGAGCGTCCGGTGTTCGCGTTGCAAGGTGGTAGAAATCCCACGCCTGATAGGTCGAGATTGCCATCAGAAGTGCCGTCAGTCTCGACCGCATAGCAGCGAAGTCCTTGCGACTTTTTGGGGTTGACAACGAACACCCCGGATCTAAGCGCAGCGCGAAAGACAAGCACCTTCGAAAGAGGCTGCGCCTAAGAACATCTGATGGAAAGCGACTTCCTAGGCTTGAGCACTAAGGGTGATGAGGCCCGCTGACAACTGCGGGGCGTCAAGTTTACTATGCAGAACATTGCGGCGACATTGCCGAATGGTTACGCACCAACGCATCGAACCCGACGCCCGTTCTCCGAAGCACTTGGGTTACCATGAGCTAACGCTGACGCTTCGTCAGGCAACTTCTTCTGCCGCAAAGCACTCGACGGCGGACTGCGCCGTCATCATCTCGTAATCCCCCCGACAGGTGAGCGCCCTAGAATCCCGCTGTTCGCTCTCTGCTGGCCAAGTCGCCATCCTTCGGACTCCCGCGTGAATCGCATCCTCGGCTCGTGGGGCGTCAAGCGGCGCCGCGTGAACTGCTCCATGATCCAACATCACGACGGCGACGAACCACATCCGGCATCTATGTCGTTGCGCCCTGAGAGCATTTGACCAAGCGCGGTAGCAGTGGCCACCGCACACCTGGACGGGCAGTCTCTTGAAGCGACAGATTTTCATGGCTTTGACCATCGCACTCACGGTGGTCCTCTGGATGTCCACGCTATCCGTGCGTCCCCTCTATGAACCCGACGAGGGTCGTTACGCCGAGGTTCCGCGCGAGATGTTCGTCTCCGGCGATTGGGTCACGCCGCGGTTGAACGGCATCAAGTTCTTCGACAAGCCGCCCCTGCAGTATTGGGCGACCGCCAGCGCCTATACGCTCTTCGGGCCGTCCGAGTGGACAGCAAGGATCTGGAGTGCGCTTGTGGGACTGCTGGGCGCACTCGCCGCATGGTGGGCGGCGCGATCGCTCTATGACACGCGCATAGGCCTCGCCTCAGCGCTGGTGCTCATCGGCGCTCCCCTCTGGATTCTCGGCTCGAATCTGACAACAACAGACATTGGTGTCGGCGCACTGCTCGGCAGTGCCGCTCTCGTTTTCGCCGTGGCCTACCAGAATCGGGAACCTCGCTTATACCCCCTGATCTGGTTGTTGGTCGGTCTGGCATTTCTTGCCAAAGGCCTGATTGCCCTGGTACTGCCAGGAATCACGCTGCTGCTATACGGGGCGGTCACTCGACAATTTTCCGCATTTTTTAGCGCGAGATTCTGGCGCTGGAGCCTGCTTGCGGTGGCCATCACCATGCCTTGGTTTGTCGTGGTGTCCCAGCGCAACCCCGAATTTCTGAATTACTTCTTCATCCACGAACACTTCGCGAGATTCTCGTCCTCGGTTCACGAGCGGGACAAGCCATTCTGGTTCTTCCTGGCCGTTGGTGCGGCAGGCGTCCTGCCGTTCATGGGCTTGATTCCCCGTGCTATCGCACTCCGCTCTCGCAGCGCACAGGCAACGCCTGGCTTCGACGCACGACTGTTTCTGTCGCTGTGGGTAGTCGTTGTCATTGCCTTCTTTTCGATTTCGCGCTCGAAGCTGCCGCTCTATATCCTGCCCGCCTTACCACCGGTGGCCGTCTTGCTCGCGTACAGATCCATGACTGCAGCCCGCCCCACACTGGCGGCAAGCTTTCTTGCCATGCCTGTGCTCGGCGTTGCCATCGCCGTGCTGCTATGGCATCCGACAATGTCGAATGCGGTACTGAAGCTCAATATCAGCAATCCGGCCTCATTGCATACCTGGGGCGCCATCACGATGGGCATTCTGGTCATCGGTGGCTTCCTGGCCTTTGGGATCGCCCTGCGCGGCCACAGGCTCTGCGCGGTTGCCGTCGCTTCGCTGGCGACGCTGGCCAGCCTTCAGGCTGGCTTGATGGCGTCTCGGGCGTTTGGGTCCCTCTCCATCAAACCACTTGGCTTGGAAGCCAAGGCGGCGTCCCGCGACAACACACAACTGTTCAACGTGGGCCAGATTGACCGAGGTCTGGCGTTTTACGCCGAACGAGAACCGATCATTGTCGGGGCCAGATCCGAGCTGGATCTCGGCTTCTCGGTCGAGCCCGACAAGTGGATTGCTAATGAAGAAGCTTTTGCGCAGCGATGGCTGACCCCTGGTCACAAGCTCGCGGTCATGCGGCACGAGACGTTTCATCGACTGAGACCGCTGCTCGGCGGCAACACAACTGTGATCGGACGACATGGCGTCAACGTTCTGGTGCAAAAACCATGAACATCCCATCACGATTTGTACGGTTTCTGGGCGCGGGGGCGACGGCAACCGCTACACACTACGCAACACTGATCACGCTGGTCGGTTTCGGGGTTGCAGCGCTACCGGCGTCTGCCGCCGGCAGTGTTGCAGGCCTTCTGACGCACTACTGCATCAGCAGCCGATGGGTGTTCACACCAGTCCGACCACAACGCGCCACTTTCGGACGGTTCATTCTCGTTTCCGCGCTGGCGTTCTTTCTTAACTCACTTCTGATGTGGGCTGGACTAGCATTGGGGCTTCACTACCTGGTTGCTCAAATCCTCTCGACAATTTTCGTCATGTTGGTCAACTACGTACTCCATGCAAATTGGACGTTCATGAATGGAGCGATGCGATGAATGCCGCCAGCCTGCTGCCAGAGAAGATCTCGGTCGTCGTACCGCTCTTCAATGAAGAAGCTGTCCTGCCACAGTTTCACTTTCGGCTTCTCCGCGTGATGGATGGATTGGCATCGGACTACGAGATTATCTACGTGGACGATGGCAGCCGCGATCGATCACTGGCGGTTGCACACAATCTCAAGGCGGCCGAAGCGCGCGTCGGCATTGTCGAGCTGAGTCGCAACTTCGGCAAGGAAGCCGCGCTAACGGCGGGCCTCGACGTGGCAAGCGGCGACGCCGTTGTGATCATCGACGCCGATCTGCAGGATCCGCCCGAACTGATTCCGTCGTTGATCGAGAAATGGCGCGAGGGGTTCGACGTGGTGTACGCCACGCGCACTTCCCGGGATGGCGAATCGTTCCTCAAGAAGTTCACCGCGCACTGGTTTTACCGCCTGATGGGCAAGCTCAGCGATACGGAGATTCCGGCCGACACCGGCGACTTCCGCGTCATGAGCCGTCGTGCCGTTGCCGCACTCGGACAACTCCGGGAGCAGCACCGCTTCATGAAGGGGCTGTATGCCTGGATAGGATTCCGGCAGACGGCCGTCTTGTATCGGCGTGACGCGCGGGCATCCGGGACGACCAAGTTCAACTACCGCAAGCTGTTGCGTTTTGCCGTGGATGGCATCACTGCCTTTTCCACCGTGCCGCTCAAGTTTGCAACCTCGATCGGCCTGCTTGTTGCCGTTCCCGCCTTTGGCATGGCCGCCTTCATCGTTGGCAAGACGCTGCTCTACGGCGACCCCGTACACGGCTACCCATCCATGATGACCGCCCTGCTTCTGCTGGGCGGCCTGCAACTGGTTTTCCTAGGCGTGCTCGGGGAATATGTTGGGCGTCTGTTCAATGAAGTCAAGCGGCGGCCGGTGTATCTGGTGGCAAGCTATACGGCGCCGATCGGCCCCGGCACCCCCACCGCTGAGCCGGGGCAGGTGGCCGCAGCGACACGGGGTGGCACCCCGCCTGCAGCAATCTTTCACGCACCCGGATGCCCGGAAGGCAAAGCTCCTGGCCTCCCCGAGGCTCCTCAGCGGGATGCCATCCTCACGGAAACCCTTGCGCCAAGCCGATAGACAGCCCGCCTTCCATGCGCTCTCACGACATGGCCAGCAACTATCGGGATCATGACGTTTTCGAAAGAAAGAGCCTCGTATTCAACTTATTCCGTTCTTCGCATCCACCGACCATTGACCCTGTAGTCACTACAGACTATTTACTACAGGCATTGGCTGACGCGTAGCAGCGCAAGTCGTCGCAGCACCCGACACCACGGGGCCGCAGCGACGATCCATCCACTTAGGAGGAATGATGGGTTTCTTGGAAAGGCTCATGGGCCGTCACAGCGGCGGTCATCACGGCGGCGGAAGTGAGCACGGTCGTCGAGGAGGTCATCATGATGGTGGCGGCAGCTACGGCTATGGGAATCCTTTGCCACCACAAAGCCCCGCCGGCGTCCACTGCCCCAACTGCGGCACGGTGAGCGCCCAGGGCGCGCGCTTCTGCCAGCAATGCGGCAGTTCACTGGCTCCGGCGCCGTGCAGTCGATGCGGCACCTTACTCCCACGCGACGCAAAGTTCTGTGGAAGTTGCGGCAATGCCGCCAAATGAGTCGGCGGCCATAGCTGCCGCCGCATCTGGCATCGCCATCATTGCGGCCGGGGCCCGTCATGGGGATTTGTCGCGATAGGCTAGCAGTCGAAGCGCATTGAACACGACGATCAGCGTCGACCCCTCATGCATGGCCACGGCGGGCCCGATACCGAGGCCGAGGATCGTGGCTGGCAGAAGGAACGCCACGACGCCGAGGCTGATATACACGTTCTGAAGGATGATGGCCCGCGTATGTCGGCTTAAACCGACCACAAAAGGCAGGTGTTGGAGGTCGTCGGCCATCAGCGCAACATCCGCCGTTTCCAGTGCCACATCTGAACCTGCCGCACCCATTGCGATGCCCACCGTGGCGTTGGCCATTGCCGGCGCGTCGTTGACGCCGTCGCCGACCATGGCCACTTTGGCTTCCGCGCGCAACGTCTGGATGGCTTTGACCTTGTCCTCAGGCATCAGATCGCCCCAGGCTTCATCGATACCTACGTCCTTGGCGACGGCTTCGGCTGCGCGCTGGTGATCGCCGGAGATCATGATCATGCGTGTGATACCCAGCCTGCGCAGTGCCTCGAGGGCAGCGCGCGCCGAGGCGCGCGGCGTGTCCATCAGCCCAATGGCGCCGAGGTCCCGATCTCCCTGCCTGACGATCATTGTCGTGCGGCCAGTGCTGCGCAGCGTCTGCACTGCGCTCGCCATCGATTCGCTAAGCGGTGCAATCCCGTCGGCGCCGAACATGTCAGGCTTGCCAATCCAGACGGTCTTACCGCACAACGTCGCCGTGACCCCGCGTCCGGTCAAGCTTTGGAGATGAGACGCTTCCGGGATGGAACTGCCTTCCAGGCGCTTGCGGCCATCGCGGGCAATGGCCGCAGCCAACGGGTGGTCGCTGAGCGACTCCACGGCGACCGCTACGCTCAACAATTCCGCTTCAGCTACTCCTTCGGCGACCATCACATCGGTAATACGGGGGCGCCCCTCCGTCAGCGTCCCCGTCTTATCGAATGCAATGGCTTTCAGTGAACCCAGGTTTTCGAGCGGCGCCCCGCCCTTGATCAGTACACCCCCTCTAGCGGCGCGCGCTACCCCCGACAGCACCGCGCTCGGTGTCGCGATGGCGAGCGCGCATGGGCTGGCGGCAACCAGCACCGCCATGGCGCGGTAGAAGGTCGCACTGAACGGCTCATTGATCACTAGCCCTGCAAACAGCAGCAATACCGCCAGCACAAGCACTGCAGGAACAAAGATCCGTTCGAACTTCTCAGTGAACCGCTGGCTCGGTGACTTTTGCGCTTCGGCCTCGTTGACCATCTTGACGACTTTCGCCAGGGCGCTGTCCGTGGAAAGGCGCGTCACTTCCACTTCAATGGCGCCGGCGCCATTGATGGTTCCGGCGAACACGCGGGACACGGCCCCTACGGCATCGGGCTTCCTCCTGGCTGCGGCGGCGTCATCCACGGGCTGCTTGTCGACCGGGATGCTTTCGCCAGTAACCGGCGCTTGATTGACTGCGGAAGCCCCCTTTACCAGAAAACCATCGGCGGGGAGGCGTTCGTTCGGCCGAACCACCACCACATCCCCCACCTGCAATTCCTCGACGGGGACCTCTCGTACCTCGCCTTCACGCCGCACACTTGCTGTAGCCGGTGCGAGCGCCGCCAACGCTTCGATCGCCCGCTTGGCGCGCCCCATGGCGTAGTGTTCGAGCCCGTGGCCGAGACTGAACAAAAAGAGAAGTAGCGCGCCTTCCGCCCAAGCGCCTAACGCCGCCGCCCCTGCGGCGGCTACCAGCATCAGTGTGTCGATTTCGAACTTCTTTAGCCGGAGGTTCTCTATCGCTTCCCGAACGGTATAGAAACCACCAAAAAAATACGCGCCGACAAAGAAGGCAACCGGAATCCATGCTGGCAGGCTGCCGAACAGCTTACCAACGGCAAATCCGAGACCAAGCAAGGCCCCACAGATCAGGGAGAAGATTAGCTCAGTATTCGGGCCAAACACGCTGCCGTGTGCGTGGGCCTCATGCCCCTCGCCTTCCCCATGTGCATGATCCTTGACGCCTTCGCGGTGTTCATGGTCTGCATGACCGCTCTTCCGGGCACCGATCTCAACCGGCGCGAGCCCGCGTTTTGACAGGGCCTGCTCGATCCCTGCCGCGGAGATCCGATCGTTGTCGAATTCGACGCGCGCTATGCCGGAGGCGCTGACTTCGGCCTCGATGACGCCGGGCAAGGCCCGCAGTTGGCTAGCTACGGTTCGCGCTCGTCGTTCGTGCCAGACGCCCTTCAATTGCCAAAGCACATGACCAAACCGCGACGAAATCACCGCACCCGTGCTTGTCACCAGCTCCCGGATGCGGGCAAGGGAAATCGCTGCGGGATCGTAGTGGACACATATCTGTGAATCGCTATCAACATTTGCAGTTTTTATATGCGCCGCCTCGACGCCCTCTTTCCCTCTCAGTTCGGACAGCAACCGTTCTACACAGGGATCAGAGGAATCGGGAAGGCCAGGAAGCAAGACAGGAATGTCCAGGCGCAGCTTTTCGGTCATTGTCGCGGGCTCCAGTCAGTCTGAATCGGCATTCACGCCGTTGCACACTATTAGCAACTAGTGTGCCCCGCATTGCAACAACAAAGCTCAACGAGTCAGCGCCCCAATGCCCCGCCGTAATGCGTTGGTAATGTGCCCGCAATCTGAGCGTACTATCTTGCGGATGACAGGATCCTCATGTCATCCGTCCAGGAACCATACAGATGATTAGCGCCGTCGCATGCTCTGCCTTGCTGGCCTACGCTTTGCCGGCTCCTGCGACCGGTGATCGACTCAGCGAGAAGCCGACCCAGTGGCACACCCTCGCCATTGGACATTCAGACACGGGATACGCCTCCCGCGACCAACGGGTTGCCTGGGCGGCCAACCCGCGACATCGCACAGCCAAACATCCGTCGAAGCAGGAATCCGCAGCGAGCACACCGGAGCCGTCTTCCAGAGACGCGTCCAGCGCTGTCGCCGCACCCAAGCCGCCCTGCCAGTAGTCGCGGTTTCCCCGCTAGGGCCGCATGTCCTGGTAGAGCTTGAGCATGTCCTTGTACTCGTCGGCAGTCTTTTGAATGGAGAACCGCATCCGCAGCGCGTTCTCTGCAAACGCCACACGCTCGACGTCCATCTCCACGGTGTTGCCGTCCATACTCGACTGCAGGGGGACGCGATACATCAGATCCTCTTCCAGCGCGGGCTTGCTTGCCTCGATGTGTCGCGGCGAAGTCATGGTCATGCCCGCAAAATTCTGGCCACTGCCCATCACCCTATCCAACTCGGCGCTGAAGTCGATATCGCGCGCCTTGTAGTTCGGCGTATCCGCATTTGCAATATTTGCAGACAGCAGCTCGAACCTCCGTGTGCGAAGTCGCAGCGCTTGCTCATGAACGCTGTCTTCGCTACGCGCCCATTTTGCGACGTATGGCGTGTCCATCCTTACTCTCCAACTAGATCGGAACCCGCAGCGTATTGCAAAGGCAGTCGATCTTGCTTCGAGAGAAGCGACCTCTTTTCGTGAGTTTCCCATTACCGGCCCGCAATGTTCGCGCGCACACAGGTTGACGCGTCCGCGCGAAAGCCATGTCAATCCACATAACCCCGGTACGTTCCACCTTGTCGTCATCACGCGACGAAGTGACCCCACGTAATTACTTCGCAATCTGACCGTCATCTGCAGATTTCTATACTCGCCCCCACCAAATTAATTTCGGGTCTTAATGAGGAGAATCCATGAAGATTAGTCGCATTGCCGTCGCATCCCTCGGTCTGTTCGCTACAACCGCATTCGCTCAATCGAGCGTCACGCTGTATGGTGTGGCCGACGCGGGTATCGAGTATCTGAGCAACGTCCCATCGGCTTCGCCCGGTGGCTCGAACCAGGTTCGCATGACCTCCGGCAACATGTCGACGTCGCGTTGGGGCCTGCGTGGCGTCGAAGACCTTGGCGGCGGTCTGAAAGCCATCTTCGAATTGGAAAGCGGCATTTCGTTCGACACCGGCGCACAGAACAACAGCACCCGTCTTTTTGATCGTAGTGCCTTCGTAGGATTGGGTAGCAAATATGGTCAACTGACGTTGGGTCGTCAAACGACACCAATGTATGACACCACGCTGCAACTCGACCCGATGGGCTTCGCGCCGCGCTACTCGCTCTTCAAGATGGATGACGTCTTGGCGGGTCGCGCTGACAATGCTATCAAGTACCGTGGCATCTTCAGTGGCCTGACGGTCACCGGCCTCTACAGCTTTAGCCGCACCGGCGGCGGCGAAGTGCCGGGGAACTACAAGGTCGATCGAAACATGGGCGTATCGCTCATGTATGAAACCGGCGCCCTCGCTGTCGGCGCGGTGTACGACGAGATCCAGGGCAGCACCGTCGCCACGGCCGACCGCAAGGACCGCCGCGCTCTAATTGGCGCGAGCTACGCTTTCGGACCGGCTAAGGCATTTATTGGTTATCGCTGGTACAACGGCAATGTCGGTGCGCTGCCGACGAACGGTTCTAACATTTACTGGGCCGGCCTGCGCTATGGCCTGACGCCCGCACTGACGCTGACCGGCGCCGCCTACTACACGGACAGCCGCAATTCTGGCGCAGACCCGTTCCTGTTCGTTGCCTCGGCAGATTACGCTTTCTCGAAGCGTACCGATGTGTATATGAACGTCGGTTATGCACTGAACCGCGGCAACTCGCAGCTGGGCATGAACGGCTACAACTCGACGACCGGCAGCCCGACCAACGTTGTCCCTGGCAAGGATCAGACCGGCGTCGTCGTAGGCGTACGCCACAAGTTCTGAGCGAGCTCAAAAGAATCGACACTTTCTTGTTAATTCAAGAGAGTTTGTGCCTCCCAACCGGGAGGCATTTTTTTATGACAGGATCGTAATACGCGGGTAATTCAGTGGAGCAGGTCCGGTAGCTAGACTGTGAACACGGTGAGCGATTAGAGACTCACAAACATTGACTCCGGAGAGATTCCATGAAGACGATTCACACTGCCCTGATTGCTGCTGCCCTCACGATTGCTGCCGCCGGCTCCGCCATCGCTGCTACCCCTGATGGCCAGATCCACCGTCCCCGCGACCCCTACACCGACGGCGGACGCGCCGCAGTCAACGACATTTACGCCGGCGGTGCACGCATCGACAAGCGCGACGTGTTCACCGACGGCGCACGCCTCGGCCAGCGTGACGTATTTACCGACGGCTCGCGTATTGGGCCGCGTGATGTGTTCACCGATGGCGCACGCGGAATTTGACGCAAGCCGTCCCTGAAACTCAGACCGACCTCTGTGGGGGAGCCAGGCACCCGTCAGTTGCTTGGCTCTTGGTGCTCTTTCGCTTTATCCCGATGGCGAAAGCTTCCGAAGCTTGCCCTCCCCGGAGGGCAAGCTTTTTTTCCCTCCATCGGCGTCAATCCGGTGCCGTTCATGATGCGGTGGCGCGTGCTACAACTTCCCATCGCCTCGTGTATTGCTAAGCGGCAGAACCGACGCCAATGACGATGAAAAAGGCCCCGCATTGTGCGGGGCCTGTAGTTCACCGGTTCAGCAACGTTCAGCCACCTGTGAAGAGGTCGCTTCTATCAATATAGACGCGCACGCCAGCGCTACCCGGCAGATCCGGCATCAACAAGCCAAGGTCCACACTCGTATCCCTGACCATCTGGGCGAAGGTCCATGCGACGATCTTCTCGCCGGCCCGAAACGCCACCGTCTCGCCAGAGTCCACGTTGACATACCGCATCCCTGGCTTCACGTCGATAATGCGACTGGCCTGAGATTGGCCGGCTGGATCGCCATACAAGGTCGCGTGACGCTTCGCCATCGCCTGCGCCGTCGCCGTCGACGCAGGCACGCCCGGTTTCAACCCGGTCATTTCCAAAGCATACGAAGCCGACATCCCACCCAACAGCAACGCCGCAAACAGCAAGGCGTGTTTCTTCGTTTTCATAGTCATCTCCTTTCTAGAGACTTCGTTGATCTATGAAAACGAGTGTATAAATTGTACGCATGCTGCAGCCTTGCCCGGCGATTACAAATAGGCAATCGGGCTCATTGCACCACTCTACCCAACGACTGGTCGGTCCTGACTCGGCCTACCCACCGAAACCCGCGCTGAGGCTTCAGCACCGTTGAGCGGGAAGCGCAATGTAAAGCGTGTCTTCCCATCCAAGCCGCTCACGGCTGACGCGTCGCCGCCATGGAGCTCCATGATCGACAGGACGATGGCCAGGCCCAGCCCCGTGGACTGTGACGAGTTGGATCTCGCCCTATCCCCACGGAAGAACCGATCAAAGATGAGGGAAAGTTCCCGCTCCGGGATTGGGTCTCCAACGTTCGTGATGTCGATGCAACAATGTGCCGCTTCGCGGCGCACCACCAGATCTATCATCGAATTCGGCCACGCATGACGGACCGCATTTGACAGAACATTGTTGATCGCACGCTGGAACAGAATGGCATCAGCGACCAGGGTGGCATCCCCGCTTACCCTGATTACGACGCTTCGCTCCTCTGCAAGCACCGAAAAGTAGGCGGACAACTTGCGAAGTTCTGCATTCAACTGGAGTTCCGTCAACTCGAGCGCCACATTGGCACTGTCAGCTCGCGCGAGGAACAACATCGCATCGATCATCCTCGCAAGTCGCTGGTATTCGACCAGGCTTTCCTCCACCAAGGCGACATACTCGGGCCCGGTGCGGTCTCGTGACAAGGCGACCTCGGCATGTCCAATGAGGTTGTTAAGCGGCGTGCGCAAATCATGGGCAAGATCGGCGGAGAACCGCGACAGCTTCTGATAACCATCCTCGAGGCGTTGCAGCATCGCATTGAACGCAGAGGCGATATCACGCACTTCGGTGGGCTTGGGTGGCATGTCCACCCGGTAGCTCAGCCGTTCCACACTGATCCGGTTGATCTGCTTGATAAGTACGTGCGCCGGCTCCAGCTCACGGCGCGTAATGGCCGCCCCCACCAGGGCCGTCAATATCACACCGACGGTGGTACCAAGCACGAGCGTCGTCCGGAATCGCGCAGTCACCTGCTTCCTGTCCTCGCCAGACTTCGCCACGAACACCGTCGCCCGCGTACCGTCTCGCCCCAACACCGCATCGGCGGACTGGAACATGAGCGATGACTTTCCCGTGACCGCCGCTTGGTCAGTGCCTTCCAGCAATGCATCGTTGCCCGTGCGAAACAAAAGCCGGCCATCCAGCGCCGTGACGCGAACGATGAGGTCCGAGTAACCTCGCACCAGATCATCGAAGCGATGCTGCGCCGCCGGGACGCCCTGCACCCCGTCCACCTCGCGCAAGAAATGCTCGACCTGTTCGAGTTTTCCCTTTACAACCTCATCGTCTCTGGCCTCGAGTTGCGCGGCGAGCGAGTAGTAAGCAAAGGCGCCCATGCTGGCCAGCGCGATAGACAGTACCAATGCAAAGAAGAGCCCAAGCCGCCTCGTCAGTGACAGCGGGGTTATCGAAGTCCCGGGCCTCATTCCGTCACCGGCCGCGCTCTGGGTCGAGGACATAGCCCATTCCCCGTACGGTATGGATCAGCTTTTGATCGAAGGGATCATCCACCTTGGATCTCAGGCGCCGGATCGCGACGTCAACGACATTGGTATCCGTGTCGAAGTTGACGTCCCAGACCTGGGACGCGATCGTGGTTCGCGACAGCACCTCCCCTCTCCGGCGCATGAGCAGGTGCAACAGCGAGAACTCCTGATTCGTCAATTCAATGCGGGTAGTTCCCCGGAATACCCGCCTTCCAAGCACGTCGATGTCCAGATCGGCAATGCGCAATCGCTCGGACTCCTTCGAGGTGCTTTGGCGCAAGCAACGCCGGATACGGGCAAGGAGCTCGGCAAAGGCGAAGGGCTTGACCAGGTAATCGTCTGCCCCCAACTCGAAGCCTCTGACACGATCCGCCACATCATCCAGCGCCGTCAGAAACAGTACGGGTGTCTCGGACTTGGATCGAATGGACTTGATGACCGTCCACCCGTCCATACCTGGCAGCATGACGTCCAGGATGATGACGTCGTAGTCGGTCTCTTCCGCCATGTGGAGCCCATCGCCACCATTGTTCGCGATGTCGACCACGAAACCCGACTCCGACAATCCCTTCTGCAAATACTCCGCAGTACGCGGTTCGTCTTCTACAACAAGTACCCGCACCTTAGTTTCCTCCTGCAGCAAGCGACTTCGATCCGACCAGTGCTGGCGATGCATTGAAATGCTGAGCTGCATCCGCTTGTTCGCATGGTGCCAGTTCGAACTGAATGGTCACGTGCGTGATATCGAATTTGTCAGCCAGCATCTGCTTCAATTCCGGTAGCACTTCCATTTCCGGGTTGACGGCCGTGTCATTCACGACATGAACCGTCAAGCTCGCCTTGCCGCTGGTAAGTGCCCAGATGTGGAGGTCATGGAAGCTTTTTACCCCGGGCGTCGCCAGAATTTGCTTCTCAACCTCTGCCAGATCCACGTCATCGGGTACGCCTTCGAGCAGCACATTCAGGCTCGACTTCAGCAGGATCCAAGTGCGAGGCAGTACCCAGAGGCCGATCAGCACCGCAATGGCGGAGTCGACCCACGCCCAGCCCGTGAAGCGGATGATGATCGCATCGGCGATGACGCCAACCGACCCGAGCAGATCGCTCCAGACTTCCAGATAAGCACCCTTCACGTTCAGGCTGCTGCTTTGCCCGGAGGACAGCATGCGCATGCTGATGAGATTGATGATCAGGCCCAGCACAGCCACGACGAACATGCCGGTTGACTCAATCTGAGGTGGCGATTTCAGCCGCAGGTAGGCTTCGTACAGGATGTAGATAGCCACACCGAACAGCAGCAATGCGTTAAAGGCCGCGGCAAGAATCTCAAAACGGTAGTAGCCAAATGTCCGCTTCTTGTCCGCGGGTCGCTTGGCGATCGCAATAGCAGCCAGTGCGATGGCCAGTGCGACGGTGTCCGTGAGCATGTGCGCGGCGTCGGAGATCAACGCCAGGCTCTTCGTCATGACACCACCGACCACTTCGGCAATCAGGAACGTACCGGTCAGCGCAAGGGCGATCTTGAGCGATCGCTCGTTGCCACCGGGATGGTCGTGTGAGTGACCTGCGCCCATAGAAACTCCTATAAAAATTGGGCGGTACGATGACCGCCCAAGGATTTACGTCATGCAGGCTGGCGGCCTTGATCCGGTTGATGCGTCTGAGTGACTGGCTCGCGAGTATCTTCCGCGTCCTCATCCTTGCGGTGAGCAAGTCGATAGAGCACCGGCAACACCAGTAGGGTCAGCGCCGTGGACGACAAGATGCCACCGATTACCACCGTTGCGAGGGGACGTTGCACCTCAGCGCCCGTACCGGTGGCGATGGCCATCGGCACGAAACCCAGGGATGCCACCAGGGCCGTCATCAGCACCGGACGCAGTCGCGTCAGGGCGCCAACTCGGACCGCGCTGTCGAGGGAATGCCCTTCTTCGCGCAGCGATCGGATAAACGACAGCATCACCAGACCATTGAGCACCGCCACCCCGCACAGCGCGATGAAGCCCACCGCTGCAGTAATGGACATCGGAATGCCGCGTATCCACAGGGCAAGAATCCCGCCAGTCAGCGCAAAGGGAATGCCCGTGAAGACTAGCAAGCCATCCTTGATGTTGTTGAACATCGCAAACAACAGTACGAAGACCAGCAACAGCGCCACCGGCACTACCACCTGCAGGCGGGTGGTGGCGGACTGCAGTTGCTCAAAGGTGCCACCCCATGTCATCCAGTAGCCAGCCGGGATCTTGACCTGGCTTTGGATAGCCGCTTCCGCCTCGGGCACGAATGAACCAATATCACGTCCACGAACGTTGGCACTGATCACGATGCGGCGCTTGCCGTTCTCGCGCGAGATCTGGTTCGGGCCGGGCGCCATTTCCAGCGTCGCCACCTCGCTCAATGGGATAAACGTCGTTCTCGCGTCCACTCCTTTTGGCAACGGAATCGGCAATCGGCGCAGAGCCTCGACCTCGCCGCGCACAGCTTCGGGCAGGCGGACCACGATATCGAAACGACGATCGCCCTGGAAGAAGGTTCCGGAATCACGGCCTCCGACGCCCGTTGCCACCGCGTCTTGCACGTCGCTCATGTTAAGCCCGTATCGCGCCGCCTTCTCCCGATCGATCTTGACCGTCAGCATCGGCAAGCCGGTGGTCTGTTCTACCTTCACCTCCTGCGCGCCGGGGATGCCCTGCAGCACGGCCGATACCTTCTTCGCCGTCTCGCTGAGCACGTTGTTGTCATCGCCGAAGATCTTGACTGCGACGTCCGAGCGGACCCCGGAGATCAGCTCGTTGAACCGCAGCTGGATCGGTTGGGAGAACTCGTAGTTGTTCCCGGGGATCTTGCCGGCTTCCTCCTGGATGGCGGACAGCAGTTCGGCATGTGTTTTCTTCGGCTCTGGCCAATCCTTCTCAGGCTTGAGCATGATGTAGCCATCCGAAATATTCGGCGGCATCGGATCGGATGCAATCTCCGCCGTACCTGTCCGCGCAAACACGCGCTCGATTTCGGGGAATTTTGCCTTGAGGGTCGTCTCGATCGTCTTCTGCATCTCCACGGACTGCGACAGGCTCGTGCCAGGAATGCGCAGCGCCTGGATGGCAATGTCGCCTTCGTTCAGATTGGGGATGAACTCGCTGCCCAGGCGGGCCGCAATGGCCACGCACAGAACAATTGACACCGCGGCAAACGTCAATACAACGGCCGTGTTCGCGAGCGACTTTTCCAGCAGCGGCTCGTAGCGACGCTTCGCCCAGAGCATGAGACGATTTTCTTTCTCGGCCACCCGTTCGCCGATGAACAAGGCGACCGCAGCCGGAACGAACGTCACGGACAGAATCATCGCGCCCAGCAGCGCCAGGACGACCGTGAACGCCATCGGGTGGAACATCTTGCCTTCCACCCCCGTCAGCGCAAAGATCGGCAGGTAGACGATCATAATGATGAGCTGACCGAAGATCAGTGGGCGACGCGCCTCCTTCGCTGCGGCAAACACCTCATGGAACCGCTCGGAGCGCGTCAATGGCCGGCCATGGTGTTCCTGCGCATGCGCCAGTCGCCTCACACAGTTTTCGACAATCACCACCGCGCCATCGATGATGATGCCGAAGTCGAGCGCGCCCAAGCTCATCAGGTTCGCACTGATCTTGTAGTTCACCATCCCCGTGAAGGTGAACAACATCGCCAGCGGAATGATCGTCGCGGTAATCAGCGCCGCGCGGATGTTACCCAGGAAAAGGAACAGAATTACGATGACGAGCACCGCGCCTTCAAGAAGGTTCTTCTTGACGGTCGCAATGGCCTTGTCGACCAGACGTGTCCGGTCGTATACCGTTACGATCTTCACACCTTCCGGCATCGTACGGTTAATGGAAGCGACCTTTTCATCGACCGCTTTTGACACAGCCCGGCTGTTTTCGCCGATGAGCATGAATACCGTGCCCAGCACAACTTCCTTGCCATTCTCGGTTGCCGCACCGGTACGCAGTTCCTTGCCAATCTCCACATCCCCGATGTCGCGAATGCGGATCGGCTGCCCCTGCGCTGTACCGACAATAATGTTGCGGATGTCGTCTTCGGACGCAACCTGACCCGGCGCACGAACCAGATACTGCTCGCCCCTACGCTCGATGTAGCCCGCACCCACGTTGTCGTTGTTCTTGTTCAGCGCATTGACGACGTCGGTCAGCGTCAGCCCGTACGACGCTAGCCGTTCAAGACTCGGCGCGACCAGGTACTGCTTGTTGAAACCACCGATAGTATTGATCTCGGTGACACCGGGCACGTTACGCAGTTGCGGCCGTACCACCCAATCCTGGATTTCGCGCAAATCTGTCGGCGTATAGGCAGTCCCGTCAGCTTTGCGAGCACCCTCTTCGGCTTCAACGGTCCATAGATAGATCTCCCCGAGGCCGGTCGAAATAGGCCCCATCGCCGGCACAACGCCTTCAGGCAGATTGTCCTTGGCTTCCTGGATGCGCTGGTTGACGAGTTGGCGCGCGAAATAGACGTCCGTGCCATCCTTGAAGATGACCGTCACCTGCGACAAGCCATAGCGGGACAGGGAACGCGTCTGTTCGAGTCCCGGCAGGCCGGCCATCACGACCTCGATCGGATACGTAACACGCTGTTCGGTTTCGAGCGGTGAATAGCCTGGTGCCGAGGTATTGACCTGAACCTGAACGTTGGTAATGTCAGGGACCGCGTCGATCGGTAGTCGGTTGTAGCTGAAAATCCCTAACCCGGCCATTCCAAACACGGCGAGCAGGACCAGCCATCGCTGCTGGATGGCGAAACTAATGATACGTTCAAACATTGCTGTTTCCCCCGTATCAATGGCCGTGTTCGGCGCTGGATTTGCCAAGTTCGGCCTTCAGAACAAAACTGTTGGCGGCGGCGTAACGTGCGCCCGGCTTCAGGCCCTCGACAATCTCGATGACCTTGCCGTTTGTCCGGCCGACCTTCACCGGCTGCGGCACGAATCCACCTTGAACCGCGACAAAGACTACGCTCTCGCCATTGACGTCCTGGACGGCCTCGGTCTTCACCGCAACGGGCACCTCGACATCAGCACCGAATACGTCGACCGTGACGAAGAGACCCGGTCGCCAAGCCATCTGTGGATTGGTCAATGTTACGCGGGCCTTCGCCGTCCGCGTCTGCTCGCCCAGCAGCGAACCCACGTATGAAACGGTGCCATCTGCCTTCACATCGGACGATGCCGAATTGATCGACGCCTTTTCGCCGATGCGCACCCGCTCGACATCCTTGGCAGACACCACGAACTCGGCCCAGACGGACGACAGATCCGACAGCGTGAACACGTTGGCGTTGTCCGCCACCGCTTCCCCAAGCGAGATATGCTTTTCAACGATCATGCCGTCGAACGGTGCGCGCAGCTCGTAGCGATTGAGTGCCGTCGAGCTGTTGCTGGCGCCAATGGCGGTCAGCTTCTGCTGCGCGTTCTGGACACTGATCTGCGCTTCCTGCAGCGCGTTGCGGGCGCTCAGATAATCTTGCTCCGCAGAGATCTTCTGTTCCCAGAGCTTCTTCTCGCGGTCATAAGTGACACGCGCCAGATCCAGACGTTTCTGTGCTGCGAGCAGTTCGCTGCGCTGGTCAGAAAGTCCGGTGCTCGCGATGACCGCGAGAACCTGTCCCTTCTTAACCTGTTGCCCAATATTGGCCGGAACGCTCTCTACGACGCCAGCCAGTCGCGGCACCACGTGGGCTGTCTTGTCTTCGTTGAAACGGATTTCGCCGGGGAACTGGACGCCAGCCTGGACCTTTGCCGAGCCCGCGGTTTGAACCACTACCCCTGTCTTGGCCAGCTGGTCCGCTGTCAACTCAATCTTGCCTTCCTCTTTCGAGAGCCGCACGGCGAGTGGCGAAGACGAACCGGGCAAGGTCACATTTGCGGTCACGTCAAAGACATGGGGCTCGGCAACTGGCTGTTGGCTTTCCAGCGCGTCGCCAGACACCACGAACTTGAGCGCTTGAGACTCGCCCGTAGCCCGCACGAGCTGGCCTGTCGCTGCCACGCCATTTGCCACCGCCTTCCCAGACTTGCTAACCCAGAGCCGAATACGGGCCTCGCCCTTGGATTCGGCCGTGCCAATTTCGACGTCATAGCCATCACGCGAAAAGAGCGCGCCACCATTGGGGCCCTTCTTGACCTCGTGATGCTCGCCGTCGCCGTGTGACTTGTCATCCTTGTGGTCGGCTTCCGCCGCCTGCTTGCCATGGTGCTCGGTGTCGCCATGCCCCTTGGATTCCGAGTGCCCACCCTGCTCTTCCGGCGCAGAGCGCCCGCTCAGCAGAACGCCACCAGTCGCGACGCCGCCCACCAGTACGATGGCCGCAATGGCAGCCTTTTGTTTGTTCGAAATAGCCATGTTTTATGAATCCCGTCTTAACGTCCCAGAATGCGATCGATCGTGGTCGCCGCCTGATAGGTTTGTCCAAGCACGCCGAGATAGCGGATGCGTGCCTGGAACAGCGTGCGCTGGGCATCCAGGACGTCCAGATAATTGAACTTGCCGGCCTCGAAGCCAATGGTCGCCGCGTTGAAGGCTTGCTCGGCGCCTGGCAAGACGGTCTGCTTCAGCGTTTGTGCCGAGGCGCGCGATACCGACAGCTGGTTCGATGCCATCAGGAGATTTCGGGTCAGGCTGATGCGATTGGCCAGATATTCATCCTGGGCCTTGTCCGCCTGGCGAATGGCCGAATACAAGTTGCCCTGATTCCGGTCAAAAATCGGCAACGGGATCGCCACACCGATCACCGCCATGTTGCGGTTGGCTTCTGTATCTCGCTTGGCACCCAGACTGACTGTCAGATCCGGATACTGGCGGCTGCGCTCAACGCCCACCAATGCCTGGCGGCGGTCAAGTTCAGCGCGGCTTGCGGCCACCAGCGGTGAGTTTTCCAGCTCCTTCAGAAGGAGTTCAGGCGCCGGCCTGGATGGCAGCGCGTCCAGATTGCCCTGTGCTTCGGTAAACTGCGGCGATGCATTGCCCCACAACGCCGTCAACGCCTGACGGGCGGACTGCAGGCTCGCCGTTGCTTCGGCCAATTCAAGTTCGGCGTTGGCCTGTTCGACACGTGCCTTAGTTTCGTCAACCGGGGAGATCTTGCCGGCCGCGACGCGGCGTGAAGCGGCTTGCGCGCCCCTCGCAGCGATATCCGCGGAGCCAGTTGCCAGCTTGACGCGTTCCTGTGCGATCAAGACGGAAAAAAAGCTCTCGATTACCTGCGCCCGAATGTCACCGCGAACGCCAGCCAGCGTTGCCTGCGCCAGTTCGCGCGTCCTTTCCGCGGCATTGATACGAGCCGAGCGCTTGCCGCCCAGTTCGATGGGGATATTCATCTGGGCGGTGGATGTACGGGTGGATTTCCGCGTGTCCTCGACCAGCGTCTGGAGTTCCGGGTTCGGAATAACCCGGGCCTGCATGATCCCACCTTCTGTGGAATCGAGTTCCTTGGCGGCGGCGGACAGGTTGAAATTGCTTCCTGCCGCCAGCGACAACGCGGCCTCGAGGGTCAACGGTCCCGCCGCTTCCCTTGGGAAGACGGGCACCATGGACGTGCCGGTGTCAGATTGCGCTACGGCAAAGTTTGGGCTGAGAAATGCTACCGCCAGCCCGAGCGGCAGAAATAGTCTTCGCATCGAATTGCACCAAGGTATGTGACCAGGAGAATTCGGCGAGAGACGAAAGGAGAAAAAGAGTCGTCGTCTCGCCGATCAAGCGAGACGCTGCCACTGAGGACGGTCGGGAGCCCTGGCATTCAGAGACGAGAACTCGGACGCATGTTGAGTATCGGTCACTTCTACCCGATTCGCTATCAACACGTCCTGCGTCTGTCCATAGACGAACGGGAGGGAGACCAGATGGCATACCCCGCAGTCTGTATCCACGAATGGCTTTTTCTCGGCATCCGTTTTACCTTCCGGCTGCTGATGACGATGCTCGTGGTGCCCAAGGTGCCAAGTGGCCGTGGCTTTCTCGTGCTGACAATAGCGTGCCGCTGCCGCCCAGGAAAACTGGAACGGCAAAATGAGCAGCACGAAGATCAGAACGAAACGTCGCATTCCTTGGGAGACTGTGCGGGGGGCTTGGGGTTGAAGTACTAACGGCTGGGCCGTCGCCGAAGTTTACATGAATCCTCGATCACCAGCATTAAGAGCAGATTACGATTATCGCTTTCGCCTGCTCGTTTTGGGGTGCCGCTTTCGCCCCTCATCAGTCTTACGCTTGGGGGCGGGCCCATGCTTCCACCGCAAATAGACAGCGAACCCCACATACAGGACGATCAGGCCGACCAGCATCACGAGCATGCTCTCGACAACAGAATCGGAGACGTGAGCGTAGTGCATGGCTGTACGTGTATGCTGTGCATAAGCAGCGTTCTTGATGGCGAATCAGGGGGTATTTGATCAAGAACGATGAGGGAAGCTGGGGGAGCTTCCCTCAGGCATCGTGCACACACGTCCTTGAGGGAAGATGTCGCCTTTATTGTGCCAACAATGAAGGGACATCCACAGTGTGCGACGCGTTGCTGCAAATGCCAGCATTCTTTGCGCTGTTGCGCAGAATCGATGAAGACCTGATGCAGTCAGCGCAGGAGAGTGGCTGTCGCCATTGCGGCCAGCGGTTGCACCGCGCCGACTACCCGCGTAAGCCAAGGGGCTGCCCGCCGCAGGCGCACATGGACTGCAGCACACGCCTGAGCCTTTGCTGTGCCGAATGCCGCAAGCGTACGACGCCTGATTCAGTGCGCTTCCTGGGGCGGCGCGTCTACATGTCGATCATCGTGGTGCTGCGCGGGTACGGCGCCACCAATGGTGATCTGCTGCCACCAGTCAGTTGGGCCACGCTCAAGCGCTGGCGCCTCTGGTGGAGCGAGACCTTCCCAACCACGCCCGCGGGACGCTGGATCAGCGGTCTGCTGCCGCCCGCCGCGCAGACTGCCTCCTATCCGGAACGCATGCTGGCGTCGGTTCAGGCCGAGACCGATGCCGACCGCTTGATCAAGGTATTGCGCCTGTTGCTGCCGCCGCGCTAAGCGCGCTGGCTGAGGGGTGTCCGGGACCGGGAGGAATTCCGCAGAACTTGTCGATGGCGGCGCACATGATCCGCTCGTAGCCTGTCTCCCTCTTCACACTCCATTGGGAGAGCCATGTCACTTTCCATCGATCACCGCAACCGATGGGCGCGCCTGCGCTTCTCGGTCATCGGTCCATTGCTGGCCTCGCCGCCGGGCAAGGGTGAGCTGCAGCAAGCCCTGCAGGTACTCGCCGCCAAGATCTGGCGGCACCCCATCACCGGCGCCGATGTTCAGTTCGGCGTTTCCACTATCGAGCGCTGGTTCTACCGCAGCCGCCACGTTCAGGATCCGGTCGACCAACTCAAGAATCGCCTGCGCGATGACTGCGGCCACTTCGTCAGTCTGAGCCCGGCCATCATCGATGCGTTGGTGGCGCAGTACCGGCAACATCCCGGCTGGACCATGCAGTTGCACTACGACAACCTGCAAGCCGCCACTCGGGGCGGGCCGGACACGTTGCCTTCCTATACTACGGTGTGCCGGTATCTGAAGGCGCACGGTTTGGTGCGCAAACCGACCCCGCGATCCAGCACGGAGGGCGCCATCGCCGCGGCCGTTCGGCGCGATACCCGCGAGGTGCGCAGCTACGAAGTCGATCACGGTGCCGCACTCTGGCACCTGGACTTCCATCATGGCTCGCGCAAGGTCATCACGCCCGACGGGCAATGGCACAAGCCGCTGCTGCTGTGCGTGATGGACGACCACTCCCGGCTGGTCTGTCACCTCCAGTGGTTCCTAGACGAGACGACCGCATCGCTGGTGCACGGCGTCTCGCAGGCCTGCATGAAGCGTGGCCTGCCTCGGGCCATCATGACCGACAACGGTTCGGCCATGATGGCCGACGAGTTCGTCGAGGGCCTGGCCAGCCTGGGCATCCTGCACCAGACTACCTTGCCTTACTCGCCATACCAGAACGGGAAGCAAGAACGCTTCTGGGCGCAGATCGAATCCAGACTGATGGCCATGCTTGAGGGCGAGGCGCACTTGACGCTCGATCGGCTTAACCTCGTCACCCAAGCCTGGGCGGAGCAGGAGTATCACCGCAAACCGAACACCGAACTCGAAGCCACGCCGCTGCAGCGCTACCTGTCCTGCGCCGATGTGGCGCGGCCATGCCCCGAAGCCACCGTGCTGCGACGCGCCTTCTGCATCCGTCTGCTTCGCCGCCAGCGCCGTGCGGACGGTACCTTCAGCCTTGATGGCAGACGCTTCGTCATCCCAAGCGCTTACCGCCATCTGGAGAAAGTTTGCGTGCGTTACGCACGCTGGGACCTCTCCCAGGTGGAGCTGGTCGACGAGCGCACCGGCGCCTTCCTGGCTGCAGTGTTCCCGTTGGACAAGTCCGCTAATGCCGATGGGCAGCGCGGCCGGATAGCCGCCGAGACCCGCCACGAGTCTGCGCAGGACGGTCCCGCACCGCTGCTGCGTCAGTTGCTTGCCGAGCATGCCGCCACCGGTCTGCCTCCCGCCTATCTGCCTACGAATCCCTCACCCCAAGCATGATGCCATCCAACCTGCTGGCCCTGTACGGCCTGAAGTTCAACCCCTTTGCCCAGGACATCCCCGTCGAGGCGGTGTTCGTCAGTTCCAAGCTGGACCACTTCTGCTGGCGCATCGAGAACGGCATGGCCCGCGAGGGCGGCTTCGCGATGGTGCATGGCGACCCGGGCAGTGGCAAGAGCGTGGCCTTGCGCGTGCTCCATCAGCGCCTGACCCGCTTGCCCGATCTGATGGTCGGTGCCATCACCCATCCGCAGAGCAGCCTGGCGGACTTCTACCGCGAGCTGAGCGACGTGTTCGCCGTACCCATCAAGACGCACAACCGATGGGGCGGCTTCAAGGCCTTGCGTGAACGCTGGCTGGCCCATCTCGAAGCGAGCCGCCGGCGCTGCGTGCTGCTGATCGATGAGGCGCAGGAGATGAGTTCGCCAGTGCTGTCCGAACTGCGGTTGCTGGCCTCGGCCCGCTTCGACTCCCAGGCGCTGCTGTGCGTGGTGCTGGCTGGCGATGCCCGCCTGCCCGAGAAGTTCTCGCGCGAGGACCTCATCCCCCTGGGCAGCCGCATCCGCTGCCGCCTGGCCATCGAGGCCGCCACCGTGGACGAGTTGCTGGCTTGCCTGAACCACCTGCTGGCGGCCGCCGGCAACGCCAGCCTGATGACCGAGGCGCTGCGCCAGACCCTGTGCGAGCACGCCGCCGGCAACCCTCGCATCCTGATGAACCTGTCCGGCGAACTGCTGGCCCAGGCCGCCCAGCGCGAACTGCCCCAGATCGACGAGAAGCTCTACCTTGAAACCTATACCGCAACCCAGAATCGGCGCGCCAAGCGCTGAGATACCCATGACCGAAGCCTTCCTACCCTTGCTCGGCCCCATCTTGCCGGAGCTGACCGATGAGGACGCCGCGTCGATCCTCGACTACCTGCACGAACTGGTGACGCTGCTCGAGTCGCACTACCACGAACAGAATCGTCGCCATGCCCTGGCACGACTGCGACGCACCGGGAGACAGAACCCCGATAACACCGGCGCAAGCATGTCCATCACCACGCGCACCAAACGGAAAAACACTGGGAGAAACGCATGATCTGGCGCCAGTCCTCCGGCCTAACACCAGGGCCTGTCCTTGCTCATCAATGCCGATTGGACGCCAGAACAAGCCCTGGCGGTGGTGGAACTGCTTGACGACCTGCGCGAGCGAATCTGTGCGCACTACCAGTTGGCGCTGTTCGATCTGCTGCGCGAAGATCTAAAAACCTGCGGGGAGCCACCGGACAGGAAAGGCGCGGACGAACCGTTCTGACCCAGACAACAAGGAGCCTTCGCGGCTCCTTGTTCGCTTGCGCACCCGCGCAGGCAAATAGCCCCCCAGCACCAGCATCACGCCCATCACCACTGACTGCTCGCGTTCAAGATCTGCGATGGACTCCGCCTCGCTCTCGCGCTCCAAGTCCATCATTTACCGAGCACGCCCATCCATCAAACTCCGTGCTCACGCACAGTATGCGGAGTTGCCCGCATCAGGCAAGCGTCACGACCGCCCGGAGGACGCCGGCGTCATGGAACAAATCAAACGACTCCACGACCACCGACAGGCCGAGAAACCAGACCGAGTCCGCAATATTGCGTTGAAAGGAAGACACATGGACCGTCCATGTCGACTCCCCCCTATACAGCGACAGACGGGGAAAGAACGCTGGTGTACGGCGTGCGTATTCGGCGAATTCCGGGAAGGCGGAAGCCAGAAAGCGGTCTTCCGTCCGGATGACAGCCGGGTACATCAGCGCAAATGCGAGCGCCAGGACTGCGGTAACCGCCAGCGACTCGGTCATCGCCCCTAGTCCGATAATGCCTAGCAAGTTGCAGACATAGAGCGGATGGCGACACAGTGAATATGGACCCGAGGTCACCAAGGTATTGTTCTTGCGCCCGGAAATGTACAACGCGCACCAGAGCCGCCCGACCGTGGCCAGGCTCACCCCCAACATCCCCAGCGTCAGCAGCAGCGGCGACACCCAGGTACCGTCCCAGCGAGAATGGCCAAAGACCAGACTTGCCAGGACAAACGTTACGACAACACGCCAAACGCCGATGCGGTGGCGTGTCAGGAAATTGTCCAGCGCCCTCGAGAGACCAGCGGGTTGGGACGGGGAGATTGAAGAATCGGTCATGCGGTTCGGGGGCTGGAGGAGAATGTCGCGCACTTCGAGTGGACACACTGGCGCGAAAACGAGCACTAATGGCCGGCATTCTAAGGTTGCCCTTCCGTTGTCAGGCTTTATTGCCGAAATGTAATACGTTGTTAATCTTGCCCCCGGGCCAGCGAATCCGGTTGTGTCATAGCTCGGCAATCTGACAGTCATCTTCTGCGACATAGACTGTCTTGGCCATTTTCAGGACACACCCAGAGACGCTCCGCAATGAACGACATCATCCGCACATTGAGCTCGGAATTCTCCGATCTCGCTAATGCTGCCGAGGCAGTACGTGCCGTCGTTCGAATGACCGTCTCTATCGTTTTGGGGGGCTTGCTGGGGTACGAGCGGGAGAGCTCGGGAAAATCCGCAGGCGTGCGCACTCACATGCTCGTCGCGCTGGGGGCATGCGTTTTTGTCGTGGTTCCCCTCCAGGCGGGCGTGCAGCTTGCCGACATGAGCCGCGTGCTTCAGGGTCTCACGTCAGGCATCGGATTCCTTTGTGCAGGGGCGATCCTGAAGCCGGACAATGAGACACACGTCAGGGGGCTCACAACTGCCGCGAGCATCTGGATTGCTGCCGCGATCGGCGTGGCCGCCGGCATGGGCCATGCGGTGACGGCCATCGTCGCGACTGCCTTCGCACTCATCGTGCTCAGAATCCTTCAAATGTCGAAGAAGTAAGACTCCCACTGCTCCCAAGCCACGTGCAGCGCGAATGCGCCAACTTCAGGTTCGGCCAGCATTTCCCAAACGTATGAGCGCGCTTAACAATACGCAAACTCCATCGCATGAGAATTTACCTGGATTACAACCTGTTTGCGTACCTTCACGAGGGCACGAACCCGGCTCTGCAAGCCAAAGTGAGCGCACTGTCCGATCGACATGAGTTTCCTTGCAGCCCGGCGCACATGGAAGAAATTGCCTCGGCGCTCGCAAGACCTTCGGATACTCCCCCGCTCGATCGGTTAGCGGCCGCTTTCTGCAAAATAGACGATGTTTCTCGAATTAGCCGGAACGTGCAATTGTCTCCGACGACGTTAGGCCCGATGGTTACGAAAGAAGAACAGCCTCTCGAGTGCTTTCTTCGGGTCATGCGGCACTATCGCAAAGAGCCGGTTGTCGAGAAGAACGACTGGTATACGCGGGACTCCGTAAAGAAGGGGTCACTTCAGAAAACGGAAAATATTGCACGCTAAGGCATGGAAGAGGACCACTGCTGTCCCCAGGGGCATTGGCCAGCCGATGGCAAGCAGGTAGAAACCAAAGTCGGGGGACTCCCGTTCTCAGAGATCGGCTAGCAGCAGGTAGGCGCGGTCGAGTTGCCGATGAGCTTCCTGCCGGCGATCCATCGCTTCTAGGGCGAGCAGGAGGTCCTCGGCCAGCTCGAAATCGCTTTCCTGGCATGCCCTTTCGAACACCGCAAAGACCTCTTCATACAACGTGCGCCCCGGAACGCCCATTTGACTAACCTCCGGCGGAAAATCCGATGCTCTCTGCCGACTTGGTCCTGCCACGCCGCAGGGGCTTCTGTCCCCCATGGTTAATATGGACGTTCCCACGGCAGGGAAGGTCAAGCATTTTTCCGGCCGCGGGCCGACCTATGGTTCGCAAGCCGCCGCGCGAGACGGTTAGTGCTCGCCCCCTACAGTTCGTCCAGCGACTAGTTACCCGCACCCGGGCGCAGCCGCACCACCAGCATCGCCGCCCACTGGATATGCGGCCAGGCCAGCGAATAGACGAATGTCTGGATCAGGGGTCCCCTTGATTTCGCCGCAATTTACCGGGGTAGCCACCCGTAGCAGCCATGCGGGTTCCAGGGTGATGCCCACCCTAAAACCCTAGTCAAATCAGTCACTTGCTGACTGGTCCTTTTCCCCTTGGTTTTGGAACGTTGACCGCCCCCGCCGCGCGGCCAAGCGCGCCCTGTGGCTGGAAGCCATTGTTTCCGCAAGATAACTAGATTTATCCGTCTTTGGTTTTCCCAAGCAACACATAAATGGCTTTTCTAACGTTAGGTATGTGCGTAAGATAGGCTGAAATGCGCCTCCGGAAACTGCCATGCCCCGCCTCGCCGCCACCCCCGACCAGATCCGCGCCACCGTGCTGGCCATGCTCACCGAGGCCGGCGACGCGGCGCCGCCCACGGCCGCACGCTTTCGCCGCGTGGTGTCGGTGCGCAAGCTGCGTGACCGCCTGGGCGGCGGTGACCCTGCAACGCTGTCGCGTACGCTCAACGCGATCGAGGCCGAGGTGGTGCGCTCGGGCCTGGCCGACCTCGCCCTGCCCGAGATTCCGGTCGAGATCGCCGAAGCGATGCGCGCGCTGTGGCAGGCCGCGGTCGCGGTGCAGCTCGACGACGTGGTGCGCCTGAAGCGCGAGGCGCAAGCCACAGCCGACACCGCCGAGGCCGCCCGCGCCGAGGCCGAACTGCGGGTCGAGCTGCTGCGGGCCGAACTGAGCGAGGTGCGCGGCCAGCTCGCCGCGCGCGACACCGCGCTGGCCGTAGCGTGCGCCGCCCAGGCGGCGGCGTGCGCGCGCGCCGATGAGCAAGCCGCACGCCGGGGCGAGCTCGAGGCGGCGCTGGCGACCGCCCAGGAGCGCGCCACGGCGGGCGAGCGCACCCACACCGAGGCGATCGCCACCACCCAGGCGCGCTACGAGGCGCTGTCGAAGCAGCTCCTGCAGGAAACCGCGCACCAGCGCGACGCGGTGCGGGCCGAGCGCGCGCAACTGGCCTCCCAACTCAAATTCGCCGAGCGGCGCATCGCCGCGCTGGAAGACGAGCGCGCACGACTCGACGCCGACCTGGCCAGCGAGCGGGCCGCGCGCCAGACCGCCGCGGGCGAGGCGAGCGCACTCAAGGCCGTCACCGCCAGCCAGCGCGCCCAGCTCGACGAGCTGCTGCGTGCGACCCTGGCCGCGGCGCCACCAGCGGCCAAGACGCGCGTGCCCAGATCGACGGGCAAGGCGGCCGCCAAGCGGACCGCCCAGTCATGAAGCCGGCCGACTGGATCGATACGGGCGCGGTGCCGCCGCGCCCACTGCCGGCCACCGTCGCGGCGGCCCTCGCCTACCTGGCGGAGGCACTCGGGCACCCGGTCTACGCGCACTGGACGCTGGCGCGCGTCAAGCGCCGCTATGGCTCGCTGGCCGACGCCAAGGCCGCGCAGCCGACCGTGCTCAAGCTGCTGCTGGCGCACGATGGGGCAGTCGAATACTGGGAGCGCGGGCGCCTGCGCACGGTGACGGCGGATCTGGCGCCCCGCCCGGAGACGGTCCTCGCGCGGCTGCTGCACACGCACCGGCGCCGCATCCGGTCCACCGCCGCCTTAGCGAGCGAAGCAACGGTGCCGACCGCCGCGGAAGCGAGGGGAGCTGTCGCGGCGAACCCGTGGCTGGCCGCTTACGGCCCTGCTGACCACGCGTGGCTCACGCGCGCCGGCCGCTTCGCCCAGCCGCACGCGGCGGCCAACACGCTCGGCGCCGCCGACGATGCACAGGCGCTGGCGCTCTTCCTGCGCGACCGAACCGGGCGCTCGCCCCACACGTTGCGCGCCTATGGCGCCGAACTGCGCCGCCTGATGCGCTGGTGCGGCGCGCACGAGCTTGGGCCGCTCTCGGACCTCACGCGCCAGCGGTTGCTCGGCTACCGGCACGCGCTGCAGCACGGGGAGACCGGCAGGGAGGACGCCGCGCCGCCCTTGTCAGAAGCGACCCGCACGCGCGCGCTGGCGGTGGTGGCAAGCCTCTACGGCTACTGGTACGACACCGGCTACTTGCATGCCAATCCGGCCGCGGGCCTGTCCGCCGGCAGCCGCACCCGGGCCGGCTTCGCGCCGACGCGGCTGATCCCGCCAGCGCTGCTGGCCGCGTGCGATGCCTGGCTTGAGGCGCCGGAGTTTGCCGCCGCCAACACGACCAACACGCTGGCGGCGCAGCGGCGGCGCGCGATTTGGGCGCTGTATCGTTACGCCGGCGTGCGCCTGGCGGAACTGGCCTGGTCGACAGAGATCGCACTGCCCCGCCTGGAGGCCGAGGCGCCCGGGCGGTGGACGCTCTATGTCTGCGGCAAGGGGCGCAAGGCACGGGCCATTCCGCTGCCGGTGCCGTGCGTGACGGTATTGCGCGCCTACCGACAAGCACGCGGCCTGCCGTCCGAGCCGCCGGCGCACGAGGCGCTGCCTGTAATCCACGGCAACAAGGGCGAAGCGCTACAGTCGGCAGGCCTGTACCGGGAGGTCAAGGCGATCTTTGCGGCCGTGGCCGATGGTCTGCAGGCGCGCGAGCCGGCGCAGGCGCTCTTACTGCGCGCGGCCTCCCCGCACTGGCTGCGCCATGCCTATGCGCGCACACTGGTGGTCGACCACCAGGTGCCGCTGCCGGCCGCCCAGGCGCTGCTCGGCCACGCCTCGGTGCAGACCACGGCGGCCTATGCCAGGACCGACCTGACGCAGTTGCGGGCCTTTGTCGATGCCACGTTTGCGGATGATGGGCCGTAGCGACAGCGCGCGTTGCCTTGTCGCATCGCCACGGCGCGGGTCGCCAGTCCCAGCAACAGCAAAGCTGGGGCGGTCAGCTCGATTGACACCGCCAGGCAGGCCGCAGACTCCGAGGGCACCAGCGGCACCCGGTAGTCCTCGCGGAACAGGTCGAGGGCGGCATTCCAATTGGCCAGCTTGGCGATCGCCGAGTTCCAGAAGGTTGGCTTTTTCTCAGCCCGCACAGCACGACAGTTGCGTGACATCCTTGGCAGCCCTACATGTCCATGCCGTCCATCGATCCTGCCGCGAATGGAAGGTAGTCGCAAAAAGTCCGCCACATTTGGGCCAAATCGCTGACTTTGAAATGGTCGACGAACAAAGCTTCGCGCCTGACAGGGGCTCACACCCTCGCGGTACGTTGCGATCGCAAGTTATAGGTCACGCTGGCAACGATGATGAGGAGAATAGCCACTTGCGCGGCAATGGTTTGCACAGAGGGGTAAACGCCCAAGACATCGATACGCGGCATAGAGAGCGGCGTCACTTGCAACAGGCCAACTTTCTGCAGTGCCGCCACGCCCTTGCCAATCAGGACCACGGCAAGCACGCCAACCAAGGCGGAGCTGAACGCGAAAAATTGTCGAATCGGCAAACGCGCCGTCGATCGCAGGAGCAGAAACGCAATCACTGCCAGCACAGCAATACCGCAACCGAGTCCCGCGAGCATGTAGGCACCGTTGCCATCGGACCACAGGGCCGCGTAGAAGAGCACGGTCTCAAATACTTCCCGGTAGACCGTGACGAACGATAGCAGGAAGAGCATAAACGCCGATTTCCTGTTCAATGCCGACGACAGCTTTTCCTTCACGTACGATTGCCAGCGTCCCGCCAGACTCTTCTGGTGCATCCACATGCCGACGCCGAGTAGGACGACCGCCGCGAAGACCGCGGAGAAGCCTTCGGTCATTTCGCGACTAGCGCCGCTCAGATCAACGACGTAGGTAGCTACCGCCCACGTCAATCCACCGGCTCCCAGCGCAGTGACCCAACCCGCGTGAACGTAGGGAAGGACGTCAGTGCGATTGGCCTTCTTGAGGAACGCCAGCATGGCTACGACTACCAACAGCGCTTCAAGCCCTTCACGAAGCAGGATCGTAAAGGCGCCAAGGAAGGTCGAGAATGCGTCATTGGCGCCTGCGAGCGCTTCCTGCGCCTCGTCCAGCCTTGACTGCAGTTGCGCTGCGATGTCATGCGCGCGCTCTGCCTGGCCATTCGCGACGGCATTTCGATAGAGTCCCATCGTCTTCTCGATGTCCAGGAAGAGAGCCTGGTTCTTGGCAGCCAACGCAGGCTCAACTGGTTCGAACCCATCAAGATATGCGGACAAAGCCAGTTGCGATGCGGCCCGCGTGTCTCCCTTGTCAAGCGCAGTGACACTTTCCTTCAGCTTTTCCTTGGCGATTGAGAGACTATCGGTGGTCGATGCGGCCAGTACGTCCGGTGAGCTTCGCAGGTATGCAAGACCATCACGAGAGGTCTGTGCACCCACGAATTTAGCAAGTGCCGCCTCCGAGGTCTGGCTAAGCTTGTCGAGCGTGGGAACCGCCGCGCGCAGCCCCGGTTCAGCAGTCCAAAGCTTGGCGCCCGCCTGGCGGTCAGTATCTGAATAAGACAGCGTCGAAGCAAAATAGGCCAGAGCCCATCGGTCGTCTTCGGAGAGATGGGCAAAGCCCGGCATCGATGTTCCCTCCACGCCGCGCGTGATGATCTGTTGCAAGGCAAAGACGCTGCGTTCCTGCGCGCGCGCGTGGTCGGCCAGCGCAATCGGGGGCGGGTTGAGTTTCGCTGCGAGGGGGCCGTCCGCGTTACCGGATACGCCGTGGCAGGACGCACAATGGCTTTGATAGAGCTTCGCCCCGTTCTGCAAATCAGGCGCCTTGCTTGGTGCCATAGGAACCGGATAGGCTGTGAGGACGCCGCTGGCCAACTTCCGAGCCAGTTCGGCGACAGTTTCTGGCGAGGCCTTCGCTGCGATGGACAAACGCAATGCGCCAGCTTCCTTGCCTAGTTGTTCGGAGGCGGGTCCTGGCGGCAATTCGCCTAGCTGTCGCGCGACCGTCTGCGCGAACTCTTGCATCTCGGCATATTCAGCCTCATTGGTGATGCGGCCATCGTTGACTGAACCGCCATAGTCAACGGCAAGGTAGTCCAGCAATTGCCAGACTTGCTTGGCCTTGTCTTGCGTGGATAGAGGCTCGGCCAAAGCCGTCGAGACGGATAGCGCCAAGGAGACTAGAACGAGGGAGAGGATGCGCAGGGCTTGCATGAGGAACACGCCGGGCGGGCGGCAGTTTTCGCGGACAAATGCGAATGATTGTAATTCATATCGTTTGCGCGAGCGACCCATCTTGGTGATGGAAGTATGGGGAATCGCGCTTGACTCTATAGCCGCTAGAGGGCGTAGAAATAACAACGTTAGTCAATACTGGCGACCTACTTTGAGTCAGCGCAACACAAACCGATGGGGACTTCCGGCGGATTGCTCGTATGGGGTCGAGCCAAGTGCAGCCGCGTGCAAGATGCGGGAGGGTGCAATGCGCTTACGTGAGGTGCGCACAACTTCGGGCGACCCTCCGCCTCGGCTTTCAGGCGTTCGCACGATTGCGAACAATAGAACCCAACGCTCCCATATCGCGAGTCCTTACCGTATGGTGGGATGCGAGGGGCGGAGGATGGTGATCCGATGAGTTGGGCACTTGTTCTCTACGACTGGAGCGGCTGGAATCGAGAGATCTTCCTACTGGTCAATGAAGGCACGCCGGCAATGTTCTTGCCTTTGGCCAAGCTGTTTAGCTACCTATTGGGCAACTATTGGACCGCGCCTGTTGTCATGGGAGGCTTTTGGGTCTGGTCAAGAACAACCTCGGATGTAGATCGTTCGTTGGAGCTACAGGCTCACTTGGCACGATTTGTAGTCGCATTCGGTATGGCATTTGCTGTAGTTGGAGCATCAAAGTTTCTCTTCGATTTCCCGCGGCCGGCTGCCGTGTTCGGTCACCTGTGGCATTCAATCGGTTCAATTGAGACGCACTACAGTCTTCCGAGTGGACATTCCACGTACGCCGCTCTGGTTGCTGGTGGGTTATGGCCAATGGTCCGCGCCCACTGGCGACCGGCTCTACTTACCTATGTCGCGCTAGTCGGCTGGTCACGTTTGGCCACAGGGATGCACTTCCCGGCGGACGTCTTGGCGGGCTGGTTAGTAGCGCTCGGCAGTTTGGCTCTTTCGAGCCGGTTATTGAAGGGGGCTGCTTAACGTACCAAGGATCGTCGTGCCGGGGTAACAGGCGAGGAGTGCAACCATGCCATGGAGTCTGCAACAACGTCGCATCGTACGCGATTCGATGCTTGCCTGCTTAGTTTGCGCGGTAGTTCTTGGCGCGGGTTATATCTGGCTTCCCCCCGCTCTGTTCGGCCTCGATGGACAGCTTGGTATTGGCGACCGTGTCGCGTTTGCGCTCAAGGCCGATCTCCCTGTTTTCCTATGGTTAGCAGATTGCGTGAGAGCCGTAAGCAAGGGACTGAATCGCCCCGGTTTTCGCGGAGGCTGTTTGGTTAAAGTAAAACGGCCTCGTCGGCGGTTTTGCCGAGTTGGTTGTAGTAGTTTGCCTCAGCCTCGGCGGGCGGGATATAGCCGATGGATGAGTGCAGGCGCTTATGGTTGAACCAAGCGACCCATTCCAGTGTTGCCAGTTCGACGGATTCCCTGGTTTTCCAAGGCGCGCGGCGATGGATCAGCTCGGCCTTGTACAAGCCATTGATCGTCTCGGCCAAGGCGTTGTCGTAACTGTCGCCACGGCTGCCGACCGACGGCTCGATGCCGGCTTCGGCCAGGCGTTCGCTATAGCGGATGCTGACGTACTGCGATCCCCTATCGGAGTGGTGGGTCAGAGAACCGTCGTTGCCAGGCTGGCGAGCGTATAGGGCCTGCTCCAGCGCATCGAGCACGAAGTCCGTCGTCATGGATTTGCTCACGCGCCAGCCGACGATGCGCCTGGCGTAGACGTCGACGACGAAGGCCACGTACAGCCAACCCTGCCATGTCGAGACGTAGGTGAAGTCCGAGACCCAGAGCTGATTGGGACGGTCGGCCCGGAACTGCCGGTTGACGCGATCCACCGGGCGACTGGCGGCGTCGTCAGCGATGGTCGTTCGCAGCCGCTTGCCGCGCCGCACACCTTGCAGTCCCTGGGCGCGCATCAATCGCTCGACCGTGCAGCGGGCAACCGTCACGCCCTCGCGGTTCAGTTGCCGCCAGACCTTGTCGGCGCCGTAGACGCGATGGTTCTCCTGCCACACTCGCTGGACTTGCGGCATGAGCCGTTCATCACGACGCGCACGGTCGCTGCGCCGTGACGGATCACGCAGCCGTGCGGCATGGCGCCGATAGGCCGACGAGGCAACCTGCAACACCTTGCAGATCGGCTCGACCCCGTAAACCTCCCGGTGCCGGTCGATGTAGGTGTTTACGACTTCAGCTTGCGGTCGAGCTCCGCCTGCGCGAAAAAAGCGCTGGCAGTGCGCAGGATGTCGTTGGCGCGGCGCAGCTCTCGGTTCTCCCGCTCCAACTCCTTGATGCGTTCTCGCTCGCTGGTGGTGACGCCTTCGCGCTGTCCGCTGTCGACTTCGTGGCGCTTGACCCAGGTCAGCAGCGTCTGCGCCGAGCAGCCGATCTTGGGCGCGATGGACTCGACCGCCACCCACAGCGACGGGTACTCGCCGCGCGACTCCTGCACCAGGCGCACGGCGCGCTCGCGCACTTCCGGGGAAAACTTGTTTGCGTTGTTCTTGCTCATGGCTCGCATTCTCTCAAGAGTGAGAGCCTCCGCAAAACCCGGGGCGATTCAGGTTGGCGTTTGCATGAGCGACGGAGCCGTACCTTTTGTGAGTGTATGGCGGTTACCGGTTACTTCTCGGAGTGGCGTTTGGCATGCAGAAATTCATGGGCTCGAGTGTAGTGAAATCGAAGATGTTGCAGCACATTGGATCGGTCGGCTTGGATCCCGCGCTCGGCAGGTTATAGAGCAGTGCCGAGGCATGCCCCAATGATATGGCCGGTCGCCTTTAGCCCAGCGCCTCTCATTGGCAGCCTGTCAGCTGATATGTCGGTGCGATTTGACACCATGTAGTGGCTACAGGGTCAAGACAAGGCTGCACGCATATATGCCGCCTGCTACGAACAAAGCACCCGCGCCGCACTTCAGGAGAAAAGTTCGGCAAACGCGTAGCGTTTTCCTTGACCCTATGGCAGCTACACAGTGCTAGATGAAGCACTAGAAGGGGCTAGCCCAAACTGGCGTGGACCTTGTTGGCTGGTCGCGTCTGGTCGCAGGCATGCATTTCCCGGCAGACGTTTTGGCGGCTTGGGAGGCGCACTTGGGAGTCTGTGCCTTTCTGCGGGGCTATGGCAGAGGCTGCCTTGCGCGTCGGGAACGCTTCCGCCTGCGCTGTTTGGGGTGGCGCACATGCCGCTTAGCGCCGGCGACAGGAAAGCGTTCGCTGAAGGCGGATCTGCCTGTAGTCCTTCGTGGGATCCGCGTCCCTACTCTTCTCCCAACAGCTGTGGTGTCTGATGGGCTGTTTTCGTAAGGCCCTCCAGAATGCCGCAGTCCTTGGCCTCTCGCGACAGACCGCATTGACTGCGCAATTGCTTCAGGTCACGTTCCAATGCCATCAACTCTTGTATGCGGCGCGCCACGTGTCGAATGTGGCCTTCTAGCAGGACGTTGACCTCTCCACAGTCCTCGTGGGGCGCATCCTTGAGACGCAGCAAGGACCGAATCTCGTTCAGGGTCATGTCCAACGAGCGGCAATGGCGGATGAACGCCAACCGCTCAAGGTGCTGGGAAGCGTAGAGTCGGTAGTTTCCAGAGGAACGAGCCGGCGCCGGCAGTAAGCCTTCATGCTCGTAGAAGCGAATAGTCTCCACCGTGGTGCCGGCGGTTTGAGCAAGTTTGCCGATCTTCATGCTTTTCCCCTTTGTTGGGCTCCTGTCTGACGCCCTCCATGCCGGATGGTGTCGACAAATTCAAGTCCGTGCAGTGTGAATGGAGGTTTGGACTGTGCCGTACAGACAATCCGAGCGCCACGCAGCGGCGCTGGCCGGACTCCGAATGTGGACACGAAGGTGCGCGTCAGGTGCGCGCTGTCGGCGAAGCCGGCGAGATGAGCAGCCTCGGTGAGCGTACAACCATCGGAGAGGGTGCGCACCGCACGCTGCAGGCGCAACCAACGCACGTACGCCCGGAACGACAGTCCGCTCGCCTCCGCGAACCAATGCATGAAACGGGAGGACGACAGGCCTACGGCGTCGGCGGCATGTGCGACATGCACGGGTCCCTCCAGCGACGTTTCCAGCCACTGGAGGACCGCAGCCCAACGCGAAGCCTCCGTGGCAGGTTGTGACACATTCGCTGTTTCAGACGGCATTGCGCCTCGCAGCCAGCGGTCCAGCTCATGTTCCAGCATATCCGCCTGCACGGGGCTCGGCGCCATCGTGGCTGCGGGCCGACGGCCAGTAGGGCAAACGCTGTGCATGGTCGGGTCGAGAAACACCATGCGCACCGGGCCGGCCGCTACGAGACGATGCGGCACCCCGGCCGCAAGAAAATGTCCCGGGGCCTGCAATCCGCCCCAGGCCCCTTCGAGGAGCAACATCCCCTGTTTGCTCCATGCCAACTGAGCTGCTTGATGTCGGTGCAACCGACCGGCCTCTATCGGTCCGATGTAAATGGCCCAGCCGCGGCCGATGGTCAGCAGCGGCTGCCTGTCGGATGCTTCGTGTTCATCCGCGGGCTGGGCGTGCCTGCATTCTGCCGAAGAGCTCATGGAACACGATCAAGGCAGCACCGAGTGTGATGCCGATGTCAGCCACATTGAAGGCCGGCCAATGGTACGAACCCCAATGAAGATCGATCCAGTCGACCACCGCTCCGCGTGCGACCCGGTCGATCATATTGGCCAACGCGCCGCCCAAGATCAGTCCGTAGCTGATCCGCTCGGTATCGGTGGTACCAGTACGCCGAATCATGTACACAAGGAACGCGGAGGCCGCCAAGGCAATTCCAATGAAAAAATATCGCTGCCAGCCCCCCGCGCCGTGCAGAAAACTGAAGGCGGCACCTCGGTTCAGCACATGCACGACGTTGAGGACGGGCAGCCAGTCGAGGCTTGCACCGTAGTCGACCCAGGCCACGATGGCTACTTTCGTCCCGATATCCATCGCCACGATAAGGGCCGCCAATACGAAACCCAGGCCAATGCTGCGATCAGCCCGCATGGTGGTCACTCTCAGTGGAGGGGCTGGTCCCCAGCAGGCGCAGTCCGTTGAACACCACGGCCAGGCTTGCGCCCATGTCGGCAAGAATCGCGAGCCACAGGCTGGCATGGCCGGTGAAGGCCAGCACCATGAAGACCGCCTTGGTACCGATCGCGAAGGCGATGTTTGCCTTCAGCACGCCACCCACCCGGCGCGACAGCTTGATGAACTCAGGCAGCTTGCGCAGGTCGTCCTGCATCAGCGCCACGTCGGCGGTCTCGATCGCGGTGTCGGTGCCAGCAGCGCCCATCGCAAAGCCGATGTTCGATTTGGCCAGCGCGGGCGCATCGTTGACGCCATCCCCGACCATGCCTACCGGCGCCTTCGCGCCAAGCTCTGCGATCGCAGCCAACTTGTCGTGCGGCAGCAGGTCGCCGCGCGCGTCGGTGATGCCCACCTGGGCGGCCACCGCTTCCGCGGTCTTGCGGTTGTCGCCGGTAAGCATCACCGGCTCTACGCCCAACTGCTTGAGCGCCGCTACCGCACGCTTGCTGCTGTCCCGGACCGTGTCGGCAACTGCCAGGACACCCAGTGCCTGCTTATCGGTGGCAAGCACCACTGCTGTCTTGGCCTGCGCTTCCAGGCTCTCCAGCAGCTTGCGGACCTGCTCGCTGGCCACGCCAAGCTCATTTGCCAGGCGGTGGTTGCCGACGTAGTAGGTCTGGCCGTCGATGTCGCCCTTGACGCCACGGCCAGCCAGAGCCTCGAAGCGTTGCACTGAGGCGTGCGGCTTGTCGCCGTAGGCGTTGACGATAGCTGTGGCCACTGGATGTTCGGACAACGCATCCAGGCTGGCGGCAATGCGCAGCACTTCCGTCTCCGAGAGCGCGCCCGTCGGTACCGTATCGGTCAGCGCCGGGCGGCCGTGCGTAAGGGTGCCAGTCTTGTCCAGTGCCACCGCGCGCAGCAGACGCCCTTGCTCCAGGTACAGGCCACCCTTGACGAGGATGCCACGCCGCGCGGCCGCAGCCAGGCCGCTGACGACCGTCACCGGTGTCGAGATCACCAGGGCGCAGGGACAAGCAATCACCAGCATCACCAGCGCCTTGTAGACCCATTCGAACCAAGGCGCCCCAAAGAACAGCGGCGGGATCACGGCAATGGCGATCGCCAGCGCAAAGACAGAGGGGGTATAGACGCTCGCGAAACGATCAACGAAACGCTGCGTCGGCGCGCGCTGGCCTTGGGCTTCCTGGACCGAGCGCGCGATACGGTCGAGCGTGGTCTCTCCCTTGCGCGAGTGCACTTCGAATTCCAATGTGCCGCGCTCATTGATCGTGCCCGCGAACACCGTGTCGCCGGGGTTCTTTTCCACGGGCATGCTTTCGCCGGTGATGGGCGCCTGGTTGATGGCTGATGCGCCCGACACCACGACCCCATCCAAGGCGATACGTTCGCCGGGACGAACGCGCACGACGGCTCCAAGCGGCACTGTCTCGGCCTTGACCTCTTGCCAGCGACCGTCGTCCTGGCGGACGAGTGCGGTTTCCGGCGCCAGGTCCATCAGCTTGCGAATCGCGTTGCGCGCCCGGTCCAGGCTTAGCGCTTCGATCATCTCCGCGATGGCGAACAGCCAGATCACCACGGCGGCTTCCGGCCACTGGCCGATCAAAGCGGCACCGATGACGGCAATCGTCATCAGGAGGTTCATGTTCAGTGACAGCGTGCGCAGCGCGATCCAGCCTTTCTTCAGGGTCTCGATACCGCCCAACGCAATGGCCGCCAGCGACGCGGCCACCACCGGCCATGCCGATTCACCCATCCCGGCGAATGTGAGGACTTCCGCGCCAACCGCCAGCACGCCGGCGGCCCCCATGCGCAGCCACTCCGCCTTCGAAATGCCGGTGCCAAAGTCCCTCGTGACTGCGGGGGCAGGCCGACTATGGTCGCGCAGCACCGGCTGCATGCCAAGTCGCTCAATGGCCGCTGTGATTGGCACCTCGTCCTTCAGCGAATGGCTGACGGTCAGGGTCCGGCTCATCAGGTTGAACTGCAGGCTGCTGACACCCGGCATGCCTTCCAACGCCTTGCGCAGCAGCGCCTCTTCGGTCGGGCAGTCCATCTTTTCGATCAAGTAGGTGGCTCGTCCCTTGGAACTTGCCCCTGCCTCGCGCTCGACCGTGGCATGCATGCCGATCTCGCGCAGTGCGCCGAGGACCGGTGCCGGATCGGGCAGGCGGTGTTGCACCTCCAGTCGGCGATTCATCAGGTCGAAGTCGAGGCGTTCGATGCCCTCCACCTTGCCTAGGCGCTTGCGGATCAAAGCTTCCTCGGTGGGGCAGTCCATGTTTGTGATCAGGAACTGCGTGGTATTGCCCGTGGCTGCAGGGACGAAGGAGACGGGGGGCGTGCCGCAGGGACCGCAGGCAGTCTCCGTTGTCGCTGCGCAATTCGCGCCCGGAGGAGTTGTGTCTTCGCCCAGCCTTGCCTGCATGCCGATCGATTGCAACGCCGTCAGCAGGGGTTCCACCGAGGACAAGGTGTGGACGACAGACAGCTGGCGTGCGGGTAGGTCGAACTCGAGCGACCGGACGCCGGCCAACGGCTCCAGCCGCGCGCGGATCGCCGCCTCTTCGGAGCGGCAATCCATGTTTGGAATCGTGAATGTGTCTTTTGACTCTTCTAACGCAGCGCTCTGGCTGCCGGCGCAGGATCCAGCGCACGCGGATCCGCAAGCGGCGTTGCCCGCGGCTTCGCCGTCGTCCTCCATCGATGCTTGCATGCCGATCTCATGGAGGGCCTCCAGCAACGGCCCCGGGTTCGGTAGCCCATGCCGGACGGTGAGGCGGCGCTGGGGAAGGTCGAACGAAAGGGACTCTACCGCTGGCAATTTGGCAAGCCGTGCACGGATTGCCGCTTCTTCGTTGCGGCAATCCATGTTGGGAATGCGGAAGACGGATGTCGCGCCGTTCAGGTCCTCCGCCTTCTTCCTTTCTTGAGTTGATCTCGCATCACTTTCGGCATGGGCTTGGTCGAGTTTCATCATTCGCCTCTTTCTGTATATGTCAGAATTTCACACCCTAAAGTAGATACAGAGTCAAGGGCTCTGCCTCCTGGTCGGAGGTTAAGTTGCCTCGGAACGGGCCTTTTCCTCATGTTCTGTCGCGTCAACCAGGATTTCACGACCTCCGTTAGCGGCGATCGCAGATACCACCAGACCCAGAACCAGGTCTGGCAGGTTGGAGCCCGACCACATCACGAGCGCTCCGGACAACACAATGGCCAGATTCACAATCGAGTCGTTGCTGGTGAATATGGCGGAAGCCTTGAAGTTGACGTCTTCCCCGCGGTGGCGTTTCAGTAAGCGCAAGCAAATAATGTTCAGCGCCGCATTGATCGCTGCCATGACCATCATCGCCGGCCCCAATGGCGCCTCGCCGCCAAAGAACCGGCGCAGGACTTCCACGCATAGCATCAGGGCCAGCCCAATCAAAAGCCACCCCGATAGCCGCGCTGCCCGCACCTTGATGGCTCGCGATCGGCCGACGGCGTACAGGCTGACGCCATACACCAACGCGTCGGCAAGGTTGTCCAGAGCCGCACCAAGCACCGCCGTGGACGCCGCCCAAAGGCCCACGCCCATACCTGCCAGACATTGGCTGACATTAATCAGTAGTACCAGCCACAGAATCCGGCGGTCGGCCGCCTGACTCGCGTCGAGGTCAAGGCGTTCTTTGTCGGGGAAGTGGTCGTTCATGCAACTCCTTTGTTAACCCGCCTGTTTCCACAGAAGATCTGAGTAATTTCACACCCCGTACCTGCTATAGAGTCAAGACGTCGCCCGCACACAGCATGTTTATTCAAGCTAGCTGTCTGTCGCTTGGAGAAACTGGAGGAAATTGAACTCTGGAGTCGCAATGACAGCGCGTTCTGTGGTGCGGTACGGCGCCTATCCGACCATCATGGCCCTGGTAATCACAGGGGTTTCGGTCGCCCCATCCCACGGCACGCCGCTGGCTTGGCTGGCGTTGTGGGCCGCCGCCGGGCTATTTCTTGTTGCTTGGCTGGAGCGCATTGTCCCGTTCGATGCACGGTGGCAAAAGCGGGATCTCGACTTTCCGGCGGATGTCGCCCATGCCGTTGTGAATTTGGCCGTGATGCACGGTGCCGTGCTGGGGTTCGTGGTGCTGCGGGAAGGAACGGGTTGGCCCAAGCTATGGTGGCCTGCGGAATGGCCATACTTGTTGCAGGTATTACTCGCAGGGGCGCCACTGGACCTGTCGCTGTATGCCGTCCATCGGCTCAGCCACCACTACGGCTTTCTGTGGCGGCTGCACAGCATTCATCATTCGTCGCGGCGGCTCTACTGGCTAAACGGGGAACGCCGCCACCCGCTGCATGCAGCCCTGATGGCGGGTCCGGGCTTACTGGTCCTGGGCATACTAGGCGCGCCGGCCGAGGTAGTGGCCGGCTGGTTCGCAATCCTGGCGGTCCATCTGGCATTCCAGCATGCCAACCTGGACTATAGCCTGGGGCCGGTGCGGTATATGTTAGGCGTGGCAGAACTCCATCGCTGGCACCATCGGGAGCGCTTCGCGGACGCGCAGGTCAATTTCGGGGAGTTCTGGCTGGTATGGGACCACCTCTTCGGTACCTTCTATCAACCGCAGGCGCCACTGGGCGCAATCGGCATCGAAGGCGACCCGGTGCCGCACCGCTACGGCGAGCAACTGATTTATCCGTTTGAACGACCGGATCCGCAAGTTCGTCTGGCCACCGAAGACGTCTCGCAGGGCCGCGATGCTGATGTCTAAAGCCGCTCTCGTTGGTGAAACCGGCTCGCAAGCTGCATCCAGCATGAATGCTCAGGTGGGATCTGACAGGACTATTTGCGCCGTCTTGAAGTTATGCGACGTCGCGTGGACGAACCTGATCTGTCATTCTCGAGGCCGCGCTTGATGCGCATCTGGCGACGAAAATGCCAGGCAAGCGAACCTGTAGCACACACCGTGAACGCCACGGCAAACACGATGACAACGATGACTTCACGTGGCAGGTCGAAGGGTGGGCGGCTCACTGTGGCCGAACGTTCATGGAAAGCGGTTTCGATCCCGACGACGCCATTCGGAGGTCTACCGAAGCGGCGTGACGGAGGATTTTGGCCATGGCAGGCGGCACACTGCCCCGATGCGAGCGGTGGTGCCGCCTGAGTTTTACTTGCGCTGCATGTCCACGACTGTCGGCTTGCCGTCGACCGTGTCGAATACGGCGGTAACCGCATCACCTTCCTTGAAGTCCTTCAACGAAGCGCGATCCTTGACCGGGAACGCCATGGTCATGGCGGACATGCCGAGATTTTCGATCGGGCCGTGCTTGAGGGTAACTTTCCCTGCCTTCGCATCGATCTTCTTTACCTCTGCCGCAACCGGGTGGGGGGCCTGCTTCGTTTCGGCTGACGGCTTCATGTCCATGCCCTTCATATCCATGCCGTCCATCGACCCTGCCGCGAACGCAGCCGGTGTGGCAGCGAGAGCAGCCATGATGGCAAGAGTTTTGACGTATTTCATTGTGATTCCTCCGGGAGTGAGGGGTGGGTGGAAAGTGAGACAGATTCGGCCTGCCGTCTGCGTATCAGCAAGTACACCGCCGGCACAACAAACAGGGAAAGCAATGGCGCGGTGACCATGCCGCCAACCATCGGAGCCGCAATGCGCTGCATGACCTCCGAGCCGGTGCCATGCGACCACATGATGGGAATCAGGCCGGCAAGAATGACAGCGACGGTCATGGCCTTGGGGCGGACCCGCAGCACTGCCCCTTCCTGAATGGCGTCCAGCAATGCGGACACGCTGGTTTCGCCTCGGCCCTCGCGTTCGCTCCAGGCTTGCTTCAGGTAGAGCAGCATGATGACGCCGAACTCGGCTGCCACGCCGGCAAGGGCGATAAAGCCGACAACCCCCGCTACCGAAAGGTTGTAGCCCAGCAAGTAAAGCAGCCAGAATCCGCCGATGAGCGCCAGCGGCAGCGTGCCCATGATCAGTAGCGCTTCATCGAGACGGCCGAACACCAGGTACAGCAACACGAAGATGATCAGCAGCGTGAACGGCACCACCACCTTCAGCTTCGCGGTGGCCCGCTCCAGATACTCGAACTGACCCGACCAACTGAGGGAATAGCCCGCTGGCATCGGGACCGCCTTGGCCACGGCGGCCTGCATGTCCTGGACGGCCGAACGCAGGTCACGTCCGCGAATATCGACGTACACCCAGCCCGACAGGCGGGCGTTTTCGCTGCGCAGCATCGGCGGTCCTTGCACCACCTGGAGGCGCGCCACGTCGGACAGCGTGATATGCTGGCCACGGTCGGTGACAATGGGCAGGCTGCGCAGTTGTTCCACCGAGTCGCGGTAGTCCCGTGGATAACGCACATTGATCGGAAAGCGCGCCAGCCCGTCGACCACTTCCCCGACGTTGTCGCCACCGATGGCCGAGGACACGATGCTCTGGACATCCTCGATGTTGAGCCCATATCGCCCGGCGGCCATCCGGTCTATGTCGACATCGACGTAGCGCCCGCCGGACAGGCGTTCGGCGAGTGCAGAGGTGACGCCCGGCACCGCCTTGACAGCATCCTCGATCCTCGTGGCCAGTCGGTCAATTTCCTTCAGGTCGGTGCCCGCCACCTTAATGCCGACCGGGCTCTTGATGCCGGTGGCGAGCATGTCGATGCGGTTGCGGATCGGCGGCACCCAGATATTGGACAGGCCGGGCACCTTCACCACGCGGTCGAGCTCCTCCACCAGCTTGTCCGTCGTCATGCCGGAACGCCACTGGTCGCGCGGCTTGAACTGGATGGTGGTTTCGAACATCTCGATGGGCGCCGGGTCGGTCGCCGTGTCGGCGCGGCCGGCCTTGCCAAACACGGTGGCTACCTCGGGAACGGTCTTGATTAGGCGGTCGGTCTGCTGCAGCAACTGCGCTGCCTTGCCGGTGGACAGCCCCGGGAGCGCCGACGGCATGTAGAGTAGGTCACCCTCATCGAGAGGCGGCATGAACTCGCCGCCAATTCGCATGATCGGCCAGGCGGTCGCGACGAGCAGAATTGCCGCGATCGCTACAGTGGTCTTCGGGTAGGTGAGCACCTTGGCCAACACTGGCTGATAGGCGCGAATCAGCCACCGACTGAGGGGATTGGACTGCTCCGTGGGGATCCTGCCACGGATCATGTAGCCCATCAGGACCGGCACCAGGGTGACGGAGAGGCCCGCCGCCGCGGCCATGGAGTAGGTCTTGGTAAAGGCCAGCGGCGAAAACAGTCGGCCCTCCTGCGCCTCCAGCGTGAACACCGGAATGAATGACAGCGTGATGATCAGCAGCGAGAAGAACAGCGCCGGTCCAACCTCAGCCGCCGACTCGCCGATCACGCTCCAGCGTTCATGGCCGGTGAGATCCAGGCCGGGCTTATCCGCATGCCAATGCTCGAGATGCTTGTGCGCGTTCTCGATCATGACGACCGCGGCATCGACCATGGCGCCGATGGCAATGGCGATGCCGCCCAGCGACATGATGTTGGCATTGACACCCTGGTATCGCATGACCAGAAACGCGGCCAGCACACCCAGCGGCAATGAAACGATGGCAACCAGCGCGGAGCGCAGGTGGAACAGGAAAACCAGGCAGACCACCGCGACGACGATAAACTCTTCGATCAGCTTGTGGGTCAGGTTTTCCACCGCCCGGTTGATCAGGGCGGAGCGATCGTACGTGGTGACGATCTGGACGCCTGCCGGCAGGCTCTTCTGCAGCGTGGCGAGTTTGGCTTTGACCGCTTCGATGGTTTCCAGCGCGTTCTTGCCCGAGCGCATCACGATGACACCGCCGGCGACCTCTCCCTGGCCGTCGAGCTCGGCGATGCCGCGCCGCATCTCGGGACCAAGCTGGACGGTGGCGACATCGCCCAGCCGCACCGGGATGCCGGCGTCGCTGGTCACCAGCGGGATCTGCCGGAAATCATCGAGCGTCTTCAGGTAGCCGCTGGCCCGGACCATGTACTCCGCCTCGCCCAATTCCAGCACCGAGCCGCCGGTTTCCTGGTTGGCGCCCTTGAGCGCCGTAAGCACCTTGCCCTGCGACAGGTTGTAGGCGCGTAGCCGGTCCGGCATCAGGACGACCTGGAACTGCTTCACCATGCCGCCGAGGGACGCGACCTCGGCAACATTGGGCAGCGATTTCAGCTCGAAGCGCAAGAACCAGTCCTGGAGCGCACGCAGTTGACTGAGGTCGTGCTGGCCGGTCTTGTCCACCAGCGTGTACTCGTAGATCCAGCCGACGCCGGTGGCGTCCGGCCCCAGCGCCGGCTTGGCGGCGCCGGGCAGGCGGGATTGCACCTGGTTCAGATATTCCAGCACGCGGGAGCGCGCCCAATACAGGTCGGTGCCGTCCTCGAATAGCACATAGACAAACGAGTCACCGAAGAACGAGTAGCCGCGTACGGTCTTGGCGCCCGGGACCGACAGCATGGTCGTGGTCAGTGGATAGGTGACCTGGTTCTCGACAATCTGTGGCGCCTGGCCGGGAAACGGCGTGCGGATGATCACTTGCACATCGGACAAGTCCGGCAACGCGTCGAGCGGCGTGCTGCGCACGGCCCACAGTCCCCAGGCGGTCAGCATGACCGTGACCAGCAGGACCAGGAAACGGTTGCGGATGGAAGCAAGAATGAGCCGGGCGATCATGGCTTGGCCCCCTGGGTGGTGCCGGCCGGCTCGACTGCGGACAGGATCGCCAGGCCATCCTTGTCCAGGTGGAAGCGGAACCGGATGCGGTCGCCGGTCTTGAGCCCCTTCGGCAGGCCGGCAGGCGGCGCGGCGAAATCCATGGTCATCGCGCCCCACTGTGCCGAGGGAATCGGCCCGTGCGAGATGGTCAGGCCTTCGCGCGTCACGGCCTCGATGCGCCCGACGCCCTCGTGCTCGGGCGCAGCCGCAGCCGGCGCGGAAGCCGCTGTCGTGGCGCTCATGCGTTCGGCCGTGCCACGCAAGCTGGCTTCCGAATCGATGAGGAACTGCCCGGAGGTGACCACTTTCTGCCCCGCTTTCAGCCCGTCCAGCACCTCGACCATGCCGGCGGCCTCGCGCCCGGTCTTGACTTCGGTTGCCACAAAGCCGGCCTTGCCCGCATCGACCATGACGATGCTGCGCTGGCCGGTGCGGATGACGGACTCCAGCGGAATCATCAGCAATTCCTTCTGATCACCGCTGTCAAACCGGACCGTCACGAACATCCCCGGCAACAGGTGCCTGCCCTTGTTGGGCAGGACAATGCGCACCTTGATGGTTCGCGTGGCCGGATTGACATCGGGCAGGACGGTATCGACCTTGCCAACGATTGACTCGGTTGCGCCGGTCGGCGACACCTTGACCGCCCGGCCCGGAGCGATGGCGTGGGCTTGTCCCTCCGGTACCTCGGCAATCACCCAGACCTGGCTCAGGTCGGCCAGGCGAAACAGGGTCATGCCAGGAGACACAGTCATGCCCTCCCGGACCGCAACCTCTGTCACAAGGCCGTCGACGGGGCTCACAATGCCAAGAGTAGGCTGGAGCTTGCCGGATGATTCGACGGTGCTGACCTGGCCGGGGGTCATGCCAGCCTGCAGCATGCGGGCCTTGGCCGCGCTGCGCAGGTCGGATTGGCCACCCGCGGCCATGCGGGACACGGCAAGATATTCCTCTTGCGCGGCCACCCAATCGGGCGAGTACAGCGTCACCAGTGCTTGGCCGCGCCGGACCGGGTCGAGGGTCGCTTTGACCGCTACGTGCTGGACGAAGGCATTCGTCCGCGCCTGGATCACCTGGACACTGCGCTCGTCAATGGCGACATTGCCAGGTGCCTCGAGCACGGCGCTCATCCGGCTCGCCTTGACCTCAGTCGTGCGGATGCCCAAATTCTGCGCGACACGGCTGTCGACCGTGACGCCGCTGCCTCCGCTGCCTCCGGCATCCCCATCCGCATAAACGGGCACGAGCTGCATGTCCATGAAAGGGGACTTGCCTGGCTTGTCGAAACGCTGGCCGGGTACCATCGGATCGTGCCAGTACAGGATCTTCTTGCCAGTGTTCGGATCGGTGTCGCCTGCTTTGAGCGCAGACGCCGCGCCTGGCGCGGCCGTCTGCGCAGATTGTGTGCCGCGCATGACGCCGAGGTGGTAGGCGCCATAGAGGGCGGCACCGATGACAACGACGCCGGCGACCGCGGCAATGACTGGTTTCTTCATTTGCGTTCCTTGGTGGCTGGCTCGGTCTGCGCGGTAGGCAGCGGGATCAGGAAGGTCAAGTCGGCCCACAGCTTTGCCGTCCTGGCCTCCAGCGTCAGCCGCTCCACCGCTGTGTCGATGGCGCGATGGTTGGCCTCGGCGACGGCAAGCAGCGATCCGGTATTGGCCCGGTATGCCGTGAGCGCTGCCTCCGCCTGCTGATTGGCGAGCGGTAAGGTCTTCTCGTCGTAGCGTTGGAGCCGCTCAAGGTTGCGCTGCAGCTCGGCAAGTTTGGCGCCTACCATGGCCTGGGTATTGCGCCGGATGATTTCGGACTTGGCACGCGCTTCATTGGCCTGTGCCAGCCGGGCAGCGACGTCGCGGTCTTGGCGATTGCCCCGGTCCCAGGGCACCGGGAAGCTGACGTTGATCGACCCCATGTTGGAGAAGGCTGGGCCGCGCTGGCTGTACATCAGCTCGACCGTCACATCTGGTGTCCTGGCCTCCGTTGCCACCTGGATCTCCGACTCGGCCAGGGCCACGTCGCGCCGTGCCGCCGCGATCTCGGGAACCGCGTCGAATTCGTCTTTCGCCAGTTGCTGAATGCTCTGGGGTACGTCGAGCGGCGGGCGCTGCGACAGTGTGCGGTTAGCCGCAGGCCCGACCCAGCGCTGCAGATTAAGCATGGCGGTGGCTACGGCGGCCCGGTTTTCGTCGAGGCGGTCATGCAGCTTCTGGACTTCCAGCTCCATCGCCAAGACATCCGCACGCGTGCCACGCCCGCTGCGATAGGCGGCGGTCGCCGCCTGGAGCGCCAGGTCCAGGGGATGGCCGTGATGGCCTAGCAGGACACCGGTCTGCTCGGCATACCACCGATCGAGCCAGGCACCGACGGCATTCCGTTGCACGTTGGCCAGTCCGACCGCGCGCTGCGCCTCGGCGGCAGTCGCCTCGGCTTCAAAGCGCGCCGCCTTGGCGCGGCGCTTGTCCGAGCGCGTGAATTCCTGCATCACGCTGATGGACCGCATGGTCATGAAATCCCGCGTGAGCGAGAACTGGTCCGGCCCGGTCACGGGGACGTTGTTGAGTCCAAGTTTGAGCACCGGGTCCGGCAATTGGCCGGCGGAAACCGCCATTTGCACGGCTGCCTCGACGGCGCCTCGCGAGGATTCGGCATCGCCGGCGTGAGTGGTCGCGAGCGCGACGGTCTCCTCGAGGGAAAGAGAAGGGGCAGATTGCGCAGCCGCGGCATGCGACACCGCCATGCTGAAGGCAGGCGCGCAAAGCAGCGCCAGCGTCAGGCGACGAGGAAAAAGCATAAAGCCTCCGTGAACGACGACAGCTACCCGAGTCTAGCTGGGCAGCACCGAATGGGCGTCGATCTGGAGGCTACGTTTGAAAACTGCAGTGAAGGATGTTCAGGGGCGGCGGGCCGCGCGCCTCGACCTCGGCGCGCAGCGCGATGCGAACCTCGGCCGTGACCACGCGCGTGGGTTCCACGACGCTCTTCAGCACTGGCAGGAAGGCCGGAAGCTGCGGTGAAACATGGTCCGCGCTCTTGGAATCTGCCTGGCAGTGCGCCAGGCAGAGCGCACTCTGGTCAGTGCCTTGGTCGCTACCGCCAGCCGCCATATCGGCACAGGATTCGGTCATTGCCGCCGTCGTGCCGCTGCCTTCCACCTGATAGCGGCTACCGGTACAGGCGTACGCGGCCGCTGCCAGTTGGACTGTCAGAAACACAACGAGAAGGAGGCCGGCGAACCAGGGATGCCGGCGGACCGAGTGACGCAAGAGTTCTTTGCGGTGGGCGTGATAGTCGCAAGGATACTGTCTTTTGCGGGTAATGCAACCGGACCTTTCGCCCCGGGTCTTCTCGCAACGTGGCCCAAGTTTCCGAAGGATCGTGTCCTTGACCTTCCCACCGGGGCAAGGTCTATCGTTGAGTCATCGAACCCTGGATGCCATCCACCCCGCAGCTTGCTCAAGTTGCGTGTCCGAGACAACAGGGATTGAAGGTAAGGAGCACATCATGAATATTGGACAAGCCGCCGGCGCATCCGGCGTCTCGGCCAAGATGATCCGCTACTACGAAAGCGTTGGTCTTGTGACTTCAGCCGCACGCAGCGCGGGGAACTACCGGGTGTATGGTCAAGCTGACATTCATACCCTGCGCTTCATTGGGCGAGCGCGGGCGATGGGCTTCTCGATGGCCCAGATCCGCGAGTTGCTCGGGTTGTGGCAAAACAAACGGCGCGCGAGTGCAACGGTAAAGGCGATTGCGGAACAGCGAATCCAGGAGCTGGACGCCCGCATTGCCTCACTGTCCAGCATGCGTGACACGCTCCTGTACTTGTCGCGACATTGCGAAGGCGATGACCGCCCCGAATGCCCGATCCTGGATGAGTTCAGCGGCGAACCGCCGAAACATCGAGCGGCAGTACGTGCAACCAGGCAGTGAGCGCGATGACCACGAGCGATCGACAACGGCAATCTCTCGACCCTGCCTCACATCACGCGATGGCAGCAGCGCGAGACGATGAGCACGTAGGGCACGGCAGCGGAAATGCGCCGAATCGACGAGACCATGATTCCACCAGTCACGGCGCTGCCGTCTGTGGGGCCAGTGCACGCGATCCTGTGTGTGGAATGACGGTCATGCGGGATGTGCCATACCAGGCAAGCTATGCCGGGGCACAATACTTCTTCTGCAGTGCCGGCTGCCAGAAGCGGTTCGAGGCCGAGCCGACGCGCTATGTCGAGACACCAAGCGTTTCGGCGCCCGATGAAGGCGAGACGGCGCCGGGCACGACCTATACGTGCCCGATGCACCCCGAAATCCGCGAGGACCATCCCGGGACGTGCCCAAAGTGCGGCATGGCACTCGAGCCGCTCATGCCAAGCCTCGACGACGACCAGAATCCCGAACTCGCGGCGTTTCGCCATCGCTTCTGGTGGACCTTGCCGCTGACGATCGCCGTCGTGTCGCTGGTGATGCTTGGGGACCGCCTCGGGGTGCTGGAGCCCGCGACGCAAAGCTGGGTGGAACTCGTCTTGTCCGCACCGGTGGTCCTCTGGGCAGGCTGGCCCATCTACGTCCGCTGCCTCCAGTCGTTCCGAAACCGCAGCCCGAACATGTGGACGCTGATCGGTCTGGGTACGGGTACGGCGTTCGTCTACAGCGTCGCCGCCACCGTTGCCCCAGAGCTGTTTCCCCGCGCCTTTCTCATGCACGGCCGGATCGCGGTCTACTTCGAAGCCGCGGCCGTCATCATTTCGCTGACGTTGCTCGGCCAGATCTTCGAGTTGCGGGCGCGCTCGCAGACCTCGGCAGCCATCAAGTCGCTGCTCGGCCTGGCCCCCAAGACGGCACGCCGCCTCAATCCGGACGGCAGCGAGGCCGATATTCCGCTCACGCACGTGCATGTCGGCGATCTCCTGAGGGTCCGGCCCGACGAAAAGGTGCCCACGGATGGCGTCGTGAACGAAGGGGCCAGCGCCATCGACGAATCGATGATCACCGGTGAGCCTCTGCCCGTCTCCAAGCGCGTCGGCGACCACGTGATCGGCGCCACCATCAACACCTCGGGCAGCCTGGTGATGCGCTCAGAAAAGGTCGGCGCCCAGACGGTGCTGTCGCAGATCGTGCAGATGGTGGCCCAGGCACAGCGCTCCAAGGCGCCGATGCAGCGGATGGCGGACCGGGTCGCCGGCGTGTTCGTGGTGGTGGTCGTAACCATCGCCTTGCTCACGTTCTTCGCCTGGGGCGTCTTCGGCCCCGAGCCGAGCTGGGTCTTTGGCCTGGTCAATGCGGTGGCTGTACTGATCATTGCCTGTCCCTGCGCGCTGGGATTGGCCACCCCATCCATCATGGTGGCCAGCGGGAATGGCGCGACCAAGGGCATTCTGTTCCGGGACGCGGCGGCCATCGAGCAATTCCGCAAGGTCGACACCCTGATCGTGGACAAGACCGGCACGCTGACAGAAGGCCGTCCGAGTTTTGAACGGGCCTATCGTGTCGATCCGTTCACGGAAACCGAGGTGCTTCGTTTGGCCGCGAGCCTCGACCAGGGCAGCGAACATCCGCTAGCCGCGACCCTCGTCACCGCCGCGCGTGAGCGCGGCCTGGCCCTGGCGAAGGCGGAGGATTTCGCCTCGGACACGGGCATGGGGGTACGCGGCCGCGTCGGTGGCCACCAGCTCGTGCTGGGCAACACCGCCCTGATGCAGCAGGAACAGGTCGACGTTGCACCACTGGCGTCTCAGGCGGATACCCTGCGGCAGCAAGGCGCCAGTGTCATGTATCTGGCGGCAGATCGAACATTGGCCGGTCTGCTTGCCGTCTCCGACCCCGTCAAGGCCAGCACGCCCGAGGCTCTGATGACGCTCAGGCAAGCCGGGGTCCGCGTGGTGATGGCGACAGGTGACGGCGCTGTCACGGCGAAGGCGGTAGCCGGTCGCCTGGGCATCGACGAGTTTCATGGCGAAGTGAAGCCGGCCGACAAGCTGGCGCTCGTCGAGAAGCTGCAAGGGGAAGGCCGCGTGGTTGCGATGGCGGGCGACGGCATCAACGACGCGCCGGCATTGGCAAAGGCCGATGTGGGCGTTGCGATGGGAACCGGCACAGATGTGGCGATGCACAGCGCCCAGATGACCCTCGTCAAGGGCGATCTGCGCGGTATCGCCCGAGCACGCGAACTCTCCGAGGCCACTATCGCCAACATGCGGCAGAACCTGGGCTTCGCCTTTATCTATAACGCGCTGGGTATCCCGCTGGCGGCGGGGTTGCTGTACCCGTTCACCGGCTGGTTGCTGTCGCCGATGATCGCGGCATTGGCCATGAGCCTGAGTTCCGTTTCAGTGATCTCCAATGCGCTACGACTCAGACGCCGCGTGGCGTAGCTATTGTCATGTGTGAATTCGACTCTACCAACCCGTGTCTCCTTGCCTTGCTGCCCAGATCGGGGGGCTAGACTAGGACAAATGCTGGCGTGATTCATGAAGCATAGCCGCAGCCCCTTCACTCGCTTGCTTGCGCTGCTGTTGTTGGCCTTGTGCGCTGACCATCAACAGGACGGTCGGCACTGGGCCGACAGCAACGGTCACGGGCCCGATCTCGGTGTCTTGCCGACTATGGCTGGGCTTGAACACGTTCTGCCGCCCACGCCATACACCTTCCGCATCTTCCACACGGCTGACAGCGCGAACAACTCGCCTGGTCCGGTCTATCTCGCAACGGCCCGCTTGCGCATCTGATCTATCCCTACGCGTGGCCCACTTCGGCCACGTGCTTGACTTTGGTGGCTCTACCCGAGCGTGGGTGCTCTGACCCGTTGCGGTTGAGCCAGACAAAACCGAATACTGGGGAAGATCATCATGCATTCCACTCTCAAGACTCTCGTTCTCATTTCACTCGCCGTCGCGACCGCGCAGGCGCTCGCGGGTCCCGACTGGGACGTCATCAATCGCGCGCGCACTGCAGCGCAACACCCTGCGGCGACCTCCAGTACATCAGCCTCTCAGGCATCGATGTTGGCGCGCTGCAATGCAATGATGAAACAAATGGATTCCCAGTCGACCGGCGGCGGCAGCCCGATGGGGCCTTCCGAGTCCAAGTGACTGAGGGTGCTTCGGCCGACCAGGCAAAGCATGCATCCGTGCAATCCGGCCTCTGGCATCCGCCCTGAGGGAGCCGGACTGACTGTCTGCCCGCCCACTTGTCTGGTACTGGATTGGCGCGTGGTCATTGAATCGCGATCGATAAGGAGATCGCCATGAATACGAAATCACTAGTAGCCGCAACCCTAGCCGTGGTGATGCTTGGCGCCAGCGGCTGGTCCGCAGCGGCCGGTGCAACCCGTGGCGCCGAAAGCGCCAAGACGGGTGCACAGGACAAGGGGCACGACATGATGATGGACCACATGATGGGCGGCGGCATGATGGGAAGCTGCCCGATGATGGGCCTGCCACCTGGCAACGAGAAGCTTTCGATGCAGATGCATGCGGACATGATGCAGGCGATGGGCGAGATCATGCGCAAGTACGCGGACAAGATCCAGACGCCACCGACGAAGTAAGGACGCTGTCCAGATCCGAACCATTTGAAAAGGAGTACCACCACCATGAAATGCAATCCGAAAGCAATGATCACCGCAGGCATCGCTCTGGCGGCAATGCTGGCAGCCGCCTATGCCCTATTGCCGCCGGTCCGAGCGCTTGTCCTGGGTATTGGGCCGTATCTCCTGCTCTTGATCTGCCCATTGTCGATGTGGCTGATGATGAAGAGCATGAGCGCGCAGGACGATCAAGTGGGCGGAATGACCGAGCAAGCGCCAAAGCAGAAGCCCCATCCATTTCGAATCAAGGAGTGACAGGACGGCAGAGCAATTGGCACGCATGGCGGACGCGTACCCGGGCCGCCAACGAAGAGAGAGGTAACACGTGAACAAATCGTTGATATGGAGAGTCCTCTTGATCGTGTTCGCCATCATCGGCGTGCTGCATCCTTTGGCGCGGTAGGCATGCTCGTGATGCATCAACGCATGATGGGCGGGTTCAGTCTTTGCTAGCCCGGGTGCAAGCTGGGGAGCAGCGCCTGAAGTAGACGGGCAAGTGCGTGCCCTCCTGCCATGGCGAAGCAAGGGGACTCGGCAACCTTGTGGGAAATTGATGCTTGCAAGGCAGGAAGAGCAAGACCTGGCCCACCGCTTCGCGGCGGACTATGAGGCGTATCGCAAGCGGGTGCCCGTGTTCTTGCCGGGCCGCTGCCAATGGGCGCAGCTATTGGGCAAGCTCTGGGAGTGAGCGGTTGGGCAGCCAGTCACGTTGCTGGCCACATGCCCCCCCGGGATTGGAGTAAATCGCCATGAACAATCCGACGGCAGACACACAGAGCGCACGCCAGCGCCGATTGCTTCTGCTGGCCACCGGCGCCATGGGAGGCGTAGGCCTGGTCGGCGCCATGGTGCCATTCGTGGCCAGCATGGCGCCAAGCGACGCCGCAAGGTCGCGGGGCGCGCCCGTCGATGTGAGGCTCGGCGCCGTGGAGCCAGGGGGACTCGTCACCGTCGCCTGGCGCGGCAAGCCCGTCTGGATACTGCACCGGACCCGCGACATGCTGGCGCGTCTGGGCAGGCACGATCGCCTGTTGAGCGATCCCCTGTCCCAGAAGGACCAGCAGCCCGCGTATGCGAGTAATGCGACACGCTCGCTCCGCCCGGACTTCTTTGTGGCGGTAGGCATCTGTACCCATCTGGGATGCGTACCGACCTATTGGAGTTGCCCCTGTAACTCAGGACACGCGGACACCGTTAGGTTGATGACACCGCATTACGCCTGAACTCGCGAGG
>NZ_JABTYE010000010.1 GCF_013314895.1 Cupriavidus gilardii | reverse complement strand
TTCCCGGGCGGTCTGTCCGGCCTCGCCGCCGACTTTCCGCTGCCGCAAGGCTCGCTGCCTTCGCCGACCGAAGGCGGCGTGCGGGCGGCGCTGCTGCTGCGTGACAACCTGCGCAATCGCCGCACCATCGAGCGCGCCTATCTGCAGGCCCTGGGCTCGGCGCGGCACGACGTCATCATCGCCAACGCCTACTTCCTGCCGGGGGCCAAGATGCGGCGCGCGCTGCTGGCCTGCCGCCGCCGCGGCGTCCGCGTGCGGCTGCTGCTGCAGGGCATGGTCGAGTACCGGCTGCAGCACTATGCGACTCACGCGCTGTACGCGACCCTGCTCGAAGCCGGCGTCGAGATCCACGAGTACGCCGAGAGCTTCCTGCACGCCAAGGTCGCGGTGGTCGACGACAGCTGGGCGACGGTCGGCTCCAGCAACATGGATCCCTTCAGCCTGCTGCTGGCGCGCGAGGCCAATGTGGCGGTCTACGACGAGGCCTTTGCCGCGCAGTTGCGTCACGAACTGGAGCGCGCGATCGCGCTGCGCAGCGCGCCGGTCGTGCCCGAGGATCATGCGCGCCGCGGCCGTCTGCGCCGCTGTCTGGACTGGACCGCCTACATGCTGTTGCGCTTTGGCGTCATGGTGGCCGGCGCGGCTGGCCGCTATTGACGATGGCGAGCCGGTGCTGCCGTGCGGCAAAATGCCGCCGGCATCCGGGCAAGGGGCGCGGCGACGGCGCAGACTTCGCCGCGCATGCCCGGATCGGCCCGATGTTGCGGCGCAGTTCGGTTTAGAAACGAAGGTCTAATTAAAAACTTGATAGCGGCAGGCGCGGCCAGAATAATCTGAACGACCGTTCTTTTTTGGCTTAGACTGCGTGCATTCGCCAGCCCGGTTCCGCCTCTACCCGGCGGGCCGCGGCGATCGACACAACAGGCCAGGGCCAAGCGCGGCATCGCGAACCGATGCCGCAAAAAGTACGGAGAAAAATCATGCGACACCAGTCAGCCCGTCTCGAATCCGCCACCAACGCTTCTCCTGCCCCGATGCGCAAGGGCGAGATGACGCGCGTGGCGATTCTCGACGCCGCACTGGAATTGTCGTCCCGCGACGGACTCGAAGGTTTGACCATCGGTCTGCTCGCGGAACGCATGCAAATGAGCAAGAGCGGCGTGTTCGCGCATTTCGGTTCGCGCGAAGACCTGCAGGTGGAGGTGGTGCGCGAGTATCACCGCCGGTTCGAGCAGGAGGTCTTCTATCCCTCGCTGAACGAGCCGCGCGGTCTGCCGCGCCTGTGGTCGATGGTGCGGCGCTGGATGGAAAAACGGATCCAGGAAGTCACCACCGGTTGCATCTACATCAGCGGGGCGGTCGAATACGATGACCGCGCGGAAAGCCCGGTGCGCGACGAGCTGATCAAGAGCGTCACGATCTGGCGGGCCGCGCTGACACGCGCGATCGAACAGGCCAAGGAAGAGGGCCATCTGCGCGCGGACTGCGATCCGCGCCTGATGCTGTTCGAGATGTACAGCCTCGAACTGGGGCTGCATCACGATGCCCGCTTCCTGCGCCTGCCCGACAGCGCCGAGCTTGCCATGGTCGCGCTCAACAAGCTGATTCAGTCCTACCGTACCTGATGCCGCCGCGGTCATTGCGTGCCTGACAGCACGAGCGGCGCGGCGGCTTCGCCAACTCCAAGGAGATCTTGATGGGCCAGTACACCGCTCCGCTGCGCGACATGCAATTCGTGCTGCACGAACTGCTCGGCGTCGAGGCCGAGCTCAAGGCGATGCCGCCGCACGCCGACGTCGATGCGGACACCATCAACCAGGTCATCGAGGAAGCCGGCAAGTTTTGCTCGGAAGTCATTTTCCCGCTGAACCAGAGCGGCGACCGCGAGGGCTGCACCCACCACGGCGACGGCGTCGTCACCGCGCCGTCGGGCTTCAAGGAAGCCTATCGGCAGTACGTCGAGGCCGGCTGGCCGGCGCTGGCGTGCGATCCGGAATTCGGCGGCCAGGGCCTGCCGATCCTGGTCAACAACGCGCTGTTCGAGATGCTGAACTCGGCGAACCAGGCCTGGACCATGTACCCGGGCCTGTCGCACGGCGCCTACGAGGCGCTGCACGCGCACGGCACGCCCGAGCTGCAGCAGCGCTACCTGCCCAAGCTGGTGTCGGGCGAATGGACCGGCACGATGTGCCTGACCGAGCCGCATTGCGGCACCGACCTCGGCATCCTGCGCACCAGGGCCGAGCCGCTGGACGATGGCTCGTACAGCCTGACCGGCACCAAGATCTTCATCTCGGCGGGCGAGCACGACCTGTCGGCCAACATCATCCACCTGGTGCTGGCGCGCCTGCCTGACGCGCCGCAGGGCACCAAGGGCATCTCGCTGTTCGTGGTGCCGAAGTTCATTCCCGATGCCGACGGCAATCCGGGCGAGCGCAACGGCATCGTCTGCGGCTCGATCGAACACAAGATGGGCATCCACGGCAATGCCACCTGCGTGATGAACCTGGACGGCGCGCGCGGCTGGCTGGTGGGCGAGCCCAACAAGGGCCTGAACGCCATGTTCGTGATGATGAACGCCGCGCGGCTGGGCGTCGGCATGCAGGGCCTGGGGCTGACCGAGGTCGCGTACCAGAACTCGGTGGCCTACGCGAAGGAGCGGCTGCAGATGCGTTCGCTGACCGGGCCGAAGGCACCGGACAAGCCGGCCGATCCGATCATCGTCCACCCTGACGTGCGCCGCATGCTGCTGACGCAGAAGGCCTTCGCCGAGGGCGGCCGCGCCTTCAGCTACTGGACCGCGCTGCAGATCGACCGCGAGCTGTCGCACCCGGACGAGGCGGTGCGCAAGCAGGCCGGCGACCTGGTCGCGCTGCTGACGCCGGTGATCAAGGCGTTTCTGACCGACAACGCGTTCATCGCCACCAACGAGGGCATGCAGGTGTTCGGCGGCCACGGCTACATCTCCGAATGGGGCATGGAGCAGTACGTGCGCGACGCCCGCATCAACATGATCTACGAGGGCACCAACACGATCCAGGCACTGGATCTGCTGGGCCGCAAGATCCTCGGCGACATGGGCGCGAAGATGAAGGCCTTCGGCAAGATCGTGCAGGAGTTCGTCGAGGCCGAGGGCACCAACGAGGCGATGCAGGAGTTCATCAATCCGCTGGCGGACCTGGGCGACAAGGTGCAGAAGCTGACCATGGAGATCGGCATGAAGGCGATGGCCAATCCCGACGAGGTCGGCGCCGCCGCGGTGCCGTACCTGCGCGTGGTCGGCCATCTGGTGTTCGCCTACTTCTGGGCCCGCATGGCGAAGATCGCGCTGGAGAAGCAGCACAGCGGCGACAAGTTCTACACCGCCAAGCTGGCCACCGCGCGCTTCTATTTCGCCAAGCTGCTGCCGGAGACCGCCGCGCAGATCCGCATGGCCCGCGCCGGCGCCGCACCGCTGATGGCGCTGGACGCGGAATTGTTCTGATCGGTCGGAGTCAAGCGAGCTCGTTGTTCCCCGACCGGTTTTCCCCTCTCCCGCTTGCGGGAGAGGGGTAGGGGAGAGGGAAAGCAGCGGTCGATCCAGCGATATCGCGTGCTGGAGCGCATTGCCCTCTCCCCCGACCCCTCTCCCGCACGGCGGGAGAGGGGAGAGAACCGCCACAAGGGAAAGGGCAGCGGCCGGACTACCCGACCCCACCTCTTCAACCGCTCACTTCCAGGAGCGCGCATGTCCAATTTCATCGTCAAGAAAGTCGCCGTGCTGGGTGCCGGCGTCATGGGCGCGCAGATCGCGGCCCACCTCGTCAATGCCCGCGTGCCGGTGGTGCTGTTCGATCTGCCGGCCAGGGAAGGCCCGAAGAACGGCATCGTGCTGCGGGCCATCGACAATCTGAAGAAGCTGTCCCCCGCGCCGCTCGGCCTCAAGGACGACGCCGGCCTGGTCCGCGCCGCCAACTACGAGGACGACCTCGCGCTGCTGAAGGAATGCGATCTGGTGATCGAGGCGATTGCCGAGCGCATGGACTGGAAGCACGACCTGTACAGGAAGGTCGCCCCGCATCTGGGCGCCGACGCGATCTTCGCCACCAACACCTCGGGCCTGTCGATCACCGCGCTGTCCGAGGGCTTCGATGCCGAGCTGAAGGCCCGCTTCTGCGGCGTGCACTTCTTCAATCCGCCGCGCTACATGCATCTGGTCGAGCTGATCCCGACCGAGGCGACGCAGCCGGCCATCCTCGACCGCCTGGAAGCGTTCCTGACCACCACGCTGGGCAAGGGTGTGGTGCGCGCCAAGGACACGCCGAACTTCATCGCCAACCGCGTCGGCATCTTCTCGATCCTGGCGGTGTTCGCCGAGGCCGAGAAGTACGGCATTCCGTTCGACGTGGTCGACGACCTGACCGGCAGCAAGCTGGGCCGCGCCAAGTCGGCGACGTTCCGCACTGCCGACGTGGTGGGCCTGGACACGATGGCTCACGTGATCAAGACCATGCAGGACAACCTGCAGGACGATCCGTTCGCGCCGGTGTACCGCACGCCCGCGGTGCTGAAGTCGCTGGTCGATGCCGGCGCGCTCGGCCAGAAGACGGGCGCCGGCTTCTACAAGAAGGAAGGCAAGCAGATCAGGGTGCTCGACGCGAAGACCGGCCAGTATGTCGACGCCGGCGGCAAGGCCGACGAGATCGTCGCGCGCATGCTGAAGAAGGAGCCGGCCGAGCGCATCAAGCTGCTGCGCGAATCGGGCAATCCGCAGGCGCAGTTCCTGTGGGCGATCTTCCGCGACGTGTTCCACTACATCGCCGTCTACCTCGAGCAGATCGCCGGCTCGGCGGCCGACGTCGACCTGGCGATCCGCTGGGGCTTCGGCTGGAATTCGGGTCCGTTCGAGGACTGGCAGGCCGCGGGTTGGCAACAGGTCGCGCAATGGGTCAAGGAAGACATCGAGGCCGGCAAGGCGCTGTCGAACGCGCCGCTGCCCGAGTGGGTCTTCGCCGGCCCGGTGGCGGACAACCAGGGCGTGCATTCGGCGCAGGGCTCGTGGTCGCCGGCCACGCAGTCGTTCGTGGGCCGCAGCGCGCTGCCGGTCTATCGCCGCCAGGCCTTCCGCGCGGCACTCAAGGGCAGCGACGCGGTCGATCCGCGCAAGGCCGGCCGCACCGTCGAGCAGAACGACGCGGTGCGGATCTGGGTCTGCGAGGGCCAGGACGACGTGCTGGTGATCTCGTTCAACAGCAAGATGAACACGATCGGCCCGGACACCATCGACGGGCTGATCCGCGCGATCGATCTGGCCGAGAGCGCCTACAAGGGGCTGGTGGTGTGGCAGCCGACCTCGCTGCAGCTGGGCGCGCCGGGCGGCCCGTTCTCGGCCGGTGCGAATCTGGAGGCGGCGATGCCGGCCTTCATGATGGGCGGCGCCAAGGGCGTCGAACCGTTCGTCAAGAAGTTCCAGGACGGCATGATGCGGGTCAAGTACGCCGCGGTGCCGGTGGTGTCGGCGGCGTCGGGCATCGCGCTGGGCGGCGGCTGCGAGCTGATGCTGCATTCGGCGCGGCGCGTGGCGGCGCTGGAAACCTACGTCGGCCTGGTCGAGGTCGGCGTCGGCCTGGTGCCGGCCGGCGGCGGGCTGAAGGAGGCCGCGCTGGCGGCCGCGCGCGCGGCGCAGGCCGCGGGCAGCACCAACTATCTGCAGTTCCTGACCCAGCGCTTCCAGAACGCGGCGATGGCCAAGGTCTCGGCCTCGGCGCTGGAGGCGCGGCAAATGGGCTATCTTCAGCCGACCGATCCGATCGTCTTCAACGTGCACGAGCTGCTGCATGTCGCCTGCAGCGAAGTGCGCGCGCTGCACGAGGCCGGCTACCGCCCGCCCGCGCAGGGAGAACTGGTGCCGGTGGCGGGCCGCTCCGGCATCGCCACCATCAAGGCGTCGCTGGTCAACATGCGCGACGGCGGCTTCATCTCCGCGCACGACTTCCTGATCGCCTCGCGCATCGCCGAGGCGGTCTGCGGCGGCGACGTCGAAGCCGGCGCGCTGGTCAGCGAGGAATGGCTGCTGGCGCTGGAGCGCCGCGCCTTTATCGAACTGCTGGGCACCCCGAAGACGCAGGAACGCATCATGGGCATGCTGCAGACCGGCAAGCCGGTGCGCAACTAATCGGCACGCGAGGAAATCGATCATGAAACAACTGCAAGACGCCTATATCGTTGCCGCGACCCGCACGCCGATCGGCAAGGCGCCCAAGGGCGCGTTCAAGCACTACCGGCCCGACGACCTGCTGGCCACCACGCTGCGCGCCGCGCTGGCGCAGGTGCCGAGCCTGGACCCCGCGCTGATCGAAGACGCCATCGTCGGCTGCGCGATTCCCGAAGCGCAGCAGGGCCTGAACGTCGCGCGCATCGGCGCGCTGCTGTCGGGCTTGCCGACCTCGGTCGGCGGCATCACGGTGAACCGCTTCTGCGCCTCGGGCCTGAGCGCCGTCGCGATGGCGGCCGACCGCATCCGCGTTGGCGAGGCCGACGTGATGATCGCCGCCGGCGTCGAATCGATGAGCATGGTGCCGATGATGGGCAATACGCCCTCGATGTCGCCGTCGATCTTCGCCCGCGACGAGAACGTCGGCATCGCCTACGGCATGGGCCTGACCGCCGAGCAGGTCGCGCGCCAATGGAAGGTCAGCCGCGAGGATCAGGACGCCTTCGCGCTGGCCTCGCACCAGAAGGCGCTGGCCGCGCAGCAGGCCGGCGAGTTCGCCGACGAGATCACGCCGGTCGAGATCGTCGAGAAGCTGCCGAACCTGGCCAGCGGCGAGGTCGAGCTCAAGACCCGCACGCTATCGCTGGACGAAGGCCCGCGTCCCGATACCTCGCTGGAAGGGCTGGCAAAGCTGCGCCCGGTGTTCGCCAACAAGGGCAGCGTGACCGCGGGCAACAGCTCGCAGACCTCGGACGGCGCCGGGGCGCTGATCCTGGTGTCGGAGAAGATCCTGAAGGCGTGCAACCTGGTGCCGCTGGCGCGCTTCGTGTCGTTCGCGGTGCGCGGCGTGCCGCCGGAGATCATGGGCATCGGTCCGAAGGAAGCGATTCCGGCCGCGCTGAAGGCCGCCGGCATGACGCAGGACCAGCTCGACTGGATCGAGCTGAACGAGGCATTCGCCGCGCAGGCGCTGGCGGTGATCCGCGATCTCGGCCTCGATCCGGCCAAGCTGAACCGGATGGGCGGCGCGATCGCGCTGGGCCACCCGCTCGGCGCGACCGGGGCGATCCGCTCGGCCACCGTGGTCCATGCACTGCGCCGGCACAACCTGAAGTACGGCATGGTTACCATGTGCGTCGGCACGGGCATGGGCGCCGCGGGTATCTTCGAACGGGTTTGACGCAAGCTGCCACGGGAACTGCCTCGTTGTCGGGGCGGTTCCCGCGGTCGGCATCTTCGACCGGAACACCGACCAGAACACCGACAGGAACACCAACAAACAAGGAGACACCATGAGCATCCTGACCCGCATCGAGCAAGGCGTGCTGACGATCGAGTTCGACCGCCTGGACAAGAAGAACGCGATCACCGCGGCGATGTACCAGCAGATGGCCGACGCGCTGCGCGCAGCCGCCGGCGACGACGCCGTGCGGGCGATCGTGATCCGCGGCAAGGACGAGATCTTCACCGCCGGCAACGATCTCGAGGACTTCCTCAAGCGGCCGCCGAGCAGCGAGGAAGATGCCGCCAAGGCGCCGGTGTTCCAGTTCCTGTACGAGATCAGCCATGCCGCCAAGCCGCTGGTGGCGGCGGTCAGCGGACCGGCGGTCGGCATCGGTACCACGCTGCTGCTGCATTGCGACCTGGTCTATGCGGCCGAGGGCGCGCGTTTCTCGCTGCCGTTCGTGCAGCTGGGGCTGTGCCCGGAGGCGGCGTCGAGCCTGCTGCTGCCGCGCCTGGCCGGCTACCAGCGCGCCGCCGAGAAACTGCTGTTGGGCGAGCCGTTCAATGCGCAGGAGGCGCAGCAGATCGGCCTGGTCACGCGCGTGGTGCCGGCCGCCGAGCTGCACGACTTTGCGCTGGCGCAGGCGCGCAAGCTGGCGGCGCTGCCGGCGTCGTCGCTGCGGGAAACCAAGCGGCTGATGAAGGGATTTGATACCGCGCAGATGGAGACGCAGATGGCGCAGGAGGGCGCGGTGTTCCGCCGGCTGCTGCAGTCGCCCGAAGCGAAGGAGGCCTTCACGGCGTTCTTCGAGAAGCGCAAGCCGGATTTCACGAAGTTCAATTGAGCGGTGGAGGCGGGGCGGAACCACCCCCTCTCCCCGACCCTCTCCCCCTGAGGGGGAGAGGGAGAACCCAATCGGTAGAGCTCGACGCCGCGGTCGGTTTTCTCCCCTCTCCCGCTAGCGGGAGAGGGGCGGGGGAGAGGGCAAGGGCGCCCGCTATTCCGCCGCCCTCAAACCTTCGGCAGCACCCGCGGCTGCCGTTCCTCGTCGGTCGCCACATAGGTCAGCGTGGCCTCGGTGACCTTGACGATCTCGTTGCTATGGCGCATCCGCTGCGCATAGACCTCGACCTCGACGGTGATCGAGGTCCGCCCCGTCTTGACGATGTCGGCATAGAAGCTGACCAGGTCGCCGACGAATACCGGATGCTTGAACAGGAAGGAATTGACCGCCACCGTGGCGACGCGGCCCTGGGCGCGCTCGACCGCAGGAATCGAGCCCGCGATGTCGACCTGCGCCATGATCCAGCCGCCGAACACGTCGCCGTGCACATTGGCATCGGCGGGCATCGGCACCACGCGTAGTGCGGGGTTCTTGCCGGGAGGCAGGGACGACAGGATCTGGGGTTCGTTCATGGTCAATCCGGAAGGCAGGTAAGGGGCAGCGCCGTCTGTGCGGGCCCGTTTGAAAATCGGGTGGGGCAGGGGAAAAGCCGGGCGCGGGCAGGGGAGAAATCCGGGGGAAACCCGTCGCGCCGAACTCTGCGACAATCGCATATTCGCCCGAATTCTAACGTATGCGACGCTACTCCACGACGGACGAGCCTGCCCCCACGGCCCCGTCCTCGCCGCTGTTCTCCGGCGCGCGCGGCCAGCGCAGCGACTGGCAGACCGTGCGCAATCTGCTTCCCTATCTGTGGCATTACAAGTGGCGCGTGATGCTGGCGCTCGCCTGCCTGGTGGCCGCCAAGGTCGCCAATCTGGGCGTGCCCGTGCTGATGAAGCGACTGATCGACGCGATGGACATCGCGCCCGGCGATCCGCGCGCACTGCTGGCGGTGCCGGCCGGTCTGATCGTCGCCTACGGCGTGCTGCGGCTGTCGACCACGTTGTTTACCGAGCTGCGCGAGATCCTGTTCTCCAAGGTCACGCAGAGCGCGGTGCGCGAAATCGCGCTGCAGGTGTTCCGCCATCTGCACAGCCTGTCGCTGCGCTTCCATCTGGATCGCCAGACCGGCGGCATGAGCCGCGACATCGAGCGCGGCACGCGCGGCATCCAGTCGCTGATCTCGTATTCGCTGTACAGCATCCTTCCCACGCTGGTCGAGATGGCGCTGGTGATGGGCTTCTTCCTGCTGCACTACGACATCTGGTTCGCGGCGATCACCGGCGGCGCCTTGCTCGCCTATATCGTCTTCACGGTGGTGGTGACCGAATGGCGCACGCACTTCCGCCGCAAGATGAACGAGCTGGATTCGCGCGCCAACCAGAAGGCGATCGACTCGCTGCTGAACTTCGAAACCGTCAAGTACTTCGGCAACGAGGCCTACGAAGCCGCGCGCTACGACGAGAACCTGCGGACCTACCGCACCGCCGCGATCCGCTCGCAGAACTCGCTGTCGCTGCTGAACTTCGGCCAGCAGGCGATCATCGCGATCGGGCTGATCCTGATCCTGTGGCGCGCCACGGTCGGCGTCGCCGCGGGCGTGCTGACGCTGGGCGACCTGGTGCTGGTCAACACGCTGATGATCCAGCTTTATATCCCGCTGAATTTCCTCGGCGTGATCTATCGCGAGATCAAGCAGGCCACCACCGACATGGACCGGATGTTCGTGCTGCTCGGCACCAACCGGGAAGTGGCCGACGCGCCCGATGCCCGCCCGCTGGCGGTGCGCGGCGCCGAAGTGCGCTTCCGCCATGTCGGCTTCGGCTACGACAGCAATCGCCGCATCCTGGACGATGTCGATTTCACGATTGCCGCCGGCACCACCACCGCGGTGGTCGGCCATAGCGGCTCCGGCAAATCGACGCTGGCGCGGCTGCTGTTCCGCTTCTACGACGTCGGCAGCGGCGCGGTGCTGGTCGACGGACAGGACATCCGCACCGTGACGCAGGACAGCCTGCGGCGCGCGATCGGCATCGTGCCGCAGGACACGGTGCTGTTCAACGACAGCATCTACTACAACATCGCCTACGGCCGCCCGGGCGCGAGCCGGGAAGAGGTCATCGAGGCCGCGCGTGCCGCCCAGATCGACACCTTTATCCGCGAGCTGCCGCAGGGCTACGACACGCCGGTCGGCGAGCGCGGGCTGAAGCTGTCGGGCGGCGAGAAGCAGCGCGTGGCGATCGCCCGCACGCTGCTGAAGAACCCGCCGATCCTGATCTTCGACGAAGCGACCTCGGCGCTGGACTCGCGCACCGAGCAGGCGATCCAGGCCGAACTGATGCGGCTCGCGCAGAACCGCACCACGCTGCTGATCGCACACCGGCTGTCCACCGTGGTGCATGCCGACCAGATCCTGGTGATGGACCGCGGCCGGATCGTCGAGCGCGGCACCCATGCCGAGCTGATGCGCGCGGACGGCCGCTATGCGGAGATGTGGCGCATCCAGGCGCGCAGCGCCGCGCAGGGTGCCACGCCTTCGGACGACAACGGCGGCGAGCTGGCACGCATCGAAGGCGCCGCCGCGGTCGCGGCCGACCTCGGCGACGCGACCCAGGACGCCTGAGTTCGCACCCGCATTGTCGACAATGGCCGCACGCAATCGTGCGCGGCACCGGCCCTTGCACAAGTTTGGTTAGACAAACCGCGGCGGCGATGCCCCGCTTTGGGGCCGATTCGCAGCGGTTTTGGCTGGCATATCGCTTGCAGACACTGTTCGCGCAAAACAGGCACGAACAGGAGAGCAAACATGCCGCAAGACAGGTCGCAACACGGGTCGCAACACGGGTCGCAACACCAGCATCCCAAGCACAATACGCATTGCGGCGAGGACGCCAAGGGCCCACAGGCCAGCACGGCGCCATCGCCGCTGCGCCGCAGGCTACTGCAGCTGGGCATGGTGCTCGGCACCGCAATGGTGCTGTCGACACAATGGGCCACGCCCGCCCATGCACAGGCCGCGACCAGAATCCGCTTCCAGCTCGACTGGCGTTTCGAGGGCCCGTCGGCGCTGTTCCTGCTCGGCGAGCAGAAGGGCTACTACAAGGCCGAGAAGCTCGACGTGTCGATCGACGCCGGCAACGGCTCGGGCAATGTGGTCAACCGCGTGGCCTCCGGCACCTATGACATGGGCTTTGCCGATCTCGCTTCGGTGATGGAGTTCTACGGCAACAATCCGGACGCGAAGAACAAGCCGGTCGCCGTGATGATGGTCTACAACAACACGCCCGCCGCGGTGCTGGCGCTGAAGAAGTCCGGCATCAAGGCGCCGAAGGACCTGGCCGGCAAGAAGCTCGGCGCACCGGTGTTCGACGCCGGCCGCCGCGCCTTCCCGATCTTCGCCAAGGCCAACGGCCTGCAGGCATCGGGCTTCAACTGGCAGGCGATGGACCCGACGCTGCGCGAGACCATGCTGACGCGCGGCGATCTCGATGCGATCACGGGCTTCTCGTTCACCTCGATCCTGAACCTCAATGCGCGCGGCGTGAAGGACGAGGACATCGTGGTGCTGCCGTACCCGCAGTACGGCGTCAAGCTCTACGGCAACGCGGTGATCGCGTCCGAGGACTTCCTGAAGAAGAATCCCGAAGCGGTCAAGGCCTTCCTGCGCGCCTTCGCGAAGTCGGCGCGCGACGTGATCGCGAAGCCCGAGGAGGGCATCAAGGCGGTCAAGGCGCGTGACGGCATCATCGACGAGAAGCTCGAAGTGCGGCGCCTGAAGCTGGCGCTCGACAGCGTGGTCAGGTCGCCGGACGCGAAGGCCGACGGCTTCGGGCGCGTCAACAAGCCGCGCCTGTCGCTGATGGCGTCGCAGGTGGCAGATGCGTTCGGTACCAAGGGCCGCATCAATCCGGATGCGCTGTGGACCGACGCCTATCTGCCGTCGGCGGCGGAACTGGACGTGCTGCGATGACGGCCGACGTTGCAGCATCGGCTGCTGCATCGACCACGGCCGCGGCGGCTGCGTCCGCCGCAGTCTCCGGCGACATGCCGCGGACAGCGGCCGCAGCGCCCGGCGCGGACGCCGAAGCTCCCTTCGTCGACTTCAACCGCGTCTGGCTGGCCTACAACGACGAACTGGCCCGCCAGGGCGAGTTCGCCGTCGAGGACATCTCGCTGCAGGTGCAGCCCGGCGAGTTCATCGCGATCGTCGGCCCATCGGGCTGCGGCAAGTCGACCTTCATGAAGCTGGCCACCGGCCTCAAGCCCGCCACGCGCGGCGTGGTCAAGATCGCCGGCGAGAAGGTCACCGGCCCGCTGAAGATGGTCGGCATGGCCTTCCAGGCGCCGACGCTGCTGCCGTGGCGCACCACGCTGCAGAACGTGATGCTGCCGCTGGAGATCGTCGAGCCGTACCGCTCGACGCTGCGCTCGCGCCGCGAGGAGTATGTCGAGCGCGCCCGCACGCTGCTGCGCACGGTCGGCCTGGCCGGCTACGAGGACAAGTATCCGTGGCAGCTGTCCGGCGGCATGCAGCAGCGCGCGTCGATCTGCCGCGCGCTGATCCACGAGCCGCGCATGCTGCTATTGGACGAACCGTTCGGCGCGCTCGACGCCTTCACGCGCGAGGAGCTGTGGTGCGTGCTGCGCGACCTGTGGCAGGCCCAACGCTTCAACGTGATCCTGGTCACCCACGATCTGCGCGAGGCGGTGTTCCTGGCCGACACGGTCTACGTGATGAGCCAGCGGCCGGGCCGCATCCTGATGCGCAAGCCGATCGACCTGCCGCGTCCGCGCGAGCTCGAACTGACCTATACCGAACCCTTTGCCGATCTGGTGCACATGCTGCGCGAGAAGATCGGCCATGTCCGCCAGCACTGAGATGACCACGCTTACCGATTCGAACCAGCGGCGCGTGGAACGCGTCGCGCCCTGGTTGCTGCTGGCCGCCTGCCTGCTGTTGTGGCAGGGCGCCTGCATGATCTTCGAGGTGTCGGACTTCATCCTGCCGAGCCCGGCGGCCATCGTGGTGTCGCTGGTCGACTACTGGGACGTGATCGCGGCCCATGCCTGGCGCACCTTCTGGACCACGATGGTCGGCTTTGGCATCGCGATCGTCGTCGGCGTGGTGCTGGGCCTGCTGATGGGGTCCTCGCGGCTGGCCTATGCGGCCGGCTATCCCTTGATGACCGCCTTCAACGCGCTGCCCAAGGCTGCCTTCGTGCCGATCCTGGTGGTGTGGTTCGGCCTTGGCGCGGGACCGGCGATTCTGACCGCGTTCCTGATCTCGTTCTTTCCGGTGATGGTCAATATCGCCACGGGGCTGGCCACGCTCGAGCCCGAACTGGAGGACGTGCTGCGCGTGCTGGGCGCGAAGCGCACCGACGTGCTGTTCAAGGTCGGGCTGCCGCGCGCGATGCCGTATTTCTTCGCCTCGCTGAAGGTAGCGATCACGCTGGCCTTCGTCGGCACCACGGTGTCGGAGATGAACGCGGCCAACGAAGGCATCGGCTATCTGCTGGTATCGGCCGGCTCCGCGATGAAGATGCCGCTGGCCTTCGCCGGCCTGGTGGTGATCGCGGTGATGGCGATGGCGATGTACGAGCTGTTTGCGGTGCTGGAGAAGCGGATGACGGGGTGGGCGCATCGGGGGTGAACATCCGCATGCCGCTCGGTTTTCTCCCCTCTCCCACTTGTGGGGGAGGGGCGGGGGAGAGGGCAAGGGCGTTCGTCATGGTCAATGGCGTCGGCATGGCCACTGCCGTTTGCCCTCTCCCCCAACCCCTCTCCCGCAAGCGGGAGAGGGAGTACCGGTCTGCTCAGACGTAATCGAGCGGCAGCGCCGTCGTGTACTTGATCTGCTCCATCGCGAAGCTCGAGCTGACGTCGGCCAGTTCGGCGCCCTGGATCAGCCGCTTGTAGACGCGGTCGTAGGCGGCGATGTCCGGCACCACCACGCGCAGCAGATAGTCGGTGTCGCCGGCCATCCGGTAGAACTCGGTGACTTCCGGGATCGACGCCACCAGCCCGTGAAAGGTCTTGAGCCACTTCGCACTGTGCTGGTTGGTGCGGACCGACACGAACACGGTGACACCCACGTTCAGCTTGGCGGGATCGAGCAGCGCCACGCGCTTGCGGATCACGCCGCTCTCCTGCAGCTTCTGCACACGGCGCCAGCAGGGTGTCGAGGTCAGGCCGACCCGTTCGGCCAGTTCGGCCACCGGCAGGTCGGCGTTCTGTTGCAGCTCGGCCAGAATCTGGCGGTCGTATCGATCAAATCGGTCCATGTCGGTGGCGGGCTCCGTCGGTGTTGCAGGGATTCGATGGATCGCGAACCGGCGCGCCTCGCAGCGCGATGGCCCGCTAGCCGGCCGCCACCAGCAGATTGACGCCGGTGGCGATCTGCGCGGGCTCGACCCCGTACAGGTGCAGCGAGATGGCGATGTCGTCCGGCTCGCCGTCGCCCGCATCCTTGCGGCGGCCCGGATGGCCCAGCGAATGGATATGGCCCAGGCCCGCCGGCACGCTGAACACTGCCCCCGGTTCCCGCATGACGCTGCCGCTCGGCCGCGCGACCTGGGCCGCCTCGTCCCAACGGTAGTGCCGCTCGATGAGCGTGCCCTGCAGCACGCGGTAGGCGCACCAGGTGCGATGCCCGTGCACGGGACTGGCCTGGCCCGGACGCCAGACCAGCAGCATCGCGCAGAAGCGCGCCATCGGGTCGGCGTAGACCAGGTGGCGGGTATAGCCATCTGGGCTGCCGGCACGCGCGGCCGCCGGCAGCAGGGCCAGCAGCGCGCCGGCGTCGCCCAGGCACGCCTGGACCTGCGCCGCCACGGTACGCGCGCTGTCGTCGAACACCCGCGCCAGCGCCGGCGACAGGGCCGACAGCGAGGATGGCGTGCCGAGGCCGGCCGGCATGGGCGTGGATTGGCGCGACTGCGGTTCGGCGTGCAGGCTGGACATGGAGACTCCGGAGGACAAGAGGCGGATGGGTCCGATGATAGCCAGCGGGGCTTGGCAAGGCGCTCTAAAATGTAGCGCCGATGCGATCCATTCGGGAATGATATTCCGTTTTAGCGCTTCGCCATAGAATATTTTTGCGACAGTGGCCGTGGGGAGATAATGCGCCATGGAAATCAAATGGCTTGAAGACTTCGTCAGCCTGGCGGAGACGCACAGCTTCTCGCGCTCGGCGGAGCTGCGGCACGTGACGCAGCCCGCCTTCTCGCGCCGCATCCAGTCGCTCGAAGCCTGGGTCGGCACCGAGTTGATCGACCGCTCCAGCTATCCGACCAACCTGACCCCTGCCGGCAAGGTGTTCTATGAGCAGGCGCTGGCGATGCTGGCCCAGGTCAGCGAGACCCGCGCGCTGATGCGCGGCCAGCGCTCGGCCAACGCGCAGATGCTGGAATTTGCCGTACCCCATACGCTGTCGCTGACGTTCTTTCCCGAATGGCTGAAGGCGCTGGAGCGACAGGTCGGCACGCTGGCCTGCCGGCTGCGCGCGCTGAACGTGCACGACGCAGTGCTGATGCTGGTCGAGGGCGGCTGCGATCTGGTGATGGTCTACCATCATCCGCGTCAGGCGATCCAGCTCGATCCCTCCCACTACGACATGCTGGTGCTCGGCGTCGAGCGGATGTCGCCGTTCAGCGTGCCCGACGCCGGCGGCAAGCCGCTGTATCGGCTGCCGGGCACCGATCGCAAGCCGGTGTCCTTCCTCAGCTATACGCCCAATGCTTTCCTCGGGCGGATGGTGGAGATGCTGCTGTCGGATACCAGCGAATCGTTCAAGCTGGACAAATGCTACGAGACCGATATGGCCGAGGCGCTCAAGGTGATGGCGCTCGCCGGACACGGGCTGGCGTTCCTGCCCGAGAGCGCGGTGCGGGAGGAAGTGGCGCAGGGCCGGTTGGTGCGGGCCGAGGGGCCGCGGGCGGCGCCGCTGTCGATCGAGATGGAGATCCGCCTGTACCGCGCGCGACCGGGCGAGCATGGCAACGACCGGCGCGGCAGCCAGCTGCGCCGCAAGCGCGAACTGGTCGACCGCATCTGGGCCAGCCTGTCGGCCGGCGCGGCGCCGATCCCCATCGAGGGTGGGGCCAGCTGATGTTGGCGCGGTGGCTCTGCCTGCCGCTCGCACCCCCACTTGCGTGGGGTGAGCCGCCCGCCAAAAGGTTATGCATTTCCTGCATGACCGAATGAACAAACGGCATTGGATTTCCGCCGGGCGGCGCCCCTAAGCTTGTCGGCATTCCACTTTCGGACTTGCCACGATGTCTTCCGATTCGCCGATCATCACCGCCTCTGCGCACGCCGTCCCCTCCTATCTGAACGCCGACAACCTCGGTCCCTGGGGCATCTACCTGCAACAGGTCGACCGCGTGACCCCGTACCTCGGCTCGCTGGCCCGCTGGGTCGAAACGCTGAAGCGCCCCAAGCGCGCGCTGGTGGTCGACGTGCCGATCGAGATGGATGACGGCACCATCGCTCATTTCGAGGGCTATCGCGTCCAGCACAACACCTCGCGCGGCCCGGGCAAGGGTGGCGTGCGCTTCCACCAGGACGTGACGCTGTCCGAGGTGATGGCGCTGTCGGCCTGGATGTCGGTCAAGAACGCGGCTGTCAATGTGCCATACGGCGGTGCCAAGGGCGGCATCCGGGTCGACCCGCGCAAGCTGTCGCGCGCCGAACTCGAGCGCGTGACGCGCCGCTACACCAGCGAAATCAACATCATCATCGGGCCGAACAAGGACATCCCGGCCCCCGACGTCAACACCAACGAACAGGTGATGGCGTGGATGATGGACACCTATTCGATGAACGAGGGCAGCACGTCCACGGGCGTGGTCACCGGCAAGCCGATCTCGCTGGGCGGCTCGCTGGGCCGCCGCGAGGCGACCGGCCGCGGCGTGTTCGTGGTGGGCGCCGAAGCGGCGCGCAACCTGGGCATGGAAATCAAGGGTGCGCGCATCGTCGTGCAGGGCTTCGGCAATGTCGGCAGCGTCGCCGCCAAGCTGTTCCACGAGGCCGGCGCCAAGGTCATCGCGGTACAGGACCACAAGACCGCGCTGTTCGACCCGGCCGGCCTGGACGTGCCGGCGCTGATCGAACACGTGACGCACAACGGCACCATCGACGGCTTCCGCGCCGAGACCATCAACGCCGAGCAGTTCTGGCAGACCGAGTGCGAGATCCTGATCCCGGCCGCGCTGGAAGGCCAGATCACCGCCGCCAACGCGCCCCATATCAAGGCCCGCATGGTCATCGAAGGCGCCAACGGCCCGACCACGCCTGAGGCCGACGACATCCTGCGCGAGCGCAATATCCTGGTGGCTCCGGACGTGATCGCCAACGCCGGCGGCGTCACGGTGTCGTACTTCGAATGGGTGCAGGACTTCTCCAGCTTCTTCTGGACCGAAGAGGAGATCAACCAACGGCTGGTACGGATCATGCAAGAGGCGTTCCGCGCCATCTGGCAGGTCTCGCAGGAGAACAAGGTCACCCTGCGCACCGCCGCGTTCATCATCGCCTGTACCCGTATCCTGCAGGCTCGCGAAATGCGCGGTCTCTACCCCTGATCGCCGGGCGCGATATCGGGGAGAGGGAACCCGTATTGGGGCAGGCATCATGCTGCAATGCACCAAGACGGGTCCGAAGCAGAAAGAGGCGGCAGCCGGAGATTCCGGCTGCCGCTTTTTTATTACAGCGGCGTGGCGCAGCCGATTGCCGGACAGCGCCGGCTAGGGAAATACCCGTTGTATCGGAGCGTCGGCTTGCGCAATACTATTTCGTCGGCGGCACGTTTCTTGTTAGAGTCCCGCCTTTCTCTCATGGTCAAGGAGATGTTATGAAGGTTGCCAAGTTGGCTGCGTTGACGATTGCGGCAGGCGTGCTGTGCGGTACCGCACAAGCGGCCGAGCAATTGACCGGCACGCTGAAGAAGATCAAAGACACGGGTGTGATTACGCTTGGCGTGCGGGAATCGTCGATTCCCTTCAGCTATAACCTCGGTGGTGTCCGCACCGTCGGCTATTCCTATGACATCAACGTCAAGATCGTCGAAGCGATCAAGGATCAGCTGAAGCTGCCGAATCTGCAGGTCAAGGAAATTCCGATTACCTCGCAGAACCGCATTTCGCTGCTGCAGAACGGCACCATCGATATCGAATGCGGCTCGACCACCAATAATCTCGAGCGCCAGAAACAGGTCGCCTTCAGCAACACCATCTTCATCATCGGCACCCGCTTCATGACCAAGAAGGACAGCGGGATCAAGGATTGGGCCGACCTGAAGGGCAAGAACGTCGTCACCACCGCCGGCACCACGTCCGAGCGCCTGCTGCGCACGATGAACGACCAGCAGAAGCTGGGCATGAACATCATCAGCACCAAGGACCACGGCCAGTCGTTCCTGACGCTGGAGTCGGGCCGCGCCGCCGCCTTCATGATGGACGACGCGCTGCTGTACGGCGAGCGCGCCAAGGCCCGCAACCCGGCCGACTGGGTCGTCACCGGCAAGCCGCAATCGCGCGAATCGTACGGCTGCATGCTGCGCAAGGACGATGCCCAGTTCAAGAAGGTCGCCGACAACGTGATCGCGAATCTGATGAAGACCGGCGAGATCAACAATCTCTACGCCAAGTGGTTCACCCAGCCGGTGCCGCCGAAGGGTCTGAACCTGGACTTCCCGATGTCCGATGACATGAAGGCACTCATCAAGAACCCGAACGACAAGGCGCTCGACTGATTCGGCTCCAGTCACGCGTGTGAAACGGAAGGCGTGCGCGAAGGCATGTCCTTCCGTTTCTTTTTGAGGACGCATCATGAATTACAACTGGCATTGGGGTGTATTCCTCGAAGAAGCCGCGATGAACGAGACCTATCTCGACTGGATGATTTCCGGTCTGAAGGTCACCATCGCGCTCGGCCTGACTTCGTGGGTGATCGCCCTGATCATCGGCTCGATTCTCGGCGTATTGCGCACGGTCCCGAATAAATTCCTGGCCGGCATCGCGGCGACTTACGTCGAAATCTTCCGCAATATTCCGCTGCTGGTGCAGCTGTTCATTTGGTATTTCGTGGTTCCCGAATTGCTTCCGTTCGGCGAATCGATCAAGCAGATGAATCCGTTCACCCAGCAATTCCTGGCCGCGATGTTCTGCCTCGGCACTTTTACGGCCGCGCGGATCTGCGAACAGGTGCGCTCGGGCATCAACTCGCTGCCGCCGGGACAGCGCAACGCCGGTCTGGCGATGGGCTTCACGCTGCCGCAGACCTATCGGTATGTGCTGATGCCGATGTCGTTCCGCGTCATCGTGCCGCCGCTGACCTCCGAATTCCTGAATATCTTCAAGAACTCGGCGGTGGCATCGACGATCGGCCTGCTGGAACTGGCGGCGCAGGGGCGTCAGCTGGTCGACTACACGGCGCGCCCGTACGAGTCCTTCATCGCGGTCACGCTGATGTACGCGCTGATCAATATCGTCGTCATGCTGGGAATGCGCTGGGTGGAAAAGCGCACGCGCGTGCCGGGCTTCATCGGCAGCAAGTAAGGGGAACGCGATGGCTTATTCATTCGATTTCACCTCGATCAACGCCGATACGCTGCACGTGCTCGGCGAGGGCATGATGGTGTCGCTGAAGATCACCGCCACCGCGGTGGTGGTGGGCATCGTCTGGGGCACCATCCTCGCGATGATGCGCCTGTCCTCGGTCAAGCCGCTGAACTGGTTTGCGCAGGGCTACGTCACCGTGTTCCGCTCGATCCCGCTGGTGATGGTGCTGCTCTGGTTCTTCCTGATCATTCCGCAGGTATTGCAGGGGCTGTTCAATCTGTCGCCGGCGACCGATCTGCGCATGACTTCCGCGCTGGTGGCCTTCGCGCTGTTCGAGGCGGCCTATTACTCGGAGATCATCCGCGCCGGCATCCAGAGCGTGTCGCGCGGGCAGATGTATGCGGCGCAGGCGCTGGGCATGACCTACGGGCAGACCATGCGGCTGGTGGTGCTGCCGCAGGCGTTCCGCAACATGGTGCCGCTGCTGCTGACGCAGGGCATCATCCTGTTCCAGGATACGTCGCTGGTCTACGTCAGCGCGCTGGCCGATTTCTTCGGGCAGGCGTATGGCATCGGCGAACGCGATGGCCGCATCGTGGAGATGCTGCTGTTCGCCGGTCTGGTCTATTTCGTGATCTGTTTTTCCGCATCGTTGCTGGTCAAGCGATACCAGAAAAAGGTGGCTGTATGATCGAAATCAATAACGTCTCCAAGTGGTACGGCACCTTCCAGGTGCTGACCGATTGCACCACCCGCGTGGCCAAGGGCGAAGTGGTGGTGGTGTGCGGCCCGTCGGGTTCGGGCAAGTCCACGCTGATCAAGACCGTCAACGGGCTGGAGCCCTTCCAGAAGGGCGACATCCTGGTCGACGGCATCTCGGTGGGATCGCCGAAGACCAATCTGCCGAAGCTGCGTTCGCGCGTCGGCATGGTGTTCCAGAACTTCGAGCTGTTCCCGCATCTGTCCATCACCGAGAACCTGACGATCGCGCAGATCAAGGTGCTGGGCCGCTCGCGCGAGGAAGCGATGGCCAAGGGCATGCAGTACCTGGAGCGCGTCGGCCTGAAAAATCAGGCGGACAAGTATCCGGGCCAGCTGTCGGGCGGCCAGCAGCAGCGCGTGGCGATCGCCCGCGCGCTGTCGATGGATCCGATCTGCATGCTGTTCGACGAGCCGACCTCGGCGCTGGACCCCGAGATGGTCAATGAAGTGCTCGACGTGATGGTGCAGCTCGCCCACGAAGGCATGACGATGATGTGCGTGACCCACGAAATGGGCTTTGCCCGCAAGGTGGCCAACCGCGTGATCTTCATGGACCAGGGCCGCATCGTCGAAGACACGGCAAAGGAAGAGTTCTTCGGCAATATCGAGGCGCGTTCCGAACGGGCGCGGCACTTCCTGTCGAAGATCCTGCAGCACTGAGGAAGCAAGCTCCTCTCTGTGTGCTCCCTTTCCCCCTCAGGGGGAGAGGGTTGGGGAGAGGGAGGTGGTTTTATTCCACCCGCAGCGCGCGTTCCTGTGCTGCTGGCCCTCTCCCCCAACCCCTCTCCCGCAAGCGGGAGAGGGGAGTCAAAACTCCCTCCAGCTTTCCCTTCAGGTACAGGCCGAATTGGCCGCGTTGCGCGCCTGCACCTCGGGCGGAATCGGCACCGTCAGCGTCATCGTCGGCTGCCCGGCCTCGAACATCATCAATTCCCCCGGCGCGAACGGCGTCCACACTTCGTCGTCGGTCAACGGCGCGGTGGCGATCACCGCTACGCGATCTTCCGGCGTCGTCACCTGCGCGAAGTCGATCGACAGGTCCGCATCGATCAGATGCGCGGTCGAGAACGGCCACTGGCGCACCAGGTAATACAGCCGCGTCGAACAGTGCGCGAACAGCGCCTGCCCATTGCTCAGCAGATAGTTGAAGACGCCGTACAGCGTGATCTCGCGCGTGATGTCGGCCAGCGCGTGGCACAGCTCGTTCAGCGGCGGCTGGGAGCCGGGAAACCGCTTGCGCAGGCCCTGCATCAGCGCGCAGAAGGCCAGCTCGCTGTCCGTATCGCCGACCGGCTGATAGACGCCCGACAGAAACGGCGAGAAGCCCTTCAGATCGCCGTTGTGAGCGAAGATCCAGTGGCGGCCCCACAGTTCGCGCATGAACGGATGGCAGTTCTCCAGCCGCACCGTGCCCTGGGTCGCCTTGCGGATATGGGAGATGACGTTCTTCGACTTGATCGGGTAGTTCTTGATCAGTTCGGCCACCGGCGAGGTGCCGGCGGACTGGTTGTCGATGAACAGGCGGCAGGCCTTGTCCTCGAAGAAGGCCACGCCGAAGCCGTCGGCGTGATGGTCCGTGAGGCCGCCGCGCGCGGCGAAGCCGGTGAAGGAGAACGTCACGTCGGTCGGCGTGGCGCAGTTCATGCCGAGCAGCTGGCACATGGCGTGGGACCGGGACGGCGTGGGGGCCGGCCGATTGCAATAGAATTGCAGCATTATCCCGCCGGGCCCGGCGTTCTGCCAAGCAGGGCCGCGGCGGTCGGCGCGGCCCGCGGGAAATCCCCGAATCGCCGCCGATCCGCCCTCAACCCCATTCAACCGCCTGCACCGAAACCTTCCGCCATGAGCCAATACAAGATTGCCGTGATCCCTGGAGACGGGATCGGCACCGAAGTGATGCCCGAAGGCATCCGCGTGATGGACGCCGCCGCGCGCCGATTCGGCATCGATCTGCAGTGGGACCATTTCGATTTTTCCAGCTGCGAGTATTACGCCCGCCACGGCAAGATGCTGCCCGACGACTGGTTCGATACGCTCGCGCGCTATGACGCGATCTATTTCGGCGCGGTCGGCTGGCCGGCCACGGTACCCGACCACGTGTCGCTGTGGGGCTCGCTGCTGCAGTTCCGGCGCGCGTTCGATCAGTACGTGAACCTGCGCCCGGTGCGGCTGATGCCGGGCATCCGCAGCCCGTTGGCCGACCGCAAGCCGGGCGATATCGATTTCTACGTGGTGCGCGAGAACACCGAGGGCGAGTATTCCAGCATCGGCGGCCGCATGTTCCCGGGCACCGAGCGCGAGGTGGTGATCCAGGAAACGGTGATGAGCCGGATCGGCGTGGACCGCATCCTGAAGTTCGCGTTCGAGCTGGCGAGCAGGCGTCCGAAGAAGCATCTGACCTCGGCCACCAAGTCCAACGGCATTTCGATCACGATGCCGTACTGGGACGAGCGGGTCGAGGCGATGGCGGCGAACTATCCGGAACTGAAGGTCGACAAGTACCACATCGACATCCTGACCGCGAACTTCGTGCTGCATCCTGACTGGTTCGACGTGGTGGTTGCCAGCAATCTGTTCGGCGACATCCTGTCGGACCTCGGGCCGGCGTGCACCGGCACCATTGGCGTCGCGCCGTCGGCCAATATCAATCCCGAACGCACCTATCCGAGCCTGTTCGAGCCGGTCCATGGCTCGGCGCCCGATATCGCCGGGCGCGGCATCGCCAATCCGATCGGCCAGATCTGGTGCGGCGCGATGATGCTCGAACACCTGGGCCATGCCGATGCCGGCGCCGCGGTGCTCGGCGCGATCGAATCGGTGCTGGCCGCCGGGCCCGCGCATGCGCCGCTGACGCGCGATATCGGCGGCACCGCCGGTACCGAGGATCTGGGCCGCGCGATCGCGGAAGCGCTGTGAGCCAGGCCGCCAACGGGGCCGGCACGCTCCGCGTGGAGCCGCGCGCGCTGCTGCGCGAGAGCTTCGATGCCGCGGTGGCCGCCGCCGATCCGCTACGCATCGTCGCCGCGCATCTGCCGCCGCCGAGCCGCCAGGGGCGCACGCTGGTGGTGGGCGCCGGCAAGGCCGCGGCGTCGATGGCGCTGGCGGTCGAACGCGCTTATGCCGGCGCAGGCGTGGCGCTGGAAGGGCTGGTGGTCACGCGCTACGCGCACGGCCTGCCGACCGAGCATGTGCGCGTCATCGAGGCCGGCCATCCGGTGCCGGACGAGGCGGGCGAGCGCGCCGCCGCTGAAATCCTGGCCCGCGTACAGGCGCTCGGGCCCGAGGACCGGCTGATCGTGCTGGTCTCAGGTGGCGGCTCCAGCCTGCTGTCGCTGCCTGCCGACGGCGTGTCGATGGCCGATCTGCGCGCCACCACGCAGGAGCTGCTGCGCTGCGGGGCGCCGATCACCGAGATGAACGTCGTGCGCAAGCATCTGTCGCGCATCCAGGGCGGGCGCCTGGCCCAGGCCAGCCGCGCGCCGGTGACCACGCTGATCGTTTCCGACGTGGCCGGCGACGATCCCAGCGCGATCGCATCGGGCCCGACCGTGCCCGATCCGAGCACCTACGACGATGCGCTGGCGATCCTGCGCCGCTACGAGGCGCGCGTGCCGCCGGCGGTGCTGGCCCATCTCGAAGCCGGCGCGCGCGGCGAGCAGGCCGAGACGCCGAAGCCCGGCGATCCGCTGTTCGCGCGCGTCGACAATCGGATGATCGCCACCGCGCACGGCAGCCTGGCGGCCGCAGCCGACGTGTTCCGGGCGCACGGGGTGACCCCGGTGATCCTGGGCGATACCGTCACGGGCGAGGCCCGCGAGGTGGCGCGCGTCTACGCGGCGCTGGTCCGCGAAATCCGCGCGTACAATGCGCCGTTTGCCGCGCCGGTGGCGCTGATCTCCGGCGGCGAATGCACCGTGACGCTGCCCAAGGACGGCGCGGGGCGCGCCCGCGGCGGCCGCTGCTCCGAATTCCTGCTGTCCCTGGCGATCGAATTGGAAGGCGTGCCGGGCGTGCACGCGATCGCCGCCGATACCGACGGCATCGACGGCTCCGAGGACAATGCCGGCGCGCTGGCCGACCCGACCACGCTGTCTCGCGCGGAGGCGGCCGGCATGCCGGCGCGCCGCCAGCTCGAGGCGCACGACGCCTGGGGGCTGTTCGATGCGATCGGCGATCTGGTCGTGACGGGGCCGACCCGCACCAACGTCAACGATTACCGCGCCATCCTGATCCTGTAACTGCCGGCCTGTTTGCCCGCCTTTCGATTTGCCGAAGTCCATGACCCAGACCCTGACCATCACCCGCCCCGACGACTGGCACCTGCACCTGCGCGACGGCGCCGCCCTCGCCGCGGTGCTGCCCGATACCGCGCGCCAGTTTGCCCGCGCCATCGTGATGCCGAACCTGAAGCCGCCGGTCACCACGGTGGCGCAGGCGCAGGCCTATCGGGAGCGCATCCTTGCCGCATTGCCGGCCGGCCTGTCGTTCGAGCCGCTGATGACGCTGTATCTGACCGACAACACGCAGGCCGACGAAATCGTCGCCGCCAAGGCCAGCGGCTTCGTCCATGCGGTCAAGCTGTATCCGGCCGGCGCCACCACCAACAGCGATGCCGGCGTGACCGACATCCGGCGCTGCACCGCGGCCCTCGAAGCGATGCAGCGCGTCGGCCTGCCGCTGCTGGTGCACGGCGAGGTCACCGACAGCGAGATCGACCTGTTCGATCGCGAGGCGGTCTTCATCGAGCGCGTGATGGCGCCGTTGCGGCGCGATTTCCCGGCGCTGAAGGTTGTGTTCGAACACATCACGACCAAGGATGCGGCCGACTACGTGCGCGAGGCCGAAGGACCGGTCGGCGCCACCATCACCGCGCATCACCTGCTGTACAACCGCAACGCCATCTTTATCGGCGGCATCCGCCCGCATTACTACTGCCTGCCGGTGCTCAAGCGCGAGACGCATCGTCAGGCGCTGGTCGCCGCGGCGGTATCGGGCAACCCGCGCTTCTTCCTCGGCACCGACAGCGCCCCGCACGCGCGCGGTCTGAAGGAACACGCCTGCGGCTGCGCCGGCTGCTATACCGCCCTGCATGCGATGGAGCTGTACGCGGAGGCCTTCGATGCCGCGGGCGCGCTGGACAAGCTCGAAGGCTTCGCCAGCTTCCATGGCGCCGACTTTTACGGCCTGCCGCGCAATACCGGCACGCTGACGCTGACGCGCGAGCCGTGGCAGCTGCCGGAAACGCTGCCCTACGGCGAGACCGAACTGGTGCCGCTGCGCGGCGGCGAAACGCTGCAATGGAAGGCCGCGCTGGCGGTCTGAGCGGTGGGCGGCCCCGGCGCTGAGCGGGCCGTGGAAGGCCGGCAACCGACCGTGGAGCCGGTGCGGCAGCTGGCCCAGATCGACTGGTCCCGGCCCTGGTTCGCGCCGTTCGCCGCGACGGGCGCGGCGGTGGCGGCCCAGGTCTGCCAGGGCCGGCCGGTCCATGCCGCACTCGATGCCCTTGCCACCGCGCAGGGGCTGGCCAACGCCGCCGGACTGCCGTTGCGCTTCGTCCCCCAGCAGGCGCTGCCGCCCGGCAGTGCCTACGAGGCCCATATCCACGCGCACGGCGAGGTGCCGACGCGCGAGAACCTGCACGACTTCTTCAACGGCCTGATCTGGCTGCATTTCCCGCGCACGAAGGCGATGCTGAACCGGCTGCAGGCCGCGGCCATCGCCGTCGAGGGAGTGCGGCCCACGCGCGGCCCGTTGCGCGACGCGGCGACGTTGTTCGACGAAAACGCGGTGCTGTTCGTCACCGCCGAGCCGCGGCTCGGCGAGGCATTGCGCGGCTTCCGCTGGCGCGAGCTGTTTGTCGATGGCCGGGATGCGTGGCCCGACCGCTGCGCGGTGGTGCCGTTCGGCCATGCCTTGCTGGAAAAGCTGGTCGCGCCGTACAAGTCCATCACCGCGCACGCCTGGCCGATCGCCATGGTGCCTGCCGATCCGCGTCCGGCCACGCTCGAGACGCTGGATGGGCCGCTGGCCGACATGCTGGCGCAGGCCGAGCTGCGGGGCCGAAGCAGCTTCGCGCCGCTGCCGGTGCTCGGCATCCCGCACTGGTGGCCGGCCAATGCCGACCCCGCCTTCTACGACGACACCACGGTGTTCCGCCCCGGCCGCCGCGGCGCGGCCGACCCAAAGGTGCTAGACTGCGGCCCGCGAAGCAGGACAGACAACCGCTGCTCGCCCGGCAACGGGCGAGGGGAGGAAAGTCCGGACTCCACAGGGCAGGGTGGTGGCTAACAGCCATCCACGGCAACGTGCGGAATAGGGCCACAGAGACGAGTCTTCGCGCCGGGTTTGCCCGGTGCGAAGGGTGAAACGCGGTAACCTCCACCCGGAGCAATCCCAAATAGGCAGACGATGAAGCGGCCCGCCGAGTCTGCGGGTAGGGAGCTGGAGCCGACCGGTAACGGTCGGCCTAGAGGAATGGTTGTCACGCGCGCGCGGACCGCAAGGCCCGGGCGTCGCGCACAGAATCCGGCTTATCGGCCTGCTTCGCTTCGAATTCGCTTCCGGGGGCGGTGTTGTGCACCTATGCACCCGGAACCCCCTCCAGGACCCGCCACGCCGGCATCCCGTCGGCGCATCAGACCTCGATCAGTTCGACGCTATGGCTGATCTCTGCCGTCTTGGCCAGCATGATCGATGCCGAGCAGTACTTGTCGTGCGACAGCTGCACCGCCCGTTCGACGGTCGCCGGATTCAGATTGCGGCCCGTCACGGTGAACTTGAAGTGGATGCGGGTGAATACCTTGGGGTCCTCGCCGGCGCGCTCGGCCTCGAGCGTGACGGAGCAGCCGCGTACATCGTGGCGTCCGCGCTTCAGGATCAGCACCACGTCATAGGCGGTGCAGCCCCCGGTGCCGAGCAGCACCATCTCCATCGGCCGCGGCGCCAGGTTGTGGCCGCCGCCCTCCGGCGCGCCGTCCATCGCGACGAGGTGACCGCTGCCGGTCTGCGCGATGAAGCTCATGCCGTCGTTGCCCATCCAGGTGACCTTGCATTCCATTTCGTTCGTTCCTGCTCTCAATGTTTCGTTTCGATGTGGCGATGCGCGCGCATCGAGCCCTTGCATTTTCCTCAAATTTTCCTTGCGTCGTGTGGTGTTTTTGCCGCTTGAACAGGAGGAAAACTGAGGGAAACCTCTAAGATGTCAGTTTCGTGACATCGCGCTTTTCCCGTAAGTCATTGAATTTACGGACTTTGTGTCAGCTGCCGCGGCCGTGACAATTTTTTGCATTACGAAATGCCGTTTCGCAGTGCAAATTTTCTTGCGTCGCACAAGCCGTCATGTATAATTCGAACCATTGAACGACGGCGCGCCGATGGCCCGCCAGAGTGCGAAAGCGAAGGGTGGTCGAAGCGACCGAAGCAATTTCCCGACGCCAGCCCGCACCGCCGGCCCCGTCCCGTCGTTCTCCCAGTGTCTCCTCCACCCTCCTCCTTTGGTGGATTCAAACCCAAGCCTCAGCGCTTGGGTTTTTTTTCGCCCCTGCGCCGTTTTCTTTTCAGAAAAGCGGTCCGCAGGACACTGCGTGACTCAATCCCTTGACGGCAAACGCATTGTTTGCTTGTGCCGGGCGGCGAACCGCAAGTATAATCGAGGGCTTTTCCGTCATGCCCGCGGAAGAAGAACTCAGGGAGAGCCTGCACACACAAGCAGGAAGGTCAGGTCCAAAGGGCCGGCCGACGACGCAAGTCATGTTACGGGCAGGTTCTACAAGTCTCAGGAAAGATCATGAAAACCTTTTCCGCCAAGCCTCATGAGGTAAAGCGCGACTGGTTCGTGATTGACGCGACGGACAAAGTCCTCGGCCGTGTCGCCAGCGAAGTGGCACGCCGTCTGCGCGGCAAACACAAGCCGGAATTTACTCCGCACGTCGACACGGGCGACTACATCATCGTCGTCAACGCGGCCAAACTGCGTGTCACCGGCACGAAAGAAACCGACAAGAAGTACTACCGTCACTCGGGCTACCCGGGCGGTATCTACGAAACCACGTTCGGCAAGATGCAACAGCGTTTCCCGGGCCGCGCCCTGGAAAAGGCTGTCAAGGGCATGCTGCCGAAGGGTCCGCTGGGCTATGCGATGATCAAGAAGCTGAAGGTTTACGCCGAAGCCGAGCATCCGCATGAAGCGCAGCAGCCCAAGGCGCTGGAAATCTAAGGGGGCCATCCATGATCGGAAATTGGAATTACGGTACTGGCCGCCGCAAGAGCGCTGTGGCACGTGTGTTCATCAAGTCGGGTAAGGGCGACATCGTCGTCAACGGCAAGCCCATCAACGAGTACTTCGCCCGCGAAACCTCGCTGATGATCGTGCGCCAGCCGCTCGAGCTGACCGCTCACGCGCAGACCTTCGACATCAAGGTCAATGTGACCGGCGGCGGCGAAACCGGCCAGGCCGGTGCGGTGCGCCACGGCATCACCCGCGCGCTGATCGACTATGACGCCACGCTGAAGTCCGCGCTGTCCAAGGCCGGCTTCGTCACCCGCGATGCGCGTGAAGTCGAGCGTAAGAAGGTCGGTCTGCACAAGGCACGTCGTCGCAAGCAGTTCTCGAAGCGTTGATGCGCCGGGCAAGCCGGGATCCTTCCCAGCTTGCGCAGCCAGCAAAAACCGCACGCCAGTCGTGCGGTTTTTGTTTTGGGCGTCCACGCCTGACAGGCGTTACCCGGAGCGTTGTTGCTACATCACGGTGGTACGGGCAGTTGGCCGCACAATGCATCGTCATGGATACAATGGCGCTTTCCCAAGTTTCCCAGTGAGGCCGCGATGCTGTTTTCGAAGAAGAAAGGGTTGACGATCGACACCCTGATCGGTCGCCAGACCGTCGTCGAAGGCGACCTGCACTTCTCGGGCGGCCTGCGCCTCGATGGCCGCGTGCGCGGCAACGTGCTCGCCGTGGCCGGTCAACCCAGCATGCTGGTCGTCAGCGAGACCGGCGTGGTGGAAGGGGAGGTCAAGGTCGGCCACCTGGTGCTCAACGGCACCGTGACGGGTCCAGTGCATGCGGCCGAGCTGCTGGAATTGCAGCCGCAGGCGCGCGTGCAAGGCGAAGTGCACTATGCGGCCCTGGAAATGCACCAGGGCGCGATTGTCGAGGGCCGCCTGGTTCCGCTCGGGAACACCGAGCCCAAGGCGCTGCCCAACCTGAAACTGGCCGCAGGCAGCGAGGAAAGCGCCTGATGAGGCCGCGCGTACCGGAAACGCGCGTGCACAGAGCCCCTTGAATCGATGGGGGATCGGCACGATCTTTCCAGTGCGCTTAGAATACCGGCGTATCTAAATAGGAGAACCCCATGAACGCAGTCGCAGAGGCACCCATTACCGAGGACGTGCCGGCCCCGTTCGTCTTTACCGACAGCGCCGCCGACAAGGTCAAGCAGTTGATCGAGGAAGAGGGCAATGCCGATCTGAAACTGCGCGTCTTCGTGCAGGGCGGCGGTTGTTCCGGCTTCCAGTACGGCTTCACTTTCGACGAGGAAGTGAATGAAGACGACACCACGATGGTCAAGAACGGCGTCACGCTGTTGATCGATTCGATGAGCTACCAGTATCTGGTGGGCGCGGAGATCGACTACAAGGAAGACATCAATGGCGCCCAGTTCGTGATCAAGAACCCGAACGCCACGACCACCTGCGGTTGCGGCTCGTCGTTCTCGGTCTGACGCCAGTCCGCCTCAGCGAAAAGCGCACCCTCGGGTGCGCTTTTTGTTGCCCGCTTGCATTGCAGCGTTGCCGGCCGGGTCCGCGGGCCTTACTGCCCCGCACGCCACACCACCGGAAACCAGTCCTCCCGCATACGGTCCCCATCGGCCAGCCCGATGCCCGGGAAAGGGGGGGACGTGCGCCCGGGCCGATCGACATAGCGCACGTCATCGCCGAGAAAGCGCGCCGAAAATGCCCGCCGGCGTCCGCTGCCGGTATTGCCGGCGGCGCCATGCACGGTGCGGAAGTCGAACACCACCGCGTCGCCCGGCTCCAGTTCCGGCGTCAGGATCCGGTGCGAGCCATCCTCGACGTCCGGCATCTCCATGAACGCATCGTCACCCGCGTAGAAATTGTCGTTGCTGGCCCAGCGCTTGGGCCGCACCAGCCTGGGCCAGCGGTGGGAGCCCAGTACCACGCGCAGCGTGTTGGCCGTTGTGACCGGGTCCAGCGGGATCCAGTAGCTGGCGGTCTGACTGCCGTCGACGCAGTAATAGGGCAGGTCCTGGTGCCAGGGCGTCGGCTTTGCCGTGCCCGGTTCCTTGACGAGGATGTGCTCGTGGAACACCTGCGCCGCCTGCGAGCGCATCAGCTGTCCCGCGATCGCGGCCGCCGGCGATTCGTGCATGAAGGCCGCGAAGGCGGGGATGCGCTGCCAGTTGCAGTAGTCCTCGAAGAAGCGGCCGCTCTCGCCAGCGCGTACGTTTTCGATGGCGAACGGCCCCGGCGCTGCCAGGTTTTGCTCGAATCCTTCGCGCAGCCGCTCGACCCAGTCCGCGAAGGCCCCGCGCAGGACCAGCGCGCCGTCGCGCTGGTAGGCCTCGATCTGTGTGATGCTGATCTCCATCGCTACTCCCCCTCTTTATTGGTGTGGGCGGTCACGACAGTATCTCACCCGGCACAGGGCGGGCAGTCAGCCAGCAGAAGGCAGCGCCTCAGCGCGGATAGATCGCGCCGAGCACGCGCGGGCCGGCGGCGCCCGTCACGGTCGGCATATTGCCCGGCTCGCGGCGCAGGCATTGGCGCGCCAGCCAGGCAAAGGCGAGCGCCTCGACCTGCGAGACCGGCACGCCGAAGTCGTCCGAGGTCTGCACCGTGACGTTCGGCAACGCGGACGCCAGGCGCGCCATCACGAAGCCGTTGCAGGCGCCGCCGCCGCAGACGATCAAGCGCCGCGTATCCGGCGCGTAGCGGCGGATGTCTCCGGCGATGGCCTCGGCCGTCAGCGCCGCCAGCGTCGCCTGCACGTGCTGCGGATCGCGTTCGGCGTCCTGCAGCTGCGCGTCGAGCCAGGCGGGATGGAACAGGTCGCGGCCGGTGCTCTTGGGGGGAGGCTGCTTGAAATACGGCTCGTCGAGCAGCCGCGCCAGCAGTGCCTCGTCGATGCGGCCGCCGGCCGCCCACTCGCCGTTTGCGTCGAAGGGCAGGCCGCGATGGCGGGCAATCCAGTGGTCCAGCAGCGCATTGCCCGGTCCGCAGTCGAAGCCGATCACCGGCCCGCCGTCGCCGGGCAGCACGCTGATATTGGAGATGCCGCCGATATTGCAGACCACGCGGGTCTCGCCGGCCACGCCGAACAGCGCCTGGTGCAGCGCCGGCACCAGCGGCGCGCCCTGTCCGCCCGCGGCGATATCGCGGCTGCGGAAATCGGCGACCACGTCGATGCCGGTCAGCTCGGCCAGCAGCGCCGGATGCTGGCTCTGCCGCGTATAGCCGATGCCGTCGTAACGGCCGGGACGATGGCGAATGGTCTGGCCATGCGCGCCGATCGCCGCGATTGCGTCGGCTGGCACTGCGGCTTCGCGCAGCAGCGCCGCAACGCAGTCGGCATAGACGCGCGCCAGCGCATTGGCCGCCAGCGCCTCGCGATGGATTTCGTCGTCGCCGGGCTGCTGCAGCGCGCCGAAGGCGGTGCGCAGGCTCTCGGGGAAGGGTTGGTGGCTGGCCGCAAGAACCCGGGGCTGGGCCCCGGAGAAGTCCACCAGCACGCCGTCGGCCCCGTCCATGCTGGTGCCGGACATCAGGCCGATCAGGAGTTCGGGGCGCGTGGCGGACATCGCGGCGTGGGGCGGTGCGCTCGGTGCCGCGTCAGTTGCCGTTGGAGGCGACGTTGTAGGTGCGCAGCGCGTTGATCCGGCTCAGCATGTCGCTGGTGTAGCTCAGAAACTGCTGGCGCGCGCGCCCGGTCAGCGCCGGCGATTCCATCAGCGTGATCGTCAACGGGTTCTGCGGCACGTCGTTGTGGCGGAACTCGTAGTGCAGGTGCGGGCCGGTGGCCCAGCCGGTCGAGCCGACGTAGCCGATCAGCTGCCCCTGCATCACGCGCTGGCCCTGCTGGATGCCGGCAAAGCGCGACAGATGCGCGTAGTAGGTCGAGTAGCCGTTGTGGTGCTTGATGACGACGATATTGCCGTAGCCGTTCTGCTGGCCGACGAAATCGACTTCCCCGTCGCCGGTAGCGAACACCTTGGTGCCGGTCGGCGCCGCGAAATCCACGCCCTTGTGCTGCTGCCACTGGTGGTGCAGCGGATGGTCGCGGCCGCCGAAGCCCGACGACATCCGCGAGAACTCGACCGGCGAACGCAGGAACGGCCGCTTCATGCTGCGTCCGTCGAAGGTGTAGTAGGCGCCGTTCTTGCCGTCCGGCGCGTACCACAGCGCCTGGTGCAGCTGGTTGCGGTTGATCAGTTCGATCGCGACCACGCGGCCGTTGCGCACGAACGCGCCGTCGCGATAGCCCGATTCGTAGACGATGCGGAAGCGGTCGCCCTTGACGATGTCGTGGTGGAAGTCGATCACGCCCGAGAAGATCGAGATCATCTGGTCGACCACCTCGTCGGGCACGTTGGCCGCGTCCATCGCCTTGAAGAAGCCGCCGGCGCCGATCGTGCCCGAGCCCATCTCGTAGTGCAGCTCGTTCTTGACGACCTCGATGCGTGCCTTGTAGTCCGGATCGGCCAGGTCGCCGGCGCGCTCGATCACCAGCTGGCGCGAGATCGAGACGTCGCCGCCGAGGTTGGCCTGCAGCGAGACAAGCAGGTTGCTCTGGTCCACTTCCGCCTGCACGATCTGACCCGGTTCGAGCTTGAACAGGCCGCGTGCGGTCGGGTTCTTGTGGATGAAGGCCTGCGCGTCGGGGTCGTCCACGCCGAGCCGCTTGAGCAGCGTGGCGATGGTGTCGCCGCGCTGCATCCGCTCCTGGCGGACGAAGGTGGCGCCGGTGTCGGTCAGGCGCTCGAGCTGGTCGCGCAGGTCGGGCAGGCGCATGCCCTGGACCACGCGGGGCGCGTCGGGATCGTCGTAGGCGGTGCGCGGTGCCACGCCCATGGCCGCGGCCATGCCGAGCGTAAAGACGGTCGCGACCGAAGCCGTCAATTGCTTGCGGCGGCGCGCATGCAGCGCATGGGTCGGATCGACGAGCACCACGAGCTCACGCGCGAAAACTTCGCGGAGTCTGGACCACATCACGTAAAATTCTGCCTTGGTTCGGGCTCCGCTGCCGCGACGATCTGTGCGTGTCTGCCTTCCTCCCCCGAGGTGCGGCGCGGGCTGTCTTTCGTTTGCCGCCTACAATGGCGGTTGGCCGACGGGATGGCTCCCGGCTGGCCGAATCGGCGGATTATACCAAAAAGTTCCCCGGTGTCCGCCCGAATATTCATGTATTTCAACGACTTAAGTCATGACCGACGTATCCTCCGGCGCCGCGACCTCCTACCCCCTGACACCGTCCGTGATGCACGCGCTGGAAGTGTCCAAGCGCGGCTGCGACGAACTGCTGATCGAATCCGAATGGCTGCAGAAGCTGGCGCGTAGCGAGGCCACCGGCGTGCCGTTGCGGATCAAGCTGGGCCTGGATCCGACCGCGCCGGACATCCACATCGGGCACACGGTCGTGCTCAACAAGATGCGCCAGTTGCAGGACCTCGGCCACCACGTGATCTTCCTGATCGGCGACTTCACCTCGACCATCGGCGATCCGTCCGGCCGCAACAGCACCCGGCCGCCGCTGACGCGCGAACAGATCGAAGCCAACGCGCAGACCTATTACCGCCAGGCCAGCCTGGTGCTGGACCCGTCCAGGACCGAGATCCGCTACAACAGCGAGTGGTGCGACCCATTGGGCGCGCGCGGCATGATCCAGCTCGCCGCGAAGTACACCGTCGCCCGCATGATGGAGCGCGACGACTTCACCAAACGCTACCGGTCTGGGATTCCGATTTCGGTCCATGAGTTCCTCTACCCGCTGATGCAGGGCTACGACTCAGTTGCATTGAAGTCCGATCTCGAGCTCGGCGGTACCGACCAGAAGTTCAATCTGCTGGTCGGCCGCGAACTGCAAAAGGAATACGGCCAGGAGCCGCAGTGCATCCTGACCATGCCGCTGCTGGTCGGCCTGGACGGCGTCGAGAAGATGTCCAAGTCCAAGGGCAACTACGTCGGTGTGACGGAGCCGCCCAGCGAGATGTTCGGCAAGCTGATGAGTATCTCGGACGACCTGATGTGGCGCTACTACGAATTGCTGTCGTTCCGCCCGATGTCCGAGATCGACCTGATGAAGCAGGAAGTGGCGCTGGGCCGCAACCCGCGCGACTGCAAGGTGATGCTGGCGCAGGAGATCGTCACGCGCTTTCACAGCGCGGCCGACGCCGACAAGGCGCTGGAGGACTTCAATCACCGCGCCCGCGGCGGCGTGCCCGACGATATCCCCGAGGTCAGCCTGTCCGGCGCGCCGATGGGCATCGCCCAGCTGCTCAAGCAGGCCAACCTGGTGCCGTCGTCGTCCGAGGCCAACCGCAATATCGAGCAGGGCGGGGTGCGCATCGACGGCACCCAGATCAGCGACAAGGCGCTGAAGGTCGAGCCCGGCACCTATGTGGTCCAGGTCGGCAAGCGCCGTTTCGCGCGCGTGACGCTGTCCTGAGGCGCAGTCCGATGATTGCCCTGATCCAGCGCGTGGCGCGAGCCAGCGTGACGGTCGATGGCCGCGTCACCGGCGAAATCGGTGCTGGCCTGCTCGCGCTGGTCTGCGCCGAACGCGGCGACACCGAAAGCGAGGCCGAGCGCCTGCTGGCCAAGCTGCTCGGCTATCGCGTCTTCTCCGATGCCGCCGGCAAGATGAACCTGCCGGTGCGCGACATCGACGGCCAGGGCACGCCCGGCGGGCTGCTGGTGGTGTCGCAGTTCACGTTGGCCGCCGATACCAACAGCGGTACGCGCCCAAGCTTCACGCCCGCGGCTTCGCCGCAGGACGGCCGGCGGTTGTACGAGCATTTCGTCGCCCGGGCGCGGGCCGCCCATCCCGAGGTGCAGACCGGCGAGTTCGGCGCGATGATGCAGGTCAGCCTGGTCAACGACGGCCCCGTCACGTTCTGGCTGCGGGTGCCGCCATCGTCGCCGCCCCCGTCGCCGTCATCCGTGCCGTTCCGACCGTCATCCACGCCGCCCCGCGCGGCCAACCCGTAACCGCAAGGAGACAAGCATGAGACTCTGGAGCAACGCCTTTGCCGACATGGCGCCGATTCCCGGCGAGTTCGCCTTTGCCGTGCCGGACGCCGCCAATCACGTCACGCTGTCCGGCAACCGCAATCCCGACCTGCATTGGGACGGCGCGCCGTCCGGCACGCGCTCGTTCGTGCTGATCTGTCACGATCCCGACGTGCCCAGCCGCGGCGACGACGTCAACCAGGAAGGCCGCGAAGTGCCGGCGGATCTGCCGCGCGTGGACTTCTTCCATTGGGTGCTGGTCGACATTCCGCCGGGCCTGACCACGATTTCGGCCGGCTCGCACAGCGACGGTGTGATCGCGCGCGGCAAGCCCGGCCCGGATGCGACAGGGGGCACCGCGGCGGCGGGCGGCCTGCGCCACGGCATCAACGACTACACCAACTGGTTTGCCGGCGACAAGGACATGAGCGGCGACTACTACGGCTACGACGGCCCGTGCCCGCCGTGGAACGACACGATCGTGCACCACTACGTGTTCACGATCTATGCGCTGGACCTGGACCGTCTGCCGCTCGAGGGCCGTTTCACCGGCGCGCAGGTGCGCGAGGCGATCGAAGGCCACGTGCTCGACCAGGCCAGCCTGACCGGCACCTATACCCTGAACCCGAAACTGGCGGCGACGCAGTCGGCCGCCTGACGCCGCCGCAGCCCCAACACCAAGAATCAGCGCGCACCCGGCGCGCGCGAAGGAAACGGCATGACGTTCACGCCCGGGCCGCAGTCGCTGCTGGCCATCACCCATCTGATCGTGATCCGACACGGCGAAACGGCCTGGAACCGCGAACGGCGGCTGCAGGGGCAGCTCGATATCCCGCTGAACGAGACCGGCCACGCGCAGGCACGCGCGCTGGCCGGCTCGCTGGCGGGCGAACCGATCGATGCCATCTATTCGAGCGACCTGTCGCGCGCGATGCAGACGGCGGCGCCGCTGTCGGAGGCGCTCGGCATGCCGGTCCAGTCCGAGCCGCGGCTGCGCGAGCGCTGCTACGGCACGCTGGAAGGCATGACCTATGCCGAAGTTGCGCAGCAGCGGCCCGAGGACTTCGCCCGCTGGCAGGCGCGCGTGCCGGATTACGCGCCGCCGCAGGGAGAGTCGCTGCGCGACTTCCACGAACGCGCGATCGAAGTCGTGCTGGCGCTGGTGCGCCGCCATCCCGGCGAGCGCATCGCGCTGGTGGCGCACGGTGGCGTGCTGGACTGCCTGTATCGCGAAGCCACCGGCATGACGCTCGAAGCGCCGCGCGAGCACGAGCTGCTCAATGCCAGCGTCAATCGCCTGCGCAGCGACAGCTACCGGCTGACCGTGGCGCAATGGGGCGACGTCAGCCACCTGGCCACGCTGACGCTGGACGAGGTCGATCGGCGCGTACCGTGACGTTCGGTAGCGCCGACTCCGGTCGGCGCTATCGCCCGCGCTATTCCACCTGGCCATTCCCGGCGCCATCCCCTGGCGCTATTCCCAAGCGCAATCCCCCGGCGCAATCCCGGCCCGCTATACCCGCCCGCTATACCCGCAGCCGGAACGGCGTGAAGTCGGTGTCGCGGTCGTACCAGTCCTCGTTCTCGGCCCGCTTCAGGAACGCCACCACGCGATAGGTGACCGGCGTCATCACGACTTCCCAGCCGGTCTTGAGCACGTATTGCGCCACTGCGACCTGGATCACCTTCTCCAGCGGCCAGATGCCGTAGAACGCGATCACGTAGAACAGCGACGAGTCGACCAGTTCGCCAGCCAGCGTCGAGCCGATCGTGCGGGTCCACAGCCAGCGGCCGCGTGTCCACAGCTTCATCTTGGCCAGCACGTAGCTGTTGGTGAAGCTGCCGCAGCAGAAGGCGATCAGCGAGCCGAGCGCAATGCGCCAGGTGTTGCCGAACACGTCCTGCAGGCTCTTCTGATAGTCGGCCATGAACGGTGCCACCGGCATCGACAGCACCACCACGCTCATGAAGGTAGCGAAGGCCAGCGCCGCGAAGCCCGCCCACACCACGCGCCGGTCGCGGCCATAGCCGTAGACCTCGGTCAGCACGTCGCCGAAGATGTACGAGACCGGGAAGAACAGCACGCCGGCGCCGAAGGTCACCGGGCCGATCCAGGGCAGCGTGACCTGCGCCGCCTTGGCCGCGCCGATCAGGTTCGAGCACAGCAGCACGGTGACGAAGGCCACCATCACCAGATCGTAGTAGCGATAGACACGGCCGGTGAGGGGGGCGGCTCGGGTTGTGGACATGGGCTTCCCTGGTTTTTTGCTGGCGATTATGCCAGCAGCGGGTCGGGGCGGCCGGGTCTCCGGTTCCGACTCCTGCGGTGCGGCAGCGCGCGCTGCCGCTGCATGCAGGCGCGGCACGCCGGGTGTATCGTTGCGCCATCCCTGACCGCCCAGCCACCGGGAGCCCACCGCCATGACTTGGTCCTCCAACCAATACCTGCAATTCGAAGACGAAAGAACGCGGCCGGCGCGCGAGCTGCTTGCCGCCGTGCCGACGCGGACGGTCCGCAGCGCCATCGACCTGGGCTGCGGTCCCGGCAATTCGACCGAGGCGCTCGCCGCGCGCTATCCCGACGCGCAGATCGTCGGCCTCGACAGCTCGCAGGACATGATCGACGCCGCGCGCAAACGGCTGCCGCAGTTCCGCTTCGAACTGGGCGACATCAGCGCCTGGCGCGATCCGGGGCCGTACGATCTGGTGCTCGCCAACGCCGCGCTGCAATGGGTGCCGGACCACGCCACGCTGTTCCCCTCGCTGGCGCAGCGGCTTGCGCCGGGCGGCAGCCTGGCCGTGCAGATGCCCGACAACCTCGATCAGCCGACCCATCGGCTGATGCGCGAGGTCGCCGCGGACGGGCCGTGGGCGCAGGCGCTGTCGCGGGCCGCGGCCGCGCGCACCACGCTGCCGCCGGCGCTCTGGTACTACGATCTGCTGCGGCCGCACTGCACGCGCGTCGATATCTGGCGCACGACGTATCACCATACGCTGGCGGGTGCGCCGGCGGTGGTCGAATGGTTAAAGGGAACGGGACTGCGGCCTTTCCTCGAGCCGCTCGATGCGGCACAGCGCGAGGCCTTTCTGGCGCGCTATACGGCGGCGATTGAGCAAGCCTATCCGGCGCAGGTCGATGGCGTGGTACTGCTGCCGTTTCCGCGCCTGTTCATCGTGGCGACGCGATGATGTCGCGGCGTCAGGGCTTGCTGGCGGGACCGTCGACGGGATCGTTGCCGGAATCGTCGGTGGAGTCGCTGGTGGAGTCGTTGGTGGAGTCGCTGGCGGAGGCGTCAGCCGCCGCGCCAGCTAGCGCAGCCGCACAATAGGCGGCGATCGCGTCGAGCACGCTGTCGGCCTCGCCGACCGCCGCCGCGCAGCGGATCCGGACACCCGGCAGCCGCGCGCGGCAATCGTCCAGCAGGGCCGGCAGATCGCGGCGCAGATGGCCGCCCTGGCCGAAAAACACCGGCACCACCAGGATGTCCTCGATACCCTGCGCGGCGAGCTGCGCCAGCGTGGCGGGCAGGTCCGGCGTCATCAGTTCGAGAAACGCCAGCCTGACCGCGCAATCGGGCAGCCGCGCGCTGAGCCGCGCATGCAGCCGGTCGAACGGCTCGCGCCAGCGCGCATCGCGCGCGCCGTGGGCGAACAGCACCAGTGCCTGGCGGCCGGGCTTGGCGCTGGGCTTGCCGTTAGGCTTGGCGCTGGGCAGGTCGGCGGACGATGCCATCGCTCAATGCCGGTCGACCCAGCGCAGCGCCGTCAGCGCGACCAGCAGATACAGCGTGCCGGGCAACAGCGCGGAGACGATCGGCGGCCAGGTGTGCAACAGGCCCACGTGCGAGAACAGCGTGTTGGACAGGTGGAAGGACAGCCCCAGCATGATGCCACCGAACACCTTGATGCCGACCGCGCCGGCGCGCGCGTGCAGATAGGCGAACGGCAGCGCCAGCGCCATCATCACGAACAGCGTCAGCGGATAGACCACCTTCTTCCAGAACGCGATCTCGTAGCGCTGGGTGTCCTGCTTGTTGTCGCGCAGATGGCGGATATAGCGGAACAGGTCCAGCGTCGACATGCGCTCGGGCGTCACCAGCAGCACCGACAGGATCTGCGGCGTCAGCTCCGAATGCATCGTCATGTCGGGAAAGCTCTTGCGCTCGGCCCGGAACGCCGGCGCCAGTCCGTCGCGCTGCGCGCCCGGCTGCGCCGGCGCTTCGGCGAAGCGGGTCTCGGTGACTTTCGACAGCTGCCAGGACTGGTCGCCGCGATAGCGCCCTTCCTCGGCGACGCGGATCACGCTGAGCCGGTAGTCGGGATCGAACTCGTAGATCGTCACGCCGTTGATGGTCTGATCCGGCTTCAGGCCCGCCACGTTGACGAAGCGGGTCAGCTCGGCGCCGGTTGCCGGATCCTTGCCGCGGTCCTTGACCCAGACGCCCGAGCGAAAGCCCGACGACACCGTCGCGCCCAGCGAATCGAGCTTGACCTTCTGCGCGTACTGCTCGGTCTTCGGCCCGATGAACTCGCCGAACAGGAACGTCGCGATCGCCAGCGGAATCGCCAGCTTGAACAGCGAGAACAGCGCCTGCCGCGTATTGAGCCCGGCCACGCGGAAGATGGTGTACTCCGACTGGCTCGCCAGCTGGGAGAACACATAGATCGCACTGATCAGCGCCGCGATCGGCAGCACCTCGTAGATCCGCGTCGGCGCCTGCAGCACCACGTGGAAGAAGGCGACCAGCGAGGTGTAGCCGCCGGTTACGTTCTCCAGCTCGTTGAGCATGTCGAAGAACACGAACAGCGCCAGCACCGCGAACAGGATGAAGGCGAAGACGCCGTAGATCAGCCGGCCGAAGTAGCGCTCGTAGACGTGCAGCAACCTCATGCCAGGTCTCCCTGCGGGGTACGGCGGCGCAGCCCGAACACCGCGCGCCAGCCGCCCAGGCTGTAGCGCTGGCGGTAGCGGAACAGCATCACCGCGCCGAGGAAGGCCAGCAGGTGGAACGGCCACCAGGCCAGCCCGAACGGCAGCGAGCCGGAGCGGACCCAGGCCTGCGACAGGTTGATCAGGTTGCTGTAGGTCAGGTAGATCAGCACGGCGAACACCAGCGGCGTATAGCGGCCCAGACGCGGGTTCACATAGGCCAGCGGGATCGCGATCAGCACGAAGTTGAAGGCGAGGATCGGCAGCGACAGCCGCCAGATCAGCTCGCCCAGGTTCTCGTTGGTCGGATTGCGCAGCAGCTCGATGGTGTCGCGGCTCTTGACCGGCAGGTTGGCGTCGCTCTCGGGCGGTTTGCTGTCGACCTTGACGGCATAGCGGTCGAACTCGACGATGCGGTAGTCCAGCTTGCCCGGGGTGCCGGCATAGCGGCGGCCGTCCTCCATCACCACCAGCCGGTCGCCGTTGGGCATGGTCTCGAACTGGCCCTGATGGGCCAGCGCCACGCCGATCTTGCCGGCCTCGGCATTGGCGACGAAGACATTGCGCGCATGGCGCATATCGCCGTCGATGCTCTCGATGAACAGCACGTAATTGCCGTTGGCCGGCTCGATGAAGCGGCCGGCGGCGATCATCGACAGCACGCCGCGCTGCTGGAAGCGGTCGCGGAACAGCGCGCTCTGCTGGTTGGCCCAGGGCCAGGCGAAGGCGCCCAGGAACAGCGCCAACAGCACGAACGGCGCCGCGAACTGCAGCACGGGTTTGATGAAGTCGCGCAGCGACAGGCCGGCCGAGAACCAGACCACCATCTCGGAGTCCTTGTACCAGCGCGTCAGCACGATCAGCGTGGAGATGAACAACGTCGCGCACAGCAGGATCGCCAGGTAGCCGAGGGCGGCCAGGCCGATCAGCATCAGCACGTCGTTGGGGCTGGCGCGGCCGGTGGCGGCCATGCCGAGAATACGGATCACGAGCGAGGTCAGCATGAAGGTCAGCATGACCAGGAACACCGCGCCGGCGGTGTAGGCGAGCTCGCGACGCAAGGCTTGTTGAAAAATCATGCGATGTCGGTTCCGGGCTGCCGGCCAGCGCGGCGGCGGCGCACGCCGGCGGCTGACGGAGGGTACGGCGTCAGCGCTGCAGGCCAGCGGCGGCCAGTCGCTGCGGAAGTGACTGCCAAAAGTTCGCGAAGCAAAATCGCGGATAATGGAGGCTTTCGTTCTACACGAGCCCCTGGAAGGAAGCGCGATGGAATTTAGCACAAAAGCCCTTGATTTGAGCAAAGCGGGCCAGAATGGTTTCCTGGCGACCAAGACCGACTGCCTGGTGGTCGGCGTGTTCGAGGGCCAGAGCCTGGACGGCGTTGCCAAGGCGCTGGACGCCGCAACCAAGGGCCTGGTGGCTAGATTGATCAAGCTCGGGGACTTCGAAGGCAAGCGCAATTCGCAGCTGATGTTGCACGAGGTGGCCGGCATCGGCGCCGCCCGCGTGCTGCTGATCGGCCTGGGCAAGGAGGCCGAGTTCGGCGACAAGGCATTCGCCGATGCGATACGTACCGCATTGCGTGCGTTGAGCGGCACGCGTGCCGCCAATGTCCTGTGGTGCCTGGCCCAGCCGGCACCGCGCGCCGCCGGGCAGGGCGCCGCCGAGGGCGCGACCCGCGATATCGCCTGGCGCGTGATCACCACCGTCACGCTGATCCGCGAGGCCGGCTACCGGCTGCTGGAGCGCCATCCCGAACTGAAGCGCAACGGCGCCAAGAACAACGACAAGGCCCTGGGCCTGCGCAAGGTCGTGCTGGCGGTCGATACCGCCGACGTCAAGGCCGCCAACCAGGCCGTGGTGCGCGGCGTCGCGATCGCCAACGGCATGGAGCTGACCAAGGACCTGGGCAACCTGCCTTCCAATATCTGCACGCCGACCTATCTGGCCGACACCGCGCGTTCGATCGCGCGCCGCTTCAAGTTGAAGGTCGAGGTGCTGGGCCGCAAGCAGATCGAAGCGCTGAAGATGGGCGCTTTCCTCGCGGTCACCAAGGGCGCCGCCGAGCCGCCGCAGTTCATCGTGCTTCGCTACGACGGCGGCGGCGCGCGCCAGGCGCCGGTGGTGCTGGTCGGCAAGGGCATCACCTTCGATACCGGCGGCATCTCGCTGAAGCCGGGCGAGGGCATGGACGAAATGAAGTACGACATGTGCGGCGCCGCCTCGGTGCTCGGCACGCTGCAGGCCGTGGCCGAGATGGGCCTGAAGCAGAACGTGATCGCCGTGGTGCCGACCTGCGAGAACATGCCGAGTGGCACCGCGACCAAGCCGGGCGACGTGGTGACCAGCATGTCGGGCCAGACCATCGAGATCCTGAACACCGATGCCGAGGGTCGCCTGATCCTGTGCGACGCGCTGACCTATGTCGAGCGCTTCAAGCCGGCAGCGGTGATCGACGTCGCCACGCTGACCGGTGCCTGCATCATCGCGCTCGGCCACGTCAACAGCGGCCTGTACGCGCGCAGCGACGCGCTGGCCGACCAGCTGCTGCAGGCCGGCCGCAAGGCGATGGACGGTGCCTGGCGCATGCCGCTGGACGACGAGTACCAGGACCAGCTCAAGTCGAATTTCGCCGATATGGCCAACATCGGCGGCCGCCCGGCCGGCAGCGTCACCGCGGCCTGCTTCCTGGCGCGCTTTGCCGACAAGTACGACTGGGCCCACCTCGATATCGCCGGCACCGCGTGGAAGAGCGGCGCGGCCAAGGGCGCCACCGGCCGCCCGGTGCCGCTGCTGACGCAGTTCCTGATGGACCGCGCCGGCTGATCTCCGAACCATGACGCGCATCGACTTCCACAGCAATGTGCCGGACAAGCTCGGCTATGTCTGCCGGCTGATCCGCAAGGCCTACGGAGCAGGACAGAAGATCGTCGTGCATGCCGAGCCGGCCGTGCTGGCGCGGCTCGATGCGCAGCTGTGGACCTTCTCGGCGCTGGACTTCCTGCCGCACTGCGGGCTCGACAGCCCGCACGCGGCGGAAACACCGATCGTGCTGGCCGCCACGCTCGACGCGGTGCCGCACCACGAACTGCTGATCAATCTGGATACGCGCATCCCGCTGCAGTTCGCCAGCTTCGAACGGATGATCGAAGTGGTCGGCGGCGATGCCGACGATCGCGCCGCGGGGCGCGAACGCTATCGCCAGTATCGCGAGCGGGGCTATCCGCTGACGCACCACGATATCGGCCAACGCAACCAGGGCGGGGACGCTGGCGCGTAGCGTCGCAGCCGGGGCCGCGATCCGCGGCCTCGTCCTCGCTTGAAAGACCGCTCCAACCGGTCCTTTCGACGTGCCCCTTCAAACGTCGCTTTCGAACGCACCCTAAAGTGGTCCCTGTCAGTTAACTCCGCGACATTTCAGGCAAGCACCGTAGCCAATAGGCTGGCAACTTACGGCATCGGCTTTCGCCGTGTCCCGTTGTTCCTCCTATGGCCCCCTCAGGTGCTCTTGCCAAATGCTCGACTACTCCGCTCGCCAGTCGCGGCCGCGTGCGCCGCGCCATTCAGGCCGAAACTCGGCCCACCGCCATCCTGCCGGTCATGCCGACCGTTATCCGCTATACGGTCCTCCGGGCTGTCCCGCCGGCCATTCCCGCATCCCTCCCGATCATGACGGTCTCGACGTCGGCTTGCCGTGGCGCTTGCCGGGGTCCACTTGTCTCAACGTATGCGAGCCCGGCGATGAGGCGAATGACGAAGCGCTGCGTACGCCTGCCCGTCATCACGACGCCTCGTACAAGCTGGTGTTTGCCTTTCGCGAAGTCATCCGCGATCTGATCCGCGACTTCGTCTCGGATCCGTGGCTGCAGACGGCCGATTTCGATTCCATGGAGATGGTGTCCGGAAACTATGTCTCCGACGGCCTGCGTCTCGGCTTGAACGATGTGGTCTGGCGCGTGCGCGTGCCCGGCCAGCGGCAGCCGGTCTACCTGCTGATCGAGTTCCAGAGCAGCAACGACCCACACATGGCCGCGCGCATGCTCGCCTACGTCGGCATGTTCTATCGCGATGTCAGCAGGCGATGCCATGGCAAGGGCCGGCACCGATATCCACTGGTGTTGCCGATCGTGTTCTACAACGGCATGGCGCGATGGCGGGCACCGACGGACATTGCGGCGATGATCCCGCTGGTCCCCGGTCGCGTCGCGGCTCACCAGCCAAGCCTGCAGTACTGCCTGATCGACCGTGCCGCCTATACCGAATCCGAGCTGGCGACGCAGCGCAACCTTGTCGCCGTGCTGATGCGGCTCGAACAGGCAACGACGGTCGGCGCAGTGTTTGCGCCATTGCGGCTGGCCCGGGAACTGGCACAAGGCAATGCCGCGCTCGACACGGCGCTGACCGCATGGGTCGTGGCGCGAGCGGCCAACTTCAGCGCATCCGCGCTGGATCTCAACGACGTTCACAACCTGATGGAGCTGGATATGGAATTGTCGGAAGGCTATGGAAAGTGGGCGCGCCGGTTGGAGCGCGACATCAAACGGAAGGTCAAGGCTGAAATGAAAGCCGAGCTGTTGATCACGCTGCTCGACCATCGGTTCGGTCCCTTGCCCGAGGAAGTCGTCGCCAAGGTTCTTGCCGCCCCGGTGGAACAGATCGAGGATTGGGCACGTCGCGTGATATACGCGAAGAACCTTGGTGAGGTGTTCCTCTGCTAGCGCGCGGCCGCCCGCTCGCGGTGCCTCCGGGAAGCCTTCCGGCCTGGCGATCCTGAGTGGAAACGCCTCACTGGCGTATCAGGATCGATTTCCCGAACAGGCTCTCGAGAAAATCCACCATCAGCCTGGCGGTCTGGTTGCGGACATCGCAAGCCGGATTGAGCTCGAGCACATCGAGCGATCCAAGCCGGCCGGTGTCCGCAATCATCTCCATGCAAAGCTGCGTTTCGCGATATGTCGGGCCGCCCATCACCGTCGTGCCGACGCCCGGCGCGATGCTGCAGTCGAGAAAGTCCACGTCGAAGCTGACGTGCAGATGGGTGTTGTCGTCGATGCCGGCAAGCGCGTTCTGCATGGTATGGCGCATGCCGTTCTCGTCGATGTAGCGCATGTCGAAGACCGCGAGGTTCAGGTCGCGCAGCCGCCGTTTCTCCTCGGCGTCGACGCTGCGGATGCCGACCTGCCGGATATGCTCGGGATTGACCGCCGGCACCGTGCCGCTCAGCGAGATCAAGGGCGCAGGACCATCGCCGCACAAGCAGGCGACCGGCATGCCATGGATATTGCCGGTCGGGCTGGTCGAGCCGGTATTGGCGTCGGCGTGCGCGTCCAGCCAAAGCACCATCAGCTTCTTGCCGGTGTCGCGGCAATGGCGCGCGGCTGCACTGATCGAGCCGATCGCCAGGCAATGGTCGCCGCCGAGCAGCAGCGGGAAGCGTCCGCCCTGCAGGCAGCCGTAGCAGGCATCGAACACGCCGCGGTTCCACGCCACTACTTCGTCCAGGTGCCGCATGCCGTCGACCGGCGGGTGCAGCGGGTTGGCCGGGCCGGACAGATTGCCGCCATCGACGACATCGAGCCCGTTGCGCAGCAGCGCGCCGGCGACATCGGCGACGCGCATCGCCTCCGGACCCATCGATGCGCCGCGCGTGCTGGCGCCGACATCGGTAGGCGCGCCAATCAACATCACTGTCCTCATGGTCCCTCCTTGCGGTTTCGAAGGCCGCCGGTGTCCGTGGGTGTCCGCGGATGTCCGGGGCGCCGATCACGGGGCCATGATACCGCCGCGATACCGGATCAGCCCGGCATGGCCTGCGGGTCGTATTGCGCGGCGAATTCGGGCGACGGCGGAATCGGCTTGATGATGTCGATCAGCACGCCGTTGGGGTCCGCGGTGATGAAATGCCGTTGGCCGAACGGCTCGTCGCGCAGTGCCAGCCGGATCGGCAAGCCGGCCTGCTGCAGCTGCGCGTACAGCGTGTCGACGTCCTCGACCTCGAAGTTCAGGATGGTCCCGGCCACCGGTGCGCGGCTGCCCGAAGGGATGGTCTCGTGCCGGTAGTCGAGCACGGCGAGATTGACGCCCGCATCGTCGGCGGCCTGCAGATGCCAGTACCAGTCGCTGGAGAACAGCGCCTTGAAGCCAAAGTGCTGCTGGTAGAAGGCCGCCGTGGCCGCCACATCGGCGGTCTGGATGACGGGGTAGAAGCTGGTGATCTTCATGACGGACTCCATTCGGTGTGGCGGCCTTCGAGGAAACGGAAACGGAAACGGAAAAGGCCGGATTGAATTAACATGCAGTCTGTATCTTTTTGTCGTTATAACATACAGGCTGTATGTATGCAAAGAAAAATGCCACGGACCAACCGTGAACGCACCGAGGCTACGCGCGGCGCCTTGCTGGCCGCCGCGCGCGCCTTGTTCGTCGACAAGGGGTATGCCGGCACCTCGACCCCGGAAATCGTCGCGGCGGCCGGCATCACGCGCGGTGCGCTCTATCACCACTTCGAGGACAAGCGCGCGCTGTTTCGCGCGGTGCTGGAGGAGGAGGCGAGGGCGGTGGCCGACGAGATCGAGCGCGCCGCGCCGGCCACCCGCTCGGCGCGCAAGGCGCTGATCGCCGGCAGCGAGGCCTATCTCACGGCGATGACGGTCGCTGGCCGCACTCGGCTGCTGCTGATCGACGGTCCGGCGGTGCTGGGCCCCGGCGAGAGCCTGTCGCTGGACCAGGCCCACGCTGGTCGCACGCTGCGCGAGGGGCTGGCGGCGGCGCTGGGTCCGCGCCTGCCGCCGCCGCTGACGGTCGATGCGCTGGCCACGCTGCTGTCGGCAGCGTTCGACCGGGCCGCGCTCGCGATCGATGCCGGCGATGACCCGGCCGCGATCCGCGCCGCGATGGTCAGGCTGATCGAGCGGACGGTATCCGGGGTCTGAAACGGGCCGACGCGCCGGAGGTGCAACCGTGCCGCGGTGCAAAAAAAAGGCCGCTCCGAAGAGCGGCCTTGCAGCGGGCAGGTACGGGGTCAATCGTCCAGCAGTGACAGGTCCCGGACCGCGCCCTTGTCGGCCGACATCACCAGCTTGGCGTAGGCCTTCAGTGCCGCCGAGACCTTGCGCGGGCGCGGCTTGGCAGGCTTCCAGCCCTTGGCGTCCTGCTCCGCGCGGCGGCGCGCCAGTTCCTCGTCCGACAGCAGCACGTCGATCCTGCGATTCGGGATGTCAATGCGAATCCGATCGCCGTCGCGCACCAGGCCGATCGCTCCGCCGGCCGCCGCTTCGGGCGAGCAGTGGCCGATCGACAGGCCGGAGGTGCCGCCCGAGAAGCGGCCGTCGGTCAGCAGCGCACAGGCTTTGCCCAAGCCCTTGGACTTGATGTAGCTGGTCGGATAGAGCATCTCCTGCATGCCGGGCCCACCCTTCGGGCCTTCATAGCGCACGATCACCACGTCGCCGGCCTTGACCTTGTCGTTCAGGATGTTCTCGACCGCCTCGTCCTGCGATTCGGTCACGTGGGCCGTGCCCTCGAACACCAGGATGCTTTCGTCGACGCCGGCGGTCTTGACCACGCAGCCATCGACCGCGATGTTGCCGGTCAGCACCGCCAGGCCGCCTTCCTTCGAGAAGGCATGCTCGTACGAGCGGATGCAGCCCTCGGCGCGGTCCAGGTCCAGGCTCGGCCAGCGCGTGTTCTGGCTGAATGCCACCTGGGTCGGAATGCCGGCGGGTCCGGCCAGGTAGAAGTTGCGGACCGCCTCGTCCCGGGTGCGGACGATATCCCATTGCTCGAGTGCGTCTTTCAGCGTCGGCGCATGCACGGTCGGCACGTCGGTGTGCAGCTTGCCGGCGCGCTCGAGTTCGCCGAGGATGGCCATGATGCCGCCGGCGCGGTGCACATCCTCGATGTGGTACTTGTTGGTGTTCGGTGCGACCTTGCACAGCTGCGGCACGACGCGCGACAGGCGATCGATGTCGGCCATGGTGAAGTCGATTTCCGCTTCCCGGGCGATCGCCAGCAGATGCAGGATGGTATTGGTCGAGCCGCCCATCGCGATATCCAGCGTCATCGCGTTTTCGAAGGCCTTGAAGCCGACGGAGCGCGGCAGCACGCGCGCGTCCTCCTGCTCGTAGTACTGACGGGCCAGTTCCACGATGCGGCGGCCGGCACGCTTGAACAGTTGCTCGCGGTCGGCGTGGGTCGCCACCACCGTGCCATTGCCCGGCAGCGACAGGCCCAGCGCTTCGGTCAGGCAGTTCATCGAGTTGGCGGTGAACATGCCCGAGCACGAGCCGCAGGTCGGGCAGGCCGAGCGCTCGACCTCGGCCACGTCGGCGTCCGAATAGGCCGGGTCCGCCGCAATCACCATCGCATCGACCAGGTCCAGCTTCTTGAACTCGACGGCCTTGGTGACCGGGTTGGCCAGGCGCGTCTTGCCGGCTTCCATCGGGCCGCCCGAGACGAAGATCACCGGAATGTTCAGCCGCATCGCGGCCATCAGCATGCCCGGCGTGATCTTGTCGCAGTTCGAGATGCAGACCATGGCGTCGGCGCAGTGCGCGTTGACCATGTATTCCACCGAATCCGCGATGATGTCGCGGCTGGGCAGCGAGTACAGCATGCCGTCGTGTCCCATCGCGATGCCGTCGTCCACTGCGATGGTGTTGAATTCCTTGGCGACGCCGCCCGCCGCCTCGATCTCGCGGGCTACCAGCTGGCCCAGGTCCTTCAGGTGCACGTGCCCCGGGACGAACTGCGTAAAGGAATTGACGACCGCGACGATCGGCTTGGAGAAGTCCTCGTCTTTCATGCCGGTCGCGCGCCACAGGGAGCGCGCGCCTGCCATGTTGCGGCCGGCGGTGGAGGTCTTGGAACGGTATGTGGGCATCGTGATGGTGCGGTAATGAAATAGCGTGGAAACGCCGCGGCGCAAGCCGCAAAAAAAGAAGCCCGCGGGCGCGCAGGCTTCGGATCGGATCGATCGGACGGGGTGAGCGGCTCTAGACCCGTCGATGTCCGGGTTCAGTCGGTGACCGCCCCCTTGCTGGCCGTCGACGCCAGCTTCGAGAACTTGGCCAGCACGCCGCGCGTATAGCGGGGCGCCGGCTGCTTCCAGGCGGCACGGCGGCGCGCCAGTTCTTCGTCGCTGATGTTCAGCTGCAGCAGCAGCCTGTGCGCGTCGATCGTGATCGAGTCGCCTTCCTGCACCAGCGCGATGGTGCCGCCGACAAAGGCTTCCGGCGCGACGTGGCCGACCACCATGCCCCAGGTACCGCCGGAGAAGCGGCCATCGGTGATGAAGCCGACCGATTCGCCCAGGCCCTTGCCGATGATCGCCGAGGTCGGCGCCAGCATTTCCGGCATGCCGGGGCCGCCCTTCGGTCCCAGATAGCGCAGCACCAGCACGTCGCCAGCCTGGATCCTGTCGGCCAGGATCGCGTCCATTGCGCTCTGCTCGTCGTCGAACACGCGCGCCGGCCCGGTGATCACCGGGTTCTTCAGCCCGGTTATCTTCGCCACTGCGCCTTCCTCGGCCAGGTTGCCCTTCAGGATGGCCAGATGGCCTTCCTTGTACAGCGCCTTGTCGATCGGCAGGATGACATCCTGATCGGCGCGGGGCTGATCGGGCACGTGCTCCAGTTCCTCGGCCAGCGTGCGGCCGGTGATGGTCAGGCAGTCGCCGTGCAGCAGGCCCGCGTTCAGCAGGATCTTCATCACCTGCGGGATGCCGCCGGCGCGGTGCAGGTCGGTGGCGACGTACTGGCCCGACGGCTTCAGGTTGCAGATCACCGGCACCTTGCGGCGGATGCGCTCGAAATCGTCGATGGTCCATTCGACCTCGGCCGCATGCGCGATCGCCAGGTAGTGCAGCACCGCGTTGGTCGAGCCGCCGGTCGCCATGATCAGGCTGACGGCGTTTTCGATCGACTTGCGCGTGATGATGTCGCGCGGCTTGATGTCCTTCTTGATCGCCTCGACCAGCACGCGCGCCGATTCGGCGGCGCTGTCGACCTTTTCCTGGTCCGGGTTGGCCATCGTCGACGAATACAGCAGCGACATGCCCAGCGCCTCGAACGACGAACTCATCGTGTTGGCGGTGTACATGCCGCCGCACGAGCCGGTCGACGGGCAGGCGTTCTTTTCGACGCCCTCGAAGTCCTCCTGGCTCATCCGGCCTGCGGTGAACTCGCCGACCGCCTCGAACGACGACACGATGGTCAGGTCCTTGCCCTTCCAGTTGCCGGGCTTGATGGTGCCGCCGTAGACGTAGATTCCGGGCACATTGGTGCGCGCCAGCGCGATCATGCCGCCCGGCATGTTCTTGTCGCAGCCGCCGATGACGACCACGCCGTCCATCCATTGGCCCTGCGCGGCGGTCTCGATGCAGTCGGCAATGACCTCGCGCGAGATCAGCGAGTACTTCATGCCCTCGGTGCCCATCGACATGCCATCGGAGATCGTCGGCGTGCCGAAGATCTGCGGGTTGGCGCCGGACGCCTTGATCGCATCGACGGCGGCGTCGGCCAGGCGCTGCAGCCCGGCGTTGCAGGGCGTGATCGTTGAGTGGCCGTTGGCGATGCCGACCATCGGCTTGTCGAAGTCTTCCTTCTGATAGCCCAGCGCGTAATACATCGAGCGGTTGGGCGAGCGCGCCACGCCTTGCGTGATGTTCTGCGAGCGGCGGTTGTAGGCCATGGGGATCTCCGGGGTGGAATGCGTCGCGCCCGCGGGCGCTGCCTTTGTTGTGGGCGAAAGCATGCCGCTTGCGTTTTTGTGTGTCAAATATATTATTCGTGCCTTATTGAGTCGTTTTTCCTATCAAGCGCGTGGCCGCCGCCGCGCCGGGAGTCCGCGTGGATCTGCGTCAGCTGCGCTATTTCGTTACCGTTGCCGAGGAGCTCCACTTCGGCCGCGCCGCCGCGCGCCTGGCCATGACCCAGCCGCCGCTGTCGCAGCAGATCCAGGCGCTGGAGGAAGAGATCGGCGTGCAGCTGTTCGTGCGCACGCGCCGCTCCGTCGCGCTGACCCCGGCCGGCCAGCAGTGGCTGCCCGAGGTGCGACGGGTGCTGGCCGACGCGGCGGGTTTGCCTGCGCTGGCGCAGCGGCTGGCGCGCGGCGAGGTCGGCACGCTGTCGCTGGCCTTCGTCAGCACCGCGGACTACGGCATCCTGCCCGATCTGCTGCGGCGCTTTCGCGCGCGGCATCCCGAGGTCCAGCTGCAGCTGCGCGAGGCCACCAGCGATATCCAGCTCGAGGCGCTGGCCGAAGGCCAGATCGACGCCGGGCTGGTGATCCGTCCGCAGATGCCGGCCCTGCCGCACGGCCTGTCGTATCTGCCGCTGGTGCGCGAGCCGCTGGTGCTCGCCGTGCCACAGGACTGGCGCGCGCCCGGCCGGCGCAGCGGGGCCGCGCAGGCGGATGCGGTGGCGTTGGCCGATTTCGCGCACGAGCCGCTGATCCTGTTTCCGCGCCGAAGCGCGCCCGCATTTCATGACATCATTACCGGTTACTATGCGCGCGACGGCTTCGCCCCCGCGATCGCACAGGAAGCGATCCAGATGCAGACCATCGTCAGCCTCGTGTCGGCCGGCATCGGCGTCGCGCTGGTGCCCGCCTCGCTGTGCAACCTGCGGCGCACCGGCGTGTCGTATCTGACGTTGCGCGGCGCGGTGCCGCAGATCGAGACCGGGCTGGCGTGGCGCGACAACGGCGCGGCGGGGCCCAGTCCGGTGTTGCGGTCCTTTATCGAGATCGCCTCGGCGCTGGCCCCGGCCGCGCGTCCGGGCGGCGGCACGCCGAAGCGGCGTGCCGCCAGGCCGGAGTCGCAGCCGAAGCATTGATGCCCGATCCCGATTCCCGGTCCCGATCGCCGATCCCGATTCCAATCCCCATTCCATCCATCCAAACAACGCCAAGCGATAGACCCGCATGCTGATCCATCCGAACTTCGATCCCATTGCCATCCATCTGGGCCCGCTGGCGATCCGCTGGTACGGGCTGATGTACCTGGCCGGCTTCATCATGTTTATGTGGTTCGGCCGGATCCGGCTGCGTCAGCCGCAGGTGGCGGCGCAGGGCTGGACCGCGCGGGATATCGACGACCTGCTGTTCTACGGCGTGCTCGGCGTGATCCTGGGTGGGCGGCTCGGCTACGTGCTGTTCTACAAGCCGTCCTTCTACCTGTCGCATCCGCTCGATATCTTCAAGGTGTGGGAGGGCGGCATGGCCTTCCACGGCGGCTTCCTCGGCGTGGTGATCGCGATGTGGGTGTTCTCCAAGGTGCGAGGCCGGCATTGGATGGAAGTGACCGACTTCATCGCGCCGATGATTCCGTGCGGTCTGGCGGCCGGCCGGCTCGGCAACTTCATCAACGGCGAGCTGTGGGGCCGTCCGACCGATCTGCCGTGGGGCATGGTTTTTCCGCAGGCCGGCGACAATATCGCGCGCCATCCGTCGCAGCTGTACCAGTTCGCCGGCGAAGGCGTCGCGCTGTTCGTGATCCTGTGGCTGTTCGCGCGCCATCCGCGGCCGATGGGCGCGGTCTCGGGCGCTTTCCTGCTCGGCTATGGCGTGTTCCGCTTCCTGGCCGAGTTCGCCCGCGAGCCGGACAATTTCCTCGGCCTGCTGGCGCTGAACTTTTCGATGGGCCAGTGGCTGAGCCTGCCGATGATCGTCGCGGGCGCGGCGATGATGTGGTGGGCGTATCGGCGTCAGCCGCAGCTGTCGGCCTGACATCGGGCTGATGGTGGGCTGATGGCGGCCTGACATCGACCCGACATCGGCCCGACCTCGGCCCGACCTCGGCCGAAGGCGGTTCGGCCTTCAGCCGAGCTTCCACTTCCAGCGAGTCCAGCCTTTCAAGGCCGCTGCAGCACGCCCGTCCCGTTTGCTGCCGTCGCCCGACAGCAGCGACGGCGCGAACCGCTCCAGATGCGATCGCATCATCTGTTCGACGAGCAGCTGCTGGCGCCCCTGCGCATTCAGCCGTCGAATCAGCCGCCACGCCGGCTTCAGCAGATAGACGCAGGCCTGCGGCGGCAGCAGCGGCAGCACCTTGTCGACATTGCCGACGGTCAGCAGATCGTTGTTGCGCACGGCCGCTTCCAGGCCCGTTTCGTTGTCGGCCGAACGCGCGCACATCAGCGAGGCGAGAAGCAGCGGCGGCAGCGACGACAAGGCGGCGGCATACGCCGGCGGCGTATTGGAACGTCCGTGCTTGAACGCGTGATGGAGCGCCGAGGTCCCGTCCGGCATGGCTGCCACCAGCATGGCGTAGTGATGGTCCGGCGGCAGCAGCGCCTGCAGCAGGTCGACGAATGGCCGGAACATTTCGGTGCGGCCGGCCTTCACGGCGTAACCGAACGCCGTCGTGCCGCAGTCCGCGCGCGATTGCAGCAGGTGAATCCGCTGCTCCAGCGGAAGGTCGGCGATCAGCTCCCCAAACAGCCTGGCCGACGATGGCAAGCCGAGCGACATGATGTCGTAGAACAGCGGGGTGGAGCGGTTCGTACTGAGCCGCTGGATGCGCTCCTGCTCTGGCAGCGCGCGCAGGGCCGGCGCCAGCTGACGGACCGCGTCATCGCAGCCATAACGCAGCAAATACCACAACGCATCGGCCGTCAGCGGCGGCAATGCCCCCGACAACTGGCGCGGCTGCGCGGGCAGGGTCACGTCGAGGTCGCGCAACTGCCGCAGCGTCGCCATGTCGAGCTCGAGCATCAGCATGGCGTCCACCGTGTTCGGGGTCCGGGTCTGCAGCGGGAAGGCCGGGTAGTCGGGCGCGAACGGGGTGAAGCATCGCGCCTCCAGGTGGCGTACCGCTTCCAGGTCGTCGAAGCGCGCTTCGAGATGCGTGGCCGTGAAGTTGGGATCGTAGAAGGCGACGACATGGAGCGTGCGGTGCGGCTGACGCTCGATGCGCAGCCCGACGGCCATCGCGTGATCGGGTGTCAGCACCAGCAGGGTGGTGGCCGTTTCGCCGCGCCGGTCGAGGTCGGCCAGGCGTGCGACGAACTCCTTGCCCCAGTCTCCGTTCATCACCACACGCAGCTTGCCGAGCTGCACGGCGTTCGGCACCACCCTGTATTCATAGCTCAGTGGGACGTTGTCCCGCAGTGCCTGTGCGGTTGCCAGCCGCGAGTAGTCGGGGCCATTGGGCAGGCCGTCGATGAACAGGCCAAGCCAGAAGACGGCCAGATGGCGGCAGGCGATCGGCCCGGACCGGCGTCCGCGCGCGAAGGAGACCTGGCCATTGAGCCGCACCGACGGATGGGTGCCACGTGGCCAGTGGAATTGATCGTCGAACATTTCACGGCACCTGTCGTCCAGCAGCGCCGCCAGCGCCTGCCGTTGCGGCTCCGCCGCCGTGGCGCTGCGGACAAGGAGCTGCCCCTTTTCCCAGCGGATCCGGAAGCAGTCGCTTCCGCACTGCAGCCATCCGCCATGAGCCTGCCATAGCCGGCGCATGTCACGGTTGTGCAGCGCCTCCGGCACGGGGCATCGCACCACGACGGGCTGCGGTTTCGCGGAGGAAGCGGCGACGAACATGATGTTCTCCAGAAGAGGGCGGTCGAACAGCATGCGGCCACGGCACGGCATGGCTCAAGAGCCAGGTGTCACTTATCGCGAGTTGCTTGTCGATTTATGAAAGCCTTTGCACATAACTTGCGCGATCCTTCGGCGCATCGGCGATCGCTCCCCACCGACGTCGTCGTCGCCTTCGCTCTCATTCGTTCAGCGCCTGCTTCCGGATTCATCATGCCGCCCCTTTCCGCTCCTGCCGTCGCCTCCGTCTTGTTTCCGTCCCTGACTCCCGGCATCTCCGACCCTGTCGGAGATCGAACCGGCCCGTCGTCCCCCGAGGCGCCTATCGCCCCGCACGCGCCGGTGGAAGGCGCGATCGGCGACACGGTGACGGCCGGCTGCGCGCGGCATCTGGATCAACTGGAGCGGACGATCGACGCGCTGGCAATCTCGGCCAGTCAGAAGCAGCCACTGAAGCAGAGGCTCGAGGACTGCCGCAGGGACTTCGAGGCGCTCCAGAATCTGGCACAGGAAATCGTGCGGCTCGAGTACCGTGCCACCAGGCCGTGGGAGTCCGGCCCACAGGCGCAGGAGCGACACCTCGCCGTGGTAATGGCACGCAACCTGAAGCTCGCGACGCAATGCCAGGCGCTGATGCAAAGGCTGCAGTCGCTGCAGGACGACATCGCGCCCCACGTGCAAAAGCGCAGCGTCGGCAAGATCATCGCGCTCGCCGTGGGCGCACTGCTCGGCATTGCCGGTACCGTCACGCTGGCGGTGATCCTGTGGCCAGTGGCCGTGACCGGGGTAGCGCTGGGCGGGTCCTTCCTGTTGACGGCCGCGTGCGCGGCGGGAACAGGAGCATCGGCTGCCGTGGGCGTGATCGCGACCATCTTCGGCGCAGGGGAAGTGTTCGGCAGGCCCGAGGCCTATCGCCACTTTCCTGACCGGCGGCCGGATCTTGCGAGGCTGGTACGCGAGCTAGGCGACCAGATGAGCCGTTGGCTCGAAGCCAATTCGGACTTTTCGGAGCCGCTGGCGCAGGACGTGCTGGAGGAGCTTTGTGGCGGTCCCATCGGGGCGGCCTACTTTTGCATGGAAGTGCAGGACAGCATGCTGTGCGATGCGGCCAAGCGCCTGGTCGACCAATCGAGCGAGCGCGCGCCGGCGCAGAATGGACTGGCACGCGCCGTATCGTCGCGGCCGATCGTCCCGGACCAGGGCGCGGCCGACGTGCGTGCCGACGTGTCTGCCGACGTGTCTGCCGACGTGCCTGCTGACGTGCCTGAGGACGTGGCCGCCAGCCACGACCGCAATTGGGGCGAAGTCCTGGATAACGATCGGATGATCGAACAGTTCTGGCACCGCCTGGGCTTCGAGCGTAAAAATCCGCCGAGCACCGCGGACCGCGCCGCGGAGGCGGCGTTGGCGGACACGTCGGTCGACAATGCCGGCGATACCGCCAGCGATCGCCCATTGAGCCGAACCGTATCCAGGTCGAGCATTGGGTCGTACAACTCGATGAAAATGGAAGACGGCCCGGACGGGTTGGGCGATGCGTCGGCCTATGGTCTTGGGAAGACCGAGAGCGCCTCGCAGGCGCTTCCCGCCGCCGCTGCCGCCGCTGATGACAACGCAGCCCCGGCAGCAATCTCCGCAGTGCAAGCCGTCCAGGCGCCACCGGTTGGCGTGCAGGCACAGTGGGAGGAGAGCCGGGCCTGGGCGGAGAGCCGGATCAGCACCGCTGCGCGATACGTGCAGCATCTCTCGACGGCACTTGCGCAGCCCTATCCGAAGCGGATCGACGGCGCCGAGCACAAGAAGGTCGTCATGGTCGAATATCTCTGCGCCCTCCAGCTTCTGGAAAAGGCAGGCTGCGAAATGCTCGCGCTGGCGGAGATGGGGGGCCTCCATGCCAACCGCTTTGCCACGGCCAGTGCGATGAATCAGCTGGCGGCCACGATGTATATGGAGCGCGGCCGGTTTCTTGGCAATAACGTGACCGGACTGCGCGCGCTGTTCGACGACGACAACTGCATCCGCTTCGACGATTTGCCGAATGCCTCTGAGCGCGCCGCGGCGAGCCGGGCCTGGGACGCGGTCATTGCCCAGGCGGCGGCGCTCGTCCGCCAATTGGACGAGGTGTGCGCTCCCGTCGTCCAGCGAACCTTCCGGAACCTGGCGGTGGAGCGAGCCATGGACTTCTTCGCCCAGGCCATCGCCGCACGCAAGCCGATGATGGAGCGGGAATTGAGGCAGGATCCGCCGAAGGGGCCGTAGGGAGCGTTACGCGCGGGCGGGCTTCAGCGAGCCGCCTTGCGCAATCTTCGCGGCGACGATTTCGCGCAATGCTTCGGCGACCGCTTCGGCCGCGGCGGTCCGTGGCAGCGCACGCGGCCAGCAAAGCGCCAGCGTGCGGTCGAGCTCGGGGAGAATCAGCCGTGTCGGCAGCGCATCGTCGTCCGGCTCGCGGCTCAGTGACGACGCAGGCAGGATCGTGCAGGCCAGCCCTTCGCGCGCGGTCTGCAGCAGGATCGGCAAGGAATCGAGGTCCGCGACAACCTGCAGCCGAATGCCGGCGCCGCTGGCATGCTGCTCCAGCACTTCACGCAGCCCTTGCGCCCCGCTTGGCAGTACCAGCGGAATCTCGGCCAGCGACTTCAACGCAATGGTCGCCTCCTTGCCCGATCGGGCGCGACGCCGCTTCGGATTCGCGGAAAGCGGCGGCGTGCCGACCAGATACAGCGCCTCGCTGGCCAACGGCTCCAGCTCCACCGCGCGCGACGGCGTATCGCGAAACAGAATGGCGAAGTCGAGCCGGTTGTTGTTCAGCAGTTCGGCGATATAGCCGCTCATGCTCTCGAACAGCTGCAGCCGCACGCCTGGATAGCGCTGGCGCACCGCGCGCACCAGCGGCATGCCGAATGCCGCGGCGGCGGTGGTGGGCAGGCCGATCGCCACGGTGCCGGCAATGTCGGCGCCGGCCACCTTGACGTCGGCGCGGGCCACATCGATCTGCTTGAGGATCGCGCGGGCATGCCGGTACAGCGTGCGGCCGGCTTCGGTGGGCTTGACGCCCTTGGCGCCCCGATGCACCAGCGCCACGCCCAGTTCCGCTTCCAGCGCGGCAAGCTGCTGGCTCAGGGCGGGCTGCGCCACGTGGGCGACCTCGGCGGCGCGGGTCAGGCTGCCGTGCTCGACGATCGCGACGAAATAGCGCATGCCCCGGATATCCATGTCCCGCCCCAATGACGCAGTGAAAGCCGAAGGTATTGATTGTACTTATGGCTGGCTCGCGATTCCGTATTTCCGTGCGCCGGCAAACGCGGCTAGATTTGGCGGCATCGCGCCGTTCGGCCCTCCATTCCCCTTCGCGAGCCCACCGCCATGTCCCGACCGCTTGAAGGCATCACCGTCATTTCCCTCGAACAGGCCATCGCCGCGCCGTTCTGCACGCGTCAGCTGGCCGACCTTGGCGCCCGCGTGATCAAGATCGAGCGTCCGGGCGCCGGCGATTTCGCGCGGGCCTACGACGATCGCGTGCGCGGCCTGTCCTCCCACTTCGTCTGGACCAATCGCGGCAAGGAGAGCCTGACGCTGGACGTCAAGCACGATGGCGCGGCGCCGGTGCTCGAGGCGCTGCTCGCGCGCGCCGACGTGCTGGTGCAGAACCTGGCGCCCGGCGCGGCGTCGCGGCTCGGCCTCGATCATGCGGCGTTGTCCGAGCGCTTTCCGCGGCTGATCGTCTGCGATATCTCCGGCTACGGCGCCGACGGCCCGTATCGCGACAAGAAGGCCTACGATCTGCTGGTGCAGAGCGAGTCGGGCTTCGTCTCGGTGACCGGCACGCCGGAGGAGGGCGTCAAGGCGGGCGCATCGATCGCCGATATCGCCGCCGGCATGTATGCCTACACCAATATCCTGGCCGCGCTGATCGAGCGCGGGCAGACCGGCCGGGGCAAGCGCATCGATATCTCGATGCTCGAGTCGATGGTCGAGTGGATGGGTTTCCCGCTGTACTACGCCTTCGATGGCGCCTCGCCGCCGCCGCGTGCCGGCGCCTCGCATGCCACCATCTATCCGTATGGTCCGTTCCCGACCGGCGATGGCAAGACCGTGATGCTGGGTCTGCAGAACGAGCGCGAATGGGCGGTGTTCTGCGAGTCCGTGCTGCAGCAGCCCGAACTGATCGCGCATCCCGACTACGCCAGCAACAGCCTGCGCAGCGCCAACCGGGCGTCTTTGCGCGAGCGCATCGTCGCGGCGTTCTCGCAGTGGAGCGCCGAAGAGGTCGGCGCGCGCCTGGACGCGGCAAAGATCGCCAACGCGCAGGTCAATACGATGGCCGACGTCTGGGCGCATCCGCAGCTGGCCGCGCGGCAGCGCTGGCGCGAGGTCGAGACGCCCGCGGGCGCCATCCCGGCGCTGCTGCCGCCCGGCATGACGGAGGCGCGCATGGACCCGGTGCCGGCCCTGGGCCAGCATACGGACGCGATCCTTGCCGAACTGGGCATCGCGGGCGAGCAGCTTGCCGCGATGCGCGCGGCCGGCGCGGTATGACGGCGGAGAGGGCGATGAAACAGGGCGTGCTGAATCAGGGCTTGCGGCTGCCGCGCAGCTATCTGTTCGTGCCGGCGAACCGTCCGGATCGGATCGGCAAGGCGCTGGCCGCCGGTGCCGACGCGGTGATCGTCGACTTCGAGGATGCGGTGGCACCGGCCGACAAGGCCCTGGCGCGCGAGAACCTGTGCGCGCCGTGGCCTGCGCTGGCGCAGCAGGCCGTTGACGCCGGCGTGCTGCTGCTGGTGCGCGTGAACGCGGCCGGCACACCGTACCACGACGACGATATCGGCTGGTGCCGGGCGCTCGGAATCGACACGCTGGTGTTGCCCAAGGCCGACGCCGAGGCGATGCAGCAGTTGCGGCAGGCGCTGCCCGGCGTGCAATGCCATGCGCTGCTCGAAACCGCCGCAGGCTTCGCGCAGCTTGCACAGGTGGCCGCGCAGCCGGGCGTCGTGCGCCTGCTGTTCGGGAGCATCGACCTGATGGGCGATCTCGGCGTCGGCGACGAAGGCGAGCCGCTGCATGCGTTCCGCAGTCTGCTGGTGCTGCATTCGCGCGCGGCAGGGCTGCCCGCGCCCGTGGACGGCGTCTGCACCGCGCTGGGCGATACCGCGGTGCTGGCGGCCGAGACCGCGCGTGCGCGCGCATTCGGCTTCGGCGCCAAGCTGCTGATCCACCCGGCGCAGGTGGGTCCCGTGCATGGCGGCCTGGCGCCGACCGAGGCCGAGCGAGGCTGGGCCCGGCGCGTCGTCGAGGCGGCAGCATCGGCGGACGGCGCGGCGGTGGCGGTCGACGGCAAGATGGTCGATCGTCCCGTGCTCGAACGGGCGCGACGGATCCTGGCCGACGGCTGAAGCGATCCGGCGGTCGCTTTAGTCGCCCTGCAGGCGCCGCCCAGGGCCTGTTGATGCCCTTGATGCTGTGCAATATCGAAACACCTTGCCATTCCCTCACCGTTATTCATAATTATGAATTATTGCGAGGGCCTCCCGGACGGGGCTGCGGCCCATCGCGATGTCCACGCATCGCACCGGGAGGAACCCATGCGCATCGTCCAGCAGGCGCTGTATCTCGAAGTCGCCGATCGCCTGCGCGCCATGATCGACGAGCACACGCTCGTGCCCGGTGCCTGGATCGACGAAGCGGCCTTGGCCACCACGCTGGGCATTTCCCGTACCCCGTTGCGCGAGGCGCTGAAGGTGCTGGCCGCCGAAGGACTGGTCCGGCTGGAGCCGCGCCGCGGCTGCTTCGTCAACGAGTTGTCCGAGCAGGACCTGGACGAAATCTTCCCGCTGATGGCGCTGCTCGAAGGCCGCTGTGCCTACGAGGCGGCCCGCAATGCCACCGCCGCCGACCTCGACGCCCTCGAAGACCTGCATCGCGATCTCGCGCGCTACGCCGGCGCCGGCCAGATCGACGCCTACTACGAGACCAACTACCAGATTCACGAAGCGATCCAGCGGCTTGCCGGCAATCGCTGGCTGTCCGGGCTGATCGGCGATTTGCGCAAGGTGCTCCGACTGTCGCGGCACAAGAGCCTGCAGTTGCCCGGCCGCATCGACGAATCCTGCGCCGAGCACCTGTCGGTCTTCGCCGCGCTGAAGGCGCGCGACCCGGAAGGTGCCGAGGCGATGATGAAGACCCACCTGCTGCGCCAGCGCGCCGCGTTGAAGGCGCTGGACGCGGATGCGCAGGCCGCAGCGCCCGAGCCCGCGGCCCCCGCCCGACGGCGCCACAGCCGCCTGCGCCTGGCGGCCAAGGCCGCCTCCGATGGCTGATCCGACTGCGCCGCCATATCGTTCGCGCCATATCGTTCGCGCCATATCGTTCCAGTTCGCTCCCATCCTTTGCCCACAGGTAGTTCGATGACTTCTTTCGAGACCGGAGACAAGACCGTCAGCGCGCCGCTCGGCGCCAGCGAAACCCTGGGCGACGCACGCCCCGACGCCGCCGGCAGCACGCTGCTGGCCCGCTTCGGCCGCTGGTGGAACCGCAAGGGGACACCGGCCGATGCCAATGCGGCCGATGGCAAGACCCGCGCGCCCGCGCCCGCGACGCTGAGCGCGCGCGTGCAGCGCCGCCAGCGCGAGGAGCTGCGGCTGTGCTTCGATGCCCGCCTGACCGACGGCGCCGCCAACGCCGCCGCGCAAGCCTGGCGCAACGAATACGAGGCCGCCGACGAGGCGACCCGTCAGGCGATGCTGACGCTGCTGGCCGAGGTGGCCAACAGCGGTGCCCAGGGCGACGGCACCGGGGAAGGGACGACCGCGGGCACGGCCGCGGGCGAGGGCGGCAAGCCCGCCCGCAACGGCTCGGGATTGAGCCACGCGCTGTCTAGCGCGCGCATCCGCTTCTTCAAGCGGCTGGCCGGGCTGCACGGTCCGAGCGCGACCTCCGTCTGCGGCCTGCACTTCATCATCCATCTGCGCGCCGACATGCTGCGCTGGTACAAGAAGATCGCCGGCTTGCGGGTGCTCGACGAAGATCTGGAAGGGCTGCTGTCCAACTGGTTCGATGTCGGCCTGCTGGAGCTGCAGCCGATCACCTGGGATTCGCCGGCGTCGCTGCTGGAAAAGCTGATCCGCTACGAGGCGGTGCACGAGATCGCCTCCTGGGCCGACCTGCGCAACCGGCTCGATTCCGATCGCCGCTGCTATGCGTTCTTCCATCCGCGCATTCCGCGCGAGCCGCTGATCTTCGTCGAGGTGGCCTTCGTGCCCGAGATGGCAGCCAACGTGCAGAGCCTGCTCGACGAGGCGGCGCCGCAGGAAGATCTGCGCCGCGTCAAATGGGCGATCTTCTATTCGATCTCGAATACGCAGCCGGGCCTGCGCGGGGTCAGCTTCGGCAATTTCCTGCTCAAGCGCGTGATCGAGGAACTGCAGCGCGAATTCCCCAAGGTCAAGCAGTTCGCCACGCTGTCGCCGATACCGGGTTTCGCCGACTGGTTGCGCAAGCAGGACGGCGATACCGTCGCCAGGGTGCTGGGCAGCAAGTGCATGCAGCGCTGGAGCGCGCGCGCGCCGGCTGCTGGCGAGACCGCGCCGCCGCCGGTGCCGGCCAGCGGCGCGGAATGGCTGGCAGTGCTGAATGCGGGCTCGGACGACGCGCTGGTGCGCGACAGCGGCCTGGCTCTGGCGGCGCACTTCCTGGTGCATGCCCGCAATGGCGCGCTGCCGGCGGATCCGGTAGCGCGCTTCCACCTCGGAAACGGCGCCTGCGTCGAGCGGCTGAACTGGGGCGCGGATCTGTCGAGCAAGGGGCGCGCGCAGTCGTGCGGCATGATGGTCAATTACCTGTACGTGCCCGAGGCGCTCGACGACAATCTGGCCAAGCTGGGCGAGGGCAATCCGCGCATCAGCCGCTCGGTCGCCAAGCTGCTGGCGCGCTCCTGAGCGAGAGCGGCCGGCGCCGGCTCGCATCAGCACATCGCATCACCGCATCATCCAGTTTCGCAGTGCATTTTTCGACGGGAAGTTCCAAAGCGGTTCACACCAGCAGTTCACATCGCATTTTCATAAGACAAAGCGAGGAGACACACCATGGAACGTAGTCAGTTCAAGCGGACGGCAGGGATGCTGGCACTGGCCGGCGGCATCGCGATGATGGCGCTCGGCACGGCGTCGGCGCAGGAGCCCTGGCCGTCCAGGCCGGTCACCATCGTCGTGCCGTTCCCGGCCGGCGGCGGCACCGATGCCTTTGCGCGGCCGCTGGCGGCGCAATTGTCCAAGCAGCTTGGCAAGCAGTTCGTCATCGACAACCGCGGCGGCGCGGGCGGCACGGTCGGCGCCAGTCTCGCATCGAAGGCCGCGCCCGATGGCTACACGATCTTCATCGGCGGCGCCCATCACGTGATCGCGCCCTCGTTCTACAAGAAGCTCGATTACGACATCGAGAAGGACTTCGTGCCGATCACCGTGATCGCGCAGCCGCCGCAGGTGGTGGTCGTCAATCCGACCAAGGTCCAGGCCAAGACGCTGCAGGAGCTGATCGCCTACGCGCGCCAGAATCCCGGCAAGCTGAACTACGGCTCGGCCGGCAACGGCTCGTCGCACCATCTGGCGGGCGAGCTGTTCAAGATCCAGACCAAGACCTTCATCACGCATATTCCGTACAAGGGTGCCGGGCCGGCGCTGTCCGACCTGATCGCCGGCCAGGTCGACATGGTGTTCGACGGCCTGGGCTCGTCCGCGCAGCATATCCGCGCGGGCCGTATCAAGGCGCTGGCGGTGGCGGCGCCGAAGCGCTCGCCGGCCTTCCCCGACGTGCCGACCGCGGCCGAAGCCGGCGTGCCGAACTACGAGGTGTCGACCTGGTATGCGCTGTGGGTACCGAAGAACACGCCAAAGGAAATCAGCGACAAGCTCTACGCCGAGGTCAACAAGGCGCTCAATACGCCGGAGCTCAAGCAGATCTGGCTGAACAACGGCTCGGAGACGCCGTCGTACACGCCGGATCAGTTCGCTCAGTTCCAGCGCGCCGAAATCAAGCGCTGGGCGCAGGTGGTGCAGCAGTCCGGCGCCAAGATGGATTGATGGCGATGACGATGGCGATGACGATCCCATTCGCGACGGCATCGATGCCGCGGGTGTGGCCGTGAGCGGCGCGGTCAGCTTCGAGCGCGATGGCGACATCGCGCTGGTCACGCTGTCGAATCCGGGCAAGCTCAACGCGATTTCGGAAGCGATGTGGCGCGCGCTGGCCGACGGCTTCACGCGGCTGTCGGCCGACCGCACGCTGCGCTGCGTGGTGCTGCGCGGCGCCGACGGCAATTTTGCTGCCGGCGCCGATATCGCGGAGTTTCCGCGGCTGCGCGGCGATCCCGCCTCGGTGCGCGCCTACCACGTCGACATCCTGGCGCCGGCGCTCGCGGCGATCGCCGGCTGCCTGCATCCGACCGTGGCCTGCATCGAAGGCGTCTGCGTCGGTGGCGGCCTGGAGATCGCCTGCCATTGCGATCTGCGTATCGCGGGCACCGACAGTCGCTTCGGCGTGCCGATCAACAAGCTCGGTTTCCCGATGGCCCCCGGCGAGCTGCAGGGTCTGCTGGCGCTGGCCGGCCGTGCCGCGACGCTCGAAATCCTGCTGGAAGGCCGCGTGTTCGATGCGGCCGAGGCGCAGGCCAAGGGGCTGCTGACGCGTGTGGTCGCGCGCAGCGACGTCGCCGCGGAAGCCATGGCCACCGCGCGCCGCATCGCAGCCGGCGCGCCGCTGGCCGCGCGCATCAACAAGGCGACCATCGCGCGGCTGTCGCCACAACCCGCGCCGCTGTCGGCCGCAGAACTCGATGCCCATTTCTCGTATGCGGCCAGCCGCGATCATGCCGAAGGCGTCGCCGCCTTTCTGGCGCGCCGGCCGCCCCGTTTCGACGGACAGGAGGGCGCCTAGCGCCGCCGCTGCCGTTGCCGGTTTTTCTTCCTCTTCAAGCTTTTACCGCTGATCGCATGAACGCCAATCTGTTCGCCCTGTTCGAATCCCGCTTCCCCGCCAAGCGCGAGGCCTGCTGCATCGAGACGCACGACGGCCTGTACTACAGCTGGGACGACCTCGACCGCGCCACCGCCAAGCTGGCCAATCTGCTCGCCTCGCTCGACCTGCCGGAAGGCGCGCGTGTCGCGGTGCAGGTCGAGAAGTCGCCCGAGGCGCTGTTCCTGTATCTGGCCACGCTGCGCGCCGGCTTTGTCTATCTGCCGCTGAACACGGCGTACCAGGAAGCCGAGATCGACTATTTCATCGGCAATGCCGAGCCCGCGGTGGTCGTCTGCAGCAGCGCCAATTTCGGCTGGGTGTCGAAGCTGGCGTTCCGCCACGGCACGGGCCATGTATTCACGCTCGACGACGACCGGGGCGGCACGCTGCTGGCACGCGCCGCGGCGCAGCCTGACCGCTTCGATACGGTCCACAGCGAGCCCGACGATCTGGCGGCGATCCTCTACACCTCGGGTACCACGGGCCGCAGCAAGGGCGCGATGCTGACGCATCGCAATCTGTCGTCGAACGCCGAGACGCTGCACAAGGCCTGGGGCTGGCGCAGCGACGACGTGCTGCTGCACATGCTGCCGATCTTCCATGTGCATGGGCTGTTCGTCGCCTCGCACGGTGCGCTGCTGGCCGGCGCCAAGATGATCTGGGCACCGAAGTTCGACATGGAGCAGGTGCTGCGTTTCCTGCCGCGCTCGACGGTGATGATGGGCGTGCCGACCTACTATGTGCGGATGCTGCAGGATCAGCGCTTCGACGAGGACACCTGCCGCCGCATGCGCCTGTTCGTGTCGGGCTCGGCGCCGCTGCTGCTGGAGACCTTCGAGGCGTTCCGCGAGCGCACCGGGCATACCATCCTCGAGCGCTACGGCATGAGCGAGACGGTGATGCTGGTGTCGAATCCGTACGACCCCAGCGAAGGCGAGCGGATCGGCGGCACCGTGGGCCGCCCGTTGCCCGGCGTGTCGGTGCGGGTCGTCGATGGAGAGGGCAAGCCCTGCCCGGCCGGCGAGATCGGCGCGGTCGAGGTCAAGGGGCCGAACGTGTTCAAGGGCTACTGGCGCATGCCGGAGAAAACGGGCGAGGAATTCACCGCGGACGGCTGGTTCAAGACCGGCGACGTGGGACGCTTCGGCGGCGCCATCGTCGGCATGTCGGGCGAACGCAGGGTGCCGGACGACTATCTGACCATCGTCGGCCGCAGCAAGGACCTGATCATTTCCGGCGGCTACAACGTCTATCCGAAGGAGATCGAGAGCTTCCTCGACGAGATGCCCGGCGTGCAGGAGAGCGCGGTGATCGGCGTGCCCCATCCGGATTTCGGCGAGGCGGTGGTGGCGGTGGTGGTCGGCAAGCCGGGCGCCGAACTGAACGAGCAGGCGATGATCGGCACGCTGAAGCACCGGATCGCCAACTTCAAGGTGCCCAAGCGGATTCACCTGGTCAGCGAATTGCCGCGCAATACGATGGGCAAGGTGCAGAAGAACCTGCTGCGGGAAAGGTTTGGCGGGTAGAGCGGCCTTGCGCTCGGTTGGCTCCCCTCTCCCGCATGCGGGAGAGGGGCCGGGGGAGAGGGCAGCGGCGCTGGCTAGGCCCGCGCCGTTTGAAACCACCTCCCTCTCCCCGGCCCTCTCCCCCTGAGGGGGAGAGGGAGTACACCACTAGGTTGGTTGGACCTGTCGCGCCTTACTTCAGCATCTGCACCGAGCCGTTCACGGTCACGGTGACCTGGGCCTTGCCGCCCTCCATCGGCACCGGTGCCGCCTCCGCGGCCATCGCGGCCTTGGCGTACATGCGCGGCATCGGCGTCACGGTGCCGGCCTCGCCGACCTGCACGCTGCGGATCGTGTAGCTGCCATAGCCGAACAGCCGGGTCGTGGTCTGCGCCTTGTCGCGGAACGCGGCCACCGCCTGCTCGGTCAGCTTGCTCTCGGCCGCGAGCCGCGCCTCGCGCGACAGCGAGAAGCTGATGTTCTGCACCTGCATCTGGCTCGCCAGCTCGCCGGCGAGCTTCGATGCCGCGCTGAAATCGCGCGACTGCAGGATGACCTCGGCGCGTCCGCGCCAGGTGCTGATGCGGCCGTTGCGGTCGGTGCTCGGATAGATCGTGAAGCCGCCCGATTCCGCCTGGATGCCGGACACGCGCTTGGCGTGCGCGATCACCTGCTGAGCCTTCGCCGACAGCGCGGACGAGATCGCGGCGGGCTCGGCGCCTTCCTGCTCTGCGGCCAGCGTCACGCGCACCACGTCGGTCGGCACTTCGGCCGCGGCCTCCGCCGACAGCGACAGCACGCCCGCGGGCGGTTGCCATCCTTCAGGCGGCATCGGGCCGCCTTGCGCGGAGGCGGCCAGTGCGGTGGTACCGAGCAGGGTAGCGGCGAGCAATTGCTTCATCGAGTTCTCCATGACAATGTGATGGTGATCAGACGGTCACTGGCGCGCCCGGTTCCCTGGCGTCGCCGGGCGCTTGTATCGGCGTATTACCGGGCGTCAGAACGTCTGCCAGGCTTTCCACAGCATGTAGGTGGCCAGGCAGAACAGCATGCCGGCGAAGATGCGCTTGAGCTTGCGGACCTCCATCCGATGCGCGGTGCGTGCGCCGAGCGGCGCGGTCAGGACACTGGCGACCGCGATCACCGCCAGCGCCGGCAGGTAGACATAGCCGAGCGAGCCCGCCGGCAGGCCGGTCATCTGGTAGCCGCTCCAGACATAGCCGATCACGCTGGCCGCGGCGATCGGGAAGCCCAACGCCGCGGACGTCGCGACGGCATGGTGGATCGGCACGTTGCACCAGGTCATGAACGGTACCGAGACGAAGCCGCCGCCCGCACCGACCAGGCTGGACAGGAAGCCGATCGCCGAGCCGGCGCCGAACATACCCGGAACGCCGGGCAGCTGCCGGGTCGCCGACGGCTTGCGACTGCGCAGCATCTGCGTGGCCGAGAAGCCGACGAACAGCGCGAACAGCAGCGACAGCCAGCCGGTCTTCAGGGCCGCAAACACCTTGCCGCCGCCGATCATGCCGCCCAGCAGGATGCCGGGCGCCAGCGCCAGCACGATCTTCCAGCGCACCGCGCCCTGCTTGTGGTGGGCGCGCACCGACGACAGCGACGTGAACAGGATGGTGGACATCGAGGTGGCGATCGCCATATGGACGATCGCCGCTTCCGGAAAGGCCAGCCAGCTGAAGGTCAGCGTCAGGAACGGCACCATCATCATGCCGCCGCCTACGCCGAGCAGTCCTGCGCAGAAACCGGTGAACGCGCCGAGCAGCAGCAGCGCGGGAATCAGGGAGAGAGTCATGCGTGGATCGCCTGGTGATGTTTTTCGTTATGGTTATCTCGCGGGCGGTGCGTGTACCGCCCGCGCGGATCGCACGCCGGTCAGGCGCGTTCCATCAGCGGCGTCCCATCAGCCGCGCCCCATCAGCCGCGTGGTGATGAACTGCCATTCCTGCGGCGTCACCGGCGTGATCGACAGCCGGTTGCCTCGACGCAGCACGACCATGTCGGCCAGCTCTTCATGCTCGCGCAATGCCGCCAGCGAGATCAGCTCGCACTTGTCGACGAACTTGACGTCCACCAGCTGCCAGCGGGGATGCTCCGGCCTGGAGGCAGGGTCGTGATACTTGCTGGAAGGATCGAACTGGGTGGGATCGGGGTAGGGCGTCGAGCAGACCTCGGCCAGCCCGGCGATTCCGGGCTGCGGACACGACGAGTGGTAGAACAGCACGCCGTCGCCGATGCGCATCGCGTCGCGCATGAAGTTGCGCGCCTGGTAGTTGCGCACTCCTGTCCACGGCAGGCGCCCCTGCTCGGCCAGCGTATCGATGCTCGCCTCGTCGGGCTCGGACTTCATCAGCCAGTACTGGCGCGCGCGCGACGCGCCGGCGGCCGGTTTGTCGGTCGGCTTGTCAGTCGTCTTGTCGGCAGCTTTGGTGGCCGATTTTGCGGCGGGCCTGGGGGCCGCCTTCTTGTCGGAGGAACTCATGCTTGCACGTCATGGAGGGTCGGAACGGCATCGCGAGGACGCGGCAAGGGCATTGCAGCAGTGGCGCGACGCGGCAAGCATACCGTGAAAGCGCCTTCGTCGCCCGCACTGGCATTCACACCATGGGCCAATACGCCGGCAAAAAAAAGAGGCGATGGTCCAAAGACCATCGCCTCTTGCATGGGGTCCCCGCCTCGGCCGTTGGGTCGGCATCCTGAACCCAAGTGAGGTTCAGTGTGGCTGCGGAAGCCGCATTTCGGGTACATCACCTATTCAGGGAGCCCAGGTTCGAGACCTACGCTATGAACACTGTGACGCGCTCGCCCACACGGCATCATCCCGCACCATGCAATGCATATCGGTTCAAGGAGTTATGACCTTCGCGAACCAGGCAGGGAAACTGTCAAACGTCTGACTATCCAATTGGGCCTGGACATCGAAGTCCGGGGGAGGTCAGACGTTTGCCGTTTCTAATCAGGATGGAGGAGAACGGCGGCCGGGCGCGATAACCCGACCATGTTTCTGCACCTTGGTACCTCCGTGCAGTGGCTCCACTATACACCGGGGTTCTGCGCATACCAAGCGTGTCCGGGCTTGTCGTTACATTTGCGTGGCAGCCGCGGCACGGTCTTCACATGCATATACCGCTATGGTGAAGGCCCTTGCACAAGGGCCCATATGTGGGCCCCTGCGCGGAGTTCAAGGGGTCAGGATTGCGCCGAAGAAACGGTATTGCCGATGCTGCCGCTGCCCACGCTGGTGCCGACATGCGCGTACTGGCGCAGCGCCTCGTCGGCGCGCTCGTTCAGCTCGCGGATGCGGGCGCGCACCGCGTCCACCGGAATCGCGCCGTCCTCCTGCTGCTTGCGCTTGAGCGCGAGCAGATCGGAGGCGATGCTGATCGCGGCCATCACCGCGACGCGCTCGACGCCCTTGGTCGAGGCGCCGGACTTGATCCGCGTCATCTGGTTGTCGACCAGCGCCACCGCTTCGAGCAGCGCGGCCTCGTTCTCGGGGGCGATCGCGAAGCGATAGGGCTGCCCCGCGATATGGACTTCGACTTGCTTGTTGCCGCTCATGCGTGTTCTCCGGAAGGCTGGGCGCCGCGCGGCTCGCCCTGGATGCGCTCGGCAGGCAGCTCGCCTTCCTCGAGCAGATCCAGCTGGCGCGCGTCGGTGGCCGTGGGCAGCTTGTCGAGGATCGACTGGATGCGCAGTTGCGCTTCCTCGATCTTGATGTTCAGCAGTTCGCGATCGGCAGCCATCGCTTCGCGATCGCTGCGCAGCTGCGCGGCCTCCGCCTGCAGGCGTTCGATCTCCTCGCGCAGCCGCTGGTTCTCGGCCGCCAGCGTATCCGCGTGGTGCAGCACGCGGCCGATCTTGGCGGCCAGTTGTTCGAGTTCGGTCAGCATGGGCCTGTCGTGTCTCAGGGTGTCAGGTAACGGGATTCTAGCCGATGCATGGTCCGCGTCATCACGGCGCGAAGCGATTGTGACCGTGCATTCGCGTCGAAGTTGCATCGATCTCCGCGCAATGGCCGCAATGAGCGCATCAGAGGCGCACGCTGCGCCGCAATGCGTCGAGCCCGCCGCCGATTTGACGAGGGCCCGCAAACTGCCTACACTCACGCGCGTTTTCAGGTGCTCGCGATCCGGTCCCTGCCGGATTGCAGTTAAACGGGAAACAGGGAGTCCGCCGCGCGGTCGCGCGATGCCGGGCCAACCTGTGCTGCCCCCGCAACGGTAAGCGATTGCGATCGCCGCCGCGCCGGAGCCGATCGCACGATCGTCTCCACGCCCGCCGGCCTCGCCTCACCGCCCCACACGCCACTGGACCGACGGTTCCGGGAAGGCGGGCGGTGCCGATCGCCAGCCCGGATACCGGCCTGGATGCGGGCATGCCGGTCGCCATCGCGCCTGCGCAGCCTCACCGCCAGACGGTCCGCGGGGGAACGGGCCAGGCTATCACTTCCGCTCGAGCACCATGCTTTCATCGTCTTCGAGGTCGCGTCGCCTGGCACTGCCAGCCCCGCGCCCGACTGCGCGCGTCCGCGCCCATGCCACCGTCCGCGATATTGCCCGCGATATTGCCCGCGCCGCCACCGGCTCGTCCGCGCATGCCGCGCTGCTGTCGGCCACCACGCTGTGCGCGTGGCCCGCGCTGGCGCAGCAGCCCGCGCCGTCCGCAGACACCACGCTGGCGCCGGTCGTCGTCAGCGCCACGCGCACCGTGCAGCCGCTGGACGAGGCGCTGCCTCATACCACCGTGATCACGCAGCAGGAGATCGCCAACAGCCAGGCCCCCGACCTGCGTTCGCTGCTGCGCACGCAGGCCGGCGTGGAACTGGCCGCCACCGGCGGCATGGGCGCCAACACGACGCTGTTCATGCGCGGCGCCAACTCGAACCAGACGCTGATCCTGATCGACGGCGTGCGCATCGCCTCGGCCAGCAGCGGCACCGCGCAACTGGCCAATATCCTGCCCGACGAGATCGACCGGATCGAGGTGGTGCGCGGCAACGTGTCGGCGCTGTACGGCTCCGACGCGATCGGCGGCGTGGTGCAGATCTTCACCAAGAGCGGCGCCGGCAAGCCCCCCGCGGCCAACGCCCAGGTCGAATACGGCAGCGACAATACGCGCCGCGCGACGGTCGGCTACGGCGGGCAGGTCGGCGATACCTCGTTCAACCTGACCGGCTCGATCTTCAAGACCGATGGCTTCTCGGCGGTCAATACGCGCCTGCAGCCGCGCGCCAACCCGAACGACAACCCCTACGAGAACAAGAGCGTATCGGGCCAGATCAAGCATCGCTTTGCCGCGGACTGGGAAGCGGGCGTCGCCGCCTACTACAGCAGGAGCAAGCTGTCCTACGACAGCACCTTCGGGCGACCCACCGACGACTGGCGCAGCGACAGCGAGCTCTATACGCTGTCGGCCTTCGTCAACGGCAAGCTCACGCCGGACTGGACCACGCGCTTCAAGGTCGCGCAGAGCGAGGACGACAGCGACAACTGGCTGAACGGCGTGTTCGACAGCCGCTTCAAGACGCGCACGCGCCAGTTCACCTGGCAGAACGAATACGCGCTGGCCAAGGGCCATCAGCTGATGTTCGGCACCGAATACCTGCAGCAGCTGTTCGATTCGAACTCGTACGGCGCGCCCGGCCGCAACGTGGTGTCGGTGTTCGGCGGCTACGACGGCCGCATCGGCAAGCATCAGCTGCAGCTGAATCTGCGCAACGACCACTACTCGGACTTCGGCGACAAGGGCAGCTATTTCGCCGGCTACGGGTACTACGTGACCGAGCAGTTCAAGCTGCTGGCCAACGCCAGCAATGCCTTCCGCGCGCCGACCTTCAACGAGCTGTACTACCCCAACTATGGCCAGCCGAACCTGCAGCCGGAGCGGGCGCGCTCGGTCGAGATCGGCGCGCAGTACGACAGCAAGGGCGCGGGCCTGCTGCGCGTGACGGCCTTCCGCACGCAATACGACAACCTGATCACCTCGGCGCTGCAGCCCAGCGGCCTGTTCCTCGCGCAGAACGTCAGCAGCGCGAAGGTCGAGGGCGTCGAGGCCTCGTGGCGCGCGCGCCTGCTCGGCACCGACGTGACCGCCAGCGTCACCATGCAGAATCCGGTCGACGAGCAGACCGGCACGCAGCTGATGCGCCGCGCACGCCGGCATGCGGCGCTCGACCTGGGCCGCGATGTCGGCAACTGGCGCTTCGGCGGGCAGTGGATCGTGTCGTCGTCGCGCCGGGACAGCGGCTCGCGCACGCTGGGCGGATACGGTATCGTCAACCTCAACGCGCGCTACAACATCGACAAGCAATGGTTCATCGCCGCCCGCGTCGAGAATCTGTTCGACAAGGACTATCAGCTGGCCTACCCCTACAACACGCAGGGCCGGGCGGGCTTCATCACGCTCGGCTGGCGCCAGCGATAGGTCGCATCGATGCGGACAGCGGCGACAGCGAAGACAGCGACAACGGGCAGGCCGATGCGCGGCGCCGCTGAGATGCGGCGCGCGCTAGCCGTATGCGCGCTGCTGACGGGCGCCGCCGTCGCGGTGTTCCTGCTGTCGCTGGCGGTCGGCAGCGTCGGCCTGTCGCTGAGCGAGGTCTGGCACGCGCTGTTCGGGCTGGCCGATGGATCGGGCGATCGCGGCGCGGTCGACCCCACCGCGGCCGCCATCGTGCGCGAGCTGCGCCTGCCGCGCGCCGCGGCGGCGTTCGCTTGCGGCGGCCTGCTGGCGCTGTCCGGCGCCATGATGCAGGTGCTGCTGCGCAATCCGTTGGCCGAGCCCTATGTGCTCGGCGTGTCGGGCGGCGCGGCCACCGGCGCCTTGCTGGCGATGCTGACGCTGGCGCCGCTGTGGACCGTGCAGGCCGGCGCGGCCGGCGGCGCGCTGGTGTCGATGGTGCTGGTCGCGACGCTGGCGCGGCGCGATCTGCTGCATCCGCAGGTCATGGGCGGCCATCATGAGGCCGGCTCAAGGCTGCTGCTGACCGGCGTGATCCTCGCCGCGGGCTGGGGGGCGGTCATCACGCTGATCCTGAGCATCGCCCCCGAGGCGCGGCTGCGCGGCATGCTGTTCTGGCTGACCGGCGATCTGGGCGGCACCGCCAGCTACGGGCTGGCGCTTGGCACGCTGGTGCTGGCGCTGCTGCTGATCTTGCCGATGGCGCGCGCGCTGAACGTGATGCTGCTCGGCGAGACCCTTGCGCAGTCGCTCGGTGTGCGCGTCGGCCAGGTACGGCTGTTGGCGTACCTGATTGCATCGGTCGCCATCGCGGCGGCGATCACCACCGCCGGCTCGATCGGCTTCGTCGGGCTGGTGGTGCCGCATCTGGTGCGGCTGGCCTGGGGCAACGATCAGCGCCTGCTGCTGCCGGCAGCGGCGCTGCTGGGCGGCACGCTGCTGATGGCGGCGGACCTGATCGCGCGCACCGTGATCGCACCGGCGCAGCTGCCGGTGGGCGTCATCACCGCGCTGCTCGGCGTGCCGACCTTCCTGTTCCTGCTGCTGCGCCGGCCGCGATGAAGGATCCGCAATGACGACCGCCGTCGACTGGACCGTTCCCACTGTGCCTTGTCCGCAGCTGTCGCTGCATGGGCTGGGCCTGCGCGTGGACGGCAGAACGCTGTTCGACGCGCTCGACTTGACGATGCGGCCCGGCGAGCTGTGGTGTGTGCTGGGTCCGAACGGCGTCGGCAAATCGACGCTGATGGCGGTGCTGGCCGGGCTGCGCCATGCCGAGCGCGGCGAGGTTCGACTGGGCGACGAGTCGCTCGCGACGCTGTCGCGCCAGCGACCCGACCTGCTGGCCCGCCGGCGCGCGTACTTGCCGCAGGCCATTCACGACACCTTTTCGATGACCGTGCATGACGCGGTCGCGGTCGGCCGTCATCCGCATCTGTCGGGGTGGGGCTGGAGCGGTCGCGACGACGATGCGGTGGTTGCGGCCCTGCTCGAGGCGCTGGACCTGGCGGACCTGGCGGGCCGCGATGTGCTGACGCTGTCCGGCGGCGAGCGCCAGCGCGTGTCGCTGGCCGCGGTGCTGGCGCAGCAGGCGCCGCTGCTGCTGCTCGACGAACCGCTGGCGCATCTGGACCTGCGCCATCAGATCCTCGTGCTGGACACGCTCGCGCGCCTGACCGGCGCGGGCCGCCATACCGCGATGCTGATCCTGCACGACCTGAATCTGGCGCGCCGCTATGCCACGCACGCGCTGCTGATGGCCGAGGACGGCAGTTGCCTGCACGGGCCGGCGGACCGGATATTGACGCCCGCCCACTGTTCGCGCGCGCTGCGCACGCCGATCGTCGCCGTCGCGCAGGGCGCGCATACGGCGTTGATCGCCACCGATGGACCGGCATGACGTACCGGCCGAACCGCTTACCGCAATGACAAACCACGACAACAACATCGACGAGGGCAGCGACGAGGCCGCCGGCCGCGACGAACGCCACAAGGCGCGGATGGTCCGCAAGAAGGCGGTGGTGGACGCGAAGATTGCCGCGGCACAGGACGAGCGCGGCGTGATCGTGATCACGACCGGCAACGGCAAGGGCAAGTCGAGCTCGGGCTTCGGCATGGTGATCCGCGCGCTCGGCCATGGCATGCAGGCCGGCGTGGTCCAGTTCATCAAGGGCGCGTTTGCCAGCGGCGAGGAAATGTTCCTGCGGCGCTTTCCGGAGCAGTGCCGCTTCCACGTGATGGGCGAGGGCTATACCTGGGAGACCCAGGACCGGGCGCGCGACGTGGCCAAGGCCGAAGCCGCGTGGGAGGTCGCGCGCGGGCTGCTGCGCGATCCATCGATCGGGCTGGTGCTGCTCGACGAACTGAATATCGCGCTGAAGCTGCACTATCTGGACGTCGAGTCCGTGATCGCCGACCTGCGCGCGCGGCCGCCGATGCAGCATGTGGTGATCACCGGCCGCGGCGCGCCGCCCGCGCTGATCGAAGCGGCCGACACCGTCACCGAAATGACGCCGGTCAAGCATGCGTTCCAGCAAGGCATCAAGGCCCAGCGCGGCATCGAGATGTAAGCCATGACTACTGTGTCGAACACCATATCGAATTTCGCACTGCCCTCGATCGCGCCGCTGGACAAGACCCTGCGTCCGACACTGCAGGCCGCCATCGACGACAAGACCAAGCCGCTCGGCGCGCTCGGCCGGCTGGAGTCGCTGGCCTTGCAGATCGGGCTGATCCAGGGCACCGCGCGGCCGATGCTGCGGCGGCCGGCGATGATCGTGTTCGCCGCCGACCATGGCATCGCCGATGCCGGCGTCAGCGCCTACCCGGCCGATGTCACGGTGCAGATGGTCCGCAATTTCGCCGCAGGCGGCGCGGCCATCAATGTGTTCGCACGCCAGCACGGCATGGTGCTCGAAGTCGTCGATGCCGGCGTGCGCGTGCCGCCGGGCGCGGCGCCCGGTCTGGTGGACTGTCGCATCGATGCGGGCACGCGCAACTTCATCGACGAGCCGGCGATGCGGCGCGAGCAGGCCGAGGCCGCGATGGCGGCCGGCGCCGCACGCGTGATGCACCACGCCGCGCAGGGCACCAATGTCATCGGCTTCGGCGAGATGGGTATCGGCAATACCTCGGCTGCCGCCTGCCTGGTCAGCCGGCTGGCGGGCCTGCCGATCGCCGCCTGCGTCGGGCGCGGCACCGGTCTGGACGACGCCGGAGTGGCGCGCAAGCTGGCGTTGCTCCAGCGCGCGCTGGCGCGGCATGCCGATGCGGTAGAACCGCTCGATGCGCTGGCCGCGCTGGGCGGCTTCGAGATCGCGATGATGGCCGGCGCCTTGCTCGCCGCGGCGTCGCAGCGGATGGTGATTCTGGTCGACGGCTTTATCGCGTCGGCCGCGCTGCTGGTCGCCTGCCGTCTCGATCCCGATGTGCTGGCGTACTGCGTGTTCTCGCATTGCTCGCACGAGCAGGGGCATCGCGCGCTGCTGGACCATTTCGGCGCGCAACCGCTGCTGGCGCTGGACCTGCGGCTGGGGGAGGGCAGCGGCGCCGCGCTGGCGTATCCGCTGGTGGTATCGGCCGTGGCCTTCCTGCGCGAGATGGCGACCTTCGGCGCGGCCGGCGTCAGTACTGCCAGCGCGACGGACGACACGACCGGCAGCGCCCCGCCGCGATAGACTCGCGCCACCCGATCCGCAATCCGCCCCATTGCCACGATGCCGACCGAGCCCACACCCGAGCCGCTGCATGATCGGCAAGACCAGCGTCCGATCGACCGCCTGCTGCACCGCGCCTGCGGCGAACTGCGCTACCTGCTGACCGCGGTCGGCTATTTCACCCGCATACCGGTACCCGCCTGGGTCGGCTTCGCTCCGCACTATCTGCACGCCGCCGCGCGCTATTTCCCGCTGGTGGGGCTGATGGTCGGCGCCGTGGCCGCGCTGGCGACGCTGGCCGCGTGGCTGCTTTGGCCGCCTCCGGTCGCCGTGCTGATCGGCATCGGCGCCACGCTGCTGCTGACCGGCGCCTTCCACGAGGACGGCCTGGCCGATTGCGTCGACGCCTTCGGCGGCGGATACCGGCGCGAGGACGTGCTGCGCATCATGCACGATTCGCGCATCGGTGCCTTCGGCGCGCTCGCGCTGGTGCTGGCGTTGCTGCTGAAATGGCAATTGCTGCTGGCGCTGGGCCAGCGCGGCGGCCTGCGCGAACTGATGCTGGTACTGGTGGCCGCGCATGCCGCCAGCCGCGCGATGGCGGTCAGCTTTCTGGCCACGCTCGACTATGTGCGTGCCGAAGGCAAGGCCAAGCCGGTCGCGCAGCGGCTGTCGCCGCGTGGCCTGGCCCTGGTGCTGGCTTGCGGCGCGTTGCCGCTGCTGGCGGTAGCGCCGGGCTTCGGTGCCGCCGCCATCGCCGCGCTGGCGCTGCTGCGGTTGGTGTTGGGCCGCTATTTCGTGCGCCGCATCGGCGGCTATACCGGCGACTGTCTCGGCATGGCGCAGCAACTGGGCGAATTGCTGATCTACCTGCTGGCGGCGGCATGGATCTGGTCCTGATCCGGCATGCTCGTCCCGCGGTGGACCATGGCGTCTGCTATGGCCGGCTCGATCTGCCGCTGGCCGAACCGATGTCGCCGCCGGCCGAGGCGATCCTGTCGGCGGCAGCGTCTGCTGCGTCCGCCAATGGCGTGCCGCCGCCGGCCCGCATCGTCTGCAGTCCCGCACGGCGTGCCAGCGTCAGCGCGCAACGCATCGCGCTGGCGCGCGTGGCGCAAGCCGGTGAAACGGCGCCGGCGATCGACAGCGATGCGCGACTGCAGGAACTCGATTTCGGCGCCTGGGAAGGGCAATGCTGGGACGCGGTGCCGCGGGCCGAGCTCGATCGATGGGCGGCCGATCTGATCGATGCCCGCCCGCACGGCGGCGAATCGGCGCGCACCGCGTATGCGCGCGTGGTGGAATGGGCCGATGCCATCGCGAGGCCGGCATCGGTGCCGTGCCTCTGGATGGTGGGCCACGCTGGCCCGATCCGCATGCTGGCCGCGCATTGGCTGGGCCTGCCGCTGTCCGTCACGCTGGACTGGCAGCTTGGCTGGGGCGCCAGCTGCGGCTTCCGGCTCGACCCAGGCGGCGCCCGGCCGGGGCGCCTGCTGTGGTGGAATCGCACGGCGGGCTGATGGCCGACGCGCACGGTGCCGTGCAGCCCCGCTTACGTATCAGTGCGCCGGCCGCCGGCTTCGCGCCACCTCCAGCTGACGGCACAGGATCTCGGCCGCATCGATCGCCCGTGGCCCGGCCCGGTTGATCAGGTCGCCGTCGATCGTGAACAGATTGCCGCGGGCCACCGCCGTCAGCTGCTGCCAGCGCTGCCATTGCGCGAAATCGGCCAGCGGCCGGTCCGCCGGCGTCGCGCCCATGCTGGCCGTGATCATTGCCTCGGGGTTGCGGGCGATCACCGCTTCCACCGAGATCGTCGGCACCAGCGGCGTCTCGTCGGCGAACACATTGCGGCCGCCGCACAGGGCCAGCATGTCGCTGACCATATGCTGGCCGTTGAGCGTCATCAGCGGCTGCTGCCAGACCTGATAGAACACCGACACCGGCGGCCGCGCGGCATGGGTCTTGCCCAGCGCGGCAATGCGCGCGCGCAGGCGTTCGGCTGCGGCATGCGCGGTGGGGCCGGTGCCGAGCAGCACGCCCAGCTTCTCGATATTGTCCGGCACCGCCGCCAGCCGCCGCGGCTCGCTGTGGAACAGCGGCAGGCCGAGCGCGCGCAAGCGCTCGGCCTGCTTCTGCGCGTTGCCGTGCCGCCAGACCACGATCAGATCGGGCTTGAGCGCGGCGATGCGTTCGAGATCGAGCGCCTTGTTGTCGCCCACACGAGGAATCGCACGGGCCTCGGGCGGATAGTCGCTGTAGTTCACGGTGCCGACGATGCGGTCGCCGCCGCCGGCCGCGAACAGCATCTCGGTGACATGCGGGGCCAGCGACACGATGCGGCGCGCCGGGTGCGCCAGCGTGATGGTCTGGCCGGCATCGTCGACGACGGTAACGGCTGCCTGCGCGCGGGTGGGCAGGACGGTGGCGATCAGCGCCGCAAACCATGCGGTAGACACCGCGACGGCGGCGAGCCGCGTGGCGGCAGCGCGCCGACGTCGGCAGGACAGGAACGGCAGAACGGGCATGTCAGAGCGGAAGGGTCGTGGCGAGGGCGTCGGCAAGCCGTTGCCAGCAGGCCTCGCGATCGGGCGGCAAGCCGAAGCGCAGGCTCGGCATCCGGGTGGAATCGTGCGCAGCGACGGGCGGCGCCGGTGCGTCGAACAGGCGAGTCCAGACACCGGCATGCGCCAGCGCCTCATGCAGCCGTGCGGCATCGGCACGCGGCACCCAGGCGAACAGCGGCAAGGTGACCGGCGCCAGTCCGTGCGCGCGCAGCAGCGCGTCCATGCGCGCGCTCGCCCCACGAAGACGCCAGCGCGTGGCGGCCTGCCAATCGGTGTCGCACAGCGCCAGCCGAGCCACCTCGCGTGCCGGTCCGGAAACGGTCCAATGGCCCAGACGCTTGCCAAGAGACTGCAACAGGTCCGGCTGCGCCAGCACGAAGCCGCAGCGCACGCCGGCCAGTCCATAGAACTTGCCCAGCGAGCGCAGCACGATCAGGCCGGCACGGCCGCTGTCCGGCGCCAGCGAGTCACTGCCTTCATCGGCGGCCAGCGCATCGGCAAAGGCCTCGTCGACCAGCAGCGTGCCGCCGCGCGCGGCCAGCGCGGCATGCCAGCCAAGCAGCCGCTGGCGCGGTACCAGGCGCCCCGTCGGATTGTTCGGATTGACCACCACCAGATGATCGAGCGTATCGGCGAGGGCCGGACGCAAGAAGTCCGCTTCGTCGAGCGGCACCACGCGATGGCCCGCGGCGGCGAACGCGGGCGCGTACTCGCTGTAGCCGAGCGAGGCGATGCCGACGCGGCCCGGCGGCAGCAGCGCCGGCAGCGTGCGGATCGCGGCCTGCGAGCCGGCCACCGGCAGGGCATGCGGCGCGCCGTATGCGCGCGCCGCAATTTCGGCGAGACCGTCGTCGTCCTGCGGCAGCCGCTGCCAGCAGTCGGCCGGCAGCGGCGGCACCGGATAGCCGTCGGGATTGATGCCGGTCGACAGGTCGAGCCAGTCGGCCGGGTCGCGGCCGTAGCGGCGCGCGGCGGCGAGCAGATTGCCGCCGTGGCGGATCGGCGGGGGCAGGGGATGCGGATGGTTCATCGCGCCAGCGCCATCAGCTGCGCGACGATGCCGCCGGCGGCCGCCAGTGCCAGCCACAGCCACAGCGTTCGCCGCACCAGCCGCAGACTGGCCAGTACGTCGGCCGCGCCGGGAGGAGCGCCTTCGCCCAGCGGGGGGCGCGCTTCCCATTGGCCGTGGTAGCGGGCCGGCCCGCCGAGCGCGACGCCAAGCGCACCGGCGCCCGCCGCCATCACCGGCCCCGCGTTCGGGCTGGACCAGGCCGGCGCCTGCTGGCGCCAGCAGCGCAGCGCGCGCGCGGTCGAGCCGAGCAGCGCGTAGGACAGCGCGGTCAGCCGGGCCGGGATCAGATTCAGCAGGTCGTCGAGACGGGCGGCGGCCCAGCCGAATTGCAGCAGTCGTTCGGTCCGGTATCCCCACATCGCATCGAGCGTATTGGCGAGCCGATAGGCGATCGCCGCGGGCGCGCCGCCGATCAGGAACCAGAACAGCGCGCCGAAGATCGCGTCGTTGCCGTTCTCGAGCGCCGATTCGCAGGCCGCCCTGGCCAGCGCCGGGGCATCGGCATCGGCAGTGTCGCGCGAGACGATGCGCGCGGTCAGCTGCCGCGCTTGCCCAAGCTCGCCTTCGGCCAGCGCCCTGGCGATCGGTTCGATATGCTGGCTCAGGCTGCGCGCCCCCAGCGCGGCATACAGGCCCAGGGCGTGCAGCAGCCAGCCGAGCCACGCGCCGGCGAAGTCGGTGGCGGCGGCGATCAGCAGCACGCTCAGCGCCGCGGGGCCGAGCACCAGCGCCGACCAGGCCATCAGCCCGACGCCGCGCTGGCGCCAGCGCGACCCTGGTCGCGGCCGGTTCAGCCTGCGCTCGGCGGCATGGGCGAGGCGACCGAAGCCCACCAGCGGATGCCAGCGGCGCGGCTCGCCAAGCCCGCGGTCGAGCGCCACGCCAGCCAGCGCCGTCAGCGCAATGGCCGCCCCGGGCGCCAGCGGCGCCGCGGGCCACAGCGAACTCACCATGCCGGGTCCGGTCCCTTGATCGCGACCGGCAGACCGGCGACCAGCAGGCGCACGCGGTCGGCCGCAGCGGCCAGCTTCTGGTTCAGGCGGCCGAGCTCGTCGACGTAGAAACGCGTGATGGCGCCCATCGGCACCACGCCGAAGCCGATCTCGTTGGAAACCAGGATCACGTGGCCGGGCAATGTCGGCAGCGCGGCGAGCAGCGCGTCCATTTCCTCGGTGAAGGCCGGCGGCGGCGTGATGACGCCGTGCTCCGGATAGGGACGCTTGTCGAGAAAGATCAGGTTGTTGAGCCAGACCGTCATGCAGTCGACCAGGATGCAGCCGTCGCGGCGGGCATGCGCGTACAGCGCGTCGGCCAGATGCAGCGGCTCCTCGACCAGATTCCAGTCGGCGGGGCGCCGCGCGCGATGCAGCGCGATGCGCAGCTGCATTTCCTCGTCGGTGTCGTCGGGGTCTTCGAGGGCGGTCGCGATATAGGTCACCGGACCGCCGGTGGCCAGCGCATGGTCGGTCGCCAGCTGCTCGGCAAAGTGACTCTTGCCCGAGCGCGCGCCGCCCAGCACCAGCGTCAGCTCGCGCGGCCCGGGCCGGGGCAGGTCGACGACGGGCTGGGTCGCCACCGCGATGGCCGCTTCGCCGGTGGGCAACGCGACGTCGGACGGCGTGTCGGCCTGGCCGGCGCCAGCGGCGGGAGGAGGGGCCTTGGGTTCCATCCGGGTATTGTAGCGGGCGCATCGCGCGTCGCCAGGGTAGATCGGCCGGGCCAGGTGCGCAGCGCACCGGCGGACCCGCATGGCCCGATGCGATAATCGCCGCGATGCAAACCTGTCCCGATTCGAACGACCCCGCCGCCGTGGCCTGCGCCAGGCTATCCGGCACGCTGATGATCCAGGGCACGACCTCCGACGCCGGCAAGAGCACCGTGGTGGCCGGCCTGTGCCGGCTGCTGGCACGCGCGGGGGTGCGGGTCGCACCGTTCAAGCCGCAGAACATGGCGCTGAACAGCGCCGTCACCGCCGATGGCGGCGAGATCGGCCGCGCGCAGGCACTGCAGGCCCAGGCGGCGGGGCTGGCGCCGCACACCGACATGAACCCGGTACTGCTCAAGCCGAGCAGCGACACCGGCGCGCAGATCATCATCCACGGCCGTGCGCGCCTGGATCTCGACGCCCGCGCCTATCACGACTACAAGCCGGTGGCGATGCAGGCCGTGCTGGCCTCGCACCGGCGCCTGCGCGAGGGCTACGACGTGGTGCTGGTCGAGGGCGCCGGCAGCCCGGCCGAGGTCAATCTGCGCGACCGCGACATCGCCAACATGGGCTTTGCGGAGGCGGTGGATTGCCCGGTGGTGCTGGTCGCCGATATCGACCGCGGCGGGGTGTTCGCGCATCTGGTCGGCACGCTGGACTGTCTGTCCCGGAGCGAGCGCGGGCGCATCAAGGGCTTCATCATCAATCGCTTCCGCGGCGATATCTCGCTGCTCGAACCGGGGCTGGACTGGCTGCGTCAGCGCACCGGCAAGCCGGTGCTGGGCGTGCTGCCCTATCTGCACGGGCTGCATCTCGATGCCGAGGACGCGGTGGCGGCCACGCAAGCGGCCAAGGACGAGAACGCGCCGCGCCTGCGCGTGATCGTGCCGGTGCTGCCGCGCATTTCGAACCATACCGATTTCGATGCGCTGCGCGCGCATCCGCGCGTCGATCTGCACTGGATCGGCCCCGGCATGCCGATTCCCGCGGCCGATCTGATCGTGCTGCCGGGCAGCAAGAGCGTGCGCGCCGACCTCGCCTTCCTGCGCGAACAGGGCTGGGACCGCGCGCTGCTGCGGCATCTGCGCTATGGCGGCAAGGTCATCGGCATTTGCGGCGGCATGCAGATGCTGGGGCGCCGCATCGAGGATCCGGACGGCCGCGAGGGCGCACCCGGTGGCAGCGACGGTCTGGGGCTGCTCGATTTCGCCACCGTGCTGGCGGCCGACAAGCAGCTGCGCCAGGCGCGCGGCCATCTCTTGCTGGATGGACAGCATGCCAGCGTGGCGGGCTACGAGATCCATCTCGGCGTCACCGACGGCCCGGCGCTGGCGCGGCCCGCGCTGCGGCTCGACGATGGCCGCGCGGACGGCGTGCTGTCCGCTGACGGCCAGGTGCTGGCGACCTATCTGCATGGCCTGTTCGACGATCCGGCCGGCTGTGCCGCGCTGCTGCGCTGGGCCGGGCTGGATGGGGCCGAAGGGGTCGACCTGGCGGCGCTGCGCGAAGCGTCGCTGGAACGGCTGGCCGACACGATGGCTTCGCACCTGGATCTGGCGACCTTGTTCGCGCCGCTGCGGCCCGCCGGGAGTTGAGTCTCGCCTAAGGCGGGAGGGACGGCCGCCACCGTTGCGCATGGCCCGCCTGCTACACTTGTCGGCTTTGTCAGCCCCGTAGCGCGCGTCGGCAGCCGCCGGCCGTGCCATCGTTCCCCACCATGGTTACCGGCCGCCTGCGCGTCCTTCTCGTCAAACTCCATCTGTACATCGGCCTGTGGCTCGGCGTGCTGTTCGTGCTGCTGGGCCTGACCGGCACCGTGCTGTCATGGCGCGACGAGATCGACGCCGCGCTCAATCCCGAGCTGCTGGTGGCATCCGAGCCGGTATCGCTGCCGCTGCGTGCCGATACCGTGCAGCAGGTGGTCGCCAGGCTGAAGGCCGATCCGCAGTATGGCAAGCCGCGGATGCTGATGCTGCCGGTATCGGAGCGCGAGGTGTTCATCGCCTGGTACCACGTCAAGGATCCCGCCACGGGCAACGTGGTGCCCGGGCGTTCGCGGCAGGTGATGGTCGATCCGGCCACGCTGGCGGTCAAGGGCGAACGCATCTGGGGCGAGCCCGGGCTGTCGCGCCCGTTGCTGATGCCGACGATCTTTCATCTGCATCACTATCTGCTCGCCGGCGATACCGGCAAGACCGTGGCCGGCGTGGGCGGCATGCTGCTGCTGTTGTCGGTGCTGGCCGGCATTGCGCTGTGGTGGCCCAAGCTGAAGGCCCGCGCGATCGTGCAGGCGTTCCGCATCACGCACGGCGGCTCGTGGTGGCGGCTGAACTATTCGCTGCATCGCGCCGGCGGCATCCTGGCCGCGCCGGTGCTCGCGACGCTGGCGTTTTCCGGCTGGTATCTGAATCTGCCGAAGTGGGTCACGCCGCTGGTCGGCAGCGTGATGACGGTCACCGCACCGGCACGGCCGAGCTCCACGCCGCCCTACGAGGGCGCCATGCCGATGGGCGTGCAGCAGGCCATGCAGGCGGCCCAGGCGCTGTACCCGGAGGCGACCGTGTCGCGCGTGTCGTTCCCGCGTCAGCCGACCGATGCCTACGAGATCCGGCTGCGTCAGCCCGGGGAAGTGCGCCAGGGCAGCGGTGCGACCCGGCTGTGGCTGGACGCCTATACCGGTCAGCGGCTCGGCGTGCGCGATCCGCTCGCCGCACCGGCCGGCGACACCGTGCTGAACTGGATGTACCCGCTGCACACCGGCGAAGCGTTCGGCCTGCCGGGCCGCATCTTCATCTCTGCCTTCGGGCTCGCGCCGCTGCTGTTCGCGCTGACCGGCGTGCTGATCTGGTGGAAGCGGCAGCGCGGCCATCGGCGCCATCTGAAGAAGACCGAGCAGCGGCAGGCGGCACGCCGCTGAATCGGCGCGGGGCGGCCATGGCGTAGCGCGCCGCTGCAACTCCCTCCTTTCCCAGCCCCCTCCGCACTTCGATTTCCACAACGCCGGCCAAAAAAGGCGAAGCGCCCGCGCGCCGCGTCGCAATACTGGCCGGCGCCGGCCGCGGCGCCTGGCGCCCGCCGGTCCGATCGGTGGAAATCCCATTCGAAACAGGAGGGAACATGTTCTCTGCACCCTGCAAGGGCGCCCCGTCCATCTCCAGGCCGGGCGCGCTGGCCATGCCGCTGGCCGGCACCGCTGCACTGATGCGCGCACTGGCGGACCGCGACGACGACGGCGCGATGCGGCTGCTGTCGGCCTGGCCCAGGCACGACCAGACGCTGCGGCAATTCCGCACCGCCATTGGCGAAACCCTGCTGCATGTCGCGGCCTACTGGCGCAACAGTCCCGACGTCCTGCGCATGCTGCTGGCGCGCGGTGTCGAGCTGCGTGGCGTCACCCGGACCGGAGCCAGCCCGCTGCACTATGCGGTGCAGGGCGTCATGCGCGCGTCGCCGGCGGCATTGCAGTGGCTGTTGCGCGAGGGCGGGCCGACGCTGCGGGAAGGGGCCGACGCCGACGGTCGCACGGCGCTGATGGGGGCCGTATTGTCGGACGACGCGGAGGCGGTGACCACGCTGCTGGAAGCGGGCGCCGCGGTGCGGGCGCGCGACGATGGCGGCAGGACGGCGCTGCATTTCGCCGCGGGCGTGGGGTCGCCCGCGCTCCTCCATGCCTTGCTGGCGGCGGATGCCGATGCCGATGCGCGCGACAAGTCGGGCGTCACGCCGCTGATGATGGCCACGGCGCAAGGCCGGCTCGACAACGTGCTGCGCCTGCTGGTGGCGGATGTCGATATCGATGCTGTCGATGGCCGAGGCGGTACGCCGCTGATGTACGCGGTCGCCAACGGCCATGTCGAACTTGCCGATCTACTGCTGACTCGCGGTGCGGCCTGGCATCACGCCAACGACGGCGGGTGGAACGCGTTGACGCTGGCCGCCTTCACCGGCAACGGCGGCATGCTGCAGCTTTTGCTCGAACATGGCGCCAACCCGGTCCTGCCGGACGGGGCGGGGCGGCTGGCATGGCAGGTGGCGGTGCAGCGCGGCGCGGCCGATCTGGAGATCGCGTTGCGCGTGCCGGGCACGGGTGCCCGCGGGGGCCATGCGGCCCGCGCGGGTTTGCGCTGACTGTGTGCTGACTGTGCGCTGACTCTGCGCTACGGCGCCGCCTACGCCGACGGCGCCGCCGGCCGGCTCAGATCTCGAGATTGTCGATCAGACGCGTGGCGCCGAGCTTGGCGGCGGCCAGCACCACCAGCGGTTCGCCGGCCGCATATTCGTCGCGGGTCGGTGCCTGCAGATTGCTGCGCTTGCGGATCGACACGTAATCGGGCTTCCAGCCGCGGGCCTTCAGCGCATCGAGGGCCTGCGCCTCGACCGCGGTCAGCTCGGCGCCGCCGCCGGCGTTGGCCAGCACCCGGTCGCGCACCTGGTGCAGCGTGCGGTACAGCATCGGCGCCTCGGCCCGCTCGTCCGGCGACAGATAGCGGTTGCGCGACGACAGCGCCAGGCCGTCCTCGGCGCGCACGGTCTCGGCCGGCACGATGTCGATCGGCAGCGCGAACTGGTTCGCCATGCGCCGCACGATCATCAGCTGCTGGTAGTCCTTCTTGCCGAACACCGCGACGCGCGGCTGCGTGCACGAGAACAGCTTCATCACCACCGTGCAGACGCCGTTGAAGAAGCCGGGGCGGAATTCGCCCTCCAGGATGTCGCCCAGGTCGTGCGGCGGATCCACCCGGTATTCCTGCGGTTCCGGGTACATGTCGCGCTCGGTCGGCGCGAACAGCACGTAGACGCCTTCCTTCTGCAGCTTCTCGATATCGTCCTGCAGCGTGCGCGGATACTTGTCGAAATCCTCGTTGGGACCGAACTGCAGCCGATTGACGAAGATCGAGGCCACCACCGGATCGCCGTGCTGGCGCGCCAGCCGCATCAGCGACAGATGGCCTTCGTGCAGATTGCCCATGGTCGGGACGAAGGCGATCCGGTTCTGGCCGCGCAACTGGTCGCGCAGCTCGTGAATGGAGGAAATGACTTTCATGGATGCGGTGTACTGCTCGTCAGGTAAAGCGCGCGGCGATGCCGGGGCTATGCGGGGGTATAGGCCAGGCGCACATAGATCGGCGCATAGGGTTCGGCCTGGGTGATTTCGACCAGGGACTCGCGCGACAGCTCGAGCATTGCGATGAAATTGACGACTACCACCGGCACGCCCTTGCCCGAGCGGATCGCATCCTCGAACAGCTCGGTGAACTCCATGAAGCGGGCATGCTGCAGCCGGCGCAGGATCTGGCTCATGTGCTCGCGCACGGACAGTTCCTCGCGCGAAATCTTGTGGTGCTGGTTCAGCTTGGCGCGCTTGAGCACGTCGGCCCAGGCGGCCTGCAAATCGGCGGTGTCGACCTCGGGAAAGCGCGGCGACAGGCTCTGCTCGATATAGACCTGCGAACGCAGGAAATCGCGGCCCAGCTGCGGCACCTGGTCGAGCTTCTGCGCGGCGAGCTTCATCTGCTCGTATTCGAGCAGCCGGCGCACCAGCTCGGCGCGCGGGTCTTCGGCGTCCTCGTCGGTGTCGGCCTTCTTGACCGGCAGCAGCATGCGCGACTTGATCTCGATCAGCATCGCGGCCATCAGCAGGTATTCGGCGGCCAGTTCCAGATTGCTCTTGCGGATCTGCTCGACATACGCCAGGTACTGGTGCGTGACCTGCGACATCGGGATGTCGAGCACATTGAAGTTCTGCTTGCGAATCAGGTACAGCAGCAGGTCCAGCGGCCCTTCGAAGGCCTCGAGGAAGATCTCGAGGGCGTCGGGGGGGATATACAGGTCCTGCGGCAGCTGGAACAGCGGCTCGCCGTACAGGCGCGCGAACGCCATGCCGTCGACGGTGTCCGGCGTGGTGCCTTCGGGCGCCACGCTGGGCAGCTCGAGCGCGAGCGCGAGCTTGTCCTGTTCGCTATGGTTCATGAGTGGGGCGGATCTGCGCGCATCGCGGCGGTCGGCAGGGACTGCGGCGCCGGGATGCGTGCCGGCATCAGTCCAGCGAGTAGACGTAGGGCTTCTGCGGGACCCGCGACGCCTCGGCGCGCTGGCGCTCCTCGAGGTCGATCGGGGCCTTGTCCCACAGCAGGGCGCGGCCTTGGCGCTGTTCCGCCTCCAGCGACGGGCGCTCCTGCTTGAGCGCCTTCAGGAACTGGGTGATCTCGGATTCGTACATGGCCATGGCAGGAAAGCTATACAGAATGCTATAGGGGAATGGAAAACTGCCGCGATTCTACCGTATTGCCATGCCGGGGCGGGCTTTGCCGGCCTGGGGCGCTCGGGGTTTGGGGATCGGGCCGCGGGGTGTGGTCAAATAGCGACTTTGTCGGATCGCAACGACGGATGATATTGGACCTCGGGATCATGCGCATCGGATTCCGCCGCCCCCGGGGCAGCGGCGCGGAGGCGTCCGCGCCGGCGTCGCGGCGGTCGGCCGGGCTGCCGGCGCCGCCGGTGGCGCGCTTGCCGACTGCCTTCCTTGCCCCGCTGCTGGCGCTGCTGTTCGCGCTGCTGCCGGCGCCGGTCCAGGCGGCCTACCGGGTCCAGGTCGAGGCGCCCGAGCCGCTGGAGGACATCCTGGAAGAGCATCTGGACCTGGTCCGCTATCGCGAGCGCGCCGACCTCGGCGAGGACCAGATCGCCTATATGGTCGAAACGGTCGGCGACCAGGTCCGGGCCTTCGCCGCCACCGAGGGCTGGTTCGACCCCCAGACCACCACCCGCGTCGAGGGCAGCGGCGACAGCCGCGTGATCCATGTGACCGTCGACCCGGGCGCCCGGACCCTGATCCGCCAGGTCGATGTCGATGTGCGCGGGCCGGCCGCCACGCGTTCGCCCGAACAGGTTGCGGCGCTGCGGGAGAAGTGGGGCCTGCCGGTCGGCGACCCGTTCCGCCAGTCGGACTGGGACAAGGCCAAGGAAGATGCGCTGGTCGAGCTGCAGAGCAACGCTTACTACGGCGCCAAACTGGCCGCCTCGCAGGCGCGCATCGAGCCGGAGGAGCGCGCCGCCGATCTGAGCGCGACCTATGACAGCGGCCCGGCCTACCGCATGGGCGAGCTGGTCGTCAGCGGCACGCGGCGCTATCCCGAGCGGATCGTGCGCAACGTCAATCCGCTGTACGTTGGCGAACCCTACCGCGTGGAGCGGCTGCTGGAGCTGCAACGTGCGATCCAGAACCAGCCGTACTTCTCCAATGTGCTGGTCGAGCTCGGTGATCCGGTCCCCGATGCGGACGGCAATGGCGACACGGTGACCGCGCCCGTCAATGTGCGCGTGCGCGAGTATCCGGTGCACCGGGTCGTTTCCGGCGTCGGCTACAACACCGATACCGGCGCGCAGGTCGAGGGCCGCTATGCCTACTACAACCTGTTCAACCGCGCCTGGATCTTCGATTCGCAGGCCCGCGTCGAGCAGAAGCGCCAGTACGCCTTCGCCGAGGTGGCGATGCCGCCCGACAGCAAGACCTATCGGAACAGCGTCTACGGCAGCTACGAGCGCACCACCGACATCGAGAACACCGACACCCGAAGCTGGCGCACCGGCGTGCGCCGGGCCCGCACCCGCGAGCGTTACGACACCGCGCTGTCGCTGGATTTCTACTACGACGATCTGCGGCCCTACGATCAGCCGCGCCAGCTGAGCAAGGCGCTGGTGCCGCAATACGCCTGGACCCGGCGCGACGTCGACAACCCGGTGTTCCCGCGCCGCGGCAATATCATCAACACGCAGGTCGGCGCGGCGGTGGAGGGCTTTCTGACCGACCAGACCTTCGTGCGCCTGTATGGCCGCATCCGGCAATACATCCCGGTGCGCACCCGCGATCTGATCGTGGCCCGGCTCGAACTGGGCGCGGACCTGACCAGCGGCAGCGCCGACAAGATCCCGGCCACGCTGCGCTTCCGTGCCGGCGGCACCGATTCGATCCGCGGCTACGGCTTCCAGTCGATCGGCACGCGGCGGGGCACCAGCGTGCTGCCGGCCAAGTACCTGGCCACCACCAGCCTGGAGTACCAGTACTGGTTCAAGCCCGACTGGGGCGCGGCGATCTTCTGGGACGCCGGCACGGCCACCAACAACCTCGACGGCGTGCGCCTCTACCACGGCGTGGGCATCGGCGCGCGCTGGCGCAGCCCGGTGGGACCGGTGCAGCTCGACGTGGGCTACGGCATCCAGGAGCGGCAATTCCGCCCGCATATCTCGCTGGGAGTGGCATTCTGATGCCGATGCGTCCTTCGTGCCGGCCGGCACCGGCGCATGAGGCGATCGTCGGGATTGCGCCGATCGCCCCGATTGTTTCGATTGCCCCGATTGCTTCGGTCGCCGCGATCGCTCCGATCGCTTCGATCGCGTCAACCGGCACCGGTCCTGCCGATTTCCCGAGTCCCGGCGCATGAGCACGCCCGATCTGCCTTCCGTTCCCGCCCGCGGCAGCGAGCCCCCGCCCGCGCCGCAGCCGCGCCGCCGGCGCTGGCTGCGCGTGCTCGGCGCCGTGCTGCTCGCGCTGGTGGCGCTGATCGTGCTGCTGGCGATCGCGCTCGGCGCGGCGCTGCGCACCGAGCGCGGCTCGCGCGAGCTGTGGTCGCTGGCGACGCGGTTGTCGGCCGGCGTGCTGGCCGGCCAGTACCAGGGCGGTACCTTCGCGCGCGGCCTGCAACTGCGCGACGTGGTGTTCGCGCAGGGCGACACCCGTGTCAGCGTGGACCGCCTCGACGGCAGCTGGTCGCTGGCCTGGCATCTGGGGCCGGGCCGGCCGCGGCTGCATGTGGCCGCGCTGCGGCTGGGCAATGTCGACGTCCGGCTGCCGCCACCGGTGGACGAGCCCGACCAGCCGCCGCCGACCTTGCCGGACTCGCTGTCGCTGCCGCTGGCGGTCGACGTCGATGCGCTGACGCTGGCGCGCTTGTCGATTCTGCGGGGGCCGGACGCCACCGCATCGCCGCTGGTGTTTTCCGATCTGTCGGCCGAGCTGCATTCCGATGGCAGCCGGCATCGTCTGAGCGTCCATCGCCTCGGCACGCCCTACGGCAAGCTGTCGGCCAACGCGCAGATCGCCGGCGCGGCGCCATTCGCGCTCAATGGCGAGGCGCTGCTCGAAGGCGAATGGGAGAAGGAGGCTTACAACGTCAGCGCCCGCGCCGACGGCACCCTGGAGGCGCTGCGCGCCGATGTCGAGGCGAGCGGCGATCGCCTGCGCGGCCGCGGCGAGATCGAACTGACGCCCTTCGGCGCGGTGCCCTTTACGCGCCTGCGGGTCGATGCCGAGCGCATCAATCCGCGGCTGTTCAACCCGTCGGCGCCGCAGGCCAATCTGTCGGTGCACGCGGAACTGCGGCCGGTCGATGGCAGCAGTGGCGCAGCCGCGCCCGGGGCCGGCGCGGCCTCGGCCCCGGCAGCGCCGGCGCCCGCGGCGCCCGCCAGCCCACCGGCGGCATCGGTGGTCGCTCCCTCCGCTTCGGCTGTCCCCGCCGCACCCGGCGCGCCTGCCTCGCCCGGCACCGCGCCGCTGACCGTGGCGGGCGAGATCACGGTGCGCAACCACGAGCCCGGGCCGCTCGACGCCGAGCGGCTGCCGGTGCAATCGCTGCGCGCCGCCGTCGAACTGAGCGAGACGGCGCAGCATGTCCGCGACCTGCGCATCGCCCTGGCCGGCAATGGCGAAATCGCGGGCAGCGGTTCGCTGCGCGAGGGCCGCGGCGGTTTCGATCTGGACGTGCGCCGGCTCGACCCGCACGCGATCCATGGCAAGCTGCGCAGCGCGCGGCTGTCCGGCCCGGTGATCGTGCGGCTGGAGCCGGGCCGCCAAAGCGTGGCGCTCGATCTGGGCGGGGGCGAGCTCAAGCTGTTCGCCGACGCGCGCATCGATGCCGACGCAGTCACGCTGGCCGCGCTGCGCCTCGGCGTCGCGCAGGGCAGCGTGCATGCCGAGGGCCGGCTCGGACTGAAGGAGCAGCAGCCGTTCAGCTTCAAGGGCCGCGTCAGCGACCTGGACCTGTCACGGCTGGCCAGCGTGGCCAAGGGCCGCATCAATGCGAATTTCGAGGGGTCCGGCACGCTGGCGGGCGAGCCCCGGGTGGCGGCCGATTTCTCGATCGGCGACAGCGAATACGCGGGATTGCCGATGACCGGCGGCGGCAAGATCCGGCTGGCCGGGCAGCGGCTGCTCCCCAGCGAGGCGACGCTGTCGATGGCCGGCAACCGCGCCGAGCTGCGCGGCAGCTTCGGCGCGCGCGGCGACCGCATGATGGTGGCGGTCGACGCGCCACAGCTGGACCGGCTCAAGTTCGGCGTCGGCGGCACGCTCAAGCTCGACGGCCAGGTCAGCGGCACCTGGCAGCGTCCGGAAGTCACCGCGACCTACGATGCCCGCGCGCTGTCGATGGGCCCGCACCGGGTCGACAGCGCGAGCGGCAACGCCGATCTGCGCGGCGGCATCGACGGTCCGCTGCGGCTGCGTCTGGACGCGCGCGGCTATCGCGGCCCGCAACTGACGATGAGCACGCTGCAGGCCAGCCTCGACGGCACGCAGGCGAAACACAGCTTCACGGTAGAGGGCGAGGGCCGCATGCGGCGCCGGCCGCTGCAGCTGAAGGCCGCCGGACAGGGCGCCTGGCAGAGCGGACGCTGGACCGGCACGCTCGGCACGCTGGAGGAGCGCGGCACCGTCCAGCTGCGGCTGCTGACGCCGGTCGCGATCAGCGCAGGCGCGCAGCGCCTGACGCTCGGAGCCACCCGGCTGCAGCTGGAGCGCGCGACCATCGCGCTTGACAGCCTCGACTGGGACCGCGGCCGCATCCGTTCGAAGGGCCAGCTGACCGCCCTGCATGTCGGCCATCTGCTGCAGTTGGCCGAGGCCTTTACCGGCGAAGCCCCGCCGGTGCGCTCCGACCTGGTGCTCGACGGCCAATGGAACCTGAATCTGGCCGAAACCGCGTCGGGCTTTGCCGAACTGCGGCGGCGCAGCGGCGACCTGTCGGTCAACGCCGGCCGCGGTTTCACCACGCTTGGGCTCGGCGAGACCGTCGTGCGTGCCGAGGCCGCCGGCAATCGCCTCCAGCTGCGCGGCAACCTGGTGTCGTCGCGACTGGGCACCGCGAAGGTCGACGCCTTCGCCGGCCTGATGCCCGAGCAAGGCGTGCTGACGGTGACGCCGGCCTCGGCGCTGGGCGGGCAGGTGGCCTTCGACGTGCCGCGTCTCAAGGCGCTGGAGGCGCTGACCGGCCCGCAATATGCCTTCGACGGCCGGCTGGCGGCCGCGATGCAGCTGGCGGGCACGATCGGCGCGCCGGTGCTGACCGGCACCGTCAACGGCGACGGCCTGGCCATCACGCTGTACGACCAGGGCATCCGCCTGACCGACGGCATCGTCCGCATCGTGCTCGACCGCAACGTGATCGAACTGCGGCAGGTGCGCTTCCACGGCGGCGACGGCACGTTGACCGCCAGCGGCAACGTGCGGCTCGGCGAGACCGACCCCACGCTGCGCGCGCGCATCGTGGCCGACCGGCTGGAGCTGTTCGCCAGCCCCGAGCGCACGCTGGTGGTATCGGGCAATGCCGATATGGCCAACGAGAACCGGCAGTTCGTGATCCGCGGCAAGTTCCGCGTCGACCGCGGCCTGTTCGACCTGCCCAAGGCCGGCGCGCCGGTGCTCGGCGACGATGTGGTGATCGTGCGCAAGTCGGATCGCCGCGCCGAGCGCGAGGTGCGTACCGCGGCCACGCCGGCGGTGCCGGAGTCGCAGCCGACCAGCCGCTTCGCGCCGGTGATCGACCTGTCGGTGGATCTGGGCGACCGCTTCCGTTTCCGCGGTGCCGGCGCCGATCTGCTGCTGGCAGGGCGTCTCGGCGTCAACAGCGAGCCCTTGACACCGATGCGCGTCACCGGCACCGTGCGCGTGGTCGAAGGCACCTACGAGGCGTTCGGCCGCCGGCTGCAGATCACGCGCGGCATCGTCAATTTCAATGGTCCGGTCGGCAATCCCAACCTGAACATCCGCGCGATGCGGCTGAACCAGGAAGTCGAGGCGGGCGTCGAGGTCACCGGCACGGTACGGCTGCCGCGCGTGCGGCTGGTGTCCGAGCCCAATGTTCCGGATGAGGACAAGCTGTCATGGCTGATGTTCGGTTACGGCGCCGAGAGCGGGACGGCGGGCCAGCAACAGCAGTTGAGCGGCGCGGCGCTGGGCGGCGCGGCGCTCGGCATGCTGGGCTCGAAGGCGGGCAAGGGTGTGGTGCAGCGCTTCGGCATCGACGAGTTTTCGATCGGTCCGAGCACGGCCGGCCTCAGCGACCAGCAGGTGGTGACCGTCGGCAAGGCGGTCAGCGAGAAGATCTCGGTCGGCTACGAGCAGAGCCTGACCTCGGCCGCCAACGTCGCCAAGCTGACCTGGGCGTTCTCGCGGCGCTGGTCGCTGATCGCCCGGGGCGGCACGATCAACGGGCTGTCGCTGCTGTTCAACCGCCGCTTCGACAGCTGGAGCCAACTATTTTCAGGATCGTCATCACGGCGCGAGGGCGCCAGGAGAGAGCAGGATGGAAGCACGGGAAGCAGCGGCGGGGACGCCGACAATCCGCCAACGCCACCGGAAGGGCCCGTCGAGGCCATCAAGCGATGAGGGTGGCGGGGTGGGCGCCGGCCGCCGGTCCGCGCGCGGGGTGGCAGCCATGGGACTGATCGCTTCGGTGCTGGCGCTGTTCGGCTGCGACCAGCGCAAGGTCGACGAGGCGCTGAACAAGGCCGGCGACGCCGCGCGCTCGGCCTGGCAGACGATCCAGCCCGACAGCCAGCTGTTCAAGGGGATCGAGCCCGGGGTGTCCAGCGAGGACGACGTGCGGCGCCAGGCCGGCAAGCCGGAGATCGTCTGGGAAGAGGAAAACGGCGCGCGCCGCCTCGAATATCCGCGCGGGCCGGAGGGCGCCACCACCTGGATGGTGACGATCGGCGCCGACGGCCGGGTCGGCGCGATCGAACAGGTGCTGACCGCCGAGAACTTCCAGCGCGTGCGCGCCGGCATGAGCCAGGACAGCGTGCGCCGGATGCTGGGCAAGCCGACGAAGATCGAGGCCTTCCGCCTGAAGCAGGAGACCGTGTGGGGCTACCGCTGGTGGGAGACCTCGCAGGACAAGGCCTTCTTCAACGTGCACTTCGGCACGGACGGGCTCGTCACGCATACCTCGCGCAGCGACGATCCGTCGAAGGTGCAGGGCGGCTGACGCCGCCCCGCGGCGGCGAGGCGTTCAGCGGATCCGCATGCCGGGCACCGCGCCCGCATGCGGTTCGAGGATGTACAGGCCCGGCGCGGCCTTCTCGTCCGCCGCCGAGGCTGCCAGCACCATGCCTTCGGACAGGCCGAACTTCATCTTGCGCGGCGCCAGGTTGGCGACCACCACGGTCAGCTTGCCGACCAGCTGCTCCGGCTGGTAGGCCGACTGGATGCCAGAGAAGACGTTGCGGGTCTTGCCCTCGCCCAGGTCCAGCGTCAGCTGCAGCAGCTTGTTCGAGCCCTCGACCTTGCGGCACTCCACGATGCGCGCCACGCGCAGGTCGACCTTGGCGAAGTCGTCGATCGTGATGGTGTCGGCGATCGGCTCGATGCCAGCGACGGCATTGCCCGCCTCGGCCGCACCAGTCGCGGGCGTGGCCTGCAGCGAGTCGCGGTTGGCGGCAAGCAGCGCCTCGATCTGCTTGGCGTCGACCCGCGTCATCAAGTGCGAATACGGCTTGATCGGGCTGGCGCCGCTCAGCTGGCGGTCGACCGCGCGCCAGTCCAGCGGCTCGATATTGAGGAAGGCCTCGACGCCGGCCGCGACGTTTGGCACCACCGGCTTCAGATAGACGGTCAGCAGCCGGAATGCTTCCAGCGACACCGAGCAGGCGGCGTGCAAGGCCGCGCGCCTGGCCTCGTCCTTGGCCAGCTCCCACGGTTTCTCGGCGTCAACGAAGGCGTTGACGGCGTCGGTCAGCTCCATCACCAGGCGCAGCGCCTTGCTGTATTCGCGGCCTTCGTACAGCTGCGCGATCTGCGGCGCGGCCTGGCGCAGCTGTTCGAGCAGCGGATGCGACAGCGCGGCGTCGTCGACGCGGCCGTCGAAACGCTTGACCAGGAAGCCGGCGGCCCGGCTGGCGATATTGACGTACTTGCCGATCAGGTCGCTGTTGACCCGGGAGACGAAGTCGTCCAGGTTCAGGTCCAGGTCTTCCATGCTGGCGTTCAGCTTGGCGGCGAAGTAGTAGCGCAGCCATTCCGGGTTCATGCCGGTATCGATATAGCTCTGCGCGGTGATGAAGGTGCCGCGCGACTTGCTCATCTTGGCGCCGTCGACGGTCAGGAAGCCGTGCGCGAACACATTGGTCGGCGTCCGGTAGCCCGAGAAGCGCAGCATCGCCGGCCAGAACAGCGTGTGGAAGTACAGGATGTCCTTGCCGATGAAGTGGTATTGCTCGGCGGTCGAATGCGGGCCGACCCAGGCGTCGAAGTCGATGCCCTTGCGCTCGCACAGGTTCTTGAAGCTGGCGTAGTAGCCGATCGGGGCGTCCAGCCAGACGTAGAAGAACTTGCCGGGGGCGCCGGGGATCTCGAAGCCGAAGTAGGGGGCGTCGCGCGAGATGTCCCAGTCCGACAGCGTGGAGGCCTCGCCATCGCTGCCCAGCCACTCCTGCATCTTGTTGCTGGCCTCCGGCTGGGCCAGGTCGGCGACCCACTCGCGCAGGAAGCTTTCGCAGCGCGGATCGGACAGCTTGAAGAAGTAGTGGGTCGAGGACTTGCGCACCGGCGTCGCGCCCGATACCACCGAATACGGGTTCTTCAGGTCGGTCGGCACGTAGGTGGTCCCGCAGACCTCGCAGGAGTCGCCGTACTGGTCCTTGGCGCCGCACTTGGGGCACTCGCCCTTGATGAAGCGGTCCGGCAGGAACATGTTCTTGACCGGATCGTAGAACTGCTCGACGTCGCGCTCCGCGATCAGATCTTCGGCCTTCAGCGCCAGGTAGATCTTCTCGCACAGCAGCCGGTTTTCCTCGGCGTCGGTGCTGTAGTAGTTGTCGAACGAGACCAGGAAGCTGTCGAAGTCGCGCTTGTGCTCGTTCCAGACCCGGTCGATCAGCTGCTTGGGCGTGATGCCTTCCTTCTCCGCGCGCAGCATCACCGGCGTGCCGTGGGTATCGTCGGCACCCACGTAATACACCTCGTTGCCCATCATGCGCTGGAAACGGACCCAGATATCGGTCTGGATGTATTCCACCAGGTGGCCGATATGGATCTGGCCGTTGGCGTAAGGCAGGGCAGATGTGACGAGGATGCGACGTGCTGTCATGGGGGATGCCGGTCGGGAAGCGTTGGAATCGGTGTTCCGCGGCGCGGGCGGGCCGGGGCGCGGAAAACCGACATTCTAGCAAGCGGGGCAATCGGCCGCGGGCAGGGCGGCCGGCGCGGGGCGTGAAGCCAAAAAAAAGCGCCGGTCTGAGCCGGCGCAGCTTTCCACAACGGAAAAGGAGGAGAAATCAGGTACCGCCCGGGAGGTCAGCCACCCATCGCGAGCCAGCAACGGTGGCAAGCGGTACCTGTTTCTATGACTCCATCACCCTTGAATTGGTTTCAAAAAAATTTCGACCCGGCGATTCTGGGCCCGGCCGGCCTCGGTGGCGTTGTCCGCAATGGGCTGGGACTGGCCCCGGCCCTCGGCGTTCAGGCGGCTGCGCGCGACCCCGCGCTCGCCCAGATAGCCGGCCACGCTCTGGGCGCGGCGCTGGGACAGCTGCATGTTGTAGGTCGGGTTGCCGGTGCTGTCGGTATGGCCGACGACCGTGGCGTTGACGTCCTGATGCTGGCTCAGCGTCTGCGCAACCTGGTCCAGCACCGAGCGGAACGACGGCTTGATGGTGGCGCTGTCGGTATCGAAGGTCACCTGGCTCGGGATATTGACCTTCAGCGAGCCGTCCGGCTGCTCGGTGATCTGGGTGCCGGTGCCGGCCGTGTCGCGGCTCAGCTTGCCCCGGATCGCGTTCCAGTTGTAACCCAGCGCACCGCCCGCGGCCGCCCCGACGGCGGCGCCGATCACGGTGCCCTTGGTATTGCCGCCGATCAGATTGCCCAGGCCGGCGCCCACGGCCGCGCCGGCACCGGTACCCACGGCGGTGTGCGTACCCTGCTCGGTCGCACAGCCGGCGGCCAGTGCGGCGACGATCGAAAGGCTGACGAGCTTGAGTTTCATGCTTTCTCCTTCTGTCGATTGTTGTGCTTCAACTGCGGCTGCACCTCGGGGTGAGGCATTGTGACGCACTGGCCTAATTGCGCCAGCAGCTTCGCAAAAATGCAAGCTTCAGGTGACGGTTCAGGCGGCTGCCGGGCTGTTGCCTTGGCCTTGGGCCGGGATCCGGGCGAGCCGACGTTTCGGGGCACTACAATAGGGAGATGCCGCCCCGTGCACAAGCGCGACGCTGTGAAAGTTGTAAGCACGTGTAATCCCTTGCGGACCGCAGGGATAATCGAGGTCTTCCAGGCCCTCGCCGAGCCGCGGGGCCACTCTTTGATACAGTACGCGCCTTCCCCCATATATCAAGTAGCGGAGATTGTCTTGAGCCTTACCGTTGACCAGGTTACCGAAGCCCTGCGTACCGTGATCGATCCCAACACGGGCAAGGATCTGGTGAGCACGCGCTCCGCCCGCAATATCCGTGTCGACGGCGGCGATGTGTCGCTCGACGTCGAACTCGGCTATCCGGCCAAGAGCCAGCTCGACCCGATCCGCAAGCTGGTGATCGCGGCGCTGCGCGCCCTGCCCGGCGTCACCAACGTCAGCGTGACGGTGACCATGCACATCGTCGCCCACGCCGTGCAGCGCGGCGTCAAGCTGCTGCCCGGCGTCAAGAACGTGATCGCGGTCGCCTCCGGCAAGGGCGGCGTCGGCAAGTCGACCACCGCCGTCAACCTCGCACTGGCGCTGGCCGCCGAGGGTGCGCGGGTCGGCATGCTGGACGCCGACATCTACGGCCCCAGCCTGCCGATGATGCTCGGCATTGATGGCCGCCCCGAGTCCGCCGACGGCCAGACCATGGAGCCGCTCGAAGGCCACGGCCTGCAGGCCAACTCGATCGGCTTCCTGATCGAGCAGGACAACCCGATGGTCTGGCGCGGTCCGATGGTGACCTCGGCGCTGGAACAGCTGCTGCGCCAGACCAACTGGCACGAACTGGACTACCTGATCGTCGACATGCCGCCGGGCACCGGCGACATCCAGCTGACGCTGTCGCAGAAGGTGCCGGTGACGGGCGCGGTCATCGTCACCACGCCGCAGGACATCGCGCTGCTGGACGCGCGCAAGGGCCTGAAGATGTTCGAGAAGGTCGGCATCCCGATCCTTGGCATCGTCGAGAACATGGCGGTCTATTGCTGCCCGAGCTGCGGCCACGTCGAACATATCTTCGGCGAGGGCGGCGGCGAGCGGATGTGCGAGCAATATGGCGTCGACCTGCTGGGCAGCCTGCCGCTGAACCTGTCGATCCGCCAGCAGGCCGATTCGGGCCGGCCCACCGTGGTGGCCGAGCCCGACAGCCCGATCGCCGAGCTCTATCGCGGCATCGCGCGCAAGGTGGCGATCAAGGTCGCCGACAAGGCGCGCGACATGACCAGCAAGTTCCCCAGCATCGTCGTGCAGAACACCTGATCATGGAACCGATGCAGTCCGAGGTCCCGGAGCCGGCCGGCAGCCGTCCCGCCGTCACGATGGCGGTGGTGATGCGCAAGGTCGCGCTGGCCAGCCGCTGGCAGCCGTGGAAGTGGGAGCTCGAAGCGGTGCTCCCCGACCTCGGCGCGTTCGGCACCGAGCCGCACTGCCTGCACGAGGACGACCAGGGCGCGCGCTGGCTCTATCCCGGCTACCCGGTCGCGCTGTTCCGCGACGAAGCCGAGGGTTACTATCTGAACCTGAGCTCCACCGCGCCGTGCTGGTTCGTGCTGTGGCGCATGGACGAGACCCAGCCCGAAGACGGGCGCCGGCCGCTGCCGGTGACTGTTTCGCTGTCGTACAACGAGGCAGGGCGCTGGCTCGACGCCGGCGAGACGGTCGAGAACGTGCCGCTGGCGCCCGAGCAGCTGGCCTGGCTGCAGGCCTATGTGGCCGAACACTACCGCCCCGAGCCGAAGAAGCGGCGGCGGCCGGAGTCCTTCAAGTCGCCGCAGGACCGGGCGCGCTACTGAAATTCGTGAAATCCGCGGCAGCCATGTCGTTATCCGTATCCCTGCCGCCTGCAATGCCATCATGAGCGATTCGACCGAAACGTCCTTCCTGTCCCGCTGGTCACGCCGCAAGGCCGCCGCGCGCGAGGGCAAGGCCGTGCCGGCCGAACCGGCCCCTCAGCCGGCCGCACCGGTCCCCGTCTCCGCAAAGGCGGACGCGACGCCCGGCGCGGCCATCCGCGAGGCCGACGCCCCGCCCGCGCCGACGCTGACCGACGTGGCGATGCTCAAGCCCGGCGACAGCGTGGCCCGCTTCGTTGCCCAGGGTGTCGACGAGACCGTCAAGCGCGCCGCGCTGAAGACGCTGTTCGCCGACCCGCATTTCAACGTGATGGACGGGCTTGATATCTATATCGACGACTACAGCAAGCCGGACCCGATTCCGCCGGACGTGCTGCGGCGCCTGCGCCAGTCGGAGACGCTCGGCCTGTTCGATCCGATCGAGGAAGCGGAAGAGGCGGGCACTGCTGTCGCCGATCCCGCCACTGCTTCGGCCGAAGCTCAAGCCCAGGCCGAATCGTCCGTTGATCTCCCAGAGGAGGGTACCGGCGAGCCGGATAGCGCCGCGCAGGCCGCCTCGGACGATGGCAGCGAAGCCGACCCACCGGGCCGGACCGAGCGTGCGCCGCAGGCGGATGCCTTCGCCGCGGTGCCGCATACCGAACCAGCTACGGACAAACCTGCGTAGCCCCGGCCCGGTCTCGGGCCTACAATGTCACTCCCTCACAAAACCGCCGGCGCGGACCCGCTCGACAGAAGCGGGCTGGCAAGCCGGCCAGCTGTACCTACCATGCCGACGCTGATCTGCAATTGCAACGACACCATGCCGCTTGACGGGGCGGTGCTGTCGGATGCTTCCCCCCAGCCGGGCGCCGCCCCGCTGAAAGTCCACCGCCTGCTGTGCCGCCGCGAGGTCGGCGCCTTCACCGCCGCGCTCGATGGCACCGAAGACGTGATCGTCGCCTGCACGCAGGAACGCCCGCTGTTCACCGAACTGGCGGCGAAAACGCAGGCCGATGGCGTGGTGACAGCGCCGGTGCGCTTCGTCAATATCCGCGAGACCGGCGGCTGGTCGCGCGGCGCGCACAAGGATCCGCGCACCGCCAACGCCAAGATCGCGGCGCTGCTCGCCGCCGCGGCGCTGCCCGACCCGGATCCGGTGCCGGTGGTCGAATATCGTTCTGCCGGCAGCGTGCTGGTGTTCGGTCCGGCAGCGCGCGCGCTGCCCTGGGCCGATCGGCTCGGCGAGGCCGGCCTGCAGGTGACGGTGCTGCTCAACGGCACGGCCGACCGCGTCGATGGCGCGACGCCGCCGGCGATGCGCGACTATCCGGTCCACAGCGGCCGGCTCGACAAGCTGAGCGGCTGGCTCGGTGCCTTCGAGGCCAGCTGGGACACCGGCGCGGGCCGCGCCAATCCGATCGATCTGGACCTGTGCACCCGCTGCAATGCCTGTATCGAGGCCTGCCCGGAAGGCGCGATCGACTTCAGCTACCAGATCGACCTCAGCCGCTGCACTGCGCACCGCGACTGCGTGAAGGCCTGCGGCGCGGCTGCGGCGATCGATTTCGACCGGCTCGCCGGCGCCGTCAGCGAGCGTTTCGACCTGGTCTTCGATCTGAACGACAGCCCGTTCTTCGGTCGGCATGCGCCGCCGCAGGGCTATCTGCATGCGGGCGCGGATCCGGTGCGGCAGGAGCGGATGGCGCTCGCCGCCACGCAACTGGTCGGCGAGTTCGAGAAGCCCAAGTTCTTCCAGTACAAGGAATCGCTGTGCGCGCACGGCCGCAACCGCACCACCGGCTGCTCGGCCTGTATCGAGGTCTGCTCGGCCGAGGCGATCGGCTCGCGCTGGCAGGACGGCAAGGGCCGCATCGAGGTCGCGCCGAACCTGTGCGTGGGCTGCGGGGCCTGCACCACGGTCTGCCCCACCGGGGCGATCAGCTATGCGTATCCGAAGCCCGACCATCAGGGCCGGCGCCTGCGCACGCTGCTGTCGACCTATCGGCAGGCGGGCGGACGCGATGCCGTGCTGCTGCTGCATGGGCAGGAGCACGGCGATCCGCGCATCCTGGCGCTGGGACGCGAGGCGCGCGCGGGCCGGGCCAATGGCCTGCCGCCGAACGTGATTCCGGCCGGCCTGTTCCATCCGGCCTCGGTCGGGCTGGAGCTGTGGCTGGCGGCGATCGCCTGGGGCGCGGACCGCGTCGCGGTGATGCTGACCGGTGACGAGGCGCCGCAATATCGCACCGCGCTGGCCGAGCAGATGGCCGTTGCGCAGTCGATCCTGGCGGGCCTGGGCTATCGCGGCGAATTCTTTACGTTGTTCGACGCCCCCGATGCGGGCTCGCTCGATCGCGCCCTGGCCGCGCTGCAACCCAACCGTCCCGCGCTGCCCACGGCGGCCTTCCATGCCGCCGCGGCCAAGCGCGAGACGCTGGGCTTCGCGCTGGATCATCTGGCCGCGCACGCGCCGGTACCCGCCGACACCGTGCCGCTGCCGGCAGGCGCGCCGCTGGGCGCGGTGCAGGTCGACAGCGGCCGCTGCACGCTGTGCATGGCCTGCGTTGGTTCCTGTCCGTCGCAGGCGCTGCGCGACAACAGCGAGCGCCCGGTGCTGTCCTTCCTCGAGCGCAACTGCGTTCAGTGCGGGCTGTGCGAGCGGACCTGCCCGGAAGATGCCATCACGCTGGTGCCGCGCCTGCTGACCGGCGATGCCGTGCGCCAGGCCGTCACGCTGCACGAGACCAGGCCCTTCCACTGCATCCGCTGCGCCAAGCCCTTCGGCACCGCGCAGATGGTCGAGGCGATGCTGGGACGCCTGGCCGGACACCCTGCCTTTGCCGGTGCCGCCGCCGATCGGCTGAAGATGTGCAGCGACTGCCGGGTCGTCGACATGATCGAGAAGGACACCGGGGCCGCGACCGGCGCGACGCTCCAATGAGCAGGGCGCCGGCGGCAGCCGGCGCCGGTTTTCGATGCCGCAGGCCGATGCGACGAGCCGATGCGGCCCTTGACGTAGTACTGCCACCTCTGACCGCGATTCGATGACCGATTTCCAGCCTATCCAGCTGACCCAGGCCGCCCCCGCGGACCAGGCCGAAGACACCGCCCGCGCCGACCTCTACGGCCTGCTGGCCACGCTGTTCTATCGCGCGCCCGACGCGGCGCTGCTGCACCATATCGCCGCCAATCGCGCCCATGCCGACGATGCCGCCAGCCCGCTGGGCCAGGCCTGGAACGCGCTGGGCGAAGCGGCAGCAGGCACCACCGAGGCCGAGGCGGCCGACGAATACCAGCAGCTCTTCGTCGGCATCGGCAAGCCCGATGTGTTCCTGTACGGCTCGTACTACCAGACCGGCTTCCTGCACGAACGGCCGCTGGTGGCGGTGCGCGAGGATCTCGCGCGCTACGGCCTGGAGCGTCATGAAGGCGTCAGCGAACCCGAGGACCATATCGCGACGCTTTGCGAAGTGATGCGCTTCCTGATTGCGGGCGACGACGTCGCGGTATCGAACCTCGGCGAGCAGCAGCGCTTCTTTGCGCGCCATCTGCAGCCGTGGGTCGAGTCGCTGTGCGATACGGTGATCGCGCATCCGGGCGCGCGCTTCTATGCGCGGGCAGCGGAATTGCTGAAGTCGTTCGCGGCCGTCGAGGCGGTCGCGATGGAGATGCATTGAGGGCGTGGCAGCGCTAAAGCGAACGGCTCGGGAAGCCGATAAACGCGTTTTGGCGCGCAGATCGAGATGTCGCGACGTGGGTCGCGCGGCGTGCAACGAGATGTCTCAAGACATTTGATGCACAGCGCCATGGTTACCGAAAATCAGGATAAACCCGCGGTGAGCATGGTCATTCCGTACATATCGATCTACAATACGCAAAACAATGCATAACTAGATTGGTAATCGGTAAATATTACCGAGGAGCCCCCATGAAAGAGAAGCAAACTCGGGTCGCACGTCGCCATTTCCTCGCGGGCGCTGGCGTCGTGGCTGCCGCTGCAGGTGCCGCGGCCCTGACCGCGCGCACGCCCGCCGCCCCCGCTGGCGCGATCCCCGCGCCCGAACCCACTCCTGCCGACAGCAACGGTTACCGTGTCTCAGAACACGTACGGAAGTATTACCGGACGACGCTGGTATAAGCCGCGCGATTGCCGGCTCGCCGCGATGCCTGTCATCCCGGCGCGGCCCGATCGCGTGATATCGCGCGCGATGTTCACCACGATATCGCTCGCAGTTTTGCTTCTACCCGCTTCGTACCTTTCCCGAGGTGACACATGATTCTGACCCGCAAGCACGCGGCACAGGGCGGCGCCCCTGCGCAGCGCGTTGATCGACTCGCGTCCGCTCAGCCGGCCGCCGCTTCGTCCGCACGCCTGTCGGCGCGGCTGGCCACCAGCCTCGCCGGCGCGATGCCGACCATGGACCGCCGCAGCTTCCTGAAGCGTTCGGGCATCGGCGTGGGCGCGGGCCTGGCTGCCTCGCAGCTGACGCTGATCCGCAAGGCCGACGCCGCCGACGGCAAGGCCGCCGGCAACGGCAAGGGCGACATCGTCGTGCGCCGCACGGTCTGCGGCCACTGCTCGGTCGGCTGCGCGGTCGACGCGGTGGTGCAGAACGGCGTCTGGGTCCGCCAGGAGCCGGTGTTCGATTCGCCGATCAATATGGGCGCGCATTGCGCCAAGGGCGCGGCGCTGCGCGAGCACGGCCACGGCGAATACCGCCTCAAATATCCGATGAAGCTCGTCAACGGCAAGTACCAGCGCATCAGCTGGGACCAGGCCCTGGACGAGATCACCGCGAAGATGAAGCAGATCCGCCAGGAGACCGGTCCGGATTCGATGTTCTTCATCGGCTCGTCCAAGCACAGCAACGAGCAGTCGTATCTGCTGCGAAAGTGGGTGTCGTTCTTCGGCACCAACAACACCGACCACCAGGCGCGCATCTGCCACTCGACCACGGTCGCGGGCGTGGCCAATACCTGGGGCTACGGTGCGATGACCAACTCGTACAACGATATGCAGAACGCCAAGGCGGCGCTGTATATCGGCTCGAATGCGGCTGAGGCGCATCCGGTGTCGATGCTGCATCTGCTGCACGCCAAGGAGAACGGCTGCAAGGTGATCGTGGTCGATCCGCGCTACACCCGCACCGCGGCCAAGGCCGAGCAGTATGTCCGCATCCGTTCGGGCACCGACATCCCGTTCCTGTTCGGCGTGCTGTACCACATCTTCAACAACGGCTGGGAAGACAAGGAGTACATCCGTCAGCGCGTCTATGGCATGGACAAGGTGCGCGAGGAAGTGCTGGCCAAGTGGACGCCGGACAAGGTCGAAGAGGCCTGCGGCGTGCCCGAGGCCGAGGTCTACAAGGTCGCCGAGACCATGGCCAAGAACCGGCCCAGCACGCTGGTCTGGTGCATGGGCCAGACCCAGCACACGATCGGCAACGCGATGGTGCGCGCCTCGTGCATTGTGCAGCTGGCGCTGGGCAACATCGGCGTGTCGGGCGGCGGCGCCAACATCTTCCGCGGCCACGACAACGTGCAGGGCGCGACCGACGTCGGCCCGAACCCCGATTCGCTGCCGGGCTACTACGGCCTGGCCACCGGCGCGTGGAAGCACTACGCCGCGGTGTGGGGCGTCGACTACGAGTGGATCAAGTCGCAGTTCCCGTCGCAGGCGATGATGGAGAAGTCCGGCACCACGGTGTCGCGCTGGATCGATATCGTCACCGAGAAGAGCGATCTGATCGACCAGGACAACAACGTCCGCGGCGTGTTCTTCTGGGGCCATGCGCCGAACTCGCAGACGCGCGGCCTCGAAATGAAGAAGGCCCTCGACAAGCTGGACCTGCTGGTGGTGATCGACCCGTATCCGTCGGCCACCGCGGCGATGGCCAACATGCCGCCGGCCGAGGGCGACAAGGTCAATCCGAACCGCGCCGTCTATCTGCTGCCGGCCGCCACGCAGTTCGAGACCTCGGGCTCGTGCACGGCATCGAACCGCTCGCTGCAATGGCGCGAGAAGGTCATCGAGCCGCTGTTCGAATCGATGCCCGACCACACGATCATGCAGGCCTTCGCCGACAAGCTGGGCTTCGGCAAGGAGCTGTCGCGCAATTTCAAGATGATCGAGGTCAAGCGGGCCGGCCGTACCTGGATGGAGCCGGAGCCCGAGTCGATCCTGCGCGAGATCAACAAGTCGAACTGGACCATCGGCTATACCGGCCAGTCGCCGGAACGGCTGAAGGCGCATATGAAGAATATGCACATGTTCGACGTCAAGACGCTGCGCTGCAAGGGCGGCAAGGACGCGGCCACCGGCTACGACCTGACCGGCGACTACTTCGGCCTGCCGTGGCCGTGCTACGGCACGCCGGAACTGAAGCACCCGGGCTCGCCGAACCTGTACGACACCACCCGCCACGTGATGGACGGCGGCGGCAACTTCCGCGCGAACTTCGGCGTCGAGCGCGACGGCGTCAGCCTGCTGGCCGAGGACGGCTCGCATTCGGTCGGCGCGGAGATCACCACCGGCTATCCCGAGTTCGACCACGTGCTGCTGAAGAAGCTGGGCTGGTGGGACGACCTGACCGATGCCGAGAAGCAGGCCGCCGAGGGCAAGAACTGGAAGACCGACCTGTCGGGCGGCATCCAGCGCGTCGTGCTGAAGGTCCATGGCTGCCATCCGTTCGGCAACGCCAAGGCGCGCGCGGTGGTGTGGAACTTCCCGGATCCGATTCCGCAGCACCGCGAGCCGCTGTACTCGACCCGTCCGGACATGGTCGCCAAGTATCCGACCCACGACGACAAGATGGCGTTCTGGCGCCTGCCGACGCTGTACAAGACCGTGCAGCAGCGCAACGTCGAGAACAAGATCCACGAGAAGTTCCCGATCATCCTGACCTCGGGCCGTCTGGTCGAGTACGAGGGCGGGGGCGAGGAAACGCGTTCGAACCCGTGGCTGGCCGAACTGCAGCAGGAAAACTTCGTCGAGATCAACCCGCGCGCGGCCGCCGCACGCGGCATCCGCAACGGCGACTACTGCTGGGTCAAGACACCGACCGGCGCCATGCTGAAGGTGCGCGCGCTGGTCACCGAGCGCGTCGGCCCGGATACCGCCTTCATCCCGTTCCACTTCTCGGGCTGGTGGCAGGGCAAGGACATGCTGGACTACTACCCGGACGGCGCGCATCCGATCGTGCGGGGCGAGGCGGTCAACACGGCGACAACCTACGGCTACGACGCAGTGACGATGATGCAGGAAACCAAGACCACGGTCTGCCAGATCGAGCGCTTCGCGTAAGGGGAACACAATGGCACGCATGAAATTCATTTGTGACGCCGAGCGCTGCATCGAGTGCAACAGCTGCGTCACCGCTTGCAAGAACGAGCACGAGGTACCGTGGGGCGTCAACCGGCGCCGCGTGGTGACGGTCAACGACGGCGTGCAGGGCGCGGAGAAATCGATCTCGGTGGCCTGCATGCACTGCTCGGACGCGCCCTGCATGGCGGTCTGTCCCGTCGACTGCTTCTACCGCACCGACGACGGCGTGGTGCTGCACGACAAGGATGTCTGCATCGGCTGCGGCTACTGCTCCTATGCGTGCCCGTTCGGCGCGCCGCAGTTCCCGTCGACCGGCACCTTCGGCGTGCGCGGCAAGATGGACAAGTGCACGTTCTGCGCGGGCGGTCCGGAAGCCAACGGCAGCGAGGCCGAGTTCGAGAAGTACGGCCGCAACCGCCTGGCCGAAGGCAAGCTGCCGCTGTGCGCGGAGATGTGCTCGACCAAGGCGCTGCTCGGCGGCGACGGCGACGTGATCGCCGACATCCTGCGCAACCGCGTGATCAAGCGCGGCACCGGCGGCGACGTGTTTGGCTGGGGCACCGCCTACGGCACCAACGGCCAGGCGGCCCAGCGCGCCCCGGCCGCGCCGGCCGGCACCCCGGCACCGGCCCAGCAGACGCCGGCCGGTCCGTCCACTCCCGCGGGGCAGGCATCATGAAAGCAGGCAAGCTGATGTGGATGGCGGCGGGCGCCGCCGCGCTGATCGGGCTGGCGGGCTGCGGCGAGGAGCCGCAAACCGCCAAGCCTAGCCCGAAGAAGACCGACACCGCGGCCTGGAAGGGCGCGCCCGGCGATCCGTTCGTTGCCACCGGCTGGACGCAGGGCGACCAGACCAGCTGGCAGAAGCAGATCCGCCAGCGCAACCAGCTGCAGAACGAGTACACGCGCGTCCAATGAGCGGGGCGAGCATGGGCGGCCGCCGTTGCCGCCGACTTGAAGCCGATCCGAAGGAGGCCCTATGAGCGCCAAGCTGATTACCGCGCTGGCCGGCAAGGCCCGTGCCGCCGCGGCAACGGCCGCATGCGCGCTGGCCTTGGCCGTGCCGCTGCTGCACGCCGGCCCGGCGCATGCGCAGACCACCCCCGCGCAGGCGCCCGCACAGGCGGCGGCGCAGGGCCAGAGCCCCGCCGCGACGCCGACGCAGGCGGATGCCGACGCGAACAACCCCGCGCTGCACCCGCAGCAGCCGTTCTCGGGCATCGCCTCGCAGAACATCTTCGACGTGCCCGAACGCGACATCGCGGCCGAGGCGCGCGAGCAGCAGAGCCGCACGCGCACGCAGCCGGGCAACAACGCGCCGGTCTGGCGCGAGATCAACTCGGACCAGCGCCACTACAGCAGCCTGCCGGACAAGGAAGCCGGCGTGCTGATCCTGCGTACCGGCCAGGAATGGCGGCTGTTGCGCAACGGCGTGATCACGGTCTGGGGCGGCTGGCTGCTGGTGCTGGTGCCGGCGGTGATCCTGGCCTTCTTCGTCTGGCGCGGCACCATTCCGCTGAAGTCGCAACCGACCGGCCGCATGATCGAACGCTTCACGCCGCTGGAGCGCATCGTCCACTGGACCATGGCGATCGCTTTCGTGGTGCTCGCCGTGTCGGGCATCGTGATGCTGTTCGGCAAGCATTTCCTGCTGCCGATCATGGGCCATACGCTGTTCGGCTGGCTGACCTATCTGCTGAAGAACGTCCATAACATCGTCGGTCCGGTCTTCACGCTGTCGCTGATCGTCGGCTTCGTGATCTTCGTGCGCGACAACCTGCCGTCGCGCGACGATATCCGCTGGCTGACCAGCCTCGGCGGCATCGCCAGCGGCAAGCACGTGCCGAGCGGCCGCTTCAATGCCGGGGAGAAGGGCTGGTTCTGGGTGGGCGTGTTCTTCCTCGGCCTGCTGATCTCGGCCTCGGGCTTCGTGCTCGACAAGATCGTGCCGGGGCTGGACTACTACCGCACCACGATGCAGTTGGCCCATATCGTCCATTCGATCGCCGCGATCGTGATGATGGCGATGGCCTTCGGCCATATCTACATGGGCTCGATCGGCATGGAAGGTGCCTACCGCGCAATGCGCGACGGCTATGTCGACGAGGCCTGGGCCAAGGAGCACCACGAGCACTGGTACGACGACATCAAGTCCGGCAAGATCCCGGCCCAGCGTTCGACGCCGTCGCGCCGCCATGCCGAACGGCGGCCGGCACCCGGCGAAGCGTAAGGCACAGCGTACGGAACCGGCCGGGATGAGCGCTACAATGCATGCTCGACATCACCGTGACAGGAGGTTCGGCATGAAGCGTATTCTTTTCGGTCTGGTGGCAAGCGGGGCGCTGGCAGCGTGTTCGCAGATGGGACAGATGGGCCAGATGATGGGCGGCGGTGCGACGGCCGAGCGAGCCGTGGCGCCGCTGACCGCCAAGAGCGGCACCAATACCCAGGGCACCGTGACCTTCACCCAGCATGGTGATCATGTGATGGTGCTGGCCGACGTGACGGGCCTGCCGCCGAATTCGGTGCACGGCTTCCACGTCCACGAGAAGGGCGACTGCTCGGCCCCCGATGCGATGAGCGCCGGCGGTCATTTCAACCCGACCGGGAAGCCGCATGGCTCGGTGAATACGCCGGACCACCATGTCGGCGACATGCCGAACCTGACCGCCGACGCCAATGGTCGCGCGCGGGCAAGCTTCCAGCTGACCAGCATGACTGTCGCGCCCGGCCCGAACAGTGTGGTCGGCCGTGCCGTGGTCGTGCACAAGGACCCCGACGACTACAAGACCCAGCCCACCGGCAATTCGGGCGGCCGCATCGCCTGCGGCGTGGTGGTCAAGTCCTGACCGGCGCGGCCGGCGCGATTACCCGATTTTCGCTTGCCCGCCTGGCGGATTCGCCTTCGCGCTGGCCCGCCTCGACGTTTCCGATTTTCCAGTACCCATGTCCCTGCGTCCCCAACTGAGCCAAGCCGCCGTCCCGCTGATCGAGGAGGTCGAGGTCGTCGACGAGCAGGGCCGCGTGCGCTCGGCCTTCCTGCCCGGTGAGCGGCCGCTGACCGTCTATCTGGACAAGCGCGAGCTGGTCACGCTGATGACGCTGGGCGGCGCCCCCGAGGCGCTGGTGCTGGGCTATCTGCGCAACCAGCGGCTGGTCGAATCGATCGAGGACATCGCCGCGATCCAGGTCGACTGGGAGACCGAGTCGGCCGCGGTGACCACGCGCGGCGGCATCGACCGCATCGAGGAGCGCACCGCCCGCAAGATCGTCACCACCGGCTGCGGCCAGGGCACGGTATTCGGCTCGCTGCTCGACGAGGTCGACCAGATCCGGCTGCCCGATGACGCAGTGCTGGACCAGCAGACCCTCTACAGCATCATCGACACGATCCGGCTGCAGCAGTCGGTCTACAAGCAGGCCGGCTCCGTGCATGGCTGCGCGCTGTTCCAGGGCCGCGAGCTGCTGATGTTCATCGAGGACGTGGGCCGCCACAATGCGGTCGACGCGATCGCCGGACGGATGTGGCTGGAAGGGATGGATGGTGCCGACAAGGTGTTCTACACCACCGGCCGCCTGACCTCGGAGATGGTGATCAAGGGCGCGCAGATGGGCATCCCGTTCCTGCTGTCGCGCTCGGGCGTCACACAGATGGGCTACGAGATGGCCAGGCGCGTCAACATGACGCTGTTCGCGCGCTGCACCGGCAAGCATTTCCTGCTCTATACGGGGCGTCAACGGTTCCGCCACAGCGAGCCGCAGGCCGCGGTGGCCTGAGGCCGCTCTCGCTCTTGCTCTCCCCCTCGCTTGGCATCTGACACCCCTGGCCCGCCTTGCCGGGCCGGCCGCGCTTTGGTTGTACAATGCGGCCCATTGCGCGCCATGCCGCCCGTTGCGGCGTTCCACTTCGCGGCGCTTCCTCCCGTTCACCGCTACCTTATGAGCATCAAATCCGACAAGTGGATCCGCCGCATGGCGGAGCAGCATGGAATGATCGAGCCGTTCGAGCCGGGCCAGGTCAGGGAAACGGATGGCCGCAAGATCGTCTCCTATGGCACCTCCAGCTACGGCTACGACATCCGCTGCGCCGACGAATTCAAGATCTTCACCAACATCAACAGCACCATCGTCGATCCGAAGAACTTCGACGAGAAATCGTTCGTCGACTTCAAGGGCGATGTCTGCATCATCCCGCCGAACTCGTTCGCGCTGGCCCGCACCGTCGAGTATTTCCGTATCCCGCGCAGCGTGCTGACAATCTGCCTGGGCAAGAGCACCTACGCGCGCTGCGGCATCATCGTCAACGTGACGCCGTTCGAGCCGGAGTGGGAAGGCTACGTGACGCTGGAATTCTCGAACACCACGCCGCTGCCCGCGAAGATCTACGCCGGCGAGGGCTGTGCCCAGGTGCTGTTCTTCGAGAGCGACGAGGTTTGCGAGACCTCGTACCGCGACCGCGGCGGCAAATACCAGGGCCAGCACGGTGTCACGCTGCCGAAAACCTGATTGCCCTACAATGCGGGCCAATGGCGCCTGAAACCCCGCTGCCACGGCTGATACCTGACACCGCCAGAACCGAACACCCAGAACCGGCGCAGCAGCCTGACCGCTCCGCCCTGAATATCCGAGCCACATGTCCCCGCGCGCCGAACGCGGGCCATGTGGCTCAAGTCCTTTTGCCTCTCACTCCTTTCCGCGAGGACGCCCGATGAAATTCCGCTTCCCCGTCATCATCATCGATGAAGACTTCCGCTCCGAGAACATCTCCGGCTCGGGCATCCGTGCGCTCGCCCAGGCCATTGAAGCCGAGGGCATGGAGGTGATGGGCCTGACCAGCTATGGCGACCTGACCTCGTTCGCGCAGCAGTCCAGCCGCGCCTCGACCTTCATCGTGTCGATCGACGACGACGAGTTCGCCAGCGGCACCGACGAACCGGAAGCGGCGGCGATCGAGAAGCTGCGCGCCTTCGTCACGGAGGTGCGCCGCCGCAACGCCAATCTGCCGATCTTCCTGTACGGCGAGACCCGTACCTCGCGCCATATCCCGAACGACATCCTGCGCGAGCTGCACGGCTTCATTCACATGTTCGAGGACACGCCCGAGTTCGTGGCCCGGCATATCATCCGCGAAGCCAAGGTCTATCTCGAATCGCTGGCGCCGCCGTTCTTCAAGGCGCTGATCGACTACGCGCAGGACAGCTCGTACTCGTGGCACTGCCCGGGCCACTCCGGCGGCGTCGCCTTCCTGAAGAGCCCGGTCGGCCAGGTGTTCCACCAGTTCTTCGGCGAGAACATGCTGCGCGCCGACGTCTGCAACGCGGTCGACGAGCTGGGGCAGCTGCTCGACCATACCGGCCCGGTGGCGGCATCGGAGCGCAATGCGGCGCGGATCTTCAACTCCGACCACATGTTTTTCGTCACCAACGGCACCTCGACGTCGAACAAGATGGTCTGGCATGCCAACGTGGCGCCTGGCGACATCGTCGTGGTCGACCGCAACTGCCACAAGTCGATCCTGCACGCGATCATGATGACCGGCGCGATCCCGGTGTTCCTGATGCCGACGCGCAACCACTACGGCATCATCGGCCCGATTCCGAAGAGCGAGTTCGACCCGGAGACCATCCGCCGCAAGATCGCCGCGCACCCGTTCGCCAGCCAGGCGAAGAACCAGAAGCCGCGCATCCTGACGATCACGCAGGGCACCTACGACGGCGTGCTCTATAACGCCGAACAGATCAAGGAGATGCTGGCGGCCGAGATCGACACGCTGCATTTCGACGAGGCCTGGCTGCCGCACGCGGCCTTCCACGACTTCTATCGCAACATGCACGCGATCGGGCGCGATCGTCCGCGCAGCAAGGACGCGCTGGTGTTCGCCACGCAGTCGACCCACAAGCTGCTGGCCGGGCTGTCGCAGGCCTCGCAGATCCTCGTGCAGGACTCCGAGACGCGCAAGCTGGACCGGTACCGCTTCAACGAGGCGTACCTGATGCATACGTCGACGAGCCCGCAGTATTCGATCATCGCCTCGTGCGATGTGGCCGCGGCGATGATGGAAGCGCCCGGAGGTACCGCGCTGGTCGAGGAGAGCATCCAGGAGGCGCTGGACTTCCGCCGCGCGATGCGCAAGGTCGAGGGCGACTACGATGCCGGCAACAACGGCGACTGGTGGTTCAAGGTCTGGGGGCCGGAGGCGCTGATCGAGGACGGCATCGGCGACCGCGAGGCGTGGATGCTGAAGGCCAACGATCGCTGGCACGGCTTCGGCGATCTGGCCGACGGCTTCAACCTGCTCGACCCGATCAAGGCCACCATCATCACGCCGGGGCTCGATGTCGACGGCGAATTCAGCGAGCGCGGCATTCCGGCGGCGATCGTCACCAAGTACCTGGCTGAGCACGGCATCATCATCGAGAAGACCGGGCTGTACTCGTTCTTCATCATGTTTACGATCGGCATCACCAAAGGCCGCTGGAACTCGCTGGTGACCGAACTGCAGCAGTTCAAGGACGACTACGACCAGAACCAGCCGCTGTGGCGCGTGCTGCCGGAATTCGTCGCCCGCTTCCCGCAGTACGAGCGGATGGGCCTGCGCGACCTGTGCGACGCGATCCATAGCGTCTACAAGGCCAGCGACGTCGCGCGCGTGACCACCGAGATGTACCTGTCGGACATGGAGCCGGCGATGAAGCCGTCGGACGCGTGGGCGATGATGGCGCACCGCGAGATCGAACGGGTGCCGGTCGACGATCTGGAGGGCCGCGTCACCGCGATCCTGCTGACGCCGTACCCGCCGGGCATTCCGCTGCTGATCCCGGGCGAGCGCTTCAACCGGACCATCGTCCAGTACCTGAAGTTCGCGCGCGAGTTCAACCAGCTGTTCCCGGGCTTCGAGACCGATATCCACGGCCTGGTAGCCGAGGAGATCGACGGCAAGCGCGTGTATTTCGTCGATTGCGTGAAGCAGACGGTTTGACGGCGGCGCCGCGGTAAAGCAAAAACGGCCGGCATCATGTTGATGCCGGCCGTTTTGCCTGGTGCCGTCGTCCGAGCGATTTCGACTCGAACGATCTCGGCCCGGACGACTTTTTCTCGAACTACTTCTTCTCGAACTCGAACACCGGTGCCGCCGGGCCGCTGTCGTTCGACTGGGCCGGCGCGCCTGGCGTCTCGAGCTGCGCGCCGCCCGGCAGCGTCGGCGCTTCGGGCGCCTCCGATGGGCCGGTCGACCCCGGTGCGCTCGGCGCCGGCTGCGTGGTCGTGCCGAAGTCGATGTCCAGGCTGCGCGTGATGCTGCGGTCCTGCGCCTTTGCCTTGTCGGTCGTAACCAGACCCGGGAAGAGGATGATCAGCGCAACCATGATCAGCTGGATCACCACGAAGGGCACCGAGCCCCAGTAGATGTCCGAGGTCTTGACCGAGCGCGGTGCGACCGAGCGCAGGTAGAACAGCGAGAAGCCGAACGGCGGGTGCATGAACGAGGTCTGCATGTTGACCGCCAGCAGCACGCCGAACCAGATCAGGTCGATGCCCAGCTTGTCCGCCACCGGCCCGACCAGCGGCACCAGGATGAAGGCCAGCTCGAAGAAGTCGAGGAAGAAGGCCAGCAGGAAGAACAGAATGTTGACCGCGATCAGGAAGCCCGTCTGCCCGCCCGGGAGCGCCGTCAGCAGATGCTCGACCCACAGGTGGCCGTCGACGCCGTAGAACGTCAGCGAGAACACCCGCGCGCCGATCAGGATGAAGATCACGAAGGCGGACAGCTTCAGCGTCGAGTCCATCGCCTGCCTGGTCAGGCTCAGGTTCAGCCGGCCCTTGATCAGCGCCAGCACCAGCGCGCCCAGCGCTCCCATGCCGCCGCCTTCGGTCGGCGTGGCAACGCCGATGAAGATCGTGCCCAGCACCAGGAAGATCAGCGCCAGCGGCGGGATCAGCACGAAGGTCACCTTCTCGGCCATCTGCGACAGCAGATTGAGCTTGAGCACGCGGTTGACCACCGCCAGCACGAAGGCGAACGAGATCGCGGCGCCGATCGACACCACCAGCCGCTCGTCCAGCGGACCGCCGGGGTTGTAATTGAGGTCGACCACCACGCCGACCACCACGGCAAGCGCGGTCAGCACCAGTACCGAGGTCGAGCCGCTCTTGCCGCTGGGCTCGCGGAAGGTGCGGGCCTCCAGAGGCAGGGCCGGCGCCGAGGCCGGCTTGATCAGCGTCATCAGCAGCACGTACAGCATGTACAGGCCCGTCAGCACCATGCCGGGCACGAAGGCGCCCTTGTACATGTCGCCGACCGAGCGGCCCAACTGGTCGGCCAGCACGATCAGCACCAGCGACGGCGGGATGATCTGCGCCAGCGTGCCGGAAGCGGCGATCACGCCCGTCGCCAGCCGCTTGTCGTAGTTGTACTTGAGCATCAGGGGCAGCGAGATCAGCCCCATCGAGATCACCGAGGCCGCCACCACGCCGGTGGTCGCCGCCAGCAGCGCGCCGACGAAGATCACCGCATAGGCCAGGCCCCCGCGGATCGGGCCGAACAGCTGGCCGATCGTATCGAGCAGATCCTCGGCCATGCCGGACCGCTCCAGTATCAGCCCCATGAAGGTGAAGAACGGAATCGCCAGCAGCGTGTCGTTCTCGATGATGCCGAACAGCCGGCTCGGCAGCGCCTGCAGCAGTTCCGGCGCCAGCAGGCCCAGCTCGATGCCGATGAAGGCGAACAGCAGCCCGTTGGCCGCCAGCGCGAAGGCGATCGGAAAGCCCGACAGCAGGAAGACCACCAGGGAGCCGAACATGATCGGCGCCATGTTGTCGATCAGGAATTGCGTCATCGCGGTCCTCGCTTACGGGGTTGCCGGGGGACCGGAGCGGCCGCCGTCGGCCAGCACGGCGGCATTTTCAGCGGGGCTGTGGCCGTGCTTGCGGAAGGCCTCGAACGGCAGCTCGCCCCTCAGATAGGCAAAGCGCTTGATCAGCTCGGACAGGCCCTGCAGGACCAGCAGGAAGAAGCCCGCGACGATCAGGAACTTGGCCGGCCAGCGGATCAGGCCGCCGGCATTGCCCGACATTTCATGGCCGGCGTAGGACAGCCAGAAGTAGGGGATCGACAGCCACAGGATGATCAGCGAGATCGGCAGCAGGAACAGCAGAATGCCGAAGATGTCGATCCAGACCTGCGTGCGCTCCGAGAAGCGTCCGGCGATCACGTCGATGCGGACATGCTCGTCCTTGCGCAGGGTGTACGGCGCGCCGAGCAGGAACACGCCGGCGAACATGTACCACTGCAATTCGAGCCAGGCATTGGAGCTGATGCTGAAGGTGTAGCGAATGATGGCGTTGCCCGCGCAGACCAGTACGGCCAGCAGGATCAGCCATTTCGCCCACCTCCCGATGACATCGTTCACGGCGTCGATAAGCCGCGAGATCCTCATGAGGAGAGACATGTGAACGTCCTAGGGATGGGGAAAAACCGGGGTGGCGCGTCAGTTTACGGTTGAACCCCACGGCAAATCGCTAGGGTTAATCCCCAATTCGTCACATTGTCTGCGTTGTCTGTACCAGAAGAGGGCGGGTGGAGAGAGAGGCGGGAGGGGGAGATTCCCCACCAAGGTGGGGAGCGTCCCCGCGGGGAGCGGGGACGTCGTGATAGGCGGCGGACCGACAGCCGATCCGCGGACCAGCAAATCAGCAGGTCAGCCAACCAGCAGGTCAGCCAACCAGCAGGTCAGCCAACCAGCAGATCCGCCGATCGGCAAAGCGATCGATCAGCCGGCCTTGCGCGCGGCCGCGATCGCGGCGCGGACCTGGTCCGGCGCGGTGCCGCCGATATGGTTGCGGGCGGCGACCGACCCTTCGAGGGTCAGCACGCCGTGGACGTCGTCGCCGATCAGCGCGGCCTTGTCGCCCAGGCCGGTGGCGTCGCGCAGCTCCGCCACGGTCAGGTCGGCCAGATCGCACTGGCGCGCGTCGCAGGCCCGCACCGCATGGGCCACCGCCTCGTGCGCGTCGCGGAAGGGCAGGCCCTTCTTGACCAGATAGTCGGCCAGGTCGGTCGCGGTGGCATAGCCCTGCAGCGCGGCGGCGCGCATTGCTTCGGGCTTGACCGTGATGCCCGGCACCATGTCTGCGAAGATGCGCAGCGTGTCGACCACGGTATCGACCGTGTCAAACAGCGGCTCCTTGTCTTCCTGGTTGTCCTTGTTGTACGCCAGCGGCTGTCCCTTCATCAGCGTCAGCAGGCCGATCAGATGGCCGTTGACGCGGCCGGTCTTGCCGCGCGCCAGCTCGGGCACGTCCGGGTTCTTCTTCTGCGGCATGATCGAGCTGCCGGTGCAGAAGCGGTCGGCGATATCGATGAAGCCGACACGCGGGCTCATCCACAGCACCAGCTCTTCCGAGAACCGCGACACGTGGGTCATCACCAGCGCCGAGGCTGCGCAGAATTCGATGGCGAAGTCGCGATCGGACACCGCGTCCAGCGAATTGCGGCAGACCCCGTCGAAGCCCAGTTGCTGCGCGACGAACTCGCGGTCGATCGGATAGCTGGTGCCGGCCAGCGCGGCCGCGCCCAGCGGCAGGCGATTGACGCGCTTGCGCGCGTCCTGCATCCGTTCGGCATCGCGCGTGAACATCTCGACGTAGGCCAGCAGATGGTGGCCGAAGGTCACCGGCTGCGCCACCTGCAGGTGCGTGAAGCCCGGCAGGATCGTGTCGGCGTGCTGCTCGGCCAGATCCAGCAGCGCGTTACGCAGGTCGCCCAGCAGGCCGACGATATTGTCGATCTCGCTGCGCAGCCACAGGCGGATATCGGTGGCCACCTGGTCGTTGCGCGAGCGGCCGGTATGCAGCCGCTTGCCCGCATCGCCGACCAGCGCGGTCAGCCTCGCCTCGATATTCAGATGGACGTCTTCCAGGTCCAGCTTCCACTCGAAGCTGCCAGCCTCGATCTCGCCGCGGATCTGCGCCATGCCGCGCTCGATCTCGGCACGGTCGGCATCGCTGATGATGCCCTGCCGGGCCAGCATCGCCGCATGCGCCAGCGAGCCCTGGATATCGAACAGCGCCAGGCGCTTGTCGAAGAACACCGAAGCGGTATAGCGCTTCACCAGGTCGGACATCGGTTCGGAGAAGCGGGCGGACCAGGCTTCGCCTTTCTTGGCAAGTTGGGAGGTCATGGCGGTAGGGAACGGGACAGTGCCCACGCACCGAGGCGTGCCGGGCAACGGAAAGGAGGATAGGAAAAGCGGCAATTATATCGTTGCCGGGCACCGTTGACGGACGGGAACACTTTCATCGTGCCGCCCAGCCTACGCTCGAGCGTCATTCCAGCGCGGCAGCACGCCGCCACCGAAGGCAGAGCCGCCGAGACATGGCGACCACCGCATGCGGCCGCAACGCGCCTCAAGGTGCTGCCTTCCTTCCCATTTCGGTTGACCTCCATTCGTCATTAAACGAAAATGACCCGGTACTTGATCGAACACTACGTCACGGCCGACGGGCAGCGGGATCTCTACATGGATTGGCTGAGCCGCTTGCGTGACCGCGAGGCCAAAGTGGCCGTGATTCGCCGCGTGGCTCGCATGGAGCACGCCAATTTTGGCGACTACAGGTACTGCCGCGAAGGGGTGTGCGAGCTGCGCATCGACGTGGGGCCCGGTTATCGGGTGTACTACGCGCTGCACGGACACCGCATCGTTGTGCTGCTATGCGGGGGCGACAAGCGCACTCAGCAGGCCGATATCGATCGAGCGGTAGCTTATTGGCAAGACTGGCAACAACGAGGCGACGATGAGAAGCAGACCGCATGACGAGGCGATGGCCGAGCTGTACCGCAGCGATCCATCGCTCGCGCTCGATGTCATCAACGGCATTCTGGAAGATGGCGACCAAGGCGAATTGCTGACGGTGCTGCGGCAACTGGCGCAGGCGTTCGGCGGCGTGCAAGCCGTGGCCGAGCAGGCAGACCTCAATCCCACCCAGCTTTACCGCACCCTTTCGCCAAAGGGGAACCCCGCGCTGAGCAGCCTCACCGCCATCCTGAAGGCCATGGGATTGTGCCTCGCGGTGCGGCCCCTGAATCGGGCGGCACCGCGACACGCAGCGTGACGACCGGGCTGGTGGGCAGACTACCGCCCCTCAGCCCGTATTCCAGCGAGGCCCCTCAACCGGTATTGCGCAGCCCCGCCGCAATCCCGTTGATGGTCAGATGGATGCCGCGCCGTACGCGCACGTCGTCGCCGTCCTTGCCGGCCCGGTAGCGCTTGAGCAGTTCCACCTGCAGGTGGTTCAGCGGGTCCAGGTAGGCGAAGCGGTTCTTGATCGAGCGCGCCAGCAGCGGGTTGTCGGCCAGGCGTTCATGCTTGCCGGTGACCAGCCCAAGCATCTCGCCGGTCAGATGCCATTCGGCGCTGATCCGGTTGAAGACCGCCTTGCGCAGCGCCGCGTCGTCGCACAGCTGGGCGTAGCGCGAGGCCACCGCCAGATCGGTCTTGGCCAGCACCATGTCCATGTTCGACAGCAGCGTCGAGAAGAACGGCCAGGTCTTGACCATGCGCCGCAGCGTCGCCACCAGCGCCTTGCGGGCCTTGTCGTCGCCCGCCTCGTCCAGCAGCGACCGCACCGCGCTGCCGAAGCCGAACCACCCCGGCAGCAGCAGGCGGCACTGGCCCCAGGAGAAGCCCCACGGAATCGCCCGCAGATCCTCGATGCGGCGGTTTTTCTTGTCCATCAGCTTGCGCGAGGCCGGCCGCGAACCGAGGTTCAGGTCGGCGATCTCGGTGATCGGCGTGGTGGCGAAGAAGTAGTCCTTGAAGCCCGGGGTGTCGTAGACGAGGTCGCGGTAGGCGACGAAGGCGCGGTCCGACAGCCGCTGCATGATGCTCTCGAACGTCGCCAGGTCCTTCGGCGCGTTCTGCGTCGGCAGCAGCGACGCCTCCAGCGTGGCGGCGATCACCGTCTCCAGGTTGCGGCGCCCGATCTCGGCGTTGGCGAACTTGCTGTTGATGATCTCGCCCTGCTCGGTCAGCCGGATCTGGCCGTTGACCGTGCCTGGCGGCTGCGACAGGATCGCCTGGTAGGTGGGCCCGCCGCCGCGTCCGACCGTGCCGCCGCGGCCGTGAAACAGCCGCAGCTTGATCTTGCGCTGGGCGAACAGCTGCACCAGCGCCAGTTCGGCCTTGTACAACTCCCAGTTCGAGGTCAGGAAGCCGCCGTCCTTGTTCGAATCCGAATAGCCGAGCATCACCTCCTGCTCGCCGCCCTGATTCGCCAGCACCGCCGCGAAGCCCGGCAGATCGAGCAGCGCCTGCATGATGCCGCTGGCGTTGCGCAAGTCCTCGATGGTCTCGAACAGCGGAATCACCATCAATTCCATGCGCGCCGGATCGCTCTTGCTGCCCAGCGTGCCGCGCAGCATGCCGGTCTCCTTCTGCAGCAGCATGACCTCGACCAGGTCAGACAGCGTCTCGGTGTGCGAGATGATGTAGTTGCGCGCCACGCGGGCGCCATAGCGGGCCCGCAATTCGCGCGCGGCCGTCAGCACGTGCAGTTCGCTCCGGGTTTGCTCCGAATAGGTATGCCAGGGCAGGGTCAGCAGCCGCGGCTGGCGCAGTTCGTTCAGCAGCAGTTCAAGCTTGCGCGCTTCGGGCAGCGCGGCGTAATCAGCCTCGACGCCGGCGACCGCGAACAGCTCGGCGATCACGGCCTGGTGCACGTCCGACACCTGGCGCATGTCGATCGAGGCCAGATGGAAGCCGAACACGCCGATCGCGCGGTGCAGCGCGTCGATGCGGGCGCGCGCCAGCACCTCGCCGTGGTGCTCGCGCAGCGAGTCGATCACCACCTCGATGTCGGCGGCGAAGGCCTCGGCGTTGGCGTAGGGCTCGGCGTCGGCGACCGGATGGCGCGGCGCCGCGCGGCCGGTCAGGGCCTGGCACGTCGCGGCCAGCCGCGCGTAGATGCCGATCAGCGCGCGCCGGTACGGCTCGTCGGCGCGGTGCTCGGAACGGTCGGGCGAGGCATCGGCCAGCGCCAGCAGCGCAGGGCTGGCCTCGACCATCAGCGTGGACATCGACAGCTCGGCGCCCAGCGCGTGCACCTCGTCCAGATACCACTCGAGGATCAGCAGCGCCTGCTGGCAGGCGGCGTGCTCGAGCGTGTCGGCGGTGACATTGGGATTGCCGTCGCGATCGCCGCCGATCCACGAGCCCATCTGGAAAAACGGCGGCAGCGGGCCCGGCTCGGTCCTGGCGCGGCGCGAGGCGGGGTAGACCGCAGCGATGTCCTCCTCCAGCTCGGTCATCAGCTGCGGGATGCCGCGCAGGAAGGTCGTGCGGTAGTACGACAGCGCATTCTCGATCTCGTCGACCACCATCAGCCGCGTATTGCGCAGCATCCGGGTCTGCCACAGCGTGGTGACCTTGGCGCGCAGCTGGGCGGTGTTGTGCGCCAGCTCGCGCGCCGTCATCGGCAGGTCGCGCTCGGCCAGCAGGCGGGCGATCTCGCGCTCGGCGTCCAGGATGCTCTTGCGCTGAACCTCGGTCGGGTGCGCGGTCAGCACCGGCACGATCAGCGCCTCGTCGAAGAACTTGCGCAACTGCTTGCCGCTGACGCCGGCGGCGTCGATGGCCTGCAGCGCGCGCGCCATGCTGCCCGGCTGCGGCGGCGAGCCCGCCAGCGCATGGATGCGCCGGCGCCGGTTGTGGTGCTGATCCTCGGCGATATTGGCCAGATGCGAAAAATAGCTGAAGGCGCGTACCACCTGGTTGGTCTGATCGCGCGACAGCCGCTTGAGCAGCCGGTCGAGCTCGGCCGCGGCGGCGCGGTCGTTCTCGCGGCGAAAGCGCACCGCGGTCTGGCGGATCGTCTCGACGATCTGGAAGGCCGCCTCGCCTTCCTGCTCGCGCAGCACGTCGCCCAGCAGGCGGCCCAGGAAGCGGATGTCCTCGCGCAGCGGCAGATCCTTGTCGCTCGCCGCCTTGCGCGCCGGTGCGGCCGGCACCACTTCGAGGTGGGAGGCCGGCTTTGCGGCGGCGCGGCGTGCGGAGCGGGCGGAGGACGCCGCGGGCCGGGCTGTTTCAGCGGTCTGGCCGGAACCGGTGGGTGTCCCGGCTTCGGCGGCCCCGTTGGGCTCGTCCGCCCCATTCGTCCCGTTTACGTCTTTCCCGGCGGTTTCCGAGCGGCCCCCTCGGACAGCGCGGATCCGGCGGCCGGCCGGGCGCGCAGCTGGCTGCGTCATGCAATCTCCTCTGCGTTTGGTTCTGGTGCTGCTGGTGTTTCCGATCGTTTCTGAACGTCGTCCGGACCCGCTCTCGCCCCGGCTCTTCGGCCTTCGGGCGCCACGCCGCCACAGCCGGCTACAGTCCGCCGCAGCGGCAGGACCGGCAGGGGGTGCGTGCTACCATTCGCGGCATGCAAGCTTCCGTCCCTTCCGCATCCTCATCCGCCGCGCCGGGCAGGCTCGTGATTGCGTCACGCGAAAGCCGACTGGCCATGTGGCAGGCCGAACATGTGCGTGCTGCGTTGCAACAATACTATCCCGCGTGCGATGTGTCCATTCTGGGTATGACTACCCGGGGCGACCAGATTCTGGACCGCAGCCTGTCCAAGGTCGGCGGCAAGGGTCTGTTCGTCAAGGAGCTCGAAGTGGCGATGGCCGAAGGCCGTGCGGACCTGGCGGTGCATTCGCTGAAGGACGTGCCGATGGAGCTGCCTGAAGGCTTCGCGCTGGCGGCCGTGATGGAGCGCGAGGATCCGCGCGACGCGCTGGTGTCGACGCGATTCGCCTCGCTCGACGAGATGCCGCCCGGCACCGTGGTCGGCACCTCCAGCCTGCGCCGCGAGGCCGCGCTGCGCAGCCGCTATCCGCATCTGGTCGTGCAGCCGCTGCGCGGCAATCTCGATACCCGGCTGGCCAAGCTCGATCGCGGCGACTATGGCGCGATCATCCTGGCCGCGGCCGGGCTGAAGCGTCTGGGCCTCACCGACCGCATCCGCGCGCTGCTGGACCCTGCGATCTCGCTGCCGGCAGCCGGACAGGGCGCCCTCGGGATCGAGATCCGCTCGGACCGGCCTGAGCTGGCCGCGTGGCTGGCGCCGCTCGATCATGTTCCCACCGCACTGGCGGTCGGCGCCGAACGCGCCGTATCCCGCCGGCTCGGCGGCTCCTGCCAGGTTCCGCTGGCCGCCCACGCGCACTGGGATGGCGCGCGTCTGCAACTGGACGCCTTCGTCGCCACGCCGGACGGCTCGCGCAGTGTGCAGGCGCAGCGCGCGGCCGAGGTCCGCAACGCCGCCGATGCGGAAGCGCTAGGCAATGCCGTGGCCGACGCGCTGCTGGCACAGGGCGCCGACGCGCTGCTGGCCGTCGCGCTGAACAACGACGGCGCACCGGTGCGCCCCAGCGGCGACTGAGGGGAAGCGATGCCCCGCCCGACCGTCGTCGTCACACGACCCGCCGGGCAGTCCCGGCAACTGACCGAGGCGCTGCAGGCTGCGGGGGTGGACGTATTGAGCTTTCCGCTGCTGGCCATCGGTCCGGCGGCCGATGACGCGCCGCTGCGCGCCGCGCTGGCACGGCTGCCGGATTTCGCGCTGGTCGTGTTCGTCAGCCCCAACGCGATTGCCTATGCGCTCGACGCGCTCGCGTTGGCGCAGGGCGGCGCCGCGGTCTGGCCGGAATCGGTGCCGGTCGCGGTGGTCGGGCCCGCCAGCGTGGCGGCGCTTGCCGAGCGCGGCATCGCCGCGCCGCGCCATCGCGTGATATCGCCGGCCGGGGCCGATGGCCGCGCCGCCGATCTCGATCCCGCCGACGCCCGCTTCGATTCCGAGGCGTTGTGGGCGCAGCTCGACGTGCCTGCGCTGGCCGGTCGCGAGGTGCTGATCGTTCGCGGCAACGGCGGCCGCGACTGGCTCGGCGACCAACTGCGCGAGGCCGGTGCCACCGTGCTCGCCGTCGAGGCCTATCAACGCACCATGCCCGTGCCGGGATCGATGCAGTGGCAGGCGGTACGCGACGGTCTGAAGCCCGGCGCGCCGCCGCAAGCCTGGCTGCTGACGAGTTCCGAGGCCGTGCGCAACCTTGATCGCCTGGCTCTCGACAATCTGTCGCCGCAGGAAGACGCCGCGCTGCGCGAAGTGCAGTGCATTGCCCCCCATGCGAGAATCGCCGAGCAGGCAGCGACACTGGGCTTCACGCGCGTGCTGCTGGCCGCGCCGGGCGACGAGGGTCTGCTCGCGGCCTGCCTGGGCTGGGCCGAGCCGTATCTGAGCCAGTTGCAGGCCGCTTCGAAAACGGCGGCGGCAGCAGCATTGCAGGCGGCATCGCAAGCGGGGTCGCAATCCGTATCGCAATCGGCGTCGCAGCCCGCGTCGAAGTCCGAAGCGGGCGCGACTGCGGCACCGGTACCGGCGCCCGCTCCGGCTGCGCAAGCCCCGGCCACGGGCCCTGCCGGGCAATCGCAGGCGCCTTCCATTACCGCTGGGACGGCCGCATCGGCCGCATCGGCCGCACGCGCTACCCCGGGGAACGCGCCCGCTGCGCCTGGCCCGACCACGCCCACCGAATCACCGCCATCCACGTCAACGAAGGTCGATCGCGTGACGCAACAGCAAACCTCCACCGCTTCCTCCACCCCTCCACCGGCCGGCATGCCGCCCGGCGCGGCGCCTTCCGGTGTCTCGCCCGGCGAGCGGCCGAGCCCACGCGGCCGCGGCAGCCTGGCCTGGCTGCTGCTCGCGATCCTCGTGCTGGTCGCCGGCGGCGCGTTCTGGTGGCTGCAGCAGCGGGTCGACCGGCTGACCGAGGAGCTCGCGCGCCGCCAGCAGACCAACGACGCGCTGGTGCAGGAGTCCCGCGTGCTGACCCGCGAGGCCCAGACCACCGTCAAGGAAATGCAGGCCAAGGTCGGCGCGCTGGAAGCCCAGGTCGGCGAGACGCGCGACAAGCAGGCCACGCTCGAGCAGGTCTACCAGGACCTGATGCGCAACCGCGACGACTGGGAGATCGCCGAGATCCAGCAGCTGCTGACCAACGCCGGCCAGCAGCTGCAGCTGACCGGCAACGTCCAGGTCGCGCTGTCCGCACTGCAGAGCGCCGACGTTCGCCTGGCCCGCTCCGACAAGCCCGAATACAACCAGCTGCGCCGGGCGATCGCGCGCGACATCGGCCGGCTCAAGGCGATGCCCGATACCGATCTGACCGGCGCGGCGATCAAGCTCGACGAAGCCATCAACCAGATCGACGCCTTGCCGCTGCTGTCCAGCGAGCGGATGCTGGAACGCAGCGAAGGCGCGACGCGCGGCACTGCGGCCGCATCGCAGCCCGGCGCGGCCTCGGCTGCTGCCGCGGGGGATGGCGACGGCACCGGCAATCGCGTGACGCAATGGTTCGCCGGCGTCTGGGCGACCGTGCGCGACGAGCTGATGCGCGTGATCCGCGTGCGCCGCGTCGACGATACCGAGGCGCTGCTGCTGACCGGCGACCAGGGCTGGTTCCTGCGCGAGAACGTCAAGCTGCGGCTGCTCAACGCGCGGCTGGCGCTGCTGTCGCGCAACGAGCAGGTGTTCCGCAACGATCTGGCCGCGGCCCACGGCATGATCGAACGCTATTTCGATACCAAGAGCCGCCGCGTGCAGGCCGTGCAGACCCTGCTGAAGCAGGCGCAGGCCGGCGCGGTAGCCGTGCAGCTGCCGACCATGGCCGACAGCCTTGGCGCGCTGCGTTCCCTGAAGAAGGAGTAGCGCATGCGACTTCTATTCTGGGTGGCGATCCTGTTTGGCGGCGCCGTCGGGCTGGCGCTGTTCACGCAGTTCAATCAGAGCAATGTGGTGCTGTTCTACCCGCCGTATCGGGTCGAACTGTCGCTCAATCTGGCGCTGGCGCTGCTGTTGCTGCTGTTCTTCGCAGCGTGGACCGTGCTGTCGGCGATCCGGCATCTGTCCGAGATGCCCCGGCGCGCCGCCGCCTATCGCGAGCGCAATCGGATGCTGAAGGCGCAGGCCGCCTTGCGCGAAGCGATCGAGAACCTGTTCGCGGGCCGCTTCGCCCGCGCCGAGCGCACCGCGCGCGAGGCCCAGGTCTGGCCCGAGCAGGCGCAGACCGCGGCGCTGATCGGCGCCCGCGCCGCGCACCAGATGCAGGAGGCCGAACGGCGCGACGGCTGGCTGGCCCAGGTCACTGCGCCCGAGCGCGAGCAGGCGCGGCTGGTGTCGCTCGCCGAGATGCTGGTCGACGCGCGCGATGCCGATGGCGCGCTGGAGACGATCGCCCAGCTGCAGGCGCAGGGCGGGCGGCAGATCCATGTGCAACGGATCGCGCTGCGCGCGCATCAGCATCTGAAGAACTGGAGCGAGGTGCTGCGGCTGGCGCGCTCGCTGGAGAAGCGCAACGCGCTGCATCCGGTGCTGGCGCTGCGTCTGAAGCAGATGGCCTGCGAAGCCATGCTGGAAGAGCGCCGCCACGACGCCGACGCGCTGCAGGACTTCTGGCGTTCGCTGTCGAACGACGAGCGCCGCGCCGCCCGCATCGCCGAGCCGGCGGCGCGCTATTTCTCCGCGCTGGGCCGCCAGCAGGAAGCGCGCAAGATCGTCGAGGAAGCGCTGAAGGTCAACTGGGACAGCCGGCTGGTGCTGCGCTACGCCGACTGCGCCGAGCCCGGCCAGGCGCTGCCGCAGATCCAGCAGGCGGAGAAATGGCTGGCGCAGCATCCGAACGATGCCGAGCTGCATTTCACGCTGGGCGTGCTCTGCCTGGGCGAACAGCTGTGGGGCAAGGCGCAGTCGAACTTCGAGCGCGCGCTGAAGTACGCCACCAGCGAGGACCAGCGGCGCCTGCGCATTCGGTCGCATCTGTCGCTCGCGCGGCTGTTCGAGCAGACCGAACGGCCGGAGGATGCGCAGCGGCACTATCGGGAAAGCGCGCTGCTGGCGGCGTAACGCAGCAGCGCTGCGTCGCGATCCGCGCCCGTCCGTTTACCGTGGCATGGCTCCTGTGCCAACACCCCCGGCAACCCGCCATTCCCGCTGACTCCACTGACCACCCGCTGACCACCGATGACCTCGAAGACCGCCAAACCGCCCCGGACCACGCCGCTGGACCGCATCCTGCAATCGCAGGGCTTCGGCACGCGCCGCTATTGCGGCGATCTGGTGGCGGCCGGCATGGTCGAGGTCGAGGGCGAGCTGTGCGACGATCCGCGCGCCGAATTCGTGCTGGAAGGGCTGCGGCTGACCGTCGATGGCGAGGAGTGGGTCTGCCACGAGAAGGCCTATCTGATGCTGCACAAGCCCACCGGATACGAATGCTCGCAACGGCCGCTGCATCATCCCAGCGTCTACACGCTGCTGCCGGTGCCGCTGCGCGAGCGCGGCGTGCAGGCGGTCGGCCGGCTCGACCAGGACACCACCGGGCTGCTGCTGCTCAGCGACGACGGCCAGTTCATCCACGCGCAGACCTCGCCCAAACGCAAGGTGCCCAAGGTCTACGAGGTCACCACGGCCGAGCCCGTCACCGAAGCCCAGGCCGTGGCGCTGTGCGAAGGCGTGCAGCTCGAGGACGAACCGGCGCCGATCGCCGCGCTTGCCTGCGAGATCGTCGCCGAGCGGGCGCTGCGGCTGACGCTGGCCGAAGGCAAGTATCATCAGGTCAAGCGGATGGTCGCCGCGGCCGGCAATCATGTCGCCGCACTGCACCGCAGCCGCATCGGCGGACTGGCGCTGGACCCGGCGCTGGCACCCGGCGAGTGGCGCTGGCTGACGCCGGCGGATCTAGCGGAACTGGTACGCAAGGACTGAGGCGGGGACTGACAGCGGCGCCGATGCAGCGGCGCCGATGCTGCGGCGCAACGGCTGCGAGGCGGCACGCACCATTCGACCCCTGCGCGGGCCCGGACGAAGGAATCTTTTCCGGAACATTGGCGCTGATTTGATAAAATGCAACGCATGGCGACGTCCGCAGCCCCCATCAATCTGACGAATCAATTCCTGATCGCCATGCCCGGCATGGCGGATCCGACTTTTACCGGCGCCGTCGTCTACATCTGCGAACACAACGAGCGTGGCGCGCTCGGTCTGGTGATCAACCGGCCGATCGACATCGACATGGCCACGCTGTTCGACAAGATCGATCTCAAGCTCGAAATCCAGCCCGTTGCGCAACAGCCCGTCTATTTCGGCGGCCCGGTGCAGACCGAGCGCGGCTTCGTGCTGCACGACCCGGTCGGCGTCTACGTGTCGTCGCTGACGGTGCCCGGGGGGCTGGAGATGACCACCTCCAAGGACGTGCTCGAAGCCGTCGCCAACGGCAGCGGTCCGCACCGCTTCCTGCTGACGCTCGGCTATGCCGGCTGGGGCGCGGGCCAGCTGGAGGAAGAGCTGAGCCGCAACGGCTGGCTGACCGTGCAGGCCGACCCCGAGATCGTATTCAGCGTGCCTCCCGAGGAACGCTTCGCCGCCGCCATTCGCCTTCTGGGCATCGATGTCACCATGCTCTCCGGCGAGGCGGGGCATGCCTAGCGCGGACGCGGCCACGCCGCTCCACAAGCCGGCGCCGCAAGGCGCGCCAGTGTCCGCCGTGCCAACCGATGGCACCGTGCTGGGCTTCGATTACGGCGAGCGCAAGATCGGCGTGGCGCTGGGCAACTTCATCACGCGCGAGGCGCGGCCGCTGACGATCGTGCCGAACATCACCGTCGAAGGCCGCTTCCAGGCCGTCGCCGCGCTGATCGCCGAATGGGCGCCGGTGCATCTCGTGGTAGGTCTGCCGCTGACGCCAGAAGGCGGCGAACAGCCGGCGACCAGGCTGGCGCGGCGCTTCGGCAATCAGCTCAACGGCCGCTTCAATCTGCCCGTGACCTGGGTCGACGAGCGCTACAGCTCGCTGGAGGCCCAGTCGAACGGCGCCAGGCCGGGGGCGCTCGATCACGAAGCCGCCCGCATCATCCTGCAACAGTATTTCGACCAACTCCCGCTATGATCTCCAACGTCACCCTCGACGCCGAAGCGCTCTACCGCGCGCTGCGCGACCACGTGCAAGCGATGCTGTCCGCGGCATCGGACCCCGCCTCGGGCGGTGCGCCCTGGTCGATCGCCGGCATCTACTCGGGTGGCGCCTGGATCGCCGAGCGGCTGGCCGCCGATCTGCAATTGCCGCATCACGGCGTGATCAATGTGGCCTTCCACCGCGACGATTACGCGAAAAAAGGCCTGCACAGCCAGGCGCAGCCGAGCACGCTGCCGTTTTCGGTGCAGGACCGCCAGGTGCTGCTGATCGACGATGTGCTGGCCACCGGCCGCACCATCCGCGCCGCGGTCAACGAGCTGTTCGACTACGGCCGGCCGGCCCGCGTGGCGCTGGCCACGCTGGTCGATCGCGGCGGGCGCGAACTGCCGATCGCGGCCGACTTCGTCGGCGAGCGCATCACGCTGCCGCTCGGCACCAATCTGGTGTTGTCGCGCGAAGGCGAGGGCGCCGGCATCCGTTTCTCCTTCGCCACCGAGACGCTGAACGGCAACAACGACGCTGCCGCCGGCTGAGCCGCACGCAGCAGCACGCAGACCAGCAGCAGAACAAGCAGCAGAAGCAGAACAAGCAGAAGTAGCCAGAACAAAGGCAACAGCAGCACCCGCGCACCCGTACCGAGCCAAACCGCACCCGCCCACGCCTCACCCATGACCAAGACGTTCCGCAACCCGCAGCTCACCAGGAACGGCGAGCTCAAGCATCTGCTGTCCATCGAGGGGCTGTCGCGCGACATGATCACGCACATCCTCGACACCGCCAGCCAGTTCGTGTCGCTGTCGGACTCCGACCGCGACGTCAAGAAGGTGCCGCTGCTGCGCGGCAAGAGCGTGTTCAACCTGTTCTTCGAGAATTCGACGCGCACCCGCACCACGTTCGAGATCGCGGCCAAGCGGCTGTCGGCGGACGTGCTGAACCTGAACATCAATGCCTCGTCGACCAGCAAGGGCGAATCGCTGCTCGACACCATCAACAACCTGTCGGCAATGTCGGCCGACATGTTCGTGGTGCGGCATGCCAGCTCGGGCGCGCCCTATCTGATCGCCGAGCATGTCGCTCCGCACGTGCACGTGATCAACGCCGGCGACGGGCGCCATGCGCACCCGACCCAGGGCCTGCTGGACATGTACACGATCCGGCATTACAAGCAGGACTTCACCAAGCTGACCGTGGCCATCGTCGGCGACATCCTGCACTCGCGGGTGGCGCGCTCGGACATCCACGCGCTGACCACGCTGGGCGTGCCGGAAGTGCGCGCGATCGGGCCGCGTACGCTGCTGCCCTCGGGCCTGGAGCAGATGGGCGTGCGGGTCTTCCACAACATGGAAGAGGGGCTGAAGGGCGTCGACGTGATCATCATGCTGCGGCTGCAGAACGAGCGCATGAGCGGCGCGCTGCTGCCGTCGGCGCAGGAATACTTCAAGGCGTTCGGCCTGACGCCGGAGCGGCTCGCGCTGGCCAAGCCCGATGCGATCGTGATGCACCCAGGGCCGATGAACCGCGGCGTCGAGATCGATTCGGCGGTGGCCGACGGTCCGCAGTCTGTGATCCTGAACCAGGTGACCTTCGGCATCGCGGTGCGGATGGCGGTGATGGGCATCGTCGCGGGCAACAACGACTGACGCGCGATCCGCCGGGCGAGCATCGGCTGAGCGACGAACGCCAGCACCAATACAAGCTGCACTCAAAGCCGCAACTACAAGCCGCAATGGCAAGCGATAGCAAGCGACACGATATGAAGATCCACATCAAGGGTGGCCGCCTGATCGACCCGGCCGGCAATATCGATGCCCAGCAGGACCTGTTCCTGGCCGCCGGCAAGATCGTCGGCATCGGCAACGCGCCGGCCGACTTCCAGGCCAACAAGACCATCGACGCCACCGGGCTGATCGTCTGTCCGGGCCTGGTCGACCTGTCGGCCCGGCTGCGCGAGCCGGGCTACGAATACAAGGCCACGCTCGAATCGGAAGTGGCCGCGGCCACCGCCGGCGGCGTCACCAGCCTGGTGTGCCCGCCGGACACCGACCCGGTGCTCGACGAGCCGGGTCTGGTCGAAATGCTGAAGTACCGCGCCCGCACGCTGAACCAGACCCATGTGTATCCTCTCGGTGCGCTGACGCTCGGCCTGAAGGGCGAGGTGCTGACCGAGATGTCGCAGCTGACGGAAGCGGGCTGCGTCGGCTTCTCGCAGGCCGAGGCGCCGATCCGCAATACGCAGGTGCTGCTGCGCGCGCTGCAGTACGCGCAGACGTTCGGCTTCACCGTCTGGCTGCGGCCGGAAGACCCATATCTGGGCGGCGGCGTCGCGGCCAGCGGTGCGGTGGCGTCGCGGCTCGGGCTGTCCGGCGTCTCGGTGATTGCCGAGACCGTGCGGCTGCATACGATCTTCGAACTGATGCGCTCCACCGGCGCGCGCGTCCACCTTTGCCGGCTGTCGTCGGCCGCCGGCATCGAACTGGTGCGCCAGGCCAAGCGCGAAGGGCTGGCGGTCACCTGCGACGTCAATATCCACCATGTCGGCCTGACCGATATGGATATCGGCTACTTCAACTCGCAGATGCGATTCTCGCCGCCACTGCGCAGCGGGCGCGATCGCGACGCCATCGTCGCTGCGCTGGCCGACGGCACCATCGACGCGCTGTGCTCCGACCATACGCCGGTCGACGATGACGAGAAGCTGCTGCCGTTCGCCGAGGCGTCGCCGGGCGCGACCGGGCTGGAACTGCTGCTGCCGCTGACGCTGCGCTGGGCCGACGAGCACAAGGTGCCGCTGGTCAAGGCGCTGGGCCGCATCACCAGCGAGCCGGCGCGCGTGATCGGCCTGCCGGCCGGGCGGCTGGCGGTGGGCGCCGCGGCCGACGTCTGCCTTTTCGATCCGAATGCCGTGTGGAAGGTCGAGCGCCGCACGCTGAAGAGCCAGGGCAAGAACTCGCCGTGGCTGGGCTACGAGATGCGCGGACGGGTCACGGCCACGCTGGTCGGCGGCCAGCTGGTCCATGAACTGGCCGGGCAGTCGCGCAACGGCGAAGCGGTGGCCGCCCGCTGACGCCAGCGGTCAGCGCTGCCCTTTCCTGACCAATGCTCCCCTCGCCCGCGGGCGGGAGAGGGGCGGGGGAGAGGGCAACCGACACTGGCATACCGCCCCGGCCCGCTCTCACGGCCTCCGACACCATGATCGCCCTGCGCAAGCTCGCCCTCTGCCTTCACCTGCTACGCGGCCTGTTGACCTGCGCGCTCCTGTTCCCGTGGCTCGGCAAGGCATCGCGCCAATGGCATATCCGCCGCTGGTCGCGCCGGCTGCTGCGCATCTGCGGCGTCGATATCGAATTGATCGGGCCGGTGCCGGAGACCGGACGCGGCGCCATGATCGTCGCCAACCATATCTCCTGGCTCGATATCTTCGTGATCCATAGCTGGGAGCCGGCGCGCTTCGTCGCCAAGTCAGAAATCCGCGACTGGCCGGTCATCGGCTGGCTGTGCGCGCAGACCGGCACACTGTTCATCGAACGCGGCCGCAAGCGCGATGCGCATCGCGTGCTGCATGACATCACCGACTGCATGCTGCAGGGCGATCGGGTCTGCGTGTTTCCCGAAGGCACTACCACCGACGGCACCGACGTGCTGCCGTTCCACGCCAATCTGATGCAGGCGCCGATCTCCGCCGGACTGCCGGTGCTGCCGGTGGCGCTTCGCTATTGCGACGCCGCCACCGGCGAGCGCACGGTCGCCCCCGCCTATATCGGCGACCTGACGCTGCTGCAGACGCTCGACGCCATCCTGCAGGCGCCGCCGCTCACGGCGCAGGTCGCGTTCGGTCTACCGCTGCCGGCGGACGAGTGCGAGCGGCGTGCCTTGGCCGAGCAGTCGCGCGAGGCGGTGCTCGGATTGTGCCGACAGCTTCAGGGCGAACCGGTGCCGCACGCCGGCGAGCCATCCGGCGTCCCGGCGGAGACCACGGCTACCCGCGATCCCGCCTGCTCCTCGGTGCGGTAGCGCACCGGCATTGCCGGCAAGGGGCTGACATTATCAGCCTAATGGATCACAATATTGCGGACAGTCGACCTGGATGACCTTACGGTCCCCCGGCTCGGGCGCCAAGCGGGCGGCGGTCAGTTGGCCACCCCAGACACAACCTGTGTCCAGCGCCATCAGGTCGGGCCGCATCACCAGGCCGAGCGTCGACCAGTGGCCGCACACGATCGTCGTATCCCCGGTGCGGCGTGTCGGCACATCGAACCACGGCAGGAAGCCGTCGGGCGCGTTGCCCAATCCCTCCTTGGTCTTGAGGTCCATCACACCGTCGACGGTACAGAAGCGCAACCGCGTCAGCGCATTGATCACGACCCGGTGCCGCTCGATGCCGCGCAGCCCGTCATGCCAACGGTTTGCCGCATTACCGAAAATATCCGCGAGGAATGCTTTCCAGCCCGGTCCCTGTAGCTCCCGCTCGACTTCGCTGGCAAGCTCCAGCGTCTGCTCGACCGTCCATTGCGGCAGCACTCCGGCGTGGATCAGCAGGAATTCCCCCTGATGGAGGGCCAGCGGCCGATGCCGCAGCCAATGCAACAGCTCTTCCCGGTCCGGTGCCTGCAGGACATCGTCCAGCGTGTCAGACGAACCCGGATTGCGCACGCCGGCGGCAACCGCTAATAGATGGATGTCGTGATTGCCCAGCACCGACTCGGCACGATCGCCCATTGCCCGGACCATGCGCAATGTTTCGAGCGACGCCGGCCCCCGGTTGACGAGGTCCCCGACGAAGCGAAGTGGCGCATCGGCGGGAATTTTGGTGACAAGTTGTTCCAGTGAAGGGGCGCAACCTTGCAGGTCGCCGACGGCGTAGGGGTAGGAAGCGGGGACCGGGGAATGGGGCATAGAGGTAAAAAAGGGAGCCGGAGGAGACTTTTTGTCGATTGTAAAGAGGGGGGGCGTGAGCCGTTACAACAGGCTACAAAAAGATGACTGGGCCGGGTAATCCCGAGGGGGCGCTCGGATAGAATACCGCCACTTCTGAGAACACTGATGATCCTGCCGTCCCACCCACGGATCAAGGCGGGCGCCGGGCTATTGTCCCGTTTTCGAAACATATCGATTGTTAGGGAGAAAGGGGTTTGCCGCACATTCTAGTGACTGGCGGCGCTGGTTTTATCGGCGCCAATTTCGTTCTGAACTGGCTGGGCAATGCCGACGCCGACAGCGTCGTCAATGTCGACAAGCTCACATACGCCGGCAACCTGAAGACGCTCGCGTCGCTTGAGGGCGACCCGCGTCACATTTTCTCCCGCACCGACATCTGCGATCGCGCCGCGCTGGATCGGCTGCTATCCGAGTACCAGCCGCGAGCCGTCCTGCACTTCGCCGCCGAAAGCCACGTCGACCGCTCGATCCACGGCCCCGGCGAATTCATCCAGACGAACATCGTTGGCACCTTCACCCTGCTGGAAGCTGTGCGAGCCTACTGGAACGGGCTCGACGACGCCCGCAAGGCCGCCTTCCGCTTCCTGCATGTGTCGACCGACGAGGTGTTCGGCTCGCTGGGCCCCAACGATCCGCCGTTCTCGGAGATCACGGCCTACGCGCCCAACAGCCCGTACTCGGCCTCGAAGGCCGGCTCCGACCACCTGGTTCGCGCCTACCACCATACCTACGGCCTGCCGGTCCTGACGACCAACTGCTCGAACAACTACGGGCCGTATCACTTCCCCGAAAAGCTGATCCCACTGATGATCGCCAACGCGCTGGGCGGCAAGCCGCTGCCCGTCTACGGCGATGGCCTGAACGTGCGCGACTGGCTGTACGTCGGCGACCACTGCTCCGCGATCCGGGAAGTGCTGGCACGCGGCCAAGTCGGCGAGACCTATAACGTTGGCGGCTGGAACGAGAAGACCAACCTTGACGTGGTGCACACGCTGTGCGACCTGCTGGACGAACTGAAGCCGAAGGCTTCGGGGTCCTATCGGGACCAGATCACCTTCGTCAAGGATCGGCCCGGCCACGATCGGCGCTATGCGATCGACGCGCGCAAGCTGGAGCGCGAGCTGGGCTGGAAGCCGGCGGAAACGTTCGAGACCGGGCTGCGCAAGACGGTGCAGTGGTATCTGGACAATCAGGCCTGGGTGCAGGACGTGATGTCCGGGGAATATCGGAACTGGGTGGCGAAGCAGTATGCGGCGTGAGATCTCCCGCGTGCCGACGCTTCTCGTTACCGGCAGCAACGGGCAGGTCGGATTTGAGCTCAAGCGAAGCCTCGCACCGCTTGGTCATGTGGTTGCTCTAGACCGCCATGGCATGGATCTATCGCGCCCGGATGAAATTCGGCGAGTGCTGAGCGAGATCCGGCCGGACATAATCGTCAACCCTGGAGCCTATACAGCGGTCGATAAGGCTGAGAGCGAGCCAGACTTGGCACATGCCATCAACGGTACCGCTGTGGGCGTCCTTGCCGAAGAGGCGCGGACACTCGGCGCCTTGCTGGTCCATTACTCCACTGACTACGTGTTCGATGGCACCAAGGATGCTCCGTACATCGAATCTGATGCGGTAAATCCGCAATCAGAATATGGCCGTAGCAAGCTAGCCGGGGAGCGCGCAATAGAGTCCAGTGGCGCTATGGCGCTTGTATTGCGTACCTGCTGGGTTGCGGGCGCGCATGGCGGCAATTTCGCGAAGACGATGCTGAGACTCGCCGGGGAGCGGGATTCGCTACGGGTAATCGCCGATCAGATAGGCGCCCCAACTACGGCATCGCTAATTGCCGATGTCACGGCGCAAATCATTGGCCGGCATTGGTTACACGGGAATCGTGATCGCTTTCCAAGTGGGATCTATCATCTCGCTGCCGCGGGCGAAACCAGCTGGCATGGCTATGCTACGGAGTTGTTGCGCTACGCCGAATCGCAGGGCATGGCCCTGAAGGCTAATGCGGAAAAAGTGGTCGCTATCACGACCGCCGAATATCCGTTACCCGCGCCGCGCCCTGCCAACTCACGGCTAGATACCAGCAAGCTGCGCGGTACGTTCGACATCCATCTTCCGCACTGGCGGCAGGGCATTGCCCACCTGTTGGACCAAGTCCTTTATTGAGTCATCCGATATGCGCAAGGGCATCATCCTAGCCGGGGGATCCGGCACCCGTCTTTATCCAATCACGCGCTCTGTCTCCAAGCAGCTGCTGCCGGTATATGACAAGCCGATGATCTACTATCCGCTGTCGACGCTGATGCTGGCAGGGATTCGTGACATCCTTGTGATTTCGACACCAGAGGACACCCCACGCTTTGCCGATATGCTCGGCGACGGCAGCAGATGGGGACTGAACCTGCAATACGCGGTGCAGCCGTCGCCGGACGGCCTTGCGCAAGCATTCATCATTGGGCGGAACTTTATTGGTAAAGATGCTTCGGCGCTAATTTTGGGCGACAACATTTTTCATGGCCACGATCTCGTCGGTCAGCTCGCGCGCGCCCGTGCAAAAGAAGGAGGCGCGACGGTCTTCGCGTATCACGTGCACGATCCCGAGCGTTACGGCGTAGTGGAATTCGACGAGAATTTCCGCGCTTTGTCGCTGGAGGAGAAGCCCAGGCAACCTCGATCGAACTATGCCGTGACGGGACTTTATTTCTACGACGACCAGGTGTGCGATATCGCCGCGGACATCAAGCCCTCCGCTCGTGGCGAGCTCGAAATTACCGACGTCAATAAGCGCTATCTCGAGAAAGAACAGCTCGAGGTCGAGATCATGGGTCGTGGATATGCTTGGCTTGATACCGGCACGCACGATTCCCTGCTGGAGGCAGCTAGCTTTATCGCCACGCTGCAAAGCCGCCAGGGCCTGATGGTGGCATGTCCTGAGGAAATAGCCTTCCGGAACAAGTGGATCTCGGCTGACCAGGTTGCGGAGTTGGCGCGCCCACTATCCAAGAACCGTTATGGTGCCTACTTGATGCAGATTATTTCGGAGTCGATCAAATGAGCCTCATCGCCGTGCGTACCGACATTCCAGATGTGTTGATTATCGAACCGAAGGTGTTCGGCGACGAGCGTGGGTTCTTTTTCGAGAGCTTCAACGCACGCCGGTTCGCCGAAGCTACTGGTGTAGACCGTCCCTTCGTACAGGACAACCATTCCCGCTCGAGTCGCGGCGTGCTGCGCGGTTTGCATTATCAGATCCACCATCCTCAGGGCAAACTAGTGCGGGTCGTTGTGGGTGAAGTATTTGACGTGGCGGTGGATATCCGCCAGGGGTCACCAACCTTCGGGAAATGGGTCGGTGTCATGCTGTCCGCCGAGAATAAGCGGCAGTTGTGGGTCCCGGAAGGGTTCGCTCATGGCTTCGTCGTAACGTCCGAATACGCTGAATTCCTGTACAAGACGACCGACTACTGGTTCGCCGAGCATGAGCGGTCCATCGCATGGAACGACCCTGCGCTTGCTATTTCTTGGCCGGATCATATCGAGCCAACGCTGTCGGCGAAGGATCGGGAAGGGGCAACGTTAGCGCATGCGGAGCTTTTCGACTTTGAAGCGCTGCAGCGGAGTGGGTTGGCCAATGCACAATGAAGCTGGTTACGGACCGCTCGGCCAAAGTTTGACTGCTGCTCCCCGCAATTTAGTCGGGTCGCTGGTGCGTAACCGCTACCTGATCTGGCAGCTTGCCCAGCGCGAGGTGGCAGGCCGCTATCGAGGTTCGATGTTTGGCTTGGTGTGGTCATTCATTCATCCGCTGATGATGCTGGGCATCTACACCTTCGTGTTCGGCACCGTGTTCAAGGCCCGATGGGGCACTTCACAATCCAGCCACGCGGAGTTCGCCCTCATGGTTTTTACAGGGATGATCGTCCATGCGTTCTTTAGCGAGTGCCTCAACCGCGCACCACAGCTGATCGTGTCGAACTCCAATTTCGTCAAGCGGGTTGTATTCCCGCTAGATGCACTCGCGTGGTCTACCGTCATGGCTGCGCTCTTTCACGCCATCATCAGCATCACCGTGCTCATGGGGTTCTCGGTGGTGGTGCAAGGCCAGTTGCATTGGACAGCGGTGCTGGTGCCGCTCGTGCTGTTGCCGCTGATCGTGCTGGTAGTCGGGGTAGTGTGGTTCCTTGCCGCACTAGGCGTGTTTCTACGTGACATCGCGCAAACCATGGCAATCATCAGCACTATGCTGATGTTTCTATCGCCGATGTTCTATCCAGTATCGGCTCTGCCTGAATCGATTCAGCCGGTAATGCGCTTAAATCCGCTCACCCTCATTATGGAGCAATTGCGAGCCGTGGTAATTGACGGGCAGTTGCCTGATTTCCAGGCCCTGTCCAGCTATTGCGGCGTCGCGCTGCTGGTAGCCCTGTTTGGCTATGTCTGGTTCAGTCGCATGCGAAAAGGATTTGCCGATGTCCTCTGACACCGTGATCGACGTCAACCGCGTCAGCAAATGCTACCGCATCTACTCGCGCCCTCAGGACCGACTCAAGCAAGCTCTCGTCCCTAAGTTGAGGAGGGCGTTGGGACCCCTGAACAGTAGCAACGGACGCGCTTATTTCCGTGAATTTTGGGCTATGCGGGAAGTTTCCCTGTCTATTCGGCGAGGGGAGACTATAGGCATAATCGGGCGCAATGGTGCGGGAAAATCAACTCTCCTGCAAATGATCGCCGGTACGCTGACGCCCACGGAAGGATCTGTGACTGTCACGGGCCGTGTCGCCGCTTTGCTGGAATTGGGTGCCGGTTTTAATCCCGAATTCAGTGGCCGCGAGAATATTTTTATGAATGCAGCCCTGATGGGCCTGTCCCGCGCCCAGACTGAAGAGCGTTTGGACCGGATCATCGAGTTCGCCGATATTGGAGACTTCGTCGAGCAACCGGTAAAGACCTACTCCAGCGGTATGTTCGCGCGCCTTGCATTTGCCGTGGCGATCAACGTATCACCCGATGTGCTCATTGTCGATGAGGCTCTTTCGGTAGGTGATTCCGGATTTCAGCTTAAATGCATGCTGAAGATGCGTGAACTGCAGGCGCAGGGCGTGACGATTCTCTTCGTCTCGCACGATATGCAATCCATCGTTCGCTTCTGTGACAGCGCGATCGTGCTGCATGGTGGACGCATCCATTACCAGTCCCGAGACGTGCTGCAGGCCGTCAAGGAATACGAGAAGCTCACCCGTGCCTCGGCGATCGTGGCGGAGGCCAAGCCGGCGGCTCGTCTTTCCGAGCGTCCGACCGACACCAGCTACCAGGAGGAGTTGGGCGGCATCAAGGAAGAGCGCTTTGGCAGTGGATTGGCCAAGTATATGACCGTGGAGCTGCGGTCCAGCACTGGCGAAACAACCAATCAGTTTTCACCTGGAGAGCGAGTCGAGATTCGGGCCACGGTCTGGTCGGAAGCTGCGATCGCCGATGTGGCGGCCGGCTTTTCGCTTCGCGACAAGCAGGGCACCGATATCACAGGCGATAACAGCATCTATGCCGGTGTGCCGATCATGCTGCCGGCCGGCCTGTCGGTGATTAAGTTTACATTCACACTGGGTATTGCGCCTGGAGACTATTTCCTTTATCTGGGCTTGGCGTCGCTTGGCGAGAACCGAACCGAGCTGGATCAGCGCTGGCCAGTCCGCAAGTTGACGGTACTAGGCACGCGGAAGGTGGTGGGCAGCGCGTTCTGCCCCGCTGAAATACAGCTTGCCTGAATTTACCGGGGCCGCTGTGGCGGTTCCTCCGCGTCGAAGAAGCAATCTATATGACAAAGAAGAACGTTGAACTTACCGCCGCCGGGTCGGCCCTGATCGCCGACTCAGCCAAGATCATTGCCGACGGCGGCGCACTGATTGTCGTCGGAGAAAGAGCGGAGATCCGCGACCATGCGGTATTGGAGGCGGTTGGCGGCGGCATGATTGAAGTAGGAGACCGGAGCATTGTCGGCTACAACAGCTGGATCCATGGATCAGGCGGCGTCCGCATCGGCCGTGACGTGATGATCGGGCCTTCCGTCGCTGTCACGTCATCTTCCCACCGCTACGACCTGAATACCCCGATGTATCAGCAGGGGCTGCGCTTTGCCCCAGTTGTAGTCGAAGACGATGTGTGGATCGGCGCCAACGCCACTATAGCGGCGGGCTCGCATATTGGCCGCGGCGCAATTATCTCGGCCGGCGCCCTGGTTAAGGGGCAGGTGCCTCCTTACACGATTGCGGCAGGTAATCCGGCAAGAGTCGTGTCAAGACGGGATGTCCGGACGGTGCTGTTCTACACGCTGCCTTTGGTGATTCGCGAGAATCCACTGCTGTTCAACTGCATATTCGACCGATACATCGAGCTAGCCAAGTCGTATGAGGCGTTGGGTTGGCGCTGCGTGTTCGCTGGCACCGATGAACTCGCGCAGGCGCTCCGTGAGCGCGCCGACTGGCGGTCGCCAGCAAGGCTTGAAGTGGATTATCCGCAAGGTAGCGACTGGATGTCCGCATGGAAAGCGATCCTGTTGGGCCAACCGTTGCCATTCCATCAGGCCTATCTCGAAAGGCTGCTGGAAGATGTGAAGCCAGACATCGTCTATTGCTGGAACTATGATGGTCTATTACGGGACGTGTGCAATTCCCGCGCCATCACGCTGTCGTTCAACGAATTGGGGCTGTCGCGTCTGCCTAACCCGGTCGTTTACTACAGTGACCCTGTCGGCGTTAATAGTACCGCATCGATGTCAGCTTTTTGGGCGCGTTACTGTGAAAAGGAGCGTCTAGGTGCTATCAAAGTCGACCGTTGCTTGAGGGCCGAACAAATCCGCCCAAATTACCTGGTCGGCCCGGCACGCAAGAAGAAACTGTGCAATAGGTTTGCTCCGCGAACGGGCAATTATGTGCTGGTCTTGCTACAGGTCTCTGACGATTCGAATATTGTCGCCGGCGGAACTTTCCCTTCGATGAACGCTTATGTCGATTATTGCGTTGCCGAGCTCGGCAACGTCATCGACATCGTGGTCAAGCCTCACCCTGCCGAGCCGTATGTCCCCGAAGGCCCGCGGGAGGGGGTGACGATTGCCGGCCAGGACGACAATACGTGTGAGTTGATTGGTGCTGCGGAAGCGATTGTCACGATCAACTCTTCAGCAGGCTTCGAAGCCGCGATGGCAGGCAAGACCGTTTATGTTTTGGGAAACGCACCGTACGCCGGGCTCGGCATCACCATTGACGTGGCAGGCAGCCTCCGGGACGAGTGGGCGCGTAACCAGGACCGAGCGCCTGCCGATCCGGATCTACTGGACCGCGTGGCCGATTTTGCGTATCACCATTACTTCCTGCAGGAGCCGGCGTTCTTCGATGCGGGTGCGCACCTCTCGCGCTTCGCCGAATGGAATGGCGAAGCCGAAGCCTTGGGGCCAGCCAAGCCCTATTTGAAGGAGCTTGAGATTGACCGCTACTTGGCGCAGATCCGCGATCTGCGGGGGAAATGCCAGCAATATGAAGAGTGGATTGCCGCCCTGCAGAAGACTGCCGAGGATGTTGAGAGGGTCTCAACATGGGCAACGCAACTGAAGGGGGACCTCGAGTCCTCCCAGGCCGAGCGCGATCAGTTGCTGCAGACCTTGACTACGGCCAATGCAGAAAGCGAATCGCTACGCGCGCGCGTCGCCGAGTTGAGCGAGGCCCTTGAGCGCTCGCGAGCAGAGTTCGAGCGGACATTGACTACGGCCAATGCAGAAGGCGAATCGCTCCGCGTGCGCGTCGCCGAATTGAGCGACGCCCTTGAGCGTTCACGAGCAGAGTTTGGGCGGACCTTGACTACGGCCAATGCAGAAGCCGAATTGCTACGCGCGCACGTCGCCGAGTTGAGCGACGCCCTTGAGCGCTCGCGAGCAGAGCTTGACCAAGCGCAGCAAGCGCTATCGGCGTCCAACGCTAATGGAGAGTCGCTGCGAGCTCGTATTCAGGAGCTCGCTGAGCCGATTGCGGTGGACAGCCAGCAGTCAATTGCAGCGCTGAACGAAGAAATCGGGCGCCTCAAAACGAAGATCGACGAGATTTATCGGTCGCGCTCTTGGCGTGCTTCCGCGCCGTTGCGCGCGCTAGCCCGCATGGCCCGGCATCCGTCCACTGCGCGCCTGCGCCTGGCCCATGCCGCGGTGCGGCGGCGGGGCGGCTATGTGCAGGTGTCGAGACTCGCATATAAATACTATCAGCGCCACGGCCTGGACGGCATTGTGCGGCGCCTGCGGCTGCACTTTGACGGACAGGTTGCAAACATTGCTGCTGCCTCGGCAGTGATCCAAACGGTAGAAGCGACGCAGTGTCCGGACCCCTCGGAACTGTTGCCGGCGCTGTCTCCCCCACGCAACGCAGATGTCCTCGTCTTTGGTGTCATCGACTGGCATTTCCGGTTCCAGCGCCCGCAACAGTTGTCCTTGGGATTCGCCAAACGCGGACACCGCGTTTTCTACATCAGTTCGGAGCTAATTCCCGCGGATCGCCCCGGCTTCTTAGTATCGCCAATTGAGGGGTACGATGGAGTGTTTCAGATCAAATTCCACCTGGTCGGTCTGCCAAACATCTATAGCAGCCCGGCACCGGAACGGCAGCGCCGTCAATTGCTGGCTGGCCTTGCCATGCTGGTGGAGTGGACCCAGGCGTCCGAATATCTAAGCATCGTCCACCATCCATTTTGGTTACCCTTGGCCAGAGCGTTGCCGCGCAATTCGCTCGTCTATGACTGCATGGACCACCACGAAGGCTTCGGCCACAGCGCACCGGAAATGATTTCAGCAGAGCGCGCGCTCATGAGCGAGGCGGACGCGCTTGTAGTGACATCGGGCTGGTTGTATGACGTGGCGCACCAGCGCAATGTCAATACGACGATCGTTCGCAATGCATGCGAGTTCGACCATTTCGCAAATACGCCGGCGCAGAGGTTTCAAGACAAGCATGGCCGTCGCGTGATCGGGTATTACGGCGCCATAGCAGAATGGTTCGATCTCGACTTGCTGGGGAAGGTGGCGGAGGCATTCCCGGACTGTCTGATTTTGTTGGTAGGCGCGGATACATGCGGTGCACAGCAGGCCCTCAAGGCATATCGCAACGTGGAGTTTGTCGGCGAAGTTCCCTACAGGGAGCTGCCGTTTTATCTGTATGGTTTCGATATCTGCTTGCTGCCGTTCCGGGTCATCGACCTTACGTTGGCCACCAATCCCGTCAAGGTGTACGAGTACCTGTGTTCGGGGAAGCCCGTGGTGTCGGTGGATCTGCCGGAATTGCGCCAGTTCGGTGACCTTGTCTACACGGCGGACAACGCCGACGGCTTTGTTTCGCAATGCCGGGCGGCGCTGGCATTCGACAATGATGCTCCCCTGCGTCAACGACGGATCGAGTTCGCGCGCCAGCAAACTTGGGAGCATCGCGCGCGCGAATTGGAGGAGGCACTAGCCGGCTCAGTACGGCCGCTAGTCAGCATTGTGGTCGTCACCTACAACAATCTGGACCTGACTCGCAAGTGCCTGGACAGTATTGAGCGCCATACCACCGGTGTCCGCTACGAAGTGGTTATTGTCGATAACGCCTCGCAGGACGGCACGCCGGAGTTCCTGCGCGACTATGCTGCAAGCCGTCCGTTCGTCCGCCTCCAGCTCAACAGCGACAATCTCGGTTTCTCCGCAGCGAACAATCAAGGTTTGGCGATGGGTAAGGGCGACTATCTTGTCATTCTGAACAATGACACGGTCGTCACCAGTGGTTGGGCAACCGGCTTTATCCGGCATCTGCGCCGTGATCCGACCATCGGTCTGATCGGCCCGGTGACAAACAATATCGGCAATGAGGCCAGGATTGAGACGACATACCAAAGCCTGGAAGAAATGCCGGCCGAAGCAGCTCGCTACACGGTCGGCCACATGGGTGAATCGTTCGATATCCACACGCTTGCGTTCTTCTGCGTGATGATGCCGCGGACAGTGTACGAACGCATCGGGGGGCTGGATGAAGCCTTTGGACTCGGATTCTTTGAGGACGACGACTATTGCCGGCGGGTACAGGAAATCGGCATGAAGTGCGTGTGCGCGGAGGACGTTTTCGTCCACCATAATTTATCGGCCTCATTTAACAAGCTTGGCGAAGAGCGTAAGCGGAAGCTGATGGAAAAAAACAAGCAAATCTACGAAGCCAAGTGGGGCGCTTGGGTGCCCCATCAGTACCGCCGTTAAGTGGTATACGAGAAGAGAACGACGAGGCAGCATGCCTCGTCCAGCTAATCTGGATGATCATATTGCATGGAAAAAAAAGCAAAACTGATGTGCGTCGTCGGCACGCGGCCTGAGGCCATTAAGATGGCACCGCTGATTACGCGACTGCGTAAGGAGCGCTGGGCCAATTGCCGCGTGCTTTCCACCGCCCAGCATCGTCAGATGCTGGATCAGGTGCTGGAAGTGTTCGATATCCAGCCGGATATCGATCTGAACATCATGCGCCCAAATCAGTCCCTGACGGAGTTGACCTCGCGGCTCCTGATCGATGTCGATGCCGTGCTTGAGAAGGAGCAGCCCGACGCAGTGATAGCGCAGGGCGATACCACCACGGTGATGACCGTTGCGTTGGCATGCTTCTATCGGCGTATTCCCTTTGGCCACGTCGAGGCGGGGTTGCGTACGGGGGACATGCTTAGTCCATTCCCCGAAGAAATGAACCGCGTAGTTGCGGGACGCATCGCGCGTTGGCATTTCGCACCCACGGCCTCGTCGAAGGAGAACCTGCTGCGTGAAGGTATTGCAAGTGAGGCCGTCACTCAGACCGGAAATACGGTGATCGATGCACTGATGGATGTTGTGGATCGTTGTGACGGTCTCACGCCCGTAGTCGGCGGAGGCCGGCGTCTGGTGCTTGTCACCTCGCACCGGCGAGAGAATTTCGGCGAGCCGTTCCGTGAGATTTGCGAGGCGATCCGCGACTTGGTCATGGCAAATGACGATATCGAGATCCTGTACCCGGTTCACCCGAACCCAAACGTTCGCGATACAGCGCATGCCATGCTGGGCGGCCTGCCTCGTGTGACACTTACCGAGCCGCTCGACTACCTGCCTTTCGTTGCCGCAATGAAGCGGGCTTATTTGATCCTTAGCGATTCAGGCGGTGTCCAAGAGGAAGCACCGGCGTTGGGTAAGCCAGTGCTGGTGTTACGCCGGGAAACGGAACGTCCAGAGGCCGTTGAAGCGGGGGTCGTCAAGCTCGTCGGCCCGGACCGCCGCCGTATTGTCGAGGAATCGCAGCGGTTGCTTGATGATCCGAACGCCTACGCGGCCATGGCGCGCGGTGTATCGCCTTATGGCGATGGGCGGGCGGCCGAGCGGATCATCGGCATCCTGCGGCAGCATTTTGCATGACCAACCTCGTCTACCTTTCGCCCGTTCCGTGGTCGTCCTTCTCACAGCGCTCCCACAAGTTTGTTGAGTGGTGGCATATGCGGCAGGGTGGGGCGGTGCTATGGGTCGAACCCTATCCGACCCGGCTGCCCAATCTCGGAGACGTGCGAAGGCTGCGCGGCAAGAATGGCGGAGGCGCGCAGCAGTTGGCCGTACCGGACTGGATCCATGTTGTCAGACCAAGCGCTTTGCCTATCGAGCCGTTACCGTTTTCCCGCTGGCTGAATCGGCCCTTGTGGCAGGCTTTGATGGCGGCGGTGGAGCAATTCTGCAAGCGGGGCCAGGCAGTCCTCGCCGTGGGAAAACCGTCGCAATTGGCGTTGGAATTGCTGTCACGTCCATGGTTTGGTGCGACGGTTTTTGACAGCATGGATCATTTTTCCGCCTTCTATCGCGGCCTGTCACGTCGTGTCATGGCGGGTCGGGAGCGCCAAGTGGTAATGACGGCCACCGCAGTAATGGCGTCCTCGAGTGCGTTGTGTAAACAATGGGCGCCGGTGAGCCGGGTAGTATTGCCAGTGTTCAACGCCTGTGATCCGGCCGTGCTGCCCCCTTGGCGAAATTGTGACGGCACTAGCCGCTCGCGAGCCGTGTTTGGCTACGTCGGTACATTGGGGCCCTGGTTCGACTGGCGTGCTGTGCTGGCACTGGCGCATGCTCGACCCGACGCGTTGGTCAGACTGATTGGCCCGGTGTTTGGCTCCGTCCCCCTAGTTTTGCCCAGTAACGTCGAGATGCTGCCCGCTTGTTCGCACGATCAGGCCATGCGCGCGGTCGCGGATTTTGACGTCGGTCTGATTCCGTTTTTGCGCAATACTTTGACGGAGTCGGTCGACCCCATCAAGTACTACGAGTACCGAGCGATGGGGCTACCTGTGCTTTCGACCGGTTTTGGCGAAATGCGCCAGCGGACCGGGGAACAGGGCGTGTTTCTTGCCGACTCTCCGGACCAAATCCGTCGTGCATCGGAACAGGCGTTGGATTGGAAGGAGCCCTGGGAAGCAGCATTGGATTTTCGCCAGCAGAACAGCTGGTCAGAGCGTTTCGATCGTAGCGGCGTCGCAGAACTACTTGGCGTCCCTTCACGGGTCTGACCATGCCCTGTTTCCCGACGCTCTCGCTTTCCGTTGTCAGCCACGGACACGACGCGCTGCTGGCCGCCCTAATGCGCGATCTGGGGAGTGCCAGTCGTGTTTTCCCCGATATTGAGGTCATCGTTACGGAGAACATCCCCGGTAATGCCAGCGCTCTGGCCGAGACGGCGGGGTTCCCATGCCGCGTGATTTGCAATCCTTCGCCGAAGGGGTTCGGTGCGAACCACAACGCGGCCTTCCAGCTGACGCGCGCCCAATATTTCGGTGTATTGAATCCAGACCTGCGAATTCCAGATGTCACGGTTTTCGCTCAATTGATTGAAGTGCTGCGATTGCGTCCTGGTGTGGCTGGACCCCGCGTCATGGGCCCAGAGGGAGCCATTGAAGATAGCGCACGCAGGGTGCCCACACCGCGGCGCATTTTCGAGCGTGCGGTGCTGGGCCGGCGCAGGCCAGATTATGCGTGGGCCTCGGAGGTCAGCATGGTGGATTGGCTCGCCGGCATGTGCCTGATGTTCGATCGAGAGACATACGAAATGCTTGGCGGATTCGACGAGCGCTATTTTCTGTATTGCGAAGATGTGGACATCTGCTTGCGTGCCCATCTAGCTGGCCGCTCGGTGTCGTGGGTTCAGGCAGCGTTCGTCGTGCACGATGCTCGCCGCAAGACACTGCGGAACAAGCAGCATTTCGCTTGGCACGTTGCCAGCCTGGGCAGGCTTATGACGTCCAGTGCCTATCGAAGGTATATGCAGCGTTCGCCTTAGGACGGCATCCCAACATCATGTTCGATTTCTTCTGGATCCCTCTTTTCACAGCGCTTATCGCCGCCACAGCGGTGCTGCTGCTGCGACCGCTAGCGCGCAAGGGTGACCTGCTGGACCGTCCCGGCGGGCGGAAGCGCCATGGTGACGACGTGCCGCTCGTGGGCGGCATTGCCGTGACATTTGCTGTCTGGGTGGGTGCGATCGCCTTCATGCGGGAGCAGGGCCACTACGCTGCCCTGCTTGTTGGTCTTACCGTGTTGGCTGGCGTCGGCGTAATTGATGATTCCCGCGGGATGTCTCCGATAACGAAGCTTGGGTTTCAGATCTTTGCCGCCATTCTGATGACGTCCTGGGGCGGTGTCTTTCTGATGTCGCTGGGCGACGTGCTCAGCAAGCGGGAAATTGTGTTGCAGAACTGGGGCATTCCGTTGACCCTCTTTGCTGCGGTGGCAGTGATCAACGCGATGAACATGATGGATGGGCTGGACGGACTGGCCGGCGGAATGGCCCTGATCATCTTCGCCTGGTTCGCATATCTATCTGGCGAAGTGCTCAATTTTTCCGCACAACGTCTATGCGTCGTCATGTGCGGCGCGCTTGCAGGCTTTCTCTACTTCAATTTGCCTCATCCGCTGCGCGGCCGCTACCGGGTCTTTTTGGGCGACGCCGGCAGTTTAATGTTGGGTTTTGCCATCGTCTGGTTCGCGGTGGAGCTGTCGCAACCACAATATAACGGTGGCAGGCACGTGCCGCCGGTAGTGATGTTGTGGGTCTGCGGCTTCCTATTGATCGATCTGCTGGCAGTGGTGTTGCGCCGGGCTTTGCTGGGGCGCAATCCGCTGTCGGCTGATCGCACACATTTGCACCATTTCCTCCTGCGCTTGAACATACGACCGCCATTGGCGGTTCTAACAATCCTGACGAGCAATGCTCTGCTTGGCTTGTGCGGCGTACTGGCGTGGCGCTACGGCGTACCGGAACACATCATGTTCCTCGCCTTCGTGCTTACCGCGGCGGTGCACTTGCTGGTGATGGGGAATGCCGCCAGATTTTTGCGGCGAATGCGGAAAGGCCTGCAGACCTTGCGCGGCCGAAAGGATTGAGCGGGACAGTTTGCATAGATCCGTATTGAGACGGAAGGCGATTCCACAAAAGAATTATCATTCTTGCTCTTCGCTATCCGACTTTGCACGGTCACAACATAGAGGCTTTGCAAGAGGATGATTCATGTGGCGCGGATTTACCCTGGCGATTGCTTCCTGGGCGAACCGCGCAGCTGCTGCCTTGTCCGGTATGTCGACAAAATGCTCCATGGAATCGATGCTGCAGCTGGCGCGAGTCTCTCTAATCTTGCCATGGTGTCGCGGATGGGGTGGAGGTCCACATGCTGACTTTCACAATCCTGGTCAAACTGTTCGACGCCCCGCCTTTTGTCGCCGGCTTTGTGTCATGTTATGCGAGTGTCACGTTCGTGTGGTGTGTATCGCTAAAGATGGTGTTTCGCCGTAGAGCCAGTGGGCGGAACGTATTTTTGCTGGAACCGCCGTGATTGGCAATGTAGCCGAGCGAGTTTTCTATCCGCGTTAGTTTGTATCTAAGCCGTGCCCGGCGTCCCCGCTATCGCCCCGCATCCAGCCCTGATCGAGCAGCCGTGGCGCGATAAACGTAAGCAAGGCGATGCCCAGCACCCGGGCCCACGATCGGTATAGCGGTCATGAGCTAGTGGAATTTGCTCTGGTTAAGCGGTTAATGAAAACGCCTCAGCCGGTGTCTTGATTCGAAGCGCTTGCTGCGGGCGCTGGTGTTCGTAAAAGCGCCCAATTACGCGGCTGGCATGCTGCAAAGTTTCGAAGCGGTGGCGATGAGCGCAGTTCTCATTGAGCGTGCGAATCGGCCGTTCGCATAGCCGCGTACTGATGCGGTAGCTGCGGCTAATGATTACCAAGCCATTGTGCGAGCGCAGTAGAAACACGCCGGCACCCGGCCCAGCGTACCGGCGGTCGGGGCGTGCTCCAAGGCTCTGCAAGCGGTGCAGCCATTGCCGCTGCGCGACAGATGCGAGCTCAGCAACTGTCGGCTATGGCAGTCAATCACGAGGGCCAACGTGGCCAAGCCATCGCGGCCCGCCCAGGTTCGGCACAGATCAGTCGACCAGCGTTCATAGGGCATCGTAGTCACCGTTGGCAGGGCCCCGATGCGACGCCTTAACCCTATGGGGCGTTTGCAAAGCTGCTAGCCCCATCAACTGGAACACCCGCTGCACCGCGTTCTCGGTGAACCCCAACAACTGGCAACCGTCCGGTACCCAGGCGACGGCGACTCATCGATCGTGGCCTTGACCGGCGCAGCGAACTTGGGATCGACCTTCGGCGCCCACTTCACCGGCTTGTAGCTCGGCGTACGCCTCTTGCAGGCCTTTCAGCTGGCGCTCGTACTGCTGCGTACACCGGGGATTGGCTCGCAAGGCGTTGTCCATACGCTGCTTGCCGTCATCGACTCACTGTTCTCCTCCGATGGCGACAGGTCGTAGTGAGGCTCGCATCCGCCACGGTGGTCTTGCCCTGAATTACGTCAAGCATGGGCGCGCCCTCGCGCTTGGCTGTCCAGCATTTGATGACTCCTTCCATCTTCGTGGTCAACGTCGCTTTCTTTATTGTGACTTGCGCAGCATTTCATTGGGCCGTTACATGGCGGCCTTCAGCTTCTCCAATCGAGCGGATCCAAGTGGACACACGCCTAAGCCAAAGTCGGTAGAAAGCCGACAGGTGCCCTGAGAACCCAACACCATCCCGACGCCTTTTGCTCATGTTCAGCATGCCGCACTCATTAGCGATAGAGTCGTCCTCACAAGCTCCTTAGCAGCTGATGGCAACCAGCCGTACTTGCACCGCCTCCGCAGTGATACCTAAGCCCCCCGAGGGCTAGACGATCATGCCTCGTCGGCTTAACGTTCGGGCGTGGTACGCCACCGGTCATCCGTATGATGGCCTAATGGAGCCGCGCCCGATATCGTGGGAGGAAATGGCCGATGTCCCAGCGCCACCGACCACAATCCACGTTGTCCGCCGGCAGCACACAATCGGCGTTGAACTATAACGGTCAAGAGCTCCGCGACGGGCCGCCGACGACACCTAAGAATGGAAACCTAAGCGCCCGTGGTCTGGCTCATGATCCGGGGCTTTCTGGAGAACGCGTTGCCACTCGCTTTTTGCTATCAACACACCCCCGCTGGGGAGACCGGCGGAAACGCGCCCTGGCTATCCCGCAGCATCCCGGCTCGCAAACATGGAGGCGCGAGATGAACCCGCACGTCTCGGTCGCTACTAGTCCGCTCCATCTCCTTGGCAGCCTCCATCGGAACCGCGATCTCATTATCCAGATGACAAAGCGCGAAGTCATCGGGCGCTACAAGGGATCCGTGATGGGTCTGGCGTGGTCATTCTTCAACCCCATTCTTATGCTGACGGTTTATACCTTTGTGTTCTCGGAGGTGTTCAATGCGCGTTGGGGGACATCGGCCGGAGCTCAGAGTAAAGGTGACTTCGCCATTATGCTTTTCGTTGGGATGATCGTGCACGGGCTGTTCGCGGAGTGCATCATGCGCTCGCCGACCGTCATCACAGGGAATGCCAACTACGTCAAAAAAGTGGTGTTTCCGTTGGAAATACTACCCTTGGTGGCATTCGGCGCATCGCTGCTTCATTCCGGTATCAGCCTACTCGTGCTGCTAGTCGCGCAGGTTGTGATCACCGGATCACTACCATGGACAGCCATCTACTATCCATTGGTCGTCGTGCCCCTTGCCCTCGGCTCAATGGGCTTCGCCTGGTTCCTCTCCTCGCTCGGAGTCTTTGTTCGGGATGTCGCTCAAGTCACAGGCATCGCCGCCACCGTCCTGCTTTTTCTGTCACCCGTCTTCTTCCCAGTCTCCGCGCTGCCCGCCCAATACCAGTTCTGGATGCAGCTCAATCCGCTGACGGCGATCATCGAAGAGAGTCGCAAGGTTTTGGTACTGGGGCAGTCCCCGGACTGGTCGGTCTTGTTCGTGTATGCCGCAGTTAGCATCGCTGTTGCTTGGTTCGGCTTTTGGTGGTTCCAGAAGACGCGCAAGGGGTTCGCCGATGTCCTCTAACGTCGAAGTGCTCGAGGCGATCGAGAGTCCGACGTCGCAGACTGTTGCGGCGGAAACCAGGCCTTTCGCTATTCGGGCGGCGGGCTTGGGGAAGCGCTATGAGATATACGAATCCGGGCGTGCCCGCTTGAAGCAGTTCATCCTGCCAAAGTTGAGGCGGCTGGTAGGCATGCGTGCCGTCGACTACTTCCGGGAGTTCTGGGCGCTTCACGATGTGTCGTTTGGAATTCGAAAGGGCGAAACCGTGGGTGTGATCGGGCGCAACGGGTCCGGGAAATCCACGCTGCTGCAGATCATCTGCGGGACGTTGACCCCAACATTGGGCACCGTGGAGACCCACGGGCGAGTCTCTGCGTTGCTCGAGCTGGGCGCGGGCTTCAATCCGGAGTTCACCGGGCGAGAGAACGTTTATCTCAACGGGGCAATCCAGGGCTTCACCCGGTCTGAAATGGACGCTCGCTTCGACGACATCGCCGCCTTCGCCGATATCGGCGGTTTCATCGAGCAGCCGGTCAAGACCTACTCAAGCGGCATGTATGTTCGCTTGGCCTTTGCGGTGGCGATCAGCGTCGACCCCGACATTTTGATTGTTGACGAAGCCTTGTCGGTTGGGGACGTGCGATTCCAAGCCAAGTGCATGAAGCGAATCAAAACCCTGCAGCAACAGGGAACGACCATTCTCTTTGTCAGCCACGACGTCGGCTCGGTGAGAACCTTGTGCGACAGGGCTATATGGTTGGATGAGGGAAGGCTACGCATGGATGGCGATGTGTTTCCGGTGACAGGGAGTTTCATGGGGCACCTTTTCGAGGGGGATATCGCAGAACTGGAAGAAGCGACGATGGGTGCGGCCGTTGGCTCGCCGCACGATCATTCCGAAAGCCAGAAGGGCTACGACACCAAGCCGGTTACGCACTGGGGCTCGCACATCGGCTGTATCCGGAACGCCGGCATTTACGGGGCGGACGGACAGCGGGCCGACGTCTTTGAGCTCGGCGAAGACATCGAAGTGCGTATCGAGTTCCGCCCGCCTCAAGTGTTGGAGAGAGAGGATCTCAGCGTGGCTTTCTCGATCAAGGACCTGAAGGGTAGCGACCTCATCGTCTCTTCCACCCACGATCAGAAACGCATGCGGTTCGATTCGGACAGCGGCTCGTATCGCGTTGCCTTTCGCTTTCGCAATCCGCTCGTCACGGGGCGCTATCTACTGGTCGCGGCGGTAGAGAACCGCGCAAGTCCCGCCATTCACTATTACGAGTACCTCGAGGGTGCGCATTACTTCTCGTCCTCGGCCGCGGCACGCCTGTTCGGCGTGTTTCAACCGGATATCACCCAGGAGGTGACCCGTGTACAAGGATGACATCGAGATCAACGACAAGCAGTACTGGGACCTGCGCTTTGAGACGGATTGGGATACCAAGAAAGGGCGGCAGCAATCCCGTTACTTCGCGCGGATGGCCATCCAGAATCTGCCCTCGTGGTTCCTGCAACTGGCCCGAGCTCAGCGCATGACGATATGCGACTGGGGCTGTGCGGAGGGTGATGGCACCGACGTCCTGGCGGACCATTTCGGCGCCGAATCTGTCACCGGCATCGACTTCTCCGATGCCGCTATCCGAAAGGCGGTCTCCTTTTACCCGCAGCTCACCTTCCTAGTGGAAGATTGGTTGATGGCCGCCACGCCGTCGCAACAGTACGACGTCGTGTTCTCGTCCAACACGCTGGAGCATTTCCGCGACCCGCAATCGACGCTGCAACGCCTGCTGTCGGCCTCAAGAAAATGCGTGATTCTGCTTTTGCCTTACCGGGAGTTTGAACGGCACCCGGAGCATCACCATACGTTCGAAGCATCGAACCTCGCCTTTGCGCCGTCGCCCGATTACGCGCTGGTCCATTCCACAGTGATCGACGCCAGCCGGCACCACCCGTGCTACTGGCCGGGCCTGCAAATCCTGCTTGTCTATGCACGTACCAGCTTTCTGGCTGATAGCGGGCTCGTTCTCAAAGACCTTAGCATCACCGATGAACATGCTACGGCGCTGCGCGACCGTCTCGTCGATACGGAGCAGGCGCTTGCGAATCGCGATGCCAGCATTGCGCAGCTGAACGATGCGATCGAAGAGCGTGAGGCCCGGATCAGCGCACTTGCGGGCGACCTTCGCGCCGAGAAGAAGCGATCGTCCCGGCTGTACGCGCAAGTCGCCGAGGGCAGGAACGAACTTCAGCGGATCCGCGACGTTCTGGCAACCCGCGACCAGGAACTTCAGGGAGTGGCACGGGAATTGGCGACGATCAAGGCCACCAGAGGATGGCGGTACCTGACGGTACTGCACCGGGTACGCAAGCGGGTCTTGCCGGAAGGGTCGCTGCGCTATCGCGGTGTCCGCACGCTGTTTCGCGGCGGACGGTTCCTGGCCCGCTGTGCGCGTAACGCCAACCGACGCAATCTCGGACTGTTCCTTAACTACATGCGGCTATACGGGCCGCGCGTGGCTCTGGATCGAACCCGAGCCTACCTGTCCAGGGCGCAGAGCTTTGCACCGGCCGAGCACGCGGTAATGCGCGTTGACGTACGGGCGAACGGACGCGCCGACGAGCTGCTGGCCTACCTGCGCGACAGGCAGTACGCGGGCGTCTTCGTCATGGGGTCATGCTGCATGGGATGGCATGAGGTCTTCAAGCAGCGGCCTCACCATATCGCCGATTACCTGATGTCTGCCGGTTATCTGGTGCTCTGCGCCATGAACCCGGTCTACCAGGAAGACTTCACGGACTGCATCAAGCGCGACAGTGAGCACCTCTTCCTGGTCAATTTCGACGATCGCGATATCTGGCGCCAGTTTATCGACCTGCTCGCGGTGGAGAGCAAGGCGCCGCTGTTCTATCACCTTGTCGGAACGGAGCCGGGCACCACGCTGCATGATATCGAGCGGTTGAAGCGGTTGGGCTACACCTTCATGTACGACTTCATCGACGAAATCTCGAAGGAAATCAATCCGGGGATTTCGGATTTCTGTCTGCTGCGTCATGAATATCTGTTGCGGGACGAGGACGTGCTGGTGGTGGCGTCGGCCGACAATCTCTATCGGCAGTGTTCGCGTTACCGCAAGCGGAACCTGATCTGCGCGCCGAACGGGGTGCGGCTGGAAGACTGGACGCTGGAAGACAACGCTCCGGTTCCGGAGGAGATTCAGCCAATCGTCGAGGAAGGCAAGCCAATCGTGGGTTACTACGGAAGCTTCGCCGCCTGGATGAACTACGACCTGATCAAGGCACTGTCCCGCGCTCGTCCCGATGTGAACATCGTCATGATCGGCTACGACTACGAATGGGGAAAGGGCGCCTTTGCCCAGAGCCGTATTTCCGAACTGCCCAACGTTCACATTCTGCCGGCGCAGAAATACCACCGTCTCAAGTACTTCTCGCGATTCTTCGATGCGGGGATCGTGCCGTTCCGCGAGTACGAGCTGACCAAGTCGGTTTCGCCATTGAAGATGTTCGAATACATGGCGCAGGGCATTCCGGTGGTGACCAGTGGCATGGACGAGTGCCGCAAGTACGAGTCGTGCCTGGTCGCCGAGGACGAGGAGGACTTTGTGGCCAAGGTCAGTCATGCGCTGACGCTGAAGAACGATCCGGAGCATCGCGAAAGGCTGCGCCGCGACGCGGAGGCCAATACTTGGGCATCGCGCGCCAGGGCCATCGAAACGGCAATGCTCTCCATGGTGAACACCACAGACGGCAAATTGCTGACGGTGGTGGTACCGACCTACAACATGGAGGCATTGCTGCCGCGCTGCATGGACAGCATGGTCGCGCCTTCTCAGCTCGGCCGGCTGGAGGTGATCGTGGTCAACGACGGGTCCAGGGACGGCTCCCTGGAGTTGGCGCGGGAATACGAGAAGAAGTATCCCGAAACCGTCAGGGTCATCGACAAGGAGAACGGCGGCCATGGCTCGTGCATCAACGTCGGCATTCGGGAGGCGACGGGCAAATACTTCAAGGTCGTCGATGCCGACGATTGGCTGGACCCGGTGGACCTGACGGAGCACCTGCACTATCTGCAAAAGGTGGACGCCGACATGGTGGTCACCAACTACCTGCGCAGCTTCGACGGCGGTCGCAGTGAACTGGTCTCTTATGCCGAACGGCTGGAGGAAAGGGACTATGCGGTGGCCGACTTCTACCGGCAGTTGATGGTCGACAACTCGAGCCTGTCCTATGCGCACATGCACGCCATCACCTACCGCACGAGTTTGCTGAAGGACAACGACATCCGCATCACGGAAAAGTCGTTCTATGTGGACCAGGAATACATCGCCTTCCCGCAGAAATTCATCGGCAAGGTCGCTTACGAAAATCTCGCGCTCTACCGCTACTACATAGGCAGACCGGGACAGTCGGTCGCGCCCGAGGTGGCACGAAAGCGCGCGCCGGACAACCACAGGATTCTGCGAAACATCATTTCGCTGTATGAGTCGTTGCCCGCGAGTTCGGAGCGTCGACCTTATCTGCTCAATATCGCGTTTCATCACGCCTGGTTCTACCTGACCTACAGCGATGACGACACCGCGAAGCGTGAATTGATGCAGTGGTGGCAACGGACCAACTGGGCGATCAGCAATGAGCTGAATCGGAACTTTCGCATCCTTTGAAAGGAGCGGCCATGAAGAGGATCGCTGTTGCGGGTGCGGGCCTGTCAGGCGCAGTGATCGCGCGAGAACTGGCGCTGACGGGGGAGTATGAGATCGACGTCTTCGAGGCACGGAGCCATGTCGCCGGCAATTGCCATGCGGTGCGCGATGCCGAGACCGGCATCCTGATCCACAAGTATGGCCCGCATATCTTCCATACGAGCAACGAACGGGTCTGGAACTACATTCAGCAGTTCGATGAATTCATGCCCTTTACGAACCGGGTGAAGGCCATCACGCAGGGGCGTGTCTTTTCGCTGCCGGTCAATCTGCTGACCATCAACCAGTTCTTTGGCAAGACGTTCTCGCCGGCGCAGGCGCAGGCGTTTCTGGAATCCCAGGCCGACACCTCCATCGTCGAGCCGAAGACCTTCGAGGAGCAGGCGCTGCGCTTTGTGGGGCGCGACCTGTATGAGGCCTTCTTCAAGGGATACACCATGAAGCAATGGGGCATGCATCCCTCGGAACTGCCGGCGAGCATTCTGAAACGGTTGCCTGTTCGCTTCAACTACGACGACAACTACTACGCCAGCACGTTCCAGGGCATGCCCCGAAACGGGTACACCTACATCGTGGAGAAGATGCTGGAACACCCGGCCATCACGGTGCACCTGAATACTGCCATGTCGCGCGATATGGCGGCCGGGTATGGCCACCTGTTCTACAGCGGTCCGATCGACGGCTGGTTCGGCTATTCGGACGGCCGGCTCGGATACCGAACGCTCGATTTCGCCGAAGAGCGCCATCAGGGCGATTACCAGGGCAATGCGGTGATCAACTACGGCGATATCGACGTGCCGTGGACTCGCATCTCGGAACACAAGCATTTTGCGCCGTGGGAAAGTCACGAGCCGACCGTGATCTTCAAGGAATACAGCCGGTTCTGCGAGGAAGGCGATACGCCTTACTACCCGATTCGTCTGGTCAACGAAAAGGCGCAGCTGGCGCGATACATCGACAGAGCGCGCGCGGAAACGCATGTGACGTTCGTCGGCCGGCTCGGCACCTATCGGTATCTGGACATGCACGTCACCATCGCCGAGGCGCTGGACGTGGTGGAGAAATATATCGCCGCGACTGCCGCGGGGGAAACGATGCCGGCGTTCGCGGTCGACCCCATCTGAGCCCGGCCGCTTGCGGTCCACTGTTCATCCCTGTCGTATCGGACCTGCCATGAAACGAAAGATCCTTTGTGCAGTGGGTACCCGTCCGGAAGCGATCAAGATGGCCCCTGTCATTCGTGCGCTGGCGCGGGAGCCCTGGGCCGAGGTACGGGTATTGGCCACCGCGCAACATCGCCACATGCTGGATCAGGTCCTGAAGATCTTCAATATCGAGCCGAATATCGATCTCGATATCATGCGGCCAAACCAGGCGCTGACCACGCTGACCGCCAGACTGCTGCTCGATCTGGACGATGCCCTGCAAGCCGAGAAGCCGGAGGCCGTGCTGGTGCAGGGCGATACCACGACCGTCATGGCGGTGGCGCTTACCTGTTTCTATCACCGGATTCCGATCGGGCATGTCGAAGCCGGGCTTCGCACCGGTGACATGGCGAATCCCTTTCCGGAGGAGATGAACCGGGTGGTGGCAGGGCGGCTTGCGCAATGGCATTTCTGCCCGACCACGAACTCGAGCGAGAACCTCAGAAGGGAAGGAATACCGGAGTCTGCCATCCACGTCACCGGCAACACGGTGATCGACGCGCTGCTCGACGTGTCCGCTCGCTGCGATAGCGCCATGCCGGCCGTCGGCGACGGGCGCCGCCTGATCCTGGTCACTTCCCATCGGCGCGAAAATTTCGGCGAGGCGATGAGACAAACGTTCTGTGCCGTGCGGGATATCGCCGACAGCAACCCGGACGTGGAGATTCTCTACCCGGTGCATCCGAATCCGAACGTTCATACGCTGGCGCACCAGATTCTCGGCGGGCATCCGCGCATCACGCTGTGCGAGCCGCTCGACTATCTGCCGTTTGTGGCGGCGATGAAGAAGGCGTATCTGATCCTGACGGACTCCGGCGGCGTTCAGGAGGAAGCGCCGGCCCTCGGCAAGCCGGTGCTGGTGATGCGCAGGGAGACCGAACGCCCGGAGGCCGTGGTGCAGGGCGTCGTCAGGCTGGTGGGCCCGGACTACGACGCGATCGTATCGAACACCCAGCGGCTGCTCGACGACCCCGCCGCGTATGCGGCGATGGCGCGCGGCGTCTCTCCATACGGCGACGGACGCGCGGCCGAGCGCATCGTCAACGTGCTGCGCGAGCGCTACGCCGGATAACATGCGTCTGCTCTATTTCGCTCCGGTGCCGATGGCCAGCTATTGGCAGCGCCCGCATTACTTCGTCCAGCATATGGTGACGAAGGCGGACGCCGAGGTGCTGTGGGTCGATCCTTATCCGACACGGTTGCCGCGGCTCGCCGATTTTTCGCTGTTGGCAAAAGGCTCCGTTGCGCGGCATGTTCCGGTGAGCCGCGTGACGACGCAGCGGACTGGCGCGCTGCCCATCGAGCCCCTCCCCGGTTCGGAGCTGATCAACCAATTCTTCTGGCGTGCGGCGTGGCGGCAATGCGAGCAGTTCTGTCTGCGTGGGCCGGCGGTCGTCGGTGTCGGTCGGCCATCGAAGCTCGCAGTGCGCGCCTTGCAAACGTTCGACGCGAAATGCCGTTTTCTGGATGCCATGGACGACTATCCGCTGTTCTACCAGGGGATATCGCGCCGAAGCATGTCCCGGGTGGAACGGCAGCTTGCCGACATGGTCGACGTCGTGATCTGCTCGGCGAACGGCCTGAAGCAGAAGTTTCTGAGGCTGACGGCGGGCAAAGCCGCGGTGGACGTGGTGCCGAACGGCTACGACATGAGCAGGCTGCCGCCGGTCGAGAGCTGTACGCGACGGACCGGCGCAGCGATCGGCTTTGTCGGGACGATGGGCGAGTGGTTCGACTGGGACCTGGTCGTGGAACTTGCGCGGGCACTGCCCGAACAGCAGGTCCAGCTGATCGGCCCGGTACGCAGCCAGGTACCGTCCTTGCCACCGAACATTCGGGTCGCTCCGGAATGCACGATGCAGGAGGCGATCGAACATTGTCGGACCTTCGCCGCCGGCTTGATCCCATTCAAGATCAACGCGCTCACCGCATCGGTCGATCCCATCAAGTTCTACGAGCTACGCGCGCTCGGCGTGCCGGTGTGGTCCTCGGCCTTTGGAGAAATGCGGCGTCGCATCGACGACGAGCAGGTAGAGCGCATCGAAAGGGGCATGGATTGGCGTTCGCTGTGGGCGCGGACCACCCGGCGCTCGCCCTCGACCAGCGACATCGCGCAGTTCCGCGAACAACACGATTGGCAAGGCCGCTTCAACCACGCCGTCACGCTGCTCAGATCGAGGACGCGGGCCTGACGGTTTCGCCGTTTCCTTCTGGCCCCGCCAGAAGCGTTTCCCATTGCCGGCCGATTGCCGGGGCTTCGTAGCGCGCGGCGAACGCTCGGCCCGCCTGCCCGATCGCCATGGCGCGATTCGGCTCACGAATCAGCGAGCAAATCGCGGTGCCGAACGCCGCAGCATCGTCCGGCGGGACGGCGATCGCCACATCGCGACCGGTCAGCAGCTCTCTGGGGCCGGTTTCGCAATCGGTCGACACGACCGGCAATCCGAACGCCATGGCCTCCAACAACACGAGCCCGAACCCTTCGTAACGCGACGGCAGGCAGAACAGGGACGCCTGCCGATACAGCGGTTCGAGCTCCTTTCGCGCCGGCAGCAAGCGAACGCAATGCTGCAGACCCAGTGCATCGCGCTGGTTCACCAGTTCATCGCGCAGCTCTCCATCGCCGACGATATCGAGCCGCCAATCGGGACACTGTCTATGGACGAGCGCCCATGCATGCAGCAGCACGTCGAAGCCTTTGGCATGGGTGAGTCGCCCGACCGCCAGCGCGATCTTCGATGTGACGGGCGCCGGCTCCACCGGCATCGCCAGCGGCAACGCGTTCGGGATGACGACGATGTTCCGGCACCGAAGGGCGGCTTCCCATTTCCGGCGGTCGCGGTCAGTCAGGACGACGACGTGTTCGCAGTTCCGTGCAGCAAGACGGCGGGCGATTCGCCGGGCGCGCCGTCCAAGATCCTGATCGAAGTTGCAATGTTCCCATGCGATCCGACGGATCGGTAACCCGACACAGGCGGGCAGGGTGAACAGCGTCAGCATGGTGTCCACCTCGATCAGCACATCGATCCGATGGCGCTTCACATACCGCCGAATGCCGAGCACCGTGTCGACATATCGCCGTTTGAACGAGGGGCGCTGCGCAAACAAGGCCTCGTGCCGGACGGTGGGTTCGAGTGCAAAGCAACTGGCCGCATCCCACAGGCTGACGATATGCACCGCGTAGCCGCGCCGAGCCAACTCGTTGGCAATCACCGCGGTCATGCGCTCGGCGCCCGCGAATGCATTCAGAGTGCCTGTCAGAAAACAGACCGTCGGTCTCCCCTGGCGACCAGTCATGCCACTCGCACTCGCGCCACCGGCCGGCATCGCCACCAGATCCCGAGCCCCACCAGTACCGCCGCGGCATTGCCCAGGGCATAACCGGCCACCGCCCCCCACGCGCCATACCGCGGCACCGCAACGAAATCGAACGCCAGTACCACGGCCAACGTGCCGGCCCACTTCGCTGCGATCCACTGCGGCTTTCTCAAATACACCGGCAGCAACGTCAGCGCCATATCGACAAACAGCAGCACGCTGGCAAACGCAGCGACGCCGAGCAGCGCGATGGCGGCCCCGAACCGCTCGCCGTAGAGCAGGTGGACGATCCAATGGGAGCTCGCGGCGATCACCGTGGCGCCGGCCAGCCCTACGCCGCCGAGCAGCAGGGCCAGCCATCCGATATTCCGCCGTGCGGCCTGCGCATCGGTTTTCGCGTAGACATAGACCGGCGCGACGCCCGCTGCAATGATCGTCGCCGCGGCCGCGTAGTTGTCCAGGATCTGCATGGTGGCGGCATAGGCGCTGAATGTCTCTGCCGACACCACGGGCTGCAGAATCAGCTGATCGACCCGCCGCACCGCCATCATGGTCATGAAGCTGACCCAGAACAGCATGCCGCCGCGCAGCAGTTGCCCTGCCATGCGCGTGTCGAACGGCACTCGCCGCAGCGGGACTTTCAGCAGGTAGTAGGCGCCGAGCAGGGCGGCCAGCACCACCGGCTCGGCGGCGAAGGCGATGGCAAATGCCGGGGCGGAAGCCGTACCGGCAATGAACAGGCCGGCCACCGCGGCGACTTTCAGGCTCAAGGACACCAGGCTGAAAACGGTGCCCGGCCGGTTATTGGTATGCGCCTGCATCCACGCGCTGACGACGCCGGCGGGTTCGCGCAGCAGGATGGCGACGCCGAGCAGCAGGGCGACGATCCAGACCTGCGGTGCCGCACCGACCAGGGCGAGATAGCCGCACATCAGCGCATAGCCCGCCGCGCCTGCCATCGCGCGCAGCACAAACGCGTGGCTCAGCAGCCGATGCTGCGCCGCCACGGCCGGCTCCCGCACCAGCCACGGCACGACGACTTCACCGCCGCAGATCAACGCCACCGACGCCGCGATCGTCACGACTGCCTGCGCATACTGGAAATGCGCGAATCCCTCGGGCCCCAGGCCACGCGCCAGCATCGCCACAATGCCGATGCCGGCCACCACCTGCAGCCCACGTTCGGCCAGCATCCAAAGCAGATTTCCCGCTACCCGCCGCCGCATCAGGCCAGCTCCGTGCGGGCATGGCGCGTGCCGGCGAGCCGTCCGTAGCAGGCCAGCCACTGCGCGCTGACGGCATCCAGTCCCAGGGTCGTATCGATATGCCGATGCCGCGCCGCCTCGTCGACGGCGGTGCCACGCCCGGTCTCGAGCGCCCCAACCATGGCGCGGGCGAGGGCAGGCGCGTCTGCGCGCGGCACGATGTGACCGTGATGGCCCAGCATCTGGGCCACGCCGGCGGCGTCCGTCGCGACGACCGGGCAGCCGCAGGCGAGGGCTTCGCCCACCACGAGCGGCATGCCCTCGATATCGGAAGACAGTACGAACAGGTCCGCGGCGTTGAGCAGACCCGGCACATCGTCCCGCGTACCTAGCAGTTGCACATGCCGAGTCAAGCCAAGGGCGGCGATGCGCGCGGCCAGGGCACTGCGCAATGGCCCGTCCCCGGCGATGCGCAACTGGACGTCGGCGTCGGCGCCGCCAAGCTGCACCACACGGGCGAAGGCGTCGAGCAGCAGCGCCTGGTTTTTCTCTTCCACCAGCCGCCCGACGTGCAATACCAGCCGTTGTCCTGGCGCGATGCCGAGCGCGGCGCGCGTGTCGGCGCGCAAGGCCGGGTCCGGGCGAAAGCGCCGCGTGTCGATGCCATTCGGCACGACCGTGATACGCGGCTCCGGCACGGCACCCAGCGCGATCATGCGCTGCCTGCCTTCGGCGCTGACGTGCGTGGTCAGCGCGGCCAGCCGGTCGGTCCAGCGATAGGCCAGCATGCGCGCCTTGCCGCCCTCCCGCACGCTGTGCGCGGTGCAGACCAGCGGGGGCATGCCGCCCAGCGCAACCAGAGCGCGAGCGAACAGGTTCGCGTGGACCATATGGCTGTGCAGGACATCAGGCTGCCATTGCCGCACCAGGCGCCGCGCGTGCAACAGGGCGGCGGCAATCGACCAGGGCGCCTTCGTCATGCCGAGCGATACGGTGGTGACGCCGGCGGGCAGCGCGACTTCGCGGCCGGCGGTAAGGCTGACGACCATCACGGCGTGACCCAGGGCCGCAAAGAGGCTGGCCAGTGCCGCAACCTGCTGCTCAGCGCCGCCCAACCGCAGTCCGGTCGTCAGCAACACGATGCGCATCGGTGCGGGGGACATGGCCGATCCCCGCATCACCGCGCCCCATATCCAGTCAACAACGTCCGCACCGTCTTCACCGCCACCAGTAAATCCAGCGCGAAGCTGCAATGCTTGACGTAATACAGGTCGTAGCTCAGCTTGGTCACGGTCTCTTCATGCGTGCCCGCATAGCCCTGCTGGACCTGCGCCCAGCCGGACAGTCCAGGCCGTACCAGATGCCGGTACGGGTAGTAGGGGATCGTGTCGGCAAAGCGCTCGACCAGCGGCACCTGTTCGGGACGCGGTCCGATCAAACTCATGTCCCCGGTCAGCACGTTCCACAACTGCGGAATCTCGTCGAGCCGGTATTTGCGGATGACGCGGCCGACGCGCGTCACGCGAGGATCGCGCCGGGCGGCGAAGCGGGCGGTCTCCTGCGGCGCGCTCTCCATGCTGCGGAACTTCAGCATCGTGAACGGCTTGCCCAGCAGGCCGACGCGTGTCTGCCGGAACAGCGCCGGGCCGGAGGAATCCATGCGGATGGCCACCGCCACGGCGAGCGCGGCGGGCAAGGCGAACGGCGCCAGGCACAGCACCGTGGCGACATCGATGAAGCGCTTCAGGTAGCCGTAGAAATAATGCGCGGCATGATCGTCGAGGAAGTTCTCGTCGATATGGTCGAGTCCCAGCCGGCCGGTCAGCATCTCCCCGACCCGCTCGACCGAGTAGATCCGCACGTGGCTCATCTTGTAGCGCGCCAGCAGCCGTGTGCGTTCCGGGTCCGCGGCGGCGCTGCGGTCGAGCATCAGGCCGTCGCAGTGCACCGCGTCCTCGATCGATGCGATCGGCTCGAAGCGTGTGCGGCCCGGCGGCAGCGCGCCCGGCATCGCCAGCAGCTGCTGCAATTGGGCCAGCGCCGCGGGATCGGTGTAGCCGAACACCGGCACGTAGTTCTGCACATAGCGCCGATAGCCGGCCCAGATCCACGCCAGCGTGGTCAGATAGCCGAGCAGCAGCGCGCCTCGCGAGTACGGAATCTGGAAGGCGGCGAAGGCGAACAGCAGCGCAACGAAGGGCAGGGTCGCCGCGAGCCCGACCAGGCTGTTGCCTTCCATCGCCGGCAGATGCAGCGAGCGGTGCAGCAGCACGAAGGCGAGCAGATACGGCGCGATCGACCACAGCAGCGTGCGCGGGAACACGTGGGTCACGTAGCCGGCCTGATGGGCGGCCTCGGCCAGTCCCATGTTGAGCGCGAACGGCAGCAGGCCGAGCAGGGCCCAGCCCAGCATGCGGCTGGCGCGGCGCATCGTTTCGGAGCCGCGGGCGCGGATGGTCAGAGCGGGACGGGCGCTGCCCGATGCCTTGTTCATGCGCATCCCCTCAGACCCTGTCCCGGGCCAGCGGCCCGGTAGCGCCCGCGGGGGCGGGCAGAAGCCGACTGTAGATCGACCAGGTCGCATCGGCCATCGCCGTCACGCCATAGTGAAGCGACCAGCGTTGGCGTGCGGCCGTCCCGAGCGACATCCGCAGCGTGGCGTCGCTGGCCAGCCGCGTCAGCGCATCGGCCAGCGCCGGTACGCTGTCCGGCTTGCACAGCAGTCCGCAGCGGCCGTCGTCGAGCTGTTCGCGGATACCGGGCAAATCGGTGGCGACGACCGGCAGGCCGGCGCGCATCGCTTCCAGAATCGACAGCGGAAAGCCCTCGTGGTCCGAGGCCAGCACGAAGGCCTGGGCCGATGCCAGCAGCGCGGGCACCGCCGCGACGTTGCCGGGGAGCACCACGCGGCCGGGGGCAAGCCGTTCGGCAAGCGCCCGCATGGCCGGCAGTTGCGGGCCATCGCCGGCGATCACCAGTTCGCAGCCGGCCAGCGCGGAACCGGCCAGTTGGGCGAAGGCGCGGATCAGCAGATCGGGCCGCTTCGGGGCGGCAAAGCGTGCAACCATCACGATGCGATGCATTGGGGCGCCAGCGTCCGCGCGCTCGGGGACATCGGCGATGCCGTTGTGGATCACGGCGATCCGCCGGGCCGGCAGGGGCAGGCGCCGCGCCAGTTCGCGCTCGGCCTGCGCCACGCAGATCAGCCGCGCGGTCAGCGGGGCCAGCAGCCATTCGGCTACGCGAGCCGCGAGCCGTTGCCGGCGCGGCGCGGCGGGCTTGAAGCCGAAGCCGTGCACGGTATAGACGACCGGGATGCCGAGCAGCCAACCGGCCAGTCGCCCCAGGGCACCCGCCTTGGCGCTGTGTGCATGGATCAGGTCCGGATCCGCCTCGCGCAAAGCCCGCATCAGTTCGTGCAGCGCAGCGGCCGCGCGCACGGGCGACAGCGCGTTGTCGAGCAGGGACAGGCGGATGGTCTGGGCGCCGAGCGCCTGGGCGACGGTCAGCAGCGGGCCGTCGCCCCCGGCCAGCACGATGGCTTGCACACGGTCGCCTAGCGCCTCCAGCAGCGTGGCCACGTGGGCCTGCGCGCCGCCGATCTCCGAATTGGTGATCAGGTAGGCGATGCGGGGCCGCCCGGCCTGTTGCATATCCGCGGGCAGGGCGGATGAAGGCAAGGGCTGGGGCTCGGACAAACGCGTGGACCGGCGCAGGGACCGGCGCGCCGGAAAATGGGGAAACGAGCGCGGCGACAAGGGCACGGTGGCAGGAGGGCGCGATATCGGAAATGGCGGCCAATTGGCGCCCAACTGGCGGCCAAAATTGCGGCGGGCGTTGCAGCAAATCATGCGTGCGATGGCGTGTGTCAGGACACCGAACTGCCCGGCCGAACCGATTATAACTGCCGTGCCTGATCGCAATCCGGCAAAATACAGGTTTTGGCGCGCCGTTTCGGGCACATGGCAGGGCATACGAACTGCCTGGTTGCCTGCCCTTGGCGGGCGCCCGCTCCCTTCACTTCCAGGAAGCTGCATGCAAATCGACCCCTCCATCTTCAAGGCTTACGACATCCGCGGCATCGTCGGCAAGACCCTGACTCGCGACGTCGCCCGTGCCATTGGCCTGTCCTTCGGTTCCGCTGCCGCCGAGGCCGGCGAGACCGCGGTCGTCGTCGGCCGCGACGGGCGCCTGTCCGGACCGGATCTGCTGTCGGCGCTGGTCGAGGGCCTGCGCGCCGCCGGCATGGACGTGATCGACCTCGGCATGGTCGCCACGCCGATGGTGTACTTCGGTACCAATATCGAACTCGCCGGCCGCCGCGCGACCTCCGGCATCATGGTCACCGGCAGCCATAACCCGCCCGATTACAACGGCTTCAAGATGGTGCTGGCCGGCAAGGCGATCTACGGCGAGCAGATCCAGGGCCTGCGCCAGCGCATCGTCGACGAGCGCTTTGCCAGCGGTGCGGGCGCCTACCAGCAGGTCGACATCCGCCAGCAGTATCTGGACCGCATCGCCAGCGACGTGAAGCTGGCGCGGCCGATGAAGATCGCGCTGGATGCGGGCAACGGCGTGGCCGGCGCCTTCGTCGGCGATCTGTTCCGTGCGCTGGGCTGCGAAGTGACCGAGCTGTTCTGCGACGTCGATGGCAACTTCCCCAACCACCATCCCGACCCGGCGCATCTGGAGAACCTGCAGGACCTGATGCGGTGCCTGCGTGAGACGGACAACGAGCTGGGCCTGGCCTTCGACGGCGACGGCGACCGGCTCGGCGTGGTCACCAAGGACGGCCAGGTCATCTTCCCCGATCGCCAGCTGATGCTGTTCGCGCAGGAGATCCTGTCGCACAATCCCGGCCAGCAGATCATCTACGACGTCAAGTGCACCGGCAAGCTGGCCCCGTGGATCCGCGAGCATGGGGGCGAGCCGCTGATGTGGAAGACCGGCCATTCGCTGGTCAAGGCCAAGCTGAAGGAAACCGGCGCGCCGATCGCCGGCGAGATGAGCGGCCACGTGTTCTTCAAGGATCGCTGGTACGGCTTCGACGACGGCCTCTACACCGGCGCGCGCCTGCTCGAAATCCTGTCGCGGCATGACGATCCCAGCGCGGTGCTCAACGCGCTGCCCAATTCCCTCTGCACGCCCGAGCTGCAGCTCAAGTGCGCCGAGGGCGAGCCCTTCACGCTGCTCGACAAGATCCGCGCCAATGCCAGGTTCGAAGGCGCGCGCGAGGTCATCACGATCGACGGCGTGCGGGTCGAATATCCCGACGGTTTCGGGCTGGCCCGTCCGTCGAACACCACGCCCGTGGTGGTGATGCGCTTCGAGGCCGATAACGACGCCGCGCTGGCCCGCATTCAGGCGGAGTTCAAGCGCGTGATCCTGGCCGAGAAGCCGGATGCCCAGCTGCCGTTCTGAGCGGATGCCGGTCGAACCGGCAGTTCCGTTGCAGGACAGCGCCGCCGCCGAAGCGATCGAGGTTGCCGGCATGCCGCGCCCGCTGGGCGTGCGCATGCCGGAGCGGCCGCGCATCCTGGTGGTCAAGGTGTCCTCGCTTGGCGACGTCGTGCACAACATGCCGTTGATCCACGATCTGCGCGCGCGCTGGCCCGGTTGCGAGATCGACTGGGTGGTCGAGGAGGGCTATGTCGAACTGGTGCGTCTGCTGCCGCAGGTGCGGCGCGTGATTCCATTCGCGCTGCGGCGCTGGCGCAAGGGGCTGTTCTCCGGCGCGGTGTGGGGCGAGTTGGCGGCTTTCCGTCGCGCGCTGCGCGAGGACGCCTACGACGCGGTGATCGAGACGCAGGGTCTGCTGAAGACCGCGGTGGTCTCTCGCATCGCACGCCGCCATGCGGGCGCACCGGTGATCGGCCTGGCCAATGCGACGCAGGGCTCGGGCTACGAACCGGCCTCGCGGCTGTTCTACACCGATCCGGTCCAGGTTCCGCTGCAGACCCATTCGGTGAGGCGCTCGCGCCTGCTCGGTGCCGCGCTGACCGGCGTGGCCCCGGCCGAGCCGCCGCGCTTCTTTGGCGACGAGGCGCGCCTGCTGCATGCCAACGATCCGCTGTGGTCGGACCTGCCGACGCGCTACGCGGTGTGCTTCCATGCGACCGCCGGCGCGAAGAAGCGCTGGCCGCTGGAACACTGGCATGAGCTTGGCCGGCGGCTGTTCGCCGAGGGGTTGGCGGTGATGCTGCCCTGGGGCAACGAGGCGGAGCGGCATGCCGCCGAGCGCATCGCCGCCGGTGTGCCCGGCTCGCGCGTGCTGCCGCGCTTCACGGTGATGCAGGGCTTCGGCCTGATCAATCGCGCCGAACTGGTGGTCGGTGTCGACACGGGCCTGGTGCATATCGCCGCGGCGCTGTGCCGGCCGACCGTGGAAATCTATACCGCGACCTGGCGCTGGAAGACCGAGGGCTATTGGTCGCCGCGCATCGCCAATGTCGGCGACGACGGCGAGGCGCCGACGGTCGAGGAGGTCCATGCCGCGGCGCGCCGCGTGCGCGGGCTTGGACGGGAAGGCTGATGCTGTTGCGTGTTCTGTACAACCTGGCCTGGGGTTTGATCCTGCCGGCCGCACTGGCACGGCTGGCGTGGCGCGCGCGCAAGGAGCCCGGCTATCTGCGGCACGTCGGCGAACGGCTCGGGCGCTACGATGGGCTGCCGACGCAGGGCCCGTGGATCTGGGTTCATGCGGTCTCCGTCGGCGAAACGCGCGCCGCGCAACCGCTGATCGCGCGGCTGCTGGCCGCCTATCCCGGCCATCGCATCGTGCTGACCCATATGACACCGACCGGCCGCCAGACCGGCGCCGAGTTGTTCGGCAAGGAGCCGCGGCTGGTGCAGTGCTACCTGCCGTACGACGTGCCGGCGCTGGTGCGGCGTTTCCTGGCGCATTTCCGGCCGGAGGCCGGCATGCTGATGGAGACCGAGGTCTGGCCGAACCTGGTGCGCGGTGCGCGCCTGGCTGGCGTGCCGCTGTATCTGGTCAATGCCCGGCTGTCGCCACGCAGCTTCCGCCGTACCGCGCGCTTCGGGCGCGCCGCGGCCGCGATGTATGCGGACTTTACCGAGGTGCTGGCGCAGACCCAGGGCGATGCGGAACGCTTTCGGGCGCTGGGCGTGGCGGCGGTGCGCGTGACCGGCAATCTGAAGTTCGACATGCAGCCATCGGCCGAACAGATCGAGCGCGGACGACGGCTGCGCCGGGCCTTCGGCACGCGGCCGGTGTTGGCCGCGGCGAGCACGCGCGAGGGCGAGGAAGCGATGTTGCTGGACGCGCTTTCGCGCTGGCGCAAGCTGTGCGGCGAGGTGTGGGGCAAGGGTTCGGGCGACCAGCGTCCGCCGGCGCTGCTGCTGGTGCCGCGCCACCCGCAGCGCTTCGATGCGGTGGCGGCGATGGTCACGCAGACCGGCTTCACGCTGCAGCGCCGCAGTGCGCTGAGCGAGGATCAGCTCGATCAGCCGATCGAGGCCGACGTGCTGCTGGGCGATTCGATGGGCGAGATGGCCATGTATTTCGCGGCATCGGATGTCGCCTTTATCGGCGGCAGCCTGCTGCCGCTGGGCGGTCAGAACCTGATCGAGGCCTGCGCCGTCGGCACGCCGGTGCTGATCGGCCCGCATACCTTCAATTTCGCCCAGGCCACCGACGACGCGATCGCCGCCGGTGCCTGCCTGCGGGTCGACAGTGCCGAGCAGCTGATGCATACCGCCGCGGTGCTGCTGTCCGATCGCGAGCGGCTGGCGCGCATGCAGACGCAGGCGCGCGCCTTTGCCGGCGAGCATCGCGGCGCGACTTCGCGCACGGTCGAGGCATTGGTGCCCGCGCTGCCCGCGCCCGCCAGGACCGGCGATGCCGGCGATGCAGCCGACGGGTCCGCGCCGGCCGCAAGCCCGGGCACTCGCTGATCCCGGCCACGTCAAAACGATTGCGTACACTTCGTACACTTGCCGGGCGTGTCCGGCATTCTCTTTGCTTCGGGATGCATGATCGTCTTCGATGCATCCCGCCAACCCGAGGAGCGAACCGATGTCCCTGTCCTTCCGCATGGGTACCGCCGCCGCGGCCGCAGCGCTGCTGGGCGCGGCGATGACCGGCTGCGCCACCGCGCCGGCCCCCGACTCGCCGTCGGCGACGCCGACCTTGAGCGAGACCCGACCCGGCGGTCCCAGCCGCTGGGAGCTGGTGCGCTGGCAGATGCCCGACGGCTCGCTGAAACAGATCCCGCACGGCGATAACGGCGAGCCGGTGCTGTTCGAGTTCAACGCCGGCATCGATGCGGCGCAAGGCACGGTGACTGGCAACACCGGTTGCAACCGCATGACCGGCAGCTACGGCAAGACCGACAGCGGCATGCGCTTCGATCGCGTCGCCACCACGCGCCGCGCTTGCCCCGCGCCGCTGATGGAGGTGGAAAACGGCCTGCTGAAGGCCATGCAGTCGCCGTTCACGACGGTCGGCACGCAGCCGTCCGCAGGCTCCACCGGTCGTCAGATCATCTGGAAGACCGCCGATGGCGATCTGCTGCATTTTGTCGAGCGCGAGGGCGTGGGCCGTCGCGGCGAGCGGCTCGACGACCAGCAGGCCAAGGCCGCGCCTGGCGTCGAGAAGATCGTCTATATCGACTCGCAGCGGGTCGAATGCACGGGCGTCGGCAAGCAGACCTGCTATCGCTTCCGCGAAGATCCCAATGGCGCCTGGCAGCTGTGGTACGGACCCATCGAAGGGCTCGACTTCGAACCCGGCATCGCCTACACGCTGCGCGTGCGCGAGTACCGCGTGCCCAATCCCCCGGCCGACGCATCGACGATCCGGTGGGAGCTGCTGGAGGTGCAGCGGCGTACGCGGGCCAATTGAAGCGAAGCTATCTTTACCGTGGGCGGTAGCGAACCACCCTTCTCACCGGCCTTGTCCCCCTGAGGGATGGACAGAGGGAGAGAGGGAGAGAGGGAGAGAGGGGGCACCCAACCGGCATCACGCTAGCCGCTGCTGATTCTCCCCTCTCCCGCTTGCGGGAGAGGGGCCGGGGGAGAGGGCAGCAGTGCCCCAATCTCCGCTAACGCGGCAACCAGCTCCACGCCGGCCGCTGCAGATCGCTGAGGCCCGCAACCTGCGTCTGCCCCAGCTGCTTCTCCAGCACGATCGACTGGCTGTCGGGCTGCTGCTCGAGCGCCGCGATCAGCCGGGCCGCATGCGAAACCACGATGACCTGCGAGCGTTGCGCGGCCTTGCCGATCATGCGGCCCAGCGCCGGCAGCAGATCGGCATGCAGGCTCGTCTCGGGTTCGTTGAGCACCAGCAGTTCCGGCGGGCGGGGCGTATGCAGGGCCGCCGCCAGCAGCAGATAGCGCAGCGTGCCGTCGGACAGCTCCGCGGCGCGCAGTGGCCGCAGCATGCCGGGCTGCCACAGCAGCAGCTCGAAACGGCCGTCCTGCGCGCCGATCTCGATGCGCGAGCCCGGAAACGCATCGTCGATGCATTCGTTCAAGGCCTCCCGATCGCCGATCTCGCGGATCGTCTGCAGCGCCGCGGCCAGATCGCGGCCATCGTCCGACAGCACCGGCGTATGCGTGCCGACCTGCGGCTGGCGTGCCAGCGCATCGGCATCGGTACGGAAATGATCGTAGAAACGCCATGAGCGGACCTGCTCGCGCACGGTCAGCATCTCAGGCGTGCTGCGGCGGTCCGCGTATTCGGTCAGCATGCTGTCGAAGCCGCGCAAGGGCAGCGGCAGGCTTTGCCACCGCCCCTTGTCGTCGCGCGCCCGCACGGCCGCGCCGCGCCGGTCGACCAGCAGCGAAGACGGATGCGGCGACTCGCCATGCCAGATGGATTCGCGCTTGATGTCCGGGTCCAGCGTGAATATCGAATCGATCGCCTGCCGCAGCCCGAGTTCGATCGCATAACCGAACTCGTCCGAGGCGAAGCCCAGTCGCAGCGCCACGGGATGCTGGCGCACCGTGCCCTGCACCGGCTGTTCGCCGCGCAGCATCGCCCGGGAGATCGTTTCGGGGCCGGCCCACAGCGTCGATTGCATGCCGCCTTCACGCGCCAGCGCCGCCACCACACCGCCTTGCGCAGTCGCGGCCAGCAGCCGCAGCGCACGATACAGATTCGACTTGCCGGTTCCGTTCTGGCCGCTGACCACATTGAGCCGCCCCAGCGGCATGACGAGCTCGCGGATGGAGCGGTAGTTGGCGATGGCGAGGGTGGTGATCATACCGGTGGCCTACGCTGCGTTGCGCTGCCGGACAGATCTGCTTAACCGCGCTTTGCCGTCCGCGCCGGTTTCGCCCCCGGCGCCGCCGCCTTCGGCGGCTCGGGCAGCTTGTACATCGAGCCCGGGGGCAAGGTCAGCAGCGTGTTGATCTGCACCAGGTCGTCTTCGCTGAGCGAGCCGGTGGCGGCCTTCAGGCGCAGGCCGTTCATGATGGTGTCGTAGCGCGCGCGGGCGAGGTCGCGGCGGGTCGAGAACAGCTGGGCCTCGGCGTTCAGCACGTCGATGTTGATGCGCACCCCCACCTCGTAGCCGAGCCGGTTCGATTCCACCGCGGTCTGCGCCGAGCGTTCCGCGGCCTCCAGCGCGCGCACCTGGGCCAGTCCGTTGGACACGCCGGAGAAGGTCTGCCGCGCGTTCTGCGCCGCGGTGCGGCGGGCGAATTCGAGGTCGCTGGCGGCGCGGTCTGCCAGCGCCAGCGTTTCGCGCGCACGGGACTGGATCTGGCCGCCGGCGTAGATCGGAATGGTCAGCTGCACGCCGATCTGCGCGCTGTTGTAGCGGCTGGCGACATTGACCTGCTGCTGTATCAGGCCGGATGAATCCTGATAGCCGTACGAGGCCACCAGATCGACCGAAGGCAGATGGCCGGCACGCGCCTTGTTGTATTCGCGCTGCGCCGTTTCGAGGTTGTAGCGGGCCAGGCTGACCTGCGGATTCGTCAGTTCGGCCTGCTGCGCCCACAGATTGACGTCGGCCGGCTGCGGGCCCGGGATATCGGCCGCCGGGCGCAGCCCCATCAATTCGTCGACCGGTCTGCCGGTGATCTGCTGCAGCGTCGCGCGCCGGACTTCGAGCTCGTTCTGCGCGGCGATCTCGGTCGAGACGGCAAGGTCATAGCGGGCCTGCGCGTCGTTGGTGTCGGTGATGGTGGCGGTGCCGACCTCGAAATTGCGCTTGGCTTGCTCGAGCTGCTCGGCGATCGCGCGCTTTTGCGCGCCGGCCAGATACAGGTTGTCCTGCGCGGCCAACACGTCGAAATAGGCCTGCGCGGTGCGCGTGATCAGGTCCAGTTGCGCCTGGCTGAAGGTGACTTCGCCTGCCAGCGCGGCCAGTTCGCCCTGCTTGTAGGTTTCCCAGCGGTCCCAGCGGAACAGCGGCTGGGTCAGCTGCAGCGCCCAGTTCTTGTTGTTGAGGAAGCGGTTGGCGTCGATCGGCGCGCTCTGGTCGATCTTGGTGCGCGTGACGCCGGCCACGCCATTGATCTGCGGCAGCAGGCCGGCACGGCCTTGCGGCAACCGTTCCTGCGAGGCGGCAAGCTGGGCGCGCGCGCTGGCGAACTGGGCGTCGTTGGACTGCGCTTCGCGATAGACCTGCAGCAGGTCGGCCGCGCCGGCCGGCAAGGGCAGCAGGGCGGCCAGGCACAGCGCCAAGGCGACGCCGGAGATGGCGCCCGGCAGGCCCTGTGGACGACGATCCCGCAGACCGTCCGACAGGCCCTCGGACACACCATTCGACGCAACAGCATGCGCGGCACTCCGCGCGGGACACAGCGCAAACCTCATGACGTCTCCAGCTTGTCGGACGCGGCGCGGCCGACGGTTAGCGTCCGCTCAGTACTTCGGCATCGCGGGATCGACCTGCTCGGCCCACGCATGCACGCCGCCGCTCAGGTTGTAGACCTTGCCGAAGCCGTGCTGCCGCTCCAGGAAGTTGGCCACCTGCATGCTGCGGCCGCCGTGATGGCAGACGCAGACGACTTCGGCGTCCGGGTCGAGCTCCGCCGCCCGCGCGACGATCTGGCCCATCGGGATATGCGTGATGCCGGGCAGCGCGCAGGTCTGGACTTCCCAGTCCTCGCGCACGTCGAGCAGCACCGGCTTGGCGCGGTTGGGGTCGCCCAGCCATTGGGACAACTCGGTGGCGGTAATTTGCTGCATGGTGGTTTCCGGCTCAGAACTGGAAGCGCGACGGCGCCTTGACGCCGGTCAGCGGGGCGACCGCGGTCTCGAACAGATTGACGGTCTGGTATTCGGTCTCGGACACGCGCGTGATCAGCTGCGCTTCCATCACGGGCAGCGTGCCGACGAAGGCGGCGATGCGCCCGCCGACCTTGATCTGCGACAGGATCGCTTCGGGCACCACCGGCAGCGAGCCCGAGATGCAGATCACGTCGTACGGGGCGCCGGCGGGCCAGCCTTCGGCGGCGTTGCCCTCGGCGACCTCGACATTGACGATGCCGGCCCTGGAGAGGTTCTCGCGGGCCAGCGCGGCCAGCTCGGGGCGGATGTCGACGGTCAGCACGTGGCGGGCGCGATGGGCCAGCAGCGCGGCCATGTAACCGGAACCCGCGCCGATCTCCAGCACGTTCTCGTGCTTGCGCACGCCCAGCTCCTGCAGCACGCGGGCCTCGACGCGCGGGGCCAGCATGTTCTGACCGCCCGGCAGCGGGATTTCCGTGTCGACGAAGGCCAGCGCCTGGTAGGCCGTGGGCACGAACTGCTCGCGCTTGACCACGGCCAGCAGGTCGAGGATTTCCTGATCCAGCACGTCCCAGGGCCGGATCTGCTGTTCGATCATGTTGAATCGGGCTTTTTCGAGGTCCATCTTGCCTTCCTTGCTATGCCAACCGCTATGTGTTTCGTGTTCCGGCCGCGCGGTGCCTCGGGCCGGGGAATTCCGTCAAACCCGACATTTTAACTCCCCGGCGTGACGCCGGGGCATCCGACCGGAGCGGGGGGGGGGCGGCATGCACGGCGCTGGTGCATCGGGCCGTCATTCCGCGCTCGCCGGCCGCCCGTGGGCCGGCGAGGCCGGGTCGGCGGCGGGGGCGTGGTCTGTTTCCGCGGCCGCTTCGGCCTCGCCCTGCGATGCCGGCGTTGCCGCCTCGCCACGCCAGCGCCGCGCCAGCCAGGCCCCCAGATCGTCCAGGTAGGTGTAGATCACCGGCACTACCACCAGCGTCAGGATCGACGACGTGATGATGCCGCCGATTACCGTCTGTCCCATCGGTGCGCGCTGCTCGGCGCCTTCGCCAAGGCTGAAGGCCAGCGGCACCATGCCGAAGATCATGGCCAGCGTGGTCATCAGGATCGGGCGCAGCCGCACGCGGGCGGCCTCGACCAGCGCGGCCTCGCGCGACAGCGGCGCCTTGCCATGCTCGCCGCGCCTGGCCTGGTTGGCGAAGTCCACCAGCAGGATCGCGTTCTTGGTGACCAGGCCCATCAGCATGATGAAGCCGATGATCGAGAACATGTTCAGCGTCGAGCCGAACAGCAGCAGCGCCGCGAACACGCCGATCAGCGTCAGCGGCAGCGACGTCATGATGGCGATCGGCTGGAAGAAGCTGGCGAACTGCGAGGCCAGGATCATGTAGATGAAGATCACCGCCAGCGCGAGCGCCGACACCGCGTAGCCGAACGATTCGTTCATCGACTTGGTCGAGCCGCCGAAGCGGTACTTGTAGCCGACCGGCCAGGTCATGCCGTCGAGCGCATGCTGGATGTCGCGCGCCACCTCGCCCTGCGACCGTCCGGCCGTATTCGCGGTCAGCTCCACCTCGCGATTGAGGTCGCGGCGGCTGATCTGGTTGGCGCCGGTGGTCGGCACCAGCTCGGCGATCTGGCGCAGCGGCACCATCCTGGGCGAGCCGTCGGGGTTGGTTTGCGTGCTGGCGATCATCAGCGCGGACAGGTCCGCCATGCCGGTGCGCGCGTCCTTCGGCAGCCGCACGCGCACGTCGTAGTTCTCGTCGTCCGGCGCGCGCCAGCTGCTGATCGCATCGCCCGCCAGCAGCGGCCGCAAGGCATTGCCGATCTGCGTGATGCCGATGCCCAGATCCGAGGCCAGCTCGCGACGGATGCGCACCTCCACCGTGGGGCGATCGTCCTTCATGCTCGAATCGAGATCGACCAGCCCCGGAATCGCCCGCATCCGGCGCGACGCCTCCTCCGACAGCCGCTTCAGTTCGCCGAGGTCGTCGCCCTGCAGCGAGACCTGGATCGCCTTCTGCCCCCCGGCGCCATCGGGCATGCCGACCATCGTCAGCGTGATGCCGGCGATGCGGTTCATCCGCTCGCGGATCAAGGGATTGAGCTCGGCGGTGGTCCGCTCGCGCTGCTTGCGGTCGACCAGCCGGACCGATACCAGCGCATTGTTGCGGCCCGACGTGTTGCCGGCATTGATGGTGGCGTAGGTGTAGGCGACCTCCGGGAATTCGCGCAGCGCGGCCTCGACCTGCCGCACCTTGGCCTCGGTGACCTCCAGCGCCGTGCCGACCGGCGTGGTAAAGCCGATCTGCGTCTCGCCCAGGTCGGCGTTCGGCACGAACTCGGTACCGATCAGCGGCACCAGCGCGAAGCTGCCGAAGAAGGTCGCCACGGCGATCAGCGCCGTCGCCAGCCGGTGCTTCAGCGCCCAGCCCAGCATCGCGCCGTAGCCGTGGCCGAGCGCGTCCATCCGCGCCGAGAACCAGTCCAGCAGCCGGCCGATGCTGCGTCCGTACCAGCTGCGCTTGTTGCCGGTGCCGTGCAGGTCCGGATCGTGCCAGACCGAGGACAGCATCGGGTCCAGCGTGAACGACACGAACATCGAGATCATCACCGCGGCGACCACGGTGATGCCGAACTGATGGAAGAAGCGGCCGATGATGCCGCCCATGAAGCCGACCGGCAGGAACACCGCGACGATCGAGAAGGTCGTCGCCAGCACCGCCAGGCCGATCTCCTCGGTGCCGTCGAGCGCCGCGGCGCGGTGGTTCTTGCCCATCAGGTTGTGCCGCACGATGTTCTCGCGCACCACGATGGCGTCGTCGATCAGCAGGCCGACGCACAGCGACAGCGCCATCAGCGTGATCACGTTCAGCGTGAAGCCGAACAGGTACATCACGCCGAAGGTGCCGATCAGCGCGATCGGCAGCGTCAGGCCGGTGATCACCGTGCTGCGCCACGAGCCGAGGAACAGGAAGACGATCGCCACCGTCAGGAAGGCGCCTTCGAGCAGCGTCGAGCGGACCTCGTCGACGCTGCGCCGGATGCCGCGCGCGCTGTCGTTGATCACGGTCAGCTGCACGCCGGCGGGCACCAGCTTGCGCACCTCGTCGGTCATGCGGATCAGGCCGTCGACCGTATCGACGGTGTTCTGCCCCTGCGCCTTGACCACCGACAGAAACAGCGCGCGCTTGCCGCCCAGCAGTGCCAGGCTCTCCTGTTCCTGCTCGCCGTCGCGCACCTCGGCAACCTGCTCGAGCGTGACCGGCTGATTGCCGCGACGCGCGACGATGATCTGCCTGAACGCGGCCGGATCGACCACGCGGCCCTTGATCTGCACCACGGTCTCGGTCGCCGACGAACGCAGCTCGCCCGCCGGCAGCTCCTGGTTCTCGTTGCGGATCGCGTTCATCACCTGATCGACGCCGATACCCAGCGCTTCGAGCTGGGCGGGGCGGATGCGGATCTCGATCTCGCGCTTGGTGCCGCCGACGATGCTGATCGCGCCGACGCCGCGCACCGTCTCCAGCCGCTTGCGCACGATCTGGTCGGCGATGGTGGTCAGCTCGCGCTGGCTGCGCGCGGAGCCGGGCGCGTTCGATACCGACAGATGGAAGATCGGCGCGTCCGACGGGTCGTAGCGCAGCACGCGCGGCTCTTCCACTTCGTCGCGAAATTGCGGGCGGATCAGCGCGATCTTGTCGCGCACGTCCTGCGCGGCCTGCGCCACGTCGACCGACAGGTCGAACTTGATCACGACCACCGAGGTGCCCTGGTACGAGTGCGAGAAGATCTCGTCGATGCCCGAGATCGTATTGACGATCTCCTCGACCTTGCGCGTGACGTCGGACTCGACCGATTCGGGCGGCGCGCCCGGGTATTCGGTCTGCACCACGACGATCGGGAAGGTGATGTCCGGAAACTGGTCGACCGGCAGCCGCTGATACGAGAACAGCCCGATCACGATGAAGGCCATCATCATCATGGTGGCCATCACCGGGTTGCGGATCGACAGACGCGTGAACCACATGATCGGGCGCTCCGCTCGTTCAGGCCTTGATCAGGCGAACCTGACTGCCGACCCGCAAGGTGCCGAGGTTGCTGCGCACGACCTGCGCGCCGCTGGCCAGGCCGCCGGCGATCTCGACCAGCCCGGTGCTGTCGTCGCGAATGCCCAGTTGCACCGGCCGCTCGGCCAGCACGCCGTTCTCGACCACATAGACGAAGGCGCGCTCGCCCTCGGTGCGCACCGCGGTGATCGGCACCGACACCACACCGGTACGCTGCCCCAGCACCAGGCCGCCCTGGGCGAACATGCCGGCGCGCAGCCGATGCTCGGGGTTGTCGACGCGGACATAGACCATGATGCTGCGCGTGCCCTGCGTGACCGCCGGATTGATGCGCACCAGCTTGCCTTCGAAGCGGCCCGCGCCCTCGACGTCCAGCTGCACCGGCTGGCCGATCGCCACGCGCCCGACATCGGCCATCGGCACCGGCGCTTCCAGTTCGAGCACGCGCAGGTCCACCACCTCGAGCAGTGCCGTGTCCGGCGACACCTTCTCGCCGGGCTGCACCGAGCGCACCGCGACCATGCCGTCCAGCGGCGACTTGACCACGGTATCGGCCAGCGCCTTCTGCGCGACCGCCAGCCCGCCCTCGGCCGCATCGAGATTGGCCTTGGCCACGTCGAGCTCGGACTGGAACTTGTCGAACGCGGTCTTCGAGATGAAGCCGCGCCCGACCAGGTCGCGATTGCGCTCGTACGTCTGCCGCGCATTCTCGTACTGGCCGCGCTGGGCCAGCATCTGTCCGCGCGCCTGCGTGACCTTGGCCTGGTATTCGGTCGGATCGATGCGCACGATGACCTGACCGGCGCGCACCGGCTCCCCCTCGCGCACCAGCACGTCGCGCACCTCGCCCGAGACCTTCGCCTTGACGGCAGCCTGGTTCAGCGCGCGCAGGCTGCCCGACAACGGCAGGGTCACGCGCAGATCGTGGGTGCCGGCGGCGACCACGTCGGTCTGCAGCAGCTCGACCACATTGGCTGCCGGAGCAGTGGCCGCCGCGGCCGGCGGCTGCTTGCTGCCGCTGGCCTTGCGCACCATGGCGCCGGCGCCGAGCAGCACGGCCAGGCCCAACACCGCGAGCAGCAGCTTGTTACGCGAGATCTTCATCGTCAGGGGGCACGGCCGGTGCGGCGGCGCTTCGGTTTCGGTTCGTTCGGTTCGGCAGAGACGGCCGGGGCCGGGCGGCCGTTGGCGTGCGCGGCGGAATCGGCCGGCGCGTCGCCTTGCGATCGGGCCTGGGCCTGCACCTGCTGCATCTCGTCGCGGATTTGTTCCCAGACATAGGGCCCGACCTGCGGCGGCAGCGGCGTATCGCGGGCGGCGCCCGCGGTCAGGCCGAACAGCAGCACCTGCAGCAGGTTGTCGAGAAACGCCTCGGGATCGATGTCCCGGTCGGAGCCGATGCTGAACGCGCGCTGCCACAGCATCAGAAACACCAGCGGGGCACAGATCAGCGTGGTGGTCGGATTGGCGGGCAACGCGCGGAATTCCCCGCGGGCGACGCCGCGTGCCAGCACGCGCGCGAACAGCTCGTCGCCTGGCACCATCACTTCTTCGTGGTAGAAGCGGGCGATATCGGGGAAGTTGGCGGATTCGGCCATGATCAGCTTGGTCAGGCCCGCCACCGGCGTCGCCCCGATCAGGCCCCACCAGCCGCGCAGCAGTTCGCGCAGCAGCTCCGGGGTGGAGCCCTCATAGGTGTCGACCAGATCGGTGCCGCGCACCAGCGCCGGCACCAGGTTTTCGCGCACGACGGTCTTGAACAGTTCCTGCTTGTTGGCGAAGTACAGATAGACCGTACCCTTCGACACGCCGGCCGCGGCGGCGACGTCCTCGAGCCGCGTGGCCGCGTAGCCGCGCTCGACAAACAGCTCGAGCGCGGCCGCCACCAGCTCCTGCGGACGGGCGGATTTGCGGCGCGACCAGCGTCGCGCTTCGGGCGCGCCGTGGATTTCGCTGGCGCTCGGGCTTTCTGCCGCGTCGGACGGCGTCGCGGCATCGAGGCGGTGGGCTTGGGGTGGGTTCACTGCAGGCGGGGCGCCGCGCCGAGGCGGGCGGCGAAGTTAATAACCGATGGGTCAGTAATGTAGTGTGCGGTCCGGGAGCGGTCAAGCGCGGCGCCGGCCGGCGGCCGGGCATGAGGACCGTGGGTGACCGGGGGCGACAGCGGATGTGGGCCGGAACACAGGCCCCGGCGATGCGCTGGTGCACAATGGCGGCTTTGGCGCCGGTCGGCGGAGTGAACGCGACCTCGGCCGGATTCCCGCCAAAGCGTTCTGAACCATTGCGATGCCCTGCCAGTCTGACGTTTCCTGCCGTGCCGGTTGCGGCGCTTGCTGTATCGCGCCGTCGATCGCCTCGCCCCTGCCGGGCATGCCCCACGGCAAGCCGGCCGGCGTGCCGTGCGCGCAATTGCTGCCCGATATGCGCTGCGCGGTGTTCGGCCGCCCCGAGCGGCCCGCCTTCTGCGGCGGCCTGCAGCCGTCGGCGGAGATGTGCGGCGAATCGCGCGAGGCGGCGCTGCACTGGCTGACGCAACTTGAGGTCGCGACCGCGCCGGCATCGGCCCGGGGCGCCTGACCCCAACCTGGAGACCTGTGGATGGCCACGATTTCTCGCCGGCGCTGGCTGGCGGCCTGCGGCACGGCCGCGCTGACCCTGACGGCCTGGCTGGCCGGCTGCGGCTGGGTCGGCAACGACTACACCTTCTCGCAGAGCCAGCTGCAGGCGGCGCTCGAGCGCAAATTCCCGTTCAGCCAGCGCTACATGCAGCTGTTCGACATCCAGCTTGCCAACCCGCAGCTGCTGCTCGATCCGCAGCGCAATCGCGTCAGCATCACGTTCGACGCCACGCTGGACAACCGGCTGTTCTTCCGCGAGGCGATGAAGGGCCGCTTCGCGCTCGACAGCGCGCTGCGCTACGACCCGGCGACCAAGTCCGTGGTGCTGCAGGATCCTGAGGTCAAGCAGTTCGACGTGGCCGGCCTGCCGCAGCAGTACTCGCGCCAGCTGAACGCGCTCGGCGGCATTCTGGCTGAGCAGCTGCTGCAGGACTATCCGCTTTATACGTTCAAGCCCGACGAGCTGAAGTTCGGCGGCTCGCGTGTCGAGCCCGGTACAATCACCGTGCTGCCGGATGGCATCAACGTCAAGATCAACCGGCAGTAACAGCAACAACAATATGCATGGCGAAGCCGGCGTTCGCACGGTCTTCGCAGGGCGGCATGGCCATGCCGCCACGGGTCGTCCCCTGGTATTACCGCGTGCTCGTGTGGCTGCGCCAATGCGCCGGCCGGCGAGCGCCTTGTCCCTGAATCGCTCCAATTGCCCGTTATCGCATGGATATCGCCATTGCCCTCAAAGCCCTGATCCTCGGCATCGTCGAAGGTCTGACCGAGTTTCTCCCGATCTCCAGCACCGGGCACCTGATCCTGGCCGGCGAGCTGCTGAACTTCAACGACGAGAAGGGCAAGATCTTCGAGATCGTGATCCAGTTCGGCGCGATCCTGGCGGTGTGCTGGGAGTTCCGCCGGCGCATCGTCGACGTGGTCGGCGGGCTTGCCACCGAGCCGCGCGCCCAGCGTTTCGCGATGAACGTGATCATCGCCACGGTGCCGGCGATCGCGCTGGCCTTTCTGCTCGGCCCATGGATCAAGGCCTATCTGTTCAACCCGATCACGGTGGCCACCGCCTTTATCGTCGGGGGGCTGGTGATCCTGCTGGCCGAATGGCGCGAGAGCCGGCGCGGGCAGGTCTCGCATCCGCAAGGCAATGCGCTGCTGGAAGCGGCCAAGGCCAGCGCGCCGCGCATCGAATCGGTCGACGACATGAACTGGCGCGATGCGCTGAAGGTCGGCATCGCACAGTGTTTCGCGCTGGTGCCGGGCACCTCGCGCTCGGGCGCAACCATCATCGGCGGCATGCTGTTCGGGCTGTCGCGCCAGGTCGCGACCGAATTCTCGTTCTTCCTGGCGATCCCGGTGATCTTCGGCGCCAGCGTCTATGAGCTATACAAGGCGCGCAACCTGCTGTCGGCCGATGACATCGGCGTGTTCGCGATCGGCTTCGTGTTCGCCTTCCTGTCCGCGTTCCTGTGCGTGCGCTGGCTGCTGCGTTTTGTCGCGACGCACGACTTCAAGCCGTTCGCCTGGTATCGGATCGTGTTCGGCGTTCTGGTGCTGGCCACCGCGCAGCTGGGCATCGTGGCCTGGCACGGTTGATTGGCGTTGAACTCTGCCCTGGGTTTGCTCCTCTCTCCCGCTCGCGGGAGAGGGAGAACACCGTCGGGCGCCTGAACGGTTCAGCGTTGGCTCATCCCCGCTTGCGGAACACCACATCCCACACACCGTGCCCCAGCCGTAGTCCGCGGCGCTCGAATTTGGTCACCGGCCGGTAATCGGGCCGCTCGGCAAAGCCGCCGGGCGCGTCGGAGGTATTGGCCAGCGCGGGCTCGCCCGACAGCACCTCGACCATCTGGTGCGCGTACTCCTCCCAGTCGGTCGCACAGTGCAGATAGCCGCCGGACTTCAAACGGCTCGCCAGCAGCTTGACCAGCGGCGGCTGCACCAGCCGGCGCTTGTTGTGGCGCTTCTTGTGCCACGGATCGGGGAAGAAGATATGGACGCCGTCCAGGCACTCCTCGGTCAACATGTGGGCGACCACTTCCACCGCGTCGTGCTGCAGGATCCGGATATTGTCGATACCGCGCTCGCCAATCAGCTTGAGCAGCGCGCCCACGCCGGGCTCGTGCACCTCGCAGCCCAGGAAGTTGTCCTGCGGCCGCAGCTGCGCGATATGCGCCGTGGTCTCCCCCATGCCGAAGCCGATCTCCAGGATCGACGGCGCCTCGCGCCCGAACGCTGCCTGCCAGTCCAGCGGCTGGCCGGTGTAGGGCAGCACGAAGCGGGGGCCGAGCTCCTCGATGGCGCGCTGCTGGCCCGTCGAGGTCCGTCCCGCCCGGCGCACGAAGGAGCGGATGCGGCGCGGATGGGCGACGTTGGCGGCGGGGTCTTCCGCGGGGCTGCTCGGGTCGCCGGCAGCACCGGACATCTCGTCGTCGGGCAGGGTAGGGGTCGATTCGTCGGGAAGCATGGCAACAAAAAGGCCGCCGGGCGATTCACCGAACAGGGCGAGAGCGGCGGCCAGAGGATACGTTCGTCAGGGCGCCATTTTACCGCAGGCGTACTGCTGCAATGACCGAGCGCCGCTGGCGCCCGGCAATGCTGCGGGTTAGCGGTGTGACTATCGCCTGACCCGGCGACAGGTCGAGCAATGGATCAACGCAGGCAGGCCTCGGTAGCGGCCGACCCGGGTGGCGAGGCTTCGGATCGCGCGGCGCGAGCGGTCAATACCGCCAGGATGGCGGCGATGACCAACAGCCCCGCGCTGGCCTCGAAGGTCGCGCGGTAGCCGCTCCAGTCGAACAGCACGCCGCCCACGGTCGCGCCCAGCATGATGGCGAGCTGGACGATCGCCACCATCAGGCCGCCGCCGGCTTCGGCGTCCCGCGGCAGCGTTCTTGCGAGCCAGGTCCACCAGCCGACCGGCGCGGCGGTGCCGAGCAGTCCCCAGAAGCCCAGCAGCACCGCCGTCGTGGCGACCGAGCTTCCCGCGGCAACGAGCGCCACGGCGATGATTGCCATCAAGGCGGGGATCGCGATCAGCGTCCGGTACAGGCCATCGTTCAGCAACGCGCCGATCACCGTGGTGCCGACGAAGCCGGCGACGCCGACGATCAGCAGCATCAGCGACAGCGTGGCGACGTCGACATGCGTCACGGTCTCCAGGAAGGGCCGCAGGTAGGTGAACAGTGCGAACTGCCCCATGAAGAAGAGGCTGACCGCCGCCATGCCCCATGCCACGGCGGGCCGCCTCAGCAGCCGGAAGACGTTGGTGGAGCCGTCGGTGCGCCGGCCCGCCATCGATGGCAGGCTCAGCAGCTTCCAGCCCAGCGCGATCATCGCCACCGGCACCACGGCGAAGAACGCCCACCGCCAGCCGACAATGGCGCCGAGAAAGCTGCCCAGCGGCGCGGCCAGCACCGTCGCCAACGCATTGCCGCCGTTCAGGATCGCCAGCGCGCGCGGCACATGCCGCTGCGGCACCAGCCGCATCGCCGTCGCGGCGGACATCGACCAGAAGCCGCCGATGGCCACGCCGATCAGCGCCCGGCCGGCCATGAAGATCGCGTAGTTGGGCGCCAGCGCGACGACCGTCCCCGATACCGCCATCAACAGCGTCAGCCCCACCAGCAGCACCTTGCGGTCCAGCCGGCCGGCCAGCGACGAAATGAACAGGCTCGTCAGCAGCGCGAAGGCGCCGGAGATCGAGATGGCCTGTCCGGCCTGTCCCTCGGTAATGTGCAGGTCGGCTGCGATCGGCGTCAGCAGGCTGACCGGCATGAATTCGGAGGCGACCAGCGCGAAGGCGCCCAGCGACATGGCCAGCACCGCGCCCCAGGCGGCGGGCTGGTCGCGGTGCGCGGCGTGATGGGCGGAAGGGCTTGGATTCATCGGTGAAAAAAATAAGGCTCCCCGGAACGAAGAACCGGTCCGGGAGAGCGGGCGACAAGACAGGGGGGTGGGCAGGAACGCGATCAGGCCAGCATCGAGCCAGCATCAAGCCAGCATCAAGCCAGCATCAAGCCAGCATCAAACGGCCAGCGTCGCGTTGTCGATCACGAAGCGGTACTTGACGTCGCCCTTGAGCATCCGCTCGTAGGAGGCGTTGATCTGGTCGGCGCGGATCAGTTCGATGTCGGCAACGATGCCGTGCTCGGCGCAGAAGTCCAGCATCTGCTGCGTCTCGGGGATGCCGCCGATCATCGAGCCTGCCAGCGAGCGGCGCTTGAAGATCAGGCTGAAGACCTCGGGCGACGGATGCGGCGAGGCCGGTGCGCCGACCAGTGTCAGCGTGCCATCGCGCTTGAGCAGCGCGAGGAAGGCATCGAGGTTGTGCGGCGCGGCCACGGTGTTGACGATCAGGTCGAAGCTCTTCGCATGCGCGGCCATTTCGTCGGCGTTGCGCGACACGACGACCTCGTCCGCGCCGAGGGCCCTGGCATCCTCGCGCTTCGATTCCGACGTGGTGAAGGCGACCACATGCGCGCCCATCGCATGGGCGAGCTTGATGCCCATGTGGCCCAGGCCGCCGATGCCGACGATGCCGACTTTCTTGCCGGGACCGGCATTCCAGTGGCGCAGCGGCGAATAGGTAGTGATACCCGCGCACAGCAGCGGAGCTACCGCGGCGAGCTGCGCCTGCGGATGGCGAATGCGCAGGACGTAGCGTTCGTGCACGACGATCTGCTGCGAGTAGCCGCCCAGCGTCCAACCGGGCGCGTCGGGCGTCGGCGAGTTGTAGGTGCCGACCATGCCGTCGCAGTAGTTCTCCAGACCGCTGTCGCATTCGGCGCAGTGCTGGCAGCTGTCGACGATGCAGCCGATGCCGACCAGATCGCCGGGCTGGAAGCCCGTCACGTGCGCACCAACGGCGGTGACGCGGCCCACGATCTCGTGACCCGGGACGCAGGGAAACTGCGTACCGGCCCATTCGGCGCGCACCTGATGCAGATCGGAGTGGCAGATGCCGCAGTACGCGATGTCGATCTGGACGTCATGGGGGCCGGGCGCGCGGCGGGTGATCTCCATCGGCTCGAGCGGCTTGTCGCCGGCGTAGGCGCCGTATGCTTTCACAGCCATCAGCGATTCTCCTTTCACAAATGCAATCGCCCCGAAGCCGGGGCGCGTACCGCTACTGTAGGGCGCTCGCGCGGATCGATTAAGGGGCATGGCCCGCATGCATCTATGCACCCCATCGATCAATCGATGCTTCAGCGAGCCGCCGTGGCGCGCGCCAGCGCCTGCGTCGCGCGCCGGGCAGCATCGGCATCCACACGTTCGTTCAGCACCTGCGCGAGCTGTCGCAACTGGCCCTGGGTGATGCCCACATTCATGCTGATCCGCATATGCGATTGCAGCTGCGACTCGGCGCCTGGCAGTGCCGACAACATGCTGACCGTCGCCAGCTCCCGGCTTTGCCAGTCGAGGTTGTCCCGCTCGAAGATGGCGCCGAACAGGTGCGACTTCAGATATTCGTCGATGGCGGGCGCGAACTCGAACACCGGGCTGCTGGCGGGCGCGCCGACCAGTCGGGTCTGATTGGCGGTGCCGGCCGCGTGCAACGCTTCACCGTCGGGTATGGGTTTGCTTGGCTCGCGGCCGGGTGCATCGCTCAGCCCGCGCTGCCGGCGCGACTCCAGCACCTTCATCAGTTCGGCCAGCGCATTCAGGCTGCGCGGGAAGCCGGCGTAGGCGTAGAGCTGCACCAGGATCTCCTTTGCGTCGCTGACGGTCAGCCCCGCGTCGAGGTCCTGCTCGAGCGCAGCGTTCAGTTTCGCGATGTCGCCGGCCGCGGCAAAGGCCGCGATCGGCACGATGGCCTGCTGGCGGGCGTCGAGCGTGTGGGATGCGGCTGGAGTTTGCTTCATGCCTGTGGACTGCTGCGGGATCGGCTGGGCGTGGGACGGTGCGGTGGCCGCGCAGAGCGCCACGGCCAGCACCACGGAGACGCCGGGGGACATGCGGCCGGACATGCGGCTGGCCATGCGGCCGATGCAGGCGTCAGCGCGCTTGATACTGGTCATCGCTGACTTTCTCCATCCATTCGACGTTCTTGCCGTCCCTGGTGCCGGTGACCGCCAGATGGGTCATCGCGGTCGTCGGCGCGGCGCCGTGCCAATGCTTGACGCCGGGCGGGCACCAGACCACGTCGCCGGGGCGGATCTGCTGCACCGGCTTGCCCCATTCCTGGGTCAGGCCGACTCCCGAGACCACCACCAGACGCTGCCCCGCCGGATGCGTGTGCCAGGCCGAGCGCGCACCGGGCTCGAAGGTCACCATCGCGCCCGAAGCATGGATATCTTCTCCGGCGGGCCACAGCGGGTCGACGCGTACGCGCCCGGTGAAGTATTCGGCCGGACCGGCGACCGAAGCCTGGCTGCCGACGCCGGTGATGCGCTGCCCTTCCGTCGCCTTCGGCTCCGCCGCGCCGGCGACAGCCGCCTGCAGCGCGGCGGCGCACAGGGCCGTTCGTGTCAGCGATGTCTTCATTGCGATGCTCCTTCGGTCATTGACTGACGGCCCGCCGCCGCTCGGGGGCCCGCCACTGTCTGGGGCGACTTTACGCGCCCGCCGTTGGCGGAAAAAGATGCTAGATTCGCACGCGGTTATAAGGAGGGCTTATCAATGCCGCGCACGACATTCGACGATCTGGCCGCCTTCATCGCGGTCGCGCGGGCGCGCAGCTTCACCCGCGCGGCGGCGCAGCTGGGTGTGTCGCAGTCGGCCTTGAGCCAGGCGGTACGAGGCCTGGAGGGCCGGCTCGGCGTCCGGCTGCTGACGCGCACGACGCGCAGCGTCTCCGCCACCGAGGCGGGAGCGCGCCTGCTGGCCACCGTGGCCCCCCGCCTCGAGGAGGTCGAGGCCGAACTTGGCGCCATCGCCGAGCTGCGCGACCAGCCGCGCGGGACCATTCGCATCACCGCCACCGAGCACGCCGCCAATTCGGTGCTGTGGCCGCGTCTGGGCGATTTCATGTGGACGTACCCCGATGTTCGCGTCGAGCTGATACTCGACAACGGGCTGTCGGACATCGCCGCCGATCGCTATGACATGGGCGTGCGATTGGGCGACCTCGTCGCGCAAGACATGGTCGCCGTGCGCATCGGTCCCGACGTGCGCTTCGCCGTCGTCGGGTCGCCGGCCTACCTTGCCGGGAAGCCACTCCCAGGACGCCGAAGGACTTGACGGGGCATCGCTGCATCAACCTGTATTTGCCTACCTACGGCGGGCTGTATGCGTGGGAGTTCAGGAAAGGCAAGCGCGAACTGAATATCCGCGTGGACGGGCAATTCGTGGCCAACGACAGCGACCAGATGGTGACCGCCGCCCTGGCCGGCATGGGACTGGCCTTCGTTCCCGAAAACATGGTGCTGGCCCATGTGGAGCGGGGCGACCTGGTGCCCTTGCTCGAGGACTGGTGCCCGGTCTTTCCTGGCTACCATCTCTACTACCCAAGCCGCCGGCACTCGTCGCGGGCGATGACCTTGCTGATCGAGGCGCTGCGTTATGCGGGGAAGCCGCCTGCGGACCGTAGCGCAAAACGAACGCGGCCTTGACCGTTCGCGTGCTTACGGACCGAGCTTGCAGGAGTGGGGATTGACTGCAGGGGAGGGGTGGAGCGGGCGATGGGAATCGAACCCACGTCTTTGGCTTGGGAAGCCAAGGTAATAGCCATTATACGACGCCCGCGTAAGGCGGCCATTTTATGCGCGATTCGGCCGGGCGCGCAAGGCGGCTACGCCAGCAGCAGCCGGCACACCGCCTCGGTCGTACCCCCGGGCGCGACCCATAGCGCTTCCCCCGTCCGATGAATCGCGTCGGGCAGACCTAGCCACGGTTCGACGCAATAGAAGTCCGAGTCGTCGCGTTCGCTCCACGTCGTTACGGCGTGCCAGCAAGCCGAGTCGTGCTCGCCGTCGAGGTGCAAGGTGATCGTGCGGCCGTTGCTGCCGTTACCGTCCGCCGCGGGAATGCGCATTTTGCAGGTGTTGCGGCCGACGCGATGCAGGCGATGGAAGGTGTCCTGCAGCCGCGGATCGTTCAGCGGGTAGATCGGCTCTCCCACCTCGGCGGCGGTCAGCTTGCCCTCGGGACGCTGCCGCAGCCTGTCGGCAGATGGCATCGTCAGCTGGCACTGGCCGCGCAGCGTGTGCGGCACGGCGAAATAGAAGTGGTGCCCGGCGTAAAAGGGCAGCGCCTCGGTGCCGACGTTGCGCACTGCCAGGCCGACCTCCAGCCCCTCGGGCAACAGCCGGTATCGGACCTCGAAGCGGAATGCGAACGGGTAGGCGTCGCGCGTCGCTTCGGAGTCGGTCAGCGCCATCGTGATCGACCGTGCCGGATCGCACTGCGCAATCTCGAACGGCAGGTCGCGCGCGAAGCCGTGCTGCGGCATTGGACGTACCACGCCGTTGCCATCGCGCCATTTGCCGGGTTCACCGTCGACGAAATGCCGACCGATAAATGGAAACAGCAGCGGATTGCCGCCACGGACCTTGGCCGGGCGCGACCAGTCGGCGTTGTCCGGCCAGTACAGGATATCGGTGCCGCGATGCAGCCAGCGCACCAGACGGCCGCCGGCCCACGGTGCAAGGAGCAGCGCGTTGTGTTCGTCGCCGATGCGGATCAGGTCCTGGTCCTGGAAACGAAACGTCGGAGTGCTGGGCATGGTGTCACCGAAGACGATCGAAGGGGATGCCGCATGATACCGGTGCGACATGCCCCCGCCCCGAAACCCTACGCCGTCGCGGCGCTGGTCTCGCGCAGATACTGCCGCGCGTAATCGAAGTACCAGTCCAGCGTGTCGGGATTGGCCATCGCATCGCGGTTGGCGATCTTGTCGGGGTCGTGGCCGAGCAGCAGCTTCTTGATCGGCACCTCCATCTTCTTGCCCGACAGCGTGCGCGGGATGCCGGGCACCTGCAGGATCGCGTTGGGCACGTGCCGCGACGACAGCGCCTCGCGGATGCGCGCGCGGATCGTGTCGACCAGCCTGTCGTCGAGCGCGATGCCTTCGCGCAGCACGACGAACAGTGGCATATACGAGTCGCGGCCGAGATATTCGAGGTCGACCACCATGCTGTCGAGCACCTCGGGCAGTTCCTCGACCACGCGATACAGCTCGCTGGTCCCCATGCGGATGCCGTGCCGATTGATGGTGGCATCCGAGCGGCCATAGATGATGGCGCCGCCGCGCGAGGTGATCCTGATCCAGTCGCCGTGGCGCCAGACGCCGGGGTAGGTATCGAAATAGCTGTCGCGGTAACGCTTGCCGTCGGTGTCGCCCCACAGGTAGAGCGGCATCGACGGCATCGGCTCGGTGCAGACGAGCTCACCGACCTCGTCGATCAACACATGGCCCGCCTCGTCGAAGGCTTCGACCTTGGCGCCGAGGCACCGGCATTGCATCTCGCCGGCGTAGACCGGCAGCAGCGGGCAGCCGGCGACGAAGGAACCGGCGAAGTCGGTGCCGCCGGACATCGGCGCCAGCCAGATATCGGCGCGCACGTTGCGGTAGATCCAGTCGTAGGCTTCGGCGGGCAGCGGCGAGCCGGTCGAGCCGATGCCGCGCAGGCGGCTCAGGTCGGCCTCGCGCGACGGCACCACGCCGGCCTTGATGCAGCCGGTGTAGAAGGCCGCACCGGCACCGAACACCGTGATGCCGGCCTGTTCGGCGAAGCGCCACAGCACGCCGGCATCCGGCCAGGCCGGATTGCCGTCGTAGATGGCGATGGTGCTGCCGAGCAGCAGCCCGGCCACCTGCGCATTCCACATGATCCAGCCGCTGCTGCTGTACCAGTGGAAGACGTCGTCGGGGCCGAGGTCGTTGTGGAACGCCATCAGCTTGAGCTGCTCGATCACGACGCCGCCGTGGCCATGGACGATCGGCTTGGGCATGCCGGTGGTGCCCGACGAATAGACGATCCACAGCGGGTGGTCGAACGGCACGCTGTCGATCTGCAGCGGTACCTGGTGGGCCAGGGTGTCGTGCCAGCGATGGCGGCGCAGGGCCGGGTTGTCCGACGCCGCAGGCGGCGTCGTATCGAGACCGCCTTCCGGCGTGCCAAGGAGCGGCACCACGATCAGGTCCGTCAGCGAGGGCAGCGCTTGCACCAGCTGCGCGACCACCGGCATGCGATCGTAGGTCTTGCCGCCGTAGCGATAGCCGTCGACGGCGATCAGCACCTTCGGCTCGATCTGGCGGAAGCGGTCGATCACCGCGACCTGCCCCATGTCCGGCGCGCAGCCGGACCAGACCGCGCCGACGCTGGCGGTGGCGAGGAAGGCAACGATGGTTTGCGGAATATTGGGCAGATAGCCCGCCACGCGGTCGCCGCGGCCGACGCCCAGTTGCCGCAGCGTATGTGCCAGCGCGGCGACCTGCGCTTCGAGCGCATCCCAGTTGAGCTCGGTCAGCGGCTGCGCTTCGCCCGCGTAGCGGATGGCGGCACGCTGCCGTTCGGCGCCTTCGCCGGCGTGGCGGAAGACCTGCTGCACGTAATTGAGGCTGGCGCCTTCGAACCAGCGCGCGCCCGGCATCTCGCGGCGGGCCAGCACCTGCCGGGCCGGCGTGTCGAAGCGGACATCGAAGTAGGCGCGGATCGCGTCCCAGAAGGCTTCGATTTCGGTGACCGACCAGCGCCACAGGCCGTCGTAGTCGTCGAAGGCAAGACCGCGCTCGTCGTGCAGCCACTGCATGAACCGCGTCAGCCGGGCGCGCTCGCGCACGGCCGGCGATGGCGTCCAGACCAGCTTGCCGTCTTCCAGTGTCGTCATGTCTCCTCCTTTGCCTTGTCTTTTGCGCCGGCTTGCCGATGGCAGCGCGGTCGGGGATGGCTTAAGGGATTGGGGCTGCGGCGGGCGCCGCCCGCGCCCGCCGTGCGGTCAGATGCCGCCGAGGCACAGGTACTTCAGCTCCAGGTATTCGTCGATGCCGTAGACCGAACCCTCGCGGCCCAGACCCGACTGCTTGACGCCGCCGAACGGCGCCACCTCGTTCGAGATCAGGCCGGTGTTGATGCCGACCATGCCGTATTCGAGCTGCTCGGCCACGCGCCAGACGCGGCCGATATCGCGGCTGTAGAAATACGAGGCGAGGCCGAACTCGCTGGCATTGGCCAGCGCGACCGCTTCCTGCTCGGCGCGGAACTTGAACACCGCGGCCACCGGGCCGAAGGTCTCTTCGCGCGAGATCAGCATCTCGGGGGTGGCGTCGGCCAGCACGGTCGGCGCGATGAAGCGGCTCGAGCCCAGGCCCTCGACCAGCTTGCCGCCGGTCAGCAGCCGGGCGCCGCGCGAGGTCGCGTCGTCGATATGCTGGCGCACCTTCTGCACCGCCTGATCGTCGATCAGCGGACCCTGGGCCACGCCGGCATCGAAGCCGTTGCCGACCCGCAGGCCCTCGGCCTGGCGCGCCAGCTTGGCGACGAACTCGTCGTAGATCGACTCGTGCGCATAGAAGCGGTTGGTGCAGACGCAGGTCTGGCCGGCATTGCGGTACTTGGACGCGATGGCGCCCTCGACCGCGGCATCGATGTCGGCATCGTCGAACACGATGAAGGGCGCGTGGCCGCCCAGTTCCAGCGCGATCTTCTTGACGGTCGGCGCGCATTGCTCCATCAGGATGCGGCCCACCGGCGTCGAACCGGTGAACGACAGGTGGCGCACCACCGGCGAGGCGCACAGCGTCTTGCCGATCGCGATCGATTGGTCGGCATCCCCCGTGACGATATTGATCACGCCGGCCGGGATGCCGGCGCGGTGCGCCAGTTCGGCCATTGCCAGCGCGCACAGCGGCGTCTGCTCGGCCGGCTTGACCACGATGGTGCAGCCGGCAGCCAGCGCCGGCGCGCACTTGCGCGTGATCATCGCGATCGGGAAGTTCCACGGGGTGATCGACGCGCACACGCCGATCGGCTGCTTCAGCACCACCATGCGCTTGTCGGCCCAGGTCGAGGCCGGCACGTCGCCGCTGACGCGCTTGGCTTCCTCGGCGAACCACTCGATAAAGGACGCGCCGTAGACGACTTCGCCCTTCGATTCGGCCAGCGGCTTGCCTTGTTCGGCGGTCATCAGCGCGGCCAGGTCGTCGGTGTGGGCGATCAGCAGGTCGAACCAGCGGCGCATCAGCGTGGCGCGCTCCTTGGCGGTCTTTGCGCGCCAGGCGGGCCAGGCCGCTTCGGCGGCGGCGATGGCGCGCTCGGTCTCCGTGGCGCCCAGGTTGGCGACCTGCAGCAGTTCCTGGTTGTTGGCGGGGTCGATCACCGGGAAGGTGGTGCCGTTGTCGGCGCCGACCCATTCGCCGTTGATGTAGGACTGGCTGCGGACCAGGGCACGGTCCTGGATTCGGTCTAGCGCATTGGCCATCGTGGTCTCCTGTAATCGGTTCTGGTTGCAGATGATAGCGGGGGATGGCGGAGGCCGCGTCCGGGCTGCCTGGGGCGCCGGACGCCGAGGGGTCTGGGATCCGGGCTCTCAGCCGCCGGTCGGCCGGTCGAACAGCGTCTCCCACATGCCGTCGACGCGGGTCTTGATCGCCGCGTCCATCTGGATCGGACGGCCCCATTCGCGCGTGGTTTCGCCCGGCCACTTGTCGGTGGCATCGATGCCCATCTTCGAGCCGAGGCCCGACACCGGCGAGGCGAAGTCGAGATAGTCGATCGGCGTATTGTCGACCAGCACCGTATCGCGCGTCGGGTCGACCCGCGTGGTGATCGCCCAGATCACCTCCTTCCAGTCGCGCACGTCGACATCGTCGTCGACCACCACGATGAACTTCGTATACATGAACTGCCGCAGGAAGCTCCAGACGCCGAACATCACGCGCTTGGCGTGGCCGGCGTACTGCTTCTTCATGCGGACCACGGCCATCCGGTAGCTGCACCCTTCCGGCGGCAGATAGAAGTCCGTGATCTCGGGAAACTGCTTCTGCAGCAGCGGCACGAACACCTCGTTCAGCGCGACGCCGAGCACGGCCGGCTCGTCGGGCGGCTTGCCGGTGTAGGTCGAGTGATAGATCGGATCGCGGCGCATCGTGATGCGGTCGATCGTGAAGACCGGGAACCAGTCCTGCTCGTTGTAGTAGCCGGTGTGGTCCCCGAACGGGCCTTCGAGCGCGTGCTGGAGGGTCATATCCAGCCCGCCCCAACC
>NZ_JABTYE010000001.1 GCF_013314895.1 Cupriavidus gilardii | reverse complement strand
TTCGCGCCGATGATAGTGCGGACTACCCGTGTGAAAGTAGGTCATCGCCAGGCTCTCCTTTGAAAACGCCCCAGATCCTCCAAGGTCTGGGGCGTTTTGCTTTGCGGCGGCGGAAAAGACACCCACACCGACAGACCGGCGGCGCAGACGGAATACAACAGATCTGCCGCCCGGGTGAAGTCACCGGTTCCCGCTCCTGAAGGGCTCTGTTATGGTGTCGCTCGGCGCTTGCATCGGCCCATTTCGGGGCAGGCCAACGCCATCGTCACGCAATCAAGCCCGGGCCCAACGCGTCCTGGGCGGTCGGGAAGTTCGGGGGAAGGTATGGCCGCAAACAGGGCCGGGATCATCGGTATGGGCCTGCGCGGGCCGGTGTTTGCAGGATTCGTCCTGGCGACCGCCGTTGCATTGACAGGATGCGCAACCCCTCCTTCCTCGTCGCCGGACACCGCCGCCGGTACACCGCAGGCCCCCAAGGTCGCCAAGATATCGCCTCTGGATTGCCGCAAGTTCCACCAGCGGCTCGCTGCCTCCACCGCCAAATCGCTGCGGACCGAGGCATTGCACCGCCCCAACGAGCCGGCCTCGCTTCAGAAAGTTAGCGACCAAAGCGAACACGAAGCGGCGGAACCGATGCCGTTGCAGCAACTTCCGCTATTTTCCACGTTCGGCCCCGAGCAGGCGCTGCCGGTGGGCTGGCATAGTTGGACCGTCAACCGCAGCAAGACGCCGACGCAATATGCGTTGACCGAGGTTGACCAGCGCGTCGTGTTGCATGCCCGCGCCGACGGCTCCGCCTCTGGCCTTTATGTTCCCCTCAAGCCGCGGGACCCCGGCAAACTGCGCTGGGCCTGGAAGACCCGCGACATCATCGCCGACGGAGATAACGCCACCGGTCCGCGCGAGGATGCACCGCTACGGGTGTTCGTGGCCTTCGACGGCGACAAGAGCACGCTGTCGCTGAAGGATCATCTGATGGACGAAATGGCGCGGCTGATGACCGGGCGCGAGATGCCCTACGCGACGTTGATGTACATCTGGGGCGCGAAACGTCCGGAAGGCACCGTCATTCCGAATCCCCATACCGAGCGCGTTCGGATGATCGTCGTGGATTCCGGCACCCGGCACGCCAGGCAATGGCGTTGCCACGAGCGCGATCTGCGCGCCGACTATCGCGCCGCCTTCGGCAAGGAGCCCGGGCGGCTGCTCGCGGTCGGCATCATGACCGACACCGACAACACCAAGAGCCAGGCGGAAGCCTGGTATGGCGACATCGCCCTGGACTAGCGTGCGCATGTCCGCACGGGCACGGTCCGCAGCGGCGGGCGCGCCTTAAGGGGCAAGGGTCGGGCGAAATCAGGGCACCACGGGGTCGGTCAATGCCAGCGCCGCGAACGACGCCAGCCAGTGCGTCCCGACATAGTCCCCGCTGACCGCCTGCGCCAGCGACGCGTCAAGATGATCGGCCCAGGCGCCCGCCGCCTTCGCCCGCAGCGGTTCCGGCAGCGACGGTCCCAGCAGGCGCCAGCACCAGGCGCGCGACAGGTTCAGCCCGTCCAGATGCACCAGCTTCGGGTCGGTGCGATCGCCGACGGTCACCGGCGTCAGCCAGGTCGCCAGATCGATCGGCGCGGGCGCAAACATTTCCCACCATTCGGCGAACGCGCAGTCGTCCAGCACGCGGCGCATCGCCACCGCCTCCATCAGGCCCCCCGACAGAAACTCGTCGCCGCCCGGCTCATAGCGGGCGGGGTAGCGCTGGTCGTGGCCGAACCAGCGGTGCGCCTGCCGCGCGATCGCGCGGCGCAGCGCCGGATGGCCTTCGGCGCGGGCATAGCCGTCCGCCAGCACCAGCGCGAAGGCGCTGTTGGCATGCGTGCCCGTGCGGATCGGGAAGTCGGCGATATCGAGATAGTCGGTCAGCCGTCCGGCCAGATAGGTCGCCAGCGGTTCGCAGGCACGCGTCCAGCGCTGTATCTGTTCGTCGGCGCCAGGGAACTGCCGCAGCTCGGCCTGCAGACGCAGAATCCAGGCCCAGCCATAAGGGCGCTCGAACGTCGCCGAGCCCGGCCGCCGAAAATACGCCAGCTCGGCTTCGACCGCCTCCGGCTGCCACTGGATATCGAGCGTCGCGCGGATCGCGCCCGCTTCCGGCAGGTCGGGCCGCCTGGCCAGCAGCCGGACCAGCAGCCAGTGCATATGCACGCTCGAGTGCCAGTCATAGCTGCCGAAATAGACCGGATGCACCGCGCGCGGCTCGGCCAGGTCCCCTGGGCCCATCATCATGTGGTCGACCCGGTAGGGATAGGGCCGCAGGATGTTTTCCAGCGCGACTTGTGCGAACGCGCTGGCGGTCGCGATATCGAGCGCGGGTAGCGCCGGCCGGGCCGTTGCCGTGTCCGCCACACCGCCAGGACCCGTTCCGCCCGCCCCGCTCACGCCATTCACGCCATTCACGCCATTCGCGCCATTCACGCCGGCGCCAGCCATTTCTCGACCAGCTTGACGAAGAAGGTCGAGCCGACCGGCAGGATCTCGTCGTTGAAGTCGTAGCTGGGGTTGTGCAGCATGCAGGGCCCGATGCCATGGCCGGCTTCGCGGTGCCCGCCCTCGCCGTTGCCGATGAACAGATAGCATCCAGGGCGCTCGAGCAGCATGAAGGAAAAGTCCTCGGCACCCATCGTGGGTTCGATATTCGGGTCGACGTTGTCGGCCCCGACCAGTTCGCGCGCGACCTCGACGGCGAAGGCCGCTTCGGCGGCGCTGTTGACCGTCGGCGGGTAGTTGCGCTCGAAGCTGAATTCGATCGTGCAGTCGAAGGCCGAGGCGACGGCGCGCGCCACCTCGTTCATGCGGCGCTCGATCAGGTCGAGCACCGCCAGCGTGAACGTACGCACGGTGCCGCCGATCCACGCTTCGTTGGGCACGATATTGGTGGCGTCGCCGGCGTGGAACTGCGTGACCGAGATCACCGCCGCGTCGATCGGCCGCTTGTTGCGGGTGATGATGCCCTGCAGCGCGCCGACGATCTGCGCCGCGGTGAAGACGGGATCGTTGCCGTTATGCGGCATCGCCGCATGCGCGCCCTTGCCGCGCACGACGATGCGGAACTCGTTGCTCGAGGCCATCAGCGGGCCGGGGCAGGTGCCGAACGACCCGGCCGGCATGCCCGGCCAGTTGTGCATGCCGAACACCGCGTCGCAAGGGAAGCGCTCGAACAGCCCGTCACGGATCATCTCGCGCGCGCCGCCGCCGCCTTCCTCGGCCGGCTGGAAGATCAGGTTGACGGTGCCGTCGAAGTTGCGGTGCTTCGCCAGATAACGGGCCGCGCCGAGCAGCATCGCGGTATGGCCATCGTGGCCGCACGCGTGCATCTTGCCGTCGTGCTGCGAGCGGTGGCCGAAGGTATTGGCCTCCTGCAGCGGCAGTGCGTCCATGTCGGCGCGCAGGCCGATGCTGCGTGCGCTGGTGCCATTGCGAATCACGCCGACCAGGCCGGTCTTGCCGAGGCCACGGTGCACCTCGATGCCCCAGTCGGTCAGCGTGCGCGCGACCACGTCGGCGGTGCGCTGCTCCTCGAATCGCAGTTCCGGATGAGCGTGGATATCGCGGCGGATCGAACGGATCTCGTCTTGCGCCTGGAGGATTTCGGGGATCAGTGTCATGGCCGTGGCAAGAGCGGTAAACGGTAATGAATCAGGGGGAAAACCCTCGGAAAACCGGGTTCGGATAATCGGGAAACAGCGGGGGAAACCCGGGGTGAAACATCAGGATCATACGACGCCCGGCCCGAATGCGCCAAAACCCGTACGGCGCGAGGCGGCCCCGCCATGTCCCCAATATGTCGGCCAATATACCGGCCAAAATGCCGGCCCGATTCGACACGTCCGCCGGCGGAGGTGGGTTTCCCCGCATTGCCGCCGGTGCTTCTCTACTGGAACAGTTAATGCTTGCCGTACCGCGTCCGAGAGCCGGGCCCCGCTTGCATTCCGACGCCTGCACCAATTTGCGGCGTCGCAGCTTGCGACGGTCAGAGGCCGCTCGTTATAGTTGCCCCCACTTTTCGGGAGAATCGCTCGATGCCGCTTCGCCACCACCAGAAGGCATTTGCAACCGTCCTGCTCGCCGCAGCCATCAGCTTCGGCGCCGGCGGTCAGGCACTGGCAGCCGATTTCAAGCTGGCCATGAGCTCGCCGCCCACCTCGATGGACCCGCACTTCTACAACCTGTTCTCGAACATCAACGTGTCGGAGCACATCTTCGACAGCCTGATCAAGATGGACGCGGACAGCCGCATCATTCCGGGCCTGGCCGAGTCGTGGAAGCTGGTCAACGAGACCACCTGGGAGTTCAAGATCCGCAAGGGCGTCAAGTTCCATGACGGCTCGCCGCTGACCGCCGAGGACATCCTGTGGTCGCTGGACCGCCCGGCAACGATCCAGAACAGTCCGGGCAAGTTCGACGTCTACACCAAGGCCATCGTCGCCAAGAAGGTCATCGATCCGAACACGATCCAGCTGATCACCGCGCAGCCCTATCCGCTGGTGCTGAACGATCTGACCTCGATCTTCATCGTGCAGAAGAAGGCCACGCAGGGCCTGAACTCGGACGATTTCGCCCAGGGCAAGGGCATGATCGGCACCGGCCCGTTCAAGTTCGTCAGCTACGCGCGCGACGACCGGGTCGAGCTGACGCGCAACCCCGACTACTGGGGCGCGAAGCCGGCCTGGGACAAGGTGACGCTGCGCTTTATCCCGAATCCGGCCACGCGCCTGGCCGCGCTGCTGTCGGGCGACGTGCAGGCGATCGAGAACGTGCCGACGCCGGACCTGCCTCAGGTGCGCAAGAATCCGAAGCTGTCGTTCTTCTCGAAGATCTCGCACCGCGTGATCTATCTGTATTTCGATGCCAAGCGCGACAAGTCGCCGTACGTGACCACCAAGGACGGCCAGCCGATGGACAAGAACCCGCTGAAGGACGCGCGCGTGCGCAACGCCATCAGCATGGCCATCAATCGCCAGGGCATCAAGGACCGGCTGATGGAAGGGTTGTCCGAGCCGACCAACAATCTGGTGCCGGCGACGCTGTTCGGACATAACCCGAATCTGAAGACGGTCAAGTACGACCCTGAAGGGGCCAAGAAGCTGCTGGCCGAAGCCGGCTATCCGAACGGCTTCGGCGTGACGCTGCATACGCCGAACAACCGCTACGTCAACGACGAGAAGATCGCGCAGACCATCGCGCAGAATCTGACGCGGATCGGCATCGCCACGCGGGTCGAAGGCATGCCGATGGCGACGTACTCGTCCAAGGGCATCAAGCACGAATGGTCGTTCGGCCTGCTCGGCTGGGGCGCGCAGACCGGCGAGGTCAGCTCGCCGCTGCGCGCGCTGCTGGCGTGCGAGGATGCCAAGAAGGGCTTCGGCACCACCAACTGGGGCGAGTACTGCAATCCGAAGATGGACGAGGTACTGGAGAAGGCGCTGCGGACCGTCGACGACGGCGAGCGCTCGAAGCTGCTGCAGGAGGCGACCGCGATCGCGATCAACGACGGCGGCATCATTCCGATCCATCAGCAGGTGACCACCTGGGCCACGCAGAAGGGCATCACCTACGTGCCGCGGACCGACGAACGGACCTACGCGCACAACTTCAAGCCGCAGCAGTAACAGCGGCAGGGCTGCCGGCAGGCCGTTCACTTGACAGCCCCGGCGCGCGCGGTGCCCAATGGCGCCGCGCGCCCATCCCGGAGCGCCGCGCGCAGCCGGCTCCGCCGTGCGCGCGGACCCGGCCATGCGCCGATCGCCACGAAAACAGCCGCTCGATTGAAGATCGCGCGGCGATAGCCGTCAGCCGGTGCCGCGTTCCGCCGCACGCCTTCGCGCAGCTCGTCGCGAGGGCCAAGGCGGTGCGCAGCGCCGGCGGCGAAGGAAAAGCGTCCCGACTATGCTGGTCTTTATCATCCGGCGCCTGATGCAGAGCGTGGTCGTGCTCTTCGTCATGTCGCTGCTGGTCTTTCTCGGTGTGTTCGCCATCGGCAATCCGGTGGACATCCTGATCAATCCGCAGGCCGATCAGGAGGACATCAAGCGCACCATCGCCGCGCTGGGCCTGGACAAGCCCCTGTGGGAGCAGTACTGGATCTTCCTGACCAATGCGCTGCAGGGCAATCTGGGCATCTCGTTCGCGCACGGCACGCCGGCGCTGAAGCTGATCTTCGAGCGGATGCCGGCGACCATGGAACTGGCGGTCACGGCAATTCTGCTGGCGATCGTGCTCGGCATCCCGCTCGGCCTGTGGGCCGGACTGCGACCCAACGGCATCGCCGGCAAGTCGATCATGACGGTGTCGATCCTCGGCTTCTCGTTGCCGACCTTCTGGGTTGGCCTGATGCTGATCATGGTGTTCGCGGTGCAGCTCGGCTGGCTGCCGTCGAACGGCCGCGGGCAGACCGTGTCGGTGCTCGGCATCCCGGTCAGCTTCCTGACCGTCGATGGCATCCGCCATCTGGTCCTGCCGGCCGTCACGCTGTCGCTGCTCAATATCGCAATGGTGATCCGGCTGACGCGCGCCGGCACGCAGGAGGCGATGCTGCAGGACTACGTCAAGTTCGCGCGCGCCAAGGGCCTGTCGAATACGCGCATCGTCGGCGTGCACGTGCTCAAGAACATCCTGATCCCGATCGTCACCGTGATCGCGCTGCAGTTCGGCTCGATCATCGCGTTCGCCATCGTCACCGAGACGATCTTCGCCTGGCCCGGCATGGGCAAGCTGATCATCGATTCGATCCAGCTGCTGGACCGGCCGGTGATCGTCGCCTACCTGATGGTGATCGTGACGCTGTTCATCCTGATCAACCTGGCGGTCGACATCATCTACAGCGTGCTCGACCCGCGCGTGCGCATCGCCGACAACAAGGGCTGATCCCATGACCATCGCTACGCAACCGGGCACGCCCGACGGGCTGCCGGCCCCCACCACCGATATTCCCGCCGGTCCCCCGGGCACCCCGACCGGCACGCCGACGCCGTCCGCGACTGCTGGCGTCGACACGCCATGGCGCCGCTTCGCCCGGCAGTTCTTCTCCAGCAAGATCGCCGTGGCCGGCCTGGCCGTGCTGATCGCGATCGTGCTGATCGCGATCTTCGCGCCGTGGCTGGCGCCGCAGAACCCCTACGACCTGGCGACGCTGGACGTGCTCGACGCGCGCCTCGCCCCGGGCGAGGTGGCCGGCAACGGCATGACGTTCCTGCTGGGCTCGGACGAGCAGGGCCGCGACATCCTCTCCGCGGTGATGTACGGCCTGCGCATCAGCATCGGCGTCGGCGTGGTCAGCACGGTGATCGCGCTGGTGCTGGGCGCCACGCTCGGTCTGATCGCCGGCTTCGTGGGCGGACGCATCGAGGCGCTGATCATGCGCGTCGCCGATCTGCAGCTGTCGTTCCCGCCGATCCTGCTGGCGCTGATCCTGCTGGCCTTCCTGCGGCCGGGCATCGGCAATATCGTGATCGCGCTGGTCGCGGTGCAGTGGGCCTACTACGCGCGCACCACGCGCAGCGCGGCGCTGGTCGAGCGGCGCAAGGAATATATCGAGGCGGCCACCTGCCTCGGCCTGCCGGCGCGGCGCATCATGTTCCGCCACCTGCTGCCGAACTGCCTGCCGCCGCTGATCGTGATTGCGGCGCTGCAGGTGGCCTCGGCGATCACGCTGGAGGCCACGCTGTCCTTCCTTGGCCTCGGCGTGCCGATCACCGAGCCGTCGCTCGGCTCGCTGATCTCGAACGGGCAGCAGTACATGCTGTCCGGCAAGTACTGGATCAGCTTTTTCCCCGGCATTGCGCTGGTGATCACCATCGTCGCGATGAACCTGGTCGCCGACCAGCTGCGCGACGTCCTGAACCCGCGCCTGCAGACGCTTTAAGAGACGACGCCACAAGGGGAGTACCGGATGAGCGGCAAACCAACACTGCTGGTCGAGGACCTGGAGACGCATTTCTTCACGCGCGGCGGCGTCGCACGCGCGGTCGATCGCGTGTCCTTCTCGATCGGCCGCGGCGAGATCATGGGCCTGGTCGGCGAGTCCGGCTCGGGCAAGTCGATGACCGGTTATTCGATCATGGGCCTGATCGACCCGCCGGGGCAGGTGGTCGGCGGGCGCATCGAGCTGACCAGCCGCGACGGCGTCACGCGCGACCTGCGCAGGCTGACGCCGGCGCAGATGCGCAACGTGCGCGGCAACCGCATCGCGATGATCTTCCAGGATCCGATGATGACGCTGAACCCGGTGCTGCGCATCGACACGCAGATGATCGAGGCGGTGCTGGCGCACGAGAAGGTCGACAAGGCGGTGGCGCGCGAACGCGCGCGCAATGCGCTGGCGCGGGTCGGCATTCCGTCGCCGGACGAGCGGCTGCAGGCCTATCCGCACCAGTTCTCCGGCGGCATGCGCCAGCGTGTGGCGATCGCCATCGCGCTGCTGAACAAGCCCGACCTGATCATCGCCGACGAGCCGACCACCGCGCTCGACGTGACGATCCAGGGCCAGATCCTCTACGAGATGCAGAAGCTGTGCCGCGAGTCCGGCACCGCGCTGATCTGGATCACGCACGACCTGTCGGTGATCGCGGGGCTGGCCGACAGCGTCTGCGTGATGTACGCGGGCCGGATCGTCGAGGCCGGCGACGTGCGCCAGGTGCTCGAGCGTCCCGAACATCCCTATACGCACGGGCTGATCGGCTCGGCGCCGTCGCGCAATCCGCGCGGCACGCCGCTGCGGCAGATTCCCGGCATGACGCCGTCGCTGTTGAACCTGCCCGGCGGCTGCGCGTTCCGCGAGCGCTGCCCGCGCGCCACCGAGATCTGCCGCACCGAGCCCCCGCTGAGCAGCACGCCCGACGGACGGCGCCTGCGCTGCTTCCACCCGGTGCTCGAAACCCAGGAGGCCGCATGACCGAGATGTCCGTGATCGACGCGCCGTCGGCGCGCCCCGCGGGACCCGCTGCCGCGTCGCCGGCGGAAACGCCGCTGCTCGAACTGCGCGGCGTATCCAAGCGCTTCGTCAAGTCGCTCGACGCCGCCGCCCGCATCGCCAATCTGTTCGGCGCGCATGCGAAGGAGGAGGTGGTGCATGCGGTCGACCACGTCGACCTGGCCATCCGCGCCGGCGAGGTGGTCGGCCTGGTCGGCGAATCCGGCTGCGGCAAGTCGACGCTGGGCCGGATGGCGGTCGGTCTGCATACGCTGACCGAGGGCACGCGGCTGTGGAAGGGCATCGATCTGGAGCAGCTGCCGGCGGAAAAGAAGCGCGAGAAGCAGCTGGCGATCCAGATGATCTTCCAGGACCCGTACGCGTCGCTGAACCCGCGGCTGCGTGTGCTCGACATCGTCGGCGAGGCGCCGGTGGTGCATGGCATCGTGCCGGCCTCCGGCCAGAAGGCCTATGTCGAGGAGATGCTGAGACGGGTCGGCATGGATCCGACCGTGCTGCGGCGCTTTCCGCACCAGTTCTCGGGCGGCCAGCGCGCGCGCATCGGCATCGCGCGGGCGCTGGCGGTCCAGCCGGAATTTCTGGTCTGCGACGAATCGGTGGCGGCGCTCGACGTGTCGATCCAGGCTCAGGTGCTGAACCTGTTCATCCGGCTGCGCGAGGAGCTGAACCTCACCTATCTGTTCATCAGCCACGATCTTGGCGTGGTCAAGCACATCAGCGACCGCGTGGTGATCATGTATCTGGGCCGCGTGGTCGAGTCGGCGCCGACCGAGCAGGTGTTCGCCGCGCCCAATCACCCGTACACGCAGGCGCTGCTGGCCGAGGCGCCGAAGCTCGAGGTCGGCAAGAAGACCTACGTGGCGATCCAGGGCGAGATCCCGTCGCCGCTGCATCCGCCCTCGGGCTGCCACTTCCATCCGCGCTGCCCGCATGCGATGCCGCGCTGCCGGGAGGAGGCCCCTGCGCTGAAGGAGATCGCACCGCTGCGGATGTCGGCCTGCCATCTGAACGACCAGCGCTGAGGGCGGGCCGCGGGCGGCGCAACGGCGCGCGGAAGCGGACCAGAAGGGCGAGAAGGGGCGGGAAGGGGACGCAAGGGCAGCGGGCCGGTCCGCCGGCCGCTGTTTGATGGAATCGGATCGAATCCGATGGAATCCGATCGAATACAATCGGCCACAAAGACCATCGCCCCCGGAGAACCCATGTCCACCCGCATCGTCCGCGCCGCCTGTCCGCACGATTGTCCCGACAGCTGCGCGCTGCTCGTCACCGTCGAGGACGGCCGCGCCGTCAAGGTCGCGGGCGATCCGGACCACCCGGGCACACAGGGTGTGCTGTGCACCAAGGTGTCGCGTTATACCGAGCGCACCTATCATCCCGACCGCCTGCTGACCCCGATGAAGCGGGTCGGCCCCAAGGGCAGCGGTCAGTTCGCGCCGATCGGCTGGGACGAGGCGCTCGACATCGTCGCCGAGCGCCTCGGCGCGATCGCCGCGCGCGATCCGCAGGCCATCGTGCCCTACAGCTACGCGGGCACGATGGGGCTGGTGCAGGGCGAAAGCATGGCCGCGCGCTTCTTCCACAAGCTCGGCGCCTCGCTGCTCGACCGCACCATCTGCGCCAGCGCCGGCGCCACCGCGCTGCGCTACACCTATGGCGCCAGCGTCGGCATGGACATCGAGCATATCGAGGACGCGAAGCTGATCGTGATCTGGGGCGGCAATCCGATCGCCTCCAACCTGCATTTGTGGACGCGCGTGCAGCAGGCCAAGCGCCGCGGCGCGACGCTCGTGGCGATCGACCCGTACCGCTCGCTGACCGCCGAAAAGTGCCATCGGCACATCGCGCCGATGCCGGGCACCGACGGCGCGCTGGCGCTGGCGATCATCCATGTGCTGATCCGCGACGACCTGCTCGACCACGACTACATCGCCCGGCATACGGTCGGCTTCGACGCGCTGCGCGACCGCGCGGCGCAGTATTCGCCGGCGCGCGCTGCCGAACTGTGCGGCGTCGCCGTCGAAGACATCGAATGGCTTGCCGGCCTGTACGGCACGCTCGCAGTGCGCGAACGGCAACCGGTGGCGATCCGCCTGAACTACGGCATGCAGCGCGCCCACGGCGGCGGCCAGGCGGTGCGCGCGGTGGCCTGCCTGCCGTCGCTGGTGGGCGCGTGGCGCCACGCCGCCGGCGGCCTGCAGCTGTCGACCTCGGGCTTCTTCCCGATCGACAACGCCGCGCTGCAGCGCCCGGACCTGCTGCCGAGCTGGCCGAAGCTGCCGCGCACGATCAATATGTCGACGATCGGCGATGCGTTGCTCGGCGAAGGGCTGCCGGCCGGCACGCCGCCGCTCGAGGCGATCGTGGTCTACAACAGCAATCCGGTCGCGGTCGCGCCGCACTCCAGCAAGGTGGCCGCGGGCTTCGCGCGCGAGGACCTGTTCACGGTGGTGCTGGAACACTTCCGCACCGATACCGCCGACTACGCCGACATCCTGCTGCCGGCCACCACGCAGCTCGAGCACGTCGACGTCCACAAGGCCTACGGCCACACCTATTTCCTTGCCAACAACCAGGCCATCGCGCCGCTCGGCGAGGCGCTGCCCAATACCGAGATCTTCCGGCGGCTGGCGCGGCGCATGGGCTTTGACGACCCGTGCTTTGCCGACAGCGACGAGGACATCGCCGCGCAGGCGATCGTGCGAGGCGATCCGCGCGCGGCCGGCATCGACTGGCAGACGCTGAAGGAAACCGGCTGGCAGAAGCTGAAGCTGCCGGCGGCGCCGTTTGCCGAGGGCGGCTTCCCGAGCCCGACCGGCAAATGCCAGTTCTACGCAGCCGAGATGGTCAAGGACGGCCTCGATCCCTTGCCCGGTTACGTGCCGCCGTACGAGGCGCCTGCAAGCGCGCCGGAGCTGGCCGCGCGCTATCCGCTGGCGATGATCTCGCCGCCGGCCCGCAATTTCCTCAACAGCACCTTCGTCAACGTCGACAGCCTGCGCGCCACCGAGGGCGAGCCGCATCTGGACATCCATCCGGACGACGCCGCGGCGCGTGGCATCGTCGACGGCATGATGGTGCGCGCCTTCAACGACCGGGGCAGCATGCAGGCGCGTGCCCGCGTCACCGACCGCGCGCGCCGTGGGCTGGTGGTCGGGCTGTCGATCTGGTGGAAGAAGCTCGCGCCGGACGGCAAGAACGCCAACGAGCTGACCAGCCAGCGCCTGACCGACATGGGCCGCGCGCCGGTCTTCTACGACTGCCTGGTGCAGGTGGAGGCCGCCGCGCAGGCGGTGACGTGATGACCCGGCGGCCGGCTCGCGTCCGCGTGGCGGCCGCGCTGGCCGCCCTCGCGCTGGGCGGCCTGCTGGCAGGCTGCGAGGCGGTGGGGTACTACGCGCAGTCGATCAGCGGCCATCTGGGCGTGATGGCGCAGGCCACGCCGCTGTCCGAGGCGATCGCCTACGCCAACGGCAGCAACGACAAGCGGCTGGCCGAACGGCTGGCGCTGGCCGCCCGCATGCGCGACTTCGCCTCGCGCGAACTGGCGCTGCCGGACAACGGCAGCTACCGCCGCTACGCCAATCTGCATCGGCCCTATGTGGTGTGGAGCGTGTTCGCCACGCCCGAGCTGTCGATGGAGCTGCACAAGTGGTGCTTCCTGGTGGTCGGCTGCATCAACTATCGCGGCTACTACGCGATCGAGGATGCGCACCGCTATGCCGCGGCGCTGCGCAGCGAGGGGCTGGAGACCTATGTGGCCGGCGTGCCCGCCTATTCGACGCTGGGCTATTTCGACGATCCGCTGCTGAATACCTTCGTCTATCTGCCCGAGGGCGAGCTCGCGCGGATGATCTTCCACGAGCTGGCGCATCAGGTGGTCTACGTGCGCAACGACACCACTTTCAACGAGTCGTTTGCCAGCGCGGTGGAGATCGCCGGCGTCGAGCGCTGGCTGGCGCGCGAAGCTTCCGCCGATGCGCGCGCCAGTTATCGGCAGTACGACGCGCGCCGGCAGCAGTTCCGAGCGATGCTGCTGCAGGCGCGCGCCGAACTCGATGCGCTGTACCGCAAGCCGATCGACGACGACGCCAAGCGTGCCGGCAAGGCGGCGATCTTTGCCGCGCTGCGCCAGCGCTATGCAACGCTGAAGGAATCGTGGGGCGGCTACAGCGGCTACGACCGCTGGTTCTCGCAGCCGCTGACCAACGCTCATCTGGCCGCGGTCGCCACCTATCAGCAATGGGTGCCGGCGTTCCTGGCGCTGCTCGAACAATGCGGCGGCGACTGGGAGCGCTTCTATGCCGAGGCCGAGCGCATCGGCAAGCTCAAGCCCGAACAGCGCAAGGCACGGCTGCGGGCGCTGGCGCCCGGCGAGGCGGCGACCGTCAATGCGGCGGCCGATCCGGTCACCGCCCCGGCCACGGCCCCAGCCACCGCTACCGCGACCGAAGCGGGCAACGACGCCATGGCGGGCGGGTCCTAGGGGTATTCCCCCAGCGGCCGGCGCACCGTTGGCGCGCTGCGCGACCATTACACTGGCGGCAGTTCAGAGGACTTCATCTAACGTGCCGTCCTGGTGTTGTCTTAAGGGGGCCCGCCGTTTAGCATCGCCGTTTGACATCCCAAAAATCGAACGATCATTCAGAAACCAGGAGACGGCATATGGAAAAGCAGTGGCTGAAACACTATCCGGCAGGCGTGCCCGCCGAGATCGACGCCAGCCAGTACCGGTCGCTTGCCCAACTGCTGGAGGAATCCTTTCGGGACTACGCGGACCGGCGCGCCTTCATCTGCATGGACAAGGCGATCACCTATGCCGAGCTCGACCGGCTGTCCGGCGACTTCGCCGCCTGGCTGCAGGCGCGCGGGCTGAAGCCGGGCGCACGGGTCGCGATCATGATGCCGAACGTGCTGCAGTATCCGGTGGTGCTGGCCGGCGTGCTGCGCGCGGGCATGGTGGTGGTCAACGTCAACCCGCTGTACACGCCGCGCGAACTCGAGCACCAGCTCAAGGACAGCGGCGCCGAGGCGATCGTGATCCTGGAGAACTTCGCCGCCACGCTGCAGCAGGTGCTGGCCGCCACGCCGGTCAAGCACGTGGTGGTCGCCAGCATGGGCGACATGCTGGGTGGGCTCAAGGGCGCGGTGGTCAACTTCGTCGTGCGCAACGTCAAGAAGATGGTGCCGGCGTGGGAACTGCCCAACTGCGTGCGCTTCCCCACGGCGCTGGCCGAGGGCGGCCGGCTGCAGCGCAAGCCGGTCGATACCGGTCCGGACGATATCGCCTTCCTGCAGTACACCGGCGGGACCACCGGGGTATCGAAGGGTGCGGTGCTGCTGCACCGGAACGTGGTCGCCAACGTGCTGCAGTCGCAGGCGTGGATGCAGCCGGCGCTGGCCAAGGGCGCGCCGATCGATCAAGTGGTGACGATCACCGCGCTGCCGCTGTACCACATCTTTGCGCTGACCGTTTGCGCGCTGCTGGGCATGCGCAGCGGCGGCCTGAGCGTGCTGATTCCGAACCCGCGCGACATTCCGGGCTTCATCAAGGAACTGCAGAAGTACCGCTTCCACATGTTCCCGGCGGTCAACACGCTGTACAACGCGCTGATCAATCATCCGGACATCGACAAGGTCGATTTCTCGGGGCTGCGCGTGGCCAACGGCGGCGGCATGGCGGTGCAGGAGGCGGTCGCGAAGAAATGGCTCGCCAAGACCGGCTGCCCGATCATCGAGGGCTATGGCCTGTCGGAGACCTCGCCGTCGGCGACCTGCAATCCGACCGACACCGACGCCTTTTCCGGCACCATCGGCCTGCCGCTCCCGTCGACCGAGATCGCCATCCGGGATGACGACGGCCGCGACGTGCCGCCGGGCCAGCCGGGCGAGATCTGCATCCGCGGACCGCAGGTGATGGCCGGCTACTGGAACCGGCCGGACGAGACCGCCAAGGTCATGACGCCGGACGGCTTCTTCAAGACCGGCGACATCGGCATCATCGACGAGCGCGGCTATACCCGCATCGTCGACCGCAAGAAGGACATGATCCTGGTGTCGGGCTTCAACGTCTATCCGAACGAGATCGAAGGGGTAGTGGCCGAGTGCCCGGGCGTGCTCGAAGTCGCGGCGGTCGGCGTGCCCGACGAGCATTCGGGCGAGGTGGTCAAGCTGTTCGTGGTCAAGAAGGATCCGTCGCTGACCGAGCAGGATGTGATCGCGTTCTGCAAGGACCGGCTGACCGGCTACAAGCGGCCCAAGTACGTCGAGTTCCGCACGGAGCTGCCGAAGACCAACGTCGGCAAGATCCTGCGGCGCGAATTGCGCGACGCGCGCAAGGCGGCCTGACCGCCTTCAGGGCGCCGGCCATGCCGGCGCCGGCTCAGCACTCGTTGGACGGCGCCAGCCCCGGCTCGCGCCGTCCATCGGCATAGACCACGCGCACGCAGCTGCCGACATCGAGGCCCGGCGCCGACGGGCCGTTGATCGTCGCATTGGTGCCGTCGGTCAGTCTGATCTCGTAGGCGAAGATGTCGACCTGCTGTGTCGGCGGACGGTTCAGCAGCCGGCCCAGGTCGAAGGCCAGGCCCACTCCCACGCCACCGCCGTGCCATCCGCCGCCGCTGGCGGCACCCACCCCCACCCCGTAGCCCGAATAGCCGCGCGCCTGCTCGACATCGACGCGCGTGACGAAGCGCTTCTCGGCGATGCGCCCCAGCTTGACGGTGGCATTGACCGGCGTGATCTGCGGCGCCGGTGGCGCGCTGGGCGAACTGGCGCAGGCGCTCGCAAGCGCTGCCACGGCCACCGCGGCGGCCAGCGCAGATACACGGGCGATGCGCAACGGTTGCCGTTGCGACCGCTGTTGGGACCGCTGTTGGGACCGCTGTTGGAACCGCTGTTGGGACCGCTGTTGCGACGATAGGAATTTCATGCGGACACCAGTGTCGATTTGAGGCGGCCCAGCAGCTTGAACAGCGCGCGCCGCTCGGTTTCTGCCAGCCCGCCGAACAGCTGCTCGACCCATTGCTCGTGCGCGCGTGCCATCTGCGTGAAGGCGGCGCGGCCGGCGGGTGTCAGCCGGATCAGATAGGCGCGCCGGTCGTTGGCGAGCGGCTCGCGCGAAACCAGCCCTTCCTGCTGCAGCTGGTCGGTGATGCCGGTCACGTTGCCGCCGGTGACCATCATGCGGCGGGACAGCTCGCCCATCTTCAGGCCCTCGGGATGGCGCTCGAGCTGCGCCATCAGGTCGAAGCGCGGCAGCGTGCAGCCGAACGACTCGCGCAGCCGGCTGCGGATATCGGACTCGACCAGATTGGTGCAGGTCAGCAGCCGCAGCCACAGGCGCAGCGCCTCGTGGCTGGCGTCGTCGGCGCGGGTTTCGAGATCGACTGGCGCCGCGTTGGGCGCGGCGTCGGCGGCGGAGGTCGGCATTGCAGGCGGCCAGGGGAAGAATGTTGACGCCTGAAGTATATGCCTTAAGCGGGCGGCCAAGCGCTCCCGCGGCCGCTGCCCCGCGCGATGGATCAGTCGACCTTGGCGCCCGAGTCCTTGACCACCTTGGCCCATTTGGTGGTTTCGGCGCGGATATGCTGGGCGAACTGCTGCGGCGTGCTGCCGACCGGTTCGGCGCCCTGCGCCTGCAGCTTCTCGCGCATCGCCGGCGTGCCCAGCGCCTTGGCTACTTCCTGCTGGATCCGCGAGACGATGGCGGGCGGCGTGCCGGCCGGTGCCAGCAGGCCGAACCACGAGCTCGCTTCGTAGCCGGGCAGCCTGGCTGCCTGCGCGATGGTCGGCAGGTCGGGCAGCGCCGGCGATGGCTTGGCGCTGGTCACCGCCAGCGCCTTGAGCTTGCCGGCCTTGATCAGCGACATCGACGACGGCAGGTTGTCGAACATCACCTGCATCGTGCCGCCGGCCAGATCGGTCAGCGCCGGGCCGCTGCCCTTGTACGGGAAGTGGACCATGAAGGTACGGGTTTGCGTCTTGAACAGTTCCCCTGCCAGATGGATCGAGGTGCCGTTGCCGCTCGAGGCCATGTTCAGCTTGCCGGGGTTGGCGCGCGCATAGGCGATCAGGTCGTTGACGCTGTTGATCTTGTTCTGCTGGGCGAACGCCGGATTCAGCACCAGCACGTTCGGCACCGCGGCGACCTCGGTGATCGGCGCGAAGTCCTTGATCGGGTCGTACGGCAGCTTGCTGTACAGCGACTGGTTGATGCCGTGGGTGCCGACGGTTCCCATCAGCAGCGTGTAGCCGTCGGGCTCGGCCTTGGAGACGATCTCGGCGCCGATATTGCCGCCGGCGCCGGGCCGGTTGTCGACCACCACGTTCCAGCCCGGCAGCTTCGACAGCTCGGCGGCGACCGCGCGCGCCAGGATGTCGGTGGTGCCGCCCGGCGCGAAGGGCACGACCATGCGGATCGGCTTGGCCGGATAGGCGGCCGGATCCGCGGCATGCGCGGGCGCGAGCCACGCGGGGCCGGCCATTGCCGCAATTCCGGTCAGCATGGCGGCGAGCGTCAGACGGAAGGCGCGGCGGCGGGGGGCTTGCATCGGGTCGTCTCCTTGCGCGCCTTCGGCAAGCGCGTCGTGTTGTCGCTGGTCGGCCGGCGGGTCGCCGGACTGCTGCATTCTAGTGGCGCGGGCGTGGCAATGCCGATGAGGTGAAGCCCTATGGCCGGGCCAGCGCAGTCACGACGGCCAATAAAAAAGGCACCCGTAGGTGCCTTTCGAAAGCGAGCGGGCTCGCGGAACTGCTGTTGTTCAGAACTTGTGTCGGATGCCGATGCCCACGCCCACCATATTGTCTTCGCCGGCGCCCAGCGGGTAGCCGTTGGCAAAGCTGATGACGGCGCTGTCGAAGTTCAGGCCGGCGTTCTTGGCATAGGCCGCGGTCAGATAGATGTCCGTCCGCTTGGTGATGTTGTAGTCCGCCACGAAGCTGACCTGCCACGGGTTCGGAGCGTTGACGCCGTTCAGGTTCTTGACGTCGGCGTAGTAGTACGCCAGCGTCAGGCCCAGCGCGGCGGTGGCCTGGTAGTTGGCGCCTGCCCAGTAGTAGTCGTCGCGATAGATGGTGGCGTCGTTCGGGGCCTTGTTCTGGCCCCAGCGGTAGCCGGCCATCAGCTTGGCCGGGCCGAAGGCGTAGCTCGCCGCGGCGCCAGCCTTGCGGAACGTGGCCGTGTCGCCGCCCGTATTGGCCACGGTCGGGTTCGACTGGTCGTAGCTGATCGCCACGCCCAGCGGGCCGGCCGCATAGGCGATTGCGCCACCGTAGCCGGTGTCGCGGCGGAACTGCCCCGGCACTTCGCCGCCGCCGGCCACGCCGTTGCCGAACGACCAGTGGGCGATCGCGGTCACCGGACCGAGCTTGCCGGTGTACTTGACGGTGTTGTCCGAACGGAAGTTGGTGCCCAGCTGATAGGCGATCGGTTCGTACTGGGTCGCGTAGCCGGTCGGCGAGAAGTTGGCGAACGCATCGAACATCGAGGTGTACTGGCGGCCCAGCGTGATGCGGCCGATCTGGTTGCTCTCGATGCCGACGTAGGCCTGGCGACCGAACAGGCGGCCGCCCTGCTGCATGCGGCCATCGTCCACGCCGAAGCCGCTTTCCAGCACGAACAGCGCCTTCAGGCCGCCACCGAGGTCTTCCACGCCGCGCAGACCCCAGCGCGAACCGGACAGACCGCCCGAAGTCACGCCAAACCTGTTCTCCCCGCGGCCGGGGAACCCTGCGGTACCCGGGGAGGTGGAAGACATGTTGCTGACGTATTCGATGTTGGCATCGACCACCCCGTACAGCGTGACGCTCGACTGAGCCTGCGCAGTGCCGGCGAAAGCGCCGAGCGCGGCCAATGCAAGAAGCGACTTCTTCATGCTGGTTTATCTCCTGTAGTAAGAATTATTGGTGATGCGCGAGGCAGCCTCCTGAGCTCTCCAACACCTGCGCACCCAACTTCGCGAGAAGTTGTCGGGTACTGTAACAAACGGCATTGTTTGCACAATCGCACAGTCGTTCTATTGTCGGCTTTTAACAACTCAGGGTTTTGGAGTAGCCCGCCAGCCCAAGCCAGTACTGGCAAGGCGCCCCGCGCGGGGCTGCCGAAACGGTGGCGGTACAATGCGGGAATTCCCCGAACCGACCCATGGCGGCTCATCGTCACTTTCACGTCACGCTGGCCGCTCCGCCGTACCGACATGGACAAGCTGATCCACGAATTCGACGTCGCCCTGCGCGCCATCACCGGCGCGACCCGTGCGGGGCGCCCCAGCCCGGCCGAGACGCTGCCCGAGCACGACGACACGCACCTCGATGCGGGCGAGCGCCGGCATGTGGCCGGGCTGATGCGGGTCAACCATGTCGGCGAGGTCTGTGCCCAGGCGCTGTACCAGGCCCAGAAGCTGACCGCGCGCGACGGCGCGGTGCGCGCGCAGATGGATGCCGCCGCGCGCGAGGAGGAGGATCACCTCGGCTGGTGCGCCGAGCGTCTGCGCGAACTCGGATCGCGACCCAGCCTGCTGAACCCGCTGTGGTATGCCGGCGCCTTCGCGATCGGCTGGCTGGCCGGACGTGCGGGCGATCGCGCCAGCCTGGGTTTCGTTTCCGAGACCGAGCGTCAGGTCGAGCAGCATCTGACCGGGCATCTTGAGCAGCTGCCGCCCGCCGACGCGCGCTCGCGCGCGATCCTCGAGCAGATGCGCGACGACGAGGCGCGCCACGGTGCCAGCGCCCGCGAAGCCGGCGGCATCACGCTGCCCGCCCCGGTACGGGCGGCGATGCGCGCGGCCTCGCGCGTGATGACCACCACCGCGTATCGCATCTGATGAATCTGATGGATCTGATGGATCGATGGGTCTGATGGGTCTGATGGATCTGACGGCGCCCACCGATCCGCCGGTCCGCCACTGACCATCCGGACCCCTGGCGGGCCGCCTCTGCTGGCCCGAGCTGCGGGCGCTTCCCAGCGGCTCTCGGCGCCGAATCGTTGTATCCTTTGGCCGGGCTCGGGACCGCGGTATTTCCTTGCGCCAGCGACTTCTCCCCGCGTAGTTCTCAGGTGGTTTCTCGGCTTTCTCCCCTAAGACCTTCATTTCATTAGGAATTCACCTTCCTGGTGCGCGCTCGCCTTGCGCTAAGTCTTTGTTCTGATTCCGAAAAACGCCTTTTTGGCACCGTTGACGAGCCTTGACCGGCCAATAGGCTTCCTCTAAAGTGGGGAATAGTGTGAGGAAGTGTATTTTTGTGTGAGGAAAGGGCTTCGGTGTGGGATGATGTGCACTAGCCGAAGCGGACCAGTCAACGCCACGCCAAGCCCCAGCAGGCAGGCGCGGGACGGGGGTGAACTTGTTTCAGGGAGCATCGGCGCTCTCCCTCGATGCCAAGGGTCGGATGTCGATTCCGACGCGGCATCGGGAAGCGCTGCAACAACAGGCCGAGGGCCGGGTGACGCTGACCAAGCACCCGGATGGATGCCTGTTGCTCTTTCCCCGGCCGGAATGGGAAACCTTTCGCACTCGCATTGCGGCGTTGCCGATGGATGCGCACTGGTGGAAGCGCATTTTTCTGGGCAATGCCGCGGACGTCGAAATGGACAGCGCCGGGCGCGTGCTGATCGCGCCGGAGCTGCGCAGCGCCGCCATGCTGGACAAGGAAGTGATGCTGCTCGGCATGGGCAGCCATTTCGAGGTCTGGGATGCCGCGACCTACGCCGCCAAGGAACAGCAGGCGATGGCGCAGGGCATGCCTGAAGCATTGAAGAACTTCTCTTTCTGAAGTGGTTATGGAACCGACCCGTACGCCGGGGCCCACCCCCCTGCGCCATCGCACCGTGCTGCTGGACGAAGCCGTCGATGCGCTCGTGTGGCGGCCCGACGGCGTGTACGTGGACGGCACCTTCGGCAGGGGAGGGCACAGCCGGGCCGTGCTGGCGCGGCTGGGGCCCGAAGGGGCACTGGTCGCCTTCGACAAGGATCCGGCAGCAATCGCAGAAGCGGGCACCATCAAGGATGCCCGCTTCTCTATTGAGCACGCGAGCTTCGCCGCCATGGGCGAGCGCCTGGCCGGCGCGAAGGTCGCGGGCGTGCTGCTCGATCTGGGGATCAGCTCGCCCCAGATCGACGACGCAGCGAGGGGGTTTTCGTTTCGGTTCGAAGGCCCGCTCGACATGCGCATGGACACCACGCGCGGCACCACCGCCGCCGAGTGGCTGGCGCAGGCCGACGAGCAGGACATCGCGAGGGTGATACGAGACTATGGGGAAGAACGGTTTGCTGTACAGATTGCAAAGGCGATTGTTGCTCGCCGGAGCGAACCCGGCGATGGCGGACGCCTCGCCACTACTGCCGACCTTGCCGCGCTCGTGGCGAAAGCCGTCAAGACACGCGAGAAGGGTCAGGACCCTGCGACCCGCACCTTTCAGGCTCTACGGATTTTCATCAATCAAGAGCTTGCGGACCTCGAAAGCGGTCTGAGCTCGGCCTACGATCTGCTCGAGGTAGGGGGACGGCTGGTGGTAATCAGCTTTCATTCGCTGGAGGACCGCATCGTCAAGCGGTTCATGCAGGCGCACGCACGCCCGCAGCAGGACGCCGATCCGGCGCTGCGGCGCGCGCCGCTGCGCGCGGCCGACCTGCCCCAGCCGACCATGAAGCTGCTCGGCCGTTTCAAGCCCGGTCCCGACGAGATCGCCGGCAATCCGCGCGCGCGTTCGGCGGTGATGCGCGTCGCTGAAAAACTGGCGCCCGCCGCGCCGCTGGGTGAGGCGCGCGCATGAACCGCCTGACCTTCTTCCTGCTCGGCGCGCTAATCCTGTGCGCGCTGTCGCTGGTCAGCGCCCAGCACGAGGCGCGCACGCTGTTCGTCGCGCTCGAGCGCGAGCAGGCCGAGGAACGCCAGCTCGAGACCGACTGGTCGCGGCTGCAATACCAGCAGAGCGCGCTGTCCAAGAGCGCGCGCATCGCCGACGCGGCCCGCGCGCAATTGAAGATGTCGCCGGTCAGCCCCGGCCGTACCCAATACCTGCAGGGCATCGTGCTGCCGCGCGCCGAGGGCGCCGACGGCACCAATGGCGCCAGCGTCCCCAATGGCGCCGGCGGTGCGGAGAAAGAACAGCGTGACGCCGCGGCGGAGGTCCGTCCATGACGATGGCCCGCCCGAGCCTGCACCGTCCGCGCGCCGCGCGCCCGGCTGCCACGCGCCCGCGTTCCGGCCAGTTCTCGGCCAGCCCGGTGCTTGGCCTGCGCCTGCCGATGTGGCGCTCCAAGCTGGTGGTGTTCCTGATGTTCGCGGCCTTCGTCGCGCTGGCCATGCGCGCGCTGTGGATCCAGGGCCCGGGCAATCAGTTCTACGAGGCCGAGGGCAAGAAGCGCTTCCAGCGCACGCTCGAGCTGCCCGCCACGCGGGGCAAGATTCTGGACCGCAACGGCCTGGTGCTCGCCACCAGCCTGCCGGTCAAGGCGATCTGGGCGGTGCCCGAGGACGTGCCGTCGAGCCTGGATCCGGGCAAGCTGCGCCAGCTCGCCAGGCTGCTCGACATGTCCGAGAAGGACCTGCGCAAGAAGCTGACCGAGGACAAGAGCTTCGTCTATCTGAAGCGGCAGGTGCTGCCCGACGTGGCCGAGAAGATCGCCGCGCTGAAGATCGACGGCGTGCACCAGAGCGGCGAGTACAAGCGCTTCTACCCGGAAGGGGAGGCGATGGCCCATATCGTCGGCTTCACCAACGTCGAGGACCGCGGCCAGGAAGGCATGGAACTGGCGCGCGAAGGCGTGCTGGCCGGCAAGGCCGGCGCGCGCCAGGTCATCAAGGACCGGCTCGGCCGCGTGGTCGAGGACATCGGCGTGCTGCGCAGCCCGCGCGACGGCCAGGACCTGCAGCTGTCGATCGACGCCAAGATCCAGTACCTGGCGTTCAACGAGGTCAAGGCGGTGGCCGAGCGCAGCAAGGCCAAGGCCGCCAGCGCGGTGGTGCTCGACGCGCAGACCGGCGAGGTGCTGGCGCTGGCCAACTGGCCCAGCTACAACCCGAACGACCGCGCGCGGCTGTCCGGCGAACAGCTGCGCAACCGCGTGCTGACCGACACCTTCGAGCCCGGCTCGATGATGAAGCCGATCACGGCGGCGCTGGCCCTGCAACTGAAGCGCGTGACGCCGTCGACGGTGTTCCAGACCGAAGGCCGCTACACCTTCGAGCGCGCGACCATCTCCGATACCCATAACTACGGGCCGCTGACCGTCGCGGGCGTGATCCAGAAGTCCAGCAACATCGGCACCATCAAGATGGCGATGCTGATGAAGCCGCAGGAAATGTGGGACATGTTCACCAGCCTGGGCCTCGGCCAGGCGCCCAAGCTCGGCTTTCCCGGCGCCGCCGCGGGCCGCGTGCGCCCGTACAAGAGCTGGCGCCCGATCGAGCAGGCGACGATGTCGTACGGCTACGGCCTGTCGGTGTCGCTGATGCAGATGGCACACGCCTATACGATCTTCGCGCACGACGGCGAGCTGATTCCGATCACGATGTTCCGCACCGACGGCCCGGCCAGCGGCGAGCGCGTGATCTCGCCCCAGGTCGCGCGCGATGTGCGCGGCATGCTGGAGATGGTGACGGCGCCCGGCGGCACCGCGACGCAGGCCCAGGTGATGGGCTACCGCGTCGGCGGCAAGACCGGTACCGCCTACAAGCACGTCGGCCGCGGCTACGACCGCAGCAAGTACCGCGCCTCGTTCATCGGCCTGGCGCCGATGTCGAACCCGCGCATCATCGTCGCCGTCAGCGTCGACGAGCCGACCTCCGGCAGCCACTATGGCGGCGCGGTCGCCGGCCCGGTATTCGCCGCGATCACCGGCGGCACGCTGCGTGCGCTGAACGTGCAGCCCGACTCGCCGATCCGGCAGCTGGTGGTCACCGAAAGCGTGCCCGAAACCCTGCCCGACACGCCGCCCGAAACCCTGTCCGCCCGCGGATCCGGGAGCACGACCCGATGACCGCTCGCAGCAAGCACGCCGCCGTCGAACAGGCCGCTGCCAAGGCAGCGGCCTGGTTGCGCCAGCACGCCAGCGACACCGCCCGCTTGACCGGCGATACGCGCCGGCTGCGCCAGGGCGATATCTTCTTCGCCTATGTGCTGGGCAACCAGCGCCTGTCGACCGACGCCCGTCCCTATATCGGCGAGGCGCTGGCGCGCGGCGCCGCCGCGGTGGTCTACGAGAGCCGCGGCTACGACTGGCCGCATGGCGAGGCCGTGCCGCATCTGCCCATCGAAGGGCTGGAGCGGCTCGCCGGGCCGATCGCGGCCGCCTGGTACGGCAACGCCGCGCGCGGACTGGCGATTACCGGCATCACCGGCACCAACGGCAAGACTTCGTGCAGCCAGTGGCTGGCGCGCGTGCTGCAAACCGCGGGCACGCGCTGCGCGACCATCGGCACACTCGGCAGCGGCTTCCCGGACGCGCTGCAGCACACCGGCTTCACCACGCCCGACGCGGTGCAATTGCAGGACAGCCTGGCCGAGCTGCACGCCGCCGGCGCGGCCGCGGTGGCGATGGAAGTGTCCTCGCACGGCCTCGAGCAGGGCCGGGTTGCCGGCACGCCGTTCCAGGTCGCGGTGCTGACCAATCTGACGCAGGATCACCTCGACTATCACGGCACCATGGCCGAGTACGAGGCCGCCAAGACGCTGCTGTTCCATTGGCCGAAGCTGCAGGCCGCGGTGATCAACCGCGACGACGCGATGGGGCGGCGCCTGCTGGCGGCCGGCGTGGCGGCGCGGCAGGTGATCGAGTACGGCATCGGCGGCCCGGCCGGTGCAACGGGCTTCAGCGGCAACGCGGCGTGGCTGCGCGCCACCGGCGTCAAGGCGACCCCGACCGGCACCGTATTCAGGATCGAAGGCACCTTCGGCAGCGCCGAGGTGGCAACGCCGCTGATCGGCGAATTCAACGTCAGCAACCTGCTGGCCGTGCTCGGCGCGGCGCTGGCCAACGGCCTCGCCTGGGACGCGGCGCTGGCGGGACTGCGCGCGCTGCGCCCGGTGGACGGCCGCATGGAGCTGTTCGGCGGCCAGGAAGGGCCGCTGGCCGTGGTCGACTATGCGCATACGCCCGACGCGCTGGAGAAGACGTTGAGCGCGCTGCGTCCCGTGGTGGCGGCACGCCAGGGCCGGCTGTGGTGCGTGTTCGGCTGCGGCGGCGACCGCGATCCGGGCAAGCGTCCGCAGATGGGCGCGGTGGCCGAGCGCCTGGCCGACGAGGTGGTGCTGACCAGCGACAACCCGCGCAGCGAGGACCCGCAGGCCATCCTCGATGCGATCGCCGACGGCATGCAGGACTTCCGGCGCGGCCGCCAGATCGAAGACCGCGCCGCGGCCATCCTCTATGCGGTCAAGCATGCCGGCGCGCACGACGTGGTGCTGGTGGCCGGCAAGGGCCACGAGGCCACGCAGGAAATCCAGGGCCGCAAGCGGCCGTTCTCCGATCGCGAGCATGTCCGGCTGGCGCTCGCGGCGCGCGGAGTGTCGGCATGAATACCGGCATGAACAACGGCATGACGGCAACGGCCGAACCAGAACAGACGATGACCGACCTGCAGCAGGCCGCGGGCTGGATCGCCGGCGCGCACATCGAAGGCGATGGCGCGCGGCAATTCACGCGCGTGCACACCGACAGCCGTACCGTCGAGCCCGGCGATCTGTTCGTCGCGCTGCGCGGCGAACGCTTCGATGCGCACGACTTCATTGCCGACGTGGCCGCCAGGGGCGCCGCCGCGGTGCTGGTTGAGCGGGATGTCAGCGCCGCCGCACCGGGTTTGCCGGCAATCGTCGCGCCGGACACGCGCGTCGCGCTGGGCCAGCTCGGCGCCGGCTGGCGCGCCCGCTTCACGCTGCCGACGGTGGCCGTGACCGGCAGCAACGGCAAGACCACGGTCAAGGAAATGATCGCGGCGATCTTCGCCGCGGCGGTCGGCGAGCCGCAGCGGCTCGCCACCGGCGGCAATCTGAACAACGACATCGGGCTGCCGCTGACGGTGCTGCGGCTGCGTCCGAACCACCGGCTGGCCGTGCTCGAACTCGGCATGAACCATCCGGGCGAAACCGCGACGCTGGCGGCGATCGCGCAGCCGACCGTGGCGGTGATCACCAACGCGCAGCGCGAGCACCAGGAATTCATGGTCAGCGTCGAGGCCGTCGCGCACGAGCACGCCAGCATCCTGGCCGCGCTGCCGGCCGACGGCACCGCGGTGTTCCCGCTCGACGCGGCCAGCGGCGGCGCGCATGCGGACATCTGGCGCGCCGCGGCGGGCAGCCGGCCGGTGCTGACCTTTGGACTGGCCGAAGGCGGCGACGCCAGGCAGGCCGGCTTGAGCGCCGACCTGAATGCCGACGTAAGCCCCGACGTGACCGCCGAAGTGAGCCTCGACGACGGCGTGCAGCGCCTGCAGGTGCGCGCGCCCGGCCGTGCCTTCGAGGTCCGGCTGGCGCTGCTCGGCATGCACAACGTGCGCAACGCGCTGGCGGCAATCGCCTGCGCGCTGGCGGCAGGCGTCGAGGTCGAGGCGATCCAGCGCGGACTGGGGAGCTTTGCGCCGGTCAAGGGCCGGCTGCAGGTCAAGCGGGCCGCCGCCGGCACCGTGGTGATCGACGACACCTACAACGCCAACCCCGACTCGATGCGCGCCGCCATCGACGTGCTGGCCGGCTTCGCGCCGCCGCGCGTGCTGGTGATCGGCGACATGGGCGAGGTCGGCGATCAGGGACCGGCGTTCCATGCCGAGATCGGTGCCTATGCGCGCGCGCGCGGCATCGACACGCTGTGGGCGACCGGCGAGGCGTCGCCGCACGCGGTGCGGGCTTTCGGCGAGGGTGCCCGGCACTTTGCCGGCGCCGACGAGCTGGCGGCGACGCTGGCCGCCGACGCCGATGGCACCGTCGCCCGGGCGAGCGCGGTGCTGGTCAAGGGCTCGCGCTTCATGCGGATGGAGCGCATGGTCGAAGCGCTGGTGACCCCGCAGGCGCCGGCGAAGAAGGGTTGAAGCTGAACGGCAGTGAAGCTTGACGATTGATTGAAATTGTCCGCCAAGCTCCTGAACAAGGGGGCGGCGGCAGCAGACTGGGAAACCGAAGAACGATGTTATTGGCCCTGGCCCAATGGCTGCAAGATGACTACAGCTTCCTGCGGGTCGTCAACTATCTGACCTTCCGCGCCGTGATGGCCAACCTCACGGCGCTGGTGATCGGCCTCGCGCTCGGTCCGTGGGTGATTCGCAAGCTGACCGAGATGAAGATCGGCCAGGCGGTGCGCACCATCGGCCCGCAGACCCACCTGGTCAAGTCCGGCACGCCGACGATGGGCGGCGTGCTGGTGCTGCTGTCGATCGGCATCTCGACGGTGCTGTGGTGCGACTGGGGCAACCGCTTCGTCTGGGTGGTGATGCTGGTGACCTTCGGCTACGGCGCGATCGGCTGGGTCGACGACTACCGCAAGGTGGTCTACCGCGATCCGCGCGGCATGTCGAGCGGCGAGAAGTATTTCTGGCAGACGCTGATCGGGCTGGTGGCCGCGGTCTATCTGGCCTTCTCGATCTCCGAGGCCAGCAACGTCAAGGTGTGGGAGCTGTTCCTGAGCTGGGTCGAGGGCGGGCTGTCGCTGGACATGCCCTACAAGTCGAACCTGCTGGTGCCCTTCTTCAAGGAGGTCAGCTATCCGCTGGGCGTGGCCGGCTTCATCGTGCTGACCTACTTCGTGATCGTCGGTTCGAGCAACGCCGTCAACCTGACCGACGGCCTCGACGGCCTGGTGATCATGCCGGTGGTGCTGGTCGGCAGCGCGCTCGGCGTGTTCGCCTACGTGATGGGCAACGCGGTCTACAGCAAGTACCTGCTGTTCCCGCATATCCCGGGCGCCGGCGAGCTGCTGATCTTCTGCTCGGCGATGGCGGGCGCGGGGCTGGCCTTCCTGTGGTTCAACGCGCATCCGGCGCAGGTGTTCATGGGCGATGTCGGCGCGCTGGCGCTGGGCGGGGCGCTCGGCACCATCGCCGTGATCGTGCGCCAGGAGATCGTGCTGTTCGTGATGGGCGGCGTGTTCGTCGCGGAAACGGTATCGGTGATGCTGCAGGTCACGTGGTTCAAATTCACCAAGCGCCGCTATGGCGAAGGGCGGCGGCTGTTCCGCATGGCGCCGCTGCACCACCACTTCGAGCTGAGCGGCTGGAAGGAAACGCAGGTCACGGTCCGCTTCTGGGTGATCACGCTGATGCTGGTGCTGATCGGGCTGTCGACGCTGAAGTTGCGCTGAAGTTGCGCTGAAGCCGGCTTGAAACGGGATCGAAGCAGAACGCCTGCGGGCAAGTTGAATCGACGACAGGAAATCAAAGGCAGGAAACGAAGTGTTTGGCGAGTTGCAGACCCCTCATGTGCTGGTACTGGGCCTCGGTGAATCGGGCCTGGCGATGGCGCGCTGGTGCGGCCGGTATGGCTGCGCGCTGCGCGTCGCCGATACCCGTGCGGCGCCCGCCAATCTGGCCTTCCTGCAGGCCGAACTGCCGTCGGCCGAATTCGTCGGCGGCGCGGCCTTTGCGTCGGCGGTGCCCGCGCTGCTCGACGGCATCGGGCTGATCGCGATCAGCCCGGGGCTGTCGCCGATGGAAGCCGATACCGGCGCGCTGCTCGACGCGGCGCGCGAGCGCGGCATCCCCGTGTGGGGCGAGATCGAGCTGTTCGCGCGCGCGCTCGCGCATCTGCAGGCCGAAGCGGGCTACGCGCCGAAGTTGCTGGCGATCACCGGCACCAACGGCAAGACCACGACGACCGCGCTGACGGGCCGGCTGGTCGAGCGCGCCGGCAAGACCGTCGCCGTGGCGGGCAATATCAGCCCGTCGGCGCTGGACAAGCTGTCGGCCTGCATCGCCTCGGCCACGCTGCCCGACGTCTGGGTGCTGGAGCTGTCGAGCTTCCAGCTGGAGACCACGCACACGCTGGCGCCGCACGCGGCCGCGGTGCTCAACCTCACGCAGGACCATCTGGACTGGCACGGCACGATGCAGGCCTACGCGGCCGCCAAGCAGCGCATCTTCGGCCCGGGCGGCAGCGACGGTGCTCACTGCGTGCAGGTGCTGAACCGCAACGACCGGATGACGATGGAGATGGCGCGCCCCGGCAGCGTGCCGGTGACCTTCGGCACCGATCTGCCGGAAGTGCCGGGCAGCTTCGGCATTCTGCGCGAGGGCGGCATGCCGTGGCTGGTGCTGGCCGAGCCCGACGGCGAGGCCGACGAAGCGAAGCCGCGCCGCCGCAAGAGCGCCGCCGCCGGCGACGACGCGGCGCCGGTGCCGGTGCGGCACAAGCGCCTGATGCCGGCCGATGCGCTGCATATCCGCGGCATGCATAACGCCACCAACGCGATGGCGGCGCTGGCGCTGTGCCGCGCCATCGATCTGCCGATGAACGCGCTGCTGCACGGCCTGCGCGAATACCGCGGCGAACCGCACCGGGTCGAATGGATCGCCACCATCGACGACGTCGAGTATTTCGACGACAGCAAGGGCACCAATGTCGGCGCGACGGTCGCCGCGCTGTCGGGGCTGGACAAGCGCGTGGTGCTGATCGCCGGTGGCGAGGGCAAGGGTCAGGACTTCTCGCCGCTGGCCGCGCCGGTCGCGCAGTACGCGCGCGCGGTGGTGCTGATCGGCAAGGCCGCCGGCGAACTGCGTGCCGCGCTCGAGGGCACCGGCGTCGCGCTGCTCGATGCGGGTTCGGAGGAGGGCGCGCTGGAAGCCGCGGTGCGGCTTGCCGCCGAACAGGCGCAGGCCGGTGACGTGGTGCTGCTGTCGCCGGCTTGCGCGAGCCTGGACATGTTCCGCAATTACGTGCACCGCGCGCAGGTGTTCCGCGCCGCGGTCGAAGAACTGGCGCTGTCCCGGGGGATCATGCCATGAGCGAGATGCAGGCAGAGCGCCAGGCCAAGCGCAGCGGCTTCGTCGGCGCCACCATCGTCGGCGCGACCATCGGCAACGCCTGGGAAGGGCTGCGCGATGCGGTGTCGGGCGTCAAGCCGACCCGCTCGCGGATGATGGAGTACGACCAGCCGCTGCTGTGGGTCGCCATCGTGCTGCTGTCGCTCGGTCTGGTGATGGTCTATTCGGCGACCATCGCGCTGCCCGATTCGCCGCGCTTTGCCAATTACCGCGAAAGCCATTTCCTGGTGCGCCACGCGTTCTCGCTGCTGATCGGCCTGGGCGTCGGGCTGCTGGCGTTCCAGATCCCGGTCAAGTACTGGGACCGCTATGCGCCCAAGCTGTTCGTACTGGCGCTGATCCTGCTGGTGATCGTGCTGGTGCCCTTCATCGGCAAGGGCGTCAACGGCGCGCGCCGCTGGATTCCGCTGGGCCTGATGAACTTCCAGCCGTCCGAACTGATGAAGCTGGCGGTGGTGCTTTACGCGGCGAACTACACGGTGCGCAAGCAGGAATGGATGCAGAGCCTGGGCAAGGGCTTCCTGCCGATGGGCGTCGCGGTGGCGGTGGTCGGCATGCTGCTGCTGCTCGAGCCCGACATGGGCGCCTTCCTGGTGATCGCCGCGGTGGCGATGGGGATCCTGTTTCTCGGCGGCGTCAACGGCAAGCTGTTCGGCGCGCTGGTGGCGATCGCGGTCGGCACCTTCGCGTTGCTGATCGCGGTATCGCCGTGGCGGCGCGAGCGGATCTTCGCCTATCTCGATCCCTGGCGCGAGGAATACGCGCTCGGCAAGGCCTATCAGCTGACCCATTCGCTGATCGCCTTCGGCCGCGGCGAATGGGCCGGGGTCGGGCTGGGCGGCAGCATCGAGAAGCTGCACTACCTGCCCGAGGCGCATACCGACTTCATCCTGGCCGTGATCGGCGAGGAGCTGGGCTTCATCGGCGTGTTGACCGCCATCGTGCTGTTCTACTGGCTGGTGCGCCGTGCCTTCTCGATCGGCCGCACCGCGCTGCAGCTGGACCGCACCTTCGCCGGACTGGTCGCCAAGGGCATCGGCATCTGGATCGGCTGGCAGGCCTTCATCAACATGGGCGTGAACCTGGGCCTGCTGCCGACCAAGGGCCTGACGCTGCCGATGGTCAGCTATGGCGGCTCGGGGATCCTGATGAACTGCGTCGCGTTGGCGCTGCTGCTGCGCATCGATTACGAAAACCGCGTATTGATGCGTGGAGGGAAGGTATGACCGGAACGCAGCAATACGCGGTTTCGGCGCAGGCTAACTTCCCGCGCCAGCGGGAAGTTAAGCGCAGCGGCCGTAGCCACAATCGGGTGTTGATGCGTGGAGGGAAGGTATGACGGCCGCGCAGCAGCGCACCCTCCTTGTGATGGCGGGCGGCACCGGGGGCCATGTGTTCCCGGGGCTCGCCGTCGCGCATGCGCTGCGCGCGCAGGGCTGGCGTGTGGTCTGGCTCGGCAACCGTACCGGCATGGAAGCGACGCTGGTGCCGAAGCACGACATCCCGATGGAGTTCATCCAGTTCGGCGGGCTGCGCGGCAAGGGACTGCTGACCAAGCTGCTGCTGCCGTTGAACCTGCTGCGTGCGTTCTGGCAGAGCATCGGCGCGCTGCGCCGGGTGCGCCCGAGCGTGGTGCTCGGCATGGGCGGCTATATCACCTTCCCGGCCGGCATGATGGCCTCGCTGCTGGGCCGGCCGCTGGTGCTGCACGAGCAGAACTCGATCGCCGGGCTGGCCAACAAGGTGCTGGCCAGGGTCGCCGATCGCGTGCTGTGCGCGTTCCCGCAGACGCTGCCCGGCGCCGAGTGGACCGGCAATCCGGTGCGCGAGGAAGTCGCGGCGCTTACCGAACCGGCGGCGCGCTACGACGGCCGCCAGGGTCCGCTGCGGCTGCTGGTGGTCGGCGGCAGTCTCGGCGCGGCCGCGCTCAATTCGGTGGTGCCGCAGGCGCTGGCGCTGCTGCCCGAAGGCGAGCGGCCGCTGGTGCGGCATCAGGCCGGCGTCAAGCAGATCGACACGCTGCGCGCGAACTACGCAGCGGCCGGGGTCGCGGCCGATGCCGTGCCCTTCATCGACGACATGGCGCAGGCGTATGCCGAAGCCGATCTGGTGATCTGCCGCGCCGGCGCGATGACGGTATCGGAAGTGGCCGCGGCCGGCGTGGCCGCGCTGTTCGTGCCGTTCCCGCACGCAGTGGACGACCACCAGACCACCAATGCGCGCTTCCTGTCGGAACAGGGCGCGGCGCTGCTGGTGCAACAGAATGCATTGACCGCGGAAGGGCTGGCGCAGACGCTGGCGCAGCTGTCGCGGCCGCAATTGAAAGAGATGGCGCAGCGTGCGCGCGGACTCGCCAAGCCGGATGCGACCCGGCGCGTGGCGCAGGTCTGCAGCGAGCTGGCCAGGGATTAGCACGGGGAACCGAGGGATCGAGGTCCACCGACAAGCAGAATTCATGAAGCATATCGTCAAGAACATCCACTTCGTAGGCATCGGCGGCGCCGGCATGAGCGGCATCGCCGAGGTGCTGCTCAATCTCGGCTACCGAGTGTCCGGTTCCGACATGGGCAGCAACGCCGCGACGCGCCGCCTCACCGCGCTGGGCGCGACGGTGATGCACGGCCATGACGCCGCGCATATCGCCGGCGCCAACGCGGTGGTGGTGTCGACCGCGGTCAGCGGCGACAACCCCGAGGTGCTGGCCGCGCGCGCCAAGCGCATTCCGGTGGTGCCGCGCGCGGTGATGCTGGCCGAGCTGATGCGCCTGAAGCAGGGCGTCGCGATCGCCGGCACGCACGGCAAGACCACCACCACCAGCCTGGTGGCGTCGGTGCTGGCCGAAGGCGGGCTCGATCCGACCTTCGTGATCGGCGGCCGGTTGAACTCGGCCGGCGCCAACGCGCGGCTCGGTACCGGCGACTTCATCGTCGCCGAGGCGGACGAATCGGACGCGTCGTTCCTGAACCTGTTCCCGGTGATCGAGGTGATCACCAATATCGACGCCGACCATATGGACACCTACGGGCACGACTTTGCCCGTCTGAAGCAGGCCTTCGTCGAATTCACGCAGCGGCTGCCGTTCTACGGCATCGCGGTGCTGTGCGTCGACGATCCGAACGTCAGGGAGATCCTGCCCTTCGTGTCCAAGCCGGTGGTGCGCTACGGCTTTGCCGAAGACGCCCAGGTGCGCGCGGTCAATGCGCGCGCCGTCGACGGCCAGATGCACTTCACCGTGCTGCGCCAGCTGAACAACCATGCCGAGCCGCCGCTGGACGTGGTGCTGAACCTGCCGGGCCTGCACAACGTGCAGAACGCGCTGGCGGCGATCGCCATCGCCACCGAGCTGGAGGTGCCCGACGCCGCCATCGTCAAGGCGCTGCGGGAATTTCACGGCGTCGGCCGGCGTTTCCAGCGCTACGGCGAGGTGGCCTGCGCCGATGGCAGCGGCACCTTCACGCTGGTCGACGACTACGGCCACCACCCGGTCGAGATGGCGGCGACGCTGGCCGCCGCGCGCGGCGCGTTCCCGGGCCGCCGCCTGGTGCTGGCCTTCCAGCCGCATCGCTTCACGCGCACGCGCGACTGCTTCGAAGACTTCGTCAAGGTGCTGGGCACCGTCGACGCGCTGCTGCTGGCCGAGGTCTATCCGGCCGGCGAGGCGCCGATCGTCGCGGCCGACGGCCGTGCGCTGACGCGCGCGCTGCGCGTGGCCGGCAAGGTCGAGCCGGTGTTCGTCGAGCAGATCGACGACATGCCGCAGGCGATCCTGGACGCCGCGCGTCCCGGCGACGTGGTGGTGACGATGGGCGCCGGCACGATCGGCGCGGTGCCGGGCCTGCTGGTGTCGGGCCAGGCTGGCGCGTCGGCGGCCACCGCACATCCCCTTTCGCAACCCGCTGCCCAGTCAGCGTCGCAACAACCAGCGCAAGCGGCCGTGCCGCAAGCCGGAGGCCAGGCATGAGCTTCGTCCCCAATCCTCAAATCGATCCGAAGACGCTCGGCAAGGTCGGCGTGCTGATGGGTGGCCGTTCGGCCGAACGCGAGATCTCGCTGCTGTCGGGGCAGGGCGTGCTCGCCGCGCTGCAGTCGCGCGGCGTCGACGCGCATGCGTTCGACCCCGGCGTGCGCAACGTCGCCGAGCTGGCGACGGCCGGGTTCGACCGGGTCTTCATCGCGCTGCACGGCCGCTACGGCGAGGACGGCACCATGCAGGGCCTGCTCGAGCAGCTGGGCATTCCCTACACGGGCAGCGGCGTGCTGGCCTCCGCGCTGGCGATGGACAAGCCCGCCACCAAGCGGGTGTGGAGCACGCACGGGCTGCCGACCCCGCGTTTCGCGATGCTGACCGCCGACTGCACCGAGCGCGAGTTCGATGCGGTGGTGGCCGACCTGGGGCTGCCGCTGATCGTCAAGCCGGCGCGGGAAGGGTCGTCGATCGGCCTGACCAAGGTGACGGACGCCGGCCAGATGCGCGCCGCCTACGAGAAGGCCGCTGCGCTGGACAACGACGTGATCGCCGAAGCGTTCATCGACGGCGCCGAGCTGACCTGCCCGATCGTCGGCGAAGGCCGCGACGCGGTGGCGCTGCCGGTGATCCGCATCGTCGCGCCCGACGCCAACTACGACTATCAGAACAAGTACTTCACGGACGTTACCCAGTACCTGTGCCCCGCGAATCTCGGCGACGAACTCGAGCAGCGCGTGCGCAGCCTGGCGGTCGAAGCCTTCCGCGTGCTGGGCTGCCGCGGCTGGGCGCGCGCCGACGTGATGCTGACCGCGGACGGCCAGCCCTACCTGCTTGAGATCAACACCTCGCCCGGCATGACCGGCCATTCGCTGGTGCCGATGTCGGCGCGCGCGGCCGGCATCAGCTACGAGGACTTCGTGCTGCAGGTGGTCGCCGCGGCGACGCTGGACCTGCATCCGAACGAGCACTGGAAACCCGAGTAAGCCCCGAACAACCCGTACAACGAAGCCATCGCGCCTTCCGAACCGACATGTGGCACAACGCACGCCTGCTGAACCTGATCGCCACCACGCTCTACGCCGTGGTGGTGGTGATGGCGCTCGCGGCCGGCCTGATGTGGCTGGCGCAGCGGCCGGTGTTCGCGATCACCCATGTCGAGCTCGCGCCGATGTACGGCGGCGCGCTGCGCCACGTCAACGCGCCGGCGGTGCGGGCCAACGCGCTGGGCAAGCTGTCGGGCAATTTCTTCACGCTGGACCTGGACGCCGCGCGCCAGGCCTTCGAGTCGGTGCCCTGGGTGCGCAAGGCCAGCGTGCGGCGCGAATGGCCGAGCGGCCTGACGGTGAAGATCGAGGAACACGAGGCGCTCGGCACCTGGGGCGCGCCCGATACCGGGCGGCTGATCAATACCTATGGCGAGCTGTTCGTGGCCAATCCCGCCGAGGCGGAAGAGGACGCACGGCTGCTCGCGCTCGATGGCCCGCCCGGCAGCGAAGCGGAGGTCGTCGACAAACTCGAGATCATGCGCGACTGGTTCCGGCCGTTGAAGGCCGAGCCGCTCGCGGTGACGTTGTCCGGGCGTTACGCCTGGCGGGCCAGGCTGTCCAACGGCATGGTGGTCGAACTGGGACGGGAACAGACCGACCTTGACCGGATGGCGATGGAGGAGCGCGTCAAGCGTTTCGTCATCGCCTGGCCGCAGGTGACGGAGCAGTGGGGCAAGCAGATCGAGTACGCGGATTTGCGCTATCCGAACGGGTTTGCCATCCGGGCAGCCAATGTGCGCTTCCTGACCGAGGCCCAGGCGGCAGCCGCCGCCAAGGCACGCGAACAGGGGACGAGCAATGCGAGCGGTGCCAACCGTGCCAGTGCCAATGCCAATGCCGGCGGCGCGAAGCGTGGCCCGGCTTCCAACAACAATCCGACGCGACTGAGAAAAGAGAACGCGGAGAAAACCCGATGAGCAAGGAATACAAGGACCTGTTGGTTGGTCTGGACATCGGCACCTCGAAGGTGGCGGCGGTGGTCGCGGAATTGCGCCCCGACGGCAGCTACGAAGTGATCGGGATGGGCCAATCCGAGTCCAAGGGGTTGAAGAAAGGGGTCGTGGTCAATATCGAGGCCACCGTGCAGTCGATCCAGAAGGCGCTCGAGGAAGCCGAGCTGATGGCCGACTGCAAGATTTCGGAGGTCTTCACCGGCATTGCCGGCAGCCACATCCGCTCGTTCAACTCGAGCGGCATGGTGGCGATCAAGGACAAGGAGGTGACCCAGACCGATGTGGCGCGGGTCATCGAGACGGCCAAGGCGGTCAATATCCCGACCGACCAGCAGATCCTGCACATCCTGACCCAGGAATTCATCATCGACGGCCAGGAGGACGTGCGCGAGCCGATCGGCATGAGCGGCATCCGTCTGGAGGTCAAGGTCCATATCGTGACCGGCGCGGTCAGCGCCGCGCAGAACATCGTCAAGTGCGTGCGCCGCTGCGGGCTGGAGGTGCACGACCTGATCCTGCAGCCGCTGGCCTCGAGCCTGGCGGTGCTGACCGAGGACGAAAAGGAGCTCGGCGTGGTGCTGGTCGACATCGGCGGCGGCACCACCGATATCGCGATCTTCAGCGAAGGCGCGATCCGCCATACCGCGGTGATTCCGATCGCCGGCGACCAGATCACCAACGACATCGCGATGGCGCTGCGTACGCCGACGCCCGATGCCGAGGACATCAAGATCCAGTACGGCATCGCCAAGCAGGCGATCGCCGATCCGGAGGAAATGATCGAGGTGCCGGGTGTGGGCGATCGCGGCACCCGCACGCTGTCGCGCCAGGCGCTGGCGGCGGTGATCGAGCCGCGCATCGAGGAGCTGTACTCGCTGGTGCATCAGGTCGTGCGCGAGTCCGGCTACGAGGAATTGCTGTCCTCGGGCATCGTGATCACCGGCGGCACCGCAATGATGCCCGGCATGGTGGAACTGGGAGAGGACATCTTCCTCAAACCGGTTCGGGTTGGCGTTCCCGAGTACCGCGGCAATCTGCACGAGGTGGTCAAGAGCCCGCGCTATTCGACGGTGATGGGCCTGCTGCTGGAAGGCCGCGTGCAGCGGATGCGCGGACGCAAGGTCGCGGTGCAGAGCGGTTCGGTCAAGCAGATCTGGACGCGCATGAAGGAATGGTTCGTCGGCAATTTCTGATTGGCCGGCACGAATTGAATTGAATTGGCGACGCGTCGTCGCCGACTGTCCACCGTGGCGGGCGCGGCGCGTTGATGGAGCAGTTTCTTTCTTTTGGTTCTTTGTTCAGGAACCAAGGGTTGCGGCGGGGAGGCCGCAGCGTTTGGCGACTGATTTTTCTCGGAGGCAGTGATGGACTTTGACATGATCGAATCGGAAATGCAGGACGGCACCATCATCAAGGTGGTCGGCGTGGGCGGCGCGGGCGGCAACGCCGTGCAGCACATGATCAACCGCGGGGTGCAGGGCGTCGAATTCATCTGCATGAACACCGATGCGCAGGCGCTCAAGCGCTCGACCGCGGCACGCGTGCTGCAACTGGGCAATACCGGCCTGGGCGCCGGCGCGAAGCCGGAGGTCGGCCGCACCTGCGCCGAATCGGCGCGCGAACAGATCGCCGACGCGCTGCGCGGCGCGCATATGGTCTTCATCACTGCCGGCATGGGCGGCGGTACCGGTACCGGTGCGGCGCCGATCGTGGCGCAGGTCGCCAAGGAGATGGGCATCCTGACCGTCGGCGTGGTCAGCAAGCCGTTCGACTTCGAAGGCGCGCGCCGCGCGAAGGTTGCCGAGCATGGTTCGGCCGAGCTGGAGAACAACGTCGACTCGCTGATCGTCGTGCTCAACGAGAAGCTGTTCGAGGTGATGGGCGACGACGCCGAGATGGACAAGTGCTTCCAGTGCGCCGACGACGTGCTGCATAACGCGGTGGCGGGCATTGCCGAGATCATCAACGTGGACGGCCTGGTCAACGTCGACTTCGAAGACGTCAAGACCGTGATGGGCGAGCAGGGCAAGGCGATGATGGGGACGGCCACGGTGTCGGGCGTCGATCGTGCGCGCCTGGCCGCCGAGCAGGCGGTCGCCAGCCCGCTGCTGGAAGGCGTGGATCTGTCCGGCGCGCGCGGCGTGCTGGTCAACATCACGGCCAGCCGCTCGCTGAAGCTGTCGGAGACCAAGGAAGTCATGAACACCATCCGCAGCTATGCCGCGGAAGATGCCACCGTGATCTTCGGTACCGTCTACGACGACTCGATGGGCGATGCGCTGCGCGTGACCGTGGTCGCTACCGGCCTGGGCCGCGCCAGCAAGAAGCAGCAGCCGATGACGCTGCTCAAGACCGGTACCGACAATATGCCGGTGCAGATGATGGCCGGCCTGCAGCATGGCTCGGCGCTGCACAGCACGCCGGACTACAGCGGCCTGGATACGCCGGCGGTGTTCCGCAGCTCGCGCGAAACCGCGTCGGCGCACGTGGCCGCGCTGCAGGAGAAGGGCGTCGACACCTACGACATCCCGGCCTTCCTGCGCAAGCAGGCGGACTGAGAGCCGGCACGGCGAGAGTCGACCGATATAGCCGACCGCATTGCCGGCAGTTTGCCGGCCGCGCATCCGCGACAGCGGGGCACGATGGGCGCTCCCCATCCGCCCGTGCCGCGCTACGGATGACGGCCGCCTGCCGCTTGCGGGACCGGCGAGGTTGACGCGCCCGCTGTCCTCCGTCCGCATCCCGTGCCGGGACAGGCGCGCCGCCGGCCGCCTCCCCGGACTGGTCTCCCGCCGTATCCCGGCCGGGATGTGCCTTCCGTCCGCGCGGCGAGTGCAAGCTCGCCGCGCCTGTTTTTGTCAGTTCTGCTTGCCTGCCTGTCGGCATCCGCTGACAGCCTTGCGCGCCGCCGTCTCACTTGGGATGCCGGTGGCCGGCAACTATGATGCAGACTGGGTTTGGCCACGGCGTTCGCTGTCGTTCGCTGATGTTCGATGTGGACGCCCACGCTGTGGCTGCCTGAGGAAATTGCCATGATCGAAATCGGTGCACGCGTGCCCGACGCGACGCTGTACGAATACTTCGAAGTCGAGGCCGGCGGCTGTGCGCTCGGTCCCAACGCCTTCTCGGTGGCAGACCTGGCTCAGGGTCGGCGCATCGTCGTGTTCGGTCTGCCCGGGGCATTCACGCCGACCTGTTCCGCACGCCACGTGCCCGGCTTCGTCGAGCAGGCCGACGCGCTGCGCGCCGCCGGCGTCGACGAGATCTGGTGCGTGTCGGTCAACGATGCCTTCGTAATGGGCGCATGGGCGCGCGAGCAGGGCACCGCCGGCAAGGTCCGGATGCTCGGCGACGGCAGCGCCGAATGGACGCGTGCGCTCGGTCTTGAACAGGACCTGGGCAAGCGCGGCATGGGTGTGCGTTCGCTGCGCTACGCGATGGTGATGGACGACGGCGTGGTCACGCACCTGGCCGTCGAAGCTCCGGGCGAGTTCAAGGTCAGCAGCGCCGAAGCGGTGCTCGCGATGTTGCGCGGGTAAGACGGCGTTCTCTGACTCTGGCGCGGGTAGGGGGAGCGAAAGCGGCGCTATTTGTGACTTGAATGCCGCTTATTCGACGTTTCCCGACGATTTTCCCGCCATTTCCCGCATCTTTTTCGGGCCTTTAGCCGTCGAATGGCACACCGTTAACACGGCGAAACAAAACTGGTGCAGCGCAATATATTCACCGGTGGTAAGATACGGTTTATCGAATCTCAAGCCCGATAGATTTTAATAATTAGCAGAGGCCGTCATGCTCAAACAGCGCACTATCAAGTCCCTGGTCAAGACCGTTGGCATTGGCTTGCACTCGGGCCGTAAAGTGACGCTGACATTGCGGCCCGCCCCGACCGATACCGGTATCGTCTTCACCCGCGTCGACCTGCCCGAGCCGGTCGAGATTCCCGTGAAGGCGTCCGCCATCGGCGATACGCGCCTGGCCTCCGTGCTGCAGAAGAACGGCGCGCGCGTCTCCACGATCGAACACCTGATGTCAGCCTGCGCGGGCCTGGGCATCGACAATCTGTTCGTCGACGTCGACGCCGAGGAAATCCCGATCATGGACGGCAGCGCCGCGTCCTTCGTGTTCCTGCTGCAATCGGCGGGCATCGAGGAGCAGCCGGCGGCCAAGCGCTTCATCCGCGTCAAGAAGGCCGTGGAAGTGCGCGATGGCGACAAGCTGGCCCGGCTCGAGCCGTATTTCGGCTTCAAGCTGTCGTTCACGATCGATTTCCGCCATCCGGCCGTCGACAAGACCGGCCAGACCTTCGAGATCGACTTCGGCGACACCAGCTATGTCCGCGAGATTGCGCGGGCACGCACCTTCGGCTTTGCGCACGAGGTCGAGGCGCTGCGCGAGATGGGCCTGGCGCGCGGCGGCAGCCTGGACAACGCGATCGTGCTCGACGAGCACCGCATGCTGAACAACGAGGAACTGCGCTATGGCGACGAGTTCGTGCGCCACAAGATCCTCGACGCGATCGGCGACCTGTATGTGGTCGGCCATCCGCTGATCGGTGCCTACGTCGCCAACAAGTCCGGCCACGGGCTGAACAACCAGCTGCTGCGTGCGCTGCTGGCGGACGAGCAGGCCTACGAGATCGTCAGCTTCGAGCGCCAGGAAGAGGCCCCTGCCGCCTTCCTGCCGCAGCTGCAACCGGCCTTCGCCTGACCCCGGGGCGCGCCGGCCGGCGCGCCCGCTCTCCGCTGGCTCTTGCGCTAGCCACGCCCCTGGCGGTGCCGCGCCAGCATCGTCTGCACCGCATCGCGCAGCGGCGAATCCGGCAGCGTCTGCGCCAGTTCGCCGAGGCTGTTCAGCCCGGCCGCCGGCACCCCCACCTTTTTCGGCCGTTCGGCCGGTTCCACGTCCCAGTCGCCGCGTGCGACGTCCGGCTGTACCCGCACCTTGACCGCATCGATGCGCGCGCCACGTTGCTGCAGCCGCGCCAGCAGGCTCGGCACGATCTGCCGCACGCGCGCGGCGGCGGCGCCGTGCGCGGCCAGCAGCAGCAGCGTATTGGGCTCTCCGGGACTGCGCGTGTCCTGGCGCACGCCGCCGATCGCGATGCCGGCGCGCATGCCTGGCGGCAGCAGGGCCATCACCTCGGCTTCCAGCGCGGCGAGCTCGCGCGCGGTCTGCATCAGCGAGGACATCGGCCCGGCCTTGGCCAGCCAGTCGTTCAGCGGCTTGGCGGCGGGCGTTTGCAGGGCGTGGTGGGTGAACAGGCGCATGCCGCATTCTAGCCCCAAGCCTGTCTCGGGCGGGCCCGCCGCAGCGCCCCGGTGCCGTGCGCGGTGCCGCGCGAGAGACAGCGTGCCGGCACGGTCTCGACCCGGCCCCGGCGTACCGGAACCGCGGCGGATTCGCCCACGGAACGGCCCGCCGCGCGTGATAAACTCGGCGTTTTGCGCTAATCCTCTCTTCGCCACGCGCGCTTCTCGTCCGGCCCATGCGGCACGGACGGCAGGACCGCAATCGTGCGCAGGTGACACCAATCGATGATCACGGGCCTTCTCAAGAAAGTCTTCGGCAGCCGTAACGAGCGGCTGATCAAACAATATCGACGGACAGTCGAGCGGATCAACGCGCTGGAGCCGAAGTTCGAAGCGCTGTCGGACGACGAACTGCGCGGCATGACCGAGCAGTTCCGCCAGCGCCATGCCGGCGGCGAATCGCTGGAATCGCTGTTGCCCGAAGCCTTCGCGGTCTGCCGCGAGGCCAGCAAGCGCGTGATGAAGATGCGCCATTTCGACGTGCAGCTGATCGGCGGCATGGTGCTGAACGACAACAAGATCGCCGAGATGCGTACCGGGGAGGGCAAGACCCTGACCGCGACCCTGGCGGTCTACCTGAACGCGCTGACCGGCAAGGGCGTGCACGTGGTCACGGTCAACGACTACCTGGCCCAGCGCGATGCCGAATGGATGGGCCGGCTGTACAACTTCCTCGGTCTGTCGGTCGGCGTCAACCTGTCGCAGATGCCGCACGACCAGAAACAGGCGGCCTACAACAGCGACATCACCTACGGCACCAACAACGAATTCGGCTTCGACTACCTGCGCGACAACATGGTCTACGACCCGGGTCAGCGCGTGCAGCGGCCGTTGCACTATGCGATCGTCGACGAGGTCGACTCGATCCTGATCGACGAGGCGCGCACCCCGCTGATCATCTCCGGCCAGGCGGAGAACCACACCGACCTGTACCAGCGCATGAACGGCATCCCGAAGCTGCTCGAGCGCCAGATCGGCGAGGAGAAGGCCGACGGCACCGGCGTCGAAAAGCCGGGCGACTACTACGTCGACGAGAAGGCGCACCAGGTCTACCTGACCGAGGCCGGCCACGAGAAGGCCGAGCAGATCATGGCCCAGCTGGGCCTGATCGGCGAGGGCGAGTCGCTGTACGCGCCGCAGAACATCACGCTGATGCACCATCTGTACGCGGCCCTGCGCGCGCACAGCCTGTTCCATCGCGACCAGCACTATGTGGTGCAGAACGACGAGGTCGTCATCGTCGACGAATTCACCGGCCGTCTGATGACCGGCCGCCGCTGGTCCGACGGCCTGCACCAGGCCGTCGAGGCCAAGGAAGGCGTCACCATCCAGCAGGAAAACCAGACGCTGGCGACGATCACCTTCCAGAACTACTTCCGCATGTACGAGAAGCTGGCCGGCATGACCGGCACGGCGGACACCGAAGCGTACGAGTTCCAGGAGATCTACGGCCTGGAAGTGGTCGTGATCCCGACCAACAAGCCGACCCAGCGCAAGGACTTCCAGGACCAGATCTACAAGACCGGCAAGGAGCGCTACGACGCCGTGGTGCGCGATATCCGCGACTGCTACGAGCGCGGCCAGCCGGTGCTGGTCGGCACCACGTCGATCGAGACCTCGGAATACCTGTCGGACCTGTTGAACAAGGAAAAGCTGCCGCACCAGGTGCTCAACGCCAAGCAGCACGAGCGCGAGGCGGAGATTGTCGCGCAGGCGGGCCGGCCCAAGATGATCACCATCGCCACCAACATGGCGGGCCGCGGTACCGACATCGTGCTGGGCGGCAATGTCGAGAAGCAGGCCGGCTTCATCGAGGCCGATGCGAATCTGTCCGCCGAGGAAAAGGCCGCGCGCATCGCGCAGCTGAAGTCGGAATGGCAGTCGCTGCACGAGCAGGTCAAGGCCGCGGGCGGCCTGCATATCGTCGGTACCGAGCGCCACGAATCGCGCCGGATCGACAACCAGTTGCGCGGCCGTGCCGGCCGCCAGGGCGACCCGGGTTCGTCGCGCTTCTATCTGTCGTTGGACGATCAGCTGCTGCGCATCTTCGCTGGCGACCGCGTACGCGCGATCATGGACCGCCTGAAGATGCCCGAGGGCGAACCGATCGAAGCCGGCATCGTGACGCGCTCGATCGAATCGGCGCAGCGCAAGGTCGAGGGCCGCAACTTCGATATCCGCAAGCAGCTGCTGCAGTACGACGACGTCGCCAACGACCAGCGCAAGGAAATCTACAAGCTGCGCAACGAGGTGCTGGAAGCGCAGGACGTCGGCGAGATGATCAAGAGCCTGCGCGAGGGCGTGCTGGTCGATCTGTTCCGCGAGTACGTGCCGGCCGAATCGATGGAAGAGCAGTGGGACATTGCCGGCCTGGAGAAGCGTCTGCGCGACGATTTCGGCCTGGAGCTGCCGCTGGCGCAGACCATCGAGAACGCGCAGAGCATCGAGGACGAGGAACTGCTGCAGATGATCGTCTCGGCCGCGGCCGAGCGCTACGAGGCCAAGGTCGCGCAGGTCGGCCGCGAGGCCTTCGCCGGCTTCGAGCGGTCGGTGATGCTGCAGAGCATCGACACGCACTGGCGCGAGCATCTGGCCGCGCTGGACCATCTGCGCCAGGGTATCCATCTGCGCGGCTATGCGCAGAAGGATCCGAAGCAGGAATACAAGCGCGAGTCGTTCGAACTGTTCGCGCGTCTGCTGGATGTGATCAAGAGTGAGGTCACGCGCATCGTCTTCAACGTCCAGATCCAGTCGCCGGAAGAGCTCGAGCATGCCTCCGAGCAGATCGAGGACGACCTGTCGCATCTGGGCAATGTGCGATACCAGCATGACGAGTTCGGCGGCGCCGGCCCCGACACCGGCGAGCGGGCGATCGCGGCCGCGGCGCGCGGCGCGCGCGACGACAGCGAGGTGGCGACCATGCCCCGCGTCGGCCGCAACGACCCGTGCCCGTGCGGCTCGGGCAAGAAGTTCAAGCAGTGCCACGGCCGGTTGAGCTGAGCCCGCCGGCGGACACTGGGTATCGCATCGAAGCAAGGAATCGAACATGGCCGTCAACTTGCCGCTGCCGCAGGCAGAGAATCTGAAACCGGTCGCCGGCGTCGAGCTCGGCTGGGCTGAAGCGGGCATCCGCAAGGCCAACCGCAAGGACGTGCTGGTGGTGCGCCTGGCCGAGGGCAGCACGGTGGCCGGCGTCTTCACGCGCAACCGCTTCTGCGCCGCGCCGGTGCAGGTCTGCCGCGAGCATCTGGGGGCCGGCCGCGGCATCCGCGCGCTGGTAATCAACACGGGCAATGCCAATGCCGGCACCGGCGAGCCGGGCCTGGCCAATGCGCGCGCGACCTGCGAGGCGGTCGCCGGCGCGCTGGGCATCGGCGCCGATCAGGTGCTGCCGTTCTCGACCGGCGTGATTCTCGAACCGCTGCCGATGGACAGGCTGCTGGCCGGCGTGCCCAAGGCGATCGCCAACGCGCGCGAGGACAACTGGCTGGCGGCGGCCGAATCGATCATGACGACCGACACGCAGCCGAAGGCGGCGTCGCGTACGGTGACGATCGGCGGCAAGACGGTCACGCTGACCGGCATCAGCAAGGGCGCCGGCATGATCAAGCCCAATATGGCGACGATGCTGGGCTTTATCGCCACCGACGCGACCGTGGCCCAGCCGGTGCTGCAGGCGCTGGTGTCGCACGCGGCCGATCATTCGTTCAACAGCATCACGATCGACGGCGATACCTCGACCAACGATTCCTTCGTGCTGATCGCCACCGGCCGCGCCGGCGCCCCCGCGATCGAGCGCGCCGACGGCGCCGACTTCGAGGCGCTGCGCGATGCGGTGACGTCGCTGGCGCAGGAGCTCGCGCAGATGATCGTGCGCGACGGCGAAGGCGCGACCAAGCTGATGACGATCCGGGTCGAAGGCGGACGCGATGTCGCCGAATGCCGGCAGATCGCCTATGCGGTCGCCCACTCGCCGCTGGTCAAGACCGCGTTCTACGCCTCCGATCCCAATCTTGGCCGGATCCTGGCCGCGGTCGGCTACGCCGGCGTCGACGACCTCGACGTTGGCGGCGTCAATCTGTGGCTCGACGATGTCTGGGTCGCGAAGGACGGCGGCCGTCATCCCGAATACCGCGAGGAAGACGGCCAGCGCGTGATGAAGCAGGCCGAGATCACGGTGCGCATCGCACTCGGCCGCGGCAACGCGGCGGCCACGGTCTGGACCTGTGACCTGTCGCACGACTACGTTTCGATCAACGCCGACTATCGTTCCTGATTGTTGCCAGACGATGCCTTGCCGCCTGGCAAGGCATCGCCCACGGCAAGGGCCCGGCACCGGCCCATCCTGCTCGCCTCGCCGTTCCGCGTCTCCCATCCCCCGCCTTTCCGGATTGCCGCCATGTCCGATCTCGCCTCCCGTCTCGATCAATTTCTCGCCCGGCTCGAACAGTGGCTGCCGCCGCAGCTGACCGAGGCGGACTGGCAGCAAGCGGTCGCCTTCCGCTGGCGCAAGCGGCAGAGTCTGTTCGGCAATATCGGCTATCTGCAGGCAATCCGCCAGCTGCCGCCGATCCATCTGGACGACCTGAAGAACATCGAGCGTCAGAAGGACGCCATCGTCGCCAATACGCGCCAGTTCGTACACAAGCTGCCGGCCAACAACGTGCTGCTGACCGGCGCGCGCGGCACCGGCAAGTCGTCGCTGATCAAAGCCTGCCTGAACGCCTTCGTCGGCGAGGGGCTGCGCCTGGTCGAAGTCGACAAGGCCGATCTCGGCGATCTGGGCGATATCGTCGAGCAGCTGACGCAGCGGCCGGAACGCTTCGTGATCTTCTGCGACGACCTGTCGTTCGAGGATGGCGAATCGGGCTACAAGTCGCTGAAGTCGGCGCTCGACGGCTCGGTCGCCGCGCAGTCGGACAACGTGCTGGTCTATGCGACATCGAACCGCCGCCACCTGCTGCCCGAATACATGAAGGACAACGAGACCTACCAGCACACGGCGGATGGCGAGATCCATCCGGGCGAGGTGGTCGAGGAAAAGATTTCGCTGTCCGAGCGTTTCGGCCTGTGGCTGTCGTTCTATCCGCCGAAGCAGGACGAATACCTGAATATCGTCGCGCACTGGCTGCGCCAGTTTGGCTGCAGCGACGACGACATTGCGGCGGCGCGCGGCGATGCGCTGGTGTGGGCGCTGGAGCGCGGCTCGCGCTCCGGGCGGGTCGCCTGGCAGTTCGCGCGCGATTGGGGCGGCAAGCACGGCAAGCCTTACGGGGGCCATCCGGGCGCGCACCAGGGCGAGCCGGCATGAGCGGCGGGCGCAAGGTCACCGAGGTCGCGGTCGGCGTGCTGGTACGCCCGGACGGGCGCTTCCTGCTGGCGCAGCGGCCGGCCGGCAAGCCTTACGAGGGCTACTGGGAGTTTCCGGGCGGCAAGCTCGAGGCGGGCGAGTCCGTCGAAGCGGCGCTGGCGCGCGAGCTGCACGAGGAACTGGGGCTGGACATCACGGCCTCGACGCGCTGGCACGTGCTCGAGCACGATTACCCGCACGCCTACGTGCGGCTGCACTTCTGCAAGGTCACCGGCTGGTCGGGCGAGCCGGTCGGGCGCGAAGGCCAGGCCTTCTCGTGGGAACAGGTGCCCGTCAGCGTCGGCCCCTTGCTGCCGGCGACGATTCCGGTGGTCGAGTGGTTGGGGGAAGAGGCGGTCTGAGGATCAGCGCTGGCTGAGCCGAGACGTTCGGCCGGGGACCCGATCGTCGCTCGGTCGTCGCTCAATCGTCGCTCGGTCGTCCCTCAAGCGTCGCTCAATCGTCGTTCTGATCCTGCTGGTCCTCGTTCGGGTCGGCGGGCTTGCCGCCGATCACGTACTTCTCGCTGGCCCAGGCCCCCAGGTCGATTTGCTTGCAACGTTCGGAGCAGAAGGGGCGGAACTTGTTTTCCGGCGCCCAAACCACGTCCTTGCCACAGGTCGGGCATTTGACTACGGATGGCATGGCAAATCAGAAATTGCAGAGTTTGAGCAGGAAGGGGATGTCGGCATCGACCGAGCGCGGTCGCATATCGCCATCCTGCTGGGTGAAGCGCACCCATAGCATGTACTTGTTGGCGCTCATCTCGGGGATGAAGGCCAGCAGCGAATCGTCCAGCAGCACCTGCATCAGCTGGTAGCTGCGGCCGGACAGCATCTGCTGATAGCTGCCGCCGGTGGCGATCACCTTGCCGCTCTGGCCGGACTCGCGCAGCAGCTTCAGCACCGCGTCGGTGCCAACGCGCAGCGGAATCAGCGGACGGACCCACTTCAGGATGTCGGCGCGCCGTTCCTCGGCCGGCCGATGCTGCCAGGCATAGTAGGACGGCAAGTCGAATTCGCAGGTGCCGCCGGGGATGATCGCGCGGCTGCGGATGCTGGTCAGCCACTCGTTGTCGGTGAGCAGCTGGCCCGCCTTGCCGACGGTCTGGTTCAGTTGCGAGATGGCTTGCTCGAGCTCGCCAATCACGGCGTCCAGCGTCTGCTGATCGATCTGCGGGCTCGAGCGCAGCGCGGTCAGCGCCTGTCGCTGGCGATCGAGTTCCTTGATCAGATCGGTTTTCAGATCGGCGCGGCCCGCGACGTCGATGATCTCGAACAGCGTGGTCAGCGCGACATGATGCTGCAGCGCATGTTCCTGTCCGAGAAAGTACTCCAGCCGATCGAACAGGTCCTCCAGACGCAGGAGTGTCCTGATGCGTTCGTTGAAAGGATATTCGTACAGAATCAAGGGGAAGTCCGTGCAGCGCGGCGTCGGCCAGCTTGCCGGCCCGGTGCTGGATTCGACAGACGAATCGGCTCAGGCTGGCGCGCGAGGCGATCGGTACAGAATGCATGCGAAGCTCGCATGCGGCCGTATGCATGCACTTGGCAGCATATTCCAACGCATTCTATGCGAGACCGCGCGCAAGGACAATGAAACGCCGCCGACGGTGGCCTCGAGATCGCCTGATGCGCAGCGATGTGCGCTGGTGCGGTTCAGCCCGCGGCCGATGTCGGCGACGCGGGCTTCATCGCGCGATAGCGACGATCGAGCGCTTCGACCTGCGGGGGCAGCGCTTCGACGGGGCCGTCGTTGTCGATCACATCGTCGGCCACCGCAAGCCGCTGCGCGCGCGTGGCCTGCCTCGCCATGATGGCCTCGACCTGCTCGCGCGAGAAGCCGTTGCGCGCCATCACGCGGGCAATCTGCGTCGCTTCGCTGCAGTCGACCACCAGCACGCGATCGACACGCTCGCGCCAGCGGCCTGACTCCACCAGCAGCGGCACCACGTGGATCAGATAGGGATGGGCGCCGCTCTCGCGGATCTGCGCGGCCCGCTGTTCGGTGACCTCGCGGATCAGCGGATGCGTGATCGCTTCGAGGCGCGCCTTGGCGGTCGGATCGGAGAACACCAGCGCGCGCATCGCATCGCGGTCCATCGCGCCGTCGGCGCGCAGGCACGTGGGGCCGAAGGCCTCGACCAACGCGGCAATCGCCGCGCCGCCGGGCGCGGTGATCTCGTGCGCGATCAGATCGGTATCGATCAGCGCGGCGCCGCGCTCGGCAAACAGATCGGCGACGCGGCTCTTGCCCGAGCCGATGCCTCCGGTCAATCCGATTTCCAGCATATGTCTCCAGGCAGTGGGCGTTGGGGTGGCGTTGGGGTAGCGTTGGTGGTCAGTGCGTCGGGTGCCGCCGAGCGCTGTGGGGCACGGCGGGCGTCAGCGGGTCATCACGGCGCCTGCTTCGATCGCGGCGCCGGGCGCCAATGCCGGCAGCAGCCAGTCCGCGCCGGCAAACAGCACCAGCAGTCCGGCGCCGGCAATAAACGGACCGAACGGGAACGGCGTATCGCGATCGTGTCGGTGCAGCGCGATCTTGGCAAGACCGTACACCAGTCCGACCACCGACGACAGCAGCACCAGCGCCGGCAGCGCCTGCCAGCCGAACCAGCCGCCGAGCGCGGCCATCAGCTTGAAGTCGCCATAGCCCATGCCCTCCTTGCCGCGCAGCAGCTTGAACAGCCAATAGGTGGTCCACAACAGCAGATAGCCGGCGACTGCGCCGATCACCGCGTCGGCGATCGGTGCGAACAGACCCATCAGGTTCAGCAGCAGGCCAAGCCACAGCAGCGGCTGCGTGATCTGGTCGGGCAACAGTTGGGTGTCGGCATCGATCAGCGCCAGCGACAGCAGCGACCAGGTCAGCACCATGGCGGCCAGCGCCTGCCATGTCGGCCCGAAATGCCAGGCCGCCAGCGCGCACAGCGCCGCGCTGGCCAGTTCGACGGCGGGATAGCGCAGGCCGATCGGCTTGCTGCAGGCCGAGCAGCGCCCGCCCAGCAGCAGATAACCCAGCACCGGAATGTTTTCCCACGGCGCGATCGCATGGCCGCAATGCGGGCACGACGAGCGCGGCACCATCAGGTCGTAGCGTTCGGGGTAGGGCGCGGGCTCGTGGCGCAGCGCGGCCAGATAGTTCGCCTCCTCGCGCTCCATCATGCGCGGCAGCCGATGCACGACCACGTTCAGGAAGCTGCCGACCACCAGCCCGAGCAACGCCGTCGCGCTCAGCAGAAACCACGGCGGCAGGGCCGCCAGCGCGGCGATGGTCCAGGTACCGGCCGGCATGGCCGCGTTCCAGTTCGACAGAAAGCCTTGCATCTCAGACCACCTGCGCCAGCTTGAAGATCGGCAGATACATCGCGATCACCAGCGCGCCGATCAGCACGCCCAGCACCACGACGATCAGCGGCTCGATCATGCCGGCGACCGCGGCGACGCCCTCGTCGACCTCACGCTCGCAGCATTGCGCGACATGCAGCAGCATCGTGTCGAGCGCGCCCGATTCCTCGCCGATGCGGGTCATCTGCAGCGCCATCGGGTCGAACACGGCGCTGGCGCGCATCGCCGTGGCCAGACTGGCGCCGCAACGCACCGCGCGTTCGATCTGCCGGGTGGCGTCGCGGTACACGCGATTGCCGGCCGCCCCCGCGACCAGCGCCATTGCCTCGACCAGCGGCGTGCCTGCGGCGGACAGCGTGGCCAGCGTGCGCGTCCAGCGCGCCACTGCGGCCTTGCGGAGCAGCGGACCGGCCAGCGGCAAGCGCAGCAGCGCCCGATCGCGTGCATGGCGCAGCGGCGCCGAGCGGCGCAGCGCATGCCGCAGGCTCAGCCACGCCAGCGGCGGCAGTGCCAGCAGCAGCTGCCAGTGCGCGACAAGGCCATCGGACAGCGCGATCACGAATTGCGTCGGCGCGGGCAGTTGCGCGCCGGCACCGAAGCCGACAAAGACCTGCTTGAAGGCGGGAATCACGAACAGCATCAGGATCGTCATCACGGCGGCGGCGACTGCCAGCACCACCATCGGATAGCGCAGCGCGGCCCGTACTTGGCGGCGCAGCGCAATCGACTGTTCCAGGCAGGCACACAGCCGGTCGAGCATGCTGCCCAGCGCGCCGCCTTGTTCGCCGGCGTCGACAAGATTGCAGTAGAGCGCGTCGAACGTGCGGGGATGTCGGCGCATGGCCTGGGCCAGGCCGCTGCCGCTTTCGATGTCGCCGCGCAGTTGCGACAGCAGGCGGCGCCAGGCGGGATCGCCATGGCCGCGCGCGATGATGTCGAGCGCCGGCAGCAGCGGCACGCTTGCGTCCAGCAGCGTCGACAGTTGCCGCGTGAAGCGCGCAATGTCGTCGACGCGGAATGGGGGTGGCGCGGTCGTGCGCGCCACCGCGGGAAGGCGGACCGCGGCGCGCGGTGCGGGGGCCGCCATGGTGGACCCGGATGGCATGATCGTTCGGTCGATCTTCGTTATGGATTGTCGTTATGGATTGGTGGTCGCCAGCACCTCGGCCAGCGAGGTCGTGCCCGCCCTGACCTTGAGCAGCCCGGCCTCGCGCAACGATAGCACGCCCTCGCGGCGCGCCTGCTGTGCCAGCGCGCGCGCACTGCCCCGCGACAGGATGATGCCCTGCATCGCGTCGGAGACCGGCATCACCTGATGGATGCCGCAGCGGCCGCGATAGCCGCTGCCGCGGCAGGCGGCGCACCCGACCGGCAGGCAGGGCTGCCAGTCGCCGTCGAGCAGGGAGTCCGTGCAGCCCGCCTCGCGCAACGCGGCCAGCGGCACCGGGCCGGGTCGCTTGCACACGCACAGCATGCGGGCCAGCCGCTGCGCGGTGATGACAAGCACGCTGGCGGCCAGATGGAACGGTGCGGTGCCAAGCTGCGCGAGGCGCGTCAGCGTGCTCGGCGCATCGTTGGTATGCAGTGTCGACAAGACCAGATGGCCGGTCTGCGCGGCCTTGACCGCGATGTCGGCGGTCTCTGCGTCGCGGATTTCGCCGACCATGATCACGTCCGGGTCCTGACGCAGCAACGCGCGCAGCACGGTCGGAAAGCCCAGGCCGACCTTGTCGTTGATATTGACCTGGTTGATGCCGGCCAGCTGGATCTCGGCCGGATCCTCGGCCGTCGCGATATTGCGCTCGTCCTGGTTCACCAGATTCAGGAAGGCGTACAGCGAGACGGTCTTGCCGCTGCCCGTTGGACCGGTGACGAGCACCATGCCGTGCGGACGGCGCAGACGCTCGAGCAGCACGGCAAGCTGCGCCGCTTCGAAGCCGAGGGCGTCCATGTCGAGCCGCACGCTGGAGGCGTCCAGCATGCGCAGCACGATCTTCTCGCCGAACAGCGTCGGCAGCGTCGATACGCGCAGGTCGACCGCGCGTACTGCTGCGCCTTCCGGGGGCGCCGCCTCGCCGTCACGCCGCGGTATCACAAAGCGCATGCGGCCATCCTGCGGCACGCGCTTCTCGGCGATGTCCAGCCGGGCCAGCACCTTGATCCGCGTCGCGATGCGGTCGCGTATTTCCAGCGGCGGACGCGCGACCTCGTGCAGCAGCCCATCGATGCGAAAGCGCACGCGGTAGAAGCCTTCGTACGGTTCGAAGTGCAGGTCCGAGGCGCCGCGCCGGCACGCTTCGCTCAGCAGCTTCTGGACGAAGCGCACCACGGGCGCATCGTCGACCTCGTCGCCGCCGCGTGGACCACGTTGGCCGCGCTGGCTGCCATCGCTCGACGGCATGGCGGGGTCGTATTGGATCGGCGCGTCGGCGGTGGCGATCATGGCGGGGCAGGGGCGGTGGAGGAGGGGCCCAGTGTGCGATGCGGCGGCGCGGACGGAAATGCGCGCAGTCTCAAAACGGAATGGACCGCGATGTCGCGTACCTGCCTAAGGTCGTGCCCAAGTCCCTGCGCAAAAGCGTGCCGAAATGACGCGGCGCCGGCGACGCGATACGAGCAAAGCACCAAAGCAAAAGGGCCGTGCATCGCTGCACGGCCCTTTCGGAAAAACTGGTCGGGGTGAGAGGATTCGAACCTCCGGCCTCTACGTCCCGAACGTAGCGCTCTACCAGGCTAAGCTACACCCCGTTTTTGTTTCCGCTGCGGCGTCAGGACTGACGTTGCAGCGAGAAAGCACATAACTTTATCAGCGTTTCCTTCAGTTGTGAAGGGGGAAATTGCATTGCGGCACGTTCGGCTGCATCGGCCTCCCGTTTTGCGGCCTCGAAGGTCGCATCCAGGGCCCCGCATTGATGGATGGCCGAGAACACCGCGTCGAAGTGTTCGGTGCCGCCCTGGACGATCGCCTCGCGCGCCAGCGTGCGTTGCTCGGCGGTGCCATGTTCCATCAGATGCAGCAGCGGCAGCGTCGGCTTGCCCTCGCGCAGATCGTCGCCGGCGTTCTTGCCCATCTGCTCCGCGCTGGCGGTGTAGTCGAGCATGTCGTCGATCAGCTGGAAGGCGGTGCCGATGCGGCGGCCGTATTCTGCGGCGGCCTCTTCCATCGCCGCGTCGGCGCCCGCCAGCACCGCGCCGAGCTGGGCCGAGGCCTCGAACAGCTTGGCGGTCTTGTAGCGGATCACCTGCAGATAGCGCTCCACCGTGACGTCGGGGTCGTGCATGTTGAGCAGCTGCAGGACCTCGCCCTCGGCGATCACATTGGTCGCGTCGGACAGGATCTGCATGATCCGCATGCTGCCGGCGTCGACCATCATCTGGAAGGCGCGCGAATAGAGGAAGTCGCCGACCAGCACGCTGGCGGCATTGCCGAACACCGCGTTGGCGGTCTGGCGGCCGCGCCGCAGTTCGGACTCGTCCACCACGTCGTCGTGCAGCAGCGTGGCGGTGTGGATGAATTCCACCACCGCGGCCAGTTCGTGATGGCGGTGTCCGTCATAGCCGAGGGCGCGTGCCGACAGCAGCAGGATCACGGGACGCAGGCGCTTGCCGCCCGCGCCGATGATGTATTCGCCGATCTGTTCGATCAGTGGCACTTCGGAAGACAGGCGCTGCCGGATGACTGCATCGACGGCGCGCATGTCGGCAGCGACCGGAGCGAGCAAGGCAGAGGCGGAAGACTCGGACAAGATGATCACCGTTACGCAGAACGAGCGATTATATGCGATGGCCGTGTCCAGATGGCTTGCCGTGCGCGCGATTGCGGCGCGGTTCGGGCCTGCCCGCCGCGTTCGGTGGCCACCTGGCGAAGTCGGGGCGGCCGCGGCCTGACGCCTATAATGCGCGCATGAAGAAGCCCGCCGCTCCCGATGGCCATGGCCGCCGTCCGTCCCGCCGCCTCGCGTGGTGGGTCGCCTTCGCCGCTCTGGCGGGATTCCTGCTGGCTGAGGCCACCTGACCACCGGCTCCGGCAAGTGCATTGCCCGCCCCTGCGGGGCTATGTGTTTGTTTTCTTTGCACTTTTCCCGCTGCTCGTATAGAATGCCGAGTTTCCTCCGGCTGAACTGCTGTTGTTGCGTCCGTGCCGGCGGGAGATAACCGGGCCGAAAGCGCGTTGCATGGCCGCTTCGCCTAGCCGCGAAGCCGCGCCAGTGCTGGCTTTTGGGCGTTTATTCACATCGAGAGGTTCGACAATGTACGCGGTCGTAAAAACCGGCGGCAAGCAATACAAGGTTGCTGCTGGCGAAAAACTGAAAGTAGAACAGATACCGGCAGACATTGGCGCAGAAATCACGCTCGACCAAGTGCTCGCAGTGGGCGCTGGCGACCAGATCAAGTTTGGTACGCCGCTGGTCAGCGGGGCTTCCGTCAAAGCTACCGTTATCTCCCAAGGTCGTCACGACAAGGTGAAGATCTTCAAGATGCGCCGTCGCAAGCATTACCAGAAGCGTCAAGGCCATCGCCAGAATTACACCGAACTGCGCATCGAAGCGATCGTTGCCTGAGTCCACGCGGACGGCAACGAGACAGCAAATCGAGCGACATTCAGGTATAGCGACAGGAGTTAAGTCATGGCACAGAAAAAAGGCGGCGGTTCCACACGGAACGGCCGCGATTCCGAATCGAAGCGTCTGGGCGTGAAGGTGTTTGGTGGCCAGGCCATCAACGCCGGCGGCATCATCATCCGCCAGCGCGGTACCCGCGTGCATGCCGGCGAGAACGTCGGCGTGGGCAAGGACCACACCCTCTTCGCCCTGGTTGACGGCCACGTGAAGTTCGCCGTCAAGGGCGCTGCCAAGAAGCAGCAGGTCAGCGTCGTTCCGGCAGCCTGACCACTGCCTTGCAGCACGAAGGCCCCGCAACCCTTGCGGGGCTTTTTCTTTTCTGGCGACAATGTCGAACGTCGCCCGCCGCCGGCAGCGCCTGACCAGGTCTTTCGTCGCGGCACGCTCCATCACGGATAGTCATCATGAAGTTCATCGACGAAGCCCGAATCGAAGTCATTGCCGGCAATGGGGGCAATGGCAGCGCGTCGTTCCGGCGCGAGAAGTTTGTGCCGTTCGGCGGGCCGGACGGCGGCGATGGCGGCCGTGGCGGCAGCGTCTACGCGGTGGCCGATCGCAACATCAACACGCTGATCGATTTCCGCTACGCGAAGAAGCACGTCGCCCGCAACGGCGAGAACGGCCGCGGCTCGGATTGCTATGGCGCCGCCGGCGAGGACGTGACGCTGCGCATGCCGGTCGGCACGCTGATCACCGACATGGACAGCGGCGAAGTCATCGCCGACCTGACCGAGCACGGTCAGAAGGTTTGCCTGGCCGAAGGCGGCATCGGCGGCTGGGGCAATCTGCATTTCAAGTCCAGTACCAACCGCGCGCCGCGCCAGCAGGTCGACGGCAAGCCGGGCGAGCGCCGCATGCTCAAGCTCGAGCTGAAGGTGCTGGCCGACGTGGGCCTGCTTGGCATGCCCAATGCCGGCAAGTCGACCTTCATCTCGCACGTCTCCAATGCGCGGCCCAAGGTGGCGGACTATCCGTTCACCACGCTGCATCCGAACCTCGGCGTGGTGCGCGTCGACCATGAGCAATCGTTCGTGATCGCCGATATCCCGGGGCTGATCGAAGGCGCCGCCGAGGGCGCGGGCCTGGGCCATCAGTTCCTGCGCCATCTGCAGCGCACCGGGCTGCTGCTGCATATCGTCGATCTGGCGCCGTTCGACGAGTCCGTCGATCCGGTCGCCGAGGCGCGCGCCATCGTCAACGAGCTGAAGAAGTACGATACCGAGCTGTACGAGAAGCCGCGCTGGCTGGTGCTGAACAAGCTCGACATGGTCCCGGAGGACGAGCGCGAGGCGCGCGTCAAGGACTTCATCAAGCGCTACAAGTGGAAGGGGCCGGTGTTCCGCATCTCGGCGCTGACCGGCGAGGGCTGCCGCGAACTGACCTATGCGATCAAGGACCATCTGGCCGCGCTGAAGGCCGAGGAGGCCGCGGCGCTGGCCGAGCCCGACGTGCGTCTGGACGAGCGGCTGCACAACGTCGACCGCGACGGACAACAAGGCTGATCTCGCGCCGAATATCTCCCTGCATCCTCGCGCCGAACTTCCGCGCCGGATCCTTGCCCGGCACGACCCCATTTCAGGAGACAGAGTTGCCCACCCAATCGGTCATCGCGCAGGCCAGGCGCATCGTCGTCAAGGTCGGATCGAGCCTCGTCACCAATGACGGCAAGGGGCTGGACCACGACGCCATCGCCCGCTGGGCGGCGCAGATCGCCAAGCTGCGCACCGCCGGCAAGGAAGTCGTGCTGGTCAGTTCGGGGGCGATCGCCGAAGGCATGCAGCGGCTGGGGTGGGTACGCCGTCCGCGCGAGATCCACGAGCTGCAGGCGGCCGCCGCAGTCGGGCAGATGGGTTTGGCGCAGGTCTACGAAAGCCAGTTCGGCCGCTATGGCATCCGCACCGCGCAGGTGTTGCTGACCCATGCCGACCTGGCCGACCGCGAGCGCTATCTGAATGCCCGCTCGACGCTGCTGACGCTGCTCGGGCTTGGCGTAGTGCCGATCATCAACGAGAACGACACGGTCGTCACCGATGAAATCAAGTTCGGCGACAACGATACGCTGGGCGCGCTGGTGACCAACCTGATCGAGGGCGATGCACTGGTGATCCTGACCGACCAGCGGGGGCTCTACACCGCCGATCCGCGCAAGGACCCGGCCGCCGAGTTCGTCCACGAGGCGCTGGCCGGCACGCTCGAACTCGAGGCAATGGCCGGCGGTGCCGGTACCGCGATCGGCCGCGGCGGCATGCTGACCAAGATCCTGGCGGCCAAGCGCGCCGCCAAGTCCGGCGCGCATACCGTGATCGCGTCGGGACGCGAGGCCGACGTGCTGGCGCGGCTGGCCGGCGGCGAGGCGATTGGCACGCAACTGCTGGCGCCGACCGGGCGACTGACTGCGCGCAAGCAATGGATGGCCGACCATCTGCAGTTGCGCGGCCGCGTCGTCATCGATGCCGGCGCAGTCGACAAGCTGACCGCGGGCGGCAAGTCGCTGCTGCCGATCGGCGTGGTGGAGGTGCAGGGTGAGTTCGCGCGCGGCGAGGTCATCGCCTGCGTCGACGCCCAGGGGCGCGAGGTCGCGCGCGGCCTGACCAACTATTCGAGCGCCGAGGCGCGGCTGATCGCCCGCAAGCCGTCATCGGAGATCGAATCGGTGCTCGGCCATCTGAACGAGCCCGAGCTGATTCACCGGGACAACCTGGTGCTGGTCTGAGCGGCGGGGCGGATCGGCAGGGCAAGGCCGGCAAGGATGGCAACTCGCCGCCCTCTCGGCTTCGACCCTGACCGTTACGTCCCGGAAATGCGCCTTACCTGTACGCGCCCTGGCGCGCAACGCCGTCGCGGATCGCGCGGACGATATCTTCGCTCTTGCCCGCCACTGCGCGTCCGTCGCACAGATACTCGGCCGCCAGCGTGGCCGCATAGCTGTTCCGCACGCTGGTGCTCATCGGCCGCCATTGCTCGGCGCCCGCGCTCTGGTTCGGCACCCACGTCTTGCTGCCGGGCGGCATGGTGGCGAACAGCTTGCGCTGGAACACGTCGCAGCGCACCCCTTCGTAGCTGATGTTGCGTACGCCGGTCGGGCTGGTGACCACCGCGGTGTAGCGCACCGCGCCGTCTTCGCCGACCGTGACCGACCTGGCGTCCACCGCGAACGACAGGCGCCCGGTGGTGCTGACGTCGAACGGCAGCAGATCGGCATCGGCTGGAGGCGGCGGCAGCTTGGTCGCGGCCTCCTGAAAGCCCTTGGAAGCGAGCCGGTCGAGCAGAAAGACGGGTTCTTCTTCGTCCTCTGCTTCCAGCTGGGCGGCGCGCTTGGGCGTCTCGGTGCTCGTCGAACACGCGCTCACCAGGGCGAGCGCGAACAGCGTGGCAAGCCCGGCAGCCAGACCCCGGGGGATCGCGCTGCCGGCGTGGCGTCGGCCGAAGCCGGCGGGTTTAGTCATCAGTGCTCCGCGTTTGGACGCAGACCGGCGATTCCGGCTGCGTCAGGGTAGGGGACGGCTGGCTGGCGGCCGGCGCATTGCCCGGGCCTTGCCGGCCCGCGCGTTGGCCGCCGGCGCGGCCGGGGTTGCCATGGGTCCCGGCATGGTGGTTGCCATAGGGACTCAGCGGCGCCCGCTGGCCGCGATGCAGAAAGCGCGACAGTTCCGTCAGCGCCATCTGGTAGACCTCGCGCTTGAATTCGATCACCGCGTCGAGCGGCACCCAGTACTGGCTCCAGCGCCAGGCGTCGAATTCCGGGTGGTCGGTGGCACGCAGGCAGATATCGCAATCGCGCGCCGCCATGCGCAGCAGGAACCAGATCTGTTTCTGCCCCTTGTAATGCCCGCGAATTTCGCGGCGTATGAACTTGTCCGGCACCTCGTAACGCAGCCAGTCGCGCGTGCGACCGACGATCCTGACGTGCTCGGGCAGCAGTCCGACCTCTTCATGCAGTTCGCGGTACATCGCCTGTTCCGGCGTCTCGCCGTATTTGATGCCGCCTTGCGGAAACTGCCAAGAATGTTCGCCGATTCGCTTGCCCCAGAACACCTCGTTCCGTGCGTTGATGAGGATGATGCCGACGTTCGGGCGAAAGCCTTCACGATCGAGCATGACTGCACCTCGAATCCTTTAGAATTACGTCGATTATAAAGGAAGCGCAGGGTCCGTCCGGGGCGGCCCGAGGTGCTGGTTTTCCCCGACGAAATGCGTCGTTTCAGGCGCCTTTCGCCGGTCCACGCACCGTGTCCCCGCCTGCTTTTTTTGGGCCCCGTTTCCCCCTTACGCCTTTTCCCATCGATCCGCGCCGCGCGCGCTGTCCCAACCGAAAGCCACGGATGAAAGCTTCGCAATTCTTCATTTCCACTCTCAAGGAAGCCCCCGCCGACGCCGAGATCGTCTCGCACAAGCTAATGATGCGCGCCGGCATGATCAAGAAGCTGGGTGCCGGCATCTATAGCTATATGCCAGTCGGCATGCGCGTGATCCGCAAGATCGAGCAGATCGTCCGCGAGGAGATGAACCGCGCCGGCGCCGTCGAACTGCTGATGCCGTTCGTGCAGCCGGCCGAGCTGTGGCAGGAGACCGGCCGCTGGGACAAGATGGGCGCCGAGCTGCTGCGCCTGAAGGACCGCCATGAGCGCGACTTCGTGCTGCAGCCGACCTCGGAAGAGGTGGTCACCGACATCGTCCGCACCGAGATCCGCAGCTACAAGCAGCTGCCGCTGAACCTGTACCAGATCCAGACCAAGTTCCGCGACGAGCGCCGGCCGCGCTTCGGCATCATGCGCGGGCGCGAGTTCACGATGAAGGACGCTTATTCCTTCGATCGGGACGAGGAAGCGATGAAGGTCTCGTACCGCAAGATGTACGACGCCTATATCCGCATCTTCCAGCGCTTCGGCCTGGAATTCCGCGCGGTGGCGGCCGACAACGGCGCGATCGGCGGCTCCGGATCGCACGAGTTCCACGTGATCGCCGACACCGGCGAGGACGCGATCGTCTATTGCCCCGAGTCGGACTACGCGGCCAATATGGAGGCCGCCGAGGCCCTGCCGCTGGTGGCCGAGCGTGCGCCGGCGCGCGAGGCGCTGACGCGCACGCCCACGCCGGGCAAGGCCAAGTGCGAGGACGTCGCCGAGCTGCTTGGCATCCCGCTGGAGCGCACCGTCAAGTCGATCGTGCTGGCGACCGACGGCGCCGAAGGGCAGCCCGCGCAGATCTGGCTGCTGCTGCTGCGCGGCGATCACGACCTGAACGAGATCAAGGCGTCCAAGGTGCCTGGCCTGGCCGAGTTCCGCTTTGCCACCGAGGCAGAGATCGTTGCGACCTTCGGCACGCCGCCGGGCTACCTGGGCCCGATCGGTGCGAAGGCGCCGATCAAGGTGGTGGCCGACCGCACCGTCGCCAACATGAGCGACTTCGTCTGCGGCGCCAACGAGCGCGACTATCACCTGACCGGCGTCAACTGGGGCCGCGACCTGCCCGAGCCCCTCGTGGCGGACCTGCGCAACGTGGTGGCGGGCGACGCCTCGCCCGACGGCAAGGGCCGGCTGGCGATCTGCCGCGGCATCGAGGTCGGCCACGTGTTCATGCTGGGCACGCGCTATTCGGCGGCGATGAACGCGACCTTTCTCGACGAGAACGGCAAGACCCAGCCGATGCAGATGGGCTGCTACGGCATCGGCGTGACCCGTATCGTCGGCGCGGCGATCGAACAGAACTACGACGAGCGCGGCATCATCTGGCCGGACGCGATCGCGCCGTTCCAGGTGGTGGTGTGCCCGGTCGGCTACGACCGTTCGGAAGCGGTCAAGGCCGAGGCCGACCGCATCCATGCCGAGCTGCTGGCTGCGGGCGTCGACGCGATCCTGGACGACCGCGGCGAGCGCCCGGGCGTGATGTTCGCCGACTGGGAGCTGATCGGCGTGCCGCACCGCGTGGTGGTCGGCGACCGCGGCCTGAAGGAAGGCCAGGTCGAGTACCAGGGCCGGCGCGATGCCGAGGCAAGCCGCGTGGCAGTGGCCGACATCGTCGGGCATGTCCGCAAGCTTCTGGCCGACTGAGGCAATGCAGCCGCCGCGATGCGCCGCCATCGCGGCGCCGTGCCCGCGCCGGTGGCCGGGGCGGGCGATGCTGGCCTCGGTACTGTTGTCCGCGCTGGCGTTGCTGCTGACCGCGCCAGCCGTGCACGCCGGCGCCCAGCGTGAAGAGCAGCTGGCCGACGCGGTGCGCGGCGCGCTGGCCGCGGCGATCGCCGATGCGCGGCCCGCCCGGCCGGTATTCGCCTCCGCCGGCGAGCGGCAGGCCTATCTGCGCTGGGTCGCCGAAATGTCGCGCCGCCTCGAGCGGCGCATTCCCGAGGCGCCGATCCGCACCGAGCTCGTCGAGACGGTCTACTACGAGGCCCGGCGAGCCGGGCTCGAGCCCGCGCTGGTGCTCGGCCTGATCCAGGTCGAGAGCAACTTCCGCAAGTACGCGATCAGCACGGCCGGCGCGCGCGGGCTGATGCAGGTGATGCCGTTCTGGGTGCGCACCATCGGCGATGGCGACGCCCGCAAGCTGTTCCATCTGCAGAGCAATCTGCGCTACGGCTGTACCATCCTGCGCCACTACCTGGACCGCGAGTCCGGCGATCTGTTTCTGGCGCTGGGCCGCTACAACGGCAGCCGCGGCCGCGCGGACTATCCGAACGCGGTGCTGGCCGCGTGGAAGCGCTGGCAAGAGGCCGAAGCCGCAGCCACCGTGGCGAGCGCTACCGAGCCCAACGGCGCGTTGGCGGCTGCCGCAACCGACCCCGGCCGTGCGAGCGTTACCGCCGCGCGCCTGCTGCCGCCCCGATCCCTCGGCAGCCCCGCTGCGTTCCCGCCCACCCGCCTGTCCGATCCGTCATGACTTCCCGCTCGCATCCGGCGGCCGGCAAGACCGGCTACGCCACTTCGTCGCCCGAACTGGAACGCTGGCTGGCCCGGCATATCGCGCAAGGCTTCGGCGCCGATGCGCTGGTGCGTTCCATGTGCCAGTCCGGCTACGATGCCGCCTTTGCGCGGGCCACGGTGCAGGCCGCGTTTGCCGGCGTCTCTGCCCGACCCGGTGCAGCCGGCCCGCGGTCGGGTCCGTCGCCGTCCCGGACGTCGAAGGCCGAGACCGCTGCCGAAGTCACCGCAGGTAGCGCGCAGCGCGCCGACGCAGCGGGCTGCCCCATCCGTTCTCCCAACGCCCTGCCCGCCGGCGACGGCCGTGACGTGCCGGTACTGTTTGCGCTGGAATCGCCGCGCATCGCGCTGTTCCAGCGGCTGCTGATGCCGGACGAATGCGATGCGCTGATCGCGCTATCGCGCGGCCGGCTGGCGCGCTCGCCGGTGGTCAATCCCGATACCGGCGACGAAAACCTGATCGATGCGCGCACCAGCATGGGCGCGATGTTCCAGGTCGGCGAGCATCCGCTGATCGAAACGCTGGAGGCGCGCATCGCCGCGGTGACCGGCGTCCCGGTGGAGCAGGGCGAAGGGCTGCAGATCCTGAACTACAAGCCCGGCGCCGAATACCAGCCGCACTACGACTTCTTCAATCCGCAGCGCCCGGGCGAGGCGCGTCAGTTGCGAGTAGGCGGCCAGCGCATGGCGACGCTGGTGATCTATCTGAACGACGTCCCCGCCGGCGGCGCGACTGCCTTCCCGAAGCTGGGTTTGCGCGTCAATCCGGTCAAGGGCAATGCGGTGTTCTTCGCCTATCTCGGCGAGGACGGGACGCTGGACGAGCGCACGCTGCACGCCGGGCTGCCGGTCGAGCAGGGCGAGAAGTGGATCGCCACCAAGTGGCTGCGGGAAGCGCCGTATCGGGGCGAAGGCTGAGGGAACGCAGGCCGTGGAACTCGCAGGCGTGACTTCCGCCGGCCGCTTCCCATCTGTGCCGAACCGGCAGCAGCACTGTGCCGGGCTTTTCAGGTGAATCTGTACCGGTACTGTACAGGGTCGCCGCGCTAGACTGCCGCTTTCCCCTGCCTTCAGGAGTTGCCATGGCGCTGTCGGAAATGGCGGCAGGCTCTGCCGTATTTGCCGCGTTCAGCGGTTTCGTGCTGGTATCGTCGATCACGCCCGGACCGAACAACACGATGGTGCTGGCCTCCGGCGTCAATTTCGGTTTTGTTCGCACCATTCCCCATCTGCTGGGCATCAGCAGCGGTTTCGCCCTGATGATCGCGCTGATCGGGCTGGGACTGGGTTCGCTGTTCACGGCCCTGCCATGGACCTGGCCGGTGCTGCGCGTGGCGGCCACCGTCTATCTGGTCTATCTGGCCTGGAAGCTGGCCACCGCGGGCGGCGTGCAGGACCGCCAGGTCGGCAGGCCGATGGGATTCCTGCAGGCGGCCGCATTCCAGTGGGTCAATCCGAAGGCGTGGGTGATGGCGGTGGGCGCGTGCAGCGCCTATGTGCTGCACCCGAATGTCTGGCTCAACGTCCTGCTGCTGGCCGGCCTGTCGGCGATCATCAATCTGCCCAGCGTGGCGGTATGGGCGGTGTTCGGCGCCTCGCTGCGCCGCTGGCTGGCGCGCCCGCGCGTGCTGCGCGTGTTCAACGTGACGATGGCCCTGCTGCTGCTCGGTTCGCTGTGGCCGATCCTGGCGGCCGGACACTGAGGCGCGTCCGGCCACGCGCGACACCGGCGGCGGCGCCAGCTCAGTCCTTCAGCGCGCGGATGGTGCCGAGGTTGCGCCAGTAGCCCTTGGCGTCCATGCCGCAACCGAACACATAACGGTCCGGCACCGTAAAGCCGCAGAAGTCGGGATGCATCGGCTTGGCTTTCGCCAGCGTCTTCTCGCACAGCACCGCGGCGTAGAACTCGCGCGCGCCCATGTCCATGATGCGCTGGCGGATCGCCGCCATGGTCTCGCCCTCGTCGAGGATGTCGTCGAGCACCAGCACGGTCCGGTCCTTGACCGAATCGCGCGGCGCCACGCGCCATTGCATCTCGCCACCGACGGTCTTGTTGTTGTAGCGGGACAGGTGGATGTAGTCGAACTCCAGCGGGAATTCGAGCTTGGGCAGCAGCATGCCGGTGAACACCACGGCGCCGCCCATCACCGACAGCACCAGCGGGAAGCGGTCCCCCATCTTGTCGGCGATCTCGCGCGCCATGCGGTCCAGCGATTGCTGCACGGCCTGCGCGCTGACGATTTCCTCGGAGTTGGCCCACAGTTCGCGGGCCTGTTCGGCAGTCATCATGATGTTCGGTCCTGATCTGGCGGTGTTCTTTGCGGCGGCAGCGGGCCAAGGGCCAAGGCGCCGCGGTCGGTGATGCGATTGATGCGATTGTTGCGGTCGGTGCGGTCGGTCGCGCGGTCAGGCTTCGCTCGGCGGCCGATCAGCGATTGAACAGGCCCTTCATGCCGCCCTTCATTCCGCCCATCGAGCGCATCATCTTGGCCATGCCGCCGCCCTTGAGCTTCTTCATCATGCTCTGCATCTGATCGAACTGGTTCAGCAGGCGGTTCACTTCCTGCACCGGCACGCCGGCGCCCGCGGCGATGCGGCGCTTGCGGCTGGCCTTGATCAGTTCGGGCTTGGCGCGCTCGGCCGGCGTCATGCTGTTGATGATGCCTTCCATGCGGCGCACCTGTTTTTCGGCCTGGTCCATATTGGCCCCCTGGGCCTGCTGGGCGAACTGCGCCGGCAGCTTGTCGACCAGGCTGCCCAGGCCCCCCATCTTCTTCATCTGGCCGATCTGGGCCTTGAAGTCCTCGAGGTCGAAGCCGCCGGTCTTCTTGATCTTCTTGGCCAGCTTCTCGGCCGCTTCCATGTCGACGCCGCGCTGCGCCTCCTCGACCAGCGCGAGGATGTCGCCCATGCCCAGAATGCGCTGGGCCATGCGGTCCGGGTAGAAGGCTTCGAGGCCGTCGAGCTTTTCGCCGACGCCGACGAACTTGATCGGCCGGCCGGTCACGTGGCGCACCGACAGGGCCGCGCCGCCGCGCGCGTCGCCGTCGAGCTTGGTCAGCACCACGCCGGTCAGCGGCAGCGTGTCGTTGAACGCCTTGGCGGTGTTGACCGCGTCCTGGCCCAGCATCGCGTCGACCACGAACAGTGTTTCGGCCGGCTTGAGCTCGGCGTGCAGCGCGGCGATCTCGCGCATCATCGCCTCGTCGATACCCAGGCGGCCGGCGGTGTCGACGATCAGCACGTCGTGATAGTGCTTGCGCGCCCAGTCGACCGCGGCACGCGCGATATCGACCGGCTTCTGGTCCGGCTGCGAGGGGAAGAAGTCCGCGCCGACCTGTTCCGACACGGTCTTGAGCTGCGCGATCGCGGCGGGGCGGTAGACGTCGCACGAGACCGTCAGCACCTTCTTCTTCCTGTTTTCCTTCAGCCATTTGGCCAGCTTGCCGACCGTGGTGGTCTTGCCGGCGCCCTGCAGGCCGGCCATCAGGATGATCGCCGGCGGCTGCACCGCCAGGTTCAGCTCGGCCGCCTTGCCCGGCGCGCCATCGGCCGAGACGGCTTCCTCGCCGCCGATGACCTTGGTCAGTTCGCGCTGCACCACGCCGACCAGAGCCTGGCCCGGCGTGAGGCTGCCGACCACTTCCTCGCCGAGCGCCTTTTCCTTGACGCGGGCGACGAACTCGCGCACGACCGGCAGCGCGACGTCGGCCTCCAGCATGGCCAGGCGAACCTCCCGCAACATCTCCGCGGTATTGGCTTCGGTCAGGCGTGCCTCGCCGCGCATGGTCTTGACGACCCGCGCCAGGCGTTGAGTGAGATTGTCCAGCATGGCAGAAATCCGGAGGTGGGCTTTGTAGGGTTGCGGCGCGCCGCGGCTGCATTGACGGTGCGCGACCGTGCGTTTCGGCGACCGGGGCGTGGCCGGCGGGGCCCGCGGGTACCAATCGGGCGGATTCGCCGGGGCGTGGATCGCGGCGTGGCCATCGGGCCTTGCCGCCGCGGGTCACTGCCGTCGGTCATCGCCGTCGGTCACTGCGTCGGTCACTGCAACAGGCGCTAGGGTAAACTGCGCGAATGGCGATTGTACTGTATGCCCTGACGGCACTCCTCTATTGCGCGCTGGCCTATCACGGCTGGGCGACGCGCCATGCCGGGCTGGCGGCCAGCACGGCCGGCGGTCCGAGTCTCGGGGGGCAGTCCGGCTCGATGGTGCTGGTGCCGGGTCCCGCGCCGGGCGGCAGCGCGCAGGGGCAACCTGCCTGGTGGCATGTGCTGATGGTGGCGGTGCTCGCCAGCCACGGGATGCTGCTGCATGAAACCATCTTTCCGGCCGACCGCATGGTGTTCGGCTTCGCCTTCGCACTGTCGGCGATGCTGTGGCTGGGCGTCGGTATCTATTGGATCGAAAGCTTCTTCTTCTCGCTGGCGGGCCTGGGCCTGGTGGTGGTCCCGGTGGCGATGCTGGCCAGCCTGATGCCGCTCGCCTTCCCGGGCGCGCAGATTCTGGGCTACGCGGCGCGGCCGCTGTTCAAGCTGCATTTCATCATCGCCAACGTGGCCTACGGCCTGTTCACGCTGGCGGCTTTCCATGCCTTCCTGATGCTGCTGGTCGAGCGCCGGCTGCATGGCTTCAATCGCGGCCACGGCGTGCATGTGCCGGGCGGGGCGATGGCCGCCGGCTCGGCGCAGCAGGTCGGGTGGCTGGGCCGCTGGCTCGATTTGCTGCCGCCGCTGCTGACGCTGGAGAAGCTGCTGTTCCGGCTGATCGCGGCCGGCTTCGTGCTGCTGACGCTGACCATCGCCTCGGGCCTGCTGTTCTCCGAGGAGCTGTTCGGCCGGGTCTTCCGGTTCGACCACAAGACGGTGTTCGCGGTGGTTTCGTGGGTGATGTTCGCCGGCATCCTGGCCGGCCGGCGGTTCTACGGCTGGCGCGGGCGCGTGGCGCTGCGCTGGGTCATCGCCTCCTTCTGCATCCTGCTGCTGGCCTATGTCGGCAGCCGCTTCGTGATCGAAGTGATTCTGCACCGCCTCTGAAGCAAGGCCTTGTCGATGGCGCGTCTGTTCCTGTTGCTGGCGATCCTGCTGGCCATTTTCTGGTGGCTCGGCAGCCGCGTGCGTGCGCGCCGGGCCGAACCCCCGCCGGCAGACCCGGGCGTGCCGCGGCAGGGCGCGCATCCTGACGCAAACGGCCGCGCGCAGGAGCCGATGGTGCCGTGCGCCCATTGCGGCGTGCATCTGCCGCGCAGCGAGGCGATCGCCTACCAGGGCCTGCACTACTGCCGTGCAGCCCATCTGCCCGAAGCCCAGGACCGGCAAGGCGTCCGCGGCGATCGCGACGACCGCGGCGGTCCGGCATGACGGCGCCGCTGCTGCCCAAGCTGCGGCTTGACGGCGCGGGCTGGGTCGATGGCGCCCGCCGGGTGCCGTCGCCCAACTTCGATCCGCGGCCGCCCGGCATGCCGGTCGATCTGCTGGTGGTGCACAACATCAGCCTGCCGCCCGGCGAGTTCGGCAGCGACGACATCGAGGCCCTGTTCCTGAACCGGCTCGATCCAGACCGCCATCCGTTCTTCGCCACCATCCACCAGGTCCGCGTGTCGGCGCATTTCCTGGTGCGGCGCAGCGGCGAGCTGGTGCAGTTCGTCTCGTGCGAGGACCGCGCCTGGCATGCCGGCCAGTCGGCCTTCTGCGGGCGCGAGCGCTGCAACGACTTCTCGATCGGCATCGAACTGGAAGGCTGCGACACGCTGCCGTTCGAGCCGGCCCAGTACGACACCGCGGCCGCGCTGACGCGGCTGCTGGTGCGCGCCTATCCGATCGCGGCCGTGGCCGGCCACAGCGATATCGCGCCCGGCCGCAAGACCGATCCCGGTCCATGCTTCGACTGGCCGCGCTTTGCGCAGGCCGCCGGCCTCGCTCCGGCGATGCTGCCGTACTGCCGTGGCGGGGCGGCGGCCTAGCCGAAAACCCCGTGCCGATGCGGGGCTATCGGAAGCGGCGCGCTAATCGAAAAAAATTCTTTCGTCGGTGCGGCAGCCGACAAAATCGCCGCAACCCTTGAGCCGCTTGGTCTGGCGGGGAGCCGGGAGTCTGGCGCGGTGCCGGACCGGCCCGCGGACGCGCTTGTCAAGACTGGTCAACGCGATTCATTTCACTATACTTAGTCCAGCTTTTCGTTATGACCACTATATCTAGTGGTGCTTTCGGGGAGCCGACCTAGGCGTGCAGCGTTCGCCACGGGCTCGGCAGGTTACCTTCGCGCCACGCGCGTCAAGCGTTTCCAGCCGGCCAGGAGCCGACAACGCACGCGCGCCGCAGGATCGGCACGTCACAAGAGCCCTCCACGGGAATGCAGCAAGGCAGTAATCCGGCACGGCATCGCCGCGCGCGGGATGTCTCTTTTTGCGCATTTTCCAGGGGCTCTTTGTCGTTGATAACACTGGTCACCAAAACAGGAGTGCTTCATGCAGACGGCCCAACAAGAATTCGCCGGCAAGGCCGGTTCCGCCGCCGTGGCGCAGCCGAGCCCCGCCGCTGCGAACGCCGCTGGCAACTACCAGGATTACAAGATCATCCGCCGCAACGGCGCGGTGGTCGCTTTCGAGCCGAGCAAGATCTCGGTGGCCATGACCAAGGCCTTCCTCGCCGTCAACGGCGGGCAGGGCGCCGCCTCGGCGCGTGTGCGCGAGCTGGTCGAGCAACTGACCCAGAACGTGGTGCGCGCGCTGCTGCGCAGCCGTCCGAACGGCGGCACCTTCCATATCGAGGACGTGCAGGATCATGTCGAACTGGCGCTGATGCGCTCGGGCGAGCATGAGGTGGCGCGCGCCTACGTGCTCTATCGCGAGAAGCGCAACCAGGAGCGCGGCCAGGCCAACGCGCAGGCCGTCGCCCGCGTGGCGCAGGCTGTGGCCAACTTCAACGTCACGGACGGCGGCGTGACCCGCCCGCTGGACCTGGTCGCGCTGCACGCGCTGATCGACACCGCCTGCGCCGGTCTGGGCGAGGGCGTCGATGCCGAGCCGATCCTGAAGGAGACGGTCAAGAACCTGTACGACGGCGTGCCGATGAGCCAGGTCTACGACTCGGCCATCCTCGCCGCCCGCACGCTGATCGAGAAGGACCCGGCCTACAGCCAGGTCACCGCCCGCATCCTGCTGCACACCATCCGCAAGGAAATCCTCGGCGAGGAAGTGACCCAGGCCGAGATGGGCAGCCGCTACGCCGACTACTTCCCGAAGTTCATCGCCCGCGGCATCGAGGCAGAACTGCTCGACGAGAAGCTGGCGACCTTCGACCTGGCGCGCCTGGGCGCGGCGCTGGACGCCTCGCGCGACTTCCAGTTCAACTACCTGGGCCTGCAGACGCTGTACGACCGCTACTTCCTGCACATCGACGAGACCCGCATCGAGATGCCGCAGGCCTTCTTCATGCGCGTGGCGATGGGCCTGGCGCTGAACGAGCAGGACCGTGAAGGCCGCGCGATCGAGTTCTACAACCTGCTGTCGTCGTTCGACTTCATGTCCTCGACGCCGACGCTGTTCAATTCGGGCACGCGCCGCTCGCAGCTGTCCTCGTGCTACCTGACCACGATCTCCGACGATCTGGAAGGCATCTACGAGGGCCTGAAGGAGAATGCGCTGCTGTCGAAGTTCGCCGGGGGCCTGGGCAACGACTGGACCAATGTGCGCGCGCTGGGCTCGCACATCAAGGGCACCAACGGCAAGTCGCAGGGCGTGGTGCCGTTCCTGAAGGTGGTCAACGACACCGCCGTGGCGGTCAACCAGGGCGGCAAGCGCAAGGGCGCGGTCTGCGCCTACCTGGAGACGTGGCACTTGGACATCGAGGAATTCCTTGAGCTGCGCAAGAACACCGGCGACGATCGCCGCCGCACGCACGACATGAACACCGCGAACTGGATTCCGGACCTGTTCATGAAGCGCGTGATGGAGAACGGCGAATGGACGCTGTTCTCGCCGTCGACCTGCCCGGACCTGCACGACAAGGTCGGCAAGGAATTCGAGAAGGCCTACCTCGGCTACGAGGAGAAGGTCGCGCGCGGCGAACTGAAGCTGTTCAAGAAGATCCCGGCGATGCAGCTGTGGCGCAAGATGCTGGGCATGCTGTTCGAGACCGGCCATCCGTGGATCACCTTCAAGGATCCCTGCAACATCCGCAGCCCGCAGCAGCACGTCGGCGTGGTCCACAGCTCCAACCTGTGCACCGAGATCACGCTGAACACCAACGACAGCGAGATCGCGGTCTGCAACCTCGGATCGGTCAACCTGGTCGCCCACCTGAAGCAGCAGGCCGACGGCAGCCACGTGCTCGATCACGCCAAGCTCGAGAAGACCATCCGCACCGCGATGCGCATGCTCGACAACGTGATCGACATCAACTACTACGCGGTCGACAAGGCGCGCAATTCGAACCTGCGCCACCGTCCGGTCGGCATGGGCATCATGGGCTTCCAGGACTGCCTGCACGTGCTGCGCGTGCCGTATGCCAGCGACGCCGCGGTGCAGTTCGCCGACACCTCGATGGAGGCGGTCTGCTACTACGCCTACCAGGCCTCGACCGAGCTGGCCGAAGAGCGCGGCCGCTACAGCACCTACGAGGGCTCGCTGTGGGATCGCGGCATCCTGCCGCAGGACTCGCTGAAGCTGCTGGCCGAGGAACGCGGCGGCTACCTCGAGGTCGACCAGTCGTCGACGATGGATTGGGACAAGCTGCGCGCGCGCATCAAGCAGCACGGCATGCGCAACTCGAACTGCATCGCGATCGCGCCGACCGCGACGATCTCGAACATCATCGGCGTGTCGGCCTGCATCGAGCCGACCTTCCAGAACCTGTACGTCAAGTCGAACCTGTCGGGCGAGTTCACGGTGGTCAATGACTACCTGGTGCGCGACCTGAAGGCACGCGGCCTGTGGGACGAGGTGATGGTCGCCGACCTGAAGTACTTCGACGGCTCGCTGGCCCGCATCGACCGCATCCCGCAGGACCTGCGCGACCTGTACGCGACCGCGTTCGAGGTCGAGCCGACCTGGCTGGTGGAGGCCGCCAGCCGCCGCCAGAAGTGGATCGACCAGGCCCAGTCGCTGAACATCTACATGGCCGGCGCGTCGGGCAAGAAGCTGGACGATACCTACAAGCTGGCCTGGATCCGCGGCCTGAAGACGACCTACTACCTGCGCACCATCGCGGCCACGCACGTCGAGAAGTCGACCGTGTCGCGCGGTTCGCTGAACGCGGTGTCGTCGGGTGCTGCCACCGGCGGTGTGTCGGCCTCGTCGATCGACCAGGTTGCCGCCTCGGCCCCGGCGATGCCCGAAGCCGAAGGCGCGGTCTGCACGATGCGCCCGGGCGATCCGGGGTTCGACGAGTGCGAAGCCTGCCAGTAAGGACTGCCATCAACCGGGCGACGCCGGCCCGCTGCGCCTCGCGGCGCGGGCCGGCACCGATACCGGACCCAATACTGGACCCGATGCCGGTCCCCATGCCTGCGCTGCGCGCAGCGGGACCGGCTGACCAGAGCGTTACACGGAGAACAACACCATGCTGAGCTGGGACGACGACGTTCAAGCCAATCCGCAGGCTGCCCCGCAGCCTGCTCCCCAACCTGCGCTGCAACCCGCCGTGGCGGCAACGGCCGACCAGCAGGGCGTGCTGCCGCCCGCCGCGACGCAGCCGGGCGCCGGCATCCTCGGCAACAACCCGAACGCCGCGGCCGCGCAGAGCACGCGCCGCGTCAACGCCGCCGACAAGCGCGTGATCAACGGCGCCACCGACGTCAACCAGCTGGTGCCGTTCAAGTACAAATGGGCCTGGGAGAAGTACCTGGCCGGCTGCGCCAACCACTGGATGCCGCAGGAAATCAACATGTCGCGCGACATCGCGCTGTGGAAGGACCCGAACGGCCTGACCGAGGACGAGCGCCGCATCATCAAGCGCAACCTGGGCTTCTTCGTCACCGCCGATTCGCTGGCCGCCAACAATATCGTGCTGGGCACCTACCGGCAGATCACCGCGCCCGAGTGCCGCCAGTACCTGCTGCGCCAGGCCTTCGAAGAGGCGATCCACACGCACGCCTACCAGTACATCGTCGAGTCGCTGGGGCTGAACGAGGCCGAGATCTTCAACGCCTATCACGAGGTGCCATCGATCCGCGACAAGGACGAGTTCCTGATCCCGTTCATCGACACGCTGACCGATCCGTCGTTCAAGACCGGCACGCCCGAGAACGACCAGAAGCTGCTGAAGTCGCTGATCGTGTTCGCCTGCATCATGGAAGGCCTGTTCTTCTATGTCGGCTTCACGCAGATCCTGGCGATGGGCCGGCAGAACAAGATGACCGGCGCGGCCGAGCAGTACCAGTACATCCTGCGCGACGAGTCGCTGCACTGCAATTTCGGCATCGACCTGATCAACCAGATCAAGCTCGAGAACCCGCATCTGTGGACGGCGGAGTTCAAGGAAGAGATCGTCGGCCTGTTCCGGAAGGCGGTCGACCTCGAATACCGCTACGCCGAGGACACCATGCCGCGCGGCGTGCTGGGCCTGAACGCGCCGATGTTCAAGAGCTATCTGCGCTTCATCTGCAATCGCCGCTGCCAGCAGATCGGCCTCGATCCGCTGTTCCCGAACGAGGAAAACCCGTTCCCGTGGATGAGCGAGATGATCGACCTGAAGAAGGAGCGCAACTTCTTCGAGACGCGCGTGATCGAGTACCAGACGGGCGGTGCGCTGTCCTGGGATTGATGCGACGCTGCGTTTGCCCGCGGGGTGAAGCTGTCGGCCAGTAGTCGGCCTGCAGCCGGCCTGGAGTCGGCCAGCAACCGGGCCAGTATCCGGCCAGTAGCGGGAATGCGGTAAAAATGGGACGTTTCAACCGAAACGTCCCATTTTTTTTGCCCCGCGAACTGTGGCAGCGCAAGGAGACGCCATGCAGCAAGGCCGGAACGCCGGCAAGGAAGCCGAACTGAAGCGCATGCAATATGTGGCGCTGGCCTGCGTGGGCGCGGCGGCGGCAGTGTTTGTCGCGACGCTGTTCCTGCCGCCGGCATTCTGGGTTCGGCTGCTCAGGGCCGGCGCCGAGGCGGCGATGGTCGGCGGTCTGGCGGACTGGTTCGCGGTCGTGGCCCTGTTCCGGCGGCCGCTTGGCCTGCCGATCCCGCATACCGCGATCATCCCGAAAAACAAGAACCGCATCGCCGAGAATCTCGCCGCCTTCGTCCGCGACAAGTTCCTGAACCCCGAGGTCGTCACGGACCTGATCCGGCGCAGCGATCCGGCCCAACGGCTCGCCACCTGGTTCAGCGTGCCGGCCAATGCGCGGCGCATCGGCCGGCACGCGGCCGACCTGATGCGCGTCCTGCTCGATTTGGTGGACGACCGGCGTATCCAGGCATTCCTCAACGATGCCGCGCGTACGGTCATCGGCCGCATCGATTTCTCGCAGGCGCTGGGGTCCGTGCTCGAGATGCTGACCCGCGGCGGCAGCCATCAGCAACTGCTCGACGCCGTCCTCAAACATGCGATCGACCTGCTGAGACGGCACGAGACCCAGCAGCTGATCGCCCAGCGCGTGGTCACCTGGCTCAAGAGCGAGCACAAGTGGAAGCAGATCGTGCTGCCGACCGAATGGCTGGGCGACAAGGCTGCCGAGGCGGCGCGCACCAACGTGATCGACTTTCTCGATGAGGTCGCCCGGATGCCGGCGCACGAGCTGCGCGCGGCCTTCGACAAGGCGCTGCAAGCCTTGATCGAGAAGCTCAGGACCGATGAGGCGTTCCTGCGGAAAGGCGAGGAGCTGAAGGAATTCGTGCTGCAGAATCCAGAACTGGCCGACTATGCGCGCAGTGTGTGGGCCGCGCTGCGCGACTGGCTGTGCGCCGACCTGCAGACCAGCTCCCCGCTGTTGGAGCAACAGGTCGAGCGCGTGGGGCTGTGGTTCGGCCAGAAGCTGGCGCAGGATCCGGAACTGCGTCGCTCCCTCAACGACCACGCCGAGTCGTTCGCCGGGACGGCGGCACCGCAGTTCGCGCAATTCCTGACGTCCCATATCAGCGACACGGTGCGCAACTGGGACGCGACCGACATGTCCCGGCAGATCGAACTGAGCATCGGCCCCGACCTGCAGTACATCCGGATCAGCGGCACGGTGGTGGGCTGTTGCATCGGCATCCTGCTCTTTCTGGTATCGCACCTGGGCGACATGCTCTGAGCGGGCTGCCGGGCTTTGCTGCCGGACTCGTGTTTACCCTGAGGTGCGCGCCGATCTACGCGGGCTTCCTTCCTGGACGGTCCATCGTCGTGAGGCCTCGGTCACCAACGCCGCAAGGAGCGGACCAAAATCGATAGTCTGCTGTCCTAACGGCATGGTCTGACGCTGGCGCGGCAGGAACAATGGCTCCCATTCGATTCGACCATTCGAATCGATCATTCGACCCAGCAGCCTGATTCCACAGCGGGAGAGCCGACATGACCATTCCCAGTATCCATCGCGGCGTTGCCGTGCCTTCCGCGTCGGAGCAGACCGGCGCGATCCCCACTGCGTCGACGAGACCGGTGGGCGCCGGTATCGAGATCGCGGTGCATGACGCGGCCCAGACCGCGCCGGCGGCCCACGATGCCATGCCGCGACAGCGCAGCTGGCAGCGCTTCCTGGACCTGGCGCGGCGGCTGGTCGGGATGCACGCAGACGACGCCACGCGTGCCCCGTCGTCGACCGCCGCGCACCGCAGCGCGTTGCTGCGCCGCCTGAGCCTGGACCCGCCCGACGAGGCGCCGCTGACGGCGCTGGCCTTCGATTTCAGCAACGCCGATCTGGCCGGTGCCGATCCGGCGGTCGCAGGCGTATCGCACCTGCGTTTCAACGGCGCCAATCTGCAGCGGGCCACGTTGCGCGACATCAGCCTGGCGTGGACCGATTTCAGCGGTGCCCGGCTCGACGGGGCGCGCATCACGATCGCAGCGCAGACGCTGGCACGGGTGGCGCGGCCCAGCGTGCTGGCGCTGGCGCTGCAATCGATCGCGACCATCGACACGCGCCATGCGGGGCTGCGGCGGGAGCTGATGGAGCAGGTGCTGGGCGCCCTGCAGCAGGCCGCGACCTTGGCGCGGCGGGACCGCGCCATGCTGCCGTCCGAGCTGGCCGCGCTGGTGTCCGTGCATCCCCTGTTTGCCGGCATGCCGGGCCTGGAGGCCGTGCTGGAGCGATGCGCCCCCGCGCGCGCCGAACCGCGTCAGGCGCGCTGAGTTCAAGGCAGCATCAGGCCCGTCCCGTTTCGTTTCGTCTCGTCTCGTCCCGTTTCGTCTCGGCTCGTCTCGTCTCGCCTCGCCTCGCCTCGCCTCGGACCTCGACGGGCCCTCCTCAGTGCTTTCGTTCCCCGCCGAGCGCTTCGGTCAGATCGCCCAGCATGGCCGACAGCTCGCCGGCCATCAGCGCGAAGTCTGCGTCGAAGCGTTCGTCCTCGTCGCTCATGGTGCCGTCGATCTGCTCCTTGACCACATCGAGCGGCGCCACGCGCTTGATCGCCAGCGCGTCGGTCAGCACAAACGAGACCCGATCGTTCCAGGTCATCGCCAGGCGCGTGCAGCGCTTGCCGGCGGCGATATGGCGGCGCAGTTCTTCGGCATCGAGCGGATGGCGGACATAGCGGACGGTGGCCTTGCTCTCGGCGCTGGCCTGCAGTTCGATCTCCTGATCGACGGTAAAGCCGGCCGGTGCCGCATCGTCGGCCAGCCAGCCGGTCATCGCCGCCACCGGCGACTGGTTGACCTGCAGCGACGTCAGCGGCAGCGGGTCCAGCGCCTTGAACAGCAGCGTGCGAACCTCGTCCGCCTTGATCGCCGAGGCGGCGTCGATCGCCAGCCAGCCCCGCTCGGGATCGATCCAGACGCGCGTATCGCGCCGGATGCTGAAGGCGCGCGGCAGCAGCTCCTCGGTGATCTGCTCCTTGAGCTCGCGCAGCTGCTTGCGGCCCGGCTTGTAGCCTTGCTGCTCCTCGAGTTCGGCCGCGCGGGCCTTGGTGACCTGATTGACCACGGTGGCCGGCAGCAGCTTCTTCTCGGCACGCATGGTCAGCAGCATCTGCTTGCCCACGCGATGCACCAGCGCGCCGTTATCGCGCGGCGAGGCCCATCCCTGGGTCTGCATTTCGAGGCTGGTACCTGGATAGAAGGCGTGCGAGGCGAGGCAGGCCTCGACCTCGTCGGCGTCCTTGTTCCAGGGTGCGGAGAAGCGGTGCAGCTGAAGATTCTTGAACCACATGAGAATTCGGTACCTTGGCCGGTTGGCGAAAGGGACGAATTCTAGCGGCTTGGCGTGGCCGATGTCGCGTACGTCGGCGCAGCGACGGCAATCAAGGCACCAAAGCGGGCGGCAGGGAAGGCAGCAGGGGCGCCGGTGCAACGGACACGAAAAAGCGCCGCGGCCCCCTGCCAAGAGCCGCGGACGCGAGGCACTGCAAGGCAGCTGCCTTACAGGTCCAGCCTGGTGATCTTGGTGCCCTCGAGGCTCAGGCCCGCCATCAGGCCGGCATTGGTCAGCGCGAAGCCCACCACCGGCTGCTGCACGGTATTGGTATCGAGCGCGCCGTTGGCGCCGACCTTGGCGACCGCCACGGTGGCGTCGACCCCGGCGGTCCAGCCCTCGCTGGCGAGGAACTTGTCCAGCGCCTGCTGGTTCATGAACATGAAGATCAGCGCCTTCGATTGCGCCCCGATCTGCCAGCCCAGCGAGCCCGAGATGGTCCGGTAATAGCCGCGGGTGGTATTGCCCACGCGCAGCGCGCCGTCGCCATATTCGCCGCCGACGAAGAAGCCTGCCGACAGCGTGCGCGGGAACACCAGGATGCCGCGAGCGCGCGAGGCCAGCTCGCGCGAGCCGTTGACCGAGCTGTACAGCCGGTCCAGCGTGTTTTGAACGCCGGAATCGATTTCACGGCGGCGCGTCGTCTTTTCGGCCGGGGAAGAGGCCGAATCCCGCGTGGTGGTGCACGCGCCCAACAGCAGGCCGCTGCCGGCCACCGCCAAACCGAGACCCGCACTGGCGTTCAGGAATGCCCTACGTTCCATGTTGTTCTCCTTTGTTCCTGTCAATCACTGCGATGCCAACCAAGGATGGCGTGTGCGCCGAACGGTCGTTGATCCGGGCGACGGACCGCCATCACGCTGCCCTCCGTTTGTGCAATATACAAAGCGCTTGCGGGGACTGCTGTAGGACGACAGACGCAGGCGGTGTGGTGTCTGTCCTACAAAGCACTTTCTGCGGCACCATTGCAACGCGATGTAACCGGCGGTTACCTTGCCGGAGGGCTGGCGCTACCATGCGGCATGCCTAAAGTTCTTGCCCTGATCCCCGCCATCCTGCTGGTCGGCGCCTGCGCCTCGCATTCGCCCGCGGACCAGCAGGCCGCCAATGCCACCGTCGCCGCCGCCGAGACGCAGGCCGCGCTCGGACCGACCCCGGAATGGCAGAAGAAGCGCCAGCAGTACACCGAATGCGCGCGCGAGAAGGCCGAGTCCCGCTCCGCCAAGTCGGGCACCACGCAAGCCGTGGTCAACGATGCGCTGCGCGATTGCCGCGGCGAACTCGATGCCGTGCGCACGTCGTTCCGCGAGTATCTGGATGGCCAGATGTCGTCGGCTCACGGCAAGCGTTCGGCGCGCCAGGCGGCCGACCGGGTGGGCCGCGATACCGAGGACAAGGTGCGCGCCTATCTGCTGCGCCACGTCGAGTACCACCGCGCCGTCGCCGCCCGCCAGTAAGCCGGCGTTCCTGCCGCGGCGTTCCTTCCGCGGTGTCCCTTGCGCGGCGGCCAGCCGAGGGGCCGCCCGACACGCCCATCCGACATGCCTCAATGCGGCGCGCCACTGCGCGCCGTTTTCACGTCGGCCTGCCGGATCGGAATTCCGCGCAGTTGTCCCGCGCCATTGGCGCCATGCGCGCTGTCCGGTCGCGGATAGCGCTGGGCGTCGAAGCGGTGCAGCAGCTCGGCCGCACGGGCGGCGGCGACCGCGTGCGCGGCCAGCTTGATGTGGCCGAAGCCGCGTACCTTGGCCGGCAATTGCGCGATCTCGACCGCGATCGGCAGCCGCGCTGCCGTCAGCGCCGGCAGCAAGGCGCGGATGCGCGCTTCGTAGTCGACGATGGCCTGCCGCTCCAGCCTGCGTTCGGCGGTGCTGCCGAACGGATCGAGCCGGGTGCCGCGCAGCCGCTTGCCTTTGGCCAGCAATCCCATCACCGGCCATAGCCAGGCCCCGAACGCGATCTTGCGCGGCGGCTCGCCATGCTTGCCGGGCCGGGACAGCAGCGGCGGCGCCAGATGGAAGCGCAGCCGCAGCGGGCCGTCGAAGCGCTCGCGCAGCGCCTGCCGGAAGGCCGGGTCGCTGTGCAGCCGCGCGACCTCGTATTCGTCCTTGTACGCCATCAGGCGCGCGAACTGCTCGGCCACCGCACGGGTCAGCCGGCGCTCGCGCCCAGGCTCGCCCAGCGCGCTCTCCGCGGCCTGAACGGCCTCGACCAGCGCGGTATAGCGCGCGGCATAGGCGGCATCCTGGTAGGCGGTCAGCAGGGCCACGCGCTCGGCGATCAGGCGCGGCAGCGGCGTGGCCGACGTTGCAGCGGGCTCCGGCGGAGCCAGGGACAGGCCATCGGGTTCGCCTTCGCCCGCGGCCGGCCGCCTCAGCGCGAGCGGATCGCCCGCCGCCAAGCGCCCCAGCGCCAGCGCTTCGAGATTGGCGTCCACCGCCACGCCGTTCAGTTCGATCGCCCGCGTCAGCGCCGCCAGCGAAACCGGCACCAGCCCCTTCTGCCAGGCAAAGCCCAGCACCACGATATTGGCCGCCACCGTATCGCCGAGGAAGGCGGTCGCGAGCGCCTGTGCGTCCAGCGTGTCGATGCCGCCCGAGCCCGTGGCGTGGCGCAGCTTGGCCAGCAGCGCGTCGGCATGCAGGTCGGCATCGGGATTGCGCTGGAATTCGGCGACCGGCGTCGGATGCGTGTTGGCGACGATCTGCGTGCGTCGCGGCGCCACCGTCTGCAGTACGTCCGGAGACGCGCCCACCGCCAGGTCGCAGGCCAGCACCGCGTCGGCCTGCTGGGCGTCGATGCGGGCCTGATTGAGCCACTGGCGGCTCTGCGCCAGCCGCACGAAGGACAGCACCGCGCCGCCTTTCTGCGCGAACCCCATGAAGTCGAGCACGCTGGCCACGCGCCGCTCCAGATGCGCCGCCATCGCGATCAGCGCGCCGACCGTCACGACGCCGGTGCCGCCGACCCCGACCACCAGGATATCGAAGGGCCCGGGGCCGAGCCGGGGCGCCGGCTCGCGCAGCGCCGCGGCGCGTTCCCGCAATGCGGTCGCGCTGCGCTCATGCCCGACCGGGTGGCGCAGCGTCGCGCCCTCGACGGTGACGAAGCTAGGGCAGAAGCCCTTGATGCACGATTCGTCGTGATTGCAGCTCGCCTGATCGATCTGGCGCTTGCGCCCCAGTGCGGTCTCGACCGGCTGCACCGCCAGGCAGTTGGACTGCACGCTGCAGTCGCCGCAGCCCTCGCACACCGCCTCGTTGATGAAGACGCGCCGCGCCGGCGTCGGCGCACGGCCGCTCTTGCGGCGGCGGCGCAGTTCCGCGGCGCAGGTCTGCTCGTACAGCAGCACGGTCACGCCCGGCACCTCGCGCAGTTCGCGCTGTACCGCATCGAGCGCCTCGCGCGGATGGAAGGTCGTGCCCGACGGAAAGCGATCCCGGCGGTCGCGATGCACACCGATGCGGTCGCTGACCACCGCCACGCGCGCCACCCCTTCGGCGCTGACCTGACGCGCGATCGCCTCGACGTCGAGCGGGCCGTCGACCGGCTGCCCGCCGGTCATCGCGACCGCGTCGTTGCACAGGATCTTGTAGGTCACGTTGGTGCGCGCGGCCACCGCCTGACGGATCGCCAGATAGCCGGAGTGATAGTAGGTGCCGTCGCCCAGGTTCTGAAAGACGTGCGGCGTGGCCGTGAAGCGGCTGTGCGCGACCCAGTCGACCCCTTCGCCGCCCATCTGGATCAGCCCCGAGGTCTCGCGGTTCATCCAGCTGGCCATGAAGTGGCAGCCGATGCCGGCCTGCGCGCGCGAGCCTTCGGGGACCCGCGTCGAGGTGTTGTGCGGACAGCCGGGGCAGAAGTAGGGCTGGCGGCGGATGCCATCGGCCGCATTGGACAGCAGCGCGTGTTCGCTGAACTGCGGCACCAGCGCGCGCCGGTCCAGGCCCCGGCTCAGTCGGGCGAGCCAGTCGGCCACCGGCTGCATCAGCCGCGATGGCCGCATCTCCTCGCGCTCGGGCAGCAGCGGCCGGCCATCGATGCCGAGCTTGCCGGCGATCGCCGGGCGTACGCCGTCGGGCGCGTTATAGAACAGCGCCTGCAGCTGCCGCTCGACCAGCGGACCCTTTTCCTCGACCACCAGGATCTCCTCGAGGCCGCGCGCAAAGGCCAGCAGCCGGGTCGGCTCGACCGGATAGGCCAGTCCCAGCTTGTAGACGCGGATGCCGGCGTCCGCCAGCGCCTGCGTCGAGATGCCCAGGCGCCGGAACACTTCCATCAGATCGTGATGCGCCTTGCCGCAGGTCACGATGCCCGCACGCGCCTCGTCGGCATCGACCACCATGCGGTCGATGCTGTTGACGCGAGCAAAGGCGCGCACCGCGTCGAGCTTGGCACCGAGCCGCACTTCGATGCGCGGCGATGGCAGGTCGGGCCAGCGATAGTGCAGGCCGTCGGGCGGCGGCATGTGCCCGGTGGCCCGGCGTATCGCGTCCGCATCCTGCCAGCAGGCCACGCGCGCATGGACTTGATCGAGGTCGACCGTCATCGCGCTTTCGACCGTCTCCGACAGCGCGGTGAAACCGACCCAGTTGCCCGAGTAGCGCGACAGCGCCCAGCCGTAGAGACCGAACTCCAGATACTCGGCGACATCGGCCGGGGCCAGCACCGGCATCGACCAGGCCTGCATCGCGAAATCGCTCTGGTGCGACATCGACGACGACACGCAGCCGTGGTCGTCGCCGGCGACCACCAGCACCCCGCCGTGCGGCGAGCTGCCATAGGCGTTGCCATGCTTGAGCGCGTCGCCGGCGCGATCGACACCGGGACCCTTGCCGTACCAGAGGCTGAACACCGCATCGACGGTCCGTTGCGGATCGCCTTCGACCTGCTGCGTGCCGAGCACCGCGGTGGCGGCGAGCTCTTCGTTGATCGCCGGCAGGAAGCGCACGCCGGCGGCATCGAGCAGCGGCGCGGCCTTCCACATCGCCTGATCGACCATGCCGAGCGGGGAGCCGCGATAGCCGCTGACGAAGCCGGCGGTGCCCAGGCCCGCGGCATGGTCGCGTCGCGCCTGTTCGAGCACCAGGCGGACCAGCGCCTGCGTGCCGCTCAGAAAGACCTGGCCCGCGGGCGCGGTCAGGTTGTCCGACAGTCGATAGTCGGCGCGCAGCGTGCCGGGTTCCGTCGCAGCGTCCATCGCAGTCTCCTTTTGGCCCGCCGGCCAGCTCTTCTTCGGCCTGCCGGCGGCGTCCGGACGGCGTCCCGGCAGCATCCCGGCGGCGATGCGCGCCCGGTGTGCCGGCCGTCTTGCCGCCCATGTCCTGAAGACCATGTTAGGCACGCGATCGGAGAAATGGATTTCTCAATTTTGCCGCCAGGGCCTAGATTGGAGAAAACCCATCTCGATATCGACCGATATGAAGAACGAAGAGGTTCTGGACGAATACTCCCGCCGCATCCTCGCGGAACTGCAGCGCGACGCGCGCCAGTCGCTGCAGCAACTGGCCGGCGCGGTGGGCCTGTCGGTCACGCCCTGCTGGAAGCGGCTCAAGGCGATGGAGGAGAGCGGGGTGATCCGCAACTACACGGTCTGGGTCGACCGCGAGCGGGTCGGGCTGTCGAACTGTGTGCTGGCGGAGATCAATCTGACGCGCCACAGCGAGACCGTGGTCGACGAATTCGAAGCCGCGGTGCGCACCTGCCCGGCCATCGTCGAGTGCTATCGCACCACCGGCCAGGCCGACTATCTGCTGAAGGTGCTGACGCCGGATATCCGCGCCTACGATGCCTTCCTGCACGACGTGATATTCCGGCTGCCGGGCGTGACCGGCATTCGTTCCAGCATCGTGCTGTGCGAGGTCAAGAGCGGGGCGCCGCTGCCGATCGGCGCCTGAGTCGTGCGCCCGAGTTGTCCGCATGCCGCGGTGCCCCGGTCCTTCTTCCGGGCCAGCGCTCGCGGCGCGCTACAGCATCTCCAGCGGACGCGGCCCGTGCGGCGGCGGAAACAAGGCGTCGAGCTCGGCCAGTTGCGCGGCGTCGAGCGTGATCGACAGCGCCGCGGCGTTCTGGCGCAGCGCGTCGCGCCGGCCGGTCTTCGGAATCGCGATCACGCCGTCGCGCGCCAGCAGCCAGGCCAGCGCGGCCTGCGCCGGCGCGATGCCGTGGCGCGCGGCGAACGCCTTCAGGCCGGCATGGCGCAGCAGCCGGGCCTGCTCGATCGGCGAGTAGGCCATCACCGGCACGCCGCGCTCGCGCAGCCACGGCAGCAGATCCCATTCGATGCCGCGCCGGCCCAGGTTGTACAGCAGCTGGTTGGTCTGGACCCGGTCGCCGCCCGGCACCTTCCACAGCTCGCGCATATCGTCGAGGTCGAGATTGCTGACGCCGAAGTGGCGGATCTTGCCGGCCTGCTGCAGCGCGAGGAAGGCCTCCATGGTCTCGGCCAGCGGCACGCCGCCGCGCCAATGCAGCAGATACAGATCGATGCGGTCGGTGCGCAGCCGCCGCAGGCTGCGTTCGCAGGCCGCCACCGCGTCGCGCCGTCCGGCGTTGTGCGGATAGACCTTGGTGACCAGGAACGCCTCGTCGCGCCGGCCGGCGATCGCTTCGCCGACCAACTCCTCCGACAGTCCCTCGCCATACATCTCGGCGGTATCGATCAGGCGCAGGCCGAGATCCAGGCCAAGCCGCAGCGTGGCGATCTCCTCGGCGCGGCGCGCACGATCGTCGCCGATATTCCAGGTTCCCATGCCGAGGGCCGGCACGCGTTCACCGCAGGGCAGCAGCACGTCTTTCATGGCGCATCGCTCCTTGTGTCTGGGGGTTGGGCTGGGTCAGCGCATGTCGTTGGCGGTCGATGCCGCGGCCATCCACGCGTGTCCCACGTCATTCGCCTGCACGGCCGTCGATGCCGCTCTGCTGCACCAGCCATTGGCGGAAGGCACGCGCCGCCGCCGGCTCGGCGCGCTCGCGTGGCCAGACCGCGTAGTAGCCGCCGCCCAGCGTCGCGCTCGCCTGGGTCGCGCGCACCAGCAGGCCGTCGCGCAGGCAGGCATCGATCATATGGCGCCAGGCCAGCACGATGCCGTGGCCCTCGATCGCCAGCTGCAGCAGGATCGGATACTGGTTGGCCACCACGCGATGGCTGGGGCGCGCATCGGGCAGGCCGTTCTGCGCCAGCCAGGTCTCCCAGGACATCCATTGGCGCTGGGCGTCTTCCAGCACCAGCAGCGTCTCGTCGACCAGGTCCGCGGGCTTCAGGCGGCGGCCGCGCAGGTAGCCGGGCGCGCAGACCGGGAACACTTCCTCGTCGAACAGCCGCCGCGCCGCGAAGGCCGGCGGGGGACCCTCGCGCAAATAATAGAGGCCGATATCGAACTCGGACCCGGACATCGAGGCGAGGCTGTCGTTGACGACCAGGCGCAGGTGGAAGTCCGGATGGGCGGCGCGAAAGCGCGCCAGCCTCGGGGTCAGCCACAGCACCGCCACGCCGGACGAGCAGGCCACCGACAGTTCGGTATGCCCCTTGCGCTTCATCACGTCCTCGGTCGCCTCGGCGCAGCCGACCAGCAGCCGCTGTACCACCTCGGCATAGCGCTGGCCGCTGACGGTCAGCCGCAGCGCGCGCGGCTCGCGCACGAACAGCTTCTTGCCGAGGAATTGTTCGAGCTGCGCGACCTGCCGGCTGATCGCGCTCTGCGTCAGATGCAGCTCGGCGGCAGCGCGGGTGAAGCTGCCGTGCCGCATCGCCGCCTCGAAGGCGATCAGGCAGGGCAGCGGAGGAAGCGGGGAAATGCGCATGGCGGCGTCCGGTCGGTCAAGCCGCCATGATAGTGGAGCGATGGGCCAGGGCATCGAGCGCGCCCGCGCAGGGGCTTCCCTCTCCCGCTCGCGGGAGAGGGGTGGGGGGGAGAGGGAAAGGGCGGCGATCATGCCATCGCGGTTCGAATCCACCCCCTCTCCCCAACCCTCTCCCCCATGAGGGGGCGAGGGAGAACGACAAAGGTGGACGTACCGCAGCGCTACTGCGCGCTGCGCGTATGAATCCGCCCGCCCTGCATCACCAGTGCCAGGTGTTCGCCCTGACCCATCAGCAGGCCGATGTCGGCCAGCGGATCGCCGTCGACCACCAGCAGGTCGGCCAGTGCGCCGGCGCGCACGGTACCGAGTTCGCCTTCGCGCTGCAGCAGCGCGGCGGCGATCGAGGTCGCCGAGCGGATCGCCTCGAGGTTGCCGAGCGCGTCGGCGCGGATCCGGAACTCCTCGCTCTGGCACTGATGCATCTCGCCGAGCAGATCCGAGCCGAAGGCCATCGGCACGCCGGCCTCGGCGTAGATGCGCAGCGAGTCGTGGCCGGCCTGGCGCACGGTCTCGATCTTGGCCACCGACTCGGCCGGCAGGCCCAGCCGCGCGCCGTCGCGCGCCAGCGCCTCGTAGGTGATCACGGTCGGCACCACGAAGGCGCCATGCTCGCGCATCACCTCGGCGGCGGCGCGGTCGACCAGATTGCCGTGCTCGATCGAACGGACGCCGCAGCGCACCGCGCGGGCAATCGCGCGCGGCGTGTAGGCGTGCGCCGCGACATAGGTCTGCGCGGCCTCGGCCTCCGCGACGATGGCGCGGATCTCGTCCTCGCTGTACTGCGTGTTGGCGATCGGATCGGTCGGCGAGGCGACCCCGCCCGAGGCCATGATCTTGATCTGGGTCGCGCCCTTCTGGATCTCTTCGCGCACCGCCAGCCGCACCGCGTCGACGCCGTCGACCACGCGCGCAATCGCGCCGGCGCGGAACGCGCACGAGCAGGGCTCGAGCGTGTCGCCGCGCGGGCGGAAGTCGCCGTGCCCGCCGGTCTGCGACAGCGCCTTGCCCGACGGGAAGATGCGCGGACCCGGGATCAGGCCGCTGGCCACCGCCTGCGACAGGCCCCAGTCGGCACCGCCGGCATCGCGCACGGTGGTGAAGCCGCGCTCGAGCATCGCCCGCATGATCGGCAGCGCGCGGATCGCCACCAGCACGTTGGGCTGCGTCGCATTGAGGCGGAGGTTGGCGAGCGAGGCCAGCACGTGCACGTGGCAGTCGATCAGCCCCGGCATCACGGTCTTGCCGGTGACGTCGATGCGCTGCAGATCGGGCATGTCGGACGTTTCTGACGGATGGGGCAGGTCGAGCGGCGTGGCCGATACCGCGGCGATGCGCTCGCCCTCGATCAGTACGTCGTGGCGGCGCAGCAGGCTGCCGTGCGCCGGGTCGAGGACGTTGCCGCCCTGAAGCAGGATTCTGGTCATCGGTAAATCAGTGTCGTTGCAGATAGGCCGGCTCGCGGACGAAGCGCGTGCCGACGAAGCTGATGGCGGCGGCGATCATCACGTAGAAGGCGGGCGCCATGGTGCTGCCGGTGCTGGCGATCAGCCAGGTGATGATGAACGAGGCGAAGCCGCCGAAGATGGTCACCGCCAGGTTGTAGGCGACCGACAGGCCGGTCGACAGCACCTTGGCCGGAAACAGTTCGGAGAAGGCCGCCAGGATCGGGCCGGTGTACGCGGCGATCAGCACGCCGAACACCAGCTGGAACACCAGCAGCGATACGAGGCCCGGCACCTGGTTGATATAGAAGAACATCGGATAGGCCAGCAGCAGGATCAGCAGCGCCGAGCCCGACAGCAGCGTGCGGCGGCCGATGCGGTCGGCGAGCCATCCGACGATCGGCGAGAACACCATGATCGCGAGGCCGCCGACCATGCCCGCGATGAAGCCGGTGGACTGCGGCACTTGGAGCACTTTGACCGAGTAGGTCGGCATGTAGAACAGCAGCACGTAGGTGCAGACGGTCCACAGGATCACCATCGAGAAGCTCGCCGTGGTCTCGCGCGGGTAGGTCTGCACGATCTCCCTGAGCGGCGAGTCGGAGCGCTCGGCGTTGTCGCGGAAGGTCGGCGTCTCGTCCAGGTGATGACGGATGTAGTAGCCGACCGGACCGATCACGATGCCCAGCAGAAAGGGCAGGCGCCAGCCCCAGCTGTTCAGCGCCTCGGGGCTCAGCGCGCTGGTGACGAAGGTACCGACCGCGGCGCCGAGCAGCACCGCGACGCCGATGCTCGCCTGGATCCAGCTCGAATAGAAGGCGCGCTGGCGCACCGGCGCGTACTCGGTCAGGAAGGCGGTCGCGCCGCCCATCTCGCCGCCGGCGGAGAAGCCCTGCATCAGGCGCGCGACCACGATCAGCAGCGGCGCGAAGACGCCGATCTGGTCGTAGGTCGGGGCGATGCCGATGATGGTGGTGCCCAGTGCCATCAGCAGGATGGTCAGCGACAGCGCCTGCTTGCGGCCGACCCGGTCGGCGTAGATGCCCAGCACGATGCCGCCGACCGGTCGCATGAAGAAGCCGACGCCGAAGGTGGCGACCGCCAGCAACAGCGACGACAGGTCGTTGCCGGTCGGAAAGAACAGCCTGGCGATGATGACCGCGAAGAAGCTGTAGACCGTGAAGTCGAACCACTCGAGGCCGTTGCCGATCACCGTCGCGACGATGGCGCGGCGGCGTTCCCGGGCATGAGTGGTGGGCAGCGCGTCGGCGTGGGCTACGCTCGCTTGCATGGTGTTCTCCTCTGCATGGTTTCCTCCTCCGAGATGAACGGATGCCCGTCTGCGGCTGGCGCAGCGGGCCCGACGGCCGATGTTAGAAGCAGGGTCCGCGCAGCCGGTAACGAAATCTGCGCATGTCCGCATGCGGTCGGCGCATGCATGGCAGACCGGCGGCGTTCGAAGATCGATGGCCAGCGATTGGCAATCGATGGCGATGGACGAAGGTCGGCGGCTATCGAGCGGACGTCGACACCGTGCTCGCGATGGCAAAGCGTTGCGTCGACGCATCACTCGATCGACGCTCACGCACGCTGCGCGACGACGCGCGATGCGATGCCAAGGCGCGAGGCCGGCCTCGATGTCGCGACCGTGCTTGTCCTCTTCGATGCGCTCGTGGTCGGACTCGCAACGACCGTGTCGCGCGGTGCCGCGATGCGCTTCGGCGAGACCGCGTCGCACTGCGCGAAGCCGGTGCACGACAGCTGCGACGCGTTCGCGCTGTGTTCCGCAAAGCCTTGTTTCAAGCGGCTTTCCGGCAAGCATGCGGGTTCTCCCTCGTGTCTTCTCTGCGTGTTCGCAAGGCCAGCGAAAGGTCGTGCAGCAGCTCGCTGCCAGGTGTGAGCGCGCAGGTGGAACAGCGCGTCGTCGTCATTGCGAAGAGGCCGCGATGCGATCGAAGGCGAGGGTCTCGCAGCGCGTCGTCGCGGCATGCGATGCGTGTCTCGACAGCGCGTCGCGCATGTCATCGCATCGATGCGTTCGTCATCGCAATGCGCGTGCATCCGATGGCGTGATTTTTTGGAACTTTTTTCTTAACATCACCGACCAAACGAATTATGATTCGCCTTGACAAGAGTCTCTCTTCATTGCATGAAGCAAGACATCGCGAAGCGAAGAACTCGAACAACAACCGCGACGCGAATCGATGCAGTGATGCAGGTAGCCGAGGAGCACCAGAACTTTGACGCAGACCAGACCGGGCTGGCTTCTTACAACGCGTACAGTCTCCCGTGACCCATTGACGGGATGGGTTGGCTACCTCGAACAACACGGCGTCTGCCTGGCGCGGGCCATGACCGCGAATGCAGCTCTGCCGTCGGAATACTCCTACTTTGAAGCCGCGGGTCGTCGGGCAACGACGCGCGAGCGGATCGAATACTGCAGGACGCGGCGAGCGTTGCGCGCGGGTCATCGCGTTGCACGTCGCCACGGAAGCTTCGCCCTGCGCGAAGCGCCTGCCAAGGAATTCATTAGCGTGCGGCAGCCGTATTGCGGCACGCCGATGAATCGCTCGCTCGACTGGGGTTTGCAAGCCGGGGGTTTGCAGGCATTAACGCCTCGGGTCGGTCGGGTCGCCAATTTTGGACATTCGATATTCACGCTCTAGTGAAGGAGTCATCCATGGCAACGACTGCGAAGAAGAAACCTGCGGCCAAGAAGGCTGCGCCCGCCAAGAAGGCAGCCGCCAAGAAGGCCGCACCGGCCAAGAAGACCGCGGTGAAGAAGGTCGCCGCGAAGAAGGCCGCACCGGCCAAGAAGGCCGCAGCGAAGAAGGCGCCCGCCAAGAAGGTCGCAACCAAGAAGGTAGCGGCGAAGAAGGCGGCACCGGCCAAGAAGGCTGCAGCGAAGAAGGCCCCCGCCAAGAAGGTCGCAACCAAGAAGGTAGCGGCGAAGAAGGCGGCACCGGCCAAGAAGGCCGCAGCGAAGAAGGCCCCCGCCAAGAAGGCCGCAACCAAGAAGGTAGCGGCGAAGAAGGCGGCACCGGCCAAGAAGGCCGCGGCCAAGAAGACCACCGCGAAGAAGGCGACCGCCAAGAAGGCCGCGCCCGCCAAGAAGGCTGCCGCGAAGAAGGCGCCGGCGAAGAAGGCGGCCAGCAAGAAGGCCGCCGCCCAGCCTGCCTCGGCCCCTGCCTCCGCGCCCGCCTCGGCTCCGGCGCCGGCCGCCAAGACCGCGCTGAGCCCGGCCGCAGCCTGGCCGTTCCCGACCGGCAGCCGTCCGTAAGCGTTGAAGCGCGACCCGTGCGCGCTCGATTCCTGCGGGAATCCTCGGGGCACCTTCGCGTGCCCAGGTGACCGGATACCGCGTATCCGGTCGGCATGACCCCGGTCCTGCCAACCCGCCGCTGGCGCAAGCCGCGGCGGGTTTTTCATTTGGGCGGATGCACCGATCGATAACCCACAGGACTGCTCCCCTCTCCCGCTTGCGGGAGAGGGGCCGGGGGAGAGGGCAAGGACGGTGGCCATGCCACTGCCGTTTGAAACCACCTCCCTCTCCCCAGCCCTCTCCCCCTGAGGGGGAGAGGGAGCACGCCGTCGGGATGGGACTACAAAAAAAAACGCCGCCTCCCGAAGGAGGCGGCGTCTCGATCGACGGCCGGTGAAGCGCCGCTTGGTGGCGATGCTCAGTGCGTGACGCGCGTGACGCCGCCCGAGGACAGCAGCCGCACGCGTTCGCCCGGTCGGAAGATCTCGTCGGCGTCCTGCGTGATTGCACGCATCTCGCCGTTGTCCAGGCGCACGGTGATCTCGAGCCCGCGACGCTGGTCGACGCGGTTCTCGATCGCGCTGCCCGCCATGCCGCCGAGCACCGCGCCGAGGATGCCGGCCGCCACCGAGCCGCTGCCGCTGCCGATCGAGCTGCCGGCCGCGATGCCGCCGATGGCGCCGCCCGCCAGCGTGCCGACGCCCGATTGCTGGCCCTGGATCATCACCTCGCGCACGCTCTCGACCACGCCATAGCGCAGCGTCTGTTCACGCTGCGATTGCCCCGGCGTATAGATGCTGGCGGAGTTCGATTGCGTGGCGCAGCCGGCCACGAGACTGGCGGCCGCCACGAGCGCGACGCCGCAGGTTCGGATAAGGGTTTGCATGGTGATTCCCCAGCAAGGGTTTACGCGTAACGGTAGCCGAAAGCCGACTCGAACTTCTGACCGATCTGCTCGCGCGAGAGCTTGTAGTTCTGCGGTCCCTGGTGCGCGATCTTGATCGCGCCCATCAGACTCGCGAGCCGGCCGGTAGTTTCCCAGTCGAAGCCTGCCTCGATGCCGTACAGCAGGCCACCGCGGAAGGCGTCGCCGCAGCCGGTGGGATCGATGACCCGTTCGGCTTGCACGGCGGGAATATTGTACTGCCGGCCATCGGCATGGATGGTGGCGCCGCGCTCGCCGTGCGTCACGATGAAGGCGCGCACGCGCGACGCCACCTCGGCGCTGCTCCAGCCGGTGCGCGACAACAGCACCTGGCCCTCGTAATCGTTGACGGTCACGTAGCTGGCCAGCTCGACGAACTGGCGCAGGTCCTCGCCGTCGAACAGCGGCATCGCCTGGCCCAGGTCGAAGATGAACGGAATGCCGGCCTCGGCGAACTGGCGGGCGTGGTGCAGCATCCCGTCGCGGCTGTCCGGCGCGACGATGCCCAGCTTCGGCGGCCGCTCGCCCTTGAGCGCGTCCTGAACCTGCGACAGCTGCGACTGGCTCATCGCGCCCGGATGGAAGGCGGTGATCTGGTTGTTCTCCAGATCGGTGGTGATCATCGCCTGCGCGGTGAAGGTGCCGGGCAGCGTGCGGATATGTTCGGTGCCGATGCCCAGCTCGCGCAGATAGTCCAGGTACGGGCCGGCGTCCTCGCCGACCGTCGCCATCACCACCGGCTCGCCGCCGAGCAGCTTCAGGCTGTAGGCGATATTGCCGGCGCAGCCGCCGAACTCGCGGCGCATGCCGGGGACCAGGAAAGACACATTGAGCATGTGGATCTGGTCCGGCAGGATGTGTTCGCGGAACCTGCCTTCGAACGTCATGATGGTGTCGTAGGCGACGGAGCCGCAGATCAGGCTGGGCATGAATGCTCCAAGGTGTTTTGGTTCTGGTGGATCGCTGGTGATGCTGCTTGTTTTTCTCCCCGCTCCCGCTTGCGGGAGAGCGGTGGGGAGAGGGCAGAGAGCAAAGAGCAAAGAGCAAAGAGCAAAGAGCAAAGAGCAAAGAGCGGTGGCCATGCTGCTGCAGTCTGAAACCACCTCCCTTTCCCCGACCCTCTCCCCCTGAGGGGGAGAGGGGGACCGCACGCGCGCGTGGTCGATGCCGCGTGCGGTTCAACGCCGCGCTTACTTCAGCGCGGCCAGCGCCGCGTCGTAGTCGGGCTCGTTCTTGATTTCCGGCACCAGCTGGCTGTAGGTCACCGTGTCGTTCTGGTCGAGCACCACCACCGCGCGGGCGGTCACGCCGGCCAGCGGGCCGCTCTTGATGTCGACGCCGTAGTCGTTCTTGAACTGCGCGCCGCGCATCGTCGACAGCGGCACGACATTGTTCAGCCCTTCCGCGGTGCAGAAGCGGCCCATCGCGAACGGCAGGTCGGCCGAGATCGTCAGCACCACGGTGTCGGCCAGCGCGCTGGCCTTCTCGTTGAACTTGCGGGCCGACGCCTGGCACACCGGCGTGTCCAGGCTCGGCACGATATTGAGGACCTTGCGCTTGCCGGCGAAGTCCGCCAGCGTGACGTCCTTCAGATCCTTGCCGACCAGCGAGAACGCGGGGGCCTTGTCACCGGGTTGGGGAAATTTGCCGCCGACTTCGATCGGGTTGCCGCCGAGGGTCACAGTGCTCATGGTCGCTCCTGGGTTGAATGGGGACGCGGCGCGCGCGGCCGGATGCCGCGGCGGCGCATCCCGGGGAATTCGGGGATGGTTCAGGGATGTCCAGCGATGCTCGGATAAAAGACCGACACGCGGTAGTTGTCCGCGCGCAGCCGAGTCCGGAATCGTACCTGAAGGGGCAGCTCGGCGCCCGCCTGCAGGCCCGCAGCGCCCTCCGGATCGCGCGCACGCTGCGCGGGCGGCAGGTAGTCGGCCGGCATCAGCACGCGCCGCTGCAGCGGACGATCCTGCGCGTCGGTCAGCACCAGCTCGATCGCCGGCAGCGCCACCAGCGCGCGACCCTCGTTGCGCAGCGTCATCGTCAGCAGATAGTCGTCGGCGCCGGCATCGGGCATCTGCAGCTGCGAGCCATCGATGCGCAGCGCGGACAGCTGCTTCGACGGCGGCACACGGCAGCCCAGCGGCGCGCAGGCGGCCCCCAGCCACGGGCGCAGCGCGGGCACGCGTCCGGCCAGCTCGGTGCGCCACAGCAGTGCGGCGGCGACCACGGCGAGCAGTACGGTCAGCGCCGCCGCGGCCGCGACCCAGCGCAGGCGGCGGCGGCGCGCGGCCGCACGTTGCGCCGCCAGTGCGGCCTCTTCGGGGCTGCCGGACAGATCGGTGGAGAACGGAACGGTGTCGGGCGCGGCGCCGCCTTGCCAGCGGCGCATGGCCTGTTCGCGTGCGATCGCGCTCGGGGCGATCTCGCTGGATTCGGCCGCCGGTGCGCGCAGATAGCCGCCGGCGCTGAAGGTACTGGCATCGGTGCCCGCACTGCGGCCGGCACGCTGCGGCCCGGCCTCGCGCCGGGCGTCTTCCGGGAGTTCGGGAGTGTCGGCGTCAGGGGCGGGTGCCATGCAGACACACCCAGCCTTCGTCGCTGCGCCAGACCGTCAGCGGCAGCCACGGCGCATAGGCGGCGGCGACCTCGTCGGCCTGCCGTTCGAGCACGCCCGACAGCACCAGCCGGCCGCCCGGCCGTACGCGCGCGCTCAGCATCGCGGCCATCAGCTTCAGCGGGTTGGACAGGATATTGGCGACTACCAGGTCGTAGGTCGCGGCCCCGGACGAGGTTGCCAATGCCGCGGCATCGTCCGGCAGCGCGAAGGCAGCGCTGACGCGATTGCGCTCGGCGTTGTAGCGCGAGGCCTCGACCGCGTTCGGATCGATATCGACGCCGAGTGTGTCGCCGGCGCCGAGCTTCTTCGCGACGATCGCCAGGATGCCGGAGCCGCAGCCGTAGTCGAGCACGGTTTCGCCCGGCGTCAGGTTCTGCTCCAGCCACTGCATGCACAGCCGTGTGGTCGGATGGCTGCCGGTGCCGAAGGCCAGGCCGGGATCGAGCTCGAGCACGACGGCGTCGGGCTCGGGGGCATCGTGCCAGGACGGCACGACCCAGATGCGCTCGCCGATGCGGATCGGTTCGAACTGCGACTGTGTCAGCCGCACCCAATCCTGGTCCGCGACGCTGCGCACTTCGCTGGCGGGCACCGCGCAGCCCAGCGCGTTGGCCGCGGCGGCCAGTATCACGGTGGGATCGGTATCCTCGCCGAACAGCGCGACCAGCCGGGAGTGCTGCCACGCCAGCCGGGTCGGCTCCATGCCCGGCTCGCCGAACAGGGGCTGCTCATCGGGCGTGTCGGCGTCGGCGTCCTCCACCGACACCGACAGGGCGCCCAGTTCGAACAGCGCGTCGGACCAGGCCTCGGCCTGATCCTGGGCAATCTCGATTACACATTCCTGAAATGCCACGCGCTATCCCCATGCTGGCCGCCTGCCGTGGTAGGCGGGGCGGCCGTCAAACTGCCGATACTGCTCTGCTCTGCTCTGTTCGGCTCTGCTCAGACCCGCTCAGACCTTCTCGCCCTTGGCCACGCTCTTCTGGGCCAGGCGGTGCTCCAGATAATGGATGCTGGTACCGCCTTCGACGAAGTTGGCGTCGAGCATCAGCTCGCGGTGCAGCGGCACATTGGTCAGGATGCCGTCGACCACCATCTCCGACAGCGCGATCCGCATGCGGGCGATGGCCTGCTCGCGGGTGGCGCCGTAGGTGATCAGCTTGCCGATCATCGAATCGTAGTGCGGCGGCACGAAATAGCCATCATACGCGTGCGAGTCGACCCGCACGCCGGGGCCGCCCGGCGCGTGCCAGGCGGTGATGCGGCCCGGCGACGGGGTGAACTTGAACGGATCTTCGGCGTTCACGCGGCATTCGATCGCGTGACCGCGGAACTGCACGTCCTTCTGGCGGAAGCGCAGCTTTTCGCCGAAGGCGATGCGGATCTGCTCCTGCACGATGTCGATGCCGGTGATCATCTCGGTGACCGGGTGCTCGACCTGCACGCGCGTGTTCATCTCGATGAAGTAGAACTCGTTGTTCTCGTACAGGAACTCGAAGGTGCCGGCGCCGCGATAGCCGATCTTCTTGCACGCCTCGGCGCAGCGGTCGCCGATCCGGTCGATCAGACGGCGGGGAATGTGCGGGGCAGGCGCTTCCTCGATGACCTTCTGGTGGCGGCGCTGCATCGAGCAATCGCGCTCGCCCAGCCAGATCGCCTGGCGATGCTGGTCGGCCAGCACCTGGATTTCGATGTGCCGGGGGTTCTCCAGGAATTTCTCCATGTAGACCTCCGGATTGCCGAACGCGCGGCCCGCTTCCTCGCGCGTCATGTTGACGGCGTTCAGCAGCGCGGCCTCGGTGTGCACCACGCGCATGCCGCGCCCGCCGCCGCCGCCGGCCGCCTTGATGATGACCGGATAGCCGACCCGGCGCGCGGTGGCCAGGATTTCCTTCGGGTCCTCGGGCAGCGCGCCCTCGGAGCCCGGCACGCACGGCACGCCCGACTTGATCATCGCCTGCTTGGCCGACACCTTGTCGCCCATCAGGCGGATGCAATCCGGGGTCGGGCCGATGAAGACGAAGCCGGACTTTTCCACGCGCTCGGCGAAGTCGGCGTTCTCCGACAGGAAGCCGTAGCCCGGGTGGATCGCCTGCGCGTCGGTGACCTCGGCCGCCGAGATGATGGCGGGCATGTTGAGGTAGGACTGCGGGGAAGGCGCCGGGCCGATGCAGACGGCTTCGTCGGCCAGCTTGACGTACTTGGCCTCCTTGTCGGCTTCGGAATAGACCACCACGGTCTTGATGCCGAGCTCGCGGCAGGCGCGCTGGATGCGAAGGGCGATTTCGCCGCGGTTCGCGATCAGTATTTTTTCGAACATAGTCTCTCTCTGCGCAGCAGAAGGGCGGTCACGCCCGGGCCGGCAACGGACGCCTGCGGCGAGCGAGGCGTCCGGCGGCCAGCGGCGCACGCCGCCACGCGACGCGCCCGCAATCAGGCGGGCGCACGGCGGGGCGTGCCGTCCTCAGAATCAGCCGATGACGAACAGCGGCTGGCCGTATTCGACCGCCTGGCCATTCTCGACCAGGATTTCCTTGATCACGCCGGCCTTGTCGGACTCGATCTCGTTGAGCAGCTTCATCGCTTCGATGATGCAGACGGTCTGGCCTTCCTTGACCGTGTCGCCGACGTTGACGAAGGGAGCCGCGCCGGGCGACGGCGCGCGATAGAAGGTGCCGACCATCGGCGAGGTCACGACATGGCCCTGGGGCAGCTGGGGCGCGGCCGTTTCGACGGGCATCGCGGCGGGCGCGGCGGCCGGAGCCGGCGCGGCGGCGATCGCCGGGGCGGCCTGCATCGGCATCGGCTGGGCCAGCACCTGGGGCGGCGCCTTGACGATGCGCACCTTGCCTTCGCCCTCGGTGACCTCCAGCTCCGAGATGCCGGATTCGGCCACCAGGTCGATCAGCGTCTTCAGCTTGCGCAGGTCCATCTTCTATCCTCCTGAATCGGGTTGTCCGGAGCGCCCGCCATGGCGGCGGCGCCCGGAGAAATCGTTGCGGCCGGCAATCGCGCCGCCGCGCCGGGCACGCCACGCGGCCGGCGAGGGCGCGCACACCGGCGCGCGCCAAGGGTACTGAGTCTGTTTCTATCTCTGTCGACGCGGGGTCAGGCCCCGGGCGGCGCCTGTTCCTGCCCGAGCGCGTAGTCCAGCGCCAGCAGGTAGCCCTGCCAACCGAGCCCGCAGATCACGCCGACCGCCAGATCGGAGAAATACGACCGGTGGCGGAAGCTCTCGCGTCGATGCACGTTCGACAGGTGAACTTCGACGAACGGAATCGACACGCCCGCCAGCGCGTCGCGCAGCGCCACGCTGGTATGCGTGTAGGCGGCCGGATTGATGATGATGAAATCCACGCCCTGCTCGCGCGCGGCATGGATGCGGTCGATCAGCGCACCTTCGTGGTTGGACTGGAACGTCGCCAGTCCGATGCCAGCGGCCGCGGCGCGCCGTCCGAGGGCGGCATCGATGTCGGCCAGGGTGGTCGTGCCATACGTCTGCGGCTCACGCGTGCCCAGCAGGTTCAGGTTCGGTCCATGCAGGACCAGCACCTGACGGTAGCGGGCAGCGCTTGGGCTTGGACGGGTATCGGTCACGGCAGCTCGACCAGTTCTACGAAATTGCGCGGAGATTACCGTAGCTTAGAGGGATTTGTCTAGCACACGGTACAAGGCGGATCCGCGTATTCCGCCGATGAGGGGCAGTGCACGCCGCATCCGGTCATTCTTGGCGGCACGCCGCTCCAGATCGCCGCAATTGCCGCCGGATTCGCCGCAAAAGCCGGCAAAACGGCGTTCCTCGGGCCTGCCGGCAGCGCGCCGCAAGCTAGCTTTTCGGCAGCACGGCCCGCAGCTCGTCGGGCATCACTCGACCCATCTTGCGCATCCGCACTACGCCTTGCGGATCGATCACCACCGTATAAGGCAGGCCGCCGGCGGCATTGCCGAAGCTGCGGGTCAACTCGGTGCCGGCAAATCCCGCCACCGCCAGCGGGTAGGCAACCGGCACCTTCTGGACGAACTCTCGAATATTGCTGGCCGAATCGATGCCGATGCCGACAAATTCGACGCCGCGCGGTTGATATTCCTTGTGCAGCGCGGTCAGGTCCGGCATCTCCTCGACGCAGGGACCGCACCAGGGCGCCCAAAAATTGACGACTACGGTCTTGCCGCGCAGCGTGTCCAGGCGCAGCGGCTTGCCCTCCGCGTCGGGCAGCTCGGTGCGGTACAGCGCTTCGACGGCCTGGTCGCTGGCGGGCTGCGGAGAAAAGACGCGGTGGCCCACCACGGCCCCGGCGATGGCGGCCGCGACGGCGATGGCGACCCAGAACAACAGGCGGCCGCGCCGCACCGGCTGGGCTGGCGAGGACGGAGGCGGGGATGTCGACGGATCGGCTTTCATCGTGGCATCGGCTAAAGAAGACGGAAGAATGGCGCGAGATCGGCGCAGTTTATATCGAATCGCCGTCGGCGGCCGCATCGCGGGCCGCCGCTTCGTCGGCGGCGATCAGCGTGCGCAGGGCGCCCACGTCGATCCGCAGCGGCCGGCCGCCGGGCTCGCCGCGTGCGCCGCGCTCGTCATTGGCGTCGTACAGCGCAATATGGATGCCGACCGGCGCGCCCAGTTCGGTCCTGACCTCGCCGGCCAGCAGGCGCGCCTCGCGCAGCGCGGGCCACTGGCCGCGCCACAGGAAGCTCAGCGTCTCGACCTCGCCGCGGTTGGCGAAGTGCCGGGTCTCGCTGGTATCGAAATCCACGCCGGCGTTCAGCAGATGCAGCGCGACGTCCTTGGGGCTGTCGCAGAAGCACTGCAGGTGGATGTCGGAATGTTCGGTCGCGGTCCCGTTGAGCACCGCCCCGGCCAGATACGGACGGAAAGCGGCCAGATCCTGCATCGCGAGCAGCGCCACGCGGCGCAGCAGCGCCAGGATGCGCGGCTGGCTGTCGGCATGGAACAGCGCCTGATAGGCGCGCACCTCGTCCTCGACCATCTCGTTGTCGGGCAGCCAGTCGCCGCCGATGCGGGCGTCGCCGAGCAACTGGCGGGCGGCCTTGCGCTTGGCGGTGGCGTAGTCGGCGCCGTCTTCGGCGATCATCCGGGCGGCGGCTTGCGCGATCTCGTTGCGCACGCGCGCCGGATCGATGGGGGTACGTCGTGACATTTCGCGATGATACTCCCGCTGCGGACCCGGCCCGATGCGCACGGTACAATGCGGCACTGCGACACGGTCGGCCGCGCCGATGCCAGGTCCCGCGCATCCTTGCCCGCCGCCGTTGCCCGCCATCGAACCCCGCAGTCGAGCCGGCATTGGCCATTCGCCGCGGGCTCGCGCCATCAACCCTCGCTTTCCATCCGGCTGTTCACCGATCCCCATGCATATTCATATCCTCGGTATCTGCGGCACCTTCATGGGCGGCCTCGCCTTGCTGGCCAGGCAGGCCGGCCATCGCGTCACCGGCTGCGACGCCAATGTCTATCCGCCGATGAGCACGCAGCTCGAGGCGCAGGGGATCGAACTGATCGAGGGCTTCGATCCGGCCCAGCTGTCGCTGGAGCCGGACCTGTTCGTGATCGGCAACGTGGTCTCGCGCGGCAATCCGCTGATGGAAGCGATCCTGGACCGCAATCTGCCCTATGTGTCCGGCCCGCAATGGCTGGGCGAGCATGTGCTGCGCGGCAAGTGGGTGCTGGCGGTGGCCGGCACGCATGGCAAGACCACGACCACGTCGATGCTCGCCTGGATCCTGCAGGACGCCGGCTACGAGCCCGGCTTCCTCGTCGGCGGCGTGCCGCAGAACTTCGGCGTGTCGGCCCGGGTCACGCCGTCCGACTTCTTCGTGATCGAGGCCGACGAGTACGACACCGCCTTCTTCGACAAGCGCAGCAAATTCGTTCATTACCGGCCGCGCACCGCGATCCTGAACAACCTCGAATTCGATCACGCCGACATCTTCCCCGATCTGGCTGCGATCGAGACCCAGTTCCATCATCTGGTGCGCACCGTGCCGCGCCAGGGCCGGCTGCTGGTCAACGGTCTGGAGGAGAGCCTGGCGCGCGTGATCGAGCGCGGCTGCTGGAGCGAGGTCGAGCAGTTCGGCACCGGCGACTGGCGCGCCAGCGATGCCACCGAGCCGGGCGCTGCGCTCGACGCCTTCGATGTCTGGCACGGCGAGGCCGTGGTCGGCCGCGTGCAATGGGCGCTGCAGGGCGTGCACAACCGGATGAACGCGCTGGCCGCGATCGCCGCCGCCCGCCACGTCGGCGTGCCGCCGGCGCAGGCGATCGAATCGCTGGGGCGCTTTGCCAACGTCAAGCGCCGCATGGAAGTGCGCGGCGTGGCGGACGGCGTCACCGTCTACGACGACTTTGCCCACCATCCGACCGCGATCCAGACCACGCTCGACGGCCTGCGCCGGCGCGTCGGCGCGGCGCGCATCCTGGCGGTGCTGGAGCCGCGCTCCAATACGATGAAGCTGGGCGTGATGAAGGCCCAGCTGCCGGCCAGCCTGGAACTGGCCGACCTGGTGTTCGGCTATGGCGCGCCCAGCGGCAAGGACGCGCTGGGCTGGGACCTGGCCGAGGCGCTGGCGCCGCTGGGCGAGCGCGCCGCGGCCTTCGACGATCTGGGTGCGCTGGTGGCCGCGGTACGCGCCGCGGCGCGGCCGGGCGACCACGTGCTGGTGATGAGCAACGGCGGCTTCGGCGGCGTCCATCAGAAGCTGCTGGACGCGCTGGCCACGCCGGCCAACGGTTGAGCGGAGCGGCGCCGATGCTGTTGTATCTGCACGGATTCCGTTCCTCGCCGCGCTCGTTCAAGGCGCAACTGGTGCAGCAACGGCTGCGCGAGCGGGGTCTTGGTCGCTACTACGCCTGCCCCATGCTGGACGTATCGCCGGCGCGGGCCATCGAACAGGCCGAGGCCGCGATCGCCGCGGCGCGTCTCTCGGAGCAGAGCGATCGGCCGCTGGCCATCGTCGGCTCCTCGCTCGGCGGCTACTACGCGCGCTGGCTCGGCGAGCGGCACGGCTGCCCCACGGTGCTGCTCAATCCCGCCGTGCACCCGTGGACCGATCTCGAACGCCATCTCGGCGAGCAGCCGTTGTGGCATGGCGGCGGCTCCGTCAAGGTCGAGCGCCGTCATCTGCAGGAACTGCTGGATCTGCGCGTCGATACGCTGAGCCATCCCGAGCGCTTCTATTTGATCGCCGCGACCGGCGACGAGGTGCTCGATTACCGCGAGATGGTGGCGTCCTGCCCGGGCGCACGCATCCGCGTGATCGCGGGCAGCGACCATGGCATCAGCGAGTTCGCCGACTATGTCGACGAGGTGCTCGACTTCTGCGGCTACGGCGACGACAACGGGATCGACAACGACAGCGGCAAAGACAACGGCATCGACAACGACATCGCGGGCAAGGACGGCGGCAATGCCTGATGCATCTGCGGCGCGCGTGCGCCGCTGTGCCTGGAGCGGGCATCTGCCGTTCGACGCAGCGCTGGGGGCCAATCTGCGGCGCTGGATCACCGGCGAAGGCTCGCTGACCGCGCGCCTGATCACCGCCTCGTCCCGTTTTCGCGTCAGCAAGCTGTCGCAGCGGATGGAGCGCCCGCTGGCCGACGAGTGGCACATGCTGGGGCTTGGCGCGCCGCTGCCCGTGATCGCCCGCGACGTGCTGCTGGTCTGCGACAACACGCCGGCGGTGTTCGGCCACACCATCGTCCATCCGCGCCATGCCCGGCGCGACTGGCCGTTTCTCGGCGGACTGGGCGACCGGCCGCTGGGCGGCGCGCTGTTCGTCGATCCGCGCGTGCGCCGCGACCCTTTCGAGTTCGCTCGCCTGCTGCCGCATCATCCGCTGGCGCAGCGGCTGCGCCGCGCGCTGCCCGAATTCGGCGAAGAGCTGGCGTCGATCATGCTGCCGGCGCGGCGCTCGGTGTTCCGGCGCGGCGCCGGCGTGATGCTGGTGACCGAGGTGTTCCTGCCCGACCTGGCCACGCGGCCGGCGCCGCGCACCGCGTCCGGCATGCCGGTGCCGATGCGGCCGCCGCGATAAAAAAAAAGCGATAACGACAGCCAACCCCACTACCACGAGAACGCAACGATGAAACTTCAGGGACGGATTGCCATCGTCACCGGCGCCGCCGCCGGTATCGGCCTTGCGACCGCGCGGCGCTTCGCCGCCGAGGGCGCCATCGTGATCCTGTGCGACGTCAACGCCGAGCGGTCCCGGCAGGCGGCCGCGCAGCTGGCCGCCGAGGGTGCGACCGTCGGCGCGCACCAGGTCGACGTGACGCAGCGCGACCAGGTCGACGCGATGGTCGCGGCGACGCTGGCCGAGCACGGGCGCATCGACATCCTGGTCAACAATGCCGGCATCACCAAGGACGCGCGCCTGGTCAAGATGACCGAGGCGCAGTTCGACGCGGTGATCGACGTCAACCTGAAGGGCGTGTTCCACTGCGCGCAGGCCGTCGCCCCGGCGATGATCGAGCAGGGTCGCGGCGTGATCCTGAACGCCTCCAGTGTGGTCGGCCTGTATGGAAATTTCGGCCAGACCAATTACGCGGCCAGCAAGTTCGGGGTCATCGGCTTCACCAAGACCTGGGCGCGCGAACTCGGGCCCAAGGGCGTGCGCGTCAACGCGGTGTGCCCGGGCTTCGTCGCCACCGAGATCCTGCAGACGGTGCCGGACAAGGTGCTCGACGGCATGAAACAGGCCTGCTGGCTGGGCCGGCTCGCCGAGCCAGAGGAGATCGCCAGCATCTACGCGTTCCTTGCCAGCGACGACGCCAGCTATATCAACGGCACCGCGATCGAGGCCAGCGGCGGCATGTCGCTCTGACGTCGCGCTTGCGGGCCGCGGGCCCTGCCGGACACGATTTATTGCGTGGCCGGGCAGACGGCCGCGGCAGCCCGGTACGGTATCATTGACGACCGGCCGCCGCGCCCGATGCGCGCGGCCCATGACCCCCGCCCGGCCCGTGCCGGGCGGTGACGCTTATCCATTTCCGAGGCGGGCAGCGCGCCTCGCCGACGCCCGGTTTCCGGCATATCTGAAAGACCCGATCCCATGCAGTTGTTGTTCGAGGAAGGCGGCGAGATCCGCGCCGGTACCGTGCTGAACCAGCAAGGCGAGGCCTATCAGGTCGAATTGCCCGCGGGCAAGCGCACCAAGGTCAAGTCGCGCGACGTGCTGCTGCAGTTCGCGCAGCCGAGCGCGGCCGAGCTGATGTCGCAGACCGCGGCGCTGACCGGCGAGATCGATCTCGATTTCCTGTGGGAATGCGCCCCCGAGCAGGAGTTCGGCTTCACCGAACTGGCCGCCGAGTACTACGGCGCCGCGGCCAGCCCCGCGCAGCAGGCGGCCCTCGCGATGGCGCTGCACGGCAATCCGGTCTACTTCCGCCGCAAGGGCCGCGGCCGCTACCAGCGCGCGCCCGAGGACCAGCTGAAGGCAGCGCTGGCTGGGCTCGAACGCAAGCGCCAGCAGGCGCTGGTGCAGGGCGAATACGAACAGCAGTTGAAGGCCGGCGTGTTGCCCGAGGCGTTCCGCGGCAAGGTGCTGACGCTGCTGTTCAAGCCGGACAAGAACAGCCTGGAATACAAGGCCCTCGATGCCGCCTGCACCGCGCTCGGCAAGTCGCCGATGCGGCTGATGATCGAGGTCGGCGGCGTGCCGAACGCGCGCGCGCTGCACGAGGCCCGCTTCCTGTCGGAATGCTTCCCCAAGGGCACCGGCTTCCCGGAGATCACGGTGCCGGAGCCGGGCGCAGACCTGCCGCTCGCGCCGGTCGAGGCCTTCTCGATCGACGATGTGACCACCACCGAGATCGACGACGCGCTGTCGGTGATGCCGCTGGACGAGGGGCGCCTGCGCATCGGCATCCATATCGCGGCGCCGGGACTCGGCATCCGCCGCGGCGATCCGCTCGACGCGGTCGCCCGGCAGCGGCTGTCGACCGTGTACTTTCCCGGCGACAAGATCACGATGCTGCCCGACGCGGTGGTCGAGCGCTACACGCTGCAGGAAGGGCGGCAGTGCCCGGCGCTGTCGCTGTACGTGGTCTACGACCCGGCCGCGCAGCAGATCCTGGCCAGCGAGACCCGTGCCGAGATGGTCCAGATTGCCGCCAATCTTCGCCACAACCTGCTCGATGACGTCGTCACCGAACAGGCGTTGACCGAGGGCAGCGGCGACTATCCGTTCCGCGAGGCGCTGACCGCGTTGTGGGGCTTCGCCAATTTTCTGTACGACGAGCGCCAGCGCGCGCGCATCGCCAGCGGCCTGCGGCCCGAGTCCCACAGCCGCGCCGACTACAGCTTCTATCTGGACGAGCAGGCCGACGGCAGCCAGCGCGTGCGCATCGAGCAGCGCAAGCGGGGCTCGCCGCTGGACAAGATCGTCGCCGAGCTGATGATCCTGGCCAACAGCACCTGGGGCAAGCTGCTTGCCGACCATGGCGTGCCGGGCATCTACCGCACGCAGAAGGCCTGGGGCATGCATCGAACCCGGATGCAGACCTATCCGGCACCGCACGAAGGGCTGGGCGTCGCGCAGTATGCGTGGAGCACCTCGCCGCTGCGCCGCTACGTCGATCTGGTCAACCAGTGGCAGATCATCGCGGCCGCGCAGCACGGCGTCACCGCCAAGCTGGTGGCGCCGTTCAAGCCCAAGGACGCCGATCTGCTGGCCGCGGTGGCGGACTTCGAGGGCACCTATGCCGCCTATGCCGAGCACCAGTCGACCATGGAGCGTTACTGGTGCCTGCGCTGGCTCGTGCAGGAGAAGCGCGAGCGCATGATGGCGACCGTGCTGAAGGACGGCGCGGTGCGCTTTGCCGAGATTCCGCTGGTCACGCGCGTGCCCGAACTCGCGCAGGCCGCCCGCGGCACCCAGGTGCTGCTCGAGATCGCGGGCACCGACGAGCTGACGCTGGAAGTCAGCTGCCGGGTGCTGGAAGTGTTCGCCGGCGAAGGCGAGCTGCCGGCCGAAGAACTCGAGGGCGACGAGGAATCGGCGGAGGTCTCCGCCGAAGCCGCCGCCGAGGTGGCCGCCGAGCAGGCCGCGGAAGAGGCCGCCGAGCAGGGTGCCGAGACGGTGCCGGAGACGTTGGACGGTGCCGGTACCGAACCGCCGGCCGAAGCCATCCTCGACAACAGCGCCGACAACAGCGCCGACAACAGCGCCGACGACAACGCCGACGACAGCGCCGATGGACGCGACGGCGCTGCCAAGAGCGCCGGCAACAGCGGCTCCGCTGCCTCCTGATCCAGGCCCGCCGTGAACCTCGCCCGCGCTTCCCGCCAGTGGTGGCAAGGCAGCAGCACGATGGCCAGGGCCATCGCGATCTCGCTGGCCGTGCATGCGCTGCTGCTGGCAGTGCGCTTCGGCGCGCCGCAGGCCTTCGAGATCAAGCGCAGCGATACCGCGCTCGACGTGGTGCTGGTCAACGCCAAGTCCGGCCAGCAGCCGCTCAAGCCCGCCGCGCTGGCCCAGGCCGATCTCGATGGCGGGGGCGACCATGAATGGCAGCGCGCCAGCACCCCGCTGCCGGCGCAGCCCATCCCGCGCGAGGGCGATCTGGTGCGCCAGGTGCAGCGCCGCGTCGATCTGCTCGAGGAGCGCCAGCAGCGACTGATGACGCAGCTGCGCGAGAGCGCGCCGCCGGTCCACAGCCAGCCATTGCGCCCGGGCGAACGGCGGCTCGATACGCCGGCGCGCGGGCAGGACGAGCACGATTCGCTCGACGAGATGGCGCGTCTGGAGGCCGAGATCGGCCGCAATCTGGAACACTACGCGCGCCGGCCCAAGCGCCACCAGATCACGGCAACCAGCGCGCAGCAGGTGGTCTACGCGCGCTACTACGACCGCCTGCGCAGGAAGATCGAGGCGCGCGGCACCGCCGACTTTCCGCGCCGCGGGGGCCAGCCGCTGTACGGCGAACTGATCCTGGTGATCAACGTCGACCGGCACGGCCGGCTCGGTTACGAGCGCGGCGGCTATCGCGTCGACGGTGTCGAGCTGGTCAAGAGCTCCGGCAACCCCGCGCTCGACCGCCAGGCCATCGCGATCGTGCGCGCCGCGGCGCCGTTCGGCGAGTTTTCGCCGGAGATGCGGGCCCGCTACGATATTCTCGAAGTGATTTCGACGTTCAAGTTCTCGCGCAGCGGGCTCGAAACCCGGCTGCAAGGCCGATAAATGTCTACCTCTACCGAAATGCCCAATGCAGATCTCGCTGTGGACCGCTACGCGGTGGTCGGCAATCCGATCGCACACAGCCGCTCGCCGCAGATCCACGCCGCCTTCGCGCGCCAGACCGGGCAGGCGCTCAGCTACGAACGTCTGCTGGCGCCGCTCGATGGGTTTGCCGATACCGTGCGCCAGTTCTTTGCCGAGGGCGGCCAGGGCCTGAACGTGACGACGCCGTTCAAGGTCCAGGCGTTCGAACTGGCGGACCGACTGACGCCCGGCGCGGAAGCCGCCGGCGCGGTCAACACGCTTTGGATGGAGGACGGCCTGCTGCACGGCGACAACACCGACGGTATCGGCCTGGTGCGCGACATCGTCGACCATCTCGGCGCCGAGCTCGAAGGACAGCGGATCCTGCTGCTGGGGGCCGGCGGTGCCGCGATGGGTGCGATGCTGCCGCTGATCGACTGTCGCCCCGAGCGCATCGTGGTGGCCAATCGCACCGCGGACCGTGCCAGCGAGATGCTCGAGAACTTCGCCGAGGCGGCTGGCGAGGCCGGCGTCGAACTGTGGGGCGGGGGCTTCGATGCGCTGGCAGGACTGTCCGAGGAGGATGGCTGCCAGGTGGTGATCAATGCGACCGCAGGCAGCCTGCAGGGCGATGTGCCGCCGGTGCCCGAGGCGCTGCTCGGCGCCGGCGTGCTGGCCTACGACATGATGTACGGCGCGGAGCCCACCGTGTTCCTGCAATACGCGGCGGCGCAGGGCGCGCGCACCGCCGACGGGCTCGGCATGCTGGTCGAACAGGCGGCGCAGGCGTTCTATCTCTGGCGCGGCGTGCATCCCGACACCGCGTCCGTGCTCGACGAACTGCGGGCCGTGCTGCGCGCCGAGGCCCAGGCCGGACGCTGAGCCCCGCGCATCCCGTTCTTCCCGCTACGCCGATCGACCGACCGACGCGAGTTCCGCCTTGGCCAATCGCAAACGCGCCGTCCGTTCCCGTGCCGCCGCCGCTTCCGCGCGCGCTGGCGCTTCCGCGCCGCTGCGCTGGCTCGCGTGGCTGGTCGGCAGCGTGCTCGCCGGCGTGGTGGCGATGCAGGTCTACTTCTTCCTGCAGATCGCGGCATGGCAGGTGGTCGATCCCGGCCCGACCTCGTTCATGCGCGCCGAGCGCTGGCGCCTGTGCGGCTGGAACGTCTGGAGCTGCGGCATCGAGCGGCAGTGGGTCCCGTATGGCGAGATCTCCCGCAATCTGAAGCGGGCCGTGATCGCCAGCGAGGACGCCGACTTCGTCAATCATCCGGGCTACGACCTCGACGCGATGCTCGATGCATGGGAGCGCAACAAGAAGCGCGGCCATATCGTGCGCGGCGGGTCGACCATCACGCAGCAGCTCGCCAAGAACCTGTTCCTGTCGCCCGAGCAGCATTACCTGCGCAAGGGGCAGGAGCTGATGATCACCTGGATGCTGGAGTTCTGGCTCGACAAGCAGCGCATCTTCGAGATCTATCTGAACTCGGTCGAGTGGGGCGAGGGCGTGTTCGGCGCGGAGGCCGCCGCGCGGCATTATTTCAAGACCGGCGCGGGGCGCCTGAGCGTGGGTCAGGCGGCGCGCCTGGCGGCGGCGCTGCCGGCGCCGAAATGCTTCGACAAGAAGCAGTACTGCGCCCATGTGCGCCTGAACTTCCGCGCCAAGGCCGGCATCATCGCGCGCCGGATGGGGTCGGCCACGCTGCCGGATTGAGGGAATCCGGCAGCGCGGCAGGTCGTTGCGGCCGTCAGCTGAGCCAGCCCTTGCGGCGGAAATAGATCAGCGGAATTGCGGCCGACACCGCCATCAGCGCGATCGCCCACGGATAGCCGGCGGCCCAGTCTAGCTCGGGCATCACCTTGAAGTTCATGCCATAGACGCTGGCGATCAGGGTCGGCGGCATCAGCGCCACCGACACCACCGAGAACAGCTTGATGATCTTGTTCTGGTTGATGTTGATGAAACCGACCGTGGCGTCCATCAGGAAGTTGATCTTGTCGAACAGGAACGCGGTGTGGTTCTCGATCGAATCGATATCGCGCAGGATCTGGCGCGCCTCGTCCTGCTGCTCGGTCGACAGCAGCTGGCTGCGCATCAGGAAGGACAACGCCCGGCGGGTGTCCATCACGTTGCGGCGGATGCGGCCGTTGCGGTCTTCCTCGCGCGCGATGGTCTCGAGCACATCCGCGGCGGCGGCGTCGGTCACGTTCTCGGCCAGCACGCGCTTGCTGGCGTCCTCCAGCCGTTCGTAGATTTCCTCGATCGAGTCGGCCGAGTATTCGGCGTCGGTCGCGTACAGATCCATCAGCACGTCCTTCGCATTGCGCACCGAGCCGGGCCGCATGCGCGCGCGCAGCCGGACCAGCCGGAACACCGGCAGATCCTCGTCGTGGATGGAGAACAGCACGTTCGGGGTCAGCACGAAGGCCACGCGCACGTTGCGCGAGACCTCGTCCTCGTCCAGCAGGAAGTCGGTGCGGATATGGATGTTCTCATCCTCGCCCTCGAAATAACGCGCCGAGGCTTCGAGGTCGCCGAGATCCTCGAGCTCGGGCAGGGCCACGCCGTAGGCTTCCTTGATCCAGTCCAGTTCCTCGTCGTCCGGGCTGACGACATCGATCCAGATGGGCTTGTGCTGCAGCAACTCGTTGCGGTCGTCGACCTGCTCCTGGGCGAGCCGGCCTTTCTGCAGGACGAACAGATTGATCATCCCCGGTATTCCTTATGCCGTGCGATGAAGAAAAGCGGCAGGCAGGCTTGCGGCACGGCCGGGCCGCACCCTTCGCGACAGCGAATGGCGGGCTCGAAGGCAAGCGTGATCGCGCTGCGCGCACGGGCCGCACAAGGCGATGGCGTTTGCCGTTGATGGCTGGCAAGCCGGGAGAGGGAAGTCCGCAACCACGCGGTGGGCCTTGCTGGATCGATCGAATGAGTCGGATCGATCGAATCGACCGAATCGATGGCCGCCGGTGGCAGTACGGAAAAACACTCGCCCGCAGTGTGCTGCGGGCGGGTTCGGCGAGCGTCCGACCTTGGGTGGTCCGGACGGGGTCGTCGTTACGCAGCCCGCAGAGACATGGCATTCGTAGAGGTCGCGGCTTTGCCGCGGCAACTCGAACACCCGATGCTACTGCCCACGTAATTTCTCCGGGATTATGGATGGGCGCGAGTGTAGCCCAACGCGACCGCGTTTGTTAAGTGAAATCTCAATGAAGCGCCCCCGTGGCCGGGCTGCGACCTTGCGGTACCGCTGGGCCGGCCCTCAGGCGCGACGGCGCAGCCGCGGCATCAGCAGCGGCACCAGCAGCACCGAGGCCAGCGCGGCAAACATCAGCACGATGGCGGCGTAGTCCTGCCAGTGCGGCTGCTCGCCGAGCATCCACATGCCCGAGAAGACGCCAACCACGGGGATGAACATGATCGACAGGCTGGAGACCACCGGCGGCAGCGAGCGGGCCAGCGCGAACCACACCAGATGGCAGAAGGCGAACACGACCACCGCGTTGTACAGGATCGCCGCCCATTCGATCGCGTTCGGCATGCGCCAGCCGTCCTCGAACAGCAGCGTGCCGGCCAGCAGGAAGGGCAGGGCCACGGCCAGCATCCAGAAGGTCAGCGTGCCGAGCGGGATATCGACGGGGGTGCGCTTCATCAGCTGGGTGCCGTAGCCCCAGCCGGCCGCCGCGGCCAGCATCATCACGGTGCCGGTCGGGCTGCCGGTCAGCGCGCCGAATTCGCTCGACATCAGCAGCAGCGTGCCGGCCAGCGCGCAGCCGATGCCGACCCAGGCCCAGGCGGAGATGCGCTCGCGAAACAGCAGCAGGCCCCACACCACGGCCCAAATCGGCATCGTGTAGCCGAGGATCGCGGCGCGGCCCGACGACAGCATCTTGACCGCGCCGATCGCCAGCAGATGCCAGATCACCATGTTCGGCAGCGCGAGCTTGAACACCGTGCCCCAGGTCTCGCGGGGCAGCGTCAGCGGGATGCCCTTGGCGCGCAGCGCCAGTCCCAGCGCGATCAGGCCGCCGGCCATGCACAGCAGGCGGAAACCCAGCGGCGGGAAATGCGCCACGCCGATCTTCATCACGGGCCAGTTGACGCCCCAGGCGAGCGTCAGGGCGACGAGCAGGGCAAGGTTGCGGCGATCGAGAGTCATGGAGGGAGGCGGTTACCGGTGCGTTACCGCTCTTTCTATTGGGTTCGTCGGTGGGAAAAGCGCAAGGAAGATAGCATGCAACGGGTAAAATTGCCGGCAACGACCCGACCGTCGCCGACTGCGCGCTTGCCTAACGATATTGCCCGGGATATTCCCGCGATATTCCCTGGACAGGCCCGCGGGCCGGCGCATGATGGCCAACGGTCCGCCGCCGCCCATCCCGGGCGCGGATGCCACGCATTCGAGCGATCCATGACCCGTCCTTACGTTCCTCCCGTCCCGTTCACCGAGCAGCTGACCCAGGCCTGGCGGCGCAACGATTCGCTGCTGTGCGTCGGGCTCGATCCGGACCCGGGCAAGCTGCCGCTGTCGCTGACCGGCGCCGGCGGCGCGATCTTCTCGTTCTGCCGGGAGATCGTCGACGCCACCGCCGACCTGGTCTGCGCCTTCAAGCCGCAGATCGCCTACTTCGCCTCGCAGCGCGCCGAGGACCAGCTCGAACAGCTGATCCACTATATCCACGACGCCCATCCCGGCATCCCGGTAATCCTCGACGCCAAGCGCGGCGACATCGGCTCGACCGCGCAGCATTACGCGATCGAGGCGTTCGAGCGCTATCAGGCCGACGCGGTCACGGTCAGCCCCTATATGGGTTTCGATTCGGTGGAGCCGTACCTCGCCTATCCGGAGCGCGGTGTCATCGTGCTGTGCCGGACCTCGAACCCGGGCGGCTCCGACGTGCAGTTCCTGCAGGTCGAAGGCAAGCCGATCTATCAACTGGTCGCCGAACAGGCTGCGGCGCGCTGGAACACCACCGGCCAGATGGGGCTGGTGGTCGGCGCGACCTTCCCCAACGAAATCGCCAAGGTGCGCGAGCTGGTCGGCGACATGCCGCTGCTGATTCCCGGCATCGGTGCCCAGGGCGGCGATATCGAGGCCACGGTCAAGGCTGGCCGCAGCGCCGACGGTACCGGCATGATGATCAATTCGTCGCGGGCCATTCTGTACGCCAGCCGCGAGAAGGACTTCGCCGCCGCCGCGCGCCGCGCCGCGCTGCAGACGCGTGACACGATCAACCGCTTCCGGCAGGGTTGAACCAGGGGCCGGGCGCCGCGGCGCTCAGGCTTCGTTGCGCACCAGATCGAGCAGGCCGCGCATCGCATGCTCGGCGGCCTGGCGCCGGATCTGCTGGCGGTCGCCCTTGAAGCGCTGGGTCTCGACCCGGGTCACGATTCGATTGCTCCAGCCGAAGCAGACCATGCCGACCGGCTTCTCCGGCGTGCCGCCGGTCGGGCCGGCCACGCCGGTGATCGACAGCGCCACCTGGGCGCGGCTGTTGAGCAGCGCGCCCTCGGCCATCGCATGGGCGACTTCCTCGCTGACCGCGCCGAAATCGCGGATCAGCTTGGCCGGCACGCCCAGCATGGTGCTCTTGGCTTCGTTCGAGTAGGTCACGAAACCGCGTTCGAACCAGCCGGACGAGCCTGCGACGTCGGTGATGGCGGCCGCCACCAGGCCGCCGGTACAGGACTCGGCGGTGGCCACCATCAGCGATTTTTCCTTGAGGGCGATGCCGGCCTGGACGGCAAGCTGGTCGAGCAAGCGGCTGATGGACATGATGACGGCTCTCGTGCTGGCGGTGAATCGATACGGTTCGGATGCGGCGGCGCGGATGCGCTCAGAACGAGCGCCACAGCGCGAACACCAGCAGCGTGTAGAACGCCGCGACCAGATCGTCGAACATCACGCCGAAGCCGCCGCGCAGGCCCGGGCCTTTCAGCGTGCGGTCGTAATAGGCGATCGGCGCGGGTTTGGCCATGTCGAAGATCCGGAACCACAGGAAGGCGGCGAACTGACCCCAGAAGCCGGTCGGCATCACGAAGGCCAGCACCAGCCAGAACGCCACGATCTCGTCCCACACCATGCTGCCGTGATCGTGCACGCCCATCGCGCGCGCGGTCCGTGCGCAGGCCCACAGGCCGAGCAGAAAGCCGCCGCCGATGATCCACAGCCAGGCGGAGGGCTGCACCCACAGCGAGATCACGACAAAGGACAGCCAGCCGTACAGCGTGCCGACCGTGCCGGGCATTACCGGCGACAGGCCGGAACCGAGGCCCAGCGCGATGAAATGCGCGGGATGGGACAGCATGAAGCGCGCCGTCGGGCGCAGGATCTTGGCGGTCTGACCCGCCTCCAGCGTCATCGCGGGATCGGGAGACGCCGAACCGGGAGGATAGGCGGACATCAAGGTATTTGGCTCGTTTGTTATATCGCGGTCGGGGGCAGAACCCGCCGGCGCGGAAGGCGACCGGGTGGCGCCGCGCTCCGCAGCATGGCGGCATCATGACATGCCGCCGTCCCGCTGTCAGGGGTTGGCGAAATGATCGAAGCTTCGGACCTGGAAGGCGACCGGCGCGCCACCGCCATCGACCAGACGCAGCCCGGGCTCGGCGGTGATCGTGCCGACCCGGGTCAGCTGCAGCGCGAGCCGTTCGGCCAGCGCCGCCAGCGGCTCGCGCGCGCCGGCCGGGGCGGTGAAGCACAGCTCGTAGTCGTCGCCGCCGGCCAGCACGCATTCGAGCTGGCAATCGTGCGGCTGGTGCGCCATGACCTCGGAACGCGGCAGCGCGTCGACGTCTAGCAGCGCGCCGACCTGCGAGCGCTCCAGAATATGGCCCAGATCGCCGACCAGCCCGTCCGAGATGTCGAGCGCGGCGTGGGCGAGTCCGCGCAGCGCCATGCCCAGCGCGACGCGCGGGGTCGGCGTGTCCATGCGCGGCCGCACCAGCGTGAAGTCGGGCTCCGGCAGCAGCCATTCGCCGCGGCAATCGCCCAGCGCCAGTCGGGCGTCGCCCAGCGTGCCGGAGATCCAGATATCGTCGCCGGGCCGGGCAGCGTCGCGCCGCAGCGCGCTGCCGCGCGGCACATCGCCGAACACGGTCAGCGACAGCGTCAACGGGCCCCGCGTGGTGTCGCCGCCGACCAGCTCGCAGCCATGGGCGTCGGCCAGTTCCAGCATGCCGGCGGCGAGCTCGGCCAGCCACGCGGGCTCGGCCTCTGGGAGCGCCAGCGCCAGGGTGAACGCGCGCGGCTCGGCGCCCATCGCCGCCAGGTCGGACAGATTGACGGCCAGCGCCTTGTGCCCCAGCGCGCGCGGCGGCACGTCGGGGAAGAAGTGCCGGCCGCTGACCAGCATGTCGGTGCTGACGGCCAGCAGATGGCCGGGGCGCGGGTCCAGCAGCGCGCAGTCGTCGCCGACGCCGAGCACCGCCTTGCGGGCCGGACGTGTGAAATAACGGCGGATCAGTTCGAATTCAGACAACTGCGCGGAATGGTGCGCGGGAGGGTGCGCGGCGGAGTCGCGGTCGGTCGGAGGCATGCTGGAGTCGGCTCGGAAACCCGCCCGGCGGGGGCGCGGCACGAGGCCCGGAGAGTCCTGGGAGAGCGCCGCCGGGCGAGGCCGGGGACGGCTTGCGCGGCTGGTCAGTGCCGCCCACATCCGGCATATTGTACCGAAACGCAAAGGTGCCTCTCGCAAAACGCTTATTGTGAAATAAAATTTCACAATATAAAATGCGGGGCTCGATCGAGAGACAGCCAGGAGACAGCGGGCAGGTGGAGCCGGCCCGCGAGGGTGTGTTCCCACCGTTTTCCGCTTCGTCAAACACGGCTCCACAGACCGGAAGATGCGCCGATGACCAGTCCTTCGCAGCCCGCTTCGCAGCCGAATTCGCAGGCAATTTCGCAAGACGAACTGAAACAGCAGCAGCGCGAGGCGCTGCGCAAAGCCGCCCTCGAGTATCACGAGTTTCCGACCCCGGGGAAGATTTCGGTCACGCCGACCAAGCCGCTGTCGAACCAGCGCGACCTGGCGCTGGCCTACTCGCCGGGCGTTGCGGCCGCTTGCGAAGAGATCGTCGTCGATCCGGCCAATTCCTTCCGCTACACCGCGCGCGGCAATCTGGTCGGCGTGGTCACCAACGGCACCGCGGTGCTCGGCCTGGGCGACATCGGCCCGGCGGCATCGAAGCCGGTGATGGAAGGCAAGGCGGGCCTGTTCAAGAAGTTCGCCGGCATCGACGTGTTCGATATCGAGATCGACGAGAAGGACCCGGAGAAGCTGGTCGAGATCATCGCGTCGCTCGAGCCGACATTCGGCGGCATCAATCTTGAAGACATCAAGGCGCCGGAATGCTTCTACGTCGAGCGCAAGCTGCGCGAGCGGATGAAGATTCCCGTCTTCCACGACGACCAGCACGGCACCGCGATCGTGGTCGGCGCGGCGGTCATCAACGGGCTGCGCGTGGTCGGCAAGGACATCAAGGACGTCAAGCTGGTCGCCTCGGGCGCGGGCGCCGCGGCGCTGGCCTGCCTGGATCTGCTGGTCGATCTCGGCCTGCCGCTGTCCAACATCTGGGTGACGGACCTGGCCGGCGTGGTCTACGAGGGCCGCACCGAGCTGATGGATCCGGAGAAGGCGCGCTTCGCGCAGAAGACCGACAAGCGCAAGCTGGCCGAAGTGATCGACGGCGCCGACATCTTCCTCGGCCTGTCCGCGGCCGGCGTGCTCAAGCAGGACATGGTGCAGCGGATGGCGGAGCGCCCGCTGGTGCTGGCGCTGGCCAACCCGAATCCGGAAATCATGCCGGAGCTGGTCAAGGAAGTGCGTCCCGACGCGGTGATGGCCACCGGCCGCACCGACTACCCGAACCAGGTCAACAACGTACTGTGCTTCCCGTTCATCTTCCGCGGGGCGCTGGACGTGGGCGCGACCACTATCACCCGCGAGATGGAAATCGCCGCGGCGCATGCCGTCGCCGAACTGGCACGGCAGGAGCAGAGCGACATCGTCGCCACCGCCTACGGCATCCAGGATCTGTCGTTCGGCCCCGAGTATCTGATTCCGAAGCCCTTCGATCCGCGCCTGATCGTCAAGGTGGCGCCGGCCGTCGCGCAGGCCGCGATGGATTCCGGCGTGGCGACCCGCCCCATCGAGGACATGGAGGCGTACAAGCTGCAGCTGCAGCAGTTCGTCTACCACTCGGGCACGCTGATGAAGCCGATCTACGCCGCCGCCCGCAAGGTGGCGATGGAGAAGAAGCGCATCGTGTTCGCCGAGGGCGAGGAAGAGCGCGTGCTGCGTGCAGTGCAGGTGATCGTCGATGAAAAGCTGGCCAATCCGATCCTGATCGGCCGTCCGGCCGTGCTGACGCACCGGATCGAACGCTTCGGCCTGCGCCTGCGCATGGGCGTGGATTTCACCGTGGTTAACCCCGAGCACGACGAGCGCTTCCGCGACTATTCCGACACCTACTACCGGATGATGGCGCGCCAGGGCGTGACGCCGCAGTACGCCAAGCTCGAAATGCGCCGCCGCACCACGCTGATCGGCGCGATGCTGGTGCACAAGGGCGAGGCCGACGGCATGATCTGCGGCACGGTCAGCAATACCGCCGCGCATCTGCGTTATATCGACCAGGTGCTGGGCGGCACCAACGAGGTCTACGCGGCGATGAACGGCCTGGTGCTGCCGGGCCGCCAGATCTTCCTGGTGGACACCCACGTCAATGTCGACCCGACCGCGTCGGAACTGGCCGAGATCACGATCATGGCGGCCGAGGAGCTGAAGCGCTTCGGCATCGAGCCCAAGATCGCGCTGCTTTCGCATTCGAACTTCGGCTCGTCCGAGGCGCCGTCGGCGCAGAAGATGCGCGAAACCCTGGCGATCCTGCGCGAACGCGCGCCGGAACTGGAAATCGACGGCGAGATGCACGGCGACTGCGCGCTGGACCAGAAGCTGCGCGACCAGCTGGTGCCGGACGGCACGCTCAAGGGCGAAGCCAACCTGCTGGTGTGCCCGAACATCGACGCAGCCAATATCTCCTACAACCTGCTGAAGACGGCCGCCGGCAACAACGTCGCGATCGGCCCGATCCTGCTGGGCGTCAATGCGCCGGTGCATATCCTGACGCCGTCGGCCACTGTCCGCCGGATCGTCAATATGACGTCGCTGGTGGTGGTGGACGCGGCGGCGAAGCGGTAAGAACTCGCCGGGTGAGTGCCGGAGCCGGGGCATGCCCCGGCTTTTTTACCGCCCTTCAAACTCAGTTAGTGTGCGCATACATACCATTAACGCCTTGAAACAATTCAGATTTTCGCCGCCACCCGGGCGCGGGGATTGATTATTTAACAGCTTGCGCGTAACCTAGCGCCTTCGATGCAAGCGATCCGTCGACCGCGCTTGGCGTTGGATTGCTGCGCCACCAGACCAGACAACGTGGGTTCCCCGACTTCTTTGCCGCAACGCGCACCGCGCTCCGACAAGATCCTGCAACGGGTCCAGCCTTCGCTCCGACGGGTCGCGCGCGGAACCTTGCATACCCTGGCGGCGCTTGTCATGGCCGCCACGCTGGCGCAACCGGCGCAGGCAAAGCAGCCGCCGCCGGTGCTGTCGGATACGCTGGGAACCATTGCAGTGCAGCAACTGCCCAACGAGGCACAGCAGACGCTGCAGCGCATCGAGGCCGGGGGGCCGTACCCCTATGCCAAGGACGGCTCGCGGTTCGGCAATTACGAACGCATCCTGCCTCGGCGGCAGCGCGGCTATTACCGTGAATACACGGTTGCCCGACCGGGCAGCCGGAATCGGGGTGCGAAGCGAATCGTCTGTGGCGGCGAACCACGTGCCGTCAACGACTGCTATTACACGGAAGACCACTACAACAGCTTCAAACGGATAATCAGATGATGACTGACATTTTCGGACTGGGCGACGCCCTTGCCGCCCGCGAAGAGCGCGGCGCCGGAGATGGCTGGCAGCGGGCTCAACAACATGCCCAGAACCTTTATGACAGTGTGCTGATGATGCCCCGCTACGAGGTCGCGCACAATAAACTGCCGCCCGCGTCGCCGCAGGACGGCAACGCCGAAGTGGCCTGCGGCAGAGAAGCCGCGCTGAACCTGTTCAAGACCGTGCGACCCAACATCGTTCAGTCGATCCGCGCCTTCCGTGTGCCCGAGCTGGCACAGGCGGCCGCGGACCTCGGCCAGCATTTCCTCTACGCCAATTGCGCGCATTGCACGACGAAGGGCGAAGTGCTGGAAACCATCGCCACGGCGTTCCTGTTTCCGAAGCACTTCGGCAAGAACTTCGATGCGCTTGCCGATTGCCTGACCGACATGATCCACAAGGCGGGCACCCAGCCCGGTTTCGTCATCGTCCTCGAAGGCCTGCCTTGCGCGCAGAAGTTCGACAAGGAAGCGCGCGAGACGCTGCTCGACGTGTTCCGCGACGCCGCCGAGTTCTGGGCCGAGCGCCGCGTGCAATTCCGCGTGTTCTACTCGTTCGCCTGAGCGCTTTGATTTCGGTACCCCGCGCGTTGCCGCGCAGGGACCGCCGATCGCAGAAGGTGTCAAGGCTCAGAAGAAAGCCCGCCAGACCGGCGGGCTTTTTTGCGTCGCGAGCGGCACGGGGGCCGCCTCGAATCGCGCGGGACGATCAGGCTGCGGGCGGGACCTGTCCCTGCGGGGTCAGCTGATCGATCAGTTCCGGCAGGCCGGCGCTGAGCTGCGCGGCGACGTCGTCGCGCGACAGGCCGGTGGTCGACGACAGCGTGTCGAGCGCGCCGGTGCCTTGCAGCGCGTCGGCCAGCGACGACGGCGACACCGGCTGATTCGGGCCGGTGCCGATCCACGAGGAGACCTGCTCGCCCAGTCCCGCCTGCGCCAGGATCTGCTGCAGCGCGCCGATGCCGCCGGCCGCCGCGCCAATCGTCTGAGCTTCGCCGGCCGCGCCGCCCTGGCCGCCGAGCAGGCCGCCAAGCAGCGAACCCAGATCGAGTCCGCCACCGCCGCCGGCCAGCCCACCGAGAATGCCGCCCAGGCCGCCGGCCATGCCGGCCGGGTCCTGCGTGGCATCGGCGCCGTCCTGGCGGCCGCGCATCGCGAGCATCGCCAGCAGGCCAAGCGCCAGCATCATCTTCGGATTCATGCCGGATTGGCCGGATTCGCCGGCCTGCGCCGGGTTGGTTTGGCCGAGCACGCCGCCAAGCACACTATCGAGCAGTCCCATCTTCAGCTCCTTGTTGTTGATTCGGTTATCGGACCGGCCGGTGCCGTGCTGCGCGGACCGGGTCGGCTCGACAGCGGTCGACGGCGCGGTGCCGTCAGAAACCGCCCAGCAGCGCGTTCAGCGCGGCCAGGCAGGCCAGACCGGCGGTCTCGGTGCGCAGGATGCGCGGTCCGAGCGACACCGCCGTGAAACCTTGCGCCAGTGCGGCGCGTTCTTCCTCGGGCGACAGGCCGCCTTCGGGTCCGATCAGCAGCGTGACGCCGCCGGCAATCCAGTCGGCGCGGTGTGCCTGCGCAAGCGCTACCAGCGTGGATTCGGCGCGCGGCGACACCAGCAGACGCTGGCCCGCGTCAGGCGGGATCGCCGTCAGCCACGCCTCCAAGTTAGCCACCGGCGACACCGCCGGCAAGCGATTGCGGCCGCATTGCTCGCACGCCGCGGTCACCAGGGCCTGCCAGTGCGCGTGGCGCTTCTGCGCACGTTCGCCGCTCAGGCGCACCACCGCGCGCGCGGTTTGCAGCGGCTGGATCGCGCCGACGCCAAGTTCCACGGCCTTTTCGATCAGCCAGTCCATCTTGTCGCCGCCGGCGATGCCCTGGGCCAGGGTCACGCGGAAGGGTAGTTCGCATTCGGCGGTATCGCGCGCGCCGATTTGTGCGGTCGCACTGCGTTTGCCGATCTCGACCAGCGTCGCGGCATGGCTGCCGCCGCGTCCGTCGAACAGCGTGATGGGCTCGCCGGGATGCAGGCGCAGCACCTGGACATGGCGCACCACCGCCTCGGGCAGCGGCAGCAGGGTATCGGGGGCGAGCGGTTGATCGACGTAGAAACGGGGTGGCATCGAGTCCAGAGAAATCGGTCAGGCGGCCTGCGAGCCGGTGGCGGCGGAGACGGCCTGGTCCAGCGGCCGGGCGAAGCCCCAGCGGTAGCCGTCGAGGTCCTCCACCATGCAATAGCGATCGCCCCAGAACTGGTCGCCCGGCGCCATCAGGCTGATCGCGCCGGCCGCGACCGCGCGCGCGTGCATCGTGTCGACATCGTCGCAGTAGAGGTAGAAGGTCTGCGGACACTCGATGCCGGTCGAGCGCGGCGTGCGCGCGGTGCTGCCCCAGGCGCCTTCGGGGGCGAACATCACCACCAGCTCGTCGTGGTAGTGCATCTCGGCGTGAGTCGGCACGCCATTCTCGTCCACCACATTGCCGGGCGCGAAGCCGAAGGCACGGCTGTAGAAGTCGAGCGCGCGGCGCGCGTCGCTGACCGTCAGGTAGGGAATCAGCCAGGGCGTGTTGGCAGGTTTGGTCATGATGGTGTCCTCCCGGATTCCGTGCGGCATTGGCGCCGGGGTGGGCGCACTTGCGCGCGCGCTCCACGGTGGCGGCATCGCATAGGCAACCACTGCTCGCCAACGCCGCGCCTGCGTACCGGAAGCCGGTGGAGCCAGCGGTGGAGCGGTCAGCCGAGCATATCATGCCGATGTGGCGCCGCCGTCGAACAGCGGCTGCAGATGGCGTGGCAGCGCGAACAGCGCCGCGTGCAGCCCGGCGTGATAGCAGCGCAGCGCGCCGTCCAGCTTCCACTCGGCGAGCCGCGCGGCCAGCGTGCCCGGCTCCGCGCCGCGCACATCGAGGGTGTCGCTGGCAACGGCGATCGCCCACAGCGCGCCATAGACCGGAATCGCCACGGTCATCGGCTGTACCAGGCGGAAGTGGTCGCGCAGCCGCCGCCACAGCAGCCGCGCGGTCTCGGGGCGGTGGAAGGGCGGCCCAAGATGCAGCGACATGGCACCGCCCGGTGCCAGGCAGTCATGCGCCGCCTGCAGGCCGCGCGTGCCGAACAGTTCCGCAGCGGGGCCGCCGTCGTCGGCCTCGGTCAGATCGAACACCAGCAGGTCGAAGCGACGGCCGGCATCGCGCAGCCCTTCCATCACGGCCAGGCCGTCGCCGATGTCGAGCGTCACGCGCGGGTCGTCGAAGGCGCCGTGGTGAATGCCCGGCAGCCAGCGCCGCGCCAGCCGCACCACGTCGGCATCGAGTTCGGCCACCACGACCTCCCGCATGCCAGGCAGCCGCAGCAGCTCGCGCGCGGAGCCGCCGTCGCCGCCGCCAATGACCAGCGCGCTGGTGGCCGCACCATGGGCGGCAGCCATCGGATGGATCATCACTTCATGCTGGATGAACGCGTCGGCTTCCGCGCTCATGATGCGGCCATCGAGCCGGAACACGTGGCCGAACAGCGGATGCTCGCCAATCTCGATGTGCTGATGGGCAGATCGTACCGACGCCTTGAGGGTAACGCCGGCCAGTGTGGCGCCAACGCCTCCCGCCACCCATTCGCGCCATTCGAGGGCCGCTTCGGAACCCGCCGAGCGCGGCGCCGCGGTACCGGAAACGTCGCCTCCTTCTGGTAAAATCGCGCTTTTCCCGCCGCCAATTTCCCGCCGCATGTCTCACCTCGCACACCCAGCCACCAGCCCTTATGCCAGCCAGCCCGCGTCGCTGATGGCCAATGCGATCCGCGTCCTGGCGATGGACGCCGTCCAGCAGGCCAATTCGGGCCACCCGGGCATGCCGATGGGCATGGCCGATATCGCCGTCGCGTTGTGGAGCCGCCATCTGAAGCATAACCCGGTCAATCCGAAGTGGGCCGACCGCGACCGCTTCGTGCTGTCCAACGGCCACGGCTCGATGCTGCTGTACGCGCTGCTGCATCTGACCGGCTACGACCTGCCGATCGAGGAACTGAAGAACTTCCGCCAGCTGCACAGCAAGACCGCGGGGCATCCGGAATACGGCATCACGCCGGGCGTCGAGACCACCACCGGCCCGCTGGGCCAGGGCATCACCAATGCGGTCGGCATGGCGCTGGCGGAGCGGCTGCTGGGCGAGGAGTTCAACCGTCCCGGCTTCGACATCGTCAACCACTACACCTATGTCTTCCTCGGCGACGGCTGCCTGATGGAAGGCATCAGCCACGAGGCCTGTTCGTTGGCCGGCACGCTGCAGCTGAACAAGCTGATCGCGCTGTGGGACGACAACGGCATCTCGATCGACGGCGACGTCGAGCACTGGTTCGCCGACGACACCCCGAAGCGCTTCGAGGCCTACGGCTGGAACGTGATCCGCGCGGTCGACGGCCATGACGTCAACGCCATCGACGCGGCCATCGCGCAGGCCAAGGCCAGCGACAAACCGACGCTGATCTGCTGCCGCACCGTGATCGGCAAGGGCTCGCCGAACAAGCAGGGCGGCCACGACGTGCACGGCGCCCCGCTGGGCGGCGCCGAGATCCTGGCCACGCGCGAGGCGCTGGGCTGGAGCCACGCGCCGTTCGAGTTGCCGGAGGAGGTCTACACGGCGTGGGACGCCAAGGCCAATGGCGCCGCGCTGGAGAAGGCCTGGGCCGCGCTGTTCGAGGGCTATTCGGAGCGTTATCCGTACGAAGCCGGCGAGTTCGAGCGCCGCATGCGCGGCGAACTGCCCGGCGCGTTCGACGCCGCGGTGCAAGCGTACCTGGCCAAGTGCGAGGAAAAGGCCGAGACCATCGCCACCCGCAAGGCCAGCCAGAACGCGATCGAGGCGCTGGCGCCGGTGTTGCCGGAACTGCTCGGCGGCTCGGCCGACCTGACCGGCTCGAACCTGACCAACTGGTCGGGCAGCAAGGCGGTGCGCGTCGATGCCTGGGGCAACCATATCAACTATGGTGTGCGCGAGTTCGGCATGAGCGCGATCATGAACGGCATCACGCTGCATGGCGGCTACATCCCCTACGGCGGCACCTTCCTGACGTTCTCCGACTACAGCCGCAATGCGCTGCGCATGGCGGCGCTGATGAAGATCCGCACGCTGTTCGTGTTCACGCACGACTCGATCGGCCTGGGCGAGGACGGTCCGACCCATCAGTCGATCGAGCACGTCGCCAGCCTGCGTCTGATCCCGAACATGGATGTCTGGCGCACGGCCGATACCACCGAGACCGCGGTGGCCTGGGCCGAGGCGATCCGCCGCGAGAACGGCCCGAGCTGCCTGATCTTCAGCCGCCAGAACCTGCCGTTCCAGAAGCGCGACGACGCCACCCGCGCCAACATCGCGCGCGGCGGCTATGTGCTGCGCGACAATGTCGATCCGCGTACCGGCCTGCCGCATGCGGTGATCGTCGCCACCGGCTCCGAAGTCGGCCTGGCGGTCGGCGCGGCGGACCAGCTGGCGGCCGAAGGCATTCGTGTGCGTGTCGTGTCTGTGCCCTCGACGACTGTGTTCGACAAGCAGGATGCGGCATACAAGTCGACAGTCCTGCCGGCGGGCGTGCCCCGCGTGGCGGTCGAGGCCGGCGTCACCGACTTCTGGTGGAAGTACCAGGTGCAGGCGGTGGTCGGCATCGACACCTTCGGCGAATCGGCGCCGGCTGGCGTATTGTTCAAGCACTTCGGTTTCACCGTCGAGAACGTGGCGAATACCGTCAAGAGCGTGATCTGACTTCGAGGGACGTGCGGGCGCGGCGGCGCTGCCGTCGCCGGCCCGGGCGCCCGCAGCTTTTTCTACTTCCCGTTCAGGAGACGTACCATGACTATCAAGGTTGCCATCAACGGCTATGGCCGTATCGGCCGCAACGTGCTGCGCGCCCACTACGAAGGCGGCAAGAAGCATGACATCGAGATCGTCGCGATCAACGACCTCGGCGATGCCAGGACCAACGCCCACCTGACGCAGTACGACACCGCCCATGGCAAGTTCCCGGGCACCGTGTCGGTCGAGGGCGACTACATGGTCGTCAACGGCGACAAGATTCGCGTGCTGGCCAACCGCAACCCGGCCGAACTGCCGTGGGGCGAGCTGGGCGTCGACGTGGTGATGGAGTGCACCGGCTTCTTCACCTCGAAGGAAAAGGCCTCGGCTCACCTGGCCGGCGGCGCCAAGAAGGTCATCATCTCCGCGCCGGGCGGCAAGGACGTCGACGCGACCATCGTCTACGGCGTCAACCACAACGTGCTGAAGGCCTCGGACACGGTGATCTCGAACGCCTCGTGCACCACCAACTGCCTGGCCCCGCTGGTCAAGCCGCTGCACGAGAAGCTGGGCGTGGTGACCGGCCTGATGACCACGGTGCACGCCTACACCAACGATCAGGTGCTGACCGACGTCTACCACGAGGATCTGCGCCGCGCCCGTTCGGCGACCCAGTCGATGATCCCGACCAAGACCGGCGCCGCCGCCGCGGTCGGCCTGGTGATGCCGGAACTGAACGGCAAGCTGGACGGCTTCGCGATCCGCGTGCCGACCATCAACGTGTCGCTGGTCGACCTGTCGTTCGTCGCCGCGCGCGAGACCACCGTCGATGAAGTCAACGCGATCCTGAAGGCCGCGTCCGAAGGCGAGCTCAAGGGCATCCTCGACTACAACACCGCACCGCTGGTGTCGGTCGACTTCAACCACAACCCGGCCTCGTCGACCTTCGACGCGACGCTGACCAAGGTGTCCGGCAACCTGGTCAAGGTGTCGAGCTGGTACGACAACGAGTGGGGCTTCTCCAACCGGATGCTCGATACCACCGTGGCGCTGATGAACGCCAAGTAAATCGGCCCGGAAGTAAAGGGTAGATGTCACCGCCTTGGCGGCGACTCGGAAGCGGCGCCTTCGGGCGCCGTTTTTCATGGTCCGGACGCGGCTTGGTCTGCGGCCTCCCTGTGCGTTACCGCACGCTCGGACTGTAAAATATGGTAAATGCGGCACAGGGACCCTGCTACAGAGGGGTTCCCCGGCAAGTAAAAATGACGCTTTCGCTTCCCCGAAGTGGCGATTTGATCTTACACTTGCCTCAGTGTCCGGGCGTGCGCTCGCTTGGCCACGCGTTTCAAACCTGAACTGGGCGTGATCATGGTGAACGTTGACACCAAGCTGCTCGTAATTTTCACCGAGCTGCTCAGCAAGCGGAACGCGACCTATGTCGCGGAGAAGATGCATATGACCGCGCCGGCGGTGTCCCACTCGCTGGGCCGCTTGCGCGAGATCTTCGACGATCCGCTGTTCATCCGCGTCCCGCATGGCCTGACGCCGACGCCGCGTGCGCTCGAACTGGGTCCGAAGATTCGCGAGATGCTCGACCTGTGGTCCTCGATCAACGAGGGCGACGTCGACAATTTCGATCCGGCGGTCGCCTCCGGCACGCTGCATATCGGCTTTGCCGCCGAACTCGGCGATACGGTCTTCAACCGCTTCGTGCTGCGCCTGACGCAGCTTGCCCCCGAACTGCATATCCGGCTGGTCGAATCGCATTCGTGGGAGGCCGATGTGGCCTCGATGCGCGCCAACGAGCTGGACCTCGCGTTCTGCGCGCTGCCGACCGGCCACCCGGAGATCGTCGAGGAAACGGTGACCTCGCTGAACCTGTGGGTCTGCGCCCGGCAGGGTCATCCGCTGCTGCAGACTGCCTGCACGCTCGACCACTATCTCGAATGCGGCCATATCTTCATGGCCTCGGCCGGCGGCACCGGCCGGCCCGCCCCTTCTCTGATTCCGCTCGACTACGCGCTGCAGCAGCGCGGCCTGAAGCGCAACGCGGCCCTGACCGTGCATTCGTGGCGGGCCCAGGCCGAGCTGGCCGCGCAGACCGACATGATCTTCACCGTCAACGCGCTGACCAAGGATGTCGCCTGCGAAAGCTACGGCCTGAACGCATTCCCGCTGCCCGCGGAAATCCAGACCACGCTCGGTCTGAACATGTTCTGGCACCGCAGCCGCAACACCCACCCGATGCTGGTGTGGGCGCGCGGGCTGTTCCGTCAGGTTGTCGCCGAATTCGTCGGCGTGCCGGCGCCGGGGCTGCCGCCGCGTGCGTCGCCGCACGCGGTGTTTCGCATCAGCGCTTGGGCCGATGCGGGCAAGCCGTCTTGGTGCAATTGCCATACAGCGACAGCGCATGTTCCTGCAGCGCGAAGCCGCGCTCGCGTGCGATGCTCTGCTGCCGCTGTTCGATCTCGGCATCGAAGAATTCCTCGACGCGGCCGCAATCGAGGCAGACCAGGTGATCGTGGTGCTTGCCTTCGTTGAGTTCGAAGATGGCCTTGCCCGATTCGAAGTTGTTGCGCGACAGCAGGCCGGCTTGTTCGAACTGGGTCAGCACCCGATACACGGTGGCCAGCCCGATATCCATATGCTCGTTGAGCAGGATGCGATAGACGTCTTCCGCGCTCAGATGGCGCTGCTCGCTGGTCTGGAAGATTTCGAGGATCTTCAGCCGCGGCACGGTCGCTTTCAGGCCGATATTTTTGAGTTCCGCCGGACTCGGCATGGGCGTGACTCCCTAGAGTACAATGTCTGGATTGTTGAATCATAAGGGTTTTGCCGGCAAAAGTCGCCCGGCACCGCCGGTGCCGGCAATGCGCTGAGCCCTTCACGCGGCGACGCACGCGTGTCCACCCGGACGCGCCGCCATGCGCGCCGACCGGTACTTTCCCTTCATTCGGTAGCGAGAACTGCGAGTTACATGGATTCCATTCGAACATCCGCCCTGCGCCCGGCGCTGCTGACCACGCTTCTGGCAGCCATCACGCTGGCCTCCGCCGCCTGCTCGACCTACGACAGCACTTCCCGCAAGATCGCCAACGCGATCACGCCGTACCGGATCAATATCGTGCAGGGCAACTTCGTGTCGCGCGAAGCCGCGGCGCAATTGCGCGAAGGCATGACCCGCGACCAGGTGCAATTCCTGCTCGGCACGCCGCTGCTGACCGACGTATTCCACGCCAATCGCTGGGACTATGTGTTCTCGTTCAAGCGCGGCAACACGCAAGTCGTGCAGCAGCGCCGCTTCACGGTGTTCTTCGACAATGACCGTCTGGTGCGCTTCGGTGGCGACGAATTGCCGTCGGAATACGAGCTGATCGCCGAGATCGACGGCATGAAGCGCACGCCGCAGGCCAAGTCCGCTGCGCCGCAGGGCCAACAGCAGGCTCAGCAGGCCCAGCAGCCTCCGGCCCCTGCCGATGCCGCGCCGCCCGCCTCTGCGCCCGAGGCCGCCGCAGCGCCTGCCGGTACGGCGCCTTCGCAGCCCGCAGCCGAGCCCGCCAGCGAGCGCGCCGCCAGCGCCAGCCCGACCGACACCGTCAAGTAAATCGCCGGCGCGGGGGGCCACCGCCCCTTGCCAACGCCATTGCGCCGGCGCGCGCGGCGGCTGCCATCGGACCACGTCACGGCGTGGCCGGCCACGCAGCGCCCGCCATCGTTGCTGTCTTCCTGTTCTGTTATTCGCCTGATCTCTTTCCGGGGAACCGACTCGCCATGAAACTCGCTATTGCCGGGGCGTCCGGCCGCATGGGCCGCATGTTGATCGAATATGTGCTGGACGCCGACGGCGTGACGCTGGCCGGCGCGCTCGATGTGCCCGGCGCGGCCGCGCTGGGCCAGGACGCGGGCCTGTTGCTCGGGCGGGAAACCGGTGTCGCGATCACCTCGGACATCGAGGCGGCGCTGTCCGGCGCCGATTGCCTGATCGACTTCACCCGTCCCCAAGGCACGCTTGCCCATCTGCAGGTGGCGCGCCGGCTCGGCGTCAAGATGGTGGTCGGCACCACCGGTTTCGACGACGCCGGCAAGGCCGCGCTGGTCGAGGCCGCGCAGTCGATCGGCGTGGTGTTCGCCGCCAACATGAGCGTCGGCGTCAACGCGACCTTCAAGTTGCTCGAGGTCGCGGCCAGGATGCTGTCCTCCGGCTACGACATCGAGATCATCGAAGCACACCACCGCTACAAGGTCGATGCGCCCTCGGGCACCGCGCTGAAGATGGGCGAGGTCATCGCCGAGGCGCTCGGCCGCGACCTGAAGACCTGCGGCGTGTTCGCGCGCGAGGGCCATACCGGCGAGCGCGATCCGAATTCGATCGGCTTTGCCACGGTGCGCGGCGGCGATATCGTCGGCGATCACACCGTGATGTTCGCCGGCATCGGCGAGCGCATCGAGATCACGCACAAGGCGTCGAGCCGCCAGTCGTATGCCGATGGCGCAGTTCGCGCGGCCCGTTTCCTGGCCGACAAGCCGAACGGGCTGTTCGACATGCAGGACGTGCTGGGCCTGAAGTAAGGCGCCGCGCCGTCTTCCCGGCCAGCAGCAGGGAAGACGGCCCTGTTCGGGCCGTCCCGCCGCCACCGCGCCGGTTATAATCGGCGCTTCCCGCACGTGCGCCTGCCGTGCCGGATCTCCCAACCGCAGCCAGATTCCACACGCCGGGGCGCCACGCGCGCCCCGCTGTCCCAACCATGCAAGACAAATACCTCCCCGCCGAAGTCGAACAATCCGCCCGCCAGCACTGGCAAGCCATCGACGCCTATCGCGTCGACGAGCACGCGGTAGGCCCCGACGGCAAGGAGAAGCCCAAGTTCTACGCCTGCTCGATGCTGCCGTACCCGTCGGGCAAGCTGCATATGGGGCACGTGCGCAACTACACGATCAACGACGTGATGGCGCGCTACCTGCGCATGAACGGCCATAACGTGCTGATGCCGATGGGCTGGGACGCCTTCGGCATGCCGGCCGAGAACGCCGCCATCAACAACCGCGTGGCGCCGGCCGCCTGGACCTACGACAACATCGCGTACATGAAGAAGCAGATGGCGTCGATGGGCCTGGCGATCGACTGGTCGCGCGAGGTCGCCACCTGCGATCCCAACTACTACCGCTGGAACCAGTGGCTGTTCCTGAAGATGCTGGAGAAGGGCATCGCCTATCGCAAGACCGGCACCGTCAACTGGGACCCGGTCGACCAGACCGTGCTGGCCAACGAGCAGGTGATCGACGGCCGCGGCTGGCGCTCCGGCGCCGTGGTCGAGAAGCGCGAGATCCCGATGTACTACCTGGGCATCACCCAGTACGCCGAGGAGCTGCTGAGCGAGCTCGATGCCCTGGGCTGGCCCGAGCGCGTCAAGGTGATGCAGCAGAACTGGATCGGCAAGAGCGAGGGGGTGCGCTTTGCCTTCCCGCACGCGATCGTCGGCGACGACGGCGAGCTGATCGGCGGCGGCAAGCTGTACGTGTTCACCACGCGCGCCGACACCATCATGGGCGTGACCTTCTGCGCGGTCGCGGCCGAGCATCCGCTGGCCACGCACGCCGCCGCCACCAATCCCGAACTGGCCGCCTTCATCGAAGAATGCAAGCGCGGCTCGGTGATGGAAGCCGATATGGCGACCATGGAAAAGAAGGGCATGCCGACCGGCCTGAAGGTCGTGCATCCGCTGACCGGCGAGCAGGTCGAGGTCTGGGTCGGCAACTACGTGCTGATGAGCTACGGCGACGGCGCGGTGATGGGCGTGCCGGCGCACGACGAGCGCGACTTCGCCTTCGCGCGCAAGTACGGCCTGCCGATCAGGCAGGTCATCGACGTCGCGGGCGAGGCGTTCTCGGCCGAAGCGTGGCAGGACTGGTACGCCGACAAGGAGCGCGGTCGCTGCGTCCATAGCGGCAAGTACGACGGCCTGGACTATCGTGCCGCCGTCGACGCGATCGCCGCCGACCTGGCCGCCAAGGGTCTGGGCGAGAAGAAGGTAACGTGGCGCCTGCGCGACTGGGGCATTTCGCGCCAGCGCTACTGGGGCACGCCGATCCCGCTGATCCACTGCGACAGCTGCGGCGTGGTACCGGTGCCCGAGAAGGACCTGCCGGTGGTGCTGCCCGAGGACCTGGTGCCGGACGGCAGCGGCAACCCGCTGGCCAAGGATCCGCGCTTTCTCGCCTGCACCTGCCCGTCCTGCGGCAAGCCCGCGCGGCGCGAGACCGACACGATGGATACCTTCATCGACTCGTGCTGGTACTACATGCGCTATACGTGCCCGGACGCAACCACCATGGTCGACGCGCGCAACGATTACTGGATGCCGATGGACCAGTACATCGGCGGCATCGAACACGCGATCCTGCACCTGCTGTACGCGCGTTTCTGGACCAAGGTGATGCGCGACCTGGGCCTGGTCAAGTTCGGCGAGCCGTTCACCAACCTGCTGACGCAGGGCATGGTGCTGAACGAAACGTACTATCGGGAGGATGCCAGCGGCAAGAAGCACTGGTTCAATCCGGCCGACGTCGACGTCAAGACCGACGAGCGCGGCCGCCCGGTCGGCGCCACGCTGAAGGCCGACGGCCAGCCGGTGGAAATCGGCGGCGTCGAGAAGATGTCGAAGTCGAAAAACAACGGCATCGACCCGCAGGCGCTGATCGACCAGTACGGTGCCGACACCGCGCGTCTGTTCACGATGTTTGCCGCGCCTCCCGAGCAGCAGCTCGAGTGGAGCAGTTCCGGCGTCGAAGGCGCCTCGCGCTTCCTGCGCCGCGTCTGGACGTTTGGCCACGCCAACGCCGAGGCAATTCGTGCGGCCGGCTCCGGCGACGCTGCCGGCGACGCCGATCGCGCGCTTCGCCGCGAGGTGCATGGCATCCTGCGCCAGGCCAATTACGATTACCAGCGCATCCAGTACAACACCGTGGTTTCGGCCGCGATGAAGATGCTCAACGCGCTGGAAGACGCCAGGTCGGCGTCGCCGGCGGCGCGTCGCGAAGGCTTCGGCATCCTGCTGCGCGTGCTGTACCCGGTGGTGCCGCACATCACCCACGTGCTGTGGCAGGAACTGGACTATGTCGCGGCCCACGGCGATCTGCTCGATGCGCCGTGGCCGCAGGTCGACGAAGCCGCGCTGGTGCAGAGCGAGATCGAACTGGTGCTGCAGGTCAACGGCAAGGTGCGGGGCAGCCTGACCGTGCCGGCCGATGCCGACCGTGCCGCGATCGAAGCGATGGCCGCGGCCAGCGAGACCGTCGCCAGATTCGCCAACGGCGCTGCGCCGAAGAAGATCGTGGTGGTGCCCGGCCGCCTGGTCAATGTGGTGATCTGAGGCGGGCCGCCGCTGCAATGGCATCCCGCCGCCGCGCCAACGTCCCAATCAAAGGAATCGCGCCATGACTAGACCGAACCCGAATCGCCGCGCCGTGCTGGCCGCGCTGCTGGCCGCCGGTGCGCTGGCCGGCTGCGGCTTCCATCTGCGCGGCAGCTCGGATTTCGCCTTCAAGCGGCTGTATGTCGGCATCCCGAAGAATTCGCTGATGGGCGCCGAACTGACGCGCGCCATCCAGGGCGGTTCCGACACCATCGTCGTTACCGATCCGAAGCAGGCCGATGCGCTGCTAGACGTGCTCGAGGACAGCCGCACCAGGACCGTGCTGTCGATCACGACGGCGGGCGTGGTGCGCGAATACCGGCTGACGCAGCGCTTCACGTTCCGGCTGCGCGATGCGGCCGGCCGCGAGATGATCGCGCCGTCGCAGATGGTGCTGTTCCGCGACCTGACCTACAACGAGGCTAACGCGCTGGCCAAGGGCTACGAAGAAGAACAGCTGTATCGCGACATGCAGCGCGACATCGTGCAGCAGCTGATGCGCCGGCTGGCCGCCGCGAAGCCGGCCTGAAGGCGGCATCTGCTACCGGCACAGGCCCCGACCCCGACAGGCTCCCCCCACCGGCTACGGATGCAGCTCAAGCTCGACGCCCTCGACGGTCACCTGCGCCAGGCCCAATCGCGCGGGCTGGCGCCGCTGTATGTGGTGCACGGCGACGAGCATCTGCTGGTGCTCGAGGCCGTCGACCGCTTGCGCCAGGCGGCGCGCGAGGCGGGCTACAGCGAGCGCGACGTGCTGGTGTCCGAGCGCGGCTTCCAATGGAGCCAGTTGCTGGAGGCGCAGCAGTCGATGTCGCTGTTCGGCGACCGCAAGATCGTCGAGCTGCGCATTCCGTCCGGCAAGCCCGGCAAGGAAGGCGGCGAGGTGCTGCGCGCGGTCGCCGCGCAGCCGTCGCCCGATGTGGTGATGCTGATCACGCTGCCGCGGCTGGACTTTGCCGCGTCGAAGTCGGCGTGGTTTCAGGCGCTGGATGGCGCCGGCGTCTCGATCAAGGTCGACAGCGTCGATCGCAGCCGGCTGCCGGCCTGGGTCGGCGAACGGCTGGCGCTGCAGAACCAGCGCGTGGAACCCGGTGAGCCGGGCCGCCGCGCACTGCAGTTCATCGCCGACAAGGTCGAGGGCAATCTGCTGGCCGCCCATCAGGAAATCCAGAAGCTCGGCCTGCTGTACCCGGCCGGCGTGCTGACGTTCGACCAGGTCCACGACGCGGTGCTGAACGTGGCCCGCTACGACGTCTTCAAGCTGTCCGAGGCGATGCTCGGCGGCGATGTGCCGCGGCTGGTGCGGATGCTCGAAGGACTGCGCGGAGAGGGCGAAGCCACGGTGCTGGTGCTGTGGGCGCTGACCGAGGAAATTCGCGTATTATCCAAGGTCCGGCAAGGGCTGGCCGCCGGCAAGCCGATAGGCGTGCTGACGCGTGAGCTGCGTATCTGGGGACCGCGCGAGAAGCTGGTGCCGCAGGCCGCGCAGCGGCTGTCGATCGAACGGCTCGAAGCCGCGCTGGCGATGGCCGCGAAGCTGGACCGGCAGACCAAGGGCCTGCGCGTCGACGGCATGCCGGCCGAGCCGTGGGACGGCCTGCTGCAACTGGCCCTGATGATTGCGCGCTGATTGGTGCAGATGCTGCCGATGGCGCGCTGATTGCCCGCTGGCCGCCCACCGATGGCCCGCCGATCTCCGCCGATCGCTGCCGGAACACGCGACGTCGCGCCTCCTGCTGCGCGCCCCGCCAAATACAAGATTGCCTGGCCGCACCGACCGGCCCCCGATATGAACGAGCTCGATCTCTACCAGTACATGGACCGCGTCGGCCGACAGGCCCGCGCCGCATCGCGCGCGATGGCGCGCGCTTCCACCGCCGACAAGAACCGCGCACTGCTGACCATCGCAGCCGCAATCCGCCGCGACGCCGAGCAGCTGAAGGCCGTCAATGCGCGCGATGTCGAGCGCGCCCGCGCCAACGGCCAGGATGCCGCCTTCGTCGATCGCCTGACGCTGTCGGACAAGGCCATCGCCACCATGGCCGCGGGCCTGGAGCAGATCGCCGCGCTGCCTGATCCGATCGGCGAGATCGGCAACATGAAATATCGGCCGACCGGCATTCAGGTCGGCCAGATGCGCGTGCCGCTGGGCGTGATCGGCATCATCTACGAGTCGCGCCCCAACGTGACGATCGACGCCGCGGCGCTGTGCCTGAAGTCAGGCAACGCCACCATCCTGCGCGGCGGCTCGGAAGCGATCGAATCGAACACCGCGCTGGCGAAGCTGGTCGCCGAAGGCCTGGCCGAAGCCGGTCTGCCGGCCGAGGCGGTGCAGGTCATCGAAACCACCGATCGTGCCGCGGTCGGGCGCCTGATCACGATGACCGAATATGTCGACGTGATCGTGCCGCGCGGCGGCAAGAGCCTGATCGCCCGGCTGATGGAAGAGGCGCGCGTGCCGATGATCAAGCATCTGGACGGCATCTGCCATGTCTACGTCGACGGCGATGCCGACCTCGACAAGGCCGTGCGCATCTGCGACAACGCCAAGACGCAGCGCTATGCGCCGTGCAACACGATGGAGACGCTGCTGGTCGCCGAATCGATCGCCGCCCGCGTGCTGCCGCCGCTGTGCAAGATCTATCAGCAGAAGGGCGTCGAACTGCGGGTCTGCCCGGCCACGCGCGCCACGCTGGAAGCCGCCGGCTTCAAGGACCTGGTCGATGCCACCGAGGAAGACTGGCGTCTCGAATATCTGGCGCCGGTGCTGGCGATCCGCACCGTGTCAGGCCTGGACGAGGCCATCGCCCATATCAACACGTACGGCTCGGCCCATACCGATTCGATCGTCACCGAGAACTATTCGGCCGGCATGCGCTTCCTGCGCGAGGTCGATTCGGCCAGCGTGATGATCAACGCCTCGACCCGTTTCGCCGACGGCTTCGAATACGGCCTCGGCGCGGAGATCGGCATCTCGAACGACAAGCTGCACGCACGCGGCCCGGTCGGCCTCGAAGGGCTGACCTCGCTGAAGTACGTGGTGTTCGGCCACGGCGAGATTCGCACGTAAATCACCGAGTCATACGGATCGCCGATGCTCTGGGTCAAATCGCTGCATATCGTCTTCGTCGTCTCCTGGTTCGCCGGGCTGTTCTATCTGCCGCGCATCTTCGTCAATCTGGCGATGGAGACCGACTCCGCCGCGGCGGCGCGGCTGCTGGCGATGGCGCGCAAGCTGCTGCGCTTCATGACGATGCTGGCGATCCCGGCGCTGGCGTTCGGGCTGTGGCTCTATCTGGGCTACGGCATCGGGCGCGGGCCGGGGCAGGGCTGGATGCATGCCAAGCTGGCGCTGGTGCTGGTGCTGCTCGGCTACCACCATGGCTGCGCGGTGCTGCTGCGCAAGTTCGAGACCGGCCGCAATACGCGCTCGCATCGCTTCTACCGCTGGTTCAACGAACTGCCGGTGCTGGTGCTGCTGGCGATCGTGGTGCTGGTGGTGGTCAAGCCGTTCTGAGCCGAGGTGCCGGCGCCGACCGGCATGGCACCGTCGCCAGGCTTTCCCCGCTGAACCTACTCCCGAGGAACCGATGAGCAAACAGATCGACTACTACTTCTCGCCGCAGTCGCCGTATGTCTATCTCGGCCATGCCCGCTTTACCGAGATCGCGGCCCGTCACGGTGCGCAGGTCAATCTGAAGCCCTGCGATCTGGGCAAGGTGTTCGCGACCTCGGGCGGTCTGCCGCTGGCCCAGCGGCCGCCGCAGCGCCAGGCCTACCGGCTGGTCGAACTGGCGCGCTGGCGCGATTATCTGGGCGTGCCGCTCAATCCCGAGCCCAGGTACTTTCCGGTCTCGGGCGATCCGGCCAGCCGGCTGATCATCGCCGCGCGGCTGGCGCACGGGACCGCACGCGCGATGGCGCTGCTCGGTGCGATCGGCCAGGCGCTGTGGGCCGAGGAGCGTAATATCGCCGATGCCGCCACGCTGGCGGAGCTGGCCGACCGTCTGGACCTGGATGGCGCGGCGCTGCTGAAGGCCAGCGAAGGGCAGGGCGTGCAGGAGGAATATGCGGGCCACACGCAGGACGCCATTTCGGCCGGCGTATTCGGCGCGCCGTGGTATGTCTACGACGGCCAGCCGTACTGGGGTCAGGACCGGCTCGACTTCCTCGATCGCGCGCTGGCTGCCGCCTGATTGTGGCTGATCGTGGCTGATAGCGGCTGATGCCGGCCCCCCCGTCCGCCACGGCGGACGTTTTTGTTTGAAGCGGCTGTGCCACCGTTTCGCCTGCTGTTTATTTGACCCTTTTGCCGGACCGCTGTGATGACCCAAACCTTCTTCGCCCCTTGCCCGCGCGGCCTCGAGAGCGCGCTCGCCGACGAGCTGCGCGAGATTGCCGTGCGGCCCGATGTGGATGCCGTGGCCCCGTTCGACGTGCATCGCGAGGTGCCGGGCGGCGTCAGCTTCTCGGGCGACATGGCCGCGGCCTATGCGGTCAATCTGCATTCGCGCATCGCCAGCCGCGTGCTGCTGCGGATCGCCGCCCGCGGGTACCGTCATGAGGACGATATCTACGAGCTGGCACGCGCGCAGCGCTGGGACCAATGGTTCGGCCCGGACGAGACCATCAAGATCGAGATGACCGCGCACCGCTCGCCGCTGCGCAGCCTGAACTTCACGGCGCTGCGGGTCAAGGACGGGGTTTGCGACGCGATGCGCGAGCGCCTGGGCGCGCGGCCCAGCGTCGATACCGCCAGTCCCGACGTACGGATCTACGCGCACCTGACCGAGCACGACTGCACGCTGTACCTCGATACCACCGGCGAGCCGCTGTTCAAGCGCGGCTGGCGCATGGAAAAGGGCGAGGCGCCGCTCAAGGAGAACCTCGCTGCCGGCATTCTGCGGCTCGCCGGCTGGACACCCGGGAAGACCGGGCGGCCGTTCTATGACCCGATGTGCGGCAGCGGCACGTTCCTGGTCGAGGCGGCGCAGGTCGCGCTGGGACTGGCGCCGGGCGCGGGGCGCAGCTTCGCCTTCGAATGGCTCAAGGGGATGGACCGCAAGCCGTGGAAGGTGCTCAAAGGCGAGGCCCAGGCCGCCGGCGAGCGCGCCGCCGCGACCGCGCCGGCGGACCTCGCCATCGCCGGCAGCGATATCTCGACCGACATGCTGGCGATGGCCAGCGCCAACTGGCAGCGTGCCGGCCTGCCGGGCGAGCTGCGCACCAAGCAGGTCGACGCGCGGCACGTGCAACCGCCGTTCGCGGAACCGGGCCTGTTGCTGCTGAACCCGCCCTACGGCGAGCGTATCGCGGTGCGCGGCCAGCGCCGCCCGGCCTTCGACGAGGCGCCGGTGGACAGCGCCGAGGAGGAGGCCGCCAACCAGTTCGCCACCGCCTTTGCCACCACGCTGAAGCAGCATTTCGCCGGCTGGGAGGCGTGGATCTTCACGGGCGACCTGTCGCTGCCGCGCCGGCTGCGGCTGAAGGAATCACGGCGCGTGCCGCTGTATAACGGTGCGATCGAATGCCGCTTGTTCCGGTTCGAGATGGTGAAGGGCGGCAATCGGGCGGGGTCGTAACCGCGTGATGGTGTTCTCCCTCTCCCGCAAGCGGGAGAAGGAGCAAGCAGGCTCAGCGCCCCGTCAGGCTGCCTTCGTTGCGCTCGAACTCGGTCAGGAAGCTCTTGAGGCTGACCACCGGTTCGTCGAGCAGGTGGCGCGGCAGGTCGAACAGCGCATACAGGAATTCCTCGCGGCCCTCGACGCGCTCGGCCGGCAGGCAGTACTGCTCCCAGTCGACGCAGGCGGGGGTGTACATGCCGTTGCCGGGCCAGAAGAACGGCACGATGCGGCCCTCGCGCAGGCCTTCAGTCAGCGCCGCCGGCGCGTCGTAGGCCTCGGCCGACTCGACCTGGCTGGCCAGGCTGGTGCGCGTTTCGATCACCATCAGCGTGGCCTGCCCCTGTGCGGTCAGCAGCAGGATGCCGGCCGGATTGGGGTACAGGTAGTACTCGACGAAGCCGTAGCGCGCCGCCAGCTGGCGCACGCGCTCGGCCATGGCGGCATCGGACAGGAACGAGAACGAGTGCCGCGTCAGCAGGTCGCGCAGCGTGTGCGACAGCGTGGTGAAGTACTGCTGCTGCAGGGCGTCGATCTCCTGGTCCAGCCGCTCGACCATGTTGCTGTCGTGCTTCTTGACGTAGCGGTCGATCAGGCCGTGGTTGAAGCCCTGCACGGCGACGCCTTCATCGGCGGTGCCGGTCAGCAGGATGGTCTTGCACGGCAGGTCCTGCAGCGCGCGGCAGAACTCCAGCCCATCCATCTGCGGCATCGAATAGTCGACCACGATCACGCCCGGCTGCACGAAGCGGTGAATGTCGTGGATCTGCCGGTGGATGCGGTCGATATCGAGCTGCACGGTACGGCGCTCGGTAAGGAAGGTCAGGTCGTCGTGCGTGACGCGCACCGGCAGGAAGCCGGTGAAACGCGTGGTGTAGGCCTCCCGGATCCACTGCAGGGCCTCGCGCGGGTCGGTGAAGGTGATCACCGGTCGGGTCCGGTCCATCTGGAAGACCAGGCTGTCCATGAAGGAGCGGCTGTCGTCGACCAGCACGGTCAGGATCGGATGTTGGAAGACCGGCAGATGCCTGTCCTGCGGATTGAATGTCATGTCGCGTGCGACCCCGGGAGGCGAGAAGCGGGTCCGGCTGCGGAAGGGAACGCGGGGGCCGGCGCCAGGGCCGTCATGGCCGGCGCATGCCGGCCCGCGGCCGAGGGCCAGTATAGCGCGGCGGTGCGGGGGCGCAACCGGCCCCGCGGGGGGCCGGCAATGCGGGAACGCAGCGGGGACCGCTCGCTCAGGCGACCGCCTTGACCATGTCCTCGACCACCTTCTTGGCGTCGCCGAACACCATCATCGTCTTGTCCATGTAGAACAGCTCGTTGTCCAGCCCGGCGTAGCCGGCGGCCATCGAGCGCTTGTTGACGATGATGGTCTTGGCCTTGTAGGCCTCGAGGATCGGCATGCCGGCGATCGGCGAGTTCGGGTCGGTCTTGGCCGCCGGGTTGACCACGTCGTTGGCGCCGAGCACCAGCACCACGTCGGCCTGGCCGAACTCGCTGTTGATGTCCTCCATCTCGAAGACCTGGTCGTACGGCACCTCGGCCTCGGCGAGCAGCACGTTCATGTGGCCCGGCATGCGGCCCGCGACCGGGTGGATCGCGTATTTGACCGTGACGCCCTTCTCCGACAGCATCTCCGTCAGCTCCTTGAGCGCATGCTGGGCGCGCGCCACCGCCAGGCCGTAGCCGGGCACGATGATCACGGTCTCGGCATTGCCCATCAGGAAGGCCGCGTCGTCCGGCGAGCCCGACTTGACGTTGCGCTGCGCCTGAGCGCCGGCCGTGGCCGCGCTGCCGGCTTCGCCGCCGAAGCCGCCGAGGATCACGTTGAAGAACGAGCGGTTCATCGCCCGGCACATGATGTACGACAGGATCGCACCGGAGGAGCCCACCAGCGAGCCGGCGATGATCAGCATCGGGTTGTTCAGCGAGAAGCCGATGCCGGCGGCCGCCCAGCCCGAATACGAGTTCAGCATCGACACCACCACCGGCATGTCGGCGCCGCCGATCGGGATGATGATCAGCACGCCGAGCACGAAGGCGATCGCCAGCATCACCAGGAAGGGCACCCACTCCTGCGTCATGAAGAAGGCGATGCCGAAGCCGACCATCGCGACCGCCAGCGCAAGGTTCAGCCAGTGCTGGCCGGAGAACACCACCGGCGCGCCCTGGAACAGCCGGAACTTGTAGCGCCCGGCCAGCTTGCCGAAGGCGATCACCGAGCCGGAGAACGTGATGGCGCCGACGAAGCAGCCGATGAACAGCTCGATGCGGTTGCCCAGCGGGATCTCGTGCGAGCCGGCCGCGGTGATGCCGAAGGCCGCCGGTTCGGCCACCGCCGCGATGGCGATGAAGACCGCCGCCAGGCCGATCAGCGAGTGCATCGCCGCGACCAGTTCCGGCATCTTGGTCATCTCGACCTTCTTCGCGACGTAGGCGCCGATGCCGCCGCCGACCACCAGCCCGGCCAGGATCAGGCCGAGTCCGGTGCCGATCGACGACTGGCCGATGCCGGCGGCCAGGAACTCGTTCTTCAGCTTGACGATCAGCGCGACGGTGGTCAGCGCGGCGATCGCCATGCCGATCATGCCGAAGGCATTGCCGCGGCGCGCGGTGGCCGGGTGCGAGAGCCCCTTCAGGGCCTGGATGAAGCAGACCGAGGCCACCAGGTAGAGCAGCGTGACGACGTTCATGCTCATTGCGCGCCCTCCTTGCTGCCCGTTTGCGTTGCCTGGCCCGCGGCCTTCTTCGGCTCCTTCTTCTTGAACATCTCCAGCATGCGCTGGGTCACCAGGAAGCCGCCGAACACGTTGACCGCGGCCAGTGCGACGGCCAGCGTGCCCATCGCGCGGCCGACGCCGCCTTCGGTGAGCCCGGCGGCCAGCATCGCCCCGACGATGATGATCGCCGAGATCGCGTTGGTGACCGCCATCAGCGGGGTATGCAGCGCCGGCGTGACCGTCCAGACCACGTGATAACCCACGTAGATCGCCAGCACGAAGATGATCAGGTTGATCACCGTGTGGTTCACCATCTCCATCGACTTCTCCTCCCGTTGCTTGAATTCGGTTGCCCGCGGCTTCCCGCTGTGATCCGCTGCGGCTCGCTGTGGCCCGCTATGGCGCGGCCGGCCTTGCCATTGGCTCGCCGGCCAGCGACCGCGTCGGCGCCGACGGCGCCACGAACACGCGCTCCCAGTCCCGCCGCATGCTGACCACGGTCCAGCGGTGCGCGGCGGCCGCCTTCAGCGACGCGCCGTCGGGCTCGGTGTAGGCGGACTCGCGCTGCGCGTCGTCATGGTCGATCAGCAGCTGGAACGACGGCCCGCGCCGTCCCTGGCTGTAGGCCAGCATCGCGATATCGCCGGCGCCGCCGACATTGCCGGCCGCGAACACCGGCCGCTTGCCGATCTGCAGCGCGATATTGGCGGGTTTGTTCTCTTTGTCGTTGAAGCTGTCCACGCGCGGCTCGCGCCAGACCGCATTGCCCTGTGCGGTCTCCCGAAAGCGCAGTGCCAGCCGCGAGCCGATCACCTGCTGTGGCGCGATGCCGTAGTAGTCCGCGGCGAAGGCGCGCATGAAGTCGGCGGTGGAACCGGCGCACAGCCAGGTCTGGTAGCCGCTTGCGCGCAAATAGCCGAGCAGTTCCAGCATCGGCTGGTAGATGCCGTCGCGCAGCGGCGCGCGGCTGCGGGGATGGCGGGCGACCGCAAGGAAGCGCCGGGCCTCGTCCTGAAACGATTCGACGGCGGTGTTGCCGTACACCGCGTGCAGCAGCTGCAGCGCCGCGGCGTCGCCGCGCTGCAGATAGCCGCGCGGATCGGCGAGGAATTCGCGATAGGGACTTTGCGCGCCCAGCGTGGGGTCCGCCTCGGTGCGCGCGCGAGCCAGATGCGCGACGAACAGCAACTCCGCGCGCGGGTCCTCGCGCCACAGCGTGCCGTCGTTGTCGAAGAGGGCGATGCGGTCGGCCGGGGCGACGAAGTCGGGGCCGCCTTCGGTGGTGGTGTCGCGCACGAAGCGCAGGATCGCCTGTTTGGCCGCGCCGTCGCGCCAGGAGGGCAGCGGGTCGGCCGCGATCGTGGCGTTGGCGGGGGAGGGAGCCGCCGCGGCCGCAGTGGCCGCAGTAGCCGCAGTAGCCGCAGTAGCCGCAGTAGCCGCGGCACCGCTATCGCGCGGTGCCGATACGCCGGCGCAGGCCGCACAACCCGCCGCCACGGCAACGGCGAGCCAGCGGCGCCATGCGCCAAGGCCACCGTTGGCATGCCGGGACTGCGGGCGAGACTGCCTGCGCGCGGCGATCATGGGATCACACCTTCTTGATTTCCTTGATGCGGTTGTTGTCGTCGACCAGCACGATCTTCGGCTTGTAGTCGGCCAGTTCCGCGTCGCTCATCGGCGCGTAGGTGCAGATGATCAGGTGGTCGCCCAGATGGGCGCGGCGCGCGGCGGCGCCATTCAGCGAGATCTCGCCGGTGCCGCGCTTGCCCTTGATGATGTAGGTCGAGAAACGCTCGCCGTTGTTGACGTTGTAGAGCTCGATCTTCTCGTACTCCTTCATGTCCGCCGCGTCGAGCAGATCCTCGTCGATGCCGCACGACCCCTCGTAGTGCAGGTCGGCCTGCGTCACGGTGACGCGATGCAGCTTGGCGCGCAGAATGATGCGTTGCATGGTGTTGCTTTCCTTCGTTGATGCTGGCGCCGCGACGGCTCGAACGTTGGCCGCGGCACCGTGAAAACGCGCCCGGGATGGGCGCGGGTTGAATCGATTGGAGGGTCGGCGCGGCCGGCGCGCCGATCGCACAGGCAGCGCCGCGCCGGCAGCCGCTCAGGCGGCCTGGCGGGCCAGCGCCCCGTCCTTGCTGATCAGGCAGGCCGCGACGATATCGTCTTCCGGGTTGATTGTCAGCTTGCCGTCCTTGTCGACGATCAGCTTGAGGAAGTCGAGCACGTTGCGCGCGTACAGTGCCGAGGCGTCGGCCGCGACCATGCTGGCCAGATTGGTGTAGCCGACCAGCGTCACGCCATGGCGCTCGACCACTTCGTCGGCCACGGTCAACGGGCAGTTGCCGCCTTGCGCGGCAGCCAGGTCGACCACCACCGAGCCCGGTTTCATCGCCTGCACGGTTTCTTCCTTCAGCAGCACCGGCGCGCGTCGGCCCGGGATCAGCGCGGTCGTGATGACGATATCGGCCTGCTTCGCGCGCTCGTGCACGAGCGCCGCCTGGCGCTGCATCCAGCCCGCCGGCATCGGCCGCGCATAGCCGCCGACGCCTTGCGCGATCTCGCGCTCCTCGTCGGTTTCGAATGGCACGTCGAGAAACTTCGCGCCCAGCGATTCGATCTGTTCCTTGACCGCGGGCCGCACGTCGGAGGCCTCGATCACCGCGCCCAGCCGTTTCGCGGTCGCGATCGCCTGCAGCCCGGCCACGCCGGCGCCGAGGATCAGCACGCGCGCGGCCTTGACCGTACCGGCGGCGGTCATCAGCATCGGCATGAAGCGCTGGTAGTGATTGGCGGCGACGAGCACGGCCTTGTAGCCGGCGATATTGGCCTGCGAGGACAGCACGTCCATGCTTTGCGCGCGGGTCGTGCGCGGCGCGGCCTCGAGCGCGAAGGCGACGATGCCCGCGGCGGCCATGCGCGCATTGTTGTCGGCATCGAACGGGTCGAGCATGCCGACCAGCGCGGTGCCGGGCCGGATCTGCGCGAGTTCCTGCGCGTCGGGCGCGCGCACCTTCAACACGAGTTCGGCGCCAAACGCGCGGGCCGCATCGACGATGCTGGCGCCGGCTGCCTCGTAGGCCGCGTCCGGACAGCTGGCACGCATACCGGCACCGCTTTGCACGAGCACCTGATGGCCTTGGGCGACGTACTTCTTGACGGTCTCGGGGGTGGCGGCGACACGCGCTTCGCCGGCCCGTGTCTCCAGCGGGATACCGATCTGCATCGTCAGCTTCTCCTGTTGCGGTGCCGCTCCGGGCTACGGCCGGGCAGGCATCCGGGCTCGCTTGTCGGCGCCGCTGTCCAGCGCAGCGCACAATTTTTCCGCAGCTTACAGGAATCTGACGGCAATGGGTGCGATCGGGATACGCTCGCCGCGGGGCCCGGTGCGGTGCGCCCCGCTGCAGCGCGCAGCGCCAGCCGGTAGAATGCCGGATTGCCTAAAACTTGTGCATCATGTCCCAAGACTGGAAAACCAGCGTCACCGTGGCGGCCGTGATCGAACGCGGCGGCCGCTTCCTGCTGGTCGAAGAAGAAACCCGCGACGGCCTGAAGCTGAACCAACCTGCCGGCCATCTGGATCCGGGCGAGAGCCTGGTGCGCGCCGTGATCCGCGAAACGCTGGAAGAAACGGCGCACAGCTTCGAGCCGCGCGCGCTGCTCGGTTGCTATCTGGCGGGCTCGGTGACCTCGCCGACCGGCCAGCATCCCGAGGGCGACATCACCTATGTGCGCTTCGCCTTTACCGGCGATCTGGGTCCGCTCGACAGCGGCCGCCCGCTCGATACCGGCATCGTGCGCACCGTCTGGCTCAGCGCCGACGAGATCCGCGCCTGCCCGGAACGCCATCGCTCGCCGCTGGTGCTGGCCTGTGTCGAGGACTATCTAGCCGGCAAGCGCTTCGCGCTCGACGCGCTGTACACGCATCCGTCGGCGTTGATGCAGGGAGCGCTGCCATGAGCGCCGTCACGAGCGCCGTCACGAGCGACGTCACTTCGGCCCGCCCCGAACTGAATCCCGGCATCGGCCGCGGCGAACGCGTGGTGGTCGGCATGTCGGGCGGCGTGGACTCGTCGGTCACCGCCTGGCTGCTCAAGCAGCAGGGCTACGAGGTGGTCGGCCTGTTCATGAAGAACTGGGAGGACGACGACGACAGCGAGTACTGCTCGACGCGCCAGGACTGGCTCGACGTGGTGTCGGTGGCCGACCTGATCGGCGTCGACGTCGAGGCGGTCAACTTCGCCGCCGAGTACAAGGACCGCGTGTTCGCCGATTTCCTGCGGGAGTATTCGGCCGGGCGCACGCCCAATCCCGACGTGCTATGCAACGCCGAGATCAAGTTCAAGGCCTTCCTGGACCATGCGATGTCGCTCGGCGCCGAGCGCATCGCCACCGGCCACTATGCGCGCGTGCGCCAGGGCGAGCACGGCCGCTTCGAACTGCTGAAGGCGCTGGACCATACCAAGGACCAGAGCTACTTCCTGCACCGGCTGAACCAGGTGCAGCTATCGCGCACGCTGTTCCCGCTGGGCGAGATCCCGAAGACCCAGGTCCGCGAGATCGCTGCGGAAATCGGCCTGCCCAATGCAAAGAAGAAGGATTCCACCGGGATCTGCTTTATTGGCGAGCGTCCATTCCGGGATTTTCTGAATCGCTATCTGCCGACCAAGCCCGGTCCGATGAAAACGCCTGACGGCAAGGTGGTGGGCGAGCATATCGGCCTGGCGTTCTACACGCTGGGCCAGCGCAAGGGCATCGGCCTCGGTGGCAGCCGCGATGGCAGCGGCGATGCCTGGTACGTCGCGCGCAAGGACATGGCATCGAACACGCTGTACGTGGTGCAGGGGCACGATCATCCGTGGCTGCTGTCGTCGACGTTGCGCGCGGCCGACCTGTCGTGGGTTGCCGGCGAAGCGCCGCTCGCGGGCACGGCGCTCAGCGCCAAGACGCGCTATCGGCAGAGCGATGCGCCGTGCGTGGTCGACGCGGTCGATGGCGACAACCTGCGGCTGCGCTTCCACGAGGCGCAGTGGGCCGTCACGCCCGGGCAATCCGCGGTGCTGTACGACGGCGAGGTTTGCCTGGGCGGGGGCATCATCCAGTGATGCCGCCCACGCCGTCGTCGAGCGACGGCGCGATCGTGGCGTTCGTGGGCCCGGAGGTGTTCAGCCCCGCGGCGGCTCCGTATCGATGAACGATTGGCGCTTGCTGACCTTGTCGTGGAAGGCGACCAGATTGGGATGGCGCTCGCGCCAGGCGATGTCCGGGAAGCGGAAGTCCAGATAGGACAGGGCGCAGCCGACCGCGACGTCGGCAAGAGAGTAATGGTTGCCGGCGCACCAGCTGCGATCGGCCAGGCCGTTGGCCATCGCCACCAGTGCACTTTCGATCTTGCCGAGCTGACGGCGCACCCAGCGCTCGCTGCGTTCGGCGGGCTCGCGCTGGGTGTGTTCCAGCCGCGCCAGCAGCGCCGCGTCCAGCAGGCCGTCGGCCAGCGCCTCCCAGCAGCGCACCTCGAGCCGCTCGCGGCTGCCCTGCGGGATCATGCGGCTGACGGGCGTCAGCGTGTCGACGTATTCGACGATCACGCGTGAATCGAATACCGCGCCGCCGTCTTCCATCACCAGGCAGGGCACCTTGCCGAGGGGATTGAATTGACCGATCTCCGTGTCCGGCGACCACACGTCGACTTCGACCATCTGATAGTCGATCTTCTTCTCGGCCATCACCACGCGCACCTTGCGCGCGTAAGGGCTGGTCTGCGATGCGTACAGCTTCATGTTCTCCCCTTGAGCTCGTTATGAAGTGCATCGGGCGCTCCGCGGCGGGAGCGGCTGGCCTCGTGCGCCGGCGGTGGCGCGCGGGTCCGGTCTGCCTTGATGCACTTCGTAACAGGCTACTGGCTCGGCGTGGCGAGTATAACCGCCCGTGAGGCCGTTCCGGCGCGGCGCCGGCGCACGAGGCCGGCCCGGCGGGACAGCCCTGCAACACTGGCCACGATGGCGCGGCGCAGCGGGGAGGGCGGTGGTAAAATCGCGGCTTTCCAGCGCCGGCTGCCAGGCCGGTGCCCCGGATCGCTCCGGAACGGTCGCCCGGCTTTGCATGCGCTCAAGTACATGGGATGTGCCAGCGCAGCTCGCCGCTATCGCGTGCGCCAACTGCGCCTGCCGACACCGTTCCAGGTTTCCCTCTTGATTCCCTCCCGCCGTCTGCCAGCATGTCTGCTACCGCCTCCCCCGCCGCGCTCTCGCCGCTCACCGCCCTGTCCCCGATCGATGGCCGCTATGCCGCCAAGGCCGACCCGCTGCGCGAATGGCTGTCCGAGGCCGCCTTCATGCGCCATCGCGTCAAGGTCGAAGTCCACTGGCTGATCGCGCTCGCCCGCACCGGCCTGCCCGACATGCCGAAGTTCTCGGCGCAGTCCGAAGCCGCGCTGCTGGCGCTGGTCGACAACTTCAGCGAGGCCGACGCGGCGCGGATCAAGGAGATCGAGGCCGTCACCAATCACGACGTCAAGGCGGTCGAGTACTGGATGAAGGAGCGCGTGCAGGACAACGCGGAACTGGTTGCGGCCAGCGAGTTCATCCACTTCGCCTGCACCTCCGAGGACATCAACAACACCTCGCACGGCATGATGCTCAAGGGCGCCCGCGACAGCGTGCTGGTGCCGACGCTGCGGCGCGTGCATGCGCGGCTGGTGGAACTGGCGCACGCCAACGCCCGCGAGCCGATGCTCTCGCGCACGCACGGCCAGCCGGCCAGCCCGACCACGCTGGGCAAGGAGATGGCCAACGTGGCCGCCCGCCTGGCGCGCGCGATCGAGCGGATCGAGCGCGTCGAGCTGCTCGGCAAGATGAACGGCGCCGTCGGCAACTACAACGCCCACCTGTCCGCCTATCCCGAGTTCGACTGGGAAGCCTTCTCGTGCGATGTCATCGAGAACCGGCTGGGCCTGGCCTTCAATCCGTACACGATCCAGATCGAGCCGCACGACTACATGGCCGAGCTGTTCGACGCGGTGGCCCGCGCCAACACCATCCTGCTGGACCTGGACCGCGACGTCTGGGGCTATATCTCGCTGGGCTACTTCAAGCAGAAGACCAAGGCCGGCGAAATCGGCTCGTCGACGATGCCGCACAAGGTCAATCCGATCGACTTCGAGAACTCCGAGGGCAATCTGGGCCTGGCCAACGCGCTGCTGCGCCACCTGTCGGAGAAGCTGCCGGTCTCGCGCTGGCAGCGCGACCTGACCGACTCGACGGTGCTGCGCAATATCGGCGTCGCCTTCGGCTACAGCCTGCTGGCCTACGAGGCCTGCCTGCGCGGCCTGGGCAAGCTCGAAACCAACCCGGAGCGGCTGGCCGAGGATCTGGACAACTGCTGGGAAGTGCTGGCCGAACCGGTGCAGACCGTGATGCGCCGCCACGGCATCGCCAATCCGTACGAACAACTGAAGGAACTGACCCGCGGCAAGGGCATCTCGCGCGAGGCGCTGCGCACCTTCATCGAAGGGCTGGCGATCCCCGACGAGGCCAAGGCCCGCCTGCTGGCGATGACGCCGGGCAGCTATATCGGAGCGGCGGTGGAGCTGGCGGAGCGGTTGAAATGATGGAATAGGGTCGCGGCATCGGATCGCGCCTCGCGTCCTGTTCCACCGAGCCGCCCATGGGGCGGCTTTTTGCTTCCTGCCGGCTATAACGCACCGTTACGGGACTTCGTCGAATGATGTCCGCGCCTCCTATTTCACAACCGGGCCGAGTCGATACCATCGCACAGATGGCCGGAAGCCTGGCGCCGCCGCTGCAATTGGCATATGCTTTGCCATATGCCAAGGAGTGCAGCATGACCACGAACACCGAAGCCCGGCATGTGCGGCTTTTCCGCAATGGCCGCAATCAGGCCGTCCGGATACCGCGCGAATTCGAGCTACCTGGAGAAGAGGCCATCATGCGTCGAGAGGGCGACAAATTGATTATCGAACCCATTCCCGTGACCTCGTTTCGCGCGCTTCTGGCGCAATGGGAGCCGCTGGACGAGACGTGGCCGGACATTGATGACCGGCCTGCCGAACCGGTAGATCTCTGATGCCCTTTTATCTGCTCGACACGAACATCGTGTCGGTCGCCCTGCGAGATACGCGCGGCGCTTGTGCCGCGCGTATCGGGACGATGGACGCCGCGGCGTTGTGCACGTCCATTGTCGTGGCCGCTGAATTGCGCTTTGGTGTTGCCAAGAAAGGCTCTGCCGAGTTGGCACGCCGAGTGGAACAGGCCCTGAGCACCCTTCGCGTGCTGCCGCTCGATGGCGACGTCGATCGCCACTATGGCCGCTTGCGTGCCGGTCTGGAGCGTTGCGGCCAGCCGATAGGCGCCAACGATATGTTGATCGCCGCGCATGCCCTCGCGATCGACGCTGTGCTCGTGACCGACAACGTGTCCGAGTTTTCCCGCGTGCCGGATTTGCGGTATGAAAACTGGCTGGCCTGAGGAAATTCACGGTCTTGATGGATCGCCCGCAAGTTCCGCACAGACATAGCCTTCAAATGCTTTGAACGACTCAATGAACTTCCGCCTTCCCGACGTCACTTTCCGGACGCAATAATGCGAGAATTAACAGCGTCTGCCGAAAGAATAAAGACCGAAGCCGGATTTCATCGATGCGTTCCACTCCCCCCGCGCGCTATGGCGCGACCGCGATCGGTCTGCACTGGATCATCGCACTGCTGATCTTCGCAGCCTTCGGGCTCGGTCTTTACATGACCGACATCCCGGGCTTCACGCCGACCAAGCTCAAGCTGTACTCCTGGCACAAATGGCTGGGCGTGACGGTGTTCGCGCTGGCGGTGCTGCGCGTGCTCTGGCGCCTGACCCATGCCGCCCCGGCGCCGGTGGCCGGCATGCCGGCCTGGCAGGCCGGCGCGGCCAAGGCCGCCCACTGGCTGCTCTATCTGCTGATCCTGGTGGTACCGGTGACCGGCTATCTGTACAGCCTCGCCGCCGGCGTGCCGGTCGTCTATCTGGGTGTGTGGCCGCTGCCGCAGCTGATCGAGCCGAACGACGCGCTGAAGGAAACGCTGAAGTTGGCCCATATCTGGCTGAACTATCTGATGGCCGCGATCGTCGTCGTCCATGCCGCCGCCGCGCTGAAGCACCAGTGGCTCGACCGCGACGGCACGCTCGGCCGCATGCTGCCGTTCCTGCGTTGAGTCCGGCGAAAAACCGCGAGAATCCCCAGAATCCGTGAGAAGCCGCCCGATTCCCGTTGTTCCGCATTGACCGAATCAAAACGAGGAGCCCTCGATGAAACGTATTCCCCGTCCCGGTGCCTTGCTGCTGGCCGCGTCGCTGGCCTGCGCCGGATTTGCCGCCAATCTCGCCGCCGCGCAACTCGATGCCGGCAAGAGCTCGGTGACCGCCGTCGCGCGCCAGATCGGCGTGCCGATGGAAGGCAAGTTCAAGCGATTTGCCGCCGCGGTGGACTTCGATCCGGCCAAGCTGGCCGCCTCCAGCGCCAAGGTCGAGATCGACGTGGCGAGCTTCGAGATCGGCGATGCCGCTACCACCAAGGAGGTCAAGGGCAAGGACTGGTTCGATGCTGCGCGCTTTCCCAAGGCAGTGTTCGAATCGACCGGCATCAAGCCCGCCGCGGCCGGCAAGTTCGATGTCGCGGGCAAGCTGACCATCAAGGGCAAGACCGTGGACGTGGTGGTGCCCGCGACCTATCGCCAGGAAGGTGCCAACCAGGTCTTCGAGGGGGTCCTGCCGATCAAGCGCAGCGTCTTCAATATCGGCGAGGGCGAGTGGAAGGACACCTCGGTGGTCGCCGACGAGGTCCAGATCAAGTTCCGTCTCGTCACGAACGCCCGGTCCTGAACCCGCACCGCCCGAAGCACTGCCCCGAGGCATTGTCCCCGGCATTGTCCCGGATTCGCGATCTCACCCTGAAACCACCGTTACCATCGTCGCCGGACCAACCCGGCGAACCCAACCGCTTACCGGAGAACCCATGAAACTGCGTACCGCCGCCGCCATCCTCGCCGCCGCTTCCGCCACCGCCTTCGCTGGCCTTGCCTCGGCTGCCGCCGTGACCTACAACCTCGATCCGACCCATACGTATCCGAGCTTCGAGGCCGATCACCTGGGCGGGCTGTCCAAGTGGCGCGGCAAGTTCGAGAAGTCCAGCGGCGTCGTCACGCTGGACCGCGCCGCCAGGACCGGCACGCTGGACATCAAGATCGATACCGCGTCGATCGACTTCGGCCACGGCAAGATGAACGAGCACGCCAAGAGTCCCGACATGTTCGACGTGCAGGCCTATCCCGAGGCGACCTACAAGGGCAAGTTCTCGAAGTTCGCCGGCGATGTGCCCACCGAGGTCGACGGCGTGCTGACGCTGCGCGGCGTGTCCAAGCCGGTCAAGCTGGAGATCCGCGAGTTCAAGTGCATCCAGCATCCGATGCTCAAGCGCGAGGCCTGCGGTGCGGACGCCTATGCCACCTTCAACCGCGCCGACTTCGGCATCGACTACGGCATCAAGATGGGCTTCAAGCCCGAGGTCAAGCTGGCGATCCAGGTCGAGGGCGTGCGGGCCGACTGATGCCGGGGCGCCCCGGTGCGCATCCGCATTCCCGCATCGGCATTGCCATCATTGCCGTTCGAGGGCCGGTTTCATCCGGCCCTTTTTCATTGGCGGCAACCCTCCCGCGGTGGGGGGCATGTGGGGCGGCTCCCCCTCGTTGGGATGAGGGTCGTTGTCCGTGACAGGGGCCCACAGTACAATCGGTCGCTGATTCGCACCTGGCGGCCCCGGGAGCGAGACCGGGGCCGCCGTCGCCCGCTCGCGTTCGAGGCCGCTGCCGGCCGGCTTTCGGTCAGGCTGCTGGCCCGCATCGGCCTGTCGTTGGCCCCGCGGCAGTCCCGCAGCCTGCCCTTCGCCGCTCACTTCCCGATCAGGATCGCAAGCGTATGCCCAACCCCTAGTTTCCGCGCATCGCCTTCGCCGAGCCGTTCGCGAGTTCCTTCGCCCATGCCGCGCCGGACCGTTCCGACCCCTGTGTCGGCATGAGCCAGCCGCATTCTTCGGATTTTCCCTGGCGCAAAACCGTGTACTCCCAAACGCAAATTGATCCGGTGGTCAGCTTCCGCAACTCGCAGGGCGAGCAGGTGCGGGGCACGATCATTAATCTCCAGAGAAAATCTCTGGTGATGGAAGTCTATAACCCGTACTCGATTGTCCAGGTCAGCGAGGTATTGAGCGACCTGAGCGTGAGGATCGGGGCCAAGAACGCCTATCTTGGCAAAGCGGTGGTGATGAGCCTGGTCAATACCGGTCTCACGGCGGTGGTCTCGCTGACGCTGATCGACGAATGGCGCGAGCTGAGCGACCTGCCCAACGAGCCGCGCTCGGTGGGCCGCGAGGCGGAGCTGTTCGTCAGCGACTGGGACACGCGCTTCAACATCCGCCGCGATTACCAGATCGCCGTCAACGAGATGCGCGCCTTCCTGTCCGAGGTGTCGCGCTGGGTCGAGCAGGTGGACCTGACCGAAAGCCTGCCCAAGGTGGACGGCCGCTTGCGCGAGGACGTGTTCCAGGAGCTGGCCACGCCAATCATGGTGAAGGTCAAGTCGTACCTGGACCGGCTGGAAGGGGAGGCGGAGCGCGTCGATGTCGAGCTCGCGCCGGTGCATCGCACCTATGCGCAATCGGCGCTGCATCCGCTGCTGCTGCGCGCGCCCTTCGTCTATCGCACCTTCACCAAGCCGCTGGGCTACGCCGGCGACTACGAGATGGTCAACCAGATCCTGAGCGATCCGCAGCAAGGGCCCACCACCTACTTCCAGATCGTCAATACGGCCTTCCTGAAGGCGGCGGTCGCCACCGCGCACCGCAACCGCATCGACCTGCTGGTCGAGTTCCTCAGCCGACAGGCGGACAGCGCCCGTGCGGCGGGGCGCCCGTTCCGGGTGCTCAACGTCGGCTGCGGCCCGGCCTTCGAAATCCAGCGCTTTGCGCGCGAATACGGCGAGCCGGAGCGGCTGTCGTTCCAGCTGGTCGACTTCAGCGAAGAGACGCTCGAATTCACTCGCGGTTCGATCCATCGGGCCGCCCGGGAGGCGGGCCGCACCATGCAGGTCGAGATGGTGCACGAGTCGGTGCACGAGCTGCTCAAGCGCCGTATCGCGGTCGAGGACCCCTCGGTACGCGAGTTCGACGCGGTCTATTGCGCCGGCCTGTTCGACTATCTGTCCGACAAGGTCTGCGCCCGGCTGCTGAACCATTTCGCCGCGCGCACGCGCCCGGGCGGGCGGGTGCTGGTCACCAACGTCCATTCGAGCAATCCGGAGCGATACGGGATGGAGCATCTGCTCGAGTGGTACCTGATCTATCGCGATGAAGCGAAGATGCTGAGTCTGCTGCCCGAGCAGTCGACCGACCACCAGGTCTATGTCGACGCCACGGGCGTCAACGTATTCGCTGAAGCCACCATCTCCTGAGGCGGCGCCGCCGATCTGCCATGACTGTCAACCGACTCTATGCCGGATACCAGGCCGAACTGGCCGACTTTCGCCTGGCGTTCAGCCGCGGCGGGGCTTACACCGCCATCGTGCTGGTGCTGCTCGGCATGGGGCTCGATTACGGCCAGTATCCGGAGTGGCAGGTGCCGTTCGCGGTCGCGCGCATCATCGTCTCGATGCTGATCGCCGGCATCGTGCTGGTGCTGTACAGCCAGCACGGACGCAGGCTGGCCCCCTGGCTGACGCTGTCATGGCTGTTGCTGCCGCAGCTGATGATCGCGTGGATGATCTGGGAGACCGACGGCGTTGCCTCGCCGTACTACGTCGGCCTGAATCTGGCGATCTTCGCGTCGGGCATCGCGCTGCCGTTCGGCCTGTGGCAGAACGTGGTGTTCGGCGGCCTGTCGTACCTGTGCTACCTGGTGGCCTGCCTGCTGCATCCCGATGGCCTGCATCCGGTCGGCACCTTCCTCGTCAATTCGCTGTTCGTGCTGTTTGCCGGCGCGGCCAGCGCGGTCTACACCTACTTCAACGAGAAGGGCCGCTTCCAGTTGTTCCGGCTGAAGGAAGAACTGGCGAACAAGAACGACGAGCTCGCGCGCATCAACGAGAACCTGGCGCAGATCAAGGGCCAGCTGCTGCAGCAGGAGAAGATGGCCGCGGTCGGTACGCTGGCCGCGGGACTGCTGCACGAGGTCAACAACCCGGTCAACTTCTGCCTGATGGCAATCGAGATCGCGCTGGAGGAGCCGGAGGCCAAGGAAAGCGCCTCGCTGCAGGAATGCCTGATCGATGCCCGGCAGGGGATGCAGCGGATCCAGCATATCGTCTCGGACCTGAAGATCTTTGCCTACCGGCAGCCCGGCGCGGAGGTCGAGGGCCGGCCCTTCCTGTTCGAAAAGGCGCTCGACTCGGCCAGCCGGCTGACCGCGCACGAACTGCGCGGCGTGCGGATGACGCGCGAGCTGCCGCCCGACACCCTGGTGTTCGGCGACGAGGCGGCCATCATCGGCGTGCTGATCAATCTGTTCTCGAACGCGGCGCTGGCGATGCGCAAGGCCGGCACGGCCGCACCGGCGATCCATACCACCGTCGTGTGGAAGGACGGCCGGCTGCATGTCAACGTACGCGACAACGGCCCCGGCATCCCCAGCGAAAATCTGGCGCGCGTGTTCGAGCCCTTCTTCACCACGCGCGAGGTCGGGCAGGGGCTGGGCCTGGGGCTGTCGATCAGCTATGCGGTGATCGAGCGGCATGGCGGCGTGCTGTTCGCTGAAAGCGAACTGGGCCAGTGGGCCGCGTTCAGCTTCGATCTGCCGCGGGCGGAATGAGCGCGCCATGACGGAACAGCGGATCGATTTGCGCCAGGCGCGGCTGACCGTGCTCTACGTCGACGACGAGGAGATGGCCTGCAAGTACTTTGCCCGGGCGGCGGGCGCGGAGTACGAAGTGCTGGTCGCCCAGGGCGCGGATCAGGCCATCGAGATGCTGCGCAACGACAGCGGCCGCACCGCGGTGCTGGTCACCGACTTCCGCATGCCGGGCCGCAACGGGGCCGATCTGCTGCGGCAGGTCGCCGCCGAGTATCCGCAGATCGTGCGGATCCTGGTGACGGCGTACGCCGACAAGGACATGCTGCTGCAGACGGTCAACAGCGGCGAGGTGTTTCGCATCCTCGAGAAGCCGCTTGGCCTGCAGGCGGTGCGCGACGTGCTGGCGCTGGCGCGCGAGCGCCATCGCGAACGGCAGTCGCGGCACCAGCGGCTGACCGCGATCGACGAGACGCTGGCGTTCCTGGCGCACGAACTTAACACCCCGCTGGCGGCTATCGCGAATTTCGCCCGCGGTGTTGAAAGCCGCAGCAGCGCCGAATACGATCCGCAGCGCCAGGCCGAGATCGGGCAAGCGGCTGCGGTGATGCACAGCAATGCGCAGTACTGCCTGGCGGTGATCTCGTCGTTCTTGCAATCGGTGCGCGGCAATGGGGAGCGGCCGCTGACCAGCGAGAACGATCGCGACATCACCGCCGGCAGCCTGATCATGGCGCTGCTCGACAGCTATCCGTTCACCGGTGCGCAGCGCAATTGGGTCGAGGTCGAACTGCATGGCGATTTCATCGTCCATACGTTGCCGAACTGCGTGTCGCTGGTGTTGTCGTCGCTGCTCAACAATGGCTTGCGGGCGCTGACCGATGTCCCCAAGCCGTCGCTGCGCTTCCGTGTGGTGGCGCAGCCCGACCCCGTGATCTGCATCAGCGACAACGGCCCAGGCATTCCGCCCGATGTGATGGAGCGCCTGCTGGTCGATCCGGTCACCACGCATGCCGCCGCCGGCGGAAACGGCCTCGGCATGATTTTCTGCAACCGCGTCATGCAGTCGTTCGGCGGCGGCATCCGGATCGAGTCGATTCCGGGCGCCGGCACCACCGTGACGCTGGAATTCCCTCACACGAAGAATCGAATGCACAGCAATAGGAGCGGTCAATGAACGAACCGAACGACAACCAGGCATCGCCGCCCGCGATTCTGTTCGTCGACGACGAGGCCACCGCGGTCAAGTATTTCCAGAGGGCGATCGGCGGGCTGGCGCCCGTCGTCACCGGCGGTTCGGTCGAGGAGGGCAAGGCGCTGCTCGAAGCGCATGGCGACACGCTGGCCGTGCTGGTCTCCGACCAGCGCATGCCGGGCGAATACGGCAACGAGCTGCTGCGCCACGCGCGCGAGCACTATCCGCATATCGTCCGCATCCTGACGACCGCGTATTCCGAACTCGAGTCCACCGTGCAGGCGGTCAACGAAGGGCAGATCCACCGCTACATCAAGAAGCCGTGGGACATCACCGCGCTGCGCATGGAGCTCAAGCAGGCGCTGGAGATCGCCGGCCTGCGCCGCGAGCGCGACCAGCTGGTGCGCGAGAAGCTCAGCGTGATCCAGCGCCAGACGCTGGCCGCCCGCATCGGCATGGTGCGCGCGCTGTGCGCCAGCCTGATCGGTCCCGAGCGCTTCCAGCCGGTCGAGACCTATCTGGCTGCCGCCGTGCTGGCGGGCGCCAGGGGTCCCGAGCCCGATTGGGCGAGGATGGACTACGCCGATCTGGTAGGCGCCGAGAGCCAGCGCAGCGGCGCCTTCGGCCATGCGGTGGCAAATCGCCTGGCGCAACTGCGTGCGACGCATGACACCGGCGCCGATGCGCTGGGCGTGATCGCGCAGCAGCTGGGGGAGGCGGTGCGCCGCGATGGTGACGCTCTGGTGTGGCTGTCGTCGCCGGTACTGTCCGAATTCCTTGGCACGCCGGTCGGAACGACGGTGTCGGAGCAGCACGCGGCGTGGTTTGCCGCGCTGCTGTGGCTCGATCGCAGCGGCAATGCGCTGGAGATGCTGCGCGACGGCAACACCATCGTCTCCCGCCTGGCGCCGGCGTCGACCCAGTTCGGCGCCGATCGGGTGGCGGTCTGGATCGAGCAGTTCTGAAGGATGAAGGATGCCGGTCCGCCGGCTCCCTCTCGCCCCCCTCGCGGAGCGGGCGCATAAAAAAACGGGGCCTGGGCCCCGTTTTTTTATGCGTGCTTCCTGACTACCGGCTCGTCATGCCTGCGCGCCGTAGTTCGGATCGTCGCGGTCGGCTCCGCCGGCCTTCTTTTCGCCCTTGATCAGGTCCTCGCGTTTGACGCCCAGCCACATGGCCAGCGCCGCGGCGACGAACACCGACGAGTAGATGCCGAACAGAATGCCGACCGTCAGCGCGAGCGCGAAGTAGTGCAGCGTCGGGCCGCCGAAGAAGAACATGGACAGCACCATCATCTCGGTCGAGCCGTGCGTGATGATGGTCCGCGACATCGTGCTGGTGATCGCGTTGTCGATGACCTCGTGGGTCGTCATCTTGCGGTACTTGCGGAAGTTCTCGCGGATCCGGTCGAAGATCACCACCGACTCGTTGACCGAATAGCCGAGCACGGCGAGTACGGCCGCCAGCACCGACAGCGAGAATTCCCACTGGAAGAAGGCGAAGAAGCCCAGGATGATCACGATGTCGTGCAGGTTGGCGATGATGCCCGCCACCGCGAACTTCCATTCGAAGCGGATCGACAGGTAGATCACGATGCCGGCGATCACGAACAGCAGCGCCAGCAGGCCGTCGGTGGCCAGCTCCCTGCCGACCTGCGGGCCGACGAATTCGACGCGCTGCAGATTGGCATCGGGCGAGACCGCCTTGAGCGCGCCCATCACCTGCTCGCTCTGCTGGGCCGAGCTGATCGGCTTGCCGTCGGCGCTCTTCTGCAGCGGCAGGCGGATCATCACGTCGCGCGAGGTGCCGAAGTTCTGCACCTGCACGTCGGAGTAGCCGAGCTTGCCGACCTGGCCGCGGATCCGTTCGAGGTCGGCGGGCTGCTGGTAGCTGACCTCCATCACCGTGCCGCCGGTGAACTCGATCGACAGGTGCAGGCCCTTCTGCCAGAGGAAAAAGACGGCGGCGAAGAACGTCACGAAGGAGATCACGTTGAAGATCAACGCGTGCTTCATGAACGGAATGTCGCGCCGGATGCGGAAGAATTCCATGGTGAATCCTGTATCTGCTGCAGCGTGCTGCGTTCGGGTGTTTCTTCAAACCGGAGCCGCGGGGCAGGGCCACGCGCGGCTCGCATTCACTTGTTGGCCACGGTGCCCTTGTTGTCCGGCGTGGGCCGCCAGATCTGGCCGATCGACACGCTCTGCAGCTTCTTCTTGCGGCCGTACCAGAGATTGACCAGGCCACGGTTGAAGAACACCGCCGAGAACACCGAGGTCAGGATGCCCAGGCAGTGCACCACCGCGAAGCCGCGCACCGGGCCCGAACCAAAGGCCAGCAACGCCAGGCCGGCGATCAGCGTGGTCACGTTCGAATCCAGAATGGTGGCCCAGGCGCGGTCGAAGCCGACTGCGATCGCCATCTGCGGCGATACCCCGGCGCGCAGCTCCTCGCGGATCCGCTCGTTGATCAGCACGTTGGCGTCGATTGCCATGCCGAGCACCAGCGCGATGGCGGCGATGCCGGGCAGCGTCAGCGTGGCCTGCAGCATCGACAGCACCGCGATCAGCAGCAGCAGGTTGACCCCCAGCGCGATCACCGAGAACACGCCGAACAGCAGGTAGTACAGCACCATGAAGACCGCGATCGCGGCAAAGCCGTAGGCCACCGAATCGAAGCCCTTCTCGATGTTGTCGGCGCCCAGCGACGGGCCAATGGTGCGTTCTTCGATGATCTCCATCGGCGCGGCCAGCGAGCCGGCGCGCAGCAGCAGCGCCAGGTCGTTGGCGGCCTCGGTCGAGTAGGAGCCGGTGATCTGGAAGCTCGAACCCAGTTCCGACTGGATCGTCGCCACCGTCAGCACTTCGCCCTTGCCCTTCTCGAACAGCACGATGCCCATCGGCTTGCCGATGTTCTCGCGCGAGACGTCGCGCAGCACGCGGCCGCCCTGGGCGTCGAGCTTGATGTTGACCGAAGGGCGCTGGTTCTGGTCGAAGCCGGCCGACGCGCTTTCGATGCGGTCGCCGGTGAAGATCACCTGCTTTTTCAGCACCACCGGGGCGCCGTTGCCGTGCAGGAACAGCTCGCTGCCGAACGGGATCGGGTCGCCCTGACGCGGGGCGCGCGGCGCGTCCGGATCGACCAGGCGAGCCTCCAGCGTGGCGGTACGGCCGATGATGTCCTTGGCCTTGGCGGTGTCCTGCACGCCCGGCAGCTGCACGACGATCCGCTCGGCGCCTTGCTGCTGGATCACCGGCTCGGCCACGCCCAGTTCGTTGACGCGGTTGTGCAGCGTGGTGATGTTCTGCTTCACGGCGGCGTCCTGCACCGCGCGGCGCGCCGCCTCGGTGAAGGTCCCGATCACGTTGTTGCCTTCCATCGCGAAGGTCAGGTCGGGCAGGCTGTCAGCCAGCACGCCGCGCGCGCGGGTGGCGTCCTCGGGATTGTTGAAGCGCACCGTCACGCGGTCGCCGTTGCGGTCCACGCCGCCGTGGCGGATGCCCTTGTCGCGCAGCACCGTGCGGGCGTCGCCGGCGAGGCTGTCGAGCTTCTTGTCGACCGCGCCCTTCATGTCGACCTGCAGCAGGAAGTGCACGCCGCCGCGCAGGTCCAGACCGAGGTACATCGGCAGCGCATGCAGCGACGTCAGCCACTTCGGCGAGCCGGACAGCAGGTTCAGCGCGACCACATAGGTCGGGTCGTTGGGGTCAGGGTTCAGCGAGCGCGACAGCACGTCTTTCGCGCGCAGCTGCTCGTCGGTGGTGCGGAAGCGCGCCTTGACCGAGCCGGACTGCCCCGATACGTCAAAGAACACGCCGTCGGGCTGCAAGCCGTTCTGCGCCAGCACCTGTTCGATCTGCTTCTGCATCGCCAGATCGACCTTGACCGTGGCCTTGCCCGACGAGACCTGCACCGCAGGCGCCTCGCCGAAGAAGTTGGGCAGCGTGTAGAGGATGCCGATGGTCAGTGCCACCAGAATCACGAGGTATTTCCAAAGCGGATAGCGATTCATCTTCGGCCAGTCTTTCTACGGTCTTTCTACGGCCGGCGCGGCACGCGGACGGGAATCCGCGGGCGTGTCGCGCCGGCAACCGGTTGGCAAACAGCCGCCTGGCCCGACCGGAGACTTCCCGGGGCGGGGCCAGGCGGCTGTGCGGGCACGCTATTGGCGGCGTGCCGGAACCCTGCGGAAAATCCGCAAGGCCTGAGAGAGCGAGGGGCTCAGAGCGCCTTCAGCGAACCCTTCGGCAGCACTGCGGTGACGGCGTTCTTCTGCACCGTGATCTCGGTGCCTTCGGCGATTTCCAGCGTCACGTACTGCTCGTTGACCTTGGTGACCCGGCCCAGGATGCCGCCGGCGGTGACGACTTCGTCGTTCTTGGCCAGCGCTTCCAGCATCGCCTTGGCTTCCTTCTGCCGCTTCATCTGCGGGCGGATCATGATGAACCACAGGACCGCGAACATCAGGATGATCGGCAGGAAACTCATCAGGCCACCCGCCGCGCCGCCGGCCCCGCCGGCGGTCTGGGCAAATGCGTTCGAAATCAGCACGTTGCTTCTCCGTCACAAATTAGATTCAAGGAATCGGGCATTCTATCACCCGCTTCGGCCGGTTCTGACGCTGGCGTCGCCCGCCTGGACGGGCCGGTCTCGCACGGTCGGCGGGCGCGGTCCCACAGGCCGGTCTACTGCGTGCCGCGCGCGCGGTCGGCGGCGAACTGGCGGCGGAAGGCGTCGAAGCGGTGCTGCTCGATCGCCTCGCGGATTTCGCGCATCAGCTGCAGGTAGTAATACAGATTGTGGATCGTATTGAGCCGCGCGCCCAGAATTTCTCCGACCCGGTGCAGATGGTGCAGATAGGCCCGCGAGAAATTGCGGCAGGTGTAGCAGGCGCAGCTTTCGTCCAGCGGGCGCGGGTCGTTGCGGTGCGCCGCGTTCTTGATCTTGACGTCGCCGAAGCGGGTAAACAGCCAGCCGTTGCGCGCATTGCGGGTCGGCATCACGCAGTCGAACATGTCGACCCCGGACGCCACGCCGGCTACCAGATCCTCCGGCGTGCCGACGCCCATCAGATAGTGCGGCTTGTCCGCCGGCAGCCGCGGGCCGACGTGTTCGAGCACCCGCATCATGTCTTCCTTGGGCTCGCCGACCGACAACCCGCCGATCGCCAGGCCGTGGAAGCCGAGCTCCGACAGGCCCGCCAGCGACTCGTCGCGCAGGTCCTCGAACATGCCGCCCTGCACGATGCCGAACAGCGCGTTCGGATTGGCCAGCCGCTCGAACTCGTCGCGCGAGCGCTTGGCCCAGCGCAGGCTCATCCGCATCGAGCGCGCCGCCTCCTCGTGCGTGGCCGGCCGGCCCTCGATCTCGTACGGCGTGCATTCGTCGAACTGCATCACGATGTCCGAGTTCAGCGTGCGCTGGATCTGCATCGAGATTTCCGGCGACAGGAACAGCTTGTCGCCATTGACCGGCGAGGCGAAGGTCACGCCGTCCTCGGTGATCTTGCGCAGCTCGCCCAGCGAGAACACCTGGAAGCCGCCCGAGTCGGTCAGGATCGGCTTGTCCCAGCCGACGAAGCGGTGCAGGCCCTGATGCGTGTCGATGACCTCCAGCCCCGGCCGCAGCCACAGATGAAAGGTATTGCCCAGGATGATCTGCGCGCCGATTTCGTTCAGCTCCAGCGGCGACATCGCCTTGACCGAGCCATAGGTGCCGACCGGCATGAAGATCGGCGTCTCGACCACCCCGTGGTTCAGGGTGACGCGGCCGCGGCGGGCGTTGCCGTCGGTGGTGATCAGTTCGAATTGGAGCATGGCGTACGGTGGCGGAGATTCGGTGGGTGGTGACGTGCCGGCGGACGGAGCGGTAGGGCGCGAGCGCGGGGCAGCGGCTCAGGGCTGGCGATGCAGCAGCATCGCATCGCCATAGCTGAAGAAGCGATAGCGCTGTTCGACCGCATGGCGATAGGCGAGGCGGATCGGCTCGATGCCGGCCATCGCCGAGACCAGCATCAGCAGCGTCGACTTGGGCAGGTGGAAGTTGGTGATCAGGGCGTCGATCAGCTTGAAGCGATAGCCCGGCGTGATGAAGATGTCGGTGTCGCCGCTGCCGGCCAGCAGCTCGCCCTCCGGCGTCGCGGCCGATTCCAGCGCGCGCAGCGACGTGGTGCCGACCGCGATCACGCGGCCGCCGGCGGCGCGGGTGTCGCGCACCGCCTGCGCCAGTTCCTCCGAGATCGCGTACCACTCCGAGTGCATCTTGTGCTCGGCCAGGTTCTCGGTGCGCACCGGCTGGAACGTGCCGGCACCGACGTGCAGCGTCAGGAAGGCGCGCCGCACGCCGTGGGCGTCGAGCCGCGCGAACAGCGCGTCGTCGAAATGCAGCCCCGCGGTCGGCGCCGCCACCGCGCCCGGATGGCGGGCATAGACGGTCTGGTAGCGGCTTTCGTCGTAGGCGTCGGGATCGTGCGTGATGTACGGCGGCAGCGGCAGGCGGCCGAAGCGCTCGATCAGATCGAGCGCCGGCTCGGGGAAACGCAGCGTGAAGAACTGGTCCACGCGAGCGCCGACCGTGACGTCGAACGCGTCGGCCAGCCGCAGCGTACTGCCTTCGGCCGGCGTCTTCGAGGCGCGCACCTGCGCCAGCACCGTGTCGGTGTCCAGCACGCGCTCGACCAGCACCTCGATCTTGCCGCCGCTGGCCTTGTGGCCGAAGAAGCGCGCCTTGATCACGCGGGTGTCGTTGAACACCAGCAGGTCGTTCGGGCGCAGATAGTCGGTCAGGTCGGCGAAGGCACGGTCGTCCAGTTCGGTGGCGCCGTCCGCGCCGGTGCGCACGACCAGCAGCCGGCTCGCGCTGCGGTCGGGCAGCGCGGTCTGGGCGATCAGTTCGGGCGGCAGCGGAAAATCGAAATCGGACAGCGTCAGCATAAATGGACAGGGGCCGGCGCCTCGAAACGAGGCCGGCGCATACGAAACGGGACGGCAGCAGTCGGGAAACCGCCGGTGGCGCCTGCAGCGCGCGGCGCAGGCATGGGTACAATCGGCGGACCCGCTATTGTAAGGCTTCGGCCGCCAGGCTTGCCGCGGTTGCCGTGATGGCGAGTATTCCGCCGGGGCAACCCCGGAGCACCGACGGCTCAGCCGTTTCCCACGATCCGATCCGATACGTCAGGGGCGCCGCCGCGCCCCGGCCACCACCGCCTCGATGCCCGTCACCGCCAGCGAACGCAAGCCCGAGCCAGACGACCAGCCGCCATCGCCAACGCCGGCCGGCAAGTCCGCCCAGCCCGCCAGGGCCGCGCAGCCCGCGAAGTCCGGCAAGCCCGCCGCGCCGTCATCGGCGATGGCCAAACTCGCCAAGCTCGGACTGAAGCGCGACGTCGACCTGGTGCTGCATCTGCCGATGCGCTACGAGGACGAGACCACGCTGCTGCCGATCCGTGAGGCCGTGCATCGGGCGGGGCTGGGCTTGGCCGTGCAGGTCGAGGGCGAGGTGGTCTCCAGCGAGGTCACGCTGCGGCCGCGCCGGCAGCTGGTGGTCCGCATCGCCGACGACAGCGGCGAGCTGACGCTGCGCTTTCTCAATTTCTACGGCAGCCAGGCCAAGCAGATGGCCGAAGGGGTGCGGCTGCGCGTGCGCGGCGAGGTGCGCGGCGGCTTCTTCGGCGCCGAGATGATCCATCCGGTGGTGCGCCCGGTCGGCCCCGACGAGCCGCTGCCGGACCGGCTGACCCCGGTTTATCCGGCCACCGCCGGCATCTCGCAGGGCTATCTGCGCAAGGCCATCGGCGGGGCGCTGCAGCGCACGCCGCTGCCGGAGACGCTGCCGCGGCCGCTGCTGGACGGCCTGCTGGCGCCGTTGAAGCTGCAGCCGCTGGCCGAATCGCTGCGGCTGCTGCACGCGCCGCCGCCGCAGGTCGACGAGGCCGCGCTGATCGACCGCTCGCACCCGGCGTGGGTCCGCATCAAGTTCGACGAGCTGCTGGCCCAGCAGCTGTCGCTCAAGCGCGCGCAGGCGGCCCGCCGCGCCCGCAACGCGCCGCCGATGCCGCGCCGCGCCGGCGGCCTGCTGGACCGTTTCCTCGCCGCGCTGCCGTTCGCGCTGACCGGCGCGCAGCAGCGTGTGGTCAAGGAGATCGCCGCCGACATGGGCGCGCCGCACCCGATGCACCGGCTGCTGCAGGGCGATGTCGGCAGCGGCAAGACCATCGTCGCCGCGCTGGCCGCCTGCCAGGCGATCGACGCCGGCTACCAGGCCGCGCTGATGGCGCCGACCGAGATCCTGGCCGAGCAGCACTACCGCAAGCTGTCGGGCTGGCTGGCGCCGCTGGGCGTCGAGGTGGTGTGGCTGGCCGGCAGCCTCAAGAGCCGGGACAAGCGCGAGGCGGTGGCGCGCGTCGAGTCGGGCCAGGCGCAACTGGCGATCGGCACGCATGCGCTGATCCAGGACGCGGTGCGGTTCGCGAAGCTCGGGCTGTCGGTCGTCGACGAACAGCATCGCTTCGGCGTGGCGCAGCGGCTGGCCCTGCGCGGCAAGGCAGAAGGGGCGGAAGGATCGGAAAAGGGCGGCGCCGGCACGGACGAACGCGCCACCGTGCCGCACCAGCTGATGATGTCGGCCACGCCGATCCCGCGCACGCTGGCGATGACCTATTACGCCGACCTCGACGTGTCGGTGATCGACGAACTGCCGCCCGGCCGCAGCCCGGTGGTCACCCGGCTGGTCAACGATGCGCGCCGCGACGAGGTGATCGAACGCGTGCACCATGCCGCGGCGCAGGGTCGGCAGGTCTATTGGGTCTGTCCGCTGATCGAGGAGAGCGAGGCGCTGCAGCTGCAGACCGCGCAGGAGACCTACGAGACGCTGGCCGCCGCCTTGCCGGATCTGAAGGTCGGACTGGTCCATGGCCGGCTGCCGCCGGCCGAGAAGGCCGCGGTGATGGACGCCTTCTCGTCCAACCAGCTGCAGGTGCTGGTGGCGACCACGGTGATCGAAGTGGGCGTCGACGTGCCCAACGCCTCGCTGATGGTGATCGAGCATGCCGAGCGCTTCGGCCTGGCGCAGCTGCACCAGCTGCGCGGCCGCGTCGGCCGGGGCAGCGCCGAATCGGTCTGCCTGCTGATGTACCAGGCCCCGCTGTCGCCGACCGCCAAGCAGCGGCTGGCGACGATGCGGGAGACCACAGACGGCTTCGAGATCGCGCGCCGCGACCTGCAGATCCGCGGCCCGGGCGAATTCCTCGGCGCCCGCCAATCGGGCGAGGCGATGCTGCGCTTTGCCGACCTCGAGACCGACGCCTGGCTGGTCGAGCCGGCGCAGCAGGCGGCCGAGCTGCTGCTGAGCCGCTATCCGGAGGCCGCGCAGGCGCATCTGTCGCGCTGGCTTGGTGGGCGCGAGCATTACCTCAAGGCGTGAGATCGGCCGCCGTGGCCGAGGCCGTGGCCGTCGCCCGCCGGGGCCGCACTTGCGCGGCAACAGCAGAAGAGCCTCCTGCGCCGCATTGCCGCGCGGCTCTGACAGAACGTCGATTCGAAGGTAAAATCTATCGCTTCTGAAAAGGCGATAATTTGCGAAGCACTTCTGTGACGTGCTTTCGCGGCGATTCGACGGTCTCGCCCCCGGCCCAGCCGTGCCGAGACGCCGTCACAGCCTTCACGCTGTCGCCCGCTCCACCGCAACCTCCCAAGCCGATACGACATGACGCTGACCGAATTGAAGTACATCGTTGCCGTCGCGCGAGAGCGCCATTTCGGCCGTGCCGCCGAGGCCTGCTTCGTGTCGCAGCCCACGCTGTCGGTGGCGATCAAGAAGCTGGAGGACGAACTGAACGTGCAGATCTTCGAGCGCGGCACCTCCGAGGTTTCGGTGACGGCGGTCGGCGAGCAGATCGTCGCGCAGGCGCAGCGGGTGCTGGAGCAGACCATGGCGATCCGCGAGATCGCCAAGCAGGGCAAGGACCCGCTGGCCGGGCCGCTGCGCGTCGGCGTGATCTACACGATCGGGCCGTATCTGCTGCCGGCGCTGGTCAAGCAGATGATCCACACCGTGCCGCAGATGCCGCTGATGCTGCAGGAGAACTACACGGTCAAGCTGATCGAGCTGCTCAAGCAGGGCGAGATCGACTGCGCGATCATGGCCGAGCCGTTCCCCGACTCCGGTCTGACGGTGCGGCCACTGTACGACGAGCCCTTCGTCGTCGCGGTGCCGCGCGGCCATCAGCTGGAAAAGGCCGAGCATGTCGCGCCGGACGAACTGAAGCAGCAGACCATGCTGCTGCTGGGCAGCGGCCACTGCTTCCGCGACCATGTGCTGGGCGTCTGCCCTGAACTGTCGCGGTTCTCGCAGGCGGCCGACGGCATCCAGAAGACCTTCGAGGGCTCGTCTCTCGAAACCATTCGCCATATGGTCGCCAGCGGCGTCGGCATTACCGTGCTGCCGCGTACCTCGGTGCCGGACATGCATGCCAGCAACGACCTGCTGTCCTATGTGCCGTTCGCCGAGCCGGTGCCCGATCGCCGCGTGGTGCTGGCCTGGCGCAAGAGCTTCACCCGGCTGCCGGCGATGGAAGCGCTGTGCGCGGCGGTGGCCGCGTGCGAACTGCCGGGCGTGCGCAAGCTGACGCCGGACGCGCTGGCCAAGGCGGCCTGACCCTTCTCTCCCTCCCGGGTGTCGTCGACCGGCGCGGTGCAATGCCGCGCCGCGCGCTGCTGGCCGACGCGCCATGACTGCCGACGCCGCTGCCGCTGTTAGCTTTTCGCTATATCATAGTTTTAAATAATTAAATTCCTATACCAATAGGTGATTGTTAGACTCCTTCCATCGACGCACGATACCGCTCGCAGAAGGAGTCAGCATGAACCGCAATCGTCCCTCGCCGTTGCCCGTCCCGGGCACCGTCTGGCGCGACCTGCGCCGTCAACTGACCGACTGCCTGGCCTGTTTCGCCACCGTCTATTGACGGCGGGCCAGCGAGACCGTCTGCGGCAGCCGCCGTCACGGTGGCATCGCAATGGCCGCGTAGTCTCACGGCCGGCCCTGGCAGTCAGCCGCACCGGTTTCATGGCGTTTCCGTCTTCCCGCACCCCCCACAAGCAGAGGTCACGATGAGCAAGGATAAGGACAAGGACACCAAGGACATCCTCACCACCGCCGCCGGCGCGCCGGTCGCCGACAACCAGAATTCGCTGACCGCCGGCGTGCGCGGCCCGATGTTGCTGCAGGACGTCTGGTTCCTCGAGAAGCTCGCGCACTTCGACCGCGAGGTCATTCCCGAGCGCCGGGTACACGCCAAGGGCTCGGGCGCCCACGGTACCTTCACCGTGACGCATGACATTACGCAGTACACGAAGGCGTCGATCTTTGCCGAGGTCGGCAAGCAGACCCCGCTGTTCATCCGCTTCTCGACCGTGGCCGGCGAGCGCGGCGCCGCCGATGCCGAGCGCGACGTGCGCGGCTTCTCGATCAAGTTCTATACCGACGAGGGCAACTGGGACGTGGTGGGCAACAACACGCCGGTGTTCTTCGTCCGCGATCCGCTCAAGTTCCCGGACTTCATCCACACGCAGAAGCGCAATCCGCGCACCAATCTGCGCGATCCGATTGCGGTGTGGGACTTCTGGTCGCGCCATCCCGAATCGCTGCATCAGGTCACGATCCTGATGAGCGATCGCGGCCTGCCGCAGAACTACCGGCAAATGCACGGCTTCGGCTCGCACACCTACTCGTTCATCAACGCGGCGGGCGAGCGCTTCTGGGTCAAGTTCCACTTCAAGTCGCAGCAGGGCATCGCCAACTGGACCAACGAGGAAGCGGCGAAGGTGGTGGCCGGCGACCGCGAGAGCGCGCAGCGCGACCTGTACGAGAACATCGAGCAGGGCAATTTCCCGCGCTGGAAGCTGCAGGTGCAGATCATGCCGGAGGCCGACGCGGCGACGTATCGCATCAACCCCTTCGATCTGACCAAGGTCTGGCCGCATGCCGACTATCCGCTGATCGACGTCGGCGTGCTGGAGCTGAACCGCAATCCGGACAACTACTTCGCCGAGGTGGAACAGGTCGCGATGAACCCGTCCAACATCGTGCCCGGCATCGGCTTCTCGCCGGACCGGATGCTGCAGGGCCGGCTGTTCTCGTACGGCGACACGCAGCGCTACCGGCTGGGCGTCAACCATCACCAGATTCCGGTCAACGCGCCGAAATGCCCGTTCCACAACAGCTTCCATCGCGACGGGGCGATGCGCGTCGACGGCAACCAGGGCAGCAAGCTGAACTACGAGCCGAACCGGCAGGGCGCCTTCGCGGCCGGCGAGCGCGCGGTCGAGCCGCCGCTGTCGGTCGGCGCGGTCGCGGACCGCTTCGACCACCGCGCGGACGACGACGATTACTACAGCCAGCCGCGCGCGCTGTTCCAGCTGTTCGACGACGGCCAGCGCCAGCGCCTGTTCGGCAATATCGCGGCGGCGATGCAGGGCGTGCCGGCCGATATCGTGCAGGTCCAGCTCGAGCACTTCCGCCGGATCGATCCGGCCTACGCGGCAGGGGTGGAGCGGGCGCTGAACGTACGCTGAAGGCAGGCGCAGGGCGCTCGAACGGGTGGCGCGGGTTTGTCCGCGCTCCCGTTGGGATGCCATAATGCGAAGCCGGGGCCGCTGGCGAATACGCTGGCGGCCCCCATCGCATTTTTTCCGCAGTTAGTCGTGGCCACATCAGAACGGAGCGTATCGATCATGGCGAAGAAGAACGAGATGAGCGTGAACATCGGGATTTCGGACAAGGACCGCAAGAAGATCGCCGAGGGCCTGTCCAAGCTGCTGGCGGACACCTACACGCTTTATCTGAAGACGCACAATTTCCACTGGAACGTCACCGGCCCGATGTTCAACACGCTGCATCTGATGTTCGAGACGCAGTACAACGAACTGGCGCTGGCCGTGGACTCGATCGCCGAACGCATCCGCGCGCTGGGCTATCCGGCACCGGGCACCTACAAGGAATACGCGCGGCTGTCGTCGATCCAGGAAGAAGAGGGCGTGCCCGAGGCCACCGAGATGATCCGCAAGCTGGTCGAAGGCCAGGAGGCCGTGGTCCGTACCGCGCGCTCGATCTTCCCGCTGGTCGAGGCCGCCGCCGACGAGCCGTCCGCCGACCTGCTGACCCAGCGCATGCAGACGCACGAAAAGACCGCATGGATGCTGCGTTCGATGCTCGCCTGAGCGGACTGGCGTCGTGACGATGTGCCGCCGCGTGTGCGGCGGCGCGTTGTCGACGGCCTCGCAGGGGGGGCGCCTCGCCAGAGGCAATCGAGCCACACGACTCGTACCCCCTCGGCCTCCTCTTCTGGTCCCCTGATCTCTCGATCCCGCTTGCTCCGCCGCCCGCCGTGCCGCTGTCCCGCCCCCACCGACCGACCCCGATGCTCGAACGTCTCGCCCTGTACGCACGCCTGGTGCGCATCGACAAGCCGATCGGCACGCTGCTGTTGCTGTGGCCGACCTTGTGGGCGCTGTGGATGGCCGCCGGCGGGCCGCCGCCATGGCCGATCTTCTGGATCTTCGTGGTCGGCACCTTCCTGATGCGCTCGGCGGGCTGCGCGATGAACGACTGGGCCGACCGCGACTTCGACAGGCACGTGAAGCGCACCCGCGAACGACCGCTGACGGCGGGGCGCATCCAGCCCTGGGAGGCGCTGGCGGTGGCCGGCACGCTGGCCGTGCTTGCCTTCCTGCTGATCCTGCCGCTGAACGCGCTGACCAAATGGCTGTCGGTGGTGGCGGTGATCGTCGCCGCGACCTATCCCTTCTTCAAGCGCTTTTTCGCGATTCCGCAGGCGTACCTTGGCATCGCGTTCGGCTTCGGCATCCCGATGGCCTTCGCCGCCGTGCAACAGCAGGTGCCGCCGGTGGCCTGGCTGATGCTGCTGGCCAATGTGTTCTGGTCGGTCGCCTACGACACCGCCTATGCGATGGTCGACCGCGACGACGACCTGCTGATCGGCATGAAGACCTCGGCGATCACGTTCGGCCGCTTCGACGTGGCGGCGATCATGATCTGCTACGCCGGCTTCCTGGCGCTGATGGCGGTGGCGGGCAGCATGCTCGGGCTGGGCTGGCCGTACTGGCTCGGCCTGGCGGCGGCCGCCGTTACGGCGCTGTACCACTACACGCTGATCCGCGCGCGCGACCGCATGCAGTGCTTCGCGGCGTTCCGCCACAACAACTGGCTCGGCGCCTGGGTGTTTGCCGGCACTGCGCTGGCGTACGCGCTGCGGTAGCGCTTGTCGTTCCCGTGCAGGCGGGAACCCGGCGACTTTCCACGCCGCTGGACCCCCGCCTGCGCGGGGACGACAGCGATATCAGCCTTCCTTGCCGAACTCCTCGCCCATTGCCGCGCCGCGCGCCGCGGCGGCATGCACTGCCTTGACGAAGGCGTCGCCGACCCCGGACTGCTCCAGCACCGTCAACGCCGCGTAGGTGGTGCCGCCCTTCGACGTCACGCGCTCGCGCAACGTCGACACCGGCTCGCTCGATTGCGCCGCCAGCGCGGCCGCGCCGCGGAACGTCTCGATCGCCAGCTGGCGGCCCTGCGCGGCGCTCAGGCCCAGCTCGGTGGCGGCGCGCTCCATCGCTTCGATCACGTAGAACACATAGGCCGGGCCGCTGCCCGAGACTGCGGTGACCGCGTCCATTTGCGCATCGTTGTCCAGCCACACGCATTGGCCGACTGCCTCGGCCAGCGCGGTGGCGATGGCGCGGTCCTCCGCCGACAGGCTGGCCGGCGCGCTCAAGCCGGTCATGCCCTTGCCGGCCAGCGCCGGGGTGTTCGGCATCGAGCGCACCACCCGCGCATGACCGCCGAGCCAGCGTTGGATGTCCTGCAGGCGGATGCCGGCGGCCACGCTGATCACCAGGCTATGGCTGCCGGCGGTGCGCAGATGCGGCAGCAGCTGTTCGGCCGCCTCGCGGAACTGCTGCGGCTTGGTCGCCATCACGATCACATCGCTGCCGGCCAGTTCGACATCGGGCGCCTCGACGGTATGCACGCGCTGCTCGCGGGCCAGCCGTTCGCGCGCCGGCGCGTACGGGTCCGCGACTCGGATCGACGTAGGCGGCACGCCGCGCGCGATCAGGCCGCCGATCAGGGCGGTGGCCAGATTGCCGCCGCCGACGAAGCCGAAGGTCAGAGTGGTGAGCATGGGTGGGTCTCGCTGTGAGTCGGGAATCGAACAGTCGGAACTTGAACGGCCTGCTTCATGCCGGGCGCGGGCGGGCACCGAAGATCGCGGTGCCGACGCGCACGATGGTCGCGCCTTCGGCCACCGCCGCTTCGAGGTCGCCGGACATGCCCATCGACAGCGTGTCGACCGCCAGCCCGTCCTCGCGCAGCGTGGCCAGCAGCGCGCGCAGCGCGGCAAGGGGCCGGCGCTGCGCCGCGATATCGTCCGCAGGTTCGGGAATCGCCATCAGCCCGCGCAGATGCAGATTGGGCAGCGGCGCGATGGCCCGTGCGAGGGGCAGCACGTCGGCCGGCGCCACGCCGCTCTTGCTGGCCTCGCCGCTGATATTGACCTGGATGCAGACCTGCAGCGGTCCCATCGAGGCCGGGCGTTGCGCCGACAGCCGCTCGGCGATGCGCAGCCGGTCGACCGAATGCACCCAGTCGAAGTGCTCGGCCACCGCGCGCGTCTTGTTGCTTTGCAGGGGACCGATGAAGTGCCACGACAGCTGCTCGCGCAGCGATGCCAGCGCGGCAATCTTGTCCAGGCCTTCCTGCACGTAGTTCTCGCCGAAGGCCCGCTGGCCGGCGTCGAAGGCCTCGCGTACCGCCGTGGGGGGAAAGGTCTTGGACACCGCCAGCAGCGAGACCTCGCCGGCAGATCGGCCCGCCTGGAGTTCGGCGGCGGCAAGGCGCCGGCGCACGGCTTGCAGATTCGCGGCTATGACCGACATGGTTCGGCAAACATCAAAAGAAACGGTTGGCAACAAGGGGTAGGCCATTATAGTGTTTGCTCCCCAACCCCTTCGCCGACAGGAACACGCCATGGACAACGTCTACCAGTTCACCGCCGAATCGCTGGCCGGCCAACCGGTGTCGCTCTCGCAGTTCGAGGGCAAGGTGCTGCTGATCGTCAATACCGCCAGCGAATGCGGCTTCACGCCCCAATACGCCGGCCTGCAGAAGCTGCATGAGCGTCATGCGGGGCGGGGTTTCGCGGTGCTCGGCTTTCCGTGCAACCAGTTCGGCAAGCAGGAGCCCGGCGATGCGCAGCAAATCGGCCAGTTCTGCGAATCGCGCTTCCAGGTCAGCTTTCCGATGTTCGCCAAGATCGACGTCAACGGCGCCAACGCGCATCCGCTGTATCGCTGGCTGACCGCGCAGAAACCCGGCCTGCTGGGCATCGAGGCGATCAAGTGGAATTTCACCAAGTTCCTGCTGCGCCGCGACGGCACGGTGTTCAAGCGCTATGCGCCGACCACCAGGCCCGAGGACATCGAGGCCGATATCGAGACGCTGCTGGCCGAGCCGGCGCGCTGAAGCGGCACCGGCCGGCGCGCGGCGCTCAGTCCTGCATCAGCGCGGCATCCACGTCGCCAGCAAGGGCACCAGCACCGCGGTCAGCACGCCGTTCAGGCCCATGCCGAGCGCGGCGAAGGCGCCGGCCTCCTGGTTGACCTGGAAGGCCCGTGCGGTGCCGATGCCGTGCGCCGCCAGCCCGGTGGCGAAGCCCCGCACGCTGTAGTCGCGCATGCCGAGCAGGTTCAGGATCTTGGTCGCGCTGATCGCGCCGATGATGCCGGTGCCCATCACCAGCACGGCGGTCAGCGACGGCAGGCCGCCGATCTTCTCGGCCACGCCCATCGCGATCGGAATGGTCACCGACTTTGGCGCCAGCGAGCGCACCACCTCCGGCGAGGCGCCCAGCAGCCAGGCGATGCCGACCGCCGACACCACCGCGACCAGCGAGCCCGCCAGCAGCCCGCCCAGCAGCGGCAGCACGTGTGCGCGCAGCTTCGGCAACTGCTGGTACAGCGGCACAGCCAGCGCCACCGTGGCCGGTCCCAGCAGGAAGTGCACGAACTGCGCGCCGTCGAAATAGGTCTGATACGGCGTGCCGGTCACGGTCAGCACCGCGACCAGCAGCGCCACCGAGATCATCACGGGATTGGCGAGCGGCGAAAAACGCGCGCGTTCGTAGATGCGAAAGGCGAACACATAGGCCAGCAGCGTCGCGGTCAGCCCGAGCAGCGGGCTGGCGGCCAGATAGACCCAGATCTCGTTCAGGCGCGGCGTCATCGCGTCTCTCCCGCGCCGGTTGCGGCAGGGTCCCCAGCGGGGCCGGTGGGGGAGGACGGGGGTTTGCGCATCAGCGCGCGCGTGACCAGCGCCGTGGTGGCGATGGCCAGCCAGGTCGACAGCACCAGCGCGACGATGATCGGCATCCATTCGCCGCCGATGCGGCTGCCGTGCACCATGATGCCGACGCCGGCCGGCACGAACAGCAGCGACAGATGCTTGAGCAGCTCGGCAGTGGTGCCCTGGATGATCGCCAGCAGGCGATCGTCGATCGCGAGCCAGCAGAACAGCAGGATCATGCCGATCACGGGACCGGGCACGGGCAGGCGCAGCGCGTAGCTGAACACCTCGCCCACGGATTGGAATACCAGCAGGATGGCAAGCGTCTGGAGCATGCGAGGGGCAGGTTGGTCGGCCAGGCGGAATCACCGCGATTCCGCCGGCGGCAGCCCCCGCGCACCGTCAACCGAGCATGCGATCCACCAGTTCGATCCAGTGCAGCACCGGCGTCTGCGTGCCGCTTTGCAGATGGGTGATGCAGCCGATATTGGCGGACACGATGGTGTCCGGCTGCGTGACCTGCAGTTTCGCGAGCTTGTCGTCGCGCAGGCGATAGGCCAGGTCCGGCTGCAGCACCGAATAGGTGCCCGCCGAGCCGCAGCACAGGTGGCTGTCAGCGCAGAGTTTGACCTCCACGCCGAGTGCGGTCAAGAGCGCCTCTACCTTGCCGCGGATCTGCTGGCCGTGCTGAAGCGTGCAGGGCGGGTGCCACGCGACCCGCTGCTCGGGCGGCGGCGCGGCCTCGGCCAGCCCCTTCAGCGGTTCGGCGAACGCCGGCAGCAGCTCGGAAACGTCGCGCGTCAGCGCCGAGATGCGCGCCGCGCGTTCGGCGTACTTCGGGTCGTGGCGCAACAGATGGCCGTACTCCTTGACCATCACGCCGCAGCCCGACGCGTTCATCACGATCGCCTCGGCGCCCGCTTCGACATGCGGCCACCATGCATCGATATTGCGGCGCATATTGTCGAGGCCGCCCGGATGGTCGCCATTGTGATAGCGGATTGCCCCGCAACAACCGGCCTCGGGCGCGACCACCATCTGCACGCCGAGACGATCGAACACGCGCGCAGTCGCGGCATTGATGTCGGGCGACATCGACGGCTGCACGCAGCCGGCCAGCAGCAGCATCTTGCGCGCATGCTCGCGCTGCGGCCATGCGCCGGCCGGCGCGGCGACCGGCACCTTGTTGCGCAGCACCTCGGGCAGCAGCGGGCGCACCAGCTGCCCCATGCGCATCGCGGCGCCGAACAGGCGAGGACGCGTCAGCCCTTCGCGCAGCACCCAGCGCGCGATGCGCTGGCGCGCCGGGCGATGCAGGCCCTGCTCGGCCAGCCGCTCGTCGACGACCTGGCGGCCGATGTCGACCAGCCGGCCGTAGGTCACGCCGGACGGGCAGGTCGATTCGCAGTTGCGGCAGGTCAGGCAGCGGTCCAGATGCAGGCGCGTGCTTTCGGTGACGGGGTTGCCCTCCAGCACCTGCTTCATCAGATAGATGCGCCCGCGCGGTCCGTCTAGCTCGTCGCCGAGCAGCTGGTAGGTCGGGCAGGTCGCGGTACAGAAGCCGCAGTGCACGCACTTGCCGACGATGGACTTGGCTTCTTCGCCATCGGGCGTGTCGCGGAGGAAATCGGCCAGGGTCGTTTGCATGATTGGGACCAGAGTGGTTGTCGCGCCGGCTTGTCGTTTGGCTTGTCGTCTGGCTTGTCGCCTGTGTTTGTCGTGGGGACTTGCCGGGGCGTTTGTCTAGCGAATCGGGGAGGGGCGCGGATTCAAAGGTCCGGGTACAGCCGCCCCGGATTGAAGATGCCGGCCGGATCGAAGGCCGCCTTCAGCCGCGCATGGATCGCCATCAGCGGCGCCGACTGCGGCGTAAACACACCCTCGGACTTGTCACCGTTGCGGAACAGCGTCGCGTGCCCGCCTGCGGCCTGCGCGATCGCCCGCACCTGCGCGGCGGGCACCGGCTGCGCGGGGATCCACCAGCGCTGGCCGCCGCCCCATTCGATCAGCTGCGTGCCGCCCGCCGCCGGAGGCAGGGCCAGCGGTGCCGCCGTGGTCGGCACCGCCAGACGCCACAGCGGCGCGCCGGCGTGGCACGGCGCGAAGAACGGATGGGTCTGCTCGCGCAGCGCCTGCCACAGGGCCTGCGCGTCGCCTTGTTCGATCGCTTCTCCGCCGAGGCGCTCACGGGCCGCGCGCAGTGCCGCCGATGCGCCCGACAGCCGGACATGCAGCACGCCGTCGTGCCAGACCGACGCCGCGATCGGCAGCGGCTGTCCGCCCCAATCGTTGAGGCGCTCGAGCGCCTCGGCCTCGCTCAGTTCGAAGCGCAGCGTGGCGTCGTCGAACGGCACCGGCAGCACCTTCAGCGAGACTTCGAGAATCAGGCCGAGCGTGCCGAGCGACCCGGCGATCAGCCGAGAGACATCGTAGCCCGCGACGTTCTTCATCACCTGGCCGCCGAACTGCAGCGTATCGCCGCGGCCATCCATCATCTGCACACCGAGCACGAAATCGCGCAGCGCGCCGACCGACTGCCGGCGCGGGCCGGACAGGCCGGCCGCGACCGCGCCGCCCAGCGTCGCGCGGCTGACGCCGTCGGCGCCGGCGAAGTGCGGCGGCTCGAAGGCCAGCATCTGGCGCCGTTCGGCCAGCGTCGCCTCGATCTCGGCCAGCGGCGTGCCGCAGCGCGCGGTCATCACCAGCTCGGCGGGGTCGTAGTCGACGATGCCGGCGTGGCCGCGCGTGTCCAGCACCTCGCCCTCGGGCGGCTGGCCGTAGAAGTCCTTGCTGCCGCCGCCGGTGAAGCGCAGCGGCGTACGGCTGGCGGCGGCGTGCCGGATGGCATCGCGGAAGGCGTCGAGCTTGTCTTGCATGGCGTTGGCAGGGATGGCTGGGGTTCTGGCTTTCTGTGGTTCGGGGCGCCCTGCGCGCGGCACGCGGCCGCGCCGGCGGGCGCTCTGGTTCTCTTGTCCGGTCGTTCGTCGTCGCGCAGCGTCAGGCGTTGTCGCCGACCTCGACCTGATACGGCGGCAGCTTCTTGCCGCAATGCTTGCAATAGGAGGCGTCGGGGTCGTGCCCCTCGGTCAGGCAATGCACGCAGGTGCGCGTCGTCAGCGGGCGGCGGATGATGCTGGCGGCGAGTTCCGCGCCGACGATGCCGGTCGGGAAGGCGATGATGCCGTAGCCGAGCAGGATCGTCAGCGAGGTGATGAACTGCCCCACGGCGGTCTTCGGCACCATGTCGCCGTAGCCGGTGGTGGTCAGCGTCACGACTGCCCAGTACATGCTGCGCGGAATGCTGACGAAGCCGTTCTCGGGCCCCTCGACCACATACATCACGGTGCCGAGGATCACGGTGATGATGAAAACGGTGCCGAGGAAGACCGAGATCTTGCGCCGGCTGTTGGCCAGTGCGCGGTAGAGGATCTGCGCCTCTTCGAAGTAGACCGTCAGCTTCAGGATCCGGAACACCCGCAGCAGCCGCAGCAGGCGCACGTCGATCAGGAAGGCCAGCTCGGGCATGAAGAAGGCCAGCCAGGTCGGCATGATCGAGATGAAGTCGATGATGCCGAAGAAGCTGAACACATAGCGCAGGCGCCGCCGTACCACCAGGATCCGCATCACGTATTCGGCGGTGAACAGCAGCGTGAACATCCACTCGAGCACGGTGAAGCCCACACCGAGCCGCGCGTGGATCGCCGGCACGCTGTCGAACATCACCACCAGCACGCTGGCGACGATGGCGAGCAGCAGCGCGACATCGAACTGCCGGCCCTCGCGCGTATCGGCCTCGAAGATGATGGTGTACCAACGCTGGCGCCAGCCGGTGTCCGGCTTGCCCAGATACTGGCGCACATACGCTTCCTGGCGGCGGCGCGGATCGTCGCGCTGCGCCTGGCGGGGGCCGTCGTTGCGGGGAGCTTGGCGGTAGTTGGCCATCGGCGTGCGGGCTTTGCTCAGAAGCGGGGCAGGTCCGGATGCGGCAGCACGCCGCGGCGCACGTGCATCTTGCCGTATTCGGCGCAGCGCGCCAGCGTCGGAATGGCCTTGTCCGGATTGAGCAGCCGGGCCGGGTCGAAGGCCGCCTTCACGCGCAGGAACGCCTCGCGCTCCTCCGGCGCGAACTGTACGCACATCGAATTGAGCTTCTCGACGCCGACGCCGTGCTCGCCGGTCACGGTGCCGCCGAGCTCCACGCAGGTCTCCAGGATGTCGGCGCCGAACAGCTCGGCGCGCTGCCATTCGTCATGGTCCGCGCCATCGAACAGGATCAGCGGATGCATGTTGCCGTCGCCGGCATGGAACACGTTGATGCAGCGCAGGCCGTACTTGAGCTCCATCTGCTCGATGCGCTTGAGCAGCGTGCCGATGTGCTTGCGCGGGATGGTGCCGTCCATGCAATAGTAGTCGGGCGAGATCCGGCCCGCGGCGGGAAAGGCGTTCTTGCGGCCGCTCCAGAAGCGCAGGCGCTCCGGCTCGCTCTGCGACACCGCGATTCGGGTCGCGCCGGAGGCGCGCAGCACCTCGCTCATCCGTTCGATTTCCTCGGCCACTTCCTCGGGCGTGCCATCGGACTCGCACAGCAGGATCGCGGCGGCATCGAGGTCGTAGCCAGCATGGACGAATTCCTCGACCGCGGCGGTCGCCGGCTTGTCCATCATCTCCAGCCCGGCCGGGATGATGCCGGCGGCGATCACGTCGGCGACTGCGTTGCCGCCTTTCTCGACGTCGTCGAAGCTGGCCATGATGACCTGCGCCAGCTGCGGCCGCGGCACCAGCTTGACGGTGACCTCGGTGGTGACCGCCAGCATGCCTTCCGAGCCGATCAGCACGGCCAGAAGATCCAGGCCGGGCGCGTCGGGCGCCGCGCTGCCGAACTCGACCACGTCGCCTTCCATGGTGATGGCGCGCACGCGCAGCACGTTATGGACGGTCAAACCGTATTTGAGGCAATGCACGCCGCCCGAATTCTCGGCGACGTTGCCGCCGATGGTGCAGGCGATCTGGGACGAGGGATCGGGCGCGTAGTACAGGCCGTACGGCGCGGCGGCTTCGGAAATCGCCAGGTTGCGCACGCCCGGCTGGACCACCGCGGTGCGTGACAGCGGATCGATCGACACGATGCGCTTGAACTTGGCCAGCGACAGCACCACGCCGCTGGCGATCGGCATCGCGCCGCCCGACAGGCTGGTGCCGGCGCCGCGCGGCACCACGGGCACGCGCAGCCGGTGGCACAGCCGCAGGATCGCGATCACTTGGTCCTCAGTATCGGGAAGCACGACCGCGAGCGGCACCTGGCGATAGGCCGCCAGGCCGTCGCATTCATAGGGCACGGTGTCTTCGGGACGCGTCAGCAGCGCCGGCTCGGGAAGGATGCGCGCGAGTTCGCGCAACAGCTCGGCGGTCTGCTCGGGCGACAGCGCGGCGGCCAGCGCGGCCGAGGAGGCCGCTGGGATGGCAGCGTCTTGCGGGGCGTTCATGGCGACTCCTGTATGGCCTCGCGGCCCTGGCGGCGCAGGCGAGGCGGGGACGGCAGACTATAGCGCAGCCGATGGCCGCGCAGCCGCCGCCGCACGTGAATTCGGCGCGCCGCGCCGATCAAAAATGCTCATGCCGCGACAAGGTGGTTGCTGCGCCGGCCGGGCCGCCTTACCACTCCAGGCTGAGCAGCCAGTCGACGAAGTAGCGGGCCTCGGGCTTGAGCGGCGCCTGTTCGCGCTCGACGATGTAGTAGCCATGCGGCGACTCCGATTCGATATCGAGCAGCCGCACCATCTGGCCCAGCGACAGCCAGTGCCGTGCCATGCGCTGGCGCACCAGCGCCACGCCCTGGTTCGAGGCGACCGCCTCCAGCATGAAGCCGATGTCGTTGAACTGGGGGCCGCTCTGCGGCTCGGGCCAATCGAGGCCGGCGGTCTCGAACCACGGCTTCCATGGCTCCAGCGGACTGCGCAGCAGCACCAGATTGGCCAGGTGCTCGGGGCGCGTGATCGAGCGTCCGTCGATTCGTTCATAGTACTCGCGCCCGCAGGCCGGAAACACCGGCTCGACCAGCAGCCGCGTGGTCTTCAGGTCCGGATAGCGCCCGGTGCCATAGCGGACCTCCACGTCGGCGTCCTCGGCCTTCACGTCGAGAAAAGGGATCGCCAGCTGCAGTTCCAGGTCGATATGCGGATAGAGCGCCCCGAACTCGGGCAGCCGCGGCACCAGATGCTGGCGGCCGAAGGTCGGCGGCGTCGCGACCCGCAGCCGGGTGCGCATCTTGTTGTACTCGGGGCGCGCCAGCTCGTTCAGCGACTTGAGGGCGTCCTGGACATTGCGCAGATAGCGCGTGCCGGCCGCCGTCAGCCGCAGCGCGGTGTTGGCGCGCACGAACAGGTCCTCGCCCCACAGCTCTTCGAGATTCTTGATCCGGTGCGACACCGCGCTGGGCGTCACCGACAGCTCCTCGGCGGCGCGGGCGAAGCTGCCCAGCCGCGACGCCGCCTCGAAGGCGATCAGCAGATGGAGCGGCGGGATGCGGTTGAACAGCGCGGCCATGGGGATCGGCTCAGCGGTTCGGGCGGAAGATCTTGCCCGGGTTCAGGATGCCGTTCGGGTCCAGCGCCCGCTTGATCGCGCGCATCACGTCCAGCGCGTCCTCGCCATGCTCGCTGATCAGGAAGTCGATCTTGTGCAGGCCGACGCCGTGCTCGCCGGTGCAGGTGCCGCCCATGGCGAGCGCACGCGAGACGATTGCCGCGTTCAGTGCCTCGGCCTGTTCCAGTTCTTCGGGCTTGTCGGGATCGGTCAGGATCGCCACGTGGAAATTGCCGTCGCCGACATGGCCGACGATCGGGCAGGGCAGGCCCGAGGCGATCAGGTCGCGCTCGGTCTCGACCACGCAGTCGGCCAGCCGCGAGATCGGCACGCAGACGTCGGTGGTCACTGCCCGGCAGCCGGGCTTGAGCTGCAGCATCGCGAAGTAGGCGGTATGGCGGGCATTCCACAGCCGGCTGCGGTCTTCCGGCCGCGTCGCCCATTCGAAGCCCTGGCCGCCATGCTCGGCGGTGATCTGCTGCACGGTCTCGGCCTGCTCGCGCACGCCGGCCTCGGTACCGTGGAATTCGAAGAACAGATGGGGGCTTTCGGGCAGCGTCAGGCGGTCGTGACGGTTGATCGCGCGGATCGCCAGCGCGTCGACGAATTCGACGCGCGCCACCGGCACGCCGAGCTGGATGGTGTCGATCACGGCCCGCACCGCGCTGCCCATGTCCGGGAAGGCGCAGACCGCGGCCGAGATCGCCTCGGGCTGCGGGTACAGCCGCACCGTGATCTCGGTGATGATGCCGAGCGTCCCTTCGCTGCCGACGAACAGCCGGGTCAGGTCGTAGCCGGCCGACGACTTGCGGGCGTGGGTGCCGGTCTTGATCACGCGGCCGTCGGCGGTCACCACGGTCAGCGCCAGCACGTTCTCGCGCATGGTGCCGTAGCGCACGGCGTTGGTCCCCGACGCCCGCGTCGCGCACATGCCGCCCAGCGAGGCGTCGGCGCCCGGGTCGATCGGAAAGAACAGGCCGGTGTCCTTGATTTCCTGGTTCAGCTGCTTGCGGGTGACGCCGGGCTGCACGGTGACGGTCAGGTCCTCCGGCTGGACCGCGATCACCTGGTTCATCTGCGACAGGTCCAGGCTGATGCCGCCCGCGACCGCCAGCAGATGTCCCTCCAGCGACGAGCCCGCGCCGTAGGGAATCAGCGGCACGCCATGCGCGTTGCACAGCCTGGCCACCTCGGCCACTTCCTCGGTGCTGTGGGCGAACACCACCGCATCGGGCGCGGCCGGCGGAAACGGCGACTCGTCGCGGCCGTGGTGCTCGCGCACGCCGGCCGAGGTGGTGAAGCGATCGCCGAAGCGCGCCTGCAGGGCGTCGGCCACTTCCGGCGGCAGCGGACGGCGGGTCAGGGCGGCGTGGGGCGTGGGATGGTTCATGCTGGTCTCCGGCGGGGCTTGGGCGGGCTGCGCTCTGTTCGGGTGTTCCCCGGCGGTGGGCCTTTACGGCGACCCGGCGAGCCGCTACCCGGTGTCTCGGTGCGGCCGCGCGGCGTGCGCGGCCCGGTGTTGCGGATCCCGTTATTCTACGCCGCGTGCATGCCGCGCCATAATGCGGGATCGACAGGGAGAACTGCCATGGGCAATCGATTGAGCCGGATCGCCACCCGTACCGGCGATGCGGGCACCACCGGACTGGGCGACGGCAGCCGTACCGGCAAGGACAGCCTGCGCATCGCCGCGATCGGCGAGGTGGACGAACTGAACGCGCAGCTCGGCGTGTTGCTGACCGAGGCGTTGCCCGACGACATCCGCGCCGCGCTGCTGCATATCCAGCACGACCTGTTCGATCTGGGCGGGGAGCTGTCGATCCCCGGTTACACCCTGGTCAAGCCCGAGCAGGTCGCCCAGCTCGACGACTGGCTGGCGCACTACAACGCCGATCTGCCGCGGCTGGCCGAATTCATCCTGCCGGGCGGCACCCGCGCGGCGGCGCTGGCCCATGTCTGCCGCACCGTCTGCCGGCGCGCCGAGCGGGCGCTGGTCGCACTGGGCGCCGTGGAAGCGGTCAACGAGGCGCCCCGCCAGTATCTGAACCGCCTGTCCGACCTGCTGTTCGTGCTGGCCCGCGTGGCGAACCGGGCCGGCGGGCAGACCGACGTGCAATGGCAACGCGGCCGCAAGAATTGATTTGACATAAGTGACGGTTGGGGCGGATTCTCGCCTCCGGCGGTGCCACGGGTTTCTGCCAAGCCTGGCGCCCTAAAAACCAACAAAATTACTCGGATTTGCCGGTTCCGCCCTTGAAAAGGTGCCGGCCGGCCACACTTCGGCCTCAGGTTGAGTTGAGGCCGCGCGGATAGCGATGGCTCAAGAGGAGAGAATAAATGGGTAAGATCATCGGTATCGACCTCGGTACCACCAACAGCTGCGTCGCGATCATGGAGGGCAACACGCCCAAGGTGATCGAGAACTCGGAAGGGGCGCGTACCACCCCCTCGGTCATCGCCTACATGGAAGACGGCGAGATCCTGGTCGGCGCCCCCGCCAAGCGCCAGGCAGTGACCAATCCCCGCAACACCCTGTACGCCGTCAAACGGCTGATCGGCCGCAAGTTCGAGGAAAAGGAAGTCCAGAAGGACATCGGCCTGATGCCGTACTCGATCGTCAAGGCCGACAACGGCGACGCCTGGGTGTCGGTGCGCGATCAGAAGCTGGCCCCGCCGCAAGTTTCCGCCGAAGTGCTGCGCAAGATGAAGAAGACCGCCGAGGACTACCTGGGCGAGCCGGTGACCGAAGCGGTCATCACCGTGCCGGCGTACTTCAACGACGCGCAGCGCCAGGCCACCAAGGACGCGGGCCGCATCGCCGGCCTGGAGGTCAAGCGCATCATCAACGAGCCGACCGCGGCTGCGCTGGCCTTCGGCATGGACAAGAACGAGAAGGGCGACCGCAAGATCGCGGTGTATGACCTCGGTGGCGGTACCTTCGACATCTCGATCATCGAGATCGCGGACGTTGACGGCGAGAAGCAGTTCGAGGTGCTGTCGACCAACGGCGACACCTTCCTGGGCGGCGAGGATTTCGATCAGCGCCTGATCGACTACATCATTGCCGAGTTCAAGAAGGAGCAGGGCGTCGACCTCTCCAAGGACGTGCTCGCACTGCAGCGCCTGAAGGAAGCCGCCGAGAAGGCCAAGATCGAACTGTCGAGCTCGCAGCAGACCGAAATCAATCTGCCGTACATCACCGCCGATGCCTCGGGTCCGAAGCACTTGAACCTGAAGATCACGCGCGCCAAGTTCGAAGCGCTGGTCGAGGAACTGATCACGCGCACCATCGAACCGTGCCGCATCGCGATCAAGGACGCGGGCGTCAAGGTCAGCGACATCGACGACGTGATCCTGGTCGGCGGCATGACCCGCATGCCCAAGGTGCAGGAGCAGGTGCGCGAGTTCTTCGGCCGTGAGGCGCGCAAGGACGTGAACCCGGATGAAGCCGTTGCCGTCGGCGCCGCGATCCAGGGCTCGGTGCTGTCCGGCGACCGCAAGGACGTGCTGCTGCTCGACGTGACCCCGCTGTCGCTGGGCATCGAGACGCTGGGCGGCGTGATGACCAAGATGATCAGCAAGAACACCACGATCCCGACCAAGCATGCACAGGTGTTCTCGACGGCCGACGACAACCAGCCGGCGGTGACCATCAAGGTCTACCAGGGCGAGCGCGAGATGGCCAGCGGCAACAAGCTGCTGGGCGAGTTCAACCTGGAAGGCATCGCGCCGGCGCCGCGCGGCATGCCGCAGATCGAGGTGTCGTTCGACATCGACGCCAACGGCATCCTGCACGTCGGCGCCAAGGACAAGGCGACCGGCAAGGAAAACCGGATCACGATCAAGGCGAACTCGGGCCTGTCGGAAGAAGAGATCCAGCGCATGGTCAAGGACGCCGAGGCCAACGCCGAGGAAGACCGCAAGGCCCGTGAACTGGCCGACGCGCGCAACCAGGCCGACGCACTGGTGCACTCGACCCGCAAGGCGCTGACCGAGTACGGCGACAAGCTGGAGTCGGGCGAGAAGGAAAAGATCGAGGCTGCGATCAAGGAACTGGAAGACGCCGCACGCGGCGGCGACAAGACCGAGATCGACGCCAAGGTCGCGGCGCTGTCCGAGGTCAGCCAGAAGCTCGGTGAGAAGGTCTACGCCGACATGCAGGCCAAGGCCGGCGAAACCGGCGCCGCCGGTGCTGCTGCCGGCGCTGGCGCGGCTGGCGGGGCGCACGAAGCGCAGCCGCAGGACGACAACGTCGTGGATGCCGAGTTCAAGGAAGTCAACGACAAGAAGTAATGCGACGGACATGGGATGGCGCGGGCCTTGCGCCGGCGCCATGCCTGTCCCGACGCCGGGCGGCGGATATCGGACCAAGCGCGGACCTGCGGGCCGGCGCCGTCGGATTTCCCCGCTCGGCTTTTTGCTATTCGTCGGCCGGCGCGCATGTGCGCACCGGCCGGCCAATCAGGGTTTGAGCCACCATGGCAAAACGTGACTACTACGAAGTGCTCGGGGTGGGCAAGAACGCGAGCGACGACGACATCAAGAAGGCGTATCGCAAGCTCGCGATGAAGTACCACCCGGACCGCAATCCCGACAGCAAGGATGCGGAGGAGAAATTCAAGGAGGCCAAGGAGGCCTACGAGATGCTCTCCGATCCCGAAAAGAAGGCGGCCTACGATCAGTACGGCCACGCGGGCGTGGACCCGAACATGGCGGGCGGCTTCGGCGGTGCCCAGGGCTACGGCGGCTTCGCCGAGGCCTTCGGCGATATCTTTGGCGACATCTTCGGCCAGGCGGCCGGCGGGCGGCAACGCGGCGGTCCGCAGGTCTATCGCGGCGCCGACCTGCGCTACAGCATGGAGATCACGCTCGAGCAGGCCGCGCACGGGCACGAGGCGCAGATCCGCGTGCCGCACTGGGACGACTGCGACCACTGCCACGGCAACGGCGCCGAGCCCGGCTCGCACGTCGAGACCTGCCCCACGTGTAAAGGCATCGGACAGGTCCGCGTGTCGCAGGGCTTCTTCACGATGCAGCAGACTTGCCCCAAGTGCCACGGCACCGGCAAGTACATCCCCAAGCCGTGTGTCAAATGCCACGGCCAGGGCAAGATCAAGACGCAGAAGACCCTCGAGGTCAAGATCCCGGCCGGCATCGACGAAGGCATGCGGATCCGCTCGACCGGCAACGGCGAACCCGGCATCAACGGCGGGCCTCCGGGCGACCTCTATGTCGAAGTCCATATCAAGCCGCACCCGGTGTTCGAGCGCGACGGCGACGATCTGCATTGCCAGATGCCGATCTCGTACGCCACCGCCGCACTGGGCGGTGACCTCGAAGTGCCGACGCTGAACGGCAAGGCCAGCTTCCCGGTCCCCGAAGGCACGCAGACCGGCCGCACCTTCCGCCTGCGCGGCAAGGGCATCAAGGGCGTGCGCTCCGGCACGCCGGGCGACCTCTACGTGCACGTCAACGTCGAGACCCCGGTCAAGCTGACCGAAGCCCAGAAGGAACTGCTGCGCCAGTTCGACCGCTCAGTCCACGAGGGCGGCTCGCGGCACAGTCCGCAGGAGCAGTCCTGGTTGGATAAGGTGAAGAGTTTTTTTAGTTGAGTCATGCTTTCCCCGCAATTGGCGGGGAGCGATAAAAAGGCCGCGCCCAACCAAGGGCGCGGCCTTTTTTGTAGGTGAATCGTTATGTTCGAGCTACCTCTGCTGGGCAGTCATACGACGTTGCATAGGAGCTCAGCGCAAGTGCGACTCGGCTTCGACCGGTCGGTACCCGTTTCCGATTTCTTCGGCTGCGGCGGTATCCAGTCGATCCGCTTTGGCTCAACAAAGCGGAAAGTTTTGACATCCTGGCGCCAGGTACCGTTCGGTTCGTAGTCAGGGTGCACGACATGGAAGGTGTCGGCGAAGGCTTGCCTCATCGATGCCTCGTTGTCGAAGGGGCCTAGGACGTTTAGTGACACCCCCTTCTGTTCGGCGGCCAGCAGGCGGAGCTTGTAGTGATTTGTCGAAGTGTAGAAGTCGGGGCCTTGTTCCATCCGAGCACATATCAGCGGGAGCTTTTCCTTCAACTCCTGTCGACGGTAGCTAGTGTCCTTTATCTGCACGTCGTAGGGAGCGCAGTAGAAGTGATTGGCCAAGGGCGGAGCCGGAGGCAGTACGGGCGCGCCGGGAAAGTGGCGTTGCAAAAAACGCCCCTTTGACCCGGGACCGTATAGCAGCTCAAAATCCTCCATGTCGATTACGCCGTTCAACAGGCCAGCGACTAGCACGATGTCGTGCATGGAATCATGCAATGGAAGTTTTCTAGCGTCGGCCGCAGCGATGCCTAGGTGCGTGAGGTGATGCGGTTTGATCGCTTCCGGGTCATCCCAGTCTGTTTGCGCGTGTTGCACAAAAAGATCCAGGGTCTCAAAAAAGACCTTACGCGTTATTCGATCGGCGGCATACGCAGATGCTAGCAACAAGATAGCTGGGATCCCAACATGATATACATGTGCACCGTGGACGCTCAGGTTGCGCGCTTTTAGCGTCTTCAGCATGTCGCTCTTGCCCACAGGCTCTGGATTCGCGGATTTACATGCATTCGCAACTCCAACGGTGGAATGATCGCTTGGCGCGATAGCGAATTGTCCTAAGCGCTTCGCGTCTGAAGGCGATGGCTCGATGCAGGTACGCGAAATGAAGGCCGAGGCGCGACGCGCGTGGTCCATGGGGTTTAGCGCGTTCAAAGGTGACGAGCGGCTAGTGGAGGAGTGGAGCATGGTCTAGTTCCTGGGATGGGATTGGAGAGCCGACTTGCGCCTGGACCTCGGAATGGGGTGGGTTACGCAACTCGGGCGAATATGACGCACGGATTGACTTTTCTCGCGGCTTCACAAGCAACGTGGGGTTGTGCCCCTTAGATACCGATGCGTCTGTCTCCTCCAAAGACTTCGGTGCGCGTGGAGAGATTCGAGCGTTGAACCACAGCAGCTCCGTCGACACGGACACCGTTCTCGTCTCGGTGAGCATCAAACCGCCGTGGAGGCCGATCTCTTCTTCGCGAAAGTCGCCGGTGTAGGCGCCGAATCCGCCGAGCTTGTAGTGCTCATTCTTGGTCAGCAAACTCAAGCAGCGCTGCGTCACGGCGTAGCGACTACACAGATCGCCGAACGGAAAGATCGCGCCGCTCAGTCCTTCTGCCAACGCCGTCCACGCGTTAAGCTCGGTGAGCTTGTCGTCCAGCAGATATCGCCGGACCATGAACGTCTGCCTGGAGTCCCGAGTGTGCAATCGCAGATACTGCATGCACTTACCGAGCTCCAGTTTCACCACGTCAGGCGTCTGCGATTCGTTGTACGCCGTCCATTGCTCGTGCACTTCCGGCATGTTCAAGTGCGCGATCAAGTCGTCGACATTGCGAAAAACAATGTCCCACGCGAATGAAGGCTGGGTGATGCCGTCCCTTGTCTCGCGCCGGATAAAATGTTGAGCGCCTCGCTCCCTGAAAGTTACGGTTGTACCCACCAGCTCGCCCGATGACAGGCCGCTCTTGAGATGACTTGTGTATTCTCTTGGCAGCACGGTAGCGAGCACGCGCACTGCCGCGCTGCATCGCGAGCCGGTCCCAATGCCGTGAACCGCCACCCGCGTGGATCCTGTTCGGTCGACCCGTGTCTGACGAGTCAGCAGATCGGTCTCCTTGCCAAGGCGTGCATTGACAGAGCCCTGAAGAAGCTCTTCCTTTACCTTGACCCCGACGCCGGCAGAAATGCCAGCGTTGACGGATTCCGATGAGGTCTTATTGTCAAAAACATTCAGGGCGAGCGCGCCCTTCAACAGTGGCTGAAAGCACTGGTAGCACAGCTCCCGAAGCGCGCGGTCACCTTTCGATTGATACGGCACAGCAGCCAGGTCTTTCTCAATCTTGTTCGCCAATTTCTTGCCGAAAACCACGTTGACGGCATTCTGGCTCGTCTTTACCCAATCTCTTGAACCGGGGATGGCCGGGGCACGTATGGCGATGCCGATCTCGGTACCATCTCGATCGACGTAGCTTGCGTCCACCCCGACGTCCAGGGCGGTCGCCGTGGAGACGCTGATGCCGGCCCCGATCTGGCCGGTGTCTCCCGTGGTCTCGCTCACGGTCATCGTTTGCCCACCGACGGAACTACTCAAGATGCCGAAGCTTCCCGTACGGGTGGTGGTACTGGCCTGAGAGAACGAGACGCTAATCGTGGGCGCAGGGCCTGCGAGGATTGTGGCGGCACCGGCATCGATGCTGACGCTCGCCGCTGCGCCCGCAGTCCTCGAAACGCTGCCCTTGGCACCGTTACCGAGATTGGTGTCGATTCGATGACTAGCGATCCGTCGGAAATCTTCCCTAGTGCGCGGCGCCTCTGGGAGTACCACCCCGGCATCGGCCTTGTCGCGCCCAGCTCGTAGCATCGCGACGACCTGCCGGTATTCCCGGAAGCGGCGAGACATCTCCGGCACTCCTGTAGAGACTTCCGACCCCGCCGGCATCCCTTGCGGTGCCGTTGCACAGAGCATGCCGACCTCCACTGCCCATTCATCTATCACGTCGAGGTCGATTCGTGTAATGCCGCTCAATTCCGCTTCAATTTCTTGTCGATGCGGACGGTTGGCTGGGAAATCAATCAGGTTGCTGATGACCGCGTTCTTGAATGCATCCGTAACGGTATACGCGTGCAAACGCATGCCGAATTCGGTAGAACACAACCATTGCGTTAGAAGACCATATCGAACGAGGCAAGCTATTTGCTGCGTAGTCGCAATATCCTGCGCCACCCCGTCGAATCGGTGCTGCGACTCTAGAGCCAAGTCGGTTTGCGCGAACCGTGCCTGCATGGCTGCCAGATGCCGACGAAGCTCTGCCAGACAAGTTTTGGTGTCGCCGTGGATGTGAAGGTGGTGATGCAGCTTTTGAAGATTGTCCGTGGAGTAAGACTGAGCGCCCTTATCAATTTCCATGACGCGCGCGACACTGTCGAGCCGGGCCAAAATGTGCTCGAGTTCCAGCTCAAATTCCGCAGCGGCTTCTGCCGGCAAACCAAGCTTTCGTATTTCATCCCCGAATACCAATACATCCCGCAACAATGCCTCATGCTGACGCAGCGGAGCCCCCGCGGCCATCTTGAAATGCAACACCAGCAACCGTGCCATGCGGCCCATTGCCGTGTGGTAGTCCTGGCTCTGCTGCGTTACGGTTCTCCGGGTGGCGGCCCGCGTCATGGGATCACCCAGCGCCAAGGCAACGGGTGAATCGTCGGGCATCAGCTCGCTCTCGACACCCGTCAGCAGATCCACGTGCCTGCGCGGTAGCCACTCCATAACGAGCTTGTTGAGGAGGTGTTGAAACTGTGCGAGCAGGCCATCATCCAGGTCGTCGCGGAAGCCGTTACGCCACAAGGCAAGAGCCACGACTTCGTCTTTCGACAACGGTGCCGTCAAGGATGGCCCCGAACTTTCGGCTTCCATCACTTGGCGCTGAGCCTTCATCCACGCGGGGTCGGCCAATGCGCGAATCTGCAGCAGCTTGACGGCGCCGAGCAACGCGCGATACGCCAGCCGGTTTTGCCTTGGGTGGTTTGCATCTGCCAGCATGCCCGCCGCATATTCAGCGGCGCCGATTGGATGTCCAGTCCAGGCCCGCAGCGCGTCAATCTCGCTTGCGCCGGCGGCGCACTCGTGGCGGGCGGCATCACTACGGGCGATCAAGTAATCGCACGATTGAAGATAGATCCGCAATGCCGCTTGCCGCTGCTCCACGACCGGCCCCGGCAAATCGGCGGGCCGACCGATCAGTTCCAACAGCATTTGAAGGCCAAACTCGCAACGGGATAGCCGACGAGCAACCTGCCAGCATTGAATCGCTGCCTCACTGTGGTCGCTCAACTCATGCCACGAAGAGCCCAGCATGCCGAGCACCTCGGCTGCTTCCTGCGGTGACCGTTTCCGTGGCTTTTGTTCGGCGGAGACCTGGGTCGAGATGGCGGATCCAAGCAGCAGCAGCTTTGCGCGGGTAACGAGCGGCACGTTCGCACTGCCAGCATCGGCAAGCGCGGACCCTTGGGCGCTCACCATGACATGCATCGTTTCATATAGCCGCGCGAATGCCTGCTGTGCGTCTTCTCCGGCGAGGTCGAAGGCTGCCGCAAGTTCCGTTCGGCAAGCCGCGTCATCCAACTCTGGCGTTTTTCCAGCCTGCAATCTCGTTGCTGGCCCGAAGAGCTGACAGAGCAAACCATTTCGCCACGCGCAATCTCGTTCGCTCAGAGGCTTGCACGCTGTCGAAATCTTGATCTTGCCGGCCGGCCGCGTACCATGGTTTGCCAAATGCACGACGGCGTAGTCCGACTGGCCCTCCGTCGTTCTTCTCCCTGGTGTCTGGAAACTGACTGTTGGCGTCAGTACGCTTGGTGGCCCTTCTGCCTTCTCTTGCCCATCCGCAAACCCCGTCCAGCTTTCGACCGCCTTGCCGATCCGATAGGACCGGCTGCCTACGCCACGGAGCTGGAAAAAATCGGCAATCTGGTGAGTAAAGAACTCCTTGATGGCCTGGAAGAACCGCGCCGGGAGCGGGAGATCTTCGATGTCGAGTCGGGTGACCTGGACACCGAACTGGTGGGTTCTGGTCACCAGGTATTCGTGGCCCTCGACTTGTACATTCACATAGCCGATGTCGCCTTCACGAACGCGGAGCAGCGGTTCCTTCTCTGACCTTGGGATGGTGGCCAAATCCTCGAGGCGCGCACACTTGATGGTGGATATCCTGTCTCCCATCTCTCCCCCGTAGCGGTTTCAGTCCCGTGCGCCATGCACGGGGTGACGGCCCCGTTTTTTGCGCCATCACTGCGGACGGCATGGCGGCAACGATCCGCGCATCGCAAAGAGTTCGCTATAGAAAAACGCGGAGACTTGTTTTCGCCGGCAACGGCCAAGGCCGCGACCTTGTTGGAAGGAAGACAGACCGCGACGTCGAGTCGCTCGTCGCAAGGAAATTGGCGGGAAGTTTTCATCGCGGGCGATAATGTCGGCTGCCATTTGTCTGCCCCGCTAGACGCCGCGCGCCCAAGGCGTTCTCTCTCCCGCTGCTCGATGTCCACGCTGTCCCACAGATCTGCCGTATCTACGTCGTCCGTCCTGCCACGGATCGAGACCGGCGCCCCGTTCGTCCTGCTCGACGACGCCACGGAGGAGGCGGCAACTTGCCGGCTCTATACGGAGTTCATGCGGATGGACGTGGTCCATGCTGGCGCGCCGGATGACTTCGAAGCGCGGATGCAGGAAGGCTGGCAGGCCGGATGGCACGCCTGCCTGTTCGCCCCCTACGAATTCGGCGCGCCGCTGGTTCGGGCGCCGTCGCTCGCCCAGCCGAGGGGCGACAATCCGTTCACCGACGGCGCGATGCGCGTCCTGTGGTTTGCCTCGAAAACGATGTGCGATGCGGCGGCCGTTCAACAATGGCTGGAAGCGCACTGCGACACCGCCGCGCCCGCTGGCGCAATGCAAGTCCGCTCCGATACCGACGAAGCGAGCTTCCACGCCGCCATCGCCCGTATCCACGACTGGATCGAGGCCGGCGACACCTACCAGGTCAACTTCACGCAGCGCCTGCGGTTCGAAACCTTTGGCGATCCGCTCGCTTTCTATCGGGACTTGCGGCGCGCGCAGCCGGTGCCGTATGGCGCGCTGGCCCGGCTGCCCGGTGATCACTGGGTGCTGTCGCTATCGCCCGAGCTGTTCTTCCGCCACGATGGCGGCGGCAGGCTGGTCACCCGGCCGATGAAGGGCACCGCGTTGCGCAGCGGCGATGTGAAGCGCGATGCCGAAGCCGCCGCCGCGCTGGCGGCCGACGACAAGAACCGGGCCGAGAACGTGATGATCGTGGACCTGCTGCGCAACGATCTCGGCAGGGTCGCACGGCCGGGTACGGTCCGAGTGCCCGAACGCTTCGCCGTACAGCCATTCGGCCAGGTGCTGCAAATGACCTCGACTGTCACGGCGACCGCGCGCGCCGGTATCACGCTGGCTGGCATGCTGGCCGCGCTGTTTCCCTGCGGCTCGATCACCGGCGCGCCGAAGCGCCGGACCATGGAGATCATTGCCGAGCTGGAACGCGCGCCGCGCGGGCTCTACACCGGCGCGATCGGCTGGGTCGATGCGCCCGAGCCGGGTGAAACGCTGGGGCAGGCGGCGTTGTCCGTGGCGATCCGCACGCTGGTGCTGGGTCCGCGCCGAGACGATGGCCTTAGGGCAGGCGAAATGGGCGTCGGAAGCGGCATCGTGCACGACAGCGTTGCCGCCGACGAATACGCGGAGTGCGGCTGGAAGGCGCGTTTTTTGACGGCGCACGATCCGGGCTTCACGCTGATCGAGACGATGCGCGTCGAGGAGGGCCGCTGTCTGCGGCTCGATGCGCATCTGGCCCGGCTGCGCGCCTCGGCGGCGTGTTTTGGCTTTCGGTTCGACGAGGCACAGGCGCGCGCAGCGATCGCCCAGCAAGCGGCAGCCCTGCAGCAAGGTGCCGCACGGCTGCGCGTCACGCTGGACAAGGCCGGAACATTGCAGTTGACGAGCGGCGCGCTCGCCCCGCTGAAGGACGGCCCGGTCGGCCTGATCGTCGCCGGCACCGCCTTGCCGCTCGCCGATCCTTTGCGTCGGCACAAGACCAGCGCGCGGGAGACCTACGACGCCGGGTGGCGCGAGGCAGAGCGCGTGGGGGCCTTCGACAGCCTGTTCTTCAACACGCGCGACGAACTGCTCGAAGGCGGGCGCAGCTCGGTGTTCGTGCGCGTCGATGGCCGCTGGCTGACGCCGCCGCTGACGGCGGACATCCTGCCCGGCGTGATGCGCGATGCGGTGTTGCGCGATGGCGAGGTCTATCTGGGCGGGCCGGTCGTGGAACGCGTGATCACGCGGGAGATGTTGCTGCGCGCTGACGAACTCGCGGTGGCCAACGCGCTGCGCGGCGTACTGCCCGCCACGCTGCTGTCGCCCTGAACGAAAGGCGTCAGCGGTGATGGGTGTCGAGCCGCCCGTCGGTCAGCTTCCAGCGCACCACGCCGGGCAGATTGATCAGGTCGCGGTCGTGGCAGATCATCACCACGGTGCGGCCCTCGGCCGCGAGCTCGCGCACCAGTGCGATCACCTGTTCGCGCGCGTGGCCGTCCAGATTCGAGGTTGGCTCGTCGAGCAGCAGCAGATCGGGCTCCAGCACCTTGGCGCGGGCCAGGGCGACCCGCTGGATTTCGCCGCCCGACAGGCGCTCCGGCGCGGTGTCCTGGACATGCGTGATGCCGGCCCAGCCGAGCGCGGCGCCGACGCGGCGCGCGACCTCGTCGGCCGGCAGTCCGCGCGCGTGCAGTCCGTAGGCGATGTTCTCGCGCACCGACGTACGGAACAGATACGGGTGCTGATGCATGTAGGCGATGCGCTGGCGCAGCGCGGCCGGTAGCGGATGGAGCGCAGCGGTGCACGGCTGGCCGTCAGTGCCGGTCCAGTCGACGGTCGCGCCGGGCGCGCGTTCGAGGCCGGCGATCATGCGCAGCAGCGTCGTCTTGCCGGCGCCGTTGACGCCGGTCAGCACCACCGCGGTGGCACGCGGGAAGGCCAGCGCGTCAATGTCGAACAGCGCACGGGCGCCGATTCGGCGGCGCAGTCCACGCACCACCAGCAGCGGCGGTGCCAGTGCGTCGGCGGTGGGGCGGTTCCGATCCGGCTCCGGTGCATTCATCGGCGAAATCCTCCGGCGCCCTGCAGCCACGCGAGCAGCACGTTGACCAGCAGGGCCAGGGCCACCAGCACGATGCCGAGCGCGATGCCCTGGGCGAATTCGCCCTTGCTGGTTTCCAGGGCGATGGCGGTGGTGATGGTACGGGTCGAGCCTTCGATATTGCCACCGATCATCAGCGCCGAGCCGACTTCGGCGATCACGCGGCCGAAGCCGGCCACCACGGCTGCCATCAGGCCGAAGCGCAACTCGCGCAATACGGTGAAGAAGGTGCGCCAGGCGCCGGCGCCGAGCACCCACGCGGTTTCGCGCAGCCGTGCGTCGGCGCCCTGCAGCGTCGACAGCGCAAAGGCGAGCACCACCGGGAAGCCGATCACTGCCTGACCGATGATCATGCCGGCCGGCGTAAACAGCAGTTCGAGGCTGCCGAGCGGCCCCTGGCGCGTCAGCAGCAGATACAGGATCAGGCCGACCAGCACCGTCGGAAACGACAGGAACGCCTGCGACAGCACCACCACCACCCGGCGGCCGGGGAAGTCATGGGTGGCGATCAGGTAGGCGGCGCCGACCGCCGGGGCGGTGGCAATCGCCAGCCCGGCGAAGGCGACCTTCAGCGAGGTCCAGACGATCTGCCACAGCGCGGGATCGCCGCCGGCGAGCAGCGCAAACGCGGCCGCGGTGGCGGCGCCGATCTCCATCGGGCGGCGTCAGGCCGAGAACGTGTGTTCGGGCGCGGGGAAGCTGCCGTCCTTGACCGCGGCGACATAGGCGCGGATCGCGCCCTCGATCGAGGTCTGGCCTTCCATGAAATTGCGCACGAACTTGGCCTTGCGGCCCGGATAGATGTTCAGCATGTCCTGCAGCACCAGCACCTGGCCGGAGCAGTCGACGCCGGCGCCGATGCCGATGGTCGGGATCTCGAGCTGGCTGGTCACGGTGGCAGCCAGCGCGGCGGGCACCGCCTCCATCACGATCAGCTGGGCGCCGGCGCTCTGCAGCGCTTCGGCATCGCGGCGCAGCTGGGCCGCGCTGGCGTCGGTCTTGCCCTGTACCTTGAAGCCGCCGAAGGCATGCACCGATTGCGGCGTCAGCCCGATATGCGCGCACACCGGGATGCTGCGCTCGACCAGGAACTTGACGGTCGGCGCCAGCCATTCGCCGCCTTCGAGCTTGACCATCTGCGCGCCGGCGCGCATCAGCGTCACGGCGCTGGCAAAGGCCTGCTCGGGCGTGCCGTAGGTGCCGAAGGGCAGGTCGGTGACGACCAGCGCGGTCTGATTGCCGCGCGCCACGCATTCGGTGTGGTACGCCATCTGTTCGAGCGTGACCGGCAGCGTGGTCTGCTGGCCCTGCATCACGTTGCCCAGCGAATCGCCGATCAGGATCACCTCGACGCCGCAGTGGTCGAGCAGCGCGGCGAAGCTCGAATCATAGGCGGTCAGCATCACGATCTTCTCGCCGGCGGCGCGCATCGCCTGCAGCTTGGGGATGGTGATGGACTTGCGGGAGGGTTCCAGGAGATAGCTCATCGATGTGCCTCGGAGGTCCGCCTTGCCGGCGCGGCGCCCGGTAGGGGCGGCCGCTTCAGCTGCGGAAGATGAAATAGACGGCACCGACCATGCACAGCGCCGCCCACACGTAGTCCCACTTGAAGCTTTGCTGCATGTACAGCAGCGAGAACGGCACGAACACCGTCAGCGTGATCGCTTCCTGCAGGATCTTCAGTTGCGCCAGCGAGATGCCATGCTGGAAGCCGATCCGGTTGGCCGGCACCTGCAGCATGTATTCGAACAGCGCGATGCCCCAGCTGACGATGGCCGCGATATACCAGGGCCGGCTGGCCAGATCCTTCAGGTGGCCGTACCACGCGAAGGTCATGAACACATTGGACAGCGTCAGCAGACCGGCGGTCAGGAGGTAGGGCGAGATTCCGCTTGGCGCGTACATTGGCAGAAGGACACCTTGTCGATGCGCTGGCCCGCCACCGCGGCGAGATGGTCGGCGGCGCGGCCCAGGCCCGGAATCACCAGTTCGGGTTCGAGTTCGAGCAGCGGCAACAGTGTGAATGCGCGCGCCGCCACGCGCGGATGCGGCACCGTCAGCTGGGCGCCGTCATGCATTTCGTCGCCGAACACCAGCAGGTCCAGGTCCAGTGTGCGCGGCGCATTGCGGAACGGCCGTTCGCGGCCGAACTGATCTTCGATATGGTGGCAGATGCGCAGCAGCTGGGCGGCCGTGAAGCTGGTCTCCAGCTTGACCACCGCGTTGTAGTAATCGTCCCCGCCGGCATCGACCGGGGCGCTGCGGTACAGCGAGGATCGCGCCACGATGCGGATGCCGACCTGCTGCGCCAGGCAGACGATGGCATCCTTGACGGCTTGTTTTGCGTCGCCCAGGTTGGCGCCGATGCCGATGAAGGCCAGTGTCATTCGGTTTCCTCCGGCTGGCCGCGCGCGCCGCCGTGCTGGTCGGCTGCCGCGTCCATCTCATCCCGGGGGGAAACTTTATCCGATTTCCGCGACGACCGCCGACGGCGCTTCTTGCGCGCCGGGCCCTCGCTGCCGGCCGTGCCGGAGGCGCGCGCCGCCTCGATCAGGTTCTCGCGGCCTTCGGAGTCGGCGTCCTGAAAGTCCTGCCACCAGGTCGCCAGTTCGGCCGGCATCTCGCCCGCCTCGCAGCGCAGCAGCAGGAAGTCGAAACCGGCGCGGAAGCGGGGCGATTCCAGCAGGCGGAACGGCATGCGGCCGACGCGCTTCTCGAAGCGCGGCTGCATGCCCCAGATGTCGCGCATGTCGGTGACAAAGCGGCGCTGGATCGCCAGCTGACCGGTCTGCCGCTCCAGCACGTCATCCATCGCCGCGTTGAGCGCCGCGATCGGATGCTCGCCGCCCTCGCGCAGCGCCTTCCAGCGTTGCAGCACGTGATGCCACAGCAGCGCGGCGAACAGGAAGCCCGGCGACACCGGCTTGCCGGCCTGCACGCGGCGGTCGGTGTTGTCCAGCGCCAGCTGCACGAAGCGTTGGCCCAGCGGTTGTTCGATCGCGACGTCGAGCAGCGGCAGCAGGCCCTTGTGCAGGCCGGCCTTGCGCAGCTCTTGCAGCGAGGCCCAGGCGTGGCCCGACATCAAGAGCTTGAGCATCTCGTCGAACAGCCGCGCGCTCGGCACGTTGTGGATCAGCGAGGCCAGGTCGGCGATCGGCTGGCGCGTGGCCTCGTCGATGTCGAAGCCGGTCTTGGCGGCGAAACGCACCACGCGCAGCATCCGCACCGGGTCCTCGCGATAGCGGGTGACCGGGTCGCCGATCATCCGCAGCGTGCGCGCCCGCATGTCTTCCATGCCGTGGTGGTAGTCGTGCACGGTCTGCTCGGCCGGATCGTAGTACATCGCATTGATGGTGAAGTCGCGCCGTTCGGCGTCCTCCGCCTGCGAGCCCCAGACGTTGTCGCGCAGCACCCGGCCGGATGCGTCGATCGCGTGGGTCTTGTTGTCGAGTTCGGCGCGCTTGAGCCGGCGGCCTTCGGGCAGCGTTTCGCTGGCCACCGCGTCGACCAGCGCACGGAAGGTCGACACCTCGATGATTTCCTGCTCGCGCCCGCCGTAGAAGGTCACGTGCACGATCTGGAAGCGCCGCCCGATGATGCGGGAGCGGCGGAACAGGGCCTGCACCTGGTCCGGCGTGGCGTTGGTGGCCACGTCGAAGTCCTTCGGCTTGATGCCCAGCAGCAGGTCGCGCACCGCGCCGCCGACGATAAAGGCCTGGTAGCCGGCCTGCTGCAGCGTGCTGGTGACCTTGACCGCATTGCGCGACAGCAGCGTGGGATCGATCTGGTGCTCGTCGGCGGTGATGATGCGCGGCGTGTGCGCGCGGCCGAGGCGTCGCTGCTTGGGCCCGGGCTTGCCCAGCAGCCGGTTGATAAGCTTCTTGATCACGTCAGAACAGGTCCATGATGCGCCAGCCGGCTGCGGCGGCATGATGGCGGAGGCGCTCGTCCGGGTTGGTGGCGATCGGCTCGGTGACCTTGGCCAGCAGCGGCAGGTCGTTGATCGAATCGCTGTAAAAGGTGGTGGCGGCGAAGTCCTGCCAGCGCGCGCCCTGTTCCTTCAGCCAGGCCTCGACGCGCGCGATCTTGCCTTCGCGAAAGCTCGGGATGCCGAACACCTCGCCGGTGTAGGCGCTCTCGGCCAGGCCGTCGGCGGTCGCCGGTTCGGTGGCGATCAGGTGCTTGATGCCGAAGGCGGCGGCGATCGGCGCGGTGACGAAGCTGTTGGTCGCCGTGACGATGGCGCACAGGTCGCCGGCGTCCAGATGCTTGTAGACCAGCGCGCGCGCCTGCGGCGTGATGGCCGGCTCGATCACTTCGTGCATGAACTGCTGGCGCCAGGCGTTCAGGCGCTCGCGCGGATGGGCCGCCAGCGGGGCCAGCGCGAACTTCAGGAAGGCCTGGATATCGAGGGTGCCGGCCTTGTAATGGCCGTAGAACTCGTCGTTCTTGCGACGGTAGGTTTCCTCGTCGACCACGCCGAGACGGACCAGAAAGCGGCCCCATTCGTGGTCGCTGTCGGTCGGGATCAGAGTGTGGTCGAGGTCGAACAATGCCAGATTCATGGGCGGCGATTTTACCTTAAGGGGATGGCGGCCGGATTCGGGGCGGATTCGCGGCCGATTCACGGCCGATTCACGGCCGATTCGCGCCGGATTGGCCGCCGATTGCAGGGGGCGTGCCGGGGCGAGGGCGGGGGCGAGCCGAGTGCGGGACCCTTCCGCCGGCCCGCGCGCTATTCACGCAACTCGGCAAACATTTCGCGCAGCAGCGGCAGTGTCACGGCCCGCTTGCGTTCGAGCGAATAGGTGTCGAGCGCGTCCAGCAGCGCCATCAGGCTGGGCATGTCGCGATAGTGGCGCGTCACCAGCCAGTGGGGGATTTCGGGGGACAGCTGCAGCCCGCGTTCGCGCGCGGCCTGCACCAGCGCGGCCATCTTGTCGTCGTCCGACAGCGGTGCGAGCTGGTAGACCAGGCCCCAGCCGAGCCGCGTGCGCAGGTCCTCGCGCACCGGCATGGTGACCGGGGCCAGGCTGCCGGCCACCACCAGCGCGGTGCGCACGTGCGCGCGCACCTCGTTATACAGGGAAAACACCGCAATCTGGCGGGCCTCGTCGAGCAGGTCGACATCGTCGACGGTGTACAGCTGGCAGCTCGGGTCGAAGATGAAATCGGCCAGCGCGTGGTGCGGACTCAGATAGCGGCAGCGCAGGCCGGCATGGGCGCCGGCGTCGCACAGCGCGTGCAGCAGATGCGTGCGGCCGGAGCCGGTCTCGCCCCACAAATAGATCAGCCGGTCGGCGGCGCGCTCCTGCGCCACCGCCCCCGGCAGCTCGCGCAGCCGCTGCACCGGCTCGCGGTTGGCGGAGACGAAGAAGTTCTCGAAGGTCGACGGCGGCGGGCTGCCCAGTTCGAGCGACAGTTGCTTGGGGCGCGGAGACATGGCGTATCGATTACTTCCGGTAGAGGTCGCTTGTCACATACAGCCGCCGCAGCTGGCGGGCGCCGACCAGCAGTACCGCGCAGGTCGGCAGCGCCAGCAGCACGCCGAAGAAGCCGAACAGCTGCCCGAAGGCGAGCAGCGCGAAGATCACCACCAGCGGATGCAGCCCGATCCGGTCGCCGACCAGGCGCGGGGTCAGGTAGAAGCTTTCCACGAACTGGCCGATACCGTAGACGACCGCGACCGCGCCCAGCCCGTACAGGTTGCCGAACTGCAGCAGCGCCGCGACGATGGCCAGCGCCAGGCCGAATCCGAAGCCGATATAGGGAATGAAGACCGCCAGGCCGGTGAACACGCCGATCGGGATCGCGATCTCGAAGCCGGCGATGGTCAGGCCGATCGAATAGAGCGCCGCCAGGATCAGCATCACCAGAATCTGGCCGCGCAGATACTGCGACAGCAGTGCGTCGGTCTCGGCGGTCAGCTCGCGCACCTTCGGCACCCAGCGGCGCGGCACCAGGCCCTCGATCCGGCGCATCACCATGTGCCAGTCCATCAGCAGATAGAACATGACGATCGGCACCAGCAGCGCCAGCCCGCCGTAGGTGACCAGCGCGGTGCCGGACACGCGCACATAGGTCAGCAGCACCGCCAGCAGATCCTCGGGGCTGGCGGCGAAGCGCTCGGACATCATGCGGCGCAGGCCCGGAAAGTCGAAGCGCACGCGCACGCCGAGCTCGGACAGGCGCGGCGCGACCACCGAATTGAGCTTCTTCAGCAGTTCTGGCAATTGCTCGCGCAGCTGCGGAATTTCCCGCTGGAGCACGGCGATGACCAGCAGCACCAGCAGCACCACGACCACGATCAGCAGCAGGATCATCAGCGAGACGGCGATCATCCGCGGCAGCTTGTGCCGCTGCAGCCAGTCGACGCCCGGGTTCAGGATGTAGGCGAAGATGAACGCGAACAGGAACGGCGACAGCACCGGCGCCAGCGCGATCAGCGTGGCGAACAGCGCGACGCCGAGCGCGACCCAGAGCAGAATGCGCTTGGCCTCGTGGGACAGCAGGGGGGCGTTCATCGGGAAAGTCGGGAAAAGACCGGCAAAAAGAGACCAGCGAAAAAGAAAGGCGAAGACGAGCGGGGAAACGTGCGTCGTCGCCCGGCGGCGGCGGGTTTGCACGGCACGAGCCGATGCAACTGGAAGCCGACACCCTGTATCCGTTAAAATCGCGATTCTACTGGACTCGCGACCCGCCAACCGGCGCCGCGAGGGCCGCATTCCTCACTTGTGCGTGACTCGACCCGCCGAGTGTCGTCATTTCCACCACCCAGGATCCGCAGAACTCCATGAGCGCAGCCCCCACTTCCGGCCAGGCAGGCCTTTCGTACCGCGATGCCGGCGTTGACATCGATGCGGGCGACGCGCTCGTCGACCGTATCAAGCCCTTCGCCAAGCGCACCATGCGCGAGGGCGTGATGGCCGGCATCGGGGGCTTCGGCGCGCTGTTCGAGCTGTCGCGCAAGTTCAAGGAACCGGTGCTGGTGTCGGGCACCGACGGCGTCGGCACCAAGCTGAAGCTGGCCTTCCAGCTGAACCGCCACGATACCGTGGGCCAGGATCTGGTCGCGATGAGCGTCAACGACATCCTGGTGCAGGGCGCCGAGCCGCTGTTCTTCCTCGACTATTTCGCTTGCGGGAAGCTCGACGTCGATACCGCGGCCACCGTGATCCAGGGCATCGCGCATGGCTGCGAACTGGCCGGCTGCGCGCTGATCGGTGGCGAAACCGCCGAAATGCCGAGCATGTATCCGGACGGCGAATACGATCTGGCCGGCTTCGCGGTCGGCGCGGTCGAGAAGAGCCGCATCATCGACGGCACCACCATCGTGCCGGGCGACGTGGTGCTGGGCCTGGCCTCGTCGGGCGCGCATTCGAACGGCTACTCGCTGGTGCGCAAGATCATCGAGGTCGCCAAGCCCGACCTCGAAGCCGATTTCCACGGCCAGCGCCTGCAGGACGCCATCATGGCGCCGACCCGCATCTACGTGAAGCCGCTGCTGTCGCTGATCGAAACGCTGCCGGTCAAGGGCATGGCCCATATCACCGGCGGCGGGCTGACCGAGAACGTGCCGCGCGTGCTGCCCAAGGAAGTTGCCGCGGTGCTGCAGCGCGATGCCTGGACGCTGCCGCCGCTGTTCCAGTGGCTGCAGGCCCAGGGCCGCGTCGCCGACGACGAGATGCACCGCGTGTTCAACTGCGGCATCGGCATGGTCGTGATCGTGGCCAAGGAAGACGCCGAACGCGCGATCCGGCATCTGCAGGCGGCCGGCGAGGCGGTGTGGCAGATCGGCGAGATCCGCGAGCGCGAGGAAGGGCAGGCGCCGACCGTGGTGGTCTGATTTCCCTTCGGCTTCGGAATGCCGATAAAAAACAGGCGGATGCTCGGGCATCCGCCTGTTTTCGTTTGGGCGTGCCGCTGCGGTGTCGAGGTCAGCTCTGCTTGGCCGCCATCGCCGTCAAGGCCTCGCCGGTGACCCGGCAGATGCGCCAGTCCTGCAGCACGCTGGCGCCCATCGCCCGATAGAAATCGATCGACGGCGTGTTCCAGTCCAGCACGCTCCATTCGAAGCGGCCGCAGCCGCGCTCGACCGCAAGTCCCGCCAGATGGACCAGCAGGGCCTTGCCGATGCCGTGGCCGCGCCAGGCCGGTTCGACATACAGGTCTTCGAGGTAGAGGCCCGGTTTGGCCAGGAAGGTCGAATAGTTGTGGAAGAACAGCGCGAAGCCGATCGCGCGCGGGCCTTCGGACGACGGCACTTCGGCCAGCACCGCCTCGGCCGACGGACGGGCGCCGAACAGCGTCTGGCGCAGTTTCTCGGGCGTGGCCTCGACCAGATGGGTCAGCTTCTCGTACTCGGCGAGCTCGCGGATCAGGCGCAGCAGCGTGTCGCAGTCGTCGGCGGTGGCGGGGCGTAGCGTGAAGGCGGCGTCGGTCATGATGTCAGCGTCGGGCGAATCCGTATCGAATTGGACAAGGGACAAAGACGCGATTATCGCCCGACGCCGGCGCCCATGCTATCCGCCCAGCTGCGCCAGTCGGGCCACCTGCTCGACATAGTCTGGCGCCAGGCAATCGACCACCAGCCGCTCGGGCGTCGACCGCAACCACGTCAGTTGCCGCTTGCACAGCTGCCGGGTCGCGGCGATGCCGCGCTCGCGCATCGTGGCGAAATCGCAGAGCCCGTCCAGATACTCCCAGACTTGCCGGTAGCCGACGCAGCGGATCGAAGGCAGGCCCGGATGCAGATCGCCGCGCCCGCGCAGGCGCTGGACTTCATCGAGCAGCCCCCCGGCGAGCATCGCGTCGAAGCGGGCCTCGATGCGCGCATGCAGCACCGCGCGATCCGAGGGCTCCAGCGCGATCGCACGAAAGCGTGCGCCGGCCTGGCCATCGAAGGTCCGTGCATCGGCCTGGCGGGCCAGCAGCGCCGACATCGGCTGGCCGGTCAGCCGGTGGATCTCCAGCGCGCGCTGAATGCGTTGCGAATCGTTGGGCGCCAGCCGCGCCGCGGTAATCGGGTCTACTTCGGCCAGCATCGCATGCAGCGCCGGCCAGCCGCGCTCGGCAGCGAGTTGGTCGAGTTCGGCGCGCAACTGCGGGTCGGCCTGCGGCAGGTCGTTCAGGCCCTGGGTCAGCGCCTTGTAATAGAGCATGGTGCCGCCGACGATCAGCGGCTCGCGTCCGCGCGCGCGGATCGCGTCGATCAGCGCATTGGTATCGTTGACGAACTGCGCGGCCGAATAGCTGTCGGCCGGATCGATGATGTCGATCAGATGGTGCGGCACCGCGGCCAGTTCGGCGGCCGAGGGTTTGGCCGTGCCGATATCCATCTCGCGATAGACCAGCGCCGAGTCCATGCTGATGATCTCGAGCGGCGCGCGTGCGGCCAGCGCCAGGGCGGCCGCGGTCTTGCCCGAGGCGGTGGGGCCGAGCAGGCAGACGATGGGAGCGGGCGAAACGGGGGCCATGGACGAGGCGGACAACGACAGGGGGGGGCGGCGGCCTTACTGGCCGCGCAGGAACAGCCGGTCCAGCTCGGCCACCGTCAGCTGGACCCAGGTCGGCCGGCCATGGTTGCACTGGTCGGCGCGCTCGGTCTGCTCCATCTGGCGCAGCAGCGCGTTCATTTCCTCGACGGTCAGCTTGCGGTTGGCGCGCACGGCGCTGTGGCAGGCCAGCGTCGCCAGCAGCTCGTTCTGGCGCTCGGCGAGCACCCGCGAACCGCCGTAGGCATGCAGGTCGCGCAGCACGTCGCGCGCCAGCGCCTCGGCGTCGGCCTGCTTCAGCAGCGCGGGAATCGCGCGCACGGCCAGCGTGGTGGGCGAGACCGGCGCGATATCGAAGCCCAGCAGCGCCAGCGTTTCCTGATGTTCCTCGGCCGCGCCGATCTCGACCGGGCTGGCCGGCAGCGTGACGGGAATCAGCAGTGGCTGCACGGTCATCTGGCGCGCGTCGAGCGCGGTCTTGATCTGCTCGTACAGGATGCGTTCGTGGGCGGCGTGCATGTCGACCAGCACCAGGCCGCGCGCGTTCTGCGCCAGCACGTAGATGCCGTGCAGTTGGGCGATCGCATAGCCGAGCGGATGGTCGTCGCTGCCCTGATCCGGCCCCTGTCCCTCGCTCGCGCCCTGCATCGGCACGCGGTCGAGCAGCGACGGCGGTTCGTCTGCGCGAGCGGCGCGAGCATCGGCCAGCCACGCGGGCGGCTGGCTCGACGGCGCGAAGCGCTGGCCGGACGGCGACATCGCATCCCGGACCATGCCGAGATACGCCTGGCGCGGCTGCGCGATGCCCAGTTCGGCCTGGCGCGCGGCCGCGGTGTAATCGACCCAGGGGCGACCGCCCGGCTGGGCGGGACTGGTGGCAGCGACGCGCAGCGCCGGGGCTGGGCTGCCGTGACCGATGCTGTCGTCGCCCGTATGCAGGCTGTCGCCGTTCTCGCCCGCCTGGCGCGCCAGGCAGCGCTGCACCGCGTGGTAGACGAACTGATGGACAGCACGCGATTCGCGGAAGCGCACCTCGATCTTGGACGGGTGCACGTTGACGTCGACCAGCTCGGGCGGCAGGTCCAGGCACAGCACGTACGAAGGGAAACGGTCGCCGTGCAGCACGTCCTGATAGGCGCTGCGCACCGCGTGCGTCAGCAGCTTGTCGCGTACGAAGCGGCCGTTGACGAAGAAGAACTGCTGGTCGGGGCGGCCGCGCGAGGCGGTCGGCAGTCCGGCGAAGCCGTACAGCGCCAGTTCGCCGGCCTGCTCGTCCAGCGGCAGCCGCGCCCGCGCGAACTCGCTGCCGAGCACCTGCGCGGTACGCGTGGCGACATCGCCGGCGTTCCAGTGCTCCATCGGCTTGCCGTTGTGATGGACCGACAGCGTGACGTCGGGCCGGGCCAGCGCGATCCGTCGGATCACTTCGAGGCAATGGCCGAGCTCGGTCTGTTCGCTCTTCAGGAATTTGCGGCGGGCCGGCGTATTGAAGTACAGATGCTGCACGTCGACGGTCGTGCCGACCCCGCCCGAGGCGGGCTGCAACGCGCCGGTATCCGCATGGATCTGGCTGGCATGGGGGCAGTTGGCCGTGCGGCTGGTCAGCACCAGCTGCGAGACCGAGGCGATCGAGGCCAGCGCCTCGCCGCGAAAGCCCAGCGTCAGCACCGATTCGAGTTCATCGAGCGAGGCGATCTTGCTGGTGGCATGGCGCATCAGCGCGACCGCCAGCTCGTCCGCCGGGATGCCGCAGCCGTTGTCGGTGATGACGATACGGCGTACGCCGCCTTCCTCCAGCCGCACCGACAGTTGCGTCGCGCCGGCGTCGAGCGCGTTCTCCAGCAACTCCTTGACCACCGATGCCGGACGTTCGACCACCTCGCCGGCCGCGATCTGGCTGACCAGCTGATCGGGCAGCGGCCGAATCGGGCGCGCCGGCGCCAGGCGGCGCTGGGGGCGGTCTGACGAAGCGGCGATGGAGGCAGGAGAGAAGGGCGGCGCGGACATGGCAGCGATTATACGTGCCGGCTTCGTTGCGGCCTTCTCATGGTTTCGTGGCGATGCTGCGTGCGGGAGGTCGCACCCAGGGTCCGCAAGCACCCATTTCGTCACCGGTGCGGGCACGTTCGTCTTGTATGATGTCGGGCTGGAAAAAGATGGGGAACGTCTTGGATATCGTATTGCAGGTCATTGACATGCTGCTGCATGTCGACAAGTACCTCGGCACCGTGATTCAGCAATATGGCGCCTGGGTCTACGCCATTCTTTTCGCGATCGTCTTTGCGGAGACCGGCCTGGTGGTGGCGCCCTTCCTGCCGGGCGATTCGCTGCTCTTCATCGCCGGCGCGTTCTGCGCCACCGGGGCGATGAACGAGTGGGTGCTGATCGGGCTGCTGCTGGTCGCCGCGATCGGCGGCAATACCGTCAACTACTGGGTCGGCAGCTGGATCGGACCCAAGGTGTTCGACCATCAATGGCGCTTCCTGGACCAGCAGGCGCTGCGCAAGACGCACGACTTCTATGAGCGCCACGGCGGCAAGACGCTGGTGATCGCGCGCTTCGTGCCGATCGTGCGGACCTTCGCCCCGTTCGTGGCGGGCGTGTCGCAGATGACCTTCGCGCGCTTCCAGCTGTTCAATGTGGTCGGCGCCGTCACCTGGGTGGTCGGCCTGGTGTTTGCCGGCTACTTCTTCGGCAACCTGCCGTTCATCAAGCAGTACCTGAACCTGATCGTGCTGGTCGGCATCAGCGCGGCGATCGTGCCGCTGATTCTGGGCGGCCTGTGGCGCCTGCTGCGTCGCGGCGACAAGCGCCGCCGGGTGTCGTAAGTCGTGTCGTAAGAGGTGTCGTAAAGCGCGGATCGATGCGAGGCCGGCATCTGGCGATGCCGGCCTGTCCCTTCCTTTCCTTGTTCTCTTGCTCGGGGCCGGTCAGTTCAGCGATCGGCTCATCATCCGCAAAGCCGGCATGCGGTCGCGGATCTGGGTCGAATCGGCCGCATCGGGCCGCGCGCTGACATAGGCCTCCAGATCTTCCAGCGCCGGCCGGAAGCACTCCAGGTTGGCATAGGCCAGGCCCCGGTCGCGCACTTCCTCGATCGAATCGGGCAGCAGGATCACCAGCCGGTTCTGCACCGCCAGCAGGCGCTGCCAGCGCGACTCCTGCAGGTAGATCGCCTTCAGGTTGCGCAGCATCCGCGCGATGATCTCGCGATGGCTCGCCGTCTGCAGGAACAGGCCCAGCGGCACCGCGTTGGGATCGGCGATCCCTTCGCGTTCCAGGTACGGATCCAGCATGTCCTGAAGCTGCTCCTTGGACAGCGTCTCGCCCGTCAGCGGATCGAGCACGACCTCGCCTGCCGGAATCGACATCCGCAACAGGAAGTGGTTGGGAAACGAGACGCCCTTGAGCGGCAGGCCGATCTGCTGGCCCAGCTCCATGTACAGCACCGCGAGCGAGATCGGAATGCCGCGCCGCTGCCGCAGCACCACATTCAGATACGAATTGTCGGGGTCGTAGTAGTCGTTCGCGTTAGGCCCGAAGCCCAGGTCGCGATAAAAGAAATGGTTCAGCAGGCGCAGGCGCTGGATGGCGGGGGTGCCGTCGGCGATCCGGCGTTTGAGCCGCAGCGCGAGCACATCGATGGCGGCCAGTTCGGCCTGCAGATCGAGGTCGGGATAGGCATCCTGTGCGATAGACAGGGCCGTTTCGGTCAGCGGGATGCCGCTGTCGTCCGCCACCAGCGCGGCAAAATAGTCCAGGACTTTGGTCGAGGTCATAGCGGTTCCTGGTTGCGGCCGGCGCCTTGGTCTTCAGGCTGCTTTGCGCTTGAAGGCAGCATAGCGCAGGCCCGTGAGCCACAGTGTACCGAAGTAGACGACCGCCGCAAGCACCAGGCACGAAGCCATCAGCGCGATCCGCAGCAGCGGCGTGGTCCCCAGCGCGACCCAGTCGAAGGTGCGCGCGAACCACAGCAGCACGCCGGAGAGCAGCGTCGCCGCCGCCGCGAGCTGGGCCAGAAACAGCCACCAGCCCGGCGCGGGGCGGTAGACGCCGACGCGGCGCAGGCCGATGAACAGCAGCAAGGCATTGAGCGTCGCGCTGACGCTGATCGACAGGGCCAGCCCGGCGTGCCCGAGCCACGGCACGAAGGCGAGGTTCGCCAGCTGCGTCATCACCAGCATTGCGATCGCGATCTTGACCGGGGTGCGGATGTCCTGCCGCGCGTAGAAGCCGGGGGCCAGGATCTTGACCAGGATCTGACCGACCAGGCCGACGCCGTAGGCCATCACCGCCAGTCGTGTCATCTCGACCGCATGGCCGTCGAACTTGCCATAGTGGAACAGCACCGCGGTCAGCGGCTTGCCGAACACGTACAGGCCGATCGCGCTGGGGATCGCCAGAAGGAAGGTCAGCCGCAGGCCCCAGTCGAGCAGCGCCGAGTATTCGACGCCGTCCTCGCGCGCGCTCGCCTTGGACAGGCTGGGCAGCAGGATCGTGCCGATCGCGACGCCGAGCAGGGCGGTGGGAAATTCCATCAGACGGTCGGCATAGGTCAGGAAAGACACGCTGCCGGTGGCCAGGCGCGAGGCGATATTGGTATTGATGATCAGGCTGATCTGGGCCACCGACACGCCCAGCAGCGCCGGTCCCATCTGCCGCAGGATGCGGCGCACGCCGGGATCGCGCCACGCCGCGCGTACGTTCACGCCGATGCGCGGCAGCATGCCGATGCGCTTGAGCGCCGGGATCTGGATCGCCAGCTGCAACACGCCGCCGACCAGCACGCCCCAGGCCTGCGCGTAGATCGGCTGTTCGAGGTGCGGCGCGACGAACAGCGCGGCGCCGATCAGCGACAGATTCAGCAGCACCGGGGTGAAGGCGGGCACCGCGAAGTTGCGCCAGGTGTTCAGCACGCCCGAGGCCAGCGCCACCATCGAGATCAGGCCGATATACGGGAACATCACGCGGGTCATGAAGACGGCCGCGTCGTAGGTCTGGTTGTCGCCGCGAAAGCCGGTGGCGACGATGGTCATGATCACCGGGGCGGCGAGCACGCCGATCAGCGACACCGCGGCCAGCGCCCACGCCATCACGGTGGCGACCGCATCGACCAGCAGCCGGGTCGGCTCGTCGCCGCGCTTGCTGTGGTATTCGCCCAGGATCGGCACGAAAGCCTGCGAGAACGCGCCCTCGCCGAAGATCCGGCGCAGCATGTTCGGGATGCGGAACGCGACATTGAACGCGTCGGTCATGTCCGAGGCGCCGAACGCGCGGGCGATCAGGATCTCGCGGATCAGACCCGTGATGCGCGACAGCATCGTCAGGCCGCTGATGGTGGCGAGCGATTTGAGCAGGTTCAAGGTCGGGGAGGAAAGGGAAACGGTTGGGGCGCCGCCCCGGAGCGCGTCGCCGGGGCGGCGGATCGCAGTCAGACGGCCGCTGAGCGCCGAAAGTTGCAATCGCACCACACCCGGCTGGCCGGGGCCCGCCAATTGTGGCGCCAATTATACGGATGGGTGTGCGCGGCCCGCCGCCTTCGCCGGCGGGTGGGATCTTCCTTGCGGCGGCTTCGATCTTGTGTGTATAATCGCCGATTCGAGAAGATAGTTGCGTTCCGGATTCGTGTGTCAGTGCATCCCGGGTCGCTCTTGTGCAACTCCACGCACGCATCTGAATTCAGGATATTTACGAAATGGCAAATTCCGCACAAGCTCGCAAGCGCGCGCGTCAAGCCGTCGCCCAGAACGCGCACAACTCCAGCCTGCGCTCGCGTCTGCGCACGGCCGTCAAGGCTGTCCGCAAGGCGATCGACGCCGGCGACAAGGCCGCTGCTGCCGAGATCTTCAAGAACTCGCAAGCCGTGATCGACAGCATCGCCGACAAGAAGATCGTCCACAAGAACAAGGCAGCGCGTCACAAGTCGCGTCTGTCGGCAGCGATCAAGGCCATGGCCGCCTGATTGCCGCGTTCTTCGGCCGCGCCTGGTGCGCTGTCGGCGTAGTGAAAAAAGCCCGTCCGATGACGGGCTTTTTGCTTTTTGCTTTTTGATTTTTTGCTTTTCCCTGTTCGCTCCCGCTGGGCTCTTCGGCCTTCGCTCAATCGAGCGAGCAGGCCTCGACCAGTTGCAGATGATTGTCGCGCGCGAAGTTCAGCACGAAGTCCAGCGCCTTCGGCTCGATCTCGCGCAGCCGCGCATCAACCACCACGCATTTGACGCCGCCGGCCATCACGGGCCGCACGTAGGGGGAGTAGGTCAGGCGAGGATCGCCGGTATCGCCAGGCGGGCGGAATTGCGCCATCACGCCGCACAACCGTTCAGCCCAATCGCTCGGACGGAAGGTCTTGCCTTCCTTGGTGATGCCCTGGATGAAGTACTGGCGAACGGTGGAATTCATGGACTGCGGTGAGGCTGGTGACTCGACGGGAAACCCGCAACGGGCGCCCGTTTGACGCGGCGAGAGGCGATCGGTTCGCGCGAATCTGGCCGGAAGGCGGGGCGTCGGGAGTGGCGGGGGCACTTTTGATGCCGGCGGCAGGCGGCGGCAAGGGTATGCCGGGCCCCGCGTGAATCAGCGGGTATTATATCTTATATAAGACTGCCGCATAAGCCGGGAGGGGTCCCCGGCGCCCTGGCCGTGCGCCCGCCCAGGCTCGCCAAAGCAGGAATAATCCCTTATGATTCCTGAACTCACATTGCGCAAGCGACGCGAAAGGCGGCTCCGCGACAGCGTGGTTCCATGACCGTTCATGGCCTCGCGTGTCCCCATCGAGCCGCCTTCTTTGTTTTATGAGCCCAACGCCGATCAAGCACTACCTCCAGTTCAGCGACCTCGATGCGAAGGAGTACGAGTACCTGCTCGACCGCGCCCGGATTCTGAAGACCAAGTTCAAGAACTACGAGACCTGGCACCCGCTGCACGACCGCACGCTGGCGATGATCTTCGAGAAGAACTCGACCCGCACGCGCCTGTCGTTCGAAGCCGGCATCCACCAGCTGGGCGGCCACGCGGTGTTCCTGAACACGCGCGACTCGCAGCTGGGCCGCGGCGAGCCGATCGAGGACGCCGCACAGGTGATCTCCCGCATGGTGGACATCATCATGATCCGCACCTTCGGACAGGAGATCATCGACCGTTTCGCCGCCCATTCGCGCGTGCCGGTGATCAACGGGCTGACCAACGAATACCACCCCTGCCAGGTGCTGGCCGACGTCTTCACCTATATCGAGCACCGCGGCAGCATCCGCGGCAAGGTGGTGGCATGGATCGGCGACGCCAACAACATGGCGTACACGTGGATCCAGGCGGCCGAGCGGCTCGGCTTCACCTTCCATTTCTCCGCGCCGCCGGGGTATCAGCTTGATCCGGCGATGGTGCCCGCCAGCGCCGCGAGCCTGGTCAAGGTCTTCGACGATCCGCTGACCGCCTGTCAGGGCGCTGATCTGGTGACCACCGACGTCTGGACCAGCATGGGCTTCGAGGCCGAGAACGAGGTCCGCAAGCGCGCCTTCCAGGACTGGATGGTGACCACCGCGATGATGGACCGCGCCAATCCCGACGCCCTGTTCATGCACTGCCTGCCGGCGCATCGCGGCGAGGAAGTCGAGGCCGCCGTGATCGACGGCCCGAAGAGCGTGGTCTGGGACGAGGCCGAGAACCGGCTGCACGTGCAGAAGGCGCTGATGGAGTACCTGCTGTGCGGGCGATATTGAGCGATTGATCCGATCGATCGTCTGGCGCCCGGGCCGCGCCGTCCGGCGATGTGCCGCCCAAGCCCGGGCGGTCATGTCAAAATAGCGGCTTTCCGTTTTTCCTTATCCGATGCGCGGGCTGTCTTACCTGCCGGTCCGCGCCTCCTTTGCGCATCGAGTCGAACATGAGCGATATCAAGAAAGTCGTGCTCGCCTACTCCGGCGGGCTGGACACTTCGGTGATCCTGAAGTGGCTGCAAGACACCTACCAATGCGAGGTGGTCACCTTCACCGCCGACATCGGCCAGGGTGAGGAACTCGAGCCGGCTCGCCAGAAGGCGCTCAAGTTCGGCATCAAGCCCGAGAACATCTTCATCGACGACCTGCGCGAAGAATTCGTACGCGACTTCGTCTTCCCGATGTTCCGTGCCAATGCGGTCTACGAAGGCGAATACCTGCTGGGCACCTCGATCGCCCGTCCGCTGATCGCCAAGCGCCAGATCGAGATCCTGCGCAGCACCGGCGCCGACGCGGTGTCGCACGGCGCCACCGGCAAAGGCAACGACCAGGTCCGCTTCGAACTGGGCTATTACGGCCTGGAGCCGGGCGTCAAGGTCATCGCCCCGTGGCGCGAATGGGACCTGCTGTCGCGCGAGAAGCTGCTGGCCTACGCCGAGAAGGCTGGCATCGAAATCGACATGAAGCACAAGAAGGGCGGCGCCCCGTACTCGATGGACGCCAACCTGCTGCATATCTCGTTCGAAGGCCGCCATCTGGAAGACCCGAAGGCCGAGGCCGAGGAAGACATGTGGCGCTGGACGGTGTCGCCGGAGCAGGCACCGGATGCGCCGGAATTCCTCGACATCGAATTCGAGCGCGGCGACATCGTCGCGCTGAACGGCAAGCGCATGTCGCCCGCCGAAGTGCTGACCGAACTGAACCGCCTGGGCGGCAAGCATGGCATCGGCCGTCTGGACCTGGTCGAAAACCGCTACGTCGGCATGAAGAGCCGCGGCTGCTATGAAACCCCGGGAGGCACGATCCTGCTGCGTGCACACCGTGCGATCGAGTCGATCACCCTGGACCGCGAAGTCGCCCACCTGAAGGACGACCTGATGCCGCGCTACGCCAGCCTGATTTACAACGGCTACTGGTGGAGCCCGGAGCGCCGCGCGCTGCAGGTGCTCATCGACCATACCCAGCAGAACGTCAACGGCTGGGTGCGCGTCAAGCTGTACAAGGGCAACGTGATCGTGCTGGCCCGCGATTCGAAGGACACGCTGTTCGACAAGAACATTGCGACCTTCGACGAAGACTTCGGCGCCTACAACCAGGCCGACGCCGGCGGCTTCATCAAGCTGAACGCGCTGCGCATGCGTATCGCCGAGAATGCGCGCCGCCAACGCGGCGAGTAAGCCGCCAGCCAGCGGCTGCCACGCGCATCGGTAAGGAAGGAGAGGGGCCCAGGCGGCCCCTCTTTTCATATCCGCGCATGTCCGCACCCAACTTCCATCGTTTATCAGGAGAGCAGTGATGAGCCAGTTCGACAATGTTTCCGTGGTCAAGCAAGCCAATCTGTATTTCGACGGCAAATGCGTCAGCCATACCGTGCTGTTTCCGGACGGCACGCGCAAGACGCTGGGCGTGATCTTCCCCGCCTCGCTGACCTTCAAGACCGGCGCGCCGGAAATCATGGAGATCAATGCCGGCGTCTGCCGCGTGCGGCTGGCGGGCTCGGACGAGTGGCAGACCTACGGCGCGGGCCAGCAGTTCAACGTCCCGGGCGACAGCAGTTTCGATATCGAGGTACAGCAGACCCTCGACTACGTCTGCCACTTCGGCTGATCGCCCCTCGCGCGTCCGCGGCCGCGCGAATACGGCGGCCGTCTCCCGATCGTCCCGCTTCACGGAGTTCCGGCATGGCAAATCGACACAAGCCGATCAATCTCGCCCTGCAAGGCGGCGGCGCGCACGGCGCCTTCGGCTGGGGCGTGCTGGACGCGCTGCTGGAGGATGGCCGCCTGCATTTCGACGGCATCAGCGGCACCAGCGCCGGTTCGATGAACGCGGTGGTGATGATCGATGGCCTGCTCGAAGGCGGCGCCGAGCGTGCCAGAGAGAAACTGCACGATTTCTGGTTCGGCGTGTCGCGTGCCGGCTCGCCGTTCTCGACGATCGGACAGCAGACGGTCGACTGGCTGTCCGGCCAGCCCGGCAACAGCTGGCCGCTGCAGGACTGGATGCGGATGTGGTCGGGCTGGTGGAGTGCGACCGCGCAGGGCAGCACCTTCAATCCCTTGCGCGCGCTGCTCGAGGATCAGGTCGATTTCGAGCGCGTGCGGGCCTGCCCCGAATCCAAGCTGTTCATCGCCGCCACCGACGTCAATAGCGGCAACGTGCGCGTGTTCCAGACGGCCGACCTGACCGTCGACGCCGTGCTGGCCTCGGCCTGTCTGCCCTATCTGTATCCGGCCATCGAGATCGGCGACCGGTATTACTGGGACGGCGGCTATATGGGCAATCCGGTGCTGTTTCCGTTCTTCTACCAGACCGCGACGCGCGACATCCTGGTCGTCCATATCAATCCGATCTCGCGCCCGGACGTGCCCACGCAGCCGCAGGAAGTGATGGAGCGGCTCAACGAGATCACCTTCAACGCGTCGCTGCTGCGCGAGATGCGCGCGATCGCCTTTGTGCAGAAGCTGCTCGACGAGGAGTGGCTCAAGCCCGAATACCGCGACAAGCTCAAATACATCCTGCTGCATTCGATTCGCGCCGACGAGGCGCTGGCGGACCTGTCTTCGTCGACCAAGCTGGTCACCGACTGGAACTTCCTGCTGATGCTGCGCGAGCGCGGCCGCACCGCGGCACAGGGCTGGCTTGAGCGGCACTACGATGCCGTCGGCAAGCGCGGCACCGTCGATATCCGCAAGGAATTTCTGCAGGATCTGCCGTTGTAAGGGATCGCAGACCGGCGATCGAGCGGCCAGAGGTGTTCTTCCTCTCCCGTCCGCGGGAGAGGGGCTGGGGCAGAGGGCACAGCGCACAGCGCTGGCAATATCGCGCGCGCTACAGCACCACCGGCTCAGGCTCGATCCTGACGCCAAAGCGCTCCCGCACCGTGTCGGCGATCCGCGTCGCCAGCGCCAGCAGCGCGCGGCCGTCGCCGCCGCCGTGGTGCACCAGCACCAGCGCCTGGCGCTCGTGCACGCCAACCGGGCCTTCGCGCAGGCCCTTGAATCCGCAGCGGTCGATCAGCCAGCCCGCGGCCAGCTTGTAGCTGCCGTCGGGCTGCAGATGGCTGACCAGGTCCGGATGCGCGGCCACCAGCGCGTCGCGCTGCGCGGCGCTGACCACTGGGTTCTTGAAGAAGCTGCCGGCATTGCCCAGCACCGCAGGATCGGGCAGCTTGCGCTGGCGGATCGCGATGACCGCATCGCGAATCGCAGCCGCATCCGGTGCCGGATGATCGTGCAGCTCGCGGGCGAGTTCGGCATAGCCGAGCGCCGGCTGCCAACGGCGCGGCAGCCGCAGCGTGACCGCGGTGATCACGTAGCGATCGCGGCCAGCCTGCTTGAACAGGCTGTCCCGATAGCCGAAGGCACAATCGCTTAGGCTCAGCGTGGCGAAGCTGCGGGTTTGCCGGTCCCAGGCGCGCAGGCTGTGGAAGCGCTCGCGCAGCTCGACGCCGTAGGCGCCGATGTTCTGAATCGGCGCGGCGCCCACGCTGCCGGGGATCAGCGCCAGGTTTTCGAGCCCAGGCATGCCGTCGGCGATGGTGCGATTGACGGTCGCGTGCCAGTTCTCGCCGGCGCCCACGGTGACCAGCCAGGCATCGTCATCGCCGGCGACCGTGTAGCCCGGAATCTGCATCAGCAGCACCACCGCATCGAGATCGCCCGTCAGCACCACATTGCTGCCGGCGCCCAGCACCACGACCGGCCGCTGTGCCGCGCGCGGGTCGGCCAGCGCCTCGACGAGGTCGTTTTCGCTGCGCACCGCGACCGCGAAGCGCGCGCGTACGTCGAAACCCAATGTGTTGTGCTGGCGCAGCGGATAAAATTCGTGGAAATCTGCCATGCGGAAAAAGTTGCCGGACGAGAACGCCCGAACAGCGGGATGGAGCGGAACGGCCTGACTGCAGGGTTGGCGGGATTATACGGAACCACCGGCGAGGGCCGGCCGGTTCACGGATCGAACATGGGTACCCGAGGTCCGAGGTACCGGAAATACAGAAGGAGTAGGCGATGCCGTCGTTTGACGTGGTGTGCGAAGCGAATATGGTCGAGGTCAAGAATGCGGTCGAGCAGGCCAACAAGGAAATCTCGACCCGCTTCGACTTCAAGGGTTCCGATTCCCGTGTCGAGCAGAAGGAAGGCGAGCTGACCGCGTTTGCCGATGACGACTTCAAGCTCGGCCAGGTCAAGGATGTGCTGCTCAACAAGATGGCCAAGCGCAATGTCGACGTGCGCTTCCTGGACTACGGCAAGACCGAGAAGATCAGCGGCGACAAGGTCAAGCAGGTCATCACGATCAAGAAGGGCGTCACCGGCGATCTGGCCAAGAAGATCGTGCGCATGATCAAGGACAGCAAGATCAAGGTGCAGGCCAGCATCCAGGGCGATGCGGTGCGCGTGTCGGGGGCCAAGCGCGACGATCTGCAGAGCGTGATCGCGATGCTGCGCAAGGACGTGCCCGAGGCGCCGCTGGACTTCAACAACTTCCGCGACTGAGTCCGGTCCGACCTGGCGGATGCCGACGCGGCCTGGCTGACAGGCCGCGTCGTCGTTTCCGGCCCTTGCCCGATCCCTCTTATTGCGCCGGCAGGCCGCCGATCTTCGCGCCGGCCTTGATGCCCTTCTGCGCGAACCAGCCCTGGTTCATCTCCAACGCATAGCGGATCGCTGCCTTCGGGCAGTGGTTGTCCTCGCTGTGCGGCCGCATGTCCTCGATATTGACGATGGTGCCGTCGTCCGCCAGGAAGGCGATCGACAGCGGCAGTTCGGTGTTCTTCATCCAGAAGCAGTGGCCGGCCTTCTGCTCGAACACGAACAGCATGCCGGCGTTGGCCGGCATCGACTTGCGGTACATCAGGCCCTGCTGACGGGACTGCTGGTCGGCGGCGACCTCGGCGCGGATCACGTACATGCCGGCGCTCAGCGAGACTACCGGCAGCCGCTGCTGCGCTTGCGATTGCGCGTGCGCGAGCGGGGCCAGCAGCGCTGCGCCGCAGGCGAGGGCGGCGAGCCGGCGCGCCAGGGGGCGACGGGGCGAAGGAAACGAAGTGCAATCGAACGCAGCGGCAGACGACGGACGGCGGAAGGGCATGGCGGCAATGGCGGCAATGGCGAAGATCATGACGGCGAGGCCGGCAGAACGCGGGGCATGTGCAGCAGAACTGCGGCATGACGGCGGCAGAACTGCAGCCGCAAGCATAGCGCAGCCCTGCTAGGCCGGACGCCGGCGCCGGCCGGGGCCCGCCGTCCGGCTGGTATTGGTGCGGCCCGGAGTCGGCCGCCCCGGCCGCACAGGCGCGGCGCCGCGGGCGGGGCCGGACATGCCCAGGCTCTGGGGTGCGACCTCCTGCCATTCTCCGGGCGCCAGACCGAGCTGGCGCAGGTCCAGCGCACCGATGCCGACCCGGACCAGCCGCAGCGTCGGGTAGCCGACCGCCGCGGTCATGCGGCGCACCTGCCGGTTCTTGCCCTCGTGGATCACGATCTCCAGCCACTGGGTCGGGATCGCCGCGCGATAGCGAATCGGCGGCGTGCGCGGCCACAGGAAATCGGGCTCGTCGATCAACGTGGCCTGCGCCGGCAGCGTGTGGAAATCGCCAAGGTCGAGGCCCGCGCGCAGCCGTGCCAGCGCCGCCTCGTCCGGCACGCCCTCGACCTGCGCCAGATAGGTCTTGGCCAGCTTCTGGCGCGGGTCGGCGATGCGTGCCTGCAGCACGCCGTCGTCGGTCAACAGCAGCAGCCCTTCGCTGTCGGCGTCGAGCCGGCCGGCGGGGTAGACGTTCGGCATCGCGATCCAGTCGGCGAGCGTCTGCCGGCTTGGATGGGGCGAGAACTGGCTCATGGTGCCGAACGGCTTGTTCAGGGCGATCAAGGTCATGGGGAAACCGGTGCGGGAAAGGCGCCAGTATGCCGCAGCGGGTGCGTCGCAAGCGCCTGCCCGGGATGGCGGATGATGAAAAATTGCTGCATAATACGAAACCGGTCTTGTGTCTTATATAAGACTCAAATAGGACGCAGTCTCGCGATGCAGCAATGCCGGTGTCGCGAGGGCCGTTACAATGCCTCCCGCTAGGCCCGCATTTCGCCGTCTGGTCACGAACCCGCCGGCCGTTCGAAAACCCCCGTTCCGTACTGGAGACGTCATGTACCAACACATCAAGGTCCCGGCCGGTGAGAAGATCACGGTCAACCAGGATCTCTCGCTGAATGTTCCGGACAATCCGATCATCCCTTATATCGAAGGCGACGGTACCGGCTTCGATATCACTCCGGTGATGATCAAGGTGGTGGACGCGGCCGTGGCCAAGGCCTACGCCGGCAAGCGCAAGATCTCGTGGATGGAGATCTACGCGGGCGAGAAGTCGACCAAGGTCTATGGCCCGGATGTGTGGCTGCCCGACGAAACCCTGGACGTGCTCAAGGAGTACGTGGTCTCGATCAAGGGCCCGCTGACGACGCCGGTCGGTGGCGGCATCCGCTCGCTGAACGTCGCGCTGCGCCAGCAGCTGGACCTGTATGTCTGCCTGCGTCCGGTGCGCTATTTCAAGGGCGTGCCCTCGCCGGTGCGCGAGCCCGAGAAGACCGACATGGTGATCTTCCGTGAGAACTCGGAAGACATCTACGCCGGCATCGAATGGGAAGCCGAGAGCGAGCAGGCCAAGAAGGTCATCGCCTTCCTGCAGAACGAAATGGGCGTCAAGAAGATCCGCTTCCCGGAAACCTCGGGCATCGGCGTCAAGCCCGTGTCGAAGCAGGGCACCCAGCGCCTGGTCCGCAAGGCCATCCAGTACGCGATCGACAACGACAAGCCCTCGGTGACCCTGGTCCACAAGGGCAACATCATGAAGTTCACCGAAGGCGGCTTCCGCGACTGGGGCTATGAGCTCGCGCAGAAGGAATTCGGTGCCGAACTGATCGACGGCGGCCCGTGGTGCAAGATCAAGAACCCGAAGACCGGCAAGGACATCGTCGTCAAGGATGCGATCGCTGACGCGTTCCTGCAGCAGATCCTGCTGCGTCCGGCCGAGTACTCGGTGATCGCCACGCTGAACCTGAACGGCGACTATGTTTCCGACGCGCTGGCCGCGCAGGTCGGCGGCATCGGCATCGCGCCGGGCGCCAACCTGTCGGACTCGGTGGCGATGTTCGAAGCCACCCACGGAACCGCGCCGAAGTACGCCGGCAAGGACTACGTGAACCCGGGTTCGGAAATCCTGTCGGCCGAAATGATGCTGCGCCATATGGGCTGGACCGAGGCGGCGGACCTGATCATCTCGTCGATGGAGAAGTCGATCCTGTCGAAGAAGGTCACGTACGACTTCGCCCGTCTGCTCGAAGGCGCGACCCAGGTCTCGTGCTCGGGCTTCGGTCAGGTGATGATCGACAATATGTAATCGACTTCGCTGGCGTCGCGCGGCCCGTTGTTGTTCGGCTGCGCGGCGCGACAGCGTTGCGCGAACCCCCGTTGCCGACCGGTAGCGGGGGTTTGTCTTTTTGAGGTCAGCAGCAATGGAAAAGGCCCGGCATTGCCGGGCCCTTTCCCCAGGATCCAACGACCTGCGTCTCGGCAACCGATGTTCCGATTGCCCCCGCCGGACGCCTGCCGCCGAAGCCTGTAGCGACCGCCGCGCGCTCTGTCGGCCGGTGCGGTCGCGATGTCGCGCTCAGGCGGCGCTCTGGATGTTCGTGGCTTGCTTGCCCTTCGGACCTTGCACGATTTCGAACGAAACGCGCTGGCCCTCTTTCAGGGTCTTGAAGCCATTCATCTGGATAGCCGAAAAGTGCGCAAACAGTTCTTCGTTACCGTCGTCCGGGGTGATAAACCCGAAGCCCTTGGCATCATTGAACCATTTGACCGTACCGCTTGCCATAAACTCCCCCAACGAAAAAACAGATTTCAAACAGGGGGGCGCTCAGGCCAGCCGCCGGCGCAACGATCATTGCGCCAAACAACGCAGCGCCTCGGTCGAGGCGCCGCTGCCGACTCCGTAGGCCTCCCTGCTCACGGAGCACTCGAGGTCCGGCCTGTTGCTTTGGCTCGCGGGACCGGACCTGAATGTCCGAACGATTCTTCTGGCAAACAATCAGACTGTCAAGCCGGCACATTCCCGACCCTGACGCCAATGTGGCAGGAATGGGACGACGCCCAACCGTGCTACTGTGACGGCTCGCGCAGCGTATTGGCACGCGCTGGGGCACGCCCTCGGGCACGCCGTTGCCCGCTGCGCCGGGCGGCGCGGTTCGAGAGTCGAGGAATGGTCGAGAAGTGCCAGCTGGCCCTTGAAACCGACAGCTTTTGCCCAAATTGCAGACTTGAGCGGAGGGGTTAGAATAAAGCCATGGCTACACGGCTGGCGAATGTCCCACAACGCGATGCAGGCACCGTACTGGAGCGGAAAGAGCAGGCGCTCAAACCGCCGGCCATGTACAAGGTCGTCCTGCTGAACGACGACTACACTCCGATGGAGTTTGTCGTCATGATCCTGCAACAGTATTTCAGCAGGGACCGAGAAACGGCGACGCAAATCATGCTGACCGTCCATCGGGAAGGCAAGGGAGTCTGCGGTATCTATACCAGGGATATCGCCGCGACGAAGGTCGAGCTGGTGTCAACGCACGCGCGGCAGGCAGGGCATCCACTGCAGTGCGTGATGGAGGAAGCATGATTGCGCAAGAACTGGAAGTCAGCCTGCATATGGCCTTCGTCGAGGCCAGGCAGGCACGCCACGAATTCATCACCGTGGAGCACCTGCTGTTGGCGTTGCTGGACAACCCGACGGCAGCGGAAGTTCTGCGCGCCTGCGCGGCCAATATCGAGGACCTGCGCACCAGCCTGAAGAATTTCATTGTCGACAACACCCCCGTCGTGCCTGGTACCGACGAGGTGGACACGCAGCCGACGCTCGGCTTTCAGCGCGTGATTCAGCGCGCGATCATGCATGTCCAGTCGACCTCCAACGGCAAGAAGGAAGTCACCGGCGCCAACGTGCTGGTGGCGATCTTCGGCGAGAAGGATTCGCACGCCGTCTACTACCTGCAGCAGCAGGGCGTGACGCGCCTGGACGTGGTCAATTTCATCAGCCACGGCATCCGCAAGGATCAGTCCGAGCCGGCCAAGCATGGCGAGGCCGGGGCAGAGGGCGAAGGCGGTGACGGCAAGGAAAGCCCGCTGGAGCAGTACACCCAGAACATGAACGCGCTGGCCAAGGCCGGCAAGATCGATCCGCTGATCGGCCGCGAGAGCGAAGTGGAGCGCGTGGTGCAGGTACTGTGCCGCCGGCGCAAGAACAATCCGCTGCTGGTGGGCGAGGCCGGCGTCGGCAAGACGGCGATCGCCGAAGGCCTGGCGTGGCGCATCACCAAGAACGAAGTGCCCGACATCCTTGAGAAGGCGGTGGTCTACTCGCTGGACATGGGCGCGCTGCTGGCGGGCACCAAGTACCGCGGCGACTTCGAGCAGCGCCTGAAGGGCGTGCTCAAATCGCTGAAGGACAACCCGAACGCGATCCTGTTCATCGACGAAATCCACACGCTGATCGGTGCCGGCGCCGCGTCGGGCGGCACGCTGGACGCCAGCAATCTGCTGAAGCCGGCGCTGTCGTCGGGCCAGCTCAAGTGTATCGGCGCTACCACGTTCACCGAATATCGCGGGATTTTCGAGAAAGATGCCGCGCTTTCGCGGCGCTTCCAGAAGATCGACGTGGTCGAGCCCTCGGTCGACCAGACCGTGCAGATCCTGCGCGGCCTGAAGTCGCGCTTCGAGGAGCACCACGGCGTCAAGTACGCCTCGGCGGCGCTGACGGCGGCGGCCGAGCTGTCGGCACGCTTCATCACCGACCGTCATCTGCCCGACAAGGCGATCGATGTGATCGATGAAGCTGGCGCCGCGCAGCGGATCCTGCCGAAGTCCAAGCAGAAGAAGACCATCGGCAAGAGCGAGATCGAGGACATCGTCTCGCGCATCGCCCGGATCCCCCCGCAGAGCGTCAACCAGGACGACCGCAGCAAGCTGCAGACGCTGGACCGCGATCTGAAGTCGGTGGTGTTTGGCCAGGACCCGGCCATCGAGGCGCTGGCATCGGCGATCAAGATGTCGCGCGCGGGCCTGGGCAAGACCGACAAGCCGATCGGCTCCTTCCTGTTCTCGGGCCCGACCGGTGTCGGCAAGACCGAAGTGGCGAAGCAGCTGGCCTTCATCATGGGCATCGAGCTGCTGCGCTTCGATATGTCCGAGTACATGGAGCGTCACGCGGTCAGCCGTCTGATCGGCGCGCCCCCGGGCTATGTGGGCTTCGACCAGGGCGGTCTGCTGACCGAGGCAGTGACGAAGAAGCCGCACTGCGTGTTGCTGCTGGATGAGATCGAAAAGGCGCATCCGGACATCTTCAACATCCTGCTGCAGGTGATGGACCACGGTGCGCTGACCGACAACAACGGCCGGCGCGCGGACTTCCGCAACGTGATCATCATCATGACGACCAACGCTGGCGCCGAAACGATGAACCGTGCGGCGATCGGTTTCACGTCATCGCGGGAGCAGGGCGACGAGATGGCTGACATCAAGCGGATGTTCACGCCCGAGTTCCGCAACCGGCTCGACGCGATCATCAGCTTCCGCTCGCTGGACGAGGAAATCATCCTGCGCGTGGTCGACAAGTTCCTGATGCAACTGGAAGAGCAGCTGCACGAGAAGAAGGTCGAGGCCAGTTTCACCGAGCGCCTGCGCAAGTTCCTGGCGCGCAAGGGCTTCGATCCGCTGATGGGCGCGCGTCCGATGCAACGGCTGATCCAGGACATGATCCGGAAGGCCCTGGCCGACGAACTGCTGTTCGGGCAACTGGCCTCGGGCGGCAAGGTCGTGGTCGATCTGGACGAGAAGGAGCAGATCAAGCTGGAGTTCGCCGAGATCGATACCGAGCCGCCGGAGGCGCCGGAAAGCGAGCAACGCGCGGAGGCCTGACCGCAGCAGCAGGACCGGGTGGCGGGCCATGAAGGCCCGCCACCCGCGTTCCATGCTATCCTTCGGCAAAATAGTACGGGGCGGCAGCAATGCCGCCCCTATTCATTTGGCCGCGCACGGTGCGGGCCGCCGCCTGTCGCGGCGCCGATGCCTGCCGGCACGCTGAACGAGCCACCGATGTTTCGCCTGCGTCGTCTGATGCTGAAGTCGCTGCCCCTGGCGGCGACGACTCCGATCCCGTTGATCGCCCACGCTTTGCCGGGCGAGTCTGCGAGCACGTACGGCGGCCACGTGGCGATGGTCCTGCCGATCCCGCCGGGCGGCAGCGGCGACGTGGTGGCGCGCCAGCTGCAGCCCGGACTGAAGCAGGCGTTGGGGCAGCCCGTGGTCGTCGATCACCGCCCCGGCGCCGCCGGCCTGCAGGCCGCCGCCACGGTGGCCCGCGCCAGGCCCGATGGGCAGACGCTGCTGATGGCCTTCGACAGCCTCGCCCTTCAGCCGATCGCCTACAAGCAGCTGCCGTACGACACCTTCCGCGACTTCACGCCGATCTCCCAGCTGGCGCGTCATCCGCTGGTGGTGGCCGTCCATCCTTCGTTGCCCGTCGACAATATCCGTGGGTTGATCGGACTGGCGCGGCAGCGCGACGAACCGATCCGTGTCGCGTCGCCGGGCGCCGGCAGCCTGAATCAGCTGGCTGCGCAGGCGCTGGCGAGCGAAGGCGGGGCGTCGTGGCGGCATGTCGCCTTCAAGGGCACGGGACCGGCGGTGCAGGCCGTGCTGTCGGACCAGGCCGACCTGGTGCTGGCGAGCTACGCGGCCGTGCAGGCCCACCTGCAGACGCGCACGCTGAAGGCGCTGGCGGTGACTGGCGAGCGCCGGCTGGCGCAGCTGCCGCAGGTGCCGACGGTCGCGGAACAGGGCGTGCCCGGCTTCGAGGCCTATGGCTGGATCGGCGTATTCGGTCCGGCCGGCCTGCCGGCGGCCGTGGTCGGCCGTCTGCATGGCGCCCTGTCGAACGCGATTCGCGCCCCGCGGGTGGCATCGACGCTGGCGGCGCACGGCCTCGAGCCGGTGGCCGGCACACCCGAAGCGCTGGGCCAGCTGGTCCGGCGCGAACACGACAGGTGGCAGGCGGTTGCGCGCCAGGCCAATCTTCAGTTCGAATGATCGATCCGAAATCGATCGGAACAATCGACCCAACGTGACGCAAGGACAGCGGCAATGACAGCGACCATCGCAGCGCAGCGCCAGTTCGACCATGCCGTCGTGATCTGCCCCGACCTGGATGCCGCCGCGCAGACCTGGCAGCGGCTCGGCTTCACGCTGACGCCGCGGGGCTTTCATACGCTGGGTTCGCAGAACCATTGCGTGATGCTGGCTCGCGACTATCTCGAGCTGATGCATGTCGACGGCTCCAGCGATCCGCTGCAGTACTACTGGCACAGCCAGCAGCACGGCGGCGGCTGTGCCGCGCTATCGTGCCGCAGCGACGATGCGATAGCCGACGCCGCGGCGCTGCGCGGCGGCGGCTGGCATACCGCCGAGCCGGTCGAATTCTCGCGTCCGGTGCGTCTGGACGACGGATCCGAACACCCGGCCACCTTCCGCGTTACCGCGATGGACGATGCGCCCGGCGCGCGCTTCTTCCTGTGCGAGCACCGCACGCCGGAACTGCTGTGGCGGCCGGAATGGATGACGCACGCGAACGGCGCGCAAGCGATCGGGACGATGTTCCTGGTGGTGGCGCCGTCGCTGGTCGATGCCGCCGCGCGCGCCTATGCCGAACTGATGGGCGCCGAACTGACGCAGTTGAGCGAGCATGTCTGCAGCCTGGCCGTCGGCGATGCGACGCTGGTGCTGTCCACCCCCCAGGCGCTGGCAGCGGCGACGGGCACCGGCCATATCCGCCAGGCGGTGCCCGGCTATGCCGCGATCCGGCTGCGCACCGCGTCGCTTGAGCAGGCGCGCGCGCTGTGGCGCGAGGCGGGCGTGCCCAGCCTCGACCTGAGCGCGACCGAAACGCTGATTCCGGCCCACGCGGCTGCCGGCGTCGCGCTGCTGTTCGAGCAGCGCTAAGTCCAGGCGGCGTTGCTGCCGGCCGTCAGGCCGCCGCGCCGCCGTGATGGACGCCGGTCGAGCCGAAGCCGCCGGCGCCGCGCGCCGATTCGCTCGAGAACGCTTCCACCGTGGTGAACACCGGCCGTAGCACCGGCACGAACATCATCTGCGCGATGCGCTCGCCCGGCTGGATCACGATCGGCTCGGTGCCCGGCGCATTGCGATTCCAGACGCTGACCATGATGGGGCCCTGGTAGTCGGCGTCGATCACGCCGATCGAATTGCCCAGTACCAGTCCCTTCTTGTGCCCCAGACCCGAGCGGGGCGCGATCGTCGCGGCCATGTACGGGTTGCCCATATGCACCGCGATGCCGGCCGGCACCAGCTGCGCCGGCGTGCCCGGCTCGATTGTCAACGGCGCGTCGAGGCAGGCGTGCAGGTCGATCGCGGCGGCCATGTCGCTCTGATAGCTGGGCAGGCCCCACTCATGCAGGCGCGCGTCCAGGATCTTGATTTCGACGGTCGGGTTCGGGGAAGCGGTCATCAGGGTTCAGGTTTGCGGTGGATCAGATTCGTCCGGGACGATCGTGCCTACTCAAGGCCGTTCAACCGGCAGCCGCTCGGCGATCGCCGCCACCAGCTGCCGCGCGAGCGACAGCTTGTCCGCCCGCGGCAGCCGCGTCGCGCCGTGCTCGTCGAACAGCACGATCTCGTTCTCGTCCAGGCCGAAGGTGTGGTGGCCGATATTGCCGACCAGCAGCGGCACGCCCTTGCGGCGGCGTTTCTGGTCGCCGTATTGCTCGAGGTTCTCGCTCTCGGCGGCGAAGCCCACGCAGTAGGGGGCGTCTGGCCGCGCCGCCACCGTGGCCAGGATGTCGGGGTTTTGCACGAAGCGCAGTGTCGGCGTGTCGGTGTCGTTGGCCTTTTTCAGCTTCTGCTCGGCCACCTCGGCAGGACGCCAGTCGGCCACCGCGGCCACCGCGACGAAGACGTCGATGCCGCGCAGCTGCGACAGCACCGCTTCGTGCATCTGCTGGGCGCTCTGCACGTCGATGCGGGCGACGCCGCGCGGGGTCGGCAGCGCCGTCGGGCCGGCCACCAGCAGCACGTCGGCGCCGGCTTCGCGCGCCGCGCGCGCCAGCGCGAAGCCCATCTTGCCGGACGAGCGGTTGGTGATGCCGCGCACCGGGTCGATCGCCTCGAAGGTCGGGCCGGCGGTGATCAGCATCCTGCGGCCGGCGAGCAACCTGGGCTGGAAGTGGGCGACGATATCGTCGAGCAGTTCCTCGGGCTCGAGCATGCGGCCATCGCCAACCTCGCCGCAGGCCTGGTCGCCGCTGCCCGGACCGAGCACTGCCACGCCGTCGGCGCGCAGCTGCGCGATATTGCGCTGGGTCGCGGGCGCCATCCACATCTGCCGATTCATCGCCGGGGCGACCAGCAGCGGGCAATCGCGCGCGATGCACAGCGTCGACAGCAGGTCGTCGCACAGGCCGTTGGCCAGGCGCGCGAGGAAATCGGTCGACGCCGGCGCGATCACGATCGCATCGGCCTCGCGCGACAGGTCGATATGCGCCATGTTGTTGGCGATGCGGCCGTCCCACTGCGAGGTGAACACCGGCCGCCCCGACAGGGCCTGCATCGTGACCGGCGTGATGAACTGCGCCGCCGCGTCCGTCATCACCACCTGGACGGTGGCGCCGGCCTTGGTCAGCAGCCGGACCAGCTCGGCCGACTTGTAGCAGGCGATGCCGCCGGTCAGCCCGAGTACGAGATGTTTGCCGCGCAGATCCATGGAGGGGCCTTCGATGCGAGGGGGAGGGAGTCGATGATACCGGCGCGCCGGAGGACGCGCCGGCTCACCTGCCGGTGCGGGCTTCGGCGCAGGCTCAGTGCCGGCGCACGCGGCGGAATTCGTCGACGATCAGCAGCACCGCGCCGACCGTGATCGCGCAGTCGGCGACGTTGAACGCCGGCCAGTGGTAGCCGCGCAGATGGAAGTCGAGGAAGTCGACCACATGGCCGTAGACGATGCGGTCGATCACGTTGCCGATCGCGCCGCCGAGCACCAGCGACACCGCCAGGCTGAACAGCTTCTGGCCGGCATGGCGGAACAGCAGCCAGACGATGAACGCGCCGACCGCCAGCCCCAGCCCGGTGAAGAACCAGCGCTGCCAGCCGCCGGCGTCGGCCAGGAAGCTGAACGCGGCGCCCTTGTTGTAGACCAGCACCAGATTGAAGAAGCCGGTGACCGGGCGCGATTCTCCATAGGTGAAGCTGCGCACGATCACGATCTTGAAGAACTGGTCCAGCACCACGACCAGCGCGGCGAAGGCCAGCCACAGCAGCGGGGTGGCGCTGCGGCTCTTGTTGCCGGCGGCGCGGCCGCGGGCAGTACGGGTGGTCGCGGCCATCAGGCGTGGCTCCTCGGTTCGCCGGCGCCGAACAGATTGCTCGTGCAGCGGCCGCACAGGGTCGGATGGGCGGCATCGTGGCCGACGTCCTCACGGTAGTGCCAGCAGCGCTCGCACTTGGCATGGCTCGACGGGTGCACGGTGACCAGCAGATCGCCGGCCTCGGGCGCAGGCGACACCGTCGCGGCCGAGGTCAGCAGCACGAAGCGCAGATCGTCGCCGAGGCTGGCGAGCGCCTCCAGCGCCGGACCGCCCGCCTGGATCGAGACTTCCGCCTGCAGCGACGAGCCGATGCCGCCCTCGGTCCGCACCGCCTCGAGCTGTTTGGTGACCTCGGCGCGTACCGCACGCACCGTGTGCCATTTCTGCAGCAGGTCGTCGGCCTGGTCCACTTCCGGCACCGTGTAGTAGGTGCTGGTGAAGATCGTGTCAGTATGCGCGGTGCCGTGCGCGAACACCTGCCAGGCTTCCTCGGCGGTGAACGACAGGAACGGCGCCATCCAGTGCAGCATGGCCTGCGTGATGTGGAACAGCGCGTTCTGCGCGGCGCGGCGCGCCTTCGAATTCGGCGCGGTGGTATAGAGCCGGTCCTTCAGCACGTCCAGGTAGAAGCCGCCCAGGTCCTCCGAGCAGAAGGTCTGCAGCTTGGCCACCACCGGGTGGAACTCGTAGACGTCGTAGTGCGACAGCACTTCCTTCTGCAGCTGCGCGGTCAGCGCGACGGCATAGCGGTCGATCTCCAGCCATTCCGACGGCGGCAGCGCGTCGCGCGCGTGGTCGTAGTCGGTCAGGTTGGCCAGCAGGAAGCGCAGCGTATTGCGGATGCGGCGGTAGCCCTCGACCACGCGCTTCAGGATCTCGTCGGAGATCGACAGCTCGCCCGAGTAGTCGGTCGAGGCCACCCACAAACGGATGATCTCGGCGCCCATCTTGTTGGCGATGTCCTGCGGCGACACGGTGTTGCCGATCGACTTCGACATCTTGCGGCCCTCGCCGTCGACGGTGAAGCCGTGCGTCAGCAGCGCCTTGTACGGCGGCTTGCCGTACAGCATCGAGGCGGTCAGCAGCGACGAGTGGAACCAGCCGCGGTGCTGGTCCGAGCCTTCCAGATACAGGTCGGCCAGGCGCCCGTCCGGCGTATCGGCGGCGGCATCGTAGAGGTCCTCGCGGTGCGAGCCCCGGATCACGGTCCAGTGCGTGGTGCCCGAGTCGAACCAGACGTCCAGCGTGTCGCGGTTTTTCTCGTACATCTCGGCGTCGGTCTCGCCCAGTTCTTTCAGGAACGCGGTGGCGTCCAGCGTCTGCCAGGCCTCGATGCCGTGCTGCTCGACCCGCTTGGCCACAGCCTCGAGCAGCTGCGGCGTGCGCGGATGCAGCGCGCCGGTTTCCTTGTGGACGAAGAAGGCCATCGGCACGCCCCACTGGCGCTGGCGCGACAGCGTCCAGTCGGGCCGGTTGGCGATCATGTTGTGCAGCCGCTGCTTGCCCCAGGACGGATAGAAGGCGGTCGCTTCGATGCCGGCCAGCGCGGTCTCGCGCAGCGTCGGACCGTTGTCGGCCGGCTCCACATCCATGCCGGCGAACCATTGCGAGGTCGCGCGGTAGATGATCGGCGTCTTGTGCCGCCAGCAGTGCATGTAGCTGTGCTCGTAGCGGTGCGAATTGAACAGATTGCCCGAGGCCTTCAGCGTCTCGACGATGCGCGGATTGGCATCCCAGATCGACAGGCCGCCGAACAGCGGCAGCCAGCTGGCATAGACGCCGTCGCCCATCACCGGGCTCAGGATGTCCTCGTCGCGCATGCCGTGCGCCTTGCAGGACTGGAAGTCCTCGATACCGTAGGCGGGCGCCGAGTGGACGATGCCGGTGCCGGTATCGGTGGTCACGTAGTCACCGAGGTAGATCGGCGACAGGCGGTCGTAGCCGGCGTCCATCTTCGCCAGCGGATGGTGGAAGCGGATCTCGGTCAGCGCCGCGCCCGAGCAGGTCGCGACGACGTCGCCTTCGAGCTCATAGGTCTTGAGCTGTTCCTCGACGCGCTCGGTGGCGAGGATCAGGAAGCCGCGCGGCGTGTCGATCAGCGCGTATTCGACTTCCGGATGCAGGTTCAGCGCCTGGTTCGACGGGATCGTCCACGGCGTGGTGGTCCAGATCACGATCCAGCCCGGCTTGGCGTTCAGCTGTTCCAGCGGCACGTGGAAGGCGCGCGCCAGCTTGTCGGTCTCGGCGAACGGGAAGCCGACATCGATCGACAGGTCGGTCTTGTCCTTGTACTCGACCTCGGCTTCGGCCAGCGCCGAGCCGCAGTCGAAGCACCAGTTGACCGGCTTCAGGCCGCGGAACACATAGCCCTTCTCGAGGATCTTGCCGAGCGCCCGGATCTCGTCGGCCTCGTTGCTGAAGTTCATCGTCAGGTAGGGGTCGTCCCAGTCGCCCAGCACGCCCAGCCGTTCGAAGTCCTTGCGCTGGCGGGCGATCTGCTCGGTGGCGTAGGCGCGCGCCTTGGCCTGGACCTCCTGCACCGGCAGGCCCTTGCCGTACTGCTTCTCGATCTGGATCTCGATCGGCATGCCGTGGCAGTCCCAGCCCGGCACGTAGACGGCGTCGAGCCCGCTCAGGCCGCGCGCCTTGATGATCATGTCCTTCAGGACCTTGTTGACGGCGTGGCCGATGTGGATGTCGCCGTTGGCATACGGCGGGCCGTCGTGCAGCACGAACTTCTTCGCGCCGCGGCGCGCCGCGCGGATCGCCTGGTAGATCTTCTTTTCCTGCCACTGCTTGACCCACAGCGGCTCGCGCTTGGGCAGGTCGCCCCGCATCGGGAACGGGGTGTCGAGCAGGTTCACCGGGTATTTGCTCTTTTCGGTGCTCTTCTCGGCGCTCTTGTTCTCCGGCTTGGCGCCGGCCTTGGCTTGCTTGGTGTCGGACATGACGATTCTCAGGGCGATTCGGTGAGCGCCCGGCCCGGACAGTGCGGGCCGGCGCAAAAAATGAGGCGGGGTCGGCGGTGACCCGGCTGCGCGCGCATGCGGCGAAAGCCGGCCGCTAGCTAATTCGGTCCGTGGCCGACGTGGTACGCACCGCCGGGGCGCCGGCCGTGCTGTCGGCGCCTTGGGCGTCGGGCTCGGTCAGGCCGAAGAAGGCGCGCGCATCCGCGCAGTCCTTGGCGATGGCCGCCGTCAGCGCTTCCAGCGAGTCGAAACGCGCTTCGTCGCGCAGCTTCTTGATGAACTCGACCCGCACCAGCTCGCCGTAGACGCTGCGGTCGAAATCGAACAGATGGACTTCCAGCAGCACGCGCCCGGCGTCATCGACGGTCGGCCGCACGCCGATGCTGGCCACACCCGGCAGCGGGCCGTCGGCCAGGCCGTGCACCTGTACCACGAAAATGCCGTTGACCGCCGGGCGCTTGTGCGGAATGCGCAGATTCAGCGTCGGAAAGCCGAGGTCGCGGCCGAGCTTGCGGCCGTGGACCACATGTCCACTGATCGCATAACCGTGACCGAGCAGTCGGCGGGCATGCTCCAGATCGCCCGCGGCCAGCGCCTCGCGGACCGCAGAGCTCGAGATGCGCACGCCGCCTTCCGAGACCGAGCCCATCTGCTCGACATCGAAGCCGTAGCGCTTGCCGGCCTGCTGCAGATAGGCGAAGTCGCCCGCCCGCTTCGCGCCGAAGCGGAAGTCGTCGCCGACCAGCACCCAGCGCGCATGCAGCCCGTGCCACAGCACGTTCTCGACAAAGGCTTCGGGCGATTGGGCAGCGAAATGGGCGTTGAAGTGCTCGACCACGACGCGGTCGACGCCGTTGCGGCGCAGACTTTCGAGCTTGTCGCGCAGCAGCGCGATGCGGGTCGGGGCGCGGTCCGGCGTGAAGAATTCGCGCGGGTGCGGCTCGAAGGTCATCACGCACAGCGGCAGCCCGCGCGCGTCGGCGGCCGCGCGCGCGCGCGCGAGCAGGGACTGGTGGCCCCGGTGCACTCCGTCGAAATTGCCGATGGTGAGTGCGCAGGGTGCCCGGCTCTCGGCATTGGGCAGGCCGCGGAAGACTTTCACGAGGACGGCGACAAACGGTTGGGTAAAGGCAGGATTATAAAGGGAACCGGCCGGGGAACCGGCGCTTTCCCCCGCGCTGCGGCACAACGGCGCCGGGCGCGTGCCGGGCGGCCGTGGCGGGAGCATCCCTGGCCCCCCTTGCAGTCCGGTGGCGCACCGCGGCGAAAGCCGGCATGATATGCCGCGTCCACATTCTCGCCGTCTCTCACGCCGCCCTCCGGTGCTGCCCGCCAACCTGATCGCGCTGCTCAAGCGCATCCTCCCGCCGCCCGCGCCGCCGCTGGATGCCGACACCGAGGCCAAGCTGCTGGCCGCGGTACATCGGGTGGTGCCCAGCGGCATCGTCGCGGCCCTGCTGCTGCCCGGGCTGACCGCCGCCGCCTTCTGGCACGAAGCCAGCCGCGGCGCGCTGCTGGCCTGGTGCGCGGCGATGCTGCTGCAGGCGGGGGCATGCGCCTGGTTCTATCTGGGCTACCGGCGCGATATCCCAACGCTGAGCCGCTCGGCCCACACCCGCAAGTGGCGCGATCCGATGCGCGGCGTGGCGGTGCTGGTGGGCCTGAGCTGGGGCAGTGCGGCGCTGCTGCATCTGGTGTCGTCGTCGGCGGTGTTTTCGGGCGTGCTGCTGGTGCTGACGCTGGGCGCGCTGGCCGGCGGCGCGAGCTCGCAGGCGCCAGCGCCGGTCAATCTGCTCTATGTCGGCATTCCGATCCTGGTGCCCAATCTGTTGCTGGCCGGCTACGCGTTTCCAGGCCACGGCGGCTATATCCGGCTGCTGCTGCTGATCTATGCGCTGATGCTGGCGCGCCATGCGCTGAACCTGCATGGATCGCTGGTGCGCGCGATCCGGCTGGAGGGCGAAAGCCGGCGGCTGGCGCGGCAGTTCCAGCAGGAAAAGGAGCGCGCGTTGCACGCCAGCGAGGAGAAATCCCGCTTCCTCGCCGCCGCCAGCCACGACCTGCGCCAGCCGGTGCACGCGCTGGTGATGCTGGTCGAGGCACTGCGCGCGCGCAACGATTCGCCGGTGCTGCGGCCGCTGGTCGAGCAGGTCGCGGCGGGCACGCAGACCATCGATCTGCTGTTCCGCTCGCTGCTGGACCTGTCCAAGCTGGAGGGCCGCAAGGTGTTGCCCACACTGGAGCCGTGCGATGTCGGGCAGCTGGTGCGCGAGGTCTGCGACCAGTTTGCCGGCGACGCGCAGGCCGCCGGATTGCGGCTGTCGCCGCGCGTGGCCGGCGAATTGCACGCGATGGCCGAGCCGGTGCTGCTGCGCCGGGCGCTGTTCAATCTGGTCCAGAACGCGCTGCGCTACACACGCCAGGGCCGGGTGCTGGTCGCCGCCCGCATGCGCGGCGGCCAGGTGCGGATCGAGGTCTGGGACACCGGCAGCGGCATCCCGCCCGAGCACCTGCCCGAGATCTTCGGCCCGTACTTCCAGGTTCACAACCCGCAGCGCGACCGCTCGCACGGGCTTGGCCTGGGGCTGGCGATCTTCAAGGAGTGCGTGCGGCTGATGCGCGGCACCTACGGCGTGCGCTCGGTGCCGGGCAAGGGCTCGATGTTCTGGTTCACGCTCAATCCAGCGCCGGCGGAGTCGGTGGCCATGATCCGCGCGATGCGGCGCGACGCGGTGGCGCAGCACGCGATGCCGGACCGGCTGCGCGGCGAGGTGCTGGTGGTGGACGACGACAGCCACGTGCGCAATGCCTGGATTGCGCTGATGGAGGCCTGGGGCGTGCGGGTGTGGTGCGCGGCCGATGGCGCCGAGGCCGAGCGGATGTTTGGGGGCGGCCTGCGCCCCGACATCATCTTCTGCGACCTGCGCCTGCCGGGAGAGGAAAACGGCCTGGCGCTGCTCGAGCGCTGGCAGCAGACCCAGCCGCAGGCGCGCAGCGCGCTGCTGACCGGCGACCTGAAGTCGGCGGCGCTGGCCGAGGCCGAGGAGGCGGGCTATTTCGTGCTGCCCAAGCCGGTCGACCCGGGCGCGTTGCGGATGCTGCTGCGGCGCTGGCTGCCGACGGCCGAAACCGCCTGACGCTGCGCGAATCCGAGCGAAGCGGCGCCGAACCTGCCCCAGCCGCTCGCGATTTCGGGCGTGCTGCCCCGGCCCCTACTGCCGCAGCCGGAACCGCTCCATGCGAGACATCACCTGCATCCGCGTGCGCACGCCCAGCCGCTGCAGGATTGCCGACACGTGCTCCTTGACCGTGTTCTCGGTCAGTCCCAGCTCGCGTGCGATCACCTTGTTCGGCAGGCCTTCCAGCACCAGCGCCAGCACCGAGCCCTGGCGCGGCGTCAGGCCGAGTTCGGCCGGCGTTACCGGAATGCTGTGCGTCGGGCCGAAGGCGCGCGGCTGGCCGTTCAGCGCCTCGTCTGACGGAAAGGCGGTATCGCCGGCCAGCACGCGGCGTACCACCGCGGCAAAGGCAGGGGCGTCCAGATGCTTGCCGACGAAGCCGAAGGCCGACAGCGCGCGGGCGCGTTCGACAACCTCGGGCGTGGCCTCGGCCGACATGAAGATGAAGCGGGCGGCCGGCACGATCGACTTGAGCGTCTGCATCGCATCGAAGCCGGTGCCATCGTTCAGCCAGATATCGAGCAGCACGATATCGGGCCGCAGCCCGCGTTGAAGGGTATCCAGCGCCTCGGAGGCGCTCCCGGCAGCATGGACTGCAACATCGGGCATCACCTGCGCCAGGAACAGGGTGGTGCCGGACAGCGCCATGGGGTGGTCGTCGACCACCAGCAAGGTCGGTGCAACATTCGACATGCGATTTCCCGTCTAAAACAGCTTCGCCCTTGTTGTATGGTCCCGTCCCGTCGTGCGGGCGGATTGGCGATAGGGCGACTCTAGCAGAGCGAGCGGGGCGTCACAATCCGCAATCGGGGGAAGCGCCGGCCAGTTAGTTTGCGCCGCAGGGGTCTCCGCGGCGCTGTGGCGGGGCGCCGCTTGGTAGAATTGCGCGATGAAAAACATCGTCATCCTCATCTCGGGACGCGGTTCCAACATGGAAGCCATCGTCCGGGCCTGCGCCGAGCAGGCCTGGCCGGCGCGGATCGCCGCCGTGCTGTCCAACCGCCCCGATGCGCCCGGCCTGAAGTTCGCCGCCGCGCAAGGCATTCCGGTCGGCGTGGTCGATCATCGCCACTATCCCGACCGCGCCAGCTTCGACAAGGCGCTCGCCAAGGCCATCGACGCCCATGTGCCCGACCTGGTGGTGCTGGCCGGCTTCATGCGGATCCTGACGCCCGAATTCGTCGAGCACTATGCCGGCCGCATGATGAACATCCATCCGTCGCTGCTGCCCAGCTTCCCCGGCCTGCATACGCATCAGCAGGCGCTGGAGGCCGGCGTCAAGGTGCACGGCGCCAGCGTGCATTTCGTCACCGCGGCCCTGGACCATGGCCCGATCGTGCTGCAGGCGGTGATCGAGGTCGGCCCCGACGACACGCCGCAGACGCTGGCCGCACGACTGCTGCCCTGCGAGCATCGGATCTATCCTCGCGCGGTGCGCTGGTTCGTCGAAGGGCGGCTGCGCGTCAAGGATGGCGCGGTCCATGTCGAGCCGCCGGAACCGCAATTGCTGATTGCGTTGGCTGCCTCGTCGGCCGACGGCACACCTTCGGAGCCCTCCACGGCGCCCGATTCCACACCGGACTCCCAGTCGGACTCCGCCACCCCTGTCGAACCCACCGGAGCCCGTCAATGACCCGTCCCGCCCAGGCACCGCGCGGCGGCGCGCGTCCGTCCCCGCGCACCAAGCGCAAGCCGAGCCCGATCCGCAAGGCCACCTCGCCGCGCGAGAGCGCCAACGATGGCCAGGCACGTCCGCACGGCGCCCTGCACGCCACGCATATCCAGCATATCGACCGGCTGCTCGGCAAGGTGATGCTGTTCGCGCGGCCCGCCGACGCCGTGGTCAGCTACTACTTCCGCGAGAACCCGAAGCTGGGCCATCGCGAGCGCGGCATCATCGCCGAGGCGGTATTCGCCGTGCTGCGCCGGCGCGTCGAGTTCGCCCAGTTCGCGGAGTCGGGCTCGGGCGCGGCACCGCGCCGGCTGGCGCTGCTGGGCCTGGCGGCGACGCTGGGCCGCGACGCGCTGACGCCGTTCCTCTATCCCGACGAGGCGCAGTGGCTGGACCGCCTGATGACGATCGAGCGCGCCAGCCTGGCACCGCGCGTGCGCGCCAATCTGCCCGAATGGCTGTACGAGCAACTGGTCGCCCGGCACGGCGAGGCCTTTACCTCCGCGCTCGGCGATGCCTGGCTGCGGCCGGCGCCGCTGGATCTGCGGGCCAATCTGATCAAGACCTCGCGGGAGGCCGTGCTGGCGGAACTGGAAGAGGCCGGACTCGAGGCCGAGCCGACCCCGATCGCGCCGACCGGCATCCGGCTGGCCGGCAAGCCGGCGTTGAACCAGTTGCCGCTGTTCATCAACGGGCTGGTCGAGGTGCAGGACGAGGGCAGCCAGCTGCTGTGCCATCTGGTCGCGCCGCGGCGCGGCGAGATGGTGGTCGACTTCTGCGCCGGCGCCGGCGGCAAGACGCTGGCGCTCGGTGCGCTGATGCGCTCGACCGGACGGCTTTACGCCTTCGACGTGTCGGACAAGCGCCTGGCCAATCTGAAGCCGCGCCTGGCCCGCAGCGGCCTGTCGAACGTGCATCCGGTGTTGATCGACTCGGAGCAGGACGCCAAGGTCAAGCGGCTCGCCGGCAAGATCGACCGCGTGCTGGTCGACGCGCCGTGCAGCGGCCTGGGCACGCTGCGGCGCAATCCGGACCTCAAATGGCGGCAGAACCCGCAGTCGGTGCTGGAGCTGACCGCCAAGCAGGCGGCGATCCTCGAATCGGCGGCGCGTCTGGTCAAGCCGGGCGGCCGCGTGGTCTATGCCACCTGCAGCGTGCTGGAGGCCGAGAACGAGGCGATCGTGCGGGATTTCCTGAGCCGCCATGCCGACTTCCAGCTGGTGCCGGTCGCGCAGGTGCTGGCCGAGCAGAAGATCGCGGTCGCCGACCTGCCGGAGGACGCGCAGACGCTGGCGCTGTACCCCCATTTGCACCAGACCGACGGCTTCTTCGCCGCGGTGCTGGAGCGGGCGCGGTAACGCGGCAAGGGGCGGGTGATCCTGCCCTTGTGCTGAATACCGGGCAGCCGCGGCCCGGTATTTTTTTGTTCATCGCTTTCTTCACTGGTTGAACTCGTCGCTCGATGGCCACCAATCCCCTGACCGATCTATCGCAATCCCACGCCGTGTTCGGCAAGATGCTCGGCGATCTGATGCAAGACGCCGGCGACCCGGGCTTTCTGTGGCAGCTCGCCGTGCTGGCCGGCTGCGTGCTGCTGGCCTGGCCGCTGGCCCGCCATGTTGCCGGGCGGCTCGAGGCCCGCTACGCGGGTTCGAGCTTCGCGCTGCGCTTTGCCGCCGCCAGCCTGGAGCGGGCGATGTTTCCGCTGTTCGGCTGGGTGCTGGTGCTGGCGGCGCGCTTCGCGCTGGCGCCGCTGATTCCGGTCAGCATGCTGCGGCTGGCGCTGGTGCCGCTGTTCGGCATCACCTTCCTGTACTTCGCCTTTTACGTGCTGCGCCGCGTGCTGTCCGGCAACGGCCAGTTGCACGGCATGCTGACGCTGGTCGAGAAGGTGCTGACCACGGTGGTCTGGGCCGGCATGGCGCTGTATGTGCTCGGCGTGCTGTCCGAGGTCGTGCAGTGGCTGCAGTCGATCCAGTTCGCCCTGGGGCAGCAGCGCATCAGCGTGGCCAGTCTGCTGATGGCCGGCGTGTGGATCCTGCTGACCGTGCTGGCCGCACTGTGGTTCGGTTCGTGGCTGGAAGAGCGGCTGATGCGCTCGGCCACGATCGATACCAGCCTGCGCGTGGTGCTGACGCGGCTGTCCAAGGCGCTGCTGCTGCTGGTGTCGCTGCTGTTCAGCCTGTCGTTGGTCGGCATCGACCTGACCGTGCTGTCCGTGTTCGGCGGCGCCCTCGGGGTGGGTCTGGGCCTGGGCCTGCAGAAGATCGCCAGCAACTACGTATCGGGTTTCATCATCCTGCTGGACCGCTCGGTCAAGCTCGGCGACCAGATCACGGTCGACAAGTACACCGGCATCGTCGCGCAGATCCGCACCCGCTACACCGTGGTGCGCAACGGCGACGGCGAGACCCTGGTGCCGAACGAGCAGCTGGTCGCGCAATCGGTGCAGAACCATTCGTTTTCGGACACCAATGTGCGGGTTGCGACCCGCGTGCAGGCCGACTACGACGCCGATCCCGAAATGGTGCTGGCACTGCTGACCGAGGCGGTGGGCGGCGTGCCGCGCCTGCTCGCCGACCCGGCACCGTCGGCCTTTCTGGTGGCGTTTGCCGACAGCGGCATCGAGTACGAAGTGGCCGGCTGGATCGCCGATCCGCAGAACGGCAAGCTGGGCGTGCAATCGGAAATGAACCGGGCCATCTGGAAGGCATTCCGCGCCAGCGGCATTTCGATTCCCTACCCGCAGCGCGAGTTGCGTGTGCTGCCCCAGAATGGGGCGCAGACGGTCACACCGGTATCGATGGTGGCGGCCAATGCGGCCGAATCGGCATAACCGCGACGCTATTCGGCGCATATGTGACGCGTTTGCCATTGAAGGAACGATGTATCGTTTTCGGCGTCCAACACGGCAAACGAAAAGCATATGCACGGGTAAAAGCGGATGCTGGAACGGTGGCGTTCCGGTAAAATCGCGGGTCGTCCCGGGAATTCTCCCGGCCGGACTACCGATCCGTGCCCGAGGGCCAGCCGCCAGATTGCAGCGGCGCGTGCCGGGGTCCCGCGAAGGCGCAAGGCGCCTTGGCTGACGCCATAAGACGCAATCACTGGATTTGCAGTCATTTTTCTGCGCGTTGCTGCGACACCCTCGCGCGTCGCAGCCAGCCTCTATCTAGCACGGAGAACAGTTTGTTCGACACAATTCTTCAGTGGGCCGCCAACGGCCTTCTCGACTGGTCCTGGTGGAAGATCGTGATCTTTACGTTGGTCATGACCCATATCACCATCGCCGGCGTCACGATCTTCCTGCATCGGTGCATGGCGCACCGGTCGCTCGATCTGCACCCGATCGCCTCGCACTTCTTCCGTTTCTGGCTGTGGCTGACCACCGGCATGGTCACCAAGGAGTGGACCGCGATCCACCGCAAGCACCACGCCAAGTGCGAAACCGAAGACGATCCGCACAGCCCGCAGACGCGCGGCATCCGCAAGGTGCTGCTCGAAGGCGCCGAGCTGTATCGCGCGGAAGCCAGGAACAAGGAAACCGTGACCAAGTTCGGCCACGGCACGCCCGACGACTGGATCGAACGCAATCTGTATTCGCGCTTCACCTGGCAGGGTGTCGGCCTGATGCTGATCATCGATCTGGCGCTGTTCGGCGTGATCGGCCTTTCGGTCTGGGGCGTGCAGATGCTGTGGATCCCGATCCATGCCGCCGGCGTCATCAACGGCCTGGGCCACTGGTGGGGCTATCGCAACTACGAGTGCGAGGACGCGTCGACCAATGTGTCGCCGTGGGGCATCATCATCGGCGGCGAGGAGCTGCACAACAACCACCATACCTATCCGACCTCGGCCAAGTTCTCGATCAAGTGGTACGAGTTCGATATCGGCTGGTGCTACATCCGCGCGATGCAGGCGGTCGGCCTGGCCAAGGTCAAGAAGACGCCGCCCAAGGCCCGTCTGGTCGAGGCCCGTCCGGTCGATCACAACACGCTCGAAGCAATCATCGCCAACCGCTATGACGTGATGGCCCGCTATGGCAAGGCGCTGAAGAACGCATACCGGCAGGAACTGGCCCAGCTGAAGGCCAAGCGCGTTGCCGACTATCGCCGCTTCAAGCTGGCCAGCAAATGGCTCCATCGTGACGAGACCAAGCTGGCCGAGCCGCAGCGCGAGCAACTGGCCAGCATCGTCGAGCACAACAAGGCGCTGCAGACCTTCGTCGAAATGCGCCGCGAACTGGCCGCGATCTGGGGCCGCTCGAACCTGACGCGCGAACAGCTGCTGCAACAGCTGCAGGCCTGGTGCCACCGCGCCGAAGCCAGCGGCATCCAGGCGCTGCAGGAGTTCTCGCTGCGCCTGCGCCGCTACGCGTAACGCCTGATAAGAACGACAGCGCCTGCTACAATGCCAGGCGCGCCCGAAGCCCCGCCATGCTGTCGCTGGCGGGGCTTTTCTTTTGGCGATGCCGCCCCATCCAGGCACCGGTCCCGGCCGCCATGACGATGCGATGCGATGGCGAGCAAGGGTGCCCCGAGGAGTACAGGAGATGACCCCCCAAACGATCAAGACCGTCGAGTTCGAGAAGCCGACGCAGACGCAGGCCGAGGGTGGCGCGAGCTGCGTCGCCCACGCCTGGGCCAAGGTGCCGCCGGTGCTGACGCCGGACGAGCGCACCGCATTGAAGGATCGCATTCGCGCCTTGCTGAAAGCGCGCAATGCGGTGCTGGTCGCGCACTACTATGTCGACGCCGACCTGCAGGACCTCGCCGAGGAGACCGGCGGCTGCGTGTCCGATTCGCTGGAGATGGCGCGCTTCGGGCGCGACCATCCGGCGCAGACGCTGGTGGTGGCCGGCGTGCGCTTCATGGGCGAGACCGCCAAGATCCTGAGCCCGGAAAAGACCATCCTGATGCCCGACCTGGACGCGACCTGCTCGCTGGACCTGGGCTGCCCGGCCGACGAATTCGCCGCCTTCTGCGATGCGCATCCGGACCGCACCGTGGTGGTCTATGCGAACACCAGCGCCGCGGTCAAGGCGCGCGCCGACTGGATGGTCACCTCCAGCATCGGTCTGAAAATCGTCGAGCATCTGCACGCGCGCGGCGAGAAGATCCTGTGGGCGCCGGACAAGCATCTGGGCAGCTATATCCAGCGCCAGACCGGCGCCGACATGCTGCTGTGGCAGGGCTCGTGCCTGGTGCATGACGAGTTCAAGGGCATCGAACTCGATCTGCTCCGCAAGGAACATCCGAAGGCCAGGATCCTGGTGCATCCGGAATCGCCGGCCAACGTGGTGGCGCAGGCCGACGTGGTCGGCTCGACCTCGCAGCTGATCGCCGCCGCCCAGCAGCTCGACGCCAACGAGTTCATCGTCGCCACCGACAACGGCATCCTGCACAAGATGCGGATGGCCGCGCCGGGCAAGCACTTCATGGAGGCGCCGACCGCCGGCAACAGCGCGACCTGCAAGAGCTGCGCGCATTGCCCGTGGATGGCGATGAATGCGCTGACCAATCTGGCCGAGGTGCTGGAGAGCGGCCGCAACGAGATCCATGTCGATCCCGAGATCGGCCGTCGCGCCTATACCTGCATCGACCGCATGCTCGACTTCGCCGCGCAGCAAAAGGCCAAGGTACGGCCCGGTGCCGATCTGGCGCAGGAACAGGCGCTGTTCCAGGGGATCGGTCCGGCATGACCGATGCATCGATGAACGACGCAGTGAACCCGATCTTCGATCAATACGGCCCCGCGCTTGCCGAGGCGCTGCATGAGAACGTCCGTGCGGCGATCGCCGAAGACGTCGGCTCCGGCGACTGGACGGGCCAGCTGGTGCCGGCCGACAAACAGGCGCATGCGCGCGTGATCGTGCGCGAAGAGGCCGTGCTGTGCGGCCAGCCGTGGTTCGATGCCTGCATGCGGGCGGTCGATCCACGCCTGCAGGTGCGCTGGCTGCAGCAGGAGGGTGCGCTGATGGCCGCCGATTCGGTGGTCTGCGAGATCGACGGCCCGGCGCGTTCGCTGCTGACCGCCGAGCGGCCGTCGCTGAATTTCCTGCAGCTGCTGTCGGGCGTGGCCACCGCGACGCGGCGCTATGCGGATCTGGTCGTCGGTACGCGCGCCCGCGTGCTGGACACCCGCAAGACGCTGCCCGGCCTGCGCCTCGCGCAGAAGTACGCGGTCAAGGTCGGCGGCGGCGACAACCAGCGGCTCGCGCTCTATGACGGCATCCTGATCAAGGAAAACCATATCGCCGCGGCCGGCGGTGTCACCGCGGCGCTGCAGGCGGCGGCCGCGCTGAACGCCGGCGTGCCGATCCAGGTCGAGGTGGAATCGCTGGTCGAGCTGGACGAGGCGCTTGCTGCCGGTGCGGTCTCGATCCTGCTCGACAACTTCACCGAGCCGATGATGCGCGAAGCCGTGCGGATCAATGGCGGCCGCGCGGTGCTCGAAGTGTCCGGCGGCGTCAACGCGAATACGATCCGCCGTTTCGCCGAGACCGGTGTCGATCGGATTTCGGTGGGCGCGCTGACCAAGGACGTGCGCGCGACCGACTACTCGTTGCGCATCATCGGCTGAGCGAGCCGGGGCTACATCCCGCGCGAGCCAGACCGGCCTGGTCTTCGGTTGCGCGTCCGTTGCATGTCCGTTGCGCTTCGTTCGCGCGCTCAGTTGCCGCGCCGGCGCCCGTTCGGCGGCTGCAGCACGGTCGGCAGCGCTTTCGGCAAGGTACCCGGATAGTCCCGGCTGAAATGCAGGCCGCGGCTTTCGTGACGCGCATAGGCGCTGTCGACGATCATTGCCGCCACTTCGACCAGATTGCGCAGCTCGAGCAGATCGCGCGTGACGCGGAAGTTCGCGTAGTACTCGGTGATCTCCTCACGCAGCAGCGCTATGCGGTGCTGCGCCCGCTCCAGCCGCTTGCTGGTGCGCACGATGCCGACGTAGTTCCACATCATCCGGCGCAACTCGTCCCAGTTGTGCGAGACCACGACCTCCTCGTCGGCATCCGACACGCGGCTCTCGTCCCACGGCGGCAGCGTCAGGTCGGGTTTGCCGGCCTTGTCCTGCGCCGCGATATCGCTGGCCGCCGCGCGGCCGATCACCATGCATTCGAGCAGCGAGTTCGATGCCAACCGGTTGGCGCCGTGCAGGCCGGTGTAGGCCGTCTCCCCAACCGCGTACAGATTGTCCAGATCGGTGCGCCCGGACGTGTCGGTAACCACGCCGCCGCAGGTGTAGTGCGCGGCCGGCACCACCGGGATCGGCTCTCGCGTGATGTCGATGCCGAGCTCCAGGCAGCGCGCATGAATGGTCGGGAAGTGCTCGCGCAGGAAGGGCGCCGGCTGATGCGTGATGTCGAGGTACACGCAATCGAGGCCGCGTTTTTTCATCTCGAAGTCGATCGCGCGTGCCACCACGTCGCGCGGCGCCAGTTCGGCGCGTGCGTCGTGCTCGGGCATGAAACGGGTGCCGTCGGGCAGCACCAGCCGGCCGCCTTCGCCGCGCACCGCTTCGGAAATCAGGAACGACTTCGCGTACGGGTGGTACAGGCAGGTCGGATGGAACTGGATGAACTCCATGTTCGCGACCCGGCAGCCCGCACGCCAGGCCATCGCGATGCCGTCGCCGGTGGCGGTATCGGGATTGGTCGTATAGAGGTAGACCTTGCCCGCGCCGCCGGTGGCCAGCACGGTATGGCTGGCGGTCAGCGTATGCACGCGGCCGTTGGCGTCGTCGAGCACGTACAGCCCCAGGCAGCGGTTGCCGCCCAGCCCCATCTTGCGCGAGGTGATCAGATCGATCGCGAAATGATCTTCCAGGATCGTGATATTCGGATGGCTGCGGACCTGCTCGGTCAGCGTCGTCACCACGGCATGGCCGGTGGCGTCGGCCGCGTGGATGATGCGGCGATGGCTGTGGCCGCCTTCGCGGGTCAGGTGATAGCCGAGCTCGGCCTGTTCGTCGCGCGTGAACGGCACGCCGCGGTCGATCAGCCATTGGATCGCTTCGCGCCCGTGCTCGACGATAAAGCGGGTCGCGCCTTCATCGCACAGCCCGGCACCGGCGATCAGCGTGTCCTGGGTGTGTTCGTCGTGACTGTCGCCGGAGTCGAGCACCGCCGCGATGCCGCCCTGGGCCCAGTCGCTGGCGCCTTGCGTCATGGCGCGCTTGCTCACGATGACAACCCGGTGGCTGTCGGCCAGCTGCAGCGCGACCGTGAGGCCGGCCAGGCCGCTGCCGACGATGGCGACGTCGAAGTTCATGGTGCGTGGTGGCGCGGCAACGGCGCCGGTGGTGCGGGAAAGCTCGAAAGTGTACACCGCTGCCGGAGCGGCGGCGCCTTGCCCACGCCGGTTGCGCGGCATGCCGGCCGGTCTGTGGGGCCCGCGGCGCCGGAAGCGGAACGAGAACGAGCGGGCAACAAAAAACCCCGCCATGGCGGGGTTCTTCGCTGGAACGCAGGATCAATTACTTGATCTTGGTTTCCTTGTACTCGACGTGCTTGCGCGCGACCGGATCAAATTTCTTGATCGACATCTTTTCCGGCATGGTGCGCTTGTTCTTGTCGGTGGTGTAGAAGTGACCGGTACCCGCAGTGGATTCCAGTTTGATCTTGTCGCGTCCGCCTTTGCTGGCCATGATGAACTCCTAATTAGACTTCGCCGCGTGCGCGCAGGTCGGCGAGCACGGAGTCGATGCCTTTCTTGTCGATCAGGCGCAGACCGGCGTTCGAGACGCGCAGGCTCACCCAGCGGTTTTCCGATTCAACAAAGAAACGACGGTTCTGCAGGTTGGGCAGAAAACGGCGCTTGGTCTTGTTGTTTGCGTGGGAAACGTTGTTGCCGACCATCGGCGCTTTCCCGGTCACTTGACAGACGCGTGCCATGAAGCACTCCTAAATCTTCTATTCGTGGACAATGTTCGCAACAGATCAACAAAAGGCGCGCGGGCCCGGACTGCAGCGGTTAAGACTTCAGCAAAACGGGCATTATAGACCGAAATCCCCAGCTCGATCAATGCCTTCTGTGCGTTGACGCCACGGCGACGTGCCGGTGCTGCCGGCATCACAGTTGCCGATGCTCGGCCAGCGAGTACGTCGTGTTGCCGGCGACGATGAAGTGGTCGAGCACATGGACGTCGATCAGCGCGAGCGAATGCGCAAGCGCCCTGGTCATCGCCAGGTCGGCCGCACTCGGCGCCGGATTGCCCGACGGATGGTTGTGGGCGACGATCACCGAGGCCGCATTGTGCGCCAATGCCTGCCTGGCCACCTCGCGCGGATAGACGCTGGTTTGCGTCAGTGTGCCGCGGAACAGCTCCTCGGCGGCCAGCAGCCGGTTGCGCGCATCCAGAAACAGGCACAGGAAGACCTCGTAAGGCCGCTGGGCCAGCGACAGCCGGAGGTAGTCGCGTACCGCCTGGGGCGATTCCAGGCCGGGCGCCATCGCGAGCTGCTCGGCAAGGGCGCGGCGGGTCAGTTCGACCACGGCCTGCAGCTGGGCATACTTGGCAGTGCCGATGCCGCGCACCTGGCTCAGCTCAGGCAGGCTCGCGGCCAGCAGGCCGGTCAGCGAGCCGAACGCCGCGATCAGTTCGCGCGCCACGTCGACCGCGCTCTTGCCCGGCACGCCGACGCGCAGGAATACCGCCAGCAGTTCGGCGTCGGACAACGAGGCGGCACCGGCTTGCAGCAGTTTTTCGCGAGGACGTTCGCTCGCGGGCCAATCGGAGATGGGCATGGCGGTCTCGGTCGGGAAGCGCCGGGGAAGCGCTGGGAGGGGGGGCGGCACCTGGATCGGCGGCGCCGGGTTCAGTCGCTTACAATACGGGTTCTCGACTGGTTGAGCATTCATGAATTCGCAAACTTTTGCGTCGGACCCCGGCGGCGCCACCGCGCGCAAGACCGTGCAGGCCGATTCCTTCCTGACCTTGCATTACCGCATCTCGCTGGAGAACGGTACCGAGGTCGTCAGCACCTTCGACGACAAGCCGGCCACGCTGCTGCTGGGGCAGGGACAGTTCGCGCCCACGCTGGAACAGGCGCTGCTCGGCATGGCCGAGGGCGAGCGCACCAGCTACCGCCTGGCGCCCGAGCACGCCTTCGGCCCGCGCAATCCCGACCTGCTGCAGCGAGTGTCGCTGGCCACGCTGCGCGAGAACAGCTCCTTCGAAGAGGATTACACCCCGGGCGACCTGGTCGAGTTCAACGCGCCCGGCGGCGGCAAATATGCCGGCGTGCTCAAGGAAATCGGCGAGACCTCCGCGCTGTTCGACTTCAACCATCCGCTGGCCGGACAGACCATCCTGTTCGACGTCCAGCTGATCGGCATTCTCTGACGACCTGCTCCGGCCGCCGCGGCCGCCGGAGCGCAGCTACTTGCCCGCATGTCCGAACTGACTCCCGCCCCCGACGCCGAGATCCTGCTGGCCCAGCCGCGTGGCTTCTGCGCCGGGGTCGATCGCGCGATCGAAATCGTGGAGCGCGCGCTCCAGCGCTTTGGCGCGCCGATCTACGTGCGCCATGAAATCGTGCACAACGCCTACGTCGTGGCAGACCTGCGCCGCAAGGGCGCCGTCTTTGTGCAGGAGCTCGACGAGGTGCCGGCTGGCGCGACGGTGATCTTCAGCGCCCACGGCGTATCGCGGGGCGTGCGGGCCGAGGCGCAGGCGCGCGGCCTGAACGTGTTCGACGCGACCTGCCCGCTGGTCACCAAGGTCCATGTCGAGGTCGCAAAGATGCGCGCAGAAGGTTGCGAGATCGTGATGATCGGCCACCGGGGCCACCCCGAGGTCGAGGGCACGATGGGTCAGGCCGACGGCGGCATGCTGCTGGTCGAGTCGCCTGCCGACGTCGAAACCCTGCAGGTGGCCGATCCCACCCGCCTGGCCTATGTCACGCAGACCACGCTCTCGGTCGACGAGACCGACGAAATCGTCGCCGCGTTGAAGGCCCGGTTTCCAGCGATCCGCGAGCCGAAGAAGCAGGACATCTGCTATGCCACGCAGAACCGCCAGGACGCCGTCAAGTTCATGGCGCCGCAGGTCGACGTGGTGATCGTGGTCGGCAGCCCCAACAGTTCGAACTCGAACCGCTTGCGCGAACTGGCCGAGCGGCTGGGCGTGCCCTCCTATATGGTCGACGCGCCGGAACAGGTTCGCCCCGAGTGGATTGCGGGCAAGCGCCGCATCGGCCTGACCGCCGGCGCCTCGGCACCGGAGGCGCTGGCCCAGTCGATCGTTGACCGGCTGCGCGCGCTGGGCGCGCGGCACGTACGTCCGCTCGAGGGCATCGAGGAGAACATGTCGTTCCCTTTGCCGAAGGGGCTGCAGGCGAGCGCCGCCTGAGCCGGACCGCGTTCTCTCGTTTTGCGCTGCGCCCCGCCTTGTGCGGGGCGTTGTCGTTTTGGCGGCGTGTCGCATCGGCGCGTTCGCGTCGGACGCGTTGCCACCCCGCCAGGAAACTTAATCGCCACAACGTTATATGCGCCGCGGCATGGCTTGGCTTTTGCGCGGGACTTTAGGGTAAATCCCCTAAATCCGGGTTTTCCCTCGATTGGTGCGAAAGCGGATTGCCGACATTCTAAATTGGTGCATATTTCTTTTATGAAATGCCTAATTAAATTCTATATATGTGAGTGCCTAGGGAGCCACGCTACAGCGTCGCCCAAGCCGCCTGGTGACGTGGTGGGCACGGATCTTGTTAGGTATCTCGAACAGCCCGTCTTGTGAATGGGAATTGCCCCAATCAAGGCATTGGGGAAATTACCTAGCTCAATAGAAGGGTGAAAGGCTCAGGTTGTTGCGTCGCGTATTGCATCCGCAAAAAAAGGGGATACAATGCGCGCGTTTCAAATTGAAACTAAACCAAGGCGGTGCAGGGAAACGGACGGGAGGCGTTGCGTAACCCTGATCTTGTGAATCCTAGGAGATCACTCATGCAAATCACGTTTGCCAAGATTCTGCCGATCGCAGCGGCAGTGGCACTGGTTACTGCCTGCGGCAAGAAAGAAGAGGCAGCGCCTGGTGCGACCGCCTCGGCACCTGCCGCGGCAGCACCGGCTGGCGGCGAGGTGGTGGTAAAGATCGGCCACGCGGCGCCGCTGACCGGTGGGATCGCCCACCTTGGCAAGGACAACGAGAACGGCGCGCGCCTGGCCGTGGAAGAGGTCAACAAGGCCGGTCTGGAACTGGGCGGCAAGAAGGTTCGCCTGGAACTGGTCGGCGAAGACGATGCGGCCGATCCGAAGACCGGTACCTCGGTGGCCCAGAAGCTGGTCGACGAGAAGGTCGTCGCCGTGGTGGGACACCTGAACTCGGGTGTTTCGATTCCCGCCTCCCGCATCTATAGCGACGCCGGCATCGTGCAGATCTCGCCGTCGTCGACCAACCCCGACTACACCAAGCAGGGCTTCAAGACGACCTTCCGCGTGGTGGCCACCGACGCCCAGCAGGGCCCGGCACTGGCCAACTATGCCGCCAAGACGTTGAACGCCAAGAGCGTGGCGATCGTCGACGATGCCACCGCCTACGGCAAGGGCCTGGCCGACGAGTTCGAGAAGACCGCCAAGGCGGCCGGCGTCAATATCGTGGCGCGCGAGGCGACCAACGACAAGGCCACCGACTTCAAGGCCATCCTGACCAAGATCAAGGGCAGGAAGCCGGACGTCATCATGTACGGCGGCATGGACGCCACCGGCGGCCCGTTCGCCAAGCAGGCCAAGGAACTGGGCATCCCGGCCAAGATCGTCGGCGGCGACGGCGTCTGCACCGACAAGGTAGCGGAACTGGCCGGCGATGCGGTCAGCAACATCATCTGCTCGGAGGCGGGCCTGGCACTGTCCCGGATGGAGAAGGGCGCCGAGTTCCAGAAGCGCTATCAGGAACGCTTCAACGCGCCGGTGCAGATCTACGCGCCGTTCACCTACGACGCCGTGATGGTGATCGTCGACGCGATGAAGCGCGCCGGTTCGACCGAGCCCGCGGCGATCCTGGCGGAGATGCCCAAGACCAACTACCAGGGCGTGATCGGCAACATCGCCTTCGACGAGAAGGGAGACATGAAGGAAGGCACCATCACGCTGTACGACTACAAGGACAAGAAGAAGTCCGTGCTTGACGTCGTCAAGATGTAATTCGGACCTACCCGGTCCACCGAACGGCACCGTGAGTACTTTGCGGTGCCGTTCTTTTTAGCCTCGCCTTTTGTGACAGCGCCCTTACCATGGGTGGAACGCGGCAGGCCGTTGCTTTACCCGCTTACCAGCACATAAACCACTTACCAAACCACTCACACCCCGCTGCCCGGTCGGCATCCATCCATGCCGGAAGTGCGGGCGGCAAGCCAGGAGTATTCATGGATATCCTTATCCAGCAGATCGTGAATGGTCTGGTGCTCGGCAGCATCTATGCGCTGATTGCACTCGGCTACACCATGGTCTACGGCATTCTCGGGATCATCAACTTCGCCCACGGCGACGTGCTGATGATCGGCGCGCTGACCGCTCTGTCGGCGATTCTCGCACTCCAGCAATTCGCTCCCGGTCTGCCGGAATGGCTGACGCTCGTGATCGCCACGCTGATCGCGATGCCGGTCTGCGCGATGCTGTCCTATTCGATCGAACGGATCGCCTACCGGCCGCTGCGCAACGCGCCCCGGCTGGCCCCGCTGATCACCGCGATCGGCGTGTCCATCATGCTGCAGACGATCGCGATGATGATCTGGTCGCGCAATCCGCTGACCTTCCCGCAGCTGCTGCCGTCGAGCCCGATCGATATCGGCAACACCGGCGCCACCATCACCGGCAAGGAAATGGTCATCATCGGCATGGCCGTGATGGTGATGGCCGGACTGCTGACGCTGGTCAACCGCACCAAGCTCGGCCGCGCGATGCGCGCCACCGCCGAGAACCAGCGCGTGGCGGGCCTGATGGGCGTGAACCCGAACTTCGTGATCTCGGCCACCTTCATGATCGGCGCGACCCTGGCGGCGCTGGCCGGCGTGATGATGGCGACCAACTATGGCAACGCGCACTTCTACATGGGTTTCATTCCCGGCCTGAAGGCGTTCACCGCGGCCGTGCTCGGCGGCATCGGCAACCTCGCCGGGGCGATGGTCGGCGGCATGCTGCTGGGCCTGATCGAGGCGCTGGGCGCCGGCTACATCGGCGATCTGACCAACGGCGTGTTCGGCTCGAACTATCAGGACGTGTTTGCCTTCATCGTGCTGATTACCGTGCTGGTGTTCCGTCCGTCCGGCATCATGGGCGAACGTGTGGCCGACCGCGCGTAAGGAGATCGCAACGATGAACACTCCGATTTCTACGACGGCGCAGGCCGCGCCGCTGACCAAGACGCCGGCCAAGACCATGTTCGCGCTGGCGGCCTTCCTGGTGATCGGCCTGTGCGCGCCGTTCGCCGTGCAGTTCCTGGGCGGCAACTACTGGGTGCGCGTGCTCGATTTCGCGCTGCTGTACATCATGCTGGCGCTGGGCCTGAACATCGTGGTCGGCTTCGCCGGCCTGCTGGACCTGGGCTATATCGCCTTCTACGCGGTGGGCGCCTATCTGATGGCGCTGCTCGGCTCGCCGCATCTGGCCAATCAGTTCGAGACGATCGCGCAGCTGTTCCCCAACGGCTTCCATGTCAGCGTCTGGTGGGTGCTGCCGCTGGCGGCGCTGGTCGCGGGCATCTTCGGCGTGCTGCTGGGCGCGCCGACGCTGAAGCTGCGCGGCGACTATCTGGCGATCGTCACGCTCGGTTTCGGCGAGATCATCCGCATCTTCATGAACAACCTGGACCGGCCGCTCAATATCACCAACGGCCCGAAGGGCATCACCGCGGTCGACCCGATCACCATCTTCGGCTTCAACTTTTCCAAGACGCACGAGTTCCTCGGCCTGAAGTTCACGCCGGTGTTCATGTACTACTACCTGCTGATCCTGCTGGTGGTGGCGATCGTGTTCGTCTCGCTGCGTCTGCAGAACTCGCGCATCGGCCGCGCCTGGGTCGCGATCCGCGAGGACGAGATCGCCGCCAAGGCGATGGGCATCAACACCCGCAACATCAAGCTGCTGGCCTTCGCCATGGGGGCATCGTTCGGCGGCGTGTCGGGCGCGGTGTTCGGCGCCTTCCAGGGCTTCGTCTCGCCGGAATCGTTCACGCTGTGGGAATCGATCTACGTGCTGGCGATCGTGGTGCTCGGCGGCATGGGCCATATTCCCGGCGTGATCCTCGGCGGCATCCTGCTGATCGGCTTCCAGGAGCTGCTGCGCGTGGTGGCCGAGCCGGTGCAGAACATGCTGTTCGGCCACGTGATCGTCGACGCCGAGGTGCTGCGCCAGCTGCTGTTCGGCCTGGCGCTGGTCGGCGTGATGCTGTATCGCCCGGCGGGCCTGTGGCCTTCGCCGCGCAAGGAAGACCGGCCGGTGATCCGCCGGCCCGGTAGCGTTGGACGTCTGTGAAGCGGGAGGACCTGATGAGCAACGAAAACATCCTCCTGTCCGTCAAGGGGGTCAACAAGCGCTTCGGCGGCCTGCAGGCGCTGTCCGATGTGGGCCTGGAAATCCGGGCTGGCGAGATCTACGGCCTGATCGGGCCGAACGGCGCCGGCAAGACGACCTTCTTCAACGTGATCACCGGGCTCTACACGCCCGACTCCGGCGAGTTCGTGCTGGACGGCAAGCCTTACCAGCCCACCGCGGTGCATGAAGTGGCCAAGGCCGGCATCGCCCGCACGTTCCAGAACATCCGCCTGTTCGGCGACATGACCGCGCTGGAGAACGTGATGGTCGGCCGCCACGTGCGGACCAAGGCCGGCGTGATCGGCGCGATCTTCCGGCCGCCGGCGGTGCGCAAGGAAGAAGAGGGTGTCGAGGACATGGCGCACGACCTGCTCGAATATGTCGGCATCGGCAAGTACGCCAACTTCACCTCGCGCAATCTGTCGTACGGCCATCAGCGCCGTCTCGAGATCGCCCGCGCGCTGGCGACCGAGCCCAAGCTGCTGGCGCTCGACGAGCCGGCGGCCGGCATGAACGCGACCGAGAAGGTCGAATTGCGCGGCTTGCTCGACAAGATCCGCAGCGACGGCCGGACCATCCTGCTGATCGAGCACGATGTGAAGCTGGTGATGGGCCTGTGCGATCGCATGACCGTGCTCGATTACGGCAAGGTCATCGCGCAGGGCCTGCCGTACGATGTCCAGAACAACCCGGCGGTGATCGAGGCCTACCTCGGCACTTCGGCGCACTGACGGGGGAGCAGCAATGAAAGACACACTACTGAAGATTGCCGGACTGAAGGTCGCGTACGGCGGCATCCAGGCCGTCAAGGGCATCGATCTGGAGATCCGCGACGGCGAACTGGTGACGCTGATCGGCGCCAACGGCGCCGGCAAGACCACCACGATGAAGGCCATCACCGGCCTGCAGCCGTGGGTCGGCGGCGACGTCGAATATCTGGGCCGCTCGATCAAGGGCGTGCCCAGCTACGAGCTGCTGAAGCAGGGCCTGGCGATGGTGCCGGAAGGACGCGGCGTGTTCGCACGCATGACGATCACCGAGAATCTGCTGATGGGGGCCTTCACACGCAAGGACGAGGCCGGCATCAAGGACGATATCGACCGCATGTTCGGCATCTTCCCGCGGCTGAAGGAACGCGCCAACCAGCTGGCCGGCACCATGTCCGGCGGCGAACAGCAGATGCTCGCCATGGCCCGCGCGCTGATGAGCCAGCCGCGCCTGCTGCTGCTCGACGAGCCGTCGATGGGCCTGTCGCCGATCATGGTCGAGAAGATCTTCGAGGTCGTGCGCGATATCTCGGCCCAGGGCGTCACCGTGCTGCTGGTCGAGCAGAACGCCCGCCTCGCGCTGCAGGCCGCGAACCGCGGCTACGTGATGGAGTCCGGCCTGATCACGATGAGCGGCAACGCCGCCGACATGCTCGACGACCCGAAGGTGCGCGCCGCCTACTTGGGCGAATGAGTCCGTCGCGATAGGAACGGCGGCCACATGCCGCCGCGCCGTACCAAGCCCCGCCATGCCTGCATGCGCGGGGCTTTTTTACTCGGTCCAGCGTTTCCGTAATCGACAATTCCGCGCGCATTCGCGTCGGTGGATCACAGGGACCTTCGAAACAATGCTTGGCTTCGCTGGCAACGCTCGGCCCTATGCGGCCGAAGCAGCTCGTACGCCGGCAGGATCTCTCTATCTCAAGTTGACCGTGATCGACGATGTGTTGATCGTGTCTTGCAAGGAGTTGTGATGATGAGGTGTCCGATCTGTGCCGCAGGAGACCTGGTGCATGACACCCGCGACCTACCATATGCCTACAAGGGTGAACAGACGTCGATCGCCGGTGTACAGGGCGATTTTTGTTCGGCATGTGGGGAAGCGATTCTGGATCCAGCGGAAGCGTCGCGCGTGAGCAAGGCGATGCTGGACTTCAATAGGCAGGTCAACGCCACGATTGTGGATCCGGAATTTATCGTGCGCGTGCGCAAGAAGCTGTCATTGGATCAGCGTGAGGCTGGCGAAATTTTCGGCGGTGGCGTGAACGCGTTCTCTCGATACGAAAACGGCAAGACGCGACCGCCCCTTGCGCTGGTCAAGCTACTGAAGGTTTTGGACCGGCATCCTGAACTGCTTCAAGAGGTTCGAGCCGCATGATGGCCTCGGCGGGGCAGCGGGACGATCACCGTTCCGCCGCCGCCGGCCGGATCGAATTGTGCGACGACACCACCTGCCATCCGTGGGGCGTGCGCACGAACACATCGGTGAAGACGACGTCGGTCGGTTTGGACTTCGCGTTCGGCCGATAGCGATTGACGCCGGTGACCACCGCGCTGTCGCGGAAGGTGCGGACCTTCAGCTCGGTCAGCGTCTGGCTGGAGCCAGGCGGCGGCGGGCCGGCGGACAGCGATTCGGCGCGGTTGCGCATGCCGCCCAGCGGCGAGATGTTGACGAAGGTCGGATGGAGCAGCCGCTCGAGCGCGGCGCGGTGGCCGGCCTCGGTGGCGGCCAGCCAGTCCTGCTCGGCCTTGAGGATGGCGGCGTGGTCGGCGGCCTCGTCGGCCGCGGCCGGTGCGGCGGCCAGGGTGCCGAGCGCCAATGCCGCAACGGCAAATGTCGTAGCCAGCCCGCGCCTGTGGGAATGAAGGCGACCGCCCATTGTTGTTCTCCTGGACCTGGATGGCATCAGTATAGGCAAGCGAATATTACCGTCGCCCCCACGCGCGGCGGGTGGCGGTCAAACAAACTCGAGACAAAGAAACGGCCGCCCTGCCGTCGCCGGGCGGCCGTCTTCCCGTCGGCCGTCGCCGACGGGCGAGGTCGGAAAATCAGGCCAGCGCCTTCAGCAGCGTCCGCAGCATGCCGATCATCTGATCGATTTCCTCGCGCGTCACGTTCAGTGCCGGCATGAAGCGCAGCAGGTTCGGACGCGGCGAATTGAGCAGCAGCCCGTCGGGCTGCATGTCGCGCGCCTGCTCGACCAGTTGCGGGCCGATGTCCTTGCCGAGCATCAGCGCGCGCAGCAGACCTTCGCCGCGTTCGCCTGCCAGACCGAATTCGTTCGACAGCGCCAGCAGCTGTTCGCGCAGATAGGCGCCTTTCTCCTGCACCTGCTGCAGGAAGCCCGGCGCGAGCAGCTGTTCGAACACCGCGCTGCCGACCGCACACATCAGCGGGTTGCCGTTGTAGGTACCGCCCTGGTCGCCGGCCTCGAAACTCGCCACCTCGGCCTTGCACAGCAGGGCCGACAGCGGCACGCCGCCGCCGATGCCCTTGCCCAGCGTCATGATGTCGGGCTCGACGTTCGACAGCTCATAGGCGAACAGCGTGCCGCAGCGGCCGCAGCCCGCCTGTACCTCGTCGACGATGAACAGCAGCTTGTGCTTGTCGGCCAGCGCGCGCAGTCCCTGCATGAATTCGCGCGTGGCGGGCACCACGCCGCTTTCGCCCTGCACCGGCTCGAGCATGATGCCGACCGTCTTGTCGTTGATCAGCGCCTCGACCGAAGCCAGGTCGTTGAGCTGGGCCTTCGGGAAGCCCGGCACCTGCGGCGCGAAGATGGTGTCCCAGCCGGCCTTGCCGGACGCGCTCATGGTCGCCAGCGTGCGGCCATGGAAGCTGTGGTCCATCGTGATGATCTCGTAGGCGCCGTTCTTGTGCTTGCGTCCCCATTTGCGCGCCAGCTTGATCGCGCCCTCGTTGGCCTCCGCGCCGCTGTTGGCGAAGAACACCTTGTCGAAGCAGCTGTGGTCGGTCAGCGTCTTGGCCAGTCGCAGCATCGGCTCGTTGTAGAAGGCCGGGCTCGGGTTGATCAGCTTGCGCGCCTGCTCGTTCAGCGCCGCGATCATGGCCTCGTTGGAGTGGCCCAGGCAGTTGACGGCCCAGCCCTGCACGAAGTCCAGATAGCGCTTGCCTTGATGGTCCGTCAGCCACGAGCCCTTGCCCTCGGTGAAGACGAGCTCGGGCCGGTTGGTGATGTACATCAGCGATTGGACGGGATACTCAGCAAATGCCATGGCGGACTCCAGAGATCGGCAAACAAGGAAAAGGGAAGGGCGGCAAAACAAAAAAGCCACGGGGGTGACCCGTGGCTTGATGACCTGAACAGACGCTGTCGACGGTCAGCCGCGCGGCACCCTGGCGGGATGCGACGTACGGAAGCTGCGTCGGATGTTGGCGTGGTTCATGCGGCCAACTATAAGACGCAGTCGCCCCAGTGTCAAAGACGACGGTGGCGGTCCGGGTCGGCATTGTTGTTCTCGCGAAACGGTGGCGCGGTGGCGGCGCAGGATACGGCAGGGCGCGATCCTGGCCAGCCAGGCCGCGCCTCAGGCCCGGTTCAGGCGACGCCGGCCGGATGCATGTCGGCTTCCGAGGTGAACGAGTCGGCGAAGAACGCGTCCTCGTGCAGCGCGCATTGCGCCGTGAAGTCGCGCCGGGCCGAGTTGACCATCACCGGCGCGCCGCAGGCGTAGACCTCGTGGCCCGACAGATCCGGATAGTCGGCCATCACCGCCTGGTGGACGAAGCCGGTGCGGCCGTCCCATTCGTCCTCGGGCAGCGCGTCCGAGATCACCGGCACATAGCGGAAGTTCGGCAGCTCGCGCGCCCATTGCTCGCACAGCGCATGCATATAGAGGTCGCGCGGACGGCGGCCGCCCCAGTACAGCGTCATCGGCCGCGTGATGCCGGTGTAGGCCGCGTGCTCGACGATGGCCTTGATCGGCGCGAAGCCGGTGCCCGAGGCCAGCAGGATGATCGGCTTGTCCGAGTCCTCGCGCAGGAAGAAGCTGCCCAGCGGACCTTCGAAGCGCAGGATGTCGCGCTCCTTCATCGCCGGCTGGCCTTCGCGGGCGCCGAACACGTAGTCGGTGAAGGCGCCGCCCGGCATATGGCGGAAATGCAGTTCGATCGGGCCTTCCTCGTGCGGCGGCGTGGCGATCGAATAGCTGCGGCGCTTGCCGTCGCGCAGCAGGAATTCGACGTACTGGCCCGCCAGATACTGCAGGCGTTCGGTGGCCGGCAACTGCAGCCTGGCGACGATGACGTCCTCGGCCACCCGTTCCAGCGATTGCACGCGGCACGGCACCTTCTTGATCGGGATATCGCCGGCGCCATGGACCTCGCGGCATTCGATGGTCACGTCCGAGGCCGCATTGGCGCAGCAGAACAACGCGCGGCCCTCGGTCTTTTCCTGGGCGGTCAGCGCGGAGGCGGCGTGGTCGCCCTGGACGATCTCGCCGGCGGTGACGCGGCCCTTGCACGAACCGCAGGCGCCGTTCTTGCAGCCGTACGGCAGGCCGATGCCTTGACGCAGCGCCGCCGACAGGATGGTTTCGTTTGCGTCCGCTTCGAATTGGCGGCCGCTCGGCAGCACGGTTACTTGATAAGCCATAATCTCTCGATGAGCAAAGATCTGTCGCCACCCCGTCTGGCCCGCCCGCGATTGCTGATCGTCGGGTGTGGGGACGTAGGCATGCGTTGCCTGCAAATGCTTGCCCCGCGCTGGCGCCTGTTCGCCGTGACCTCGCAGCCCGGCCGCGTGGCGGCCTTGCGGGCGGCGGGCGCGGTGCCGCTGGTGGCCAACCTGGACGAGCCGGCCACGCTGAAGCGCCTGCATGGCCTGGCCGATCGCGTATTGCACCTGGCACCACCGCCGGCGCGCGGCGATGACGATCCGCGTACCGTGGCCCTGATCCGGGCGCTGCGACGCGGCGCATGGCGCCGCCCCGCGCGGGAACCCCGCATTCTACCCGAGCGGCCCCGCCGGGGGACCGGCGCGGTCAGCGTCGGCCACGTGCCGGCGCTGGTCTATGCCAGCACCAGCGGCGTCTATGGCGACCGCGGTGGCGCGCGTATCGGCGAGGCACAGCCGGTACGGCCGCAGAACGCGCGGGCACGCCGGCGCGTCGCGGCGGAGCGGGCCGTGCGCGGGTTCGGCCGCGCCAGCGGCTGGCGCACCAGCATCGTGCGAATCCCCGGCATCTACGCCGCGGACCGCTTGCCGGTGGCACGGCTGCTCAAGGGCACGCCGGCGCTGGTACGCGACGACGACGTCTATACCAACCATATCCACGCCGACGACCTGGCCCGCGCAATGATGGCCGCGCTGCTGCGCGGCAAGCCGCAGCGCGTCGTCCATGCCAGCGACGACAGCGAACTGCGCATGGCCGACTATTTCGATTTGGTCGCCGACCGACGCGGGCTGCCACGGCCGCCCCGGCTGTCGCGCGAGCAGATCCGCGAGGCCGTGGAGCCGGCGCTGCTGAGCTTCATGAGCGAGTCGCGCCGGCTCGACAACGCGCGGCTCAAACGCGAGCTGCGGCTGCGGTTGCGCTACCCCACGGTTCACCACTTCTTCGAGACCTGATCCTTCGCGCGCCGGGGCGATGGCATGGCGATTGCGTCATGACGCCGGCCAATCCTGTCTATACAGCAACTTGGGGCACGATGCCCGCAGGCCGTGCGGCGCCGTCCCCAGCATGGTGCGAAGCGGCTCCCACCGAACCCGGAGCGGCGTAGCCGACGCCGTCGGCTTCCCGTTATCGCTTTCCCTATCAGGGTTTGCGAGCAGCGCCCCGTGCCGCAAGCCACCATTGGCGGCGGCCTGAAACGGGATGCTGCCGTGCCGTTTCGTTGTCTTGACTTGTATATACAGGATTGCTACATTGCCCGGAAACCGACCGGCGCCCCGACCGAGGACGCCGGCACGACCCGGGCGAGCCGCCAGCCGGCGGCACCGTTCGCGACACCAAAGGAGCCAAACAGTGCAGATGCAGAAGCGGAAGTTGGGGAATCGGAGGAGCGCCGGCCGTGCGCTCGGTTGGCTGGCCACGCTGGCGCTCGCAGCCGGTGCTGGCGCGGCTCAGGCCCAGACCACCAAGGTGGCGCTCGGCATGAGCGGCTGGACCGGCTTCGCGCCGCTGACGCTGGCCGCCAAGGCCGGCATCTTCGAGAAGCACGGCGTCGACGTCGACATCAAGATGATTCCGCAGAAGGATCGGCATCTGGCGCTGGCCTCGGGCGCGATCCAGTGCGCCGCCACCACGGTCGAAACCCACGTGGCCTGGAATGCCAACGGCGTGCCCATCACGCAGATCGTGCAGCTGGACAAGTCCTACGGCGCCGACGGGCTGGCGGTGCGCAGCGACGTCAAGTCGTTTGCGGATCTGAAGGGCAAGACCATCGGCGTCGATGCGCCGGGCACCGCGCCGTATTTCGGTCTGGCGTGGATGCTGAAGAAGAACGGCATGACCATCAAGGACGTCAAGACGACCACGCTGTCGCCGCAGGCGGCCGCGCAGGCCTTCGTCTCGGGCCAGAACGATGCGGCGATGACCTACGAGCCGTATCTGTCGACCGTGCGGCAGAACCCCGACAAGGGCAAGATCCTCGCCACCACGCTGGACTACCCGATGGTGATGGACACGCTGGGTTGTTCGCCGAAATGGTTGAAGGAGAACCCGAAGGCCGCGCAGGCGCTGGTCGACGGCTACTTCGAGGCGCTCGAGATGATCCGCAAGGAGCCGGCCAGGTCCAACGAGATCATGGGCGCCGCGGTCAAGCAGACCGCCGAGCAGTTCGCCAAGTCGGCCTCGTATCTGCGCTGGCAGGACCGCGAGGCCAACCGCAAGTTCTTCGCCGGCGAGTTGGCCGAGTTCAGCAAGGAAGCCGCCGCGGTGCTGCTCGACGTCGGCGTGATTCGCAAGGTGCCGGACGTGACGGCGCTGTACGACCCGCGGTTCATCCGCTAAACCGCAGGAGCAGCGATGACACAACCGTTGCACGCCGATTCGCTGCCGGCCGTCGCGCCCGACAGCCCGGCGAATCCGCTTCCGGCGGGCGCCCGGACGATGCCGGCCGCGCCGCGCGCGCGCCGGACGCATCCGTGGCTCACGCCGCTGACGCCGGTCTCGTCGCGCACGCGCTGGCTGCTGGGACTGGGCTTCTTTGTGCTGTTCTTCGCGGTCTGGGGTGGGGTGACGCTGGGCGGGCTGGTGCCGCCGACCTTCCTCGCCGACCCGCTGACGATGGCGCGCGAAGCGTGGCTGCTGTTTACCGAGTACGGCTTTCTCGGCGATATCGGCATGACGGTCTGGCGCGTGCTGGGCGGCTTCGTGCTGGCCGCCGTGCTGGCGGTGCCGCTGGGCATCCTGATGGGCGCCTACAAGGCGGCCGAGGCCTTCTTCGAGCCGTTCGTCTCGTTCTGCCGCTACCTGCCGGCGTCGGCCTTCATTCCGCTGCTGATCCTGTGGGCCGGCATCGGCGAGACGCAGAAGCTGCTGGTGATCTTCATCGGCTCGTTCTTCCAGATTGTGCTGATGGTCGCCGTGACGGTCGGCAGCGCCCGCCGCGATTTGGTCGAGGCCGCCTACACGCTGGGCGCCAACAGCGCCGGCATCGTCAAGCGCGTGCTGATTCCCGGCGCCGCGCCCGGCATCGCCGAAATCCTGCGGCTGGTGCTCGGCTGGGCCTGGACCTATGTGATCGTCGCCGAGCTGATCGGCTCGTCGTCCGGCATCGGGCACATGATCACCGACAGCCAGGCGCTGCTGAACACCGGCCAGATTATCTTCGGCATCATCGTGATCGGCTGCATTGGCCTGGTCTCGGACCTGCTGTTCAAGCTCGCCAACCAGCGGCTGTTTCCGTGGAGCACCATCCAATGAGCGCGCTGTCGATCCAGCAGGTGTCGCGTACCTTCGTCAATCCGCGCGGCGGCCAGACCCAGGCCTTGCTGCCGGTGGACTTCGAGGTCCGCGAGAACGATTTCGTCACCATCCTCGGGCCGTCCGGCTGCGGCAAATCGACGTTGCTGCGCATCGTCGCCGGCCTCGATACGCCGACCTCGGGCCGCGTGCTGCTCGACGGCGAGCCGGTCACGGGACCGGGCGCGGACCGCGGCATGGTGTTCCAGTCCTATACGCTGTTCCCGTGGCTGACGATCGAGCAGAACGTCCGCTTCGGCCTGCGCGAGCGCGGCATGAGCGTGGCGGAGCAGCGCGAGCGCAGCGATTTCTTCATTGCCCGCGTCGGTCTGCGCGGCTTCGAGCATCACTATCCGAAGCAGCTGTCGGGCGGCATGCAGCAGCGCACCGCGATCGCGCGTGCGCTGGCCAACGATCCGAAGATCCTGCTGCTGGACGAGCCGTTCGGCGCGCTGGACAACCAGACCCGCGTACTGATGCAGGAGCTGCTGCTCGGCATCTGGGAGAGCGCGCGCAAGACGGTGCTGTTCGTCACGCACGATATCGACGAGGCGATCTTCATGGCCAACCGGGTTGCGGTATTCTCTGCGCGGCCCGGGCGGATCAAGACAGAGATTGCGGTCGACTTTGCCCATCCGCGCCACTACACGATCAAGACCTCGCCGGAATTCTCGGCGTTGAAGGCGCGGCTGACCGAAGAGATCCGTGCCGAGGCGATGGCCTCGGCCGAGCATTGAGCCGGCCAATGAAGCTGACCGATTCGTCCATCGATCCGCGCATCGAACCACCGATCCACCGACCATGACCGTAGAAGCCGGCACCCGCCGCACCACCACCCGCCCCGACGCCAACGGCCACCGCCCGTCGCCCGATGCGACGCCGACCGCGCTGTACCAGCAGGTCAAGGAGTACATCGCGCGCCAGATCCAGAGCGGTGCCTGGCAGCCGGGCGACCGTGTGCCGTCCGAGCAGGAGCTGGTCAACCGCTTCGCCGTGTCGCGCATGACGGTCAACCGCGCGCTGCGCGAGCTGGCCGAGCAGGGCAGGGTGGTGCGCGTGGCGGGCGTTGGCACGTTCGTCGCCGAGCACAAGCCGCAGTCGACGCTGCTGTCGGTCGTCAATCTGCAGGACGAGATCCGCATGCGCGGGCACGACTACGCCTGCGACGTGATCCTGGTCGAGCGCGCCTCGGCCTCGATCGAGGTGGCGGCGGCGCTGGACCTGCGCACCGGCGAGTCGGTCTTCCATTCGGTGTGCGTGCATCGCGAGGACGGCGTGCCGGTGCAGCTGGAGGACCGCTACGTCAATCCGCGCGTGGCGCCCGACTTCATCAACCAGGACTTCAGCGGCGTCAAGCCGGGCGAATACCTGCTGCGGCACGTGCCCTACGACCAGGTCGAGCATGTGGTCGACGCGGTCGCAGCGACGCCCGAGCAGGCCAGCCAGTTGGAGATGCCTGTGGCCCAACCGTGCCTGCTGCTGACCCGGCGCACCTGGACCGCCGGCACGCCGGTGACCTTCGTGCGCTGCCTGCATCCGGGCAACCGCTATCGCCTCGGCAGCCGTTTCCGTGCCGATGGCAATCCCGCGTTCGGCTAGCGCGGGGCCCTGCGGCCCGGCCGCTGATTCCACCGTACGCTTCCGAACCTGACTTCGACCGCGATTCGACCTAAGCTGATTTAAGCCGTACCAAGCTGTATAGACAGGACCATACAATGACAACGCAACACACCGCGCAACACGCCGCATCCCAATCCCGCCCGACGCTGACCCTGAATCCCGGCGAGGTGACCCTGGCCGAACTGCGTCGCATCTATCGCGGCGAGGTGCAACTGGCCATGGCGGATTCCGCCTGGGCCGACGTCCGCGCCGCGCAGGCCACCGTCCAGCAGATCGTCGACACCAACGCGGTGGTCTACGGAATCAATACCGGTTTCGGCAAGCTGGCCAACACCCGCATCCCGCACGACAAGCTGGCCGAACTGCAGCGCAACCTGGTGCTCTCGCACAGCGTGGGCACCGGCCGCGATCTGCCTGAAGATACGGTGCGCCTGATCCTGGCGACCAAGGCCGTCAGTCTCGCACGCGGCCATTCCGGTGTGCGGCCCGAGTTGATCGAGGCGCTGCTGGCGCTGGCCAACCACGGCGTCACGCCGTGCATCCCGGCCAAGGGCTCGGTGGGCGCGTCGGGCGACCTGGCACCGCTGGCGCATCTGTCGTGCACGCTGATCGGCGTCGGCGAGGCGATCGTCGATGGCCGCCGTCTGCCGGCCATCGAAGCGCTGGCGCATGCCGGCCTGAAGCCGTTCGAGCTCGGACCCAAGGAAGGCCTCGCGCTGCTGAACGGCACCCAGGTGTCGACCGCGCTGGCGCTGGCCGGCCTGTTCGCCGCCGAGGACGCGTTCGCCGCCGGCCTGGTGGCGGGCGCGCTGTCGCTCGAAGCCATCAAGGGCTCGGTCAAGCCGTTCGACGCCCGCATCCACGCGGCGCGGGGCCAGGCCGGCCAGATCGCGGTCGCCGGCGCGGTGCGCGAGCTGCTGGCCGGCAGCGAGATCGTCGACTCGCATCGCGAATGCGGCCGCGTGCAGGACCCGTATTCGATCCGGTGCCAGCCGCAGGTGATGGGCGCTTGCCTGGACAATCTGCGCCACGCCGCGCGCGTGCTGCAGATCGAGGCCAACGCCGCGTCGGACAACCCGCTGGTGTTTTCCGAGCAGGGCGACGTGGTTTCCGGCGGCAACTTCCACGCCGAGCCGGTGGCCTTCGCCGCCGACATCATCGCGCTGGCGCTGGCCGAGATCGGCGCGATCTCGGAGCGCCGCCTGGCGCTGCTGCTCGACACCGGCCTGTCGGGCCTGCCGCCCTTCCTGGTGCGCGACGGCGGCCTGCATTCGGGCTTCATGATCGCGCAGGTCACCGCCGCGGCGCTGGCGTCCGAGAACAAGTCGCTGGCGCATCCGTCCAGCGTCGACAGCCTGCCGACCTCGGCCAACCAGGAAGACCATGTGTCGATGGCCACCTACGGTGCGCGCCGGCTCGGCGATATGGCGGAGAACACCGCCGTCATCGTCGGAATCGAAGCGATGGCCGCCGCGCAGGGCATCGAATTCCATCGCCCGCTGAAGTCCTCGCCGCTGATCGAGACCGAACTGGCCCGCATCCGCGAGCGCGTCGATTTCGTCGAGGTCGACCGCTATCTGGCGCCCGATATCGAAGCGATGAAGCAGTGGGTGCTGCAGGGCGACGCCGGCGCAGGCTGGCCGCAGGCCGTGCGCGCGGTGCTGCCCGCGCAGGGCGAAGCGCAGTGATCAAGGAAATGCCGGTGGCTGTTTGCGCGGCTGCTGCCCTCTCCCCCGGCCCCTCTCCCGCGAGCGGGAGAGGGGAGCAAACCGGCGGGACAGGCAAGGAAATGCGTCACCACCGGCAGACCGGATGCCCCTCTCCCGCAGGCGGGAGAGGGGCAGGGGAGAGGATAACGGCGCCCGCATACCGACGCCGCTCGATCCCACTGAACGAGACACCACCAAAGCAGGAGAACCAAACATGAACGCCAACGAACAGCAATTCCTCGCCCGCGGCCAGCGCGAAATCCGTGCGCCGCGCGGCACCGAGCTGCACTGCAAGAACTGGCTGATCGAAGCCGCCTATCGCATGATCCAGAACAACCTGGACCCCGACGTCGCCGAGCGCCCGCAGGACCTGGTGGTCTACGGCGGCATCGGCAAGGCCGCGCGCAACTGGGAATGCTTCGACGCGATCCTCGACAGCCTGCGCCGTCTCGGTGAAGACGAATCGCTGCTGGTGCAGTCGGGCAAGCCGGTCGGCGTATTCCGCACCCATGCCGATGCGCCGCGCGTGCTGATCGCCAACTCCAACCTGGTGCCGCACTGGGCCAACTGGGACAAGTTCAACGAGCTCGATCGCGCCGGCCTGATGATGTACGGTCAGATGACTGCGGGCTCGTGGATCTACATTGGCACCCAAGGCATCGTGCAGGGCACCTATGAGACCTTCGTCGAGGCGGGCCGCCAGCACTACGGCGGCGATCTGTCCGGCAAGTGGATCCTCACCGCGGGCCTGGGCGGCATGGGCGGCGCCCAGCCGCTGGCCGGCGTGCTGGCCGGCGCCTGCGTGCTGGCGATCGAATGCCAGGAGTCGCGCATCGATTTCCGCATCCGTACGCGCTATCTCGACAAGAAGGCCACCACGCTGGACGAGGCGCTGGCGATGATTGCCGAGGCCACCGCCAACAAGCAGGCGATCTCGGTCGGCCTTTTGGGCAATGCCGCCGAGATCGTGCCCGAGCTGGTCAAGCGCGCGCAGGCGGGCGGCATGCGGCCCGATATCGTCACCGACCAGACCTCGGCGCACGATCTGGTCAACGGCTATCTGCCGGCCGGCTGGACCGTCGAGCAGTGGGAAGCCGCGCGCAAGGCCGATCCGAAATCCGTCGAGGCCGCGGCGCGCCCGTCGATCGTCGAACACGTCAAGGCGATGCTGGCCTTCCAGCAGATGGGCGTGCCGACGCTGGACTACGGCAACAATATCCGCCAGGTCGCGTTCGACGAGGGCGTCAAGAACGCCTTCGACTTCCCGGGCTTCGTGCCGGCGTATATCCGCCCGCTGTTCTGCCGCGGCAAGGGGCCGTTCCGCTGGGTTGCGCTGTCCGGCGATCCCGAGGACATCTACAAGACCGACGCCAAGATGAAGGAGCTGTTCCCCGAGGACAAGCACCTGCACCGCTGGCTCGACATGGCGCGCGAGCGCATCGCCTTCCAGGGCCTGCCGGCGCGCATCTGCTGGGTCGGACTGGACGAGCGCCATCGCGCGGGCCTGGCCTTCAACGAGATGGTCAAGTCGGGCGAGCTGAAGGCGCCGGTGGTGATCGGCCGCGATCATCTGGACTGCGGCTCGGTGGCTTCGCCCAACCGCGAAACCGAGGCGATGAAGGACGGCTCGGACGCCGTCTCCGACTGGCCGCTGCTCAACGCACTGCTCAATACCGCGGGCGGTGCGACCTGGGTCAGCCTGCACCATGGCGGCGGCGTCGGCATGGGCTTCTCGCAGCATAGCGGCGTGGTGATCGTCTGCGACGGCACCGACGAGGCCGCACGCCGCATCGAGCGCGTGCTGTGGAACGACCCGGCCACCGGCGTGATGCGCCACGCCGATGCGGGCTACGACATCGCGATCGACTGCGCGCGCGAGAAGGGCCTGAACCTGCCGATGGTCGATCGCGCATGAGCGCGGCGCCATCGCTATCCTTGCAACGACGGCGCTTTGCGCTGACCGAGCTCACGCCGATGCCGTGGAAGAACGGCGGCGGCACCACGCGCGAGATCGCCGCGTGGCCGCCCGCCGCCGGGCTCGACACGTTCGACTGGCGCCTGAGCATCGCCGACATCGCGGCCGATGGCCCGTTCTCGGCGTTTCCGGGCATCGACCGGCAGATCGTGCTGCTCGACGGCGACGGCGTGCGCCTGCGCGCGCGCGACGGCAGCTTCGACCACCGCCTGTCGGCGGTCGGCGAGCCGTTCGCGTTTGCCGGCGAGACAACGGTCGATGCCACGCTGCTCGGCGGGCCGACGCGCGACTTCAACGTGATGACGCGTCGCGGCAGCTGCCACGCGAGTGTGGCCTCCACCGGCGCGGCCATCGACAGCGCCGATATTCACGCAGATACGACGGTCGTGCTGTACGTGCTGGCCGGCACCTGGCGATGCGCTGATGCGCGCAGGGCCGATGCCGACGTGCTGACCGCCGGCAGCGGCATGCTGCTGCCGCCCGACAGCGCCTTCCGTTGGCGGGCCGAGGGCGAGGACGCGCGCTGCCTCGTCGTCAAGCTGCAGTCGTCTCAGTCGTTGCAGCCACCGCAACCGCCGCAGCCGTCCTCCTTCGATAGGGAAACCACGTGATGACGCAATCCGCTGAAGCCTTCGCTGTCGACGCCAGCGTATCGGCCGCGCCGTCGGCCGACGGCGTCTGGCATCGCTGCCACCTGTTGCCCGACGCCGATCCGGCCAACGCGATTCGCGATGCCGCACTGGTCGTGGAGGGCGGCCGCATCGCCTGGCTTGGCACGCAGGCCGATCTGCCCGAGGCTTACCGCGGCCTGCCGCATCACGATGCCAACGGGGCGTGGATCACACCGGGCCTGATCGATTGCCACACGCATCTGGTCTACGGCGGCCAGCGCGCCGACGAGTTCGCGATGCGGCTGGCCGGCGCCAGCTACGAAGAGATCGCGCGCGCCGGCGGCGGCATCGTATCGACGGTGCGGGCCACGCGCGCCGCCGACGAAGACACGCTGTTCGCGCAGGCCGTGACGCGCCTGATGCCGCTGCTGGCGGAAGGCGTCACCGCCATCGAGATCAAGTCGGGCTACGGCCTCGACCTGGAAACGGAGCGCAAGCAGCTGCGCGTCGCGCGCCGGCTCGGCAAGGCCTTCGGCGTCGCGGTCCATACCACGTTCCTCGGCGCGCATGCGCTGCCGCCGGAATTCGCCAATCGCGCAGACGACTACATCGCGCTGGTCTGCGACACCATGCTGTCGGCGCTGGCCCAGGAAGGTCTGGTCGATGCAGTCGACGCGTTCTGCGAAGGTATCGGCTTTTCGCCGGCGCAGACCGAGCGCGTGTTCGAGGCCGCGCACCGGCATGGCCTGCCAGTGAAGCTGCACGCCGAGCAACTGAGCAACCTCGGCGGCGCGGCGCTGGCGGCCCGCTATCGCGCCTTGTCGGCCGATCATCTGGAGCATCTGGACGAGGCCGGCGTCGCCGCGATGGCCGAGGCGGGGACGGTGGCGGTGCTGCTGCCCGGCGCCTACTATTTCCTGCGCGACACGCATTTGCCCCCGATCGCGCTGCTGCGCCAGTACGGCGTGCCGATCGCGCTGTCGACCGACCATAATCCCGGCACGTCGCCCGTGACCTCGCTGCTGCTGATGCTGAATATGGCCTGCACGCTGTTCCGCATGACGGTCCCGGAGGTGCTGGCCGGCGTGACGACGCACGCGGCGCGCGCCCTCGGCGCCAGCGATCGGCACGGCCTGCTGGCAGCGGAACGCGGCGCCGATTTCGCGCTGTGGCGCATCGATTCGCCGGCCGAACTGGCCTACTGGTTCGGCCGCAACCCGCTGGCCGCGGTGGTACGCCAGGGGCGCGTGTTCACCGGACCCGCAGGAGTTTCGCAATGAAGCCTGACCCCGATCAAGCGCTGTTCGCCGCCGAGGCGCTGCTGCCAGACGGCTGGGCCAGCAATGTGCTGCTGAGCTGGGATGCCGACGGCAAGCTGAGCGCTGTGACGCCGGACGCCACGCCGGCTGCCGATACGCCGCGCGCTGCGGGCCCGGTGCTGCCCGGCATGACCAATCTGCATTCGCACGCGTTCCAGCGCGGCTTCGCCGGCCTGACCGAATTCCGCTCGGCGGCCGACGATTCGTTCTGGAGCTGGCGGGAGTTGATGTACCGCTTCGCGCTGCGGCTGGCGCCCGAGACGCTGGAGGCGATCGCCACGCAGCTCTATATCGAGATGCTGCGCGCGGGCTATACGAGCGTCTGCGAATTCCAGTATGTCCATCACCAGGCCGACGGCACGCCGTATGCCGATCCGGCCGAGATGTCGCTGCGCCTGCTGCGCGCGGCGCAGCGCGCGGGCATCGGCATCACGCTGCTGCCGGTGCTGTACCAGAGCGCGGGCTTCGGTCCGAAGCCGCCGCTGGCCGAGCAACGCCGCTTCCTGCATGAGACCGACGCGATGCTGGCACTGCTGCAGCGGCTGGCGCCTGCCTGCACGGGAACGGCACGGCTTGGCCTCGCGCCACATTCGCTGCGCGCGGTGCCGCCCGACAGCCTGCGTGCGGCGGTGGCCGGGCTGCATGCGATGGACCCGACCGCCCCGGTGCACATCCATATCGCCGAGCAGCAGCGCGAGGTCGACGAATGCCTGGCGTGGTGCGGCAAACGTCCGGTCGATTGGCTGCTGGACCATGCGCCCGTCGATGCGCGCTGGTGCCTGGTGCATGCCACCCATCTGGACTGGGACGAGCGTCGGCGCCTCGCGCACAGCGGCGCGGTGGCCGGCATCTGTCCGACCACCGAAGCGAATCTGGGCGACGGCGTGTTCGATGCTGCGCCGTATCTGGAGCAGGGCGGGGCGTGGGGGATCGGCTCGGACAGCCATGCCAGCGTCAGCGTCAGCGAGGAGCTGCGTTTGTTCGAATACGGGCAGCGGCTCGCACTGCAGAAGCGCAACGTGCTGGCTTCCAGCCAGCATCCGCAGGTAGCCGACCGGCTCTACCTCGATGCGGTCGCCGGGGGAGCGCGTGCCGCGAGCCGCGCGGTCGCGGGCCTGGCCGTCGGTCAGCAGGCGGACTTCGTCGTGCTCGACGGCAGCCATCCCACGCTGGCCGGCCTGCGCGGCGAGCAGGCGCTGGCCGTGCATGTGTTCGCCAACCACGGCCATGAGACACTAGCGGAAGTCCGCAGCGCGGGACGCTGCCGCGTGCAGCGCGGCGCCCATGCCTTGCAGGCCGAAGCGGGCGCCGCGTTCGCCCGTGCGCGCGCCAGCCTCCTGGCGCCGTGACGGCGACCATAACGGCGGCCATTATGGCGACCATAACGGCGGCCATGACGGCGACCAACACGGCTGCCACGCCGGCGCCGCGGACCGCATTCCACACGAACCTTGATATCGCCACCGGCCACGCGCACCACGCAACAAGCGACAAGCGACAAGCAACAAGCAACCGGCCGGCGGCGATGCCACTCGTAGCAGCAATATGACTTCCTTCTCCACCGATACCCCGGCCTTCACGCTGCAGCGCGGCACGCGCCCGCTGCTGATCTCGATGCCCCATGTGGGCACCTATCTGCCGCCGTCGGTCGCCGACCGGCTGACCGACGAGGCGCGCACTGTGCCGGACACCGACTGGCATATGGACCGGCTCTACGGCTTCGCGCGCGAGCTTGGCGCGTCGGTCCTGATGGCGACGCATTCGCGCTATGTCGTGGACCTGAATCGGCCGCCCGACAACGCCAATCTCTATCCCGGCCAGGACACCACCGGGCTGTGCCCGGTCGACACCTTCGACAAGACGCCGCTGTACGCCAATGGCGTAGGACCGGACGAGACGGAAATCTTCGCGCGCCGCGACGCGGTCTGGCGTCCTTACCACGACGCCCTGACCGGAGAACTGCAGCGGCTGCGCGCCGAGCACGGCACGATCGCGCTGTGGGACGCGCATTCGATCCGCTCGGTGCTGCCACGCTTTTTCGACGGCAAGCTGCCCGACTTCAATCTCGGGACCGCCAACGGCGCGAGCTGCGATGCCGCGCTGGCCGACCAGGTCGCGAAGATCGCCGCTGAAGCGCAGGGCTATACCTCGGTGCTGAACGGCCGCTTCAAGGGCGGCTATATCACGCGCCAATACGGACAGCCCGCGCAGGGCGTGCATGCGATCCAGCTCGAGCTGTCGCAATGCACCTATATGCGCGAGCAGTATCCGTTCGACTACGACGAGGCGCTGGCGGGCAAGCTGCAGCCGACGCTGCGGCAGATGCTCGAGGCCGTGCTGGCCTTTGTCGAGAAGCGCTGAGATCGCACTGAAGCTGCGATGACATCGGCCGGATGAGAGACGTCGTATGCCGTCTCTCATCGCAGGCCAACATTACTTCCCGCTGCGCAGCCGCTCCTCGATATGCTGGGCGCGCTGCAGCGAACCGGGGTGGGTGCTCAGCATGCTCGACTGTCCGCCGTCGAGCGCCGCCATCTTGCGGAAGGCCGTCACCAGCGCCTCCCGATTGGACTTGTTCTTCGTCAGCAGATCGAAGGAGTAGTCGTCCGCCGCGGTCTCCTGCCGCTGCGAGAACTGCGAGTTGACCAGCGTCTCGGCCAGCTCGCCCAACTGCGACGACGACAGCGCATTCAGCGTTGCGCTGCCTGCGGCCCCCAGCACGCCGCGCGCGGCAGCGGTCGCGTAGGCCACCTGCATTGCCGCCTTGGTGTGGCCGAGCGCGACGTGGCCAATCTCGTGTCCGACCACGCCGCGCACTTCGTCGTCGGTCATCATGTCCATCAGCCCGCTGTAGACGCGCACGCAGCCGTTGGCCATCGCCCAGGCGTTGATCTCCTTGGTCTCGTAGACCTTGGCATCGAGCGGCAGGCCGGTATTCTGCAGACCCGCCATGATCTTGCTCAGACGCTGCCCATAGGTGCTCGACGGATCCGCGATCTTGTTCTTCTTGTCCATCTCCGCACAGGACTGGTCCGACAGCGTCTTGATGTTGGCGTCGGTCAATGTCGCGGCCGTGAACAGGCTGCCGCCGGCCTGCGTCAGTCCCTGCATGTTCGCGCCGGCGCAACCGGCCAGCAGGGCGGCGGTGAGGGTAGCGAGCAGGGATGCCTTCAGGCATAGGGCAGGACGGGCGGGCTTGGCTGAGATCATGGCAATTCCTTCGGTGCTGTGGTGCTGGAGAATCCAGCAGCATAGGCAGCGGAACGTCGTGACGGTAGCGGGCGATGTCTGACGTGGTGTGCGTCATTCGCCTCTCCCTTGGGTGTCATGTCGCACAAAATCGCGTTTTGACGACACGTTCCGGCCATATGTCGCTGGCGACGACATGAGCGACGGACGTGTCGCCGTTTTGCGGTTTCGGCGACATGAGCCTCTTACCCTTACCGATATCGCGCCGGGCGACGCAACCCAAAGGGCTCCAGCGCGAATGCGCCGCCGCCGCGTTCAGAACCCTTCGAGCACCACCTTGCCGCGCGCCCGGCCGCTCTCGATCAGCGCATGGGCGCGGCGCAGGTTGGCGGCGTTGATCGTGCCGAAATGCTCGCCAAGCGTGGTGCGGATCGTGCCGGCGTCGATCAGTTGCGCGACGCGGGTCAGCAGTTCGTGCTGGCGGATCATGTCCGGCGTCTCGAACATCGGCCGCGCGAACATGAATTCCCAATGCAGCGACAGCGACTTGCGCTTCATCGGCATCACGTCGAGCGTGGCCGGATCGTCGATCACGGCGAGCTGACCCTGCGGCGCCAGCACGTCGATCAATTGCGGGTAGTGCTGTCCGGTGTGGGTCAGGCTGGCGACATGCTCGACCTGCGGCACGCCGATGCGCTCCAGTTCTTCACGCAAGGGCCTGGTGTGGTCGATGACGTGATGGGCGCCGAGCGACTTCACCCAGTCGCGCGTCTCCGGACGCGACGCCGTGCCGATCACGGTCAGGCCGGTCAGCTGGCGCGCGAGCTGGGTCAGGATCGAGCCGACGCCGCCGCCGGCGCCAACGATCAGCAGGTGCTGGCCCGCGCCGCCGTGCTCGGGAACACGCAGCCGGTCGAACAGCAGTTCCCACGCGGTGATCGTCGTCAGCGGCAGTGCCGCGGCTTCGGCGTCCGACAGCGAAGCTGGCTTGCGTGCGGCGATGCGTTCGTCGACGAGGCAGTACTCCGCATTGCTGCCGGCGCGCGTGATCGAGCCGGCGAAGTAGACGTCGTCGCCCGGCGCGAACAGCGTGACCGCACTGCCGACGCGGACGACCTTGCCGACCGCGTCCCAGCCCAGCACGCGCATGGCCGCGACCGCGGACGAGGCCCGGACCTTGGTATCGACCGGGTTGACTGCGATGGCGCGCACCTGCACCAGCAGGTCGCGCGGACCGGGTTCGGGCGTCGGCAGATCGACGTCGATCAGCGCGGCCGGGTCGTCGATCGGCAGGCCGTGCTGGAGGTAGGCGATGGCTTTCATGTGGGCTCCGTGACTTGAGGGGAGGGTTTGCCTGAACGGTGCCGCTATCTTGCGCCGCTGCGGCCTATCCGGTAAGCGGTAAAATCCGCCAGCACTTTCTCTCTGCGCGTGAAAATGATCCGCCTCGAAGACCTGTCCCTGTTCGTGCGTAGCGCCGCCCTTGGCAGCTTTTCCAGCGCGGCGCGCGAGGCGGATCTGCTGCCGGGGCAGGTCAGCGCCGCGGTCAAGCGGCTGGAGCGCGATCTCGATATCCGCCTGTTCGCGCGCTCGACCCGCAGCCTGCGCCTGACCGCCGAGGGCGAGCGCTACCTGCCCTACGCGCAGGAGGTCCTGGCCACGCTGAACGAGGGCCGCGACAGGCTGCGCGGCGATGGCGCCGCGCTGAGCGGCCTGCTGCGCGTCACGGCGCCGTCGGATCTCGGCCGCAATGTGCTGCTGCCCTGGATCACCGAATTCCGCCGGGCCCATCCCGACCTGACGCTGCGGCTCTATCTGTCCGACCACGTCACCGACGTCTTCCGCGATCCGATCGATGTCGCGATCCGCTACGGGCGCATCGAGGAGGCCAGCTATGTCGCCCTGCCGCTGGCGCCGGAGAACCGCCGCGTGCTGATCGCCTCGCCGGCCTATCTGGCCCGGCACGGTCGCCCGCAATCGCTGGACGAACTGGCCTCGCATCGCTGCCTGCTGTACCACCTGAGCGGTCGGGTCTACGACAAATGGCCCTTCGAGACCGCCGGCGGCAGGCGGCTCATCGAGGTCAAGGGCAGCCTGTACACCGACGACGCCGACGTGGTCCGTCGCTGGGCGGTGCAGGGCGAGGGCATCGCCTACAAGTCGTGGCTCGACGTCTGCGGCGACGTGCAAGCCGGCCGCCTGACCGTGCTGCTGCCGCAAGAGCCGGGCGAGAGCACCCCGCTGCAACTGGTCTGCCCGCACCGCAAGCAGTTCTCGCCGGCGGTGCGCGAATTGCAGGCGCTGCTGAAGGAGCGGTGCGCGGCGTTGACTGCGCTGTATGCGGCGGCGGTGCGTTGAGCCGCTTGTCGCTGCCGCGATCGAAAACCGTCGCGTCAGGTCTCTGCCGGCGCGGCTAGCTCGTAGCTCGTGCTGCGGCCACCAGCCGCTGACTTCTGCAGCACGCCGTGTTGCACCAACTCATTGATGTCGCGCAGCGCCGTATCGTTCGAACATTTGCCGATGGCCGCCCATTTCGCGCTCGTCAGCTTGCCCTCGAAGCCGTCCAGCAAGCGGTTCAGCACCTTGATTTGCCGCTCGTTCATCGGCACCGTCGCGGCCCGCTGCCAGAAGCGCGCCTTGAGCAGTACCCGATCCAGTGTCTTGTTGGCCTGCAGCATGGCCGTGTGCAACGTCGCGAGAAACCAGGCGAGCCACTGCGTGATATCGAGAGTGCCTTTCTGGGTCCGCTCAAGGATTTCGTAGTAGGCCGTGCGTTCTCGCTGGATTTGCGCGGAGAGGCTATAGAAGCGCTGCGGCGTGCCGTCGGCGCGCGCTAGCAACAGGTCGCCAATCGCGCGCGCGATACGGCCGTTGCCGTCATCGAACGGGTGCAGGGTGACAAACCAAAGATGGCCTATGCCGGCCTTGAGTAGCGGTGGGTCCTCGTCGGATCCGTTCAGCCAGTCCAGGAAGCGTGCCGTCTCGCCTTCGAGGCGGTCGGCCGGCGGCGCTTCGTAGTGAACGCGCTGTCTGCCGATCGGCCCGGATACGACTTGCATCGGGCCGTTGCGGTCATCCCGCCACGCAGCCACGCGGATTCGGCTCATGCCCGAATAGCCGGTTGGAAAAAGGGCGGCATGCCAACCAAAAAGACGATCGGCATTGACCGGCTGCTGGGCATTGCTGGTGGCATCCAGAATCATGTCCACGACGCCGTCGACGTGTCGGTCGGCCGGAGCCAGTGCTCCGATATCGACGCCCAGCCGGCGGGCCACGGAAGAGCGGACCGACGCCACATTCAACGACTCGCCTTCGATAGCGCTCGTGTTGACGACGTCTTCGGTCAGGACGGCGAGGCAGGCTTCGTTTTTGAAACCCATGCCGAGATCGGCCAGTCGGCCAAGCAGGAGGCCCTGCGCGCGGGTGGTCTCCGCCATGGCGGTCGCCAGAGCGGCCAGATCGTACTGCCACCGCGGCCAGTGCGGCGATTGCCAGACGTATTCACCGTAATTCATGCGGAGATTATGGCCCGTATTTCCCGCATGGTCAAATTGATGCTCCAAAAGTCACTTCAACCCGGATGCCGAGGCCTTATGACGCGCTGCAACGGAGAGCCACGGACGCGCGATCTCGTGGACGTGCGGGGAGAGCGCCGACAGCGCGCTAGTATTGCGTTCGATCGACTCCCCAACGAAGCCACGACGCCACTGCCCCATGCCGCCGCTTGCCAACGAGCCCGTCCCGATCGAAGTCCGGCGCATTCTCGATGTCGTAGTCGGCGCGCTCGGCGACAACATCGCCGGCGCCTACCTGTTCGGCTCTGCCATCGGGGGCGGGCTGCGGCCGAACAGCGATGTCGACCTGCTGGCGCTGACGCATCGGACGATATCGGAGTCGAGCCGCGAGCAACTGGTGGCCGCGTTGATGAAGGTCTCCGGCGCGCGCGCGGAGTGGGGCCCGGCCCGCAATGCCGAGGTCACGATCGTGGTGCTCGACGACATCGCCCCGTGGCGTCACCCGGCACGGAGCGACTTCGTCTACGGAGAATGGCTGCGCGACGATTTCGAAGCGGGCGTGGTGCCGGCGCCGACCGTCGATCCCGATTTGACACTGATGCTGGCAACCGCCTTGCAAGGCCACCGCGCATTGCTCGGTCCGGCGCTCACTCAATTCCTTCCGAACATTCCGGCCGGCGATATTCGGCTCGCGATCGCGCAGAGCCTGCCGGCACTGGTGGCGAACCTCTCCGGCGACGAACGCAATGTCATGCTGACGCTGGCGCGGATGTGGGTCACCTTGGCCACAGACAGCATCGTGCCCAAGGATGTCGCCGCAGACTGGCTGCTGCCTCGCCTTCCGGTCGAGCATCGCGCCGTGCTCGCGACGGCGCGCGACGCGTATCGCGGGCACGCGGTGCAGGAAGACTGGGGCACGCGGCGCGATGACGTCAACGCCTTCGCCCGCTATGCCGGCGAGGCCATCCAGCGACTCGCTGGACGGGGCGCCGGTGAATGACAACGGCGGCCGACGTGCCACGCGGCGATGACGGACGGCCCGCTAGCGGTCCTCGCGTTTGCGAAAAGCCCAGCGTCCGGCCAGCATCGTGAAGCTGGCCACCAGCGCGACCAGCAGCCAGAACCCGTGCGGGTGGTCGGCGAACGGAATGCCGCCCACGTTCATGCCGAAGAAGCCGGCGATGATATTGATCGGAAGGGCCAGCACCGTGACCAGCGTCAACGTAAAAAGGGTGCGGCTGGTCTGTTCGTTGACGGCTGCCGCAATCTCTTCCTGCAGCAGCTTGATCCGTTCGACCAGGCCGGCGAGATCGGCCAGCACCAGCGAGAATTCCTCGGTGGCCTCGCGCAGGTCCTGCAGATCGGCTTCCTGCAGCCAGGATGGCGCCTTGTTCAGCAGCCGGAACAAGGCCCCGGGCTCGGGTGCCAGCAGGCGCTGCAGCCGTACCAGCGCGCGCCGCATCGCGCCGAGTTCGGCGCGGTTGCCGCGCAGCCGCTGCGACAGCAGCTGATCTTCGATGCGGTCTACTCCGTCGCTGGTTTCGCGCACGATCTGCGCAAGCACATCGGCCTGATCGCGCAGCAGATGCACCACCAGCGCGAACGGCGAGAGGAATGCCTCGCCGGCCCGTACTGCCGCACGCAGCCGGTCCACGGCGCGCAGCGGCTTCGGGCGCGCGGTGACCAGCAGGCGCCGGTCGGCGCAGGCCCACATCGTCGACACGTCATTGGAGCCGGCACCGAAGTTGTAGATCACGTCGTTGACGACCGCGAGCAGCGCATTGTCGAGTCGTTCGATCCGGGTCGAGCGTGACCCTTGCCGCAAGGCTTCGAAAAAGTCCTCGGGCAACGCCAGTCGACTCTTGAGCCAGCGTTCGCACGCGCTGTGCGCCAGATTGAAATGCAGCCAGACGAATTCGCCGTCTCCGCCATCGTCCCCGATGTCTGCGGCGTTCGTGCGCGTCAGCCACGCTACGGCGGCATTCGAATCGATGGGGATGCCGGGTTGGCCCGGCTTGAAGTGATAGCCGGCCACCAAGCCGACCGGATCCGAGCCGTATCCCGGCTCGACGCGTTCTGCAGTCATGCGCGCTCCGCTATGCAGCGCGCTACCGTAGCAGGCCAGGATGACGACGCAGTGACGGTCGGGCAGCGCGCACCGGAGTGGGCGCAGCAGGGGGCGTCCATGACCGAGGCCATCCTGCGGTAAAGTAGCCGCTCCTCTTCCAACCGATGCTGGCTACCCGGAGATCAGCCATGGAATTCGTCATCCCCAATACCGCCAATCTGATCCTGTTCATCAGCGCCGCGCTCGTGTTGCTGGTGATTCCGGGCCCCGCGGTGCTGTACATCATTGCGCAATCGGTGGAGCAGGGCCGCAAGGCCGGGCTGGTATCGGATCTCGGCATCCATACGGCTACGCTGGTGCACGTGCTGGCCGCCGCGCTCGGCCTGTCCGCCTTGCTGGCTTCGTCCGCCGTGGCGTTCAGCATCCTGAAGTATGCCGGTGCCGCCTATCTGATCTGGCTCGGGCTGAAAAAGATCTTCGGCCGGCCGGCGCCCGTCGCCGTCGATGCCGTGCCGCAGCAGCGCCGCTATGCACGGCTGTTCCGCGACGGCTTTATCGTCAATCTGCTCAATCCCAAGACGGCGCTGTTTTTCCTGGCCTTCCTGCCGCAGTTCGTCGACGTCGGCCGCGGCCACGTGGCGACACAGATCGTGTTCCTGGGATTGCTGTTCACGCTGCTCGGCCTGATCAGCGATGCGTGCTATGCGTTGGCCGCGAGCGCGGCCGGCCGCTGGTTGCGGCATAGCCGCGGATATCTGACATTCGAGCGCTACGTCGGCGGCACGCTGCTGATCGGGCTGGGCATTACGGCGGCATTTGCGGGGAACGGCAAGAAATAGCGGCGGCGGTCGGCATCGAACCGGAATGGAAATGGCCGCGTGGCAGGATCGGGTATTGAGGCAGTGTTAGGTCGCGGCTTAATCGAAATACGAATCGTTCTCGATTCCGGGTATGATTGCCGGCTTTCCGCCGACTTTTCGTTCCTTCGATGTCCATCATTCCGTCGACCCGCCGCTTCGCCTGGCCGGTCACGCTGGCTGTCCTGTCCGGGTTCGGGTTCGGTACGGCCCACGCCGATACCCCCAACAACGAGGCCCCGGCCGATCTTCCCGAAGTCCGCGTCAGCGCGAATGCCGCCGGCGGCTACGTGCCCACCGAGAGCCGTGGCGCGACGCGTACCGAAACGCCGTTGCGCGAAATACCGCAGTCCGTTCGCGTGGTCACCACCGAACTGATCGACGACCTCGGCGCCACGCGCCTGGCCGATACGGTCGACTATGTCAGCGGCATTTCGCGCCTGAACGATTTCGGCGGCACCTGGGACAACTATGCGATCCGCGGCTTCAGCAGCACGGACATGGGTTATCTGGTCAATGGTTTCCCCGGCTCCCGCGGCTACAACCCGATGCGCGACACCGCCACGGTCGAGCGCTTCGAATTCCTCAAGGGCCCGGCCGCTGCCGTCTACGGCAGCAGCGAGCCGGGCGGCACGATCAATATCGTGACCAAGAAGCCGAGGTTCACGCCGGCGACGAGCGCCGAGCTCAGCGTCGGCACGCTCGGCTTTCGGCGTGCGGCGGTCGACAGCACCGGTCCGATCACCGACAAGCTCGCCTACCGCCTCAATGTCATGGGCGAAGACGGCGCGAGCCGTAGTTCGCTGATCGACAACAACAAGTACCTCGTCGCGCCGGCGCTGGCATGGGCGCTGGACGACAAGACGCTGCTGCAGTACGAAGGCGAGTTCATGCGCGCGCGCACGCCGCTGGACCGCGGCCTGGTCAACGTCAACGGCCGGATCGATCTGCCGCGCAACCGCTATCTGGGCGAGCCCAACGATCCGAATCTGCATCTGTCGAGCGACACGCATCAGCTCACGCTGGACCGCGAGCTGGCGCCGGGCTGGCGCACCCGCATCGGGGCGAGCTACAAGGAATCGGGCTTCGAAGGCTATGCCGCCGACCTCGGCAGCGTGCTGCCCGACGGCCGCACGCTGACCCGTCGCCACAGCTGGCGCACGCTGCCGTCGCGCGACACCTCGATGCAGGCCGAAGTCGAGGGCAATTTCGACACCGGCGGCCTGGGGCACCGCATGCTGTTCGGCGTCGACGCGTCGCGCCTGCACATGGGCATGGACATCGCGTACTCGACGCTGGCGAGCAACCCCTATGCGATCGACATCTACGAGCCGGTCTATGGCCAGGCGAAGCCGCCGCTGGTAATGACGACCTCGACGCGCGAGAACCAGCGCAACGTGGGCGCCTTCGTGCAGGACGAGATTTCGCTGAGCGAGCAATGGAAGGTGCTGGCCGGCGTGCGCTTCGACAGCTATCACCAGAGTCTTGACAATCTGATCACCGGGCGGTCCACGAGCCAGAATCAGCATGCCGTTTCGCCGCGCCTGGGCGTGACGTGGCTGCCCAATGCCCAGACCTCGGTCTATGCGTCGTGGGGCAAGTCGTTCCGTCCCAACAGCGGCGTCGACGAAGCCGGCAATCCTTTCGATCCGCAGAGCGGGCGTGCGCTGGAGGCGGGCGTCAAATGGCAAGCGGCCGATGCGAAGCTGGGCGCGACGCTGGCGGTCTTCGATATCCGCAAGACCAATGTGCTGACGCGTAGCCCGACCAATCCGAACTTCAGCGTCGCGGCCGGCGAGGTCACCAGCCGCGGCGTCGAGGCGGACGCCTTCGGCCAGCTCGACCAGCACTGGCGTGTCAGCGCCAGCTTCACGCTGACGAACGCCAAGGTCACCGAAGACAATGCCATCGCCCCCGGCACGCGCGTGACCAATATCCCTAAGGTCAGCGCCAGCCTGCTGGCAATCCGCGAAGATGCGATGCCGCGGTTCGGCGGCCGCTACGGCGTCGGCACCGGCATCGTCTATGTGGGCTCGCGCTCCGGGAATGCCACCGACACGTATTCGCTGCCTGCCTATGCCACGGTGAAGCTGGTGTCGTACTGGCAGATCGACCGCAGGACGCGCGTCTTCTTCGACGTCCACAACCTGTTCGACAAGGAGTACTACCCCGCATCGTGGGGCAATCTCGCGGTGATTCCGGGCCTGGGCCGGCAGTTCGTCGCGGGCGTCAAGTATCAGTTCTGAGGGTTCCCCGGCGGACGACATTCCGGGACCGGCCGGAAAGGGCATCCCGCCCGGCAGCGTGCATCGCTCTGCCGGGCTTTTTTTTGCCCGTTCGATCCGGTGCCCGCTGCATATCGTGCATTTCCACGCAATGGAAATAGGGGGCTGTATGCCGAGCGGACAAGGCCTGATGTTCGCCACCGCCGCTGCCGTCGCGCCGCACCTGGAGAGCGGCAAGCTGCGCGCGGTGGCGGTGACGACCGCGCAGCGTTCCCAGGCGCCGGCGCTGAGCAAGGTGCCGACCATCGCCGAGAGCGGCGTGCCCAACTACGTGGCCGACAGCTGGTATGGCCTGTTTGCGCCGGCCGGCACGCCGCCGGCCGTGATCGCGCGACTGAACGCGGCGGCGAAGAAGGCCGTGCCCGCCGGTGTCCCGGCCGTCAGCGTCCGCGTGGTCGGGAAGGCCGATGGCGACGAGATGGTCTATCTCGAGTCGTTCCGCTACAACCGCCGACAGTCGTTGCGGACGGTGGTGAGCGGGCAGCGCATAAGGATGGCATTGACCTCGCTGGGGCGGGCCTACCTCGCGACGCTTGCGCCCGACGCCTTCGAGGCGATGTTGCTGGCGATGGCCGAAAAACACCGGGGCCGCGGCTGGAGCCGCGTGTCTCGGGAGATCGACGCCGCGGTCCATTCGGTGCGAGAGAAAGGCTATTGCGTGGCGTCATGGCAGCCACAGGTCGTTGCCATGGCGACGCCATTGCAGATCAGCGGCTATGGGGTCCATGTCTTGAACGTCAGTGTATCGACGCAACAAGACATGGAGATCATCGAAGCCGACCTGGCCGGGCCATTGATGCAGCTGGCCGCGACGATACAGGCGCGGATGCGCGGACTCGAGAGCGAGATGGCCTGAGGTTTGTCCACGCAGCACTCGGTCGAACGCACTAGCCGCCCGTGACTTGCTCCCGGTCCTCCCAGTGTTCCCGCGTCAGCCGATACACGCAATGCGGCTTCAGCGGATGACCTTCGGGCACGTTCGGGTGTTCGAAGGTTTCCGCGCAGCGGCGCATGTCCAGCCGTTCCATCACCGCCTGCGATGGCCGGTTCAGCAAGGCGGTGAACGACACGATCTCGTTCAGGCCGAACACCTCGAAGCCGGCCCGCAAGCAGGCGCGTGCCGCCTCGCTGGCGTAGCCCTGACCCCAGTATTCGGCCGCAAGGCGCCAGCCGATTTCCACGCAGGGCGCGAATGGCAATGGCGCGCTGGGGATATTGAGGCCGACCATGCCGATAAACGCGCCATCCCCCTTGCGTTCCACCGCCCAGAACCCGAACCCGTGCTCGGCGATATGCGCGCTGCAGCGGGCGATCATCGCGTCGCTGGCGGCGCGGTCGAAGGGCGCCGGAAAGTAGCGCATGACATGGGAATCGGCGTTGAGCGCGGCGAACGGCTCGCTGTCCGATGCCTGCCACGGGCGCACGAGCAGGCGGGGCGTTTCGAGGTGGATGGGATGCATGGTTGCCCGACGGCGTCGTCGGCGTAGACTGGCCAGGTGCAATGCTACGCCAGGGGACGCGATGGAACAGTTCAGCTTGTTCGAGGGCGACGCCGCGCCGGCCTCGATTCCGGGTCTGGTCTACCAGCGCGAATTCCTGTTTCGGGCAAGATGCCGCACAGGACAGAGGGGGAAAGGAAATGACGCTGCTGGCGGCCCTGGCCGATAACGACCGCTTTCGCTGGATTCCGGTCCGAACGGGGGAATCGGGCGATCTTGTCTATCGGCGCGATGACGGCCAGGCCTTTGCGAAGATTGCGCCGGCTTCGCGCTCGGCGGATCTCGCCGCGGAGCGCGATCGCCTGGCATGGCTGGAGGGCAAAGGCCTTGCCTGCCCCAGGGTGCTCGACTGGCATGAATCAGGGAGTGGAGCCTGCCTCGTAATGACGGCCGTACCAGGCGTGCCAGCGGCCGATTTGCCGGGTACGGATTTGCTCGTGGCGTGGCCGTCGATGGTGCGGCAGCTTGGTGCCCTGCACGCGTTGCAGCCCCAAGACTGCCCGTTCGATCGGAGTCTGTCGAGGATGTTCGAGCTCGCAGTGGGCGTGGTGGCGCGAGATGCAGTCAATCCAGACTTTCTCCCCGACGAGGACAAGGGTATGTCGGGCCCCGAACTGCTGTCGCGCGTGGAACGCGAACTGCCCGGCCGTCTTGCGCAGGAGGCGCAGTCGACGGTCGTCTGTCACGGCGATCCGTGCCTGCCGAACTTCATGGTCGACCCGCACACGCTGCAATGTACGGGGCTGATCGACCTGGGTCGGCTCGGCAGGGCGGACCGCTATGCCGACCTTGCGCTGATGGTGGCCAATGCGGAAGAAAGCTGGGAGTCAACGCAGCAGGCCGAACAGGCATTCGCCATGCTGTTCGACACGCTTGAAGTGACGGCCGACCGTGAACGATTGACCTTCTACCTGCGGCTCGATCCGCTAACCTGGGGGTGAACGGCGCTGCCGTCCGCGTTCGCCCTAGCGCAACTCGTCCTCGATATAAGCCCGCACGACATCGGCGAAGCTGGCGTCGCCGCGCAGCCCCAGTTGCTCGGCACGCGTCGTGTCCCATCGGCCCGGCCAGCTGCCGACGATCTGCTGAACGCGGGCGTCGGGCTCGCGGCGAATGCGGTTCGCTACCTCGTCGCCGGCCACTTCGCGCAGCGATGCGATCATTTCATCCACGGTCACGGAAACGCCCGGCAGATTGACGATGCGCCGGTTGCCCAGCCGTTCGCCGGGCAGTTCGCTGCCCGCAATCAGCGCCTCGATCGCGCGGCGCGGCGACAACAGCCATAGCCGCGTGTCGCCCGGCACCGGGCAGATCGCTTTCTCGCCGTTCAGCGGTTCGCGAATGATGCCGCTGGCAAACGACGATGCGGCGGCATTGGGCCGGCCGGGGCGCACGCTGATCGTCGGCAGCCGCAGCACGATGCCGTCGACAAAGCCGCGCCGGCTGTAATCGGCCAGCATCAATTCGGCGATCGCCTTCTGCGTGCCGTAGGACGATTGCGGATTGAGCGCGGTATCGTCGCGCACCACCTCGGGCAGCGTGCCGCCATAGACGGCGACCGAGCTGGTGAACACGACGCGCGGCCGATGGCCCCGGGCTCGGCACACTTCGAGCAGCGTGCGCGAGGCGTCGAGGTTGATACGCATGCCCAGATCGAAATCGGCCTCCGCCTGTCCGCTGACGATGGCGGCCAGATGGAACACCACCGCGGTATCGCCGTCGATCGCGCGTTCGAGCAGAGCAGGGTCGGCGATATCGCCGACGAGCGCGGTCACGCGCTTGTCGCCCAGGTCGCTGCCTTGCACGACATCGACCAGCACCAGTTCGGTGATGGACGCCGGCTTGCCGTCGGGGCCGGTCAATTCGCCGCGCGCCAGCAGCTGTTTGGCCAGACGCTGGCCGAGGAAACCGGCGCCGCCGGTAATCAGTACTTTCATGATGCGTTGCCTTGTTGAATCGCGAGATCGGCGGGCGGCCCGCCGTGAATGCCTCTGCTACCGCGATGATTACCGCTGCAGCCAGGCGCGCAGCCAGCCAAGCCCTTCGCTGGTGCCGGCCCTGGGGCGATATTCGCAGCCGATCCAGCCCTGGTATCCGAGCGCGTCGATCACGTCGAACAGATAGGGATAGTTCAACTCGCCGATATCCGGCTCCTGCCGCTCCGGCACGCCGGCGATCTGGATATGCCCGATGCCCGCCATGTCGCGCTTGAGCTTGGTGGCCACATCGCCTTCGACGATCTGGCAGTGATAGCAATCGAACTGCACCTTGAGGTTGGGCGCACCAATCTCGCCGCAGATCGCCTGCGCCTCGTCCTGGCGGTTCAGGAAGAAGCCCGGGATATCGCGCGTGTTGATCGGCTCGATCACTACGGTGATGCCGTCGGCTTGCGCGGTGCGGGCGGCGTACTCCAGGTTGCGCAGATAGAGCGCGCGTTGCTGTTCGCGCGACACGCCCGGCGCCGTGAGGCCCGCCATCACGTGCAGCTTGTCGTTGCCCAGCACGCGCGCGTAGTCGAGCGCCGTATCGATGCTGCGCCGGAATTCGTCTTCCCGGCCGGGCAGCGACGCAATGCCGCGTTCACCGGCAGCCCAGTCGCCGGGCGGCGCATTGAACAGCGCCTGCTGCAGGCCATTGGCATCGAGCCGCGACTTCAGGTCGGCCGCGGGGTAATCGTAGGGGAACAGATACTCGACGGCACGGAAGCCATCGTTCGCGGCCGCGGCAAAGCGGTCCAGGAACGCGTGCTCGTTGTACATCATCGAAAGATTGGCGGCAAAGCGTGGCATGGCGGCAAGTCGTGATGAGGTGGAAGGAAGCGGCGCAAGCGCGCCGCATTCATATTAGCGGTTGACCAGCCTGGCCGGCGTCAGCCACACGGCGACGGCACCGAGCACCAGCATGCCGGCCAGCACATACATGCCGCTGGCGGTGCTGTTGGTGGCGTCGCGCAGATAGCCGATCAGATAGGGGCTGGCGAAGCCGGCCAGATTGCCGATCGAATTGATGATGGCGATGCCGGCCGCGGCGGCGCTGCCGGCGAGAAACGCGGTTGGCAGGGACCAGAACAGCGGGGCGCAGGTCAGCACGCCCGCAGCGGCCACCGACAGCGCCACGATCGACAGCGTGGTGTTGCCGGTGGCGGATGCGGCAATGGTAAAGCCGACGGTGCCCATCAGCGCCGGCACGATCAGATGCCAGCGCCGCTCGCGGCGCTTGTCAGCGCTATGGCCGAACAGGTTCATCGCGACGATGGCCACCACGAACGGAATCGCGCTCAGCAGCCCGATTTCCAGCGTGCCCTTGATGCCGGTCGATTTGACGAAGGTCGGCATCCAGAACGTCAGCCGTACTGCCCGGACACGAAGGCGAAGTAGATCAGCGACATCCACCACAGGCGCGGATCACGGAAGACCGCGCGCAACGAGTGCGTGTTCTTCTGCTGTTCCTGCGGCTGCGCGGCGATTTCGTCGGCCAGCAGCTGCTTTTCGCGTTCGGTCAGCCATTTGGCGCTGCGGATATTGTTGTCCAGATAGAGAATCGTCGCGATGCCGATCAGCACCGCGGGCACGGCCTCCAGTACGAACATCCACTGCCAGCCGTGGAAGCCCGCGCCGCCGTGAAAGCTCTCCATGATCCAGCCGGAAAGCGGATTGCCGAAGATGCCCGATACCGGAATCGCGGACATGAATACCGCGATGATCTTGGCGCGGCGGTGCGACGGGAACCAGTAGGTCAGATAAAGGATCACGCCGGGATAGAAACCCGCCTCCGCCAGCCCCAGCAGAAAGCGCAGAACATAGAACTGCGTCGGCGTCGTGACGAAGGCGAACATGGCCGACAGGATGCCCCAGGTGATCATGATGCGGGCGATCCAGATGCGGGCGCCGAGCCGGTGCATCAGCATATTGCTCGGCAGTTCGAACAGGAAGTAGCCGAGGAAGAAGATGCCGGCGCCCAGGCCGAACACGGTCTCGCTGAAGGCCAGGTCCTGCGACATCTGCAGCTTGGCGAAGCCGACATTGACGCGGTCCAGATACGCCACCACGTAGCACAGCATCAGGAATGGCACGATGCGCCAGAACACCTTGCGGTAGGTCAGGTCGAGTTCGGCTTTGTCGGGTGCGTCGACGTAGGCGGGCACTGCCGCGTCGTAGGCTGTCATGCGTTGTCTCCTTGGATTGTGTCGGGCCGGCTATCGTGTCGGCGCCGGTGTGCGTGATCAAAGCCCGTGCACACCGCGGGCTGCGCGCTCGCTACCAGCGTGCGCCGAAGGTCTGGCGTAGTTCGTCGAGCGCCGCGGCGTCGAGCGGCGCCGGTTTGGGATCGGTCATCAACCACAGGCGCGCGGTTTCCTCGAGTTCTTCGAGCGCCCAGGACGCCTGCGAAACCGACGCGCCCCACATCACCGGGCCGAGCCGGTCGAGCAACACGCCGCGTACGCGCGAGGCGAGCGCGGCCACTTGCGCCGCCACCTCCGCATGGCCAGGGCGCCGATAGCGCAGCAGCGGAACATGGCCAACCTTCATCACGTAGTAGGGCGTGATCGGCGGCAGCACGTCGTCTTCGCTCCAGACCCCTGCGAGCGTCAGCGCGACCAGATGCGTCGAATGCGTATGCACCACGCCGTGCGCGTTCGGGTCGTTGGCATAGACGCCACGATGCAACGCCAGCGTTTTCGATGGCTTGTCCCCGGACACATGCTGGCCGTTCGCATCGACCTTGGCGATGCGCGCGGGGTCCAGGCGGCCCAGGCAGGCGTCGGTTGGCGTGATCAGCCAGCCGTCATCGAGCCGGGCGCTGATATTGCCGGCGCTGCCTACCGCGTGCCCGCGCGCATACAGGTTGGCGCCGATCGTGCAGATTTCCTCGCGCAGTCGGGCTTCCTCGCTCATTGCACGCCTCCTTCCAGTTGGCGCAGCGCCTTGGAAAAGAAGTCCACCGCGCCGAAATTGCCAGACTTGAGTGCCAGCCCCAATGGCTCGGCGTCGATGGTGGCGGTGGCCGGCACGCCGGGATCGATCTGCGCGCCGATCTGCAGCGATTTCACCTCGAGCGCCTGCACGACGGCGCCCGACGTTTCGCCGCCGGCGACCACGAACTTGCGCACGCCCATCTCACGCAGACCGCGCGCGATGGCGGCGAGCGTCGCCTCCACCAGTTGCCCGGCCTCCGTCACGCCGAGCGCCTGCTGGACGTGACGCACTTCGTCGGGCGTGGCGGTGGCGTAGATCAGCACCGGCTCGGGCAGATGCGATCGGGCAAACGCCAGCGCCTGTTCGACCACCGCTTCGCCGCGTGCCACCGCGAGCGGGTCGATGCGGAAACTCGGGCGGGCGTGGGCCGGCGAGTTCGGCCCGGGATTCGTCCCGGAACTCGTTCCCGAATTCGTCCCTGAATTCATCCCCACCCCGCGCCATGCCGCTACCTGCGCATTGGTGGCCTGCGATGCGCTGCCTGCCAGCACGGCGGCGTAGCCCTCGATGCGCGGCAGTTGCGCGGCATCGGTGCGCTCGGCCAACAGACCCGCGCGGCGGAAGTTGGCGGGCAGGCCGAGCGCCATGCCGGAGCCGCCGGTGACCAGCGGCAGGTCGGCGCAGGCTTCGCCCAGTACATGGAGATCGCGGTCCGACAGCGCATCGGCAATCGCCAGCCGTACCCCATCGACGCGCAGCTGCGCGATCGCCTCGCGCACCGCGGCTGAGCCCGCGGCAATCGTGTCGTAGCGGATCAGGCCGACCTTGGCCGTGGTCTGCCGTTGCAGCACGCGTACCAGATTGGCATCGCGCATCGGCGTCAGCGGGTGGTTCTGCATGCCGGACTCGTTAAGCAGCGCATCGCCGACGAACAGGTGGCCCCGAAAGACGGTGCGGCCATTCTCCGGAAAGGCCGGGCAAGCGATCGAGAAGCCGGGCTGTTGGCCCAGCGCATCGAGCAGGGCCTCGGCCACCGGGCCGATATTGCCGGCGTCGGTGGAGTCGAAGGTCGAGCAGTACTTGAAGAAGAACTGGCGGCAGCCCTGTTCGCGCAGCCAGGCGAGCGCGGCCAGCGATTGCGCGATGGCGTCGGCAGCCGGGATGGTGCGCGATTTGAGCGCCACCACGATGGCGTCCGCCTGCAGCGGCGCCGCGGACGGCGGTACGCCGATGGTCTGCACGGTGCGCATGCCGCTCTTGACCAGCATATTGGCCAGATCGGTGGCGCCGGTGAAATCGTCGGCGATACAACCCAGGAGCGGGCGGGGCGTGTTGGACTGGGACATGGACGAACGAGGAAGAACGGATAGCGGCAACGAAGGGCGCTCAGCGTGTTCGAAGTCAGCGTGCGGGCGGCAGCGTGATGCCGGGGAAGGTCTTGATCACCGCGGAATCGTCCTCGCCGCCATGGCCGGCGCTGGACGCGCTCATGAACATCTGGTGGGCGGTGGCCGACAGCGGCAGAGGAAACTTGCTGCGGCGCGCGGTATCGAGCACCAGGCCCAGATCCTTGACGAAGATGTCGACGGCGGACAGCGGCGTGTAATCGCCATTGAGGATATGCGGCACGCGGTTCTCGAACATCCACGAGTTGCCGGCGCTATGGGTGATCACGTCGTACAGCGCGTCGGGATCGACGCCCTCGCGCAGACCTAGCGCCATCGCTTCGGCAGCGGCCGCGATATGTACGCCGGCCAGCAATTGATTGATGATCTTGACCTTCGAGCCGGCGCCGTACTGCTCACCGAGGCGGTAGACCTTGCCAGCCATGGCCTCGAGCACATCCTCGCAGGCGGCATAGGCGGCCGCCGGTCCCGACGTCATCATCGTCATCTCGCCCGATGCCGCGCGCGCGGCGCCACCCGACACCGGCGCGTCGAGCATCAGCAGTCCCGCCGCTTCCAGGCGCTCGCCCAGCTGCACGGCGAAGTCCGGGGCCACCGTGGCGCTGGCGATCACGACGCTGCCGGGCTTCATGCGGGCTGCCGCGCCGTGCTCGCCGAGCAGTACCGCTTCGGTCTGCGCGGCATTGACCACCAGCGTCACCACCACGTCGCACTGCGCGCCCAATTCGGCCGGCGTGGCGCACGCGATGCCACCTTCGGCGGCGAACGCGCGCAGCACATCGTCGCGCACGTCGCAGGCGTGAACACGAAAGCCCGCGCGCAACAGCGAGCGCGCAACGCCGAGGCCCATGGCACCGAGGCCGATGACTCCAATATGTCGTGACATGATCTGTCTCTGGTTGGCGCGCGCCGCCGCTGCGGCCGCTCAGCAGATGCCGGCTTGCGACAGCCGGCGCTCGGCGTTGTACAGGTGGGTGAGGGCGGCATTGCGCGCCGCCATGGGGTCGCGCGCGCGGATCGCGTCGACGATGGCCGCATGTTCTTCGCGCACCTGGCGCGAGAAATCGTCACGTGTCGCCTCGTTGCGGCGGGTCACCGCCACGCCGGCCTCGAGGTACTGGTTCAGGAAATTCAGTGTCTTGATGAAATAGGGGTTGCCGGTCACCGCGGCGATCTTGCGGTGGAAGGCCACATCCTCGGCCACGCCATCGCGCCCGGCGGCCGCCGCCTCGTCGATGTTGGCCAGCGCCGCGTCGATCTCGGCGATATCCCGATCCGTGCAGCGCCGCGCGGCCTCGGCCGCCACCTCCGCCTCGATGGCGCGGCGCACGGCCAGCAAATGCGGCATCGAGCTGGCCTCGACCGCCTCGGCGTAGTCGATGCGCAGCGGCCGGATCGCGCCATGCTCCTTGACGAACACGCCGCTGCCCTGGCGCGGCTCCACTACGCCTTCGTTCTTCAGCCGGGAGATCGCCTCCCGAATCACCGTGCGGCTGACGCCGAACTGCTGGGCCAGCACAGCCTCGGTAGGCAGCTTGCCGGTACCCGCAAAACTGCCGATCTCGATCTGCTTGAGCAGTTGCTGAGCGACCGTATCGCTCATCGCGGGGGCGGAAACCTTGTCGAACATGCCGTTGGGTGGTGTGACGCCTTATCAGGTAATAAGGTCATCATACAAATTTGGGCGGAGGGGGTTCCATTGGGGTCAACCCTTGGCCGGCGTGGCATCGAAGCGTGGAATGGGTGGGACAGAGGCGGCACCCCCTCTCGCCTATCCGAGGATCCGATCGACGGATTGAAATCGGACGGGATATTCCCGACGATCCGCTTGGGTGCGACCCAAACCGCAACGCCGTGCGGCGGATTCCGAGTTGAGATTTTTACAATATCTGTATAGGGAATGTGCGCAGCTGAATGTGGTTTGGCGAATCAAAAAAACCAGTTCTTGATAGTTTAACTAAGCTGAAGAAAGTGGACCGCTGTACCCGGACAGTACAGAGGTGTCGGCGCAGAGTCAGAAGATGAAGGAGCACGAGCAACGACCTATATCGATCCAACGCCACCGTTCGACTTCCAACGTTGGTGCTGCAACATAATGCGTGGAGCGGCCAACGACGAAAGCCGTCGAGGCCGCTCAGCAGCAGTGAGGCGATTCAGCCGCACCGTTAGGCGGCGCAGAACGCGTCGCGATAACACACGAGGAGCAATCGCTTAGGCTGCCTGTCCGGCTAAGAGGCCACTCAGCCTACTCAGAGAAGAGCACATTGATATGGCAAGATGTTAAGCCGTTTGGTTACTAGTAGATTCGACCGCACAAAGGACTAGGCTTCGCTGTTTAGCCGGCCAATAAGTTCATCAAACTTCGCCTTGTCCACGCCACGAATCACCCATTTTTGAAGGCCTTTGTTCCAGCTAGCGCCGGCGGCTTTGAGCTCGTCTTTATGCTTCCGTGAACTGCCGTTTATGACGAACGCCTTTCCATGCGCTGCAAGCGTAAGTGGCTCATCCGCAGTGGTAGCGCTTGCCGCTGAAGCACTGCCTGCAGCGCCAGGGACAGCGGTTGCATTTGATGCGGTCCACGGTGAGGCGATGGATTGGGGCGCATCCTGAAAAGACTTCAGTTCAAGTAACTTTGCGCGGATCTGCATGCAAGCGGGATTGGTCGCTGCTAGCCAGTTTTTATCTCGGCGACCTGCTTCATATTGGCCAGGCGTGATACCCATCAGATCCGTGGGCAACCGGAGATCCGCGACATTATCCGGGGTTATGAAGAAGCATCTTTCGATGCCTAGACGACCGACGAACAGGCCCAACTCGAAAATCACATTGTCACGGACTACAGGATTCTCATTGCCGCGCATCAAACTCAAATCGTCCGGACTGAATACAAAAACACCGAAGTCTGACTCTCGCAATGCTTGAATAAGGTCGTAAATAGTTGTCCCAGAAATCTGGAAGACGCCATTTGCCCACACGGTGCATTCTGCATCTCGTGTTAGGTTTGCATGCATCGCATTTGCGATGTCCAAGCCTTCTCGAGAAGACCCTATAAAGACTTTAGGCTTCACTTCTATCTCCGTTATTAATATAGCGTGCGTGTCGCGGGTTTTTACATCAATTTCGAGTTTGATGAATCTGCTATCGCAGTCGTCCTTTGTCCAGCACGGAACCGGGCAGCCGCTTGGCGTCGGCTGCCTTCGGATTCGATATGATTCTATGTAACCCACACCTGCCTTTGCCAGTCATGGTGTCTTCCTTGCTGTCAGGTAACCTGATTTTACAAGAGATAAGATATTTGGGTTTGGTATGATCGGCAAAAAAAGGCTGGCGCTGAAACAGTCTTGTTTTGCCGGCCATGGACCGTAAAATCACTCGTGTGCAAGCCGCCTTTGCTCCTCCAAATGGCCTCTACCTCTCTGGATCCCTCATTGCCCGGGGGATCCCTGCGGGGAGGGCGTTGGCTGTGGTCTGGAAGAGGCGTCACGGGGACGGAAGCCGCAGGCAGAGCAAAGCGTAGGGAACGAGGAAACCGCGCGAGCCGTCACCGTTCACGCCTGAAGCCATGTAGCCTGCCGGTCAAGGGAGGAACGTGCGAAGCCAGGCCAACCTTCCGGTCAGTCCGGCAAAACGGACGCGGGATGCAACGAAGGGGTTGCCAAGCGAAGCGCGGAGCGATTTGCCATTCCAGAAAAAACGTCGCCAAGGGCTGGGTAGTGAATGGGCTAGCGTGCAAGGTTCTCTGCCCTGAACGGTGCCGTCTGTACCCTATCCGCAGTGCTTGCCCATGTTTTCGAGGGCATGCTACCGGTAAGCTGCGGCTCACATGGTGCGGCGTGCAATCACGGGATTGCTCTGACTCGGAAGTGACGATCATGCACGACTGCATGTTACGTCACGAAGTCTATTGCGGAGAGGGGCTCCGGCGCGCAATTTCCGCACTCGGCGATAGCAGAGGTGTGTACTTCCCTGTAAGGCCTCTATGTGGCACGAAGCACTCGCCGTACGTCCCCAGACATCAGATTCCTTCGTCGTAGAACGCTGTTATCGCCGTGGCGAACCAGAAAAGTTGGGTTTCAGAGAAGTCATCTCTGACCCACGCCGGGAGACTTTGCCGGGGAAACATTAAACTAGAAAGCGCCAATGCGAGCTGTTGTAGTTTGAGGTTAATCCGCGTCTCGATATCCGAATTCTGAACGCCTCGGCCTAGCGCCTTTGCGAGAGCAAGTAAAACCTCTAGGAAAACAAAGTTCGCCGCTGGGCGATTGTCCGGTTTACCAATAAAGGACCAAAAATCCATGCCGATGCACCGATAGACACGCACCGAGCGGGTTTCCGAGTCCACTAGAACTCCAGGCTCGTTCGCTCGGTCTGCTTCTTCGAAGCCATTCTGCAAGAGTTTCACGAGAATCTGATTCTCTTTGTTGTTTGTCGTCCGGTCCGTGCCATAAGTCAGCCCTAGGACGACATCTATGCCAGTGACCTCTGGATAGGTTGCTCGCGTCTGCTCAACCCAAGCGCGATAGTTATCGATGATGGCTCTGGTCATGCCCTGCACTTGCGTGTCATTGATTGTATTAGGGCCGCTTTTAATCGACGTAAGATATCGCCGGTTGCCGACCACTACCGATTTATCAATCTCGCGCCACACCGAATTAAGCCGCCGCTGTGCCTTCTCTTCTCGATTGAGCCCCACGAGGGCGGCAAACTCGGCACGCTTCTCTGGCGGCTCAATCCACTTGTTCGTTGAGTCAATTGGGTACTGGCTAACAAAAGCTGCCTCAATTTGCTTGCCGAATGACGTCTCCAGCGCCATGTAAAGTTTACTATTGAATAGGAATGATCCGAAGGCTTGCGGGTCGTCCAACCTCATGACGCTTGCGGACGTCATCAGCACATACGGGTTAGTGCGGTAGTCCGAAAGACCGTCTCGACGTTCAAAGGCGGCGGGCAAATTTGTGCCAATGTAAGCCGCGAGTGAATCGGCGAGGCAATCTACCCGCTCCTCCGTTACAGAGCCGAAGAGTCTAACGATTTGTTCGGGGCTGAAATGATGTGTACGCGACTTTAGTAGTTCTGAAAGCGTGTTCGGAACTGCGCTTTTTTTTCTTGTGGTTATTGCCATTTCTATCCTATCGTGCTTACCTTACGTAGAGTCTGCGGGGCTTCATAGGTTGCCGACTCATTCGTCTCTCCGTCTTCCCAAATATACGTCTTACCCCCTTTAAACCACTGGCGAGTGCGAACGTGTGATTGCACATAGACCACTCTGTACGCTTGTGGTTTTGTTGCTCTTGCAAGCCAATTTTGCTTGGCAAGAGCATCCAATTCCCTCGCAATTACATTTCCTGCAACAGTTCCAAGGCGAACCGGAACCGCATTCCCGACCTGGGCATATTGTTGACTAACCGTCCCTTTGAAAACCCAGTCTGAAGGAAATTCCTGAATAAGTGCGTACTCTTTCAGGGAAAGGGCTCGCACCTCCGTCGGATGGCAAAGCGCTGTGCTAGCGTGGTTCGGCATTGTTACAAGTGTGGGGCACGGAAGGTCATAGCTTAGCCGGCGCCACCAGCCCGACCTGCCGCCCTTCGCGTGCCATGCCGACCCCATCGATTCTTGCTGGAGCTCGACTGGCAGGCTGCGCCAATTCGAGCCCGGAGGAATCAGAGCTAGAAATGATTTCTTGCGCGGGCTGAAGTCCATAATCACTTGGCCCGGGTCGCTCAATCCGCCAATGGCATCGCGCAGAGTTTTCCATGGCCGGAGTGAGCCTGCTTCCTCCAGAAGGGAGGTTTGCGCGGAAATAGAGTGATTGGGTCCGTGGGTTGGGTCAGGGAAATCCACAATGGCATTAAAGCGATTGCCAATGAACAGCGCGCGCTCGCGCAGCTGAGGTGCGCCGTAGTTAACCGCATTCACCTCGAAACAGTCCATGTGATAGCCGGCCCCATCAACACTGACTATGTTCTGCATGTCCTCGGCGAACAGCCGCACCACAGAGCCTGGGAGTTCATCCGGCTCAAGCGGTGGTCCGCCACGCTCGGGTCGCTCTGCAATGGGCCGATGCTTTAGCGCGGCAGATAGCAGCCCCCTCACGTTCTCCATCAGAAAGAACTTTGGTTGCATGTATTCCACGAAACGCAGAAATTGCCACAAGAGCGTTCCGCGCGGGTCTTGAGTCGACATTCTGCGTCCTGCTGTACTAAACGCTTGGCACGGAGGCCCTCCAACCAAGACGTCCAATTCCCCTCGCTTGAGCCCGCATGCAGACAGAACTTCGGCAGGGTCAAGATGACAGATGTCGCCCTCGAACACTTTTAGGTCGGCAGGAAGCCGTCCCTCTGAACGATTCGCGCGAATAGTCTCGCAGAATGACGGTACCTTCTCGACGCACGCGAGTAACTCGAATCGACCGGTGCGGTCCAGCCCTACGTCGAGACCCATAGCCCCCGAAAACAGAGAGATAACCGTGTATTTTTTTGGCGCCTTAGCACTCTCGCGCTTATTCATTTGAATCCTTGGGAGCGTGATGGTCGCCGGACGGAAAGAGGTCACTTTGTCGGCCTCCCATCCGGTGGCGCGCATAGACGCGCATGAACTCGCGGAGCACTTCCGATGCGCGGCGGTTCTCCGCCAGGCAGGCGGACTGGAACTCGTCCCTGAGCTCCTTTTCGACGCGAATACGAATGCCCACTTCTTTAGTAGCCATCTGAGCATTCTACCTCGTTGGATGCACGATCGTGTATCCAACGAGGGTGGAGAAACGACGGCGACAATGGCTGAAGAGAAACGCCCTTACCAAAGAACGGATGAGAGCCGTTGGTGGGCTCGTCTGCCGTTGTCCTTGGACGGCTCTTGCGGCAAGGGTATGCAGCTTCCGGCCGGTCTGCGGGGAACTGCGAAAAACGCGAAGTAGCAGTTGACTGCGCTCGAGCAGCATTGGCCGGCGCACTTCTCCCTAAACCTTTGGAAATCAAGACGTGCTGTGGCTGGTGCCCGGGGTCGGACTCGAACCGACACGCCTTGCGGCGGGGGATTTTGAGTCCCCTGCGTCTACCTGTTTCACCACCCGGGCGGGTGCGCGATCGTGCCGGAGGGTCGCCGGAGAAACGGCGGAGGCACTGCGCTGAGCAGCGGATTATGCCGCAAATTGACGGGCCGGACAACCAAGGGGGGCCGGCCACGGACTGGCCGGGCGCCGATTTGCCGGCCGCAGACCTCAGCCCTGATCCTCCAGCACCCGCAGCAGCGACGAGGTGTCGTCCTTGCCCCAGCCGTTGCGCATCAGCGTCTGCAGCTGCGCCGCGGTGGCCTGCATCGCGGGCAGGGCGAGGCCGGCTTCGCGGGCGACGTCGGCGGCGAGGCCGAAGTCCTTGTCGTGCAGGCGTGCCTGGATGCCGGCGGCGAAATCGCGGGCGACCATCTTCGGTCCCATCATGTCCAGCATACGGCTGCCGGCCATGCCGGTCGACATCGCCTGCAGCACGCGCTGCATGTCGACCTGCTGCGACTGCGCGAAGCGCATCGCCTCGGCGATCCCTTCGATATTGACGACCTGGGCGATCTGGTTGCACAGCTTGGCGACCTGGCCCGCGCCGTTGTCGCCGATATGCGTGATGGTCTTGCCGTAGCACGCGAGCAGCGGTTGCACGCGCTCGAGCACGTCCGCCTTGCCGCCGACCATGATGGTCAGCGTGCCGGCCTCGGCGGCGACGGTGCCGCCCGACACCGGGCAGTCGAGCGCCTCGATGCCGCGTTCGGCGAGCGCCTGGGCGATCTCGCGCGTAACCACCGGCGAGATCGTGCTGTGGTCGATGCAGATCGTGCCCGGCGCGGCGCCTTCGATCACGCCGCCTTCGCCGAGCAGCACCATGCGGACATCCTCGGACGAGGTCACGTTGGTGAACACGACCTCGGCGCCGCGCGCCGCCTCGGCCGGGCTGAAGAACGGTTCGGCGCCCAGTTCGCGGGCCGCGTCGGCGGCTTCGGGCCGGCGCACGGAGGCGCGCACAGTGTGGCCGGCTGCGAGCAGATGGCGCACCATCTGCGAGCCCATCGCGCCCAGGCCGATAAAGGCGATCGTAGTCATGACGACAACTCCTTGCTGATCTTGTTGTTGCTCGGCAGGGGCGTCGGCCAGAAGGCCGCGCCCTGCAATGCCGGCTTATTGTCCCGCGTAACTGAACTTGCCGTTGCGGATCACGCCCATCACGCGCGAGCGCTGATCGAAGCCCTGATGATCGCGCGGGCTCAGGTTCAGCACGCCGTTCGGCACGGTCAGATTGGCGGTGGTTTCCAGCGCGTTGCGCATCGCTACGCGAAACTCTTTCGTGCCGGGCTGCGCGCCCGTCTTCAGCGCCCGCCGGGCGGCATCGTCGAGCAGTTGCCACGCGCCCCAGGCATCGCCGGCGAACTGCGTGATCGAATCCGCGCCGTACTTGGCCTCGTAGCGAGTCACGAAGTCGAGCGCGACCTTCTTGACCGGATGGGTGTCGGGCAGCTGGCGCGCGACCACCACGGGGCCGGTCGGGAACAGCGTGCCTTCAACGTCCTTGCCGCCCATGCGCAGGAATTCGCCGGTGGCGATGCCGTGCGTCTGATAGACCTTGCCCTTGTAGCCGCGCTCGCCCAGCGTCTTCTGCGGCAGCACCGACGGCGTGCCGGCGCCGGCGATCAGGATCGCGTCGGGATTGGCGGCCATCAGCTTGAGCACCTGGCCGGTGACGGAGGTGTCGTTGCGCGAGAAGCGCTCGCTGGCGACCACGCGGATCTTGCGGACTTCGGCCAGCTTGGAGAACTCGCGCCACCAGCTCTCGCCGTAGGCGTCGTTGAAGCCGATAAAGCCGACCGTGCGCACGCCGTGGTTGCTCATGTGCTCGGTCAGCACGGTCGCCATCTGCGAGTCGTTCTGCGGCATCTTGAAGGCCCAGCGGCGCTTGGGGTCGGTCTGCGGCTCGACGATCGCGGCCGAGGCGGCCAGCGCAACCATCGGGGTCTCGCCCTCCGACACCGCGTCGAGCGCGGCCAGCGCGGTCGGCGTGATGTTGGGGCCGACGATCACGTCGACCTTTTCTTCGGAGATCAGCTTGCGCACGTTGCGCACTGCGGCAGACGGGTCCGAGGCGTCGTCGAGGAGGATGTACTCGGCCTTCTGGCCGCCCAGCGTCGCTGGCCACATCAGGATGGTGTTCTTCGACGGGATGCCGATCGATGCGGCCGGCCCGGTGGTCGAGACATCGATGCCGACGCGGATGTCGGCGTGCGCAGCGCCGCTGAGCAGGGCACTGGCGGCGCCGACGGCAGCCAGCGCGAGCGTGACGGGACGCAGCGAGCGTCGCAGGCGGGGCAAGGTAGATCTTGGCATGGGGTCTCCTCCTTCGGCTTGTTGGCTTCTATATGGATATCGCTTCCATCCGGCTTCTATCCGGCTTCCATCCGGCTTCCATCGAGTCGGGGGCCGGGCGTCAGCCTGCCTGGGCGGCGGCCTTGGGCGCGAGCCGCCACAGCGACGTGGTCTCCGCGGCGCGGGCCGCGTGCAGCGGATCGTCGGCATCGGCGGCGCGCGGATGTCGCGGCTTGATGTCGATGCGGCCCAGCACCTGCAGGCCGGCGTCGTCGATCATGCCCAGCAGCGTCTCGCGCGGACGCAGGCCGAGATGCTCGGCGAGGTCCGACAGGATCAGCCAGCCTTCGCCGTCGTCGGTCAGATGCGCGGCGAGCCCGGCCAGAAAGCCCCGCAACATGCGGCTGTCGGGATCGTAGATCGCATGTTCGATCGGCGCGTTCGCCCGCGCCGGTACCCACGGCGGATTGCAGACCACTAGCGGGGCGCGGCCGTCCGGGAACAGGTCGGCCTGCACGATCTCCACCTGTTGGGAGAGCGCCAGCCGGGCGATATTGTCGGCGGCGCAGGCCAGCGCGCGCGGATCCTGGTCAGTGGCAACGACGCGCTTGACGCCGCGTCGCGCCAGCATCGCGGCCAGCACGCCGGTGCCGGTGCCGATATCGAAGGCCAGCGATTCGCGCGCCAGCGCCTTCGGCAGCGGCGCCTGTCCGACAAGGTCGACATACTCGCCGCGCACTGGCGAGAACACGCCGTACCAGGGATGGATGCGGTCGCCCAGCGCTGGCACCGGCACACCTTTCTTGCGCCATTCGTGCGCGCCGATCAGGCCCAGCAGTTCGCGCATCGAGGCGACATAAGGTTCGGCGGCGTCGCCGTATGCCTCGGTGCAGGCCTCCCGTACATCGGGCGCACGGCGCAGCGGCACGCTGTGGTCGGCCTCGAACGGCAGCAGCAGCATGGCCAGCGTGCGGGCGCGCTGGGCCTGGGCCTGGCGATGCAGATGGAAGGCCTCGGCGGGTGTGGCGGGTGCGGGTTTGACCTTGGCTTGGCGCTGGGCGCGGCGCGGCTTGCGATCCACCCGGCGGGCCATCGCCTGCAGCAGCTGGCGCGCATTCTGGAAGTCGCCGCGCCACAGCAGGGCGGTGCCTTCGCAGGCGAGCCGGTAGGCGGTATCGGCGTCGGTGCGGTCGTCGGCGATCACCACGCGCCGTGGCGGCGGCATGCCGGCCTCGGAGCGCCAGCGGGCACGCTGCGTGCGGCCTTCCTCGGTCCACTCGATGGTGGGTTCGGCCGCGGCCTCATTGCCAGGCCGCTGTTCAGGTTGGTGTGCGCTCACAGTTCGTAGGCCTCGTGGTCGCCCGACATCGCCTGTTCGACCAGCTTGCGGTTCAGGGTCGGCGAGAACAGTTCGATGAAGGTATAGACGAAGCTGCGCAGATAGGCGCCCTGCTTGACGGCCAGATGCGTCACATTGGTGCCGAACAGGTGGCCGGCCGGAATGCCGCGCAGATTGCGGTCACGTTCGGGGTCGAAGGCGACCCCGGCGACGATGCCGATGCCCAGTCCGATCTCCACATAGGTCTTGATCACGTCGGCGTCGATGGCCTCCAGCACGATGTCTGGCTGCAGTTGGCGCAGTTCGAACGCCTTGTCGATCTTGGACCGCCCGGCGAAGTGGGGGTCATAAGTGATGATCGGGTAACCGGCGAGGTCTTCCAAGGCGAGATGGGGTTTGTCCAGCAGCGGGTGGTCGGGCGGAGTCACGATGGTGTGCTGCCATTGATAGCCGGGCAGTGACACCAGATTCTTGTCGCCCGAGATCCCTTCGGTGGCGATGGCCAGGTCGGCCTGGTCGTGCAGCACCATGTCGGCGATCTGCGCCGGGTTGCCCTGCTGAATGGACAGCCGCACTTTCGGGTAACGCTTGGTGAACTCGCCGATGACCCGGGGCAGCGCGTAGCGCGCCTGGGTGTGCGTTGTGGCAATCGTGAAATTGCCCTGGTCCTGGGCCGCGTAGTCCTTGCCGACCCGCTTCAGGCTCTCGACTTCCTGCAGGATCTTTTCGACCGAGGTCAGGATGCGGCGGCCCGGCTCGGTCAGGCTGCGGATCCGCTTGCCGTGCCGGGTGAAGATATCGACCCCCAGCTCCTCTTCGAGCTCGATGATCGCCTTGGAGACCCCGGGTTGTGACGTGTAAAGTGCTTTAGCGGCTTCAGTCAGATTGAAATTCTGGCGGACGGCCTCACGCACGAAGCGAAATTGGTGCAGGTTCATATATCGTCGTCCGTATAAACAAACAACTTCTTATTAGTTTGAGATATGAGGCGAGTTTATTACGATTTGCGAACTTTGTTAAACGGCTAGTCCCCGTGCGCCCGGCGTTACAAGCCGGCGCGGCCCGGCGGGGACCCACTTCGGTGCGCCCCCATGTCCCTGGCCTTTACCGTTTCCGGTCTGTTGGTAGGCGTCCTCGTCGGGTTGACCGGCGTGGGAGGGGGCTCGCTGATGACGCCGCTGCTGACCCTGCTGTTCGGCTTCTCGCCGGCCACCGCGGTCGGCACCGACCTGGCCTTCGCGGCCATCACCAAGGGTTTCGGCACGCTGGCGCACCGCGCCCACGGCCATATTCAGTGGCACGTCGTCCGGCGCCTGTGCATCGGCAGCCTGCCGGCCGCGCTGGCGGCCATCCTGGTGCTCAAGAGCGCCGGCGAGCTCGATGCCGGCTGGCTGCACGCGATCCGTCTGTCGATCGGCATCTCGGTGATCCTGACCGTGCTGTCGCTGCTGTTCCGCCGCCAGCTGCTCGCATGGCTCGCCCGCAATCCCCGTTTTCAACTGGAAGGCCGCGCCCAGGCGGTGGCCACCGTGATCGTCGGCGTGGTGATCGGCGTGCTGGTCACGGTGTCGTCGATCGGCGCCGGCGCGGTCGGCGCGACGCTGATCCTGCTGCTGTATCCGCGCATGAAGCCGGCCGAGGTGGCCGGCACCGATATCGCCTACGCAGTGCCGTTGACCGCGCTGGCCGGGCTCGGCCACGTGTGGCTCGGCACGGTCGACTGGAACCTGCTGCTGGCGCTGCTGGTGGGCTCGATCCCCGGCATCTGGATCGGCGCGCAGCTGTCGCGGGCGCTGCCCGAACGGCTGGTACGCGGCGCGCTGGCCACCACGCTGACGCTGGTGGCGATCAAGCTGGTTTCCTAGCGCCGGTGCCATTGCCCCGCGCGTCCCTACGAACGAACACGAACACGAACGCATACTGAACGGACCCACACCATGTATCAGTACGATGAATACGACCAGCGCATCGTTGCCGAGCGCGTCGCGCAGTTCCGTGACCAGGTGCGTCGCCGCCTGTCGGGCGAGCTGACCGAAGAAGAATTCCTGCCGCTGCGCCTGCAGAACGGCCTCTACATGCAGCGCCACGCCTACATGCTGCGCGTGGCGATTCCCTATGGCCTGCTGGCGTCGAAGCAGCTGCGCATGCTGGCGCATCTGGCGCGCCACTACGACCGCGGCTACGGCCACTTCTCGACGCGCCAGAACATCCAGTACAACTGGATGGAGCTCGAGCGCGTGCCGGATGCGCTGGCCGACCTGGCCTCGGTCGAGATGCACGCAATCCAGACCTCGGGCAACTGCGTGCGCAACATCACCACCGACCACTTCGCCGGCGTCGCGCCGGACGAGGCGGTGGACCCGCGCCCCCTGGCCGAGCTGCTGCGCCAGTGGAGCACGTTCCAGCCGGAATTCGCCTTCCTGCCGCGCAAGTTCAAGATCGCGATCTCGGCGTCGAAGGACGACCGCGCCGTGGTGCAGATGCACGACATCGGCGTCTACGCCTACCGCAATGCGGACGGCGAGCTGCGCCTGAACATTCTGGCCGGCGGCGGCCTGGGCCGCACGCCGATCCTCGGCGCCATCATCAAGCACGATCTGCCGTGGCAGCACATGCTGACCTACATCGAGTCGGCGATCCGCGTCTACAACCGCTACGGCCGCCGCGACAACAAGTACAAGGCGCGCATCAAGATCCTGGTCAAGTCGCTGGGCGTGGAGAAGTTCGCCGAGGAAGTCGAGGCCGAATGGCAGCACAGCAAGGACGGCCCCGGCACGCTGACGCAGGCGGAATTCGACCGCGTGGCACGGCATTTCACGCCGCCGGCCTACGACAAGTTGCCCGACACCGACACGAGCTTCGAGAAGCATCTGCTGGAAGACAAGGCTTTCGCCCGATGGGTCCGCCGCAATGTGCACGGCCACAAGGTGCCGGGCTATGCCGCGGTGACGCTGTCGACCAAGCCCGGCGTGGCTGCGCCCCCGGGCGACGTGACCGCCGAGCAGATGGAACTGGTGGCCGACTGGGCCGACCGCTACGGCTACGGCGAACTGCGCGTCGCGCACGAGCAGAACCTGGTGCTGCCGGACGTGCGCAAGCGCGACCTGTACGAGCTGTGGCAGCTGGCCAAGGCCAATGGGCTGGCCACCCCGAACATCGGTCTGCTGACCGACATCATCGCGTGCCCCGGCGGCGATTTCTGCTCGCTGGCCAATGCCAAGTCGATTCCGATCGCGCAGGCCATCCAGCAGCGCTTCGAGGATCTGGACTTCGTGCACGACCTCGGCGAGGTCTCGCTGAACATCTCGGGCTGCATCAACGCCTGCGGCCACCACCACGTCGGCAATATCGGCGTGCTCGGCGTCGACAAGGACGGCGAGGAGTGGTACCAGGTCACGCTCGGCGGCGCGCAGGGCAACCAGACCGCGCTGGGCAAGGTGATCGGCCCCTCGTTCAAGGCAGACGAAATGCCGGACGTGGTCAGCCGCATCATCGAGACCTTCGTCGAGCACCGCATCGAGGACGAACGCTTCATCGACACCTTCGCCCGCATCGGCGTCGCGCCGTTCAAGGAGCGCGTCTACGCGAACAAGCAGCGCGAACGCGCCGAAGCTTGAGCCCGACGGCATCGACGAACGCAAACGCATCGAGAACGAATATGGCAAAGATCATCCAACTGCAACGCGCCGACGGCGGCCAGGCTGCCGTGCCGGCGATCGTCGACGACGCGTGGACCGTGCTGCGCGGCGCCGAGGGCCAGGCCCCGACCGACGAACAGATCGCCGCGGCGGCCTCGAGCCAGGACGCGGTGCTGTTCCCGCTGCCGGTCTGGCTGGCGCACAAGGACGGCCTGCTGGCCGGCCGCGACGCGGCAAAGACCGGCATCTGGCTGGCACCGGACGACGAGCCGGGCGATGTCGCCGGCGAACTGCAGCGCGTGTCGCTGCTCGCAGTCGACTTCCCGGTGTTCCGCGACGGCCGCGGCTTTTCCACCGCGTATCTGCTGCGCACCCGCTATGGCTGGAAGGGCCAGCTGCGCGCGATCGGCGACGTGCTGCGCGACCAGCTGAACTTCATGAAGCGCTGCGGCTTTGACGCCTTCGCCGTGCGCGCCGACAAGAACATCGAGGACGCCCTGAAGGGCTTCAGCGAATTCACCGTGACCTATCAGGCCTCGGTGGACGAGCCGCTGCCGCTGTTCCGCCGGGCGCGCGCCGAACAACGGGAATCGGCATGAGCGTGATTCCGATCGTCGAACTGCCGGCGACCGCTTCGGAGATTGCGCCCGAGATCGCTTCCGGGACCGCTTCGGAGAGCCCGGCCGCATCGCCGCTGCGCCCGTCGCTGTGGACCGCACCGGAATACACCGGCACCGTCGCTGGGCTCGAGGCCAAGGAAGCCGCGCTGGCCGAGCGGCTCGAAGCGATCGCGGGCCGCTTCTACCGCGCCCGCTTTGCGTCGAGCCTGGCCGCAGAGGACATGGTGATCACCGACGCGATCCTGCGCGGCTCGGCCGCGCTGCGCGCCGGCATCCGCGTGTTTACGCTGGCCACCGGCCGCCTGCACGCCGAGACGCTGGCGATGCTGGACGAGGTCAAGGCGCACTACGGTTACGAGATCGAACGCTTCACGCCCGACGCCGAAGCGGTCGAGAACTATGTGCGCAAGCACGGCCTGAACGCTTTCTACGACAGCGTCGAGCTGCGCAAGGAATGCTGCGGCATCCGCAAGGTCGAGCCGCTGAACCGTGCGCTGTCGCATGCGGATGCGTGGCTGACCGGCCAGCGCCGCGAGCAGGCCGTCACGCGTGCGGACCTGCCGTTCGAGGAGATGGACGAGGCGCGCGGCATTCCGAAGTTCAATCCGCTCGCGGACTGGACCGAGGCCGAGGTGTGGGCCTATCTGAAGCGCCATGCGGTGCCGATCAACGCGCTGCATGCCAAGGGATATCCCAGCATCGGCTGCGAACCGTGTACGCGCGCCGTGCGCGCCGGCGAGGATGTACGCGCCGGGCGCTGGTGGTGGGAAAGCCGCGACTCCAAAGAGTGCGGTCTGCACGAACAGAACATCAAGCATTGAGGCCACAGATGGGCATCATGAACGAACTCCAGGCCGGCGCCGCGACCACGCGCGACGGCAACCCCGACATCGCGCACCTGATCGAGGTACAGAACGACCACCTGGACCGGCTCGAGGCCGAGTCGATCTACATCATCCGCGAGGTCGCTGCCGAGTGCCGCAATCCGGCGCTGCTGTTCTCCGGCGGCAAGGACTCGATCGTGATGCTGCATCTGGCGCTGAAGGCGTTCCGGCTCGGCAACCGCAAGATCGAGCTGCCGTTCCCGCTGGTGCATATCGACACGGGCCATAACTACCCCGAGGTGATCGCCTTCCGCGACCAGCGCGTCGCCGAGATCGGTGCGCGGCTGGTGATCGGCCACGTCGAAGACTCGATCAAGCGCGGCACCGTGCGCCTGCGCAAGGAAACCGATTCGCGCAACGCGGCCCAGGCCGTCACGCTGCTGGAAACGATCGAGCAGCACCAGTTCGACGCGCTGATGGGCGGCGCCCGCCGCGACGAGGAGAAGGCGCGCGCCAAGGAGCGCATCTTCTCCTTCCGCGACGAGTTCGGCCAATGGGATCCGAAGGCGCAGCGGCCCGAGCTGTGGAGCCTGTACAACGCCCGCATGGCGCCGGGCGAGCAGATGCGCGTGTTCCCGATCTCGAACTGGACCGAGCTCGACGTGTGGCAGTACATCGCGCGCGAGAACCTGGCGCTGCCGCCGATCTACTACGCGCACCAGCGCGAGGTGGTCCGCCGCAACGGCCTGCTGGTGCCGGTGACGCCGCTGACGCCGAAGCAGGACGGCGACGTCAGCGAGGTGCTGTCGGTGCGCTTCCGCACCGTTGGCGATATCAGCTGCACCTGCCCGGTGGCCAGCACCGCGGCGACGCCGGTCGAGATCATCGCCGAGACCGCCGTCACCGAGATCACCGAGCGCGGCGCCACGCGCATGGACGACCAGACCAGCGAAGCATCGATGGAGCGTCGCAAGAAGGAAGGCTACTTCTGAGGTGCGGCGATACGCGCAGCTTCACGCGCACCACGCTCACCTTCGCGCGCCATCGACGCAACCCGCGACGCCCCGAGACAGGATTTGCATCATGACCACCCAAGCCGCCCACCAGGGCCTTCTGCGTTTCATCACCGCCGGTTCGGTCGACGACGGCAAAAGCACGCTGATCGGCCGCCTGCTGTACGACAGCAAGGCCGTGCTGTCGGATCAGCTGACCGCGCTGGCCAATGCCAAGAACAAGCGCACCGCCGGCGAGGACATCGACTTCTCGCTGTTGACCGACGGCCTCGAGGCCGAGCGCGAGCAGGGCATCACGATCGACGTGGCCTACCGCTATTTTTCGACCGCGCGCCGCAAGTTCATCATCGCCGATACGCCTGGCCATGAGCAGTACACCCGCAATATGGTCACCGGCGCCTCGACCGCGCACGCCGCGATCGTGCTGATCGACGCCACCCGCGTGACCGTGGCCGATGGCCGCGCGCAGCTGCTGGCGCAGACCAAGCGCCATACCGCGATCGTCAAGCTGCTCGAACTGCAGCACGTGATCGTCGCGGTCAACAAGATGGACCTGGTCGACTACAGCGAGCAGCGCTTCAACGAGATCCGCGCCGCCTATGCCGAGCTGGCCAGCCAGCTGGGGCTGAAGGACGTGCGCTATGTGCCGGTGTCCGCGCTGCGCGGCGACAACATCGTGCACGCCAGCGAGGCGATGCCCTGGTATCAGGGCGAGCCGCTGCTGCCGCTGCTCGAGGCGCTGCCGGTCGAGGAAGTCGCGCCGCAGGGCGAGGCCGCGCTGCGCTTCCCGGTGCAGCTGGTGATCCGCCAGGACGGTGCGCAGTCCGACGATTTCCGCGGCTATGCCGGCCGCGTCGAGGCCGGCACGGTCCGCGTCGGCCAGGCCGTGCGCGTGCTGCCGGCCAACCGCGAGGCGGTGGTCGCCGAGGTGCTGACGCCTAACGGCGCGGCCGAAGAGGCCAGCGCGGGCGAGACCATTACGATCCGGCTGGCCGAAGACGTCGATGTATCGCGCGGTGACATGTTCGTCGCTGCAGCGGCCGCGGAAAGCCATCAGGCGCTGCCGGCGAAGAAGCTGCAGGCCGATCTGTGCTGGTTCGACGATGCGGCGCTGAACACCGCGCGCAAATACGTGCTCAAGCACACCACCGCCAGCGTGTTCGCGCGCGTGTCGGCGGTGGACCGCGTGCTCGACGTGCATACGCTGTCGCACGAGACTGGGCGCCACGACATCCGCCTGAACGATATCGGCTCGGTGCAGATCACGCTGCAGAAGCCGGTGGTCTGCGACGTCTACAGCGACAACCCGGCTACCGGCGCGTTCGTGCTGATCGACGAGGCCACCAATCACACGGTCGCCGCGGGCATGATCCGTGCATATTCCTGACATCGCAGCGAGATCGAAGTCGATCCAGGAATCACGAGGAGCAGCATGATGGGCAAGGTCTACCTGATTGGCGCCGGTCCCGGCGCGGCGGACCTCATTACGGTGCGCGGTGCACGACTATTGGGCGAAGCCGACGTGGTGCTGCACGATGCGCTGGTGTCGCCCGAGATGCTGGCCTGGTGTCCCCAGGCCAGGCTGGTCGAGGTGGGCAAGCGCTGCGGCAAGCGCTCGACCGCCCAGCTGTTCATCAACCGGCAGATCGTCGACCTGGCCGGCAAGTACGAGCGCGTGGTGCGCCTGAAGGGCGGCGACCCGATGCTGTTCGGCCGCGCCGACGAGGAATTGCAGGCGCTGGAAGAGGCCGGCATCGCGTACGAGATCGTGCCGGGCATCACCGCCGCGCTCGCAGCTGCCTCGGCGATCGCACGCCCGCTGACCAGGCGCGGCGTGTCGCGCAGCGTTGCGTTTGCCACGCAGGCCAAGGCCCCGGACACCATCGACGTGGAAGCCGACGTCAAGGCCGATACGCTGGTCTACTACATGGGCCGCGATCAGGCCGCATCGATCGCCGCGCAGCTGATTGCGCACGGCAAGCCGGCATCGACGCCGGCCTGGGTGGTCGAGGCCGCCTCGACCCCGCACCAGCGCAGCCGCCAGTTCACGCTGCGGCAGATGGCGGCCGGCGAAGCCGCGGCGTGGATCGATCCGCAGCATCCGAGCTTGCTGATGATTGGCGAGGCGTTGGGTGGGCGGGCGAGCGGGACCGCCGGCGATGCGCAGCAGGAGGGCGAGCGCCAGCAGAGAGCGGCCTGACGCGCGCGCAGGTTTTTTCCCCTCTCCCGCTCGCGGGAGAGGGGCAGGGGAGAGGGCAAACCACGGTGGTCGCTGCGATACCGCTTCGCGATAGCCACCGCCCTTGCCCTCTCCCCCAACCCCTCTCCCGCTGGGCGGGAGAGGGGAGAAAACCCCTCGGCGCCAATCCCACCCTGATTGAGTCGAGCGGTTAGCGATCCACTCAGCGCGCTGGCGCTTCCCTCGTAATCTCCACCGTCTCCCGATAAACGATCCGGGCCATCTGGCCCGGCCGCAGCGCGGCCACGTCGATCGAGATGTCGTCCGCGCGCGCAGCGTGTTCCGCATTGCGCGGGCCGCGGAACGTCACCGTGCGGGCGATCGGATCGACCGCGACGATCTCGGCGGTGGCCGTGGTGATGATCTCGCGGAGCACGCCGGGCCGGCCGTCGTCGAGGCGGCGCGACAACCGATCGACCGATTCCGCGGTAGCGACGTTGCGGCTTGCCAGCGGCTCGAGCTTCGTGATTCGCGCCGGGCCGTGCGTGACCGTCAGCCGGTCTCCCGCCTTGACCGTACCGAAATGATGCGCTTCGTCGCCGGTCATCAATTCGGTCAGCTGACCCTGCGGTCCCTGCACCAGCACCGCGTTCGACGCATCGATGCGGACTACTTCCGTCGCGGTGGGGGCGGGCGCGGGCTGTGCCGTCGCAATGCCGATGGATGCCCCTGTCACCGCACAGATCAGCGCGCCGGTCAGCGCCAGCGCGCGCGCCCCGCGTCGTATCGTGCTGTCTCGATCGTTCCGCATCGGCGCCTCCCGGTGGTTTATCCGATCATGCTTCATCCGGCAGGATGCTTCCCTGCGCGCCGCCCGGCGCCGCCAGCCCGAAATGCCGGTAGGCCGCCGGGGTCGCCACGCGTCCGCGCGGCGTGCGTTGCAGATAGCCCTGCTGGATCAGATAGGGTTCGAGCACGTCCTCGATGGTGTCGCGCTCCTCGCCGATTGCCGCGGCCAGATTGTCGACACCGACCGGGCCGCCGCTGAACTTGTGCAGGATCGCCTCGAGCAGCTTGCGGTCCATCAGATCGAAGCCGACGTGGTCGACGTCGAGCATCGCCAGCGCGGCATCGGCCATCTCGCGGGTAATGGTGCCGTCGCCCTTGACCTCCGCATAGTCGCGCACGCGTCGCAGCAGCCGGTTGGCGATACGCGGCGTGCCGCGCGAGCGGCGCGCGATCTCCAGCGCGCCCTTCGGATCGATGCGCGCGTGCAGCAGTTGCGCCGAGCGCGTGACGATGCGGGCGAGTTCGTCGGCGGTATAGAACTCGAGCCGCGCGACGATGCCGAAGCGGTCGCGCAGCGGATTGGTCAGCATGCCGGCGCGCGTCGTGGCGCCGACCAGCGTGAAGGGTTGCAGATCGAGCTTCACCGAGCGCGCGGCCGGGCCCTCGCCGATCATGATGTCGATCTGGTAGTCCTCGAGCGCGGGGTACAGGATTTCCTCGACGATCGGCGACAGCCGGTGAATCTCGTCGATGAACAGCACGTCGTTGGCTTCGAGGTTGGTCAGCAGCGCCGCGAGGTCACCGGGCCGCTCGAGCACCGGGCCCGAAGTCTGGCGCAGATTGACGCCCATCTCGCGCGCGATGATGTGGGCCAGCGTGGTCTTGCCCAGCCCGGGCGGGCCGAACAGCAGCACGTGGTCCAGCGCCTCGCGGCGGTTGCGCGCCGCATGCATGAAGATGTCGAGCTGGTCGCGCACCTTCTGCTGGCCGACGTATTCGTCGAGCAGCTTGGGCCGCAGCGCACGTTCGAAGGCCTCCTCGGTGGTGGAGGCCGGCGTGGCGGCGATCAGGCGGTCGCCGCTGGGGTCGGCAGGGCGGCTCGGGGCGAACTTGTCGGTTTGGATCATGGCGCGGAGGCGGGAAAACTGGCTCGATTGTAGCCCACGGGACCTTCGGCGCCGTGCGCCGTCTCAGCGAGCACGAGCCGCTTGTCGGTCCGCACACCGGCCCGCACACCGGCTCGCGCACCGCCCACACGCCGGCCGTACACGTGCCCGTGCCGCCGCGCGGCCTCAGCCCTTCGACAGCGCCTTCAGCGCGAGCTTGATCCCTTCGGAAACGCCGGTGCCGGCCGGCACCTGCTTGGTCGCCGCCGCGGCTTCCTTGTCGGAATAGCCCAGCGCCAGCAGCGCGTTCAGGATATCGGCGGCGCTGTCGTGCGCTGCGGCCGCGCCTGCCACGTGACCGAGCTCGGCGCCGAGCTTGCCCTTCAGTTCCAGCAGCAGCCGTTCGGCGGTCTTCTTGCCGATGCCCGGAATGCGCGTCAGCCGGCCTGCCTCCTGCAGCGTGATGGCCTGCGCCAGTTCGGCCACCGACATGCCCGACAGCACCGCCAGTGCCATGCGCGCGCCGATGCCGCTGATCTTGATCAGCTCGCGGAAGGTATTGCGTTCCTCGGCGCTGCCGAAGCCGTACAGCAGATGCGCGTCCTCGCGGACGATCAGCTGCGTCAGCAGCGTGACCGGCTGGCCGACCGCGGGCAGGTTGTAGAAGGTGCTCATCGGCACGTCGACCTCATAGCCGACGCCGTGGCAGTCGACCAGCAGATGCGGGGGATTCTTCTCGATGAGGGTGCCGGCGATGCGTCCGATCATGGTGGCTTGCGGAGGGATTGGCTGCCGGCGCGCTGTCGAGCGCGCCGGCATGGGTCGGTCTGGAAGGGCGCCAGTGTAGCGCAGCGCGCCGGAATGTCCGCGCGTCTACGGGTTGTCCACCGCGCGCCGGCCGAGCGCGGGATCGTCGGTGAAGAAGCCATCCACGCCGGCGTCGATCAGCGCCCGGGCCTCGCGGATCATGCCGGCCGGATGCCGCGCCGCATCGCCGCCCGGGCCGCGCAGGCTCTTGGGGAGAAAGGTGTTCTCGGAACGCAGCGTGTAGGGATGCACGACCAGGCCGGCCGCATGCGCGTCGCGCACCAACGCCGTGGGCGCGCCCAGCGCGCCGGCGCTGTCGCGCGGCACCACGTGCGTGCGCTCGGGGCCGATGCCGTCGGCATAGGTGGCAACCTCGCGCAGGCCGAGCGGCGTGAGCATGTCCGCATAGCGACGCGTGTCGCCGGCCAGGCGCCAGTCGGCCGGCGCCTTCGCGGCATTGCCGATCAGCTGCACCAGCTTGACGTTGGGCATCGACTTGCCGAGCCGCTGGCGCAGCGCGCGCAGATTGGCGGTCTCGAACGATTGCAGATAGACCGGCGCGCGGCGCGTGTGGGCGTTGGCACGCAGCGCGTCGACCAGCTTCTCTTCCATCGGCAGGTTGATGCCGCGGAAATAGCTCGGATGCTTGGTCTCGATATAGAGGCCGATGGTCCTGCCGCTGCGGCGCGAGGCATTGGCGGCCAGCTCGATGATCTCGGCGAGCGTCGGGATCTCGAACTTGTCGTCGTACTGCGTATTGGCCGGACGCAGCTTCGGAATGCGCTCGCGCGCCCGCAGCGTCTTCAGTTCGGCCAGCGTGAAGTCCTCGGTGAACCAGCCCTCCAGCCGCTCGCCGTCGATCACCTTGATGCGTTTGCGGTCGGCGAACTGCGGCAGCGTGGCGACGTTGGTGGTGCCGCCGATCTCGTTTTCGTGCCGGGCCACCAGCACGCCGTCGCGCGTGACGACCAGATCCGGTTCGATCAGATCGGCGCCGTCCTCGATCGCCTTGGTGTACGCGGCCAGCGTGTGTTCCGGCCGAAGTGCGCTGGCGCCGCGATGGCCGATCACCAGCGGCTTGGGACGGGGCGGTGCCGGTTCGGCCTTTGGCGGCTCCGGCGCGGGCGCGGCGGGAGGCGGTGCAGTGACACAGCCCGCCAGCAGCGCGGCCGCGGTGATGGTCAGCAAGGCGCCGCGGACGGCGGCGTCGGGCCGCAGGGCATGGCGGAAGAACGGGATGGAGCGCGGGATGGATCGGGACATGCGGCCTCCTCGAGCGAGTACGAGGCCGATTGTAAGTGAGGCAGGCGTCGCCCGGGCTGCGGGGCGTGGCGACGGAAGTCGGCCGCCGCTAGCCGACCAGCCTGCCGCGCCGGACCCGCACGCCCTTGCGCGCGAGTTCGGGGGCCAGGCCGCTCAAGGTGGCCAGCGTATCGCCGCCATTGGCATGGCAGATCGCCACGCCCAGCGCGTCGGCCGCATCGGAACTGGGATGGCCCGGCAGCGCCAGCAGCCGCGCGACCATCTCCTGCACCTGCGCCTTGTTCGCGCGGCCATAGCCGACCACAGCGACCTTCAGCTGCAGCGCGGTGTATTCGAACACCGGCAAGCCGTAGCCGACCAGTCCGCAGATCGCCGCGCCACGGGCTTGCCCGAGCAGCAGCGTCGATTGCGGATTGACGTTGACGAACACCTTCTCGATCGCCGCGCAATCGGGCGCATAGGTCCGCGTGACCTCGGCAATGCCGTCATACAGCGTCTTCAAACGCTCCGGCAGGCTGCCGTTGCCATCGCTCTTGATGGTGCCCGAGGCGATGTAGGCAAGCTTGTTGCCGTGCTTTTCGACCACGCCGAAGCCGGTGGTACGAAGGCCGGGGTCGATGCCGAGGATGCGCATTGGATCAATGATTCTAGGTTGGCCGCTAGTGTAAGCGCGTTCGTTACGGTCGTCGAATCCCGCAAATCGCCGGGCGTAAAGCCAAAGCTCTCAGAGGCTCGATGCTGGCAAGCTTCGGCCCTTGTCGGTTCCCGCAATGGCGCCCTTCGTCCATGCCGCAGTCAGCCCCTCTCGGTCGCCACGGCATGCTTGTCTTCCGTATAGTCTCGCTATACACTCGACCAAACCAATGATCCGAAGCTTCGCACACGCTGGTCTGAAGCGCTTCTTCGAGACCGGGTCCAAGGCCGGCATCCGGCCCCATCACGCCACCCGTCTGCAGTTGCAATTGGGTGTACTGAACCAGGCGACGGGTCCTCAGGACATGGCCGTACCGAGTTGGCGGCTGCACAAACTGACAGGCGACTTGTCCGATCATTGGTCGGTCACCGTCAGCGGCAATTGGCGACTGACATTCCGGTTCGACGGTTGCGACGTACTGCTGGTGGACTACCAGGACTATCACTAGGCTATCGAGGGGATCGAATCATGACGAGGATGCACAACCCTCCGCATCCGGGTACGGTGCTCGCCGAATGGCTGCGCGACCTGGATGCCATGACGCTGACCGATTTCGCACGACATATCGGCGTCACGCGGGCGACGCTATCGCGCATCGTCAACGGACACGCCGCGATCACGCCCGATATCGCTCTGCGGCTGGAAGACGCGCTGGGCACCAGCAGCGAGATGTGGATCGGTTTGCAGTCCGCCTATGATCTTTGGACTGCCTCACGAAAGCCGCGCAAGCGCATTCAAAGGTTGGCGCGCGCGGGTTGAGGGCCGCCGAGGTTCCCTCTCCCGCTTGCGGGAGAGGGGCAGGGGAGAGGGCAGCCGGTGCTCGTCGAACTGCTCGTTCGTACTGCTCTTCGAACTGCTTACTCCGGCTGCGAGCGGCGCGTTGCCGCTCGGTCCCCTTGGTCCGGCCTCAATGCCGGAAATGCCGGGTGCCGGTCAGCACCATCGCGATATTGCGTTCGTCCGCGGCGGCGATCACTTCGTCGTCGCGCATCGAGCCGCCCGGCTGGATCACGCAGGTCGCGCCCGCATCGACCACCACGTCCAGGCCGTCGCGGAACGGGAAGAAGGCATCGGAGGCCACCGCCGAGCCGGCCAGCGTCAGGCCGGCGTTCTGCGCCTTGATGCTGGCGATGCGGGCCGAGTCGACGCGGCTCATCTGGCCGGCGCCGACGCCGAGCGTCATGCCGCCGCCGCAGAACACGATGGCGTTCGACTTGACGAACTTGGCGACGCGCCACGCGAACAGCAGATCGCTCATTTCCTTCGGCGTCGGATGGCGCTTGGTGACGACGCGCAGCTCGGACGGCTGCACGTTCTTGGCATCCGGGCTCTGCAGCAGCAGGCCGCCGCCGACGCGCTTCAGGTCATACTGGTTGACACCCTTGCCGAGCGGAATTTCCAGCAGCCGCACGTTCTGCTTGGCGGCGAACACCTCGCGCGCGGCCGCGCTGAACGACGGCGCGATCAGCACCTCGACGAACTGCCTGGCGACCGCCTGCGCGGCCGTGCCGTCGAGCTCGACGTTGAAGGCGATGATGCCGCCGAAGGCCGAGGTCGAATCGGTCTTGAACGCCTTCTCGTAGGCTTCCAGCGCATTGGCGCCGATCGCCACGCCGCACGGATTGGCGTGCTTGATGATGACGCAGGCCGCGCCATCGCCGGGGCCGAAGGACTTGACGCATTCCCACGCCGCATCGGCGTCGGCGATGTTGTTGTACGACAGCTCCTTGCCCTGCAGCTGCATGTAGTTGGCCAGCGCGCCGTCGACCGCCTTCAGGTCGCGGTAGAACGCCGCCGACTGGTGCGGGTTCTCGCCGTAGCGCATCTCCTGCACCTTCTCGAACGCCAGGTTCAGCGTCTGCGGATAGGCGCTGCGGGCCTGGTGCGACTTGTCCGGGCCGAGGCTGGTCAGGTAGTTGGTGATGGCGCCATCGTATTGCGCGGTATGCGCGAACACCTTGGTGGCCAGCCGGAAGTTGGTGTCGTAGCCGACCTGGTTGCTGTTCGCGCGCATTTCCTCGAGCACCGGCGCGTAGTCGGCCGGATCGACGATCACCGTCACGTCGCGATGGTTCTTCGCCGCCGAGCGCAGCATGGTCGGCCCGCCGATGTCGATGTTCTCGATCGCGTCGGGCAGCGTGCAGTCGTCCTTGGCGACGGTCTGCTGGAACGGATACAGGTTGACCACCAGCAGGTCGATGGTCGGAATGTCGTGCTGGGCCAGCGCGGCCATGTGCTCGGGCAGGTCGCGGCGCGCCAGGATGCCGCCGTGCACTTTCGGGTGCAGCGTCTTGACGCGGCCGTCGAGCATCTCGGGGAAGCCGGTGTAGTCGGCCACTTCCGTAACGGGCAGGCCGGCGTCGGCGAGCAGTTTGGCGGTGCCGCCGGTGGACAGCAGCGTCACGCCGAGCGCATGCAGTTCGCGCGCGAAATCGACGATGCCGGTCTTGTCGGAAACGGAGAGAAGGGCTTGCTTGATCATGGTGATGGAGGACGCTTCAAAGTAAACCGTGCTGCTGCAGCTTCTTGCGCAGCGTATTGCGATTGATGCCGAGATAGGCCGCGGCCAGCGACTGGTTGCGGTCGGCACGCGCCATCACCGTTTCCAGCAGCGGCCGTTCCACCGCCTCCAGCACCATGTTGTACATGTTCGACGGCTGCTCGCCGTCCAGATCGCGGAAGTAGGCGCTCAGGCTGTCCCGGATGCATTGGTCGATAACATTGCGGCTCATGCGGCAAGCAACTCCCTGTTGTTGTTGTTCGATGCGCCGGTCTGTGCTTCGCCCTCTTCGACGTAGATCAGCCGGTCCGACAGCGCGGCCTGCTCGTCGAAGAAAGCGTTGACGGCGGCCAGCTGCGCCTCGGTGCTTTCCAGTGTGTTCATCCGGTGCCGGAACAGATTGGCACCCTTGAGCCCGCGCGTGTACCAGGCGATATGCTTGCGCGCGGTACGCACGCCGGTGAATTCGCCATAGAAGGCGTAGTGGTCTTGCAGGTGCGCGTTCATGATCGCGCGGATCTCGGCCACTTCCGGCGGCGGCAGCAGCTCGCCGGTGGCCAGGAAATGTTCGATCTCGCGGAACAGCCAGGGGCGGCCCTGCGCGGCACGGCCGATCATGATCGCATCGGCGCCGGTGACGGCCAGCACGTGGCGCGCCTTCTGCGGCGTCGTGATGTCGCCGTTGGCGACCACCGGAATGCGGATTGCGTCCTTGACCGCGGCGATCGTCTCGTACTCGGCCTCGCCGTGATACAGGTCGGCGCGCGTGCGGCCATGCACCGTCAGCATGCTGATGCCCGCCGCTTCCGCCATGCGCGCGACGCGCACCGCGTTGCGGTTCTGCCGGTCCCAGCCGGTGCGGATCTTCAGCGTGACCGGCACGCGGTCGCCGACCGCGCCGACCACTGCCTCGACGATGCGCACCACCAGCGGCTCGTTCTGCAGCAGCGCCGACCCGGCCGCGACATTGCAGACCTTCTTGGCCGGGCAGCCCATATTGATGTCGATGATCTGCGCGCCGCGGTCGACGTTGTAGCGGGCCGCCTCCGCCATCATGCCGGGCTCGGCGCCGGCGATCTGCACCGCGATCGGCTCGACCTCGCCGTCGTGGTTGGCGCGGCGCATGGTCTTTTCGCTCTTCCACAGCTGCGCGTTGGAGGCCACCATCTCCGAGACCGCATAGCCCGCACCGAGCTTCTTGCACAGCTGGCGGAAGGGGCGGTCCGTGACGCCGGCCATCGGCGCGACGAACAGGTTGTTGCGAAGTTGGTGAGGTCCGATTTGCACGGCTAGGGTCCGGCGACGTCCAGAAAAGCTGGCCGTGACCGGGCGCCGATGGGCGGTGTCACGGATCGAATGGCGAAGGCATGCCCGGCCGAAGCGGCGTCGGCGGTGAAGCGGGGGGCATGTGCGAGGGCGGGATTTTACCGCTAAACCGGCCGGCTGCCCAATAAATAAGCAGGGCGGTTGTGCTGCGACGCGACATCGGCCCGGACCTGCGCGTTTCGGGCCGCAACGTCGGTCAGCTTCGGTGCCGAAGCCGCTGAGCGTGCCCGGCTCAGCGCCGCATGCCGTAGATCATCTGATGCGCCAGCGCGTGCTTCAGCGGCGACAGGCAGGCCAGCGCCGCCAGGGAGGCGCCGCGTGCGTGCGCCGCCAGCGGATAGGGAATGCCGAACACGCGCGGCAGCAGGTCGGTGACGCCGATGGTCACCGCGCGATCGAGCCGATGACGCGCGCCGAACGCGGCCAGCGCCTGCGGCGTGCAGGCGGTGCGCAGCTCGTCGGCCAGCGCGAAGGCGTCGCGCAGCCCGAGATTGAGCCCCTGGCCGGCGACCGGATGCAGGGTTTGGGCCGCGTTGCCGATCGCCACCAGCCGTCCCTTGACGGTCAGCTGCGCGGCATTCAGGCCCAGCGGGAAGGCGTGGCGCTTGCCGACGCGGGTAAAGCGTCCCATGCGCGGACCGAACACCTCGCCGAGCTCGGCCAGGAAGCGGGCGTCATCCAGCGCCAGGCGCCGCGCGGCCTCCTCGGGGGAGCAGCACCAGACCAGCGCATAGCCGGAGCCGCCGTCGCCATGCGGGTCGTCGTCCAGATCGTGCGGCAGCAGCGCCAGCGGGCCCTGCGCGGTAAAGCGTTCCCAGGCCCAGCCGGGCAGCGGATGGGTGCAGGCGACATGCGAGACGATCGCGGTCTGCCCGTAGTCCCGGCGGCGCGCGCCCGTGGCGCCCGCCGCGGCGGTGCGGGCCACCTGCTGATGGAACAGGCCGCCTTCCGCCTGCACGGCCAGGCGCGCGCCGAAGCGCACCGGCTGGCCGTCGGGGCCGGCGCCGCGCAGCTGCACCGGCGCGCCCGCCGCGGTCGCCAGTTCGGCACCGCGCGACGACTCGGGCTGGTCGATCGCGTCGATGCGCGTGTCGAACGCGCGCACCAGCCGCTGCTGGCCGCCGGCGCGTCCCAGCGCGTGTTCGAGCGCGGCGCACAGGTCGCCGTAGCGAACCACGTAGCCGAGCGCCGGGATGCCGTAGTCGTCGTGATGCAGCTTGACGTGGCCGAAGCGGCCGCGCTGCGACACATGGATATGCTCGATCGCCGTCGCCGCGGCGGGCCACGCATCGAGCTGGGCCAGCAGATCGCGGCTGCCGTGCGACAGCGCGATCGCGCGCGGATCGCGGGCGGCGCGTGCCGGCGTGGCGGCGTCGATCAGCGCGATGCGCCAGGGGCTGGTCTGCAGCAGCCGGCAGGCCAGCGCGAGGCCCACCGGGCCGCCGCCGACGATGGCGATATCGCAAACGTCGTCGTGACGGTCGGCGCTCGCCTGCTCAGGGCTGGGCTGGTTCATCGTTGGCACCTCCGGCATCGGCTCGTCCGGCATCGGCGGCGTTGGCCGGGCCCGCGTCCTCACCCTCGCCGCGCTGCCAGCACAGCGCATCGTCGCGTGTCCGGTCGTTGCGCGCGTCGCGCAGCGCGTTGTCCAGCATGGCCTGATCGAAGCCCGGCAGCGCGCGCAGCCGGGCCAGCAGCGCCTCGTGGTTGATCGCGTCGACCGGCGTCACGCAGCCTTGCTGGCGGCCGTCCGGACGCTCCTCGCCGACCAGGATCAGCCAGGCCTTGCCGGTCCACGGCGCGCGCCGCGACACGCGCACGACCACGCGCTCCAGCGCCTGCCATTCGAGCTCTTCCCGTTGGCCGTCGGGGCGATGGACCACCAGGCGGTCGTCGAACAGATTGACGATGAACGGCTGTTCCGGCTCTGCCTGCGTCCGGGCCGCCGTCGCGTCGTCATCGGCACCGCCGAACAGTTTCTTCAACCAGCTGACCATTACCCCTCACTCCGTTCGCGCATCAGCGCCTCGATCTCGTCGGCGTCGACCGGGACGCCGCGGGTCATCAATTCGCACGGCCCGTCCGCCGTGACCACCGCGTCGTCCTCGATGCGGATGCCGATATGCCAGTAGCGCTCCGGCACGTCCTCGGCCGGCCGGACGTAGATGCCGGGCTCGATCGTCAGCACCATGCCGGCTTGCAGCGGACGCCACGGGCGCTCGCCTTCGGCCGGCGCCGGGCCGGGCACGCGGTACTCGCCGACGTCGTGCACGTCCATGCCGAGCCAATGGCCGGTGCGATGCATATAGAAACGGCGGTAACTGCCGCTGGCGATCACGTCGTCGACGCCGCCTTCCTTGTCGCGGTCCAGCAGGCCGGTATCGAGCATGCCCTGCGCCAGCACGCGCACCGCCGCATCGTGTGGCACGTTGTACGGCACGCCGACGCGGGTCTCGTCGATCGCGGCCTGCTGCGCGGCCAGCACCAGGTCGTAGAGCTCGCGCTGCGCCGGCGAGAAGCGGCCGGACACCGGGAACGTGCGCGTGATATCGGACGCGTAGCCGTCGAGCTCGCAGCCCGCGTCGATCAGGCACAGATCGCCGTCGCGCAGCTCGGCGGGACCGGCGCGATAGTGCAGCACGCAGGCATTGGGCCCGGCCGCGACGATCGAATTGTAGGCAACGCTCTGCGCGCCGTTGCGGCGGAATTCGTAGAGCAGCTCGGCTTCCAGATGGTATTCGCGCAGCCCGGCGCGGCTGGCGCGCATCGCGCGGACATGGGCCTGCGCCGAGATCTGCGCGGCGCGGCGCATGATATCGAGCTCGCCGGCGTCCTTGAACAGCCGCATTTCGTCGAGCAGCGTGCGGATATCCATCGCGCTCGACGGCGCCACCACGCCGGCGCGGCCCTGCGTGCGCACGGCATCGAGCCAGCGCCGTACCTGCATGTCGATGCGGGTCGAGGCGGCCAGCGGATACGCGATCAGGTTCTGGTTGGCGAGCAGCGGCGGCAGTTGCGCGTCGATCTCCTCGATCGAATGGGCCTCGTCGAAGCCGAACACCTCGCGCGCCGCTTCGGGACCGTAGCGAAAGCCGTCCCAGATCTCGCGCTCTTCGTGCTTGGGGCGGCAGAACAGGATGCTGCGGTCGCTGCCGCCGGCCGGCGCGGCGATCAGCACCAGCACCGACTCGGGCTCGGTGAAGCCGCTCAGATAGTAGAAGTAGCTGTCGTGCCGGTACGGGAAGTCGCTGTCGCGGTTACGCATCGCTTCCGGTGCCGTGGGCAGGATCGCCACGCCGCCGCCGGCGGCGCGCAGGTGGTCGAGCACGCGGGCGCGGCGCGCGCGACAGGCCTGGAGAAGGGCGGAATCTGGTGCGGACATGAGGGGACCGATTCGCATCGGGCAGGCAGTGGGCAATGGCCCGATTCTAACGCCGGTCGTTGCCGGCGTCGCCAGCGGCGCCTTGCGCCCGGCGAGCGGCTAGCGCGACAGCGCGGCGTCCAGCGCGGCCAGCTGCGCGGGCGTGCCGACGTTCTCCCAGCGGCCCGCGAAGCGCTCGCCGGTGGCCAGGCCGGCCGCGATGGCAGCGCGGTAGAACGGCGTCATCGGCACCTTCTGTCCGGGCCCGATGCCGGCAAAGGTGCGCGTGTCGTACAGGCCGATATTGCCGAAGGTCAGGCGCGCGGCGCCGTCGGGCAGCGGCGCATCGCCCGGCAGCGACAGCTTGCCGTCGGTGCCGAGCGCGAAGTCGCCCTCGGGGTGGAACGGCGGATTGGGGACCATCACCAGATGCATGCGCGGCTCGGGCGAGCCCGCCATCGCGGCGGCGCGCGGCAACAGCGCGCGGAAGTCGTAGTCGCAATAGATGTCGCCGGACACCGCGACGAAGATCTCGCCCTTGCCATCGCCGCTGGTGCCTTCATTGCCGGTGCCATCGTTGCAGGCCCCTTCACGCAGCAGCGCCAGCGCCTGCGCGATGCCGCCGGCGGTCTCCAGCGCTTCGGCTTCCGCCGAATAGGCCAGCCGTACGCCGAAGCGGCTGCCGTCGCCGAGCGCCGCCTCGATCTGCTCGCCCAGCCAGGCGTGGTTGATGACGATCTCGGTCAGGCCGGCGCGGGCCAGCGCCTCGATGGTCCACACGATCAGCGGCTTGCCTCCGACCTGCAGCAGCGGCTTCGGGCAGCCATCGGTCAGCGGGCGCATGCGCTCGCCGCGTCCGGCGGCGAAGATCATCGCTTTCAAATCAGGTTCTCCAGGACGAGCAGGGTGGCCATGCCGCCGGCGATGGTCCAGCCGATGCTGCGCGTGCGCGCGGCGATCGCGATGGCCACCACGCCGGCGATCAGGCGGGCATTGTCGGGGCCGATGGCCAGCTGGCCGTCGCGCATCAGCAGGTCGGGCGCGATCAGCGCCGACAGCATCGCCGCCGGCACGAACTGCAGCGCGGTGCGGAACCAGGCCGGCAGGCGCACCTTGCCTTCGACGGCGATAAAGGACAGACGGATCAGATAGGTGGCCAGGCCCGCGGCCGCCATCACGCCGAGCAGCATCCACGGGCTCATGCGGTGCGCTCCTTGCCGGCATGGCCGCTCTTGCGCGGCAGCAGCAGCATGCCGACCGCGATGCCGCCGAGCGCGGCCACCATTAGGCCGAGCTTGTGCGGCACGCCGTAGCACAGCACCGCCAGCACGCTGGCGGTCACCGCCGCGGCGACGTGCGAGCGGTGCTTCAGGCCCGGCACGATGATCGCGATGAAGGTCAGCGGCAGGAAGAAGTCCAGCGGCCAGTGGCGCGGCACCTGCGCGCCGACCAGTACGCCGGCCAGCGTCGACAGCTGCCAGCTGCTCCACAGCGCGAAGCCGGCGCCGAAGAAGTACCAATGCCGGTAGCGCCGTTGCGCCGGGTCGTCGCCGAGCCGCCGCGTCATCGCGGCGAATGCCTCGTCGGTCAGCAGATAGGCGATCAGCGCCTTCCAGCGGCGCGGCAGATGCGCGAGCGCGGGCGCGACGGTGGCCGAATAGAGCGCGTGGCGCAGATTGACCATCGCCACCGTGGTGGCCACGATCGCCGCTGGCGTGCCCGCTGCCCACAGCTGGGTCAGGATCATCTGCGAGGCGCCGCCGAAGACGATCGCGCTCATCGCGCAGGCGAGCCAGGCCGGCATGCCGGCGCCGACGGCAAGCACGCCGTAGATCAGGCCGAACGGCACCACGCCGAGCAGCATCGGCGCCAGCGCACGTACGCCGGCCCACCATTCGCTGCGGCGCGTGACGCCGGTGGCCGGGTCTGTCGCCGGATCCGTTGCCGAGTCCATCAGAAGGTGTAGCCGACCGGGCGCTCGACGCCTTCGAGCGTATCGAACAGCCGCACCAGCTTGCGCAGCTCGCCATAGCGACCGGCGACCGCACGCGCGTACTTGAGCACCAGCGGCATGTTGGCCAGATAGCCGTCCTTGCCGTCGCGATGGTAGAGCCGCGCAAAGATGCCGAGCACCTTCAGATGACGCTGCAGACCCATCCACTCAAAGTCGCGATAGAACTCGCCGAAGTCGCCGGCCACCGGCAGCCCCGCCTTGCGGGCGCGCTCCCAGTAGCGGATCAGCCAGTCCAGCTGCAGCTCCTCGTCCCATTCGATATAGGCGTCGCGCCACAGCGAGACCGCGTCGTAGGTGATCGGGCCGATCACCGCGTCCTGGAAGTCCAGGATGCCGGGGTTGCCGCGCTTGTCCTCCCCATCGAGCACCATCAGGTTGCGCGAGTGGTAGTCGCGGTGCACATAGAGCTGCGGCTGGGCCAGGTTGTTGGCCAGCAGCGTTTCCATGACCTCGTTCAGGTCCGCCTGCTGGCCTGCGTCCAGCTCCACGCCCAGATGGCGCGTCACGTACCACTGCGGGAACAGGTCGAGCTCGCGCTGCAGCAGTGCGCGGTCGTAGGCGGGCAGCGTGCCCGGGCGCGTCGCAGCCTGGATCTTGACCAGCGCCGCGGCGGCGTCGCCGTACAGCGTGCGCGCGGTGGTGATGTCCAGCTTCGACAGATAGGTGGTGTTGCCCAGATCGGCCAGCAGCAGGAAGCCTTGCGACAGGTCCTGCGCCAGCACGGTCGGCACGGTGACGCCGGCCTCGCCGAACAGCGCGGCGACGTGGATGAAGGGGCGGCAGTCCTCGTGCGCGGGTGGCGCGTCCATCGCGATCACGGTCGGATGCGCCGGATTGTCGGTGCGCAGCCGGAAGTAGCGGCGGAAGCTGGCGTCGGCCGATGCCGGTGCGCAGGATTCGGGATCGATGGACCAATCCGGAGCGAGTCCGGACACCCACGCTTTGAGCTGGTCCTGGCGCGGGTCGAGGGGAAGTGCTGCCATGCCGGAAAGGGTCGATAAGTTGCCCCGTATAATACCCGACCAGACCCGGGCGCCGGGCGGCTCCCAGGTGGGCCGTCCTGTGCCTGGCAGCCTGTTTGGACGGTGGCTGCGGCGGTTCTGCGCAACCGTCCCGCCGTCCGACCGACGACCCGCTCGCATGACCGAACAACAACGATCACCGAATCACACCGCAATCCAGGCGACGGGCCGCCAGCCCGCGCGCCGGCCAGCCCGGGCCCTGCGCCCGCTGGTGCTGGCCATGGCCGGCTGGTCGCTCGGCGCGCACGCGCAAGGCCAGGCGGTCGGCTCGGCGATTCCCGCGCTGCCGGCGGCGGAGCCGGCGGCCGAGGCACCGGACCCGCGCCAGCCGCCGCGCCCCGGCGAACTGATTCCCTATCTGTCGGAGCCGGCCACCTGGCGCAGCGCGCCGAGCGATCCCAATGCGCCGACCTATGTGTCCGGCGACACCATGACCGGCTACAACGAGCGCGGCCTGGAACTGCAGGGCAATGCCGAGCTGCGCAGCGACGGCGCGGTGATCAAGGCCGACCGGCTGACCTACGACCAGGACAGCGACGAAGCGCTGGCAACCGGCAATGTCCGGCTCTCGCGCGAAGGCACGCTGGCGGTCGGCCCCGAAGCGAAGCTGCGCGTCGAAGCCAACGAAGGCTACATGCTGTCGCCGGATTACTACTTCCAGCAGACCGGCGGTTCGGGCACGGCCGAGCGCATCGACTTCCTGAACAAGAACCAGAGCACCATCCAGCGCGCCACCTACACCACCTGTTCGCCCGATAACGCTGACTGGTACTTCAGCGCGCGCCAGCTCGACCTGGACAGCGACCGTCAGGTCGGCACCGCGCACGGCGCCGTGCTGCGTTTCTTCGATGTGCCGATCCTGGCCGCGCCGGCGGTGACCTTTCCGCTGACCGACGAGCGCCGCAGCGGCTTCCTGGCGCCGCTGATGGCCTACAGCTCGCGTTCGGGCTTCGACCTGACGGTGCCGTACTACTTCAATATCGCGCCGAACCGCGACCTGACGCTGTATCCGCGCGTGATGAGCGAGCGCGGCGTGCAGCTCGGCGGCGACTTCCGCTATATCGGCAACGGCTATGCGGGCCGCATCCGCGGCGAGTTCCTGCCGAACGACCAGAAGACCAACTCGGACCGCTGGCTGTACTCGATCCAGCATAGCCAGAACCTGGCCAAGGGCCTGAACGCCTATGTGAACCTGAACCGGGTATCGGACGACCGCTATCCGGACGACCTGACGCGCACGGTCGCGCAGTCGACGCTGCGTCAGTACACGCAGGAGGGCGGGGTCACCTACAACTGGCAGGACTTCTCGCTGCTGGCGCGCGTGCAGACCTTCCAGACGCTGGCGCCGAGCCAGCCGACCTACGAGCGCGTGCCGCAGTTGAACGGCAAGTTCACGCGCTACAACTGGGGCGGCTTCGACGTGCAGGTCGAGGCCGACTACACGCGCTTCCGCATCCCGCTGACGACCACCGGCTTCCAGCAGCCGCAGGGCGAGCGCGTTTTCATCCAGCCGTCGATCAGCTATCCGATTGTGCGCCCGGGCTGGTTCGTGACGCCCAAGGTCATGTTCAACGCGGCGCAGTACCAGATGGAGCCGTCGACCAACACGCCGGGCGCGAACAACACGCTGACGCGCTCGGTGCCTACCTTCAGCATCGACGGCGGCATGACGTTCGAGCGCGACGCGCCCACCATCAGCCGGCTGTTCGGCACCAAGTACCTGCAGACGCTGGAACCGCGCCTGTTCTATGTCTACACGCCGTTCCGCGACCAGAGCGCGTTCCCGCTGTTCGACACGGTGCAGTCCGACTTCGGTTACGGGCAGATCTTCAGCGAGAACCCGTTCACCGGCTACGACCGCATCGCCGACAACAACAAGCTGACCGCGGGCGTGACCACGCGCCTGATCGAGTCCGAGACGGGCATCGAACGCTTCCGTGGTACGCTGGCGCAGCGCTTCGACTTCAGCGGCCAGCGCGTGCAGCTGACCGGCACGCTGGACGACGCCGAGAGCGGTTATTCCGATCTGCTGGCGGCCACCACGATCCAGCTGTTCCGCGGCTACTACATCAATGCCGGGATGCAGTACAACCCGGAAAACGACCGGGTGATCCAGTCGAACATCGCGTTCGCGTGGCGGCCCGAGGCGCGCAAGCTGCTGAACGTCGGCTATCGCTACCGGCGTCCGACCACGGTCACCGACAATACCGCGATCGACCAGTTCGAGATCTCGAGCCAGTGGCCGATCACGCGGCGGACCTACGGCATCGGGCGTGTCGCCTACGACATGAGCGCCAACCAGCTGGTCGATACGCTGCTGGGGCTCGAATACGCCGCCGACTGCTGGGTCGGCCGGGTCGCCTACCAGCGTTTTCGCAATACCACGCAGGGCTACACCGGCCGGGTGTTTCTGCAGGTGGAGTTCCGCGGCCTGTCGAAGATCGGCTCCAATCCGCTGGATATCATGAGGTTGAACGTGCCTGGCTACGAGCCTGTCTCGGCCGCGCCGATCCCTCAGACCCAGTTCGACCATTACGAATGACGGACCATGATGAAGCGTCAAGCAGTCTCTGTATTTTCCGTTGCCGCGGCTTCGTCGCGGCGTTCGCGCGGCATCGTGCTGTCGGCATTGCTCGCCTGCGTGGCCGTCCCGGCGGCCGCGCAGCTGAAGGCGCCCGGTAACGCCGGTTCGGGGCAGCGCCCCAGCGGCATCTTTGTGCCGCAAGGTTCGCAGGCCACGCCGCCGACCGCGCCGACCCAGCCGCGCCTCGGCTCGGGGCAGCGTACCGGCCGCTCGCAGCTGGTCGACGAAGTGGTGGCGATCGTCAACAACACCGTGATCACGCGGCGCGAGCTGCTCGACAGCGCCGACGAGATTGAGAACCAGCTGCGCGGGGCCGGCCGGCCGATTCCGCCGCGCGAGGAGCTGCTCGGCGAAGTGCTGGAACGGCTGGTGATGGAGCGCGTGCAGACCCAGGCCGCGCAGGACGCCGGCATCCGCGTGACCGATCAGGAAGTTGACCGGGCGATCGAGTCGGTCGCGCAGCAGAACCGCATCAGCGTCGCCGATCTGCGGGCGCAGGTCGACCGCAGCGGCATGACCTGGGACAAGTACCGCAGCGAGCTGCGCAAGCAGGTGCAGGTGATCCGGCTGCGCGAGCGCGAGGTCGACTCCAAGGTCCAGGTGTTCGACGGCGAGATCGACAACTATCTGGCCGCGCGCGCGGCACGCAGCGGCGCCGCGCCGACCGGCGAGCCGCAGTACGACGTGGCCCAGATCTTCGTGCGCGTGCCCGAAGACGCCAGCGAGGCGCAGAAGGCGCAGCTGCGCGCCAAGGCCGAAGGGTTGCTGAAGCAGGCCCAGGGCGGCGCCGACTTCGCGCAACTGGCGCAGAACAATTCCGACGGCGCCGAGGGTGCCAAGGGCGGCTCGCTCGGCTATCGCGAGATCGGCCGCCTGCCGGCGCAGTTCGCCAACGCGGTGCTCGACCTGCAGCCGGGCAAGGTGGTGCCCGAGGTCGTCGAGAGCCCGGCCGGTTTCCATGTGCTCAAGCTCGCCGGCAAGCGCACCGCGCCCGCGGGCGGCGATGTCGCGCCGAGCCGCATCACGCAGACCCAGGTCCGCCATATCCTGATCCGCACCGGTCCCAACATGCCCGAGGCCGAAGCGCGCCGCCAACTGTCGACGCTGCGCGATCGCATCCAGCACGGCACCAAGTTCGCCGATATCGCCAAGCGTTATTCGCAGGATGGCTCGGCGCAGAACGGCGGCGAGCTCGGCTGGGTGTCGCCGGGCGAGCTGGTGCCCGAGTTCGAGCAGGCGATGAACCGGCTGCGTCCGGGCGAAGTATCCGAGCCGGTCACCAGCCAGTTCGGCGTGCATCTGATCCAGGTCGAAAATCGCCGCGAGGTCGAGGTTTCGCCGGAGAAGCAGCGCGACTTCGCCCGCGCCGAGGTGCGCGAGCAGAAGCTGCGCGCGGCCTACGAGGACTGGCTGCGCCAGCTGCGCGAGGCCGCTTATGTCGAATACCGGACCAACCGCGAGGCCACCCGCTAAGGGGCCCGCCAAGGGCACCGTTTCGCCACCACGATGACCGCGCCGTCTGCCACATCCTCTGCCCAGCCCGTGCCATCGCCTTCGGCCTTGCCGCTGCGGCTGCCGATCGCGATCACGACCGGCGAGCCGGCCGGCATCGGCCCGGACATCACGGTCCGCGCGGTGCTGGAGCTCGCCGGCGGGCAGGCGGGTCCGAGCTTTCATGTACTGGGCGATGCGCGGCTGCTGGCCGAGCGCGCCGCCGCGCTCGGATTGGCGCAGGCGTGGCAGCGCAAGCTCGACGCGGGCGAGGCGGTGGTCGAGGACATCCCCCTGGCGGCTTCGTGTGCGCCCGGCGTGCTCGACGCGCGCAACGGCCGCTATGTCCTGAGCCTGCTCGACGCGGCGCTGGCCGGCCTGCTGGCCGAACCGGGGCAGGCCGCCCGCTATGCGGCGGTCGTCACCGCGCCGGTGCAAAAGAGCACGATCAATGACGCCGGCGTGCCGTTCACCGGCCATACCGAATATCTGGCCGAACGGGCCGGCGTGTCGCGCGTCGTGATGATGCTGGCCGGGCCGCAGCCCGCGCACGGCAATGCGATGCTGCGGGTGGCGCTGGCCACCACCCACTTGCCGCTGCGCGCGGTGCCCGATGCGCTGAACGTGCCGATGCTGGTCGAGACGTTGACCATCGTCGAGCGCGACCTGCGGCACCGCTTCGGCCTGGCCCGACCCCGCATCCTGGTGACCGGCCTGAACCCCCACGCGGGCGAGAGCGGGCACCTTGGCCGCGAGGAGATCGACGTCATCGCGCCGGCGCTGGCGCAGGCGCGCGATGCCGGCATCGACGCGCGCGGTCCCTATCCGGCCGACACGCTGTTCCAGCCCCGGCTGCTGCGCGATGCCGACTGCGTGCTGGCGATGTACCATGATCAAGGCCTGGCGCCGCTGAAATACGGCACCTTCGGCCATGGTGTCAACATCACGCTCGGCCTGCCGTTCATCCGCACCTCGGTCGACCACGGCACCGCGCTCGATCTGGCCGCCAGCGGTCGCGCCGAGCACGGCAGCATGATCGAGGCGATCCGCTGCGCGATCGGCATGGCCGGCCATGCCGAGGGACGCCTGCAGGGCGCCCCGCCGGCCGGACACTGAAGAGACATCATGCGTTCCCATGTGCACCAGGGCCATACGGCCCGCAAGCGATTCGGCCAGAACTTCCTGGTCGACGACAGCATCATTCATGGCATCGTCAATGCCATCGACCCGCAGGCCGGCGACCTCGTCGTCGAAATCGGGCCGGGCCTGGGCGCCCTGACCGAGCCGCTGCTGGAGCGGCTCGATCATCTGCACGTGGTCGAACTGGACCGCGATCTGGTCGAACGGCTGCGGCGCCGCTACGGCGACCGCATGACGATCCACGCGGGCGATGCGCTTGCCTTCGACTTCGACGAACTGAAGCAGCCGGGGCGGCCGCTGCGCATCGTCGGCAATCTGCCGTACAACATCTCCAGCCCGCTGCTGTTCCATCTGATGGAGTTCGCCGACCACGTGCGCGACCAGCATTTCATGCTGCAGAAGGAAGTGGTCGAGCGGATGGTGGCCGAGCCGGGCAGCAAGGCCTTCGGCCGGCTGTCGATCATGCTGCAGGTGCGGTACCACATGGAGTACGTGCTCGACGTGCCGCCGGAATCATTCAATCCGCCGCCGAAGGTCGATTCCGCCGTGGTCCGCATGATTCCCTGGCCGCGCCAGGAAGACGGCCGGCTGCGCTCGCCGTACGCCGCCTGCGACATGACGGTGCTCGGCGATCTGGTCACCGCCGCGTTTTCGCAGCGCCGCAAGGTGTTGCGCAACACGCTGTCGATGCTGCGCGATCACGTCGACTTCGATGCGATCGGCTTCGATCTGGGCCGCCGTGCCGAAGAGGTGCCGGTGGCCGAATACGTCGAACTGGCCAATCGCATCGGCGCCTGAACTACCGCCTGCGAAAGAACCCCACCCGAATGCTAAAGCGCGCCTTCCGGCGCGGATGAGAATCGCGCCGCGACGGGCCGAGGCCGCGTCGCGATCTCTCAACCGCCAAGGAGCGCAAGCATGCATGCACGCCGCACTACGACCCCCGCACCGCTGTTCCACCTCGGCCCCGTCCCTGACGCCGTCCACGGCTTCTGGGGCGCAAGTGCTCCCCGCGGCCGCGAGATTGGCCGAGAGCTGACGCTGGCGCTGCGGCACCACGATGGCCCCGCGGTGCACGCGTTGCTCGAGCGCGACCCCACCGCGGTGCGCTGGCGCGACGAACTCGGCAACACGCCCTTGCACGCCGCGATCCTGGCGCGTTGCGAACCCCGCCTGATCGACACGCTGCTCGCCCGCCGGGCCGATCCCGCCATCGCCAATGACGACGGCAATACCTGCATGCACCTGGCCCTGTCCATGCGCCCGACCATGCCGGCCGTGGTGGAGTCGCTGCTCGACCACGGGCGCTGGTTCGGCGACGGCATCGGCATCGGCGCCCTGGGCAAGCCCAATCGGCAAGGCAGGACCGCGCTGGAGCTGGGCAGGGATGTGGGAGGCGCACCGGCGTCCGGGCTTGCGGTAATCCTGCCGAAGCTCGAAGCGGCTCTGGTCGACTGGATGGACGGATTCCGCAAAAGCCTGCTGGCCGCCATCGATGCCGACGATGCGGCCGCGGCGCGGCATCTGGTCACCACCGGCGGCTGGAGTCTCGATATGCCGCTGGCGGACGGCATGGATCTGCTGCAGATGGCCTTGCACTACAACGCGCCGCGCATGGCTTGCAACATCATCGACCTGGCCGCGGCGGTCGACAATCGCATCGTGCTCGAACGGCCGGATGCCATGCTTGGCCTCACGCCGTTGATGACCACCGTTGCGCTCCGAGCAGGCGCGCCGTTTGCGCGCTTGCTGCTGCACGGCGTCCCGCTCGATGTACAGGGGCCGCTCGGCGTCACCGCGCTGCATCTGGCCGTCGGGACAGGCCAGCTGACGTTCGTGCAGCAGTTGCTGGCCGCCGGTGCCTGGCCCGATCCTGCCGACGAGTTCGGTACCACGCCGATGATGATGGCAGCGGTGGCGCGCCGGCCGGACCTCGTCAAGGCGCTGTGCGATGCCGGCGCCTACCATCCGCTCCAGGGCCATGTCCCCCGGCCGGCAAGGCAGGAGAGCCGTTGCACGATCCTTTGAGGACGCCGGCGAGCACGCTTACGGCCGGCTGGCGTCGCGCGTGGAGTTGCGCTCGATCAGCTCGATCTTGTAGCCGTCCGGGTCTTCGACGAAGGCGATCACGGTGGTGCCGCCCTTCACGGGACCGGCCTCGCGCGTGACCTTGCCGCCGGCGGCGCGGATGCGCTCGCAGGCGGCCGCCGCGTCGTCCGTTTCCAGCGCGATATGGCCGTAGGCCGTGCCCATCTCGTACTTGTCGACGCCGTAGTTGTAGGTCAGTTCAAGCACGGCGGTTTCGCTCTCGGGACCGTAGCCGACGAAGGCGAGCTTGTACTTGTACTCGGGGTTGTCGCTCTCGCGCAGCAGCTGCATGCCGAGCACGCGGGTGTAGAAGTCGATCGAGCGTTGCAGGTCGCCGACACGGAGCATGGCGTGGAGAAGTCGCATGGTAAGCCTCTGTTGGGGTGTGTTTTTTAACGTCCTGTGAGTAACCGCGCGGTACTGCGGGGTACTGCCGGAAAGGCGTTAGTGTAGAACGGATCGGCGGATCGATCCGCCGCGGCGGGGATCGTGCGGACCTGCAACGCCCGCCGCAGCGACGGCGGGTTGCCGCCTCAGAACGCCGGCAAGGCTTCCGGCGGATGGCTGCGCAACTGCGCCCGCGCGTCGCGGAATTCGGGGAAGATCGACGCCACGGTGTCCCAGAAGCGCGGGCTGTGGTTCATTTCCTTCAGGTGCGCCAGCTCGTGCGCGGCCACATAGTCGATCACCGACAGCGGGAAATGCATCAGCCGCCAGCTCAGCCGGATCTTGCCGTCCGAGGTGCAGCTGCCCCAGCGGGTATTGGCCGAACTCAGCGCGAACGCGCGATGGCGCACGCCGAGCTTTTCCGCGTAGATGTCCAGCCGCTCGGCCAGCAGGCGCCTGGCCTGTTGCTGCAGCCAGGCCTGCACGCGGTCCTTGATCTGCTGCTCGTCGGCCTGCTCGGACAGCGCCAGGTGCAATACGCGCGCCTCGGCATCGAACAGCAGCGTGCCGGTCGGCGAGTCCAGCCGCAGCGTGATCGGCTTGCCCAGAAAAGGCAGGGTCGCGCCGTCGCGCCACTGCACCGCTGGCAGCACGCGCTGCGCATCGCGCTGCTGCCATTCGGCCAGCTTGCCGAAGATCCAGCGCTGCTTCTCGGCGATGGCCGCCTCGATGTCGGCGATGGTGACCCAGCGCGGCGCGGTGATCGACAGCCCGCGGTCGTCGATGACGAAGCCGATGGTGCGCCGGGACGAACGCTTCAGCGTGTAGTGGAGCGCTCGCTCGCCCAGCCGCAGCAGCCTGGCGTTGGGCGGGGGCGCCGGCCAGGGCGCCGTGGCAGGACCGGCCGACGTGGTGCCATCGAGCGCACTGGCAGCCGGCTTGGCGCCGGCGGTGCCGGCGCCGGAGTCCATCAACGGCAATTCCATCTGGCCGTCTGCGGGTTCCGGGGCGCGGCGGGCCGGCTTCATGCAGGCTGTCCTCGCAGATAGCTCTCCGGATCGATGCGGCGCATGTCGCGCTCGATCCATTGCTCAACCTCCTGGTTCAGCATGTCGGCGGTCTTGTGAGCCGACGACAGCGGGGGGCCGATCGAGATCGTGATGGTGCCGGGATACTTCAGGAAGGAGTTGCGCGGCCACAGGCGGCCCGAGTTGATCGCGATCGGAATCACCGAGGCGCCGGTCTCGACCGCCAGGCGTGCACCGCCGCTCTTGTAGCGCGGGTTTTCCATGCCGGCCGGCGTGCGCGTGCCTTCGGGGAACATGATGATCCAGGCGCCCTCGGCGAGCCGCTCGCGGCCCTGGCGTACGGCCGAGGCGAACGCCCGCGAACCGTCCTTGCGGTTGATATGGACCATCTTCAGCATGCCGAGCGCCCAGCCGAAGAACGGCACGAACAGCAGCTCGCGCTTGAAGACGAAGCACAGCGGCTTGGGCATGGTCGCCACCAGTGCCACGGTCTCCCACGCGGACTGATGCTTGGACAGCAGCACCACCGGCTTGTCGATCATGGCCTGCAGATGCTCGCCGCCTTCGATGCGGTAGCGGATGCCGCAGATCAGCCAGGCGGCGCCGATCACCAGCTTCGGCCAGCCGCGCACGAAGCGATAGCGCCGGTTGGCGCTCATGAACGGGAAGGCCAGGAAGCAGGCGCAGGCATAAGGGGGCGTCAGCACCAGCAGGTACAGCGCGAACAGCAGGGAGCGGAGAAAGATCATCGGGGGTTCGTCGGATCAACCGGTGACGGAGCGGGGGCCGAGGCCGAGGCCGCGGCCGAAGCAGAAGCGGCTGCGCCGGCGTGCGATGCCGCCGCGGCGCCGTGCCGCGAGCCTTCGCCTTCCAGCAGCCAGCGCGAGAACGCGCGCAGGTCGTCGTGCACCAGCGTGCCGGGCGGCAGGCCGCCCTTGGTCAGCGTGGCTTCGCCCTTGCCGGTGCGCACCAGGTGCGGCGTGCAGCCGAAGGCGACGCCGGCCTGCAGGTCGCGCAGCGAATCGCCGACGATCGGCACGCCGCGCAGTTCGATGCCGAAGCGTTGCGCTGCCTGCTGGATCAGGCCGGGTTTGGGCTTGCGGCATTCGCATGCGTCGGCCGCGGTGTGCGGGCAGAAGAAGATCGCCTCGACGCGGCCGCCGAGGCGGGCCAGCGCCTTGTACATCTTCTCGTGCATCGCGTTGAGCGCGCTCATTTCGAACAGGCCGCGGCCGATGCCCGACTGGTTGCTGGCGACCACGACGCGATAGCCGGCCTCGTTCAGCGCGGCGATCGCTTCCAGGCTGCCGGGGATCGGAATCCATTCGTCCGGCGTCTTGATGAACTGGTCGCTGTCGAGGTTGATGACCCCGTCGCGGTCCAGGATCACGAATTTGGGCGGTGTCTGCGGCATGGCGGCGCTTCGGTAACGAGTACGGTCGGTGCGGCTGGCGAAGTGCGATGCGCGGGTCAAGCGGCCAGCTTCGAAATGTCGGCAACGCGGTTGGCCAGCGCATGCAGCGAGGCCAGCAGGGCCAGGCGGTTGGCGCGCAGCCGCGCGTCCTCGGCCATCACCATCACGCCGTCGAAGAAGCGGTCGACCGCGTCGCGCAGCCGGGCCAGATCGCGCAGCGCGGCGGTGAAGTCGCCGCGGGCAAAGGCCGCCTCGACGCCGGGCCGCACGTTGTCGATGGCGGCATGCAGCGCGCCTTCGGCCTCTTCCTGGAACAGCGCGGGCGCCACCTCGCCCACGGCCTCGGTATTCTTGCGCAGGATATTGGTGATCCGCTTGTTGGCCGCTGCCAGCGCCGCCGCCTCGGGCAGCGTGGCGAAGGTGCGCACGGCTTCCATGCGGCCGAGGATGTCGTCGAGCCGCTGCGGACGCAGGCTGACCACCGCCTCGACTTCGTTGGTGGTGTAGCCCTTGTCCTTCAGGTAGCCGCGCACCCGGTCGTACAGGAAATCGGTGATGTCCTCGCGCGCGGGCTTGACCGCCGGCACGCCGGCGAAGGTCTGCTCGGTCAGCGCCAGCAGCGCGTCGAGGCCCAGCGGCAACGGCGTTTCGATCAGCATGCGCAGAATGCCCAGCGCGTGGCGGCGCAGCGCGAACGGATCTTTCTCGCCGGTCGGCTGCAGGCCGATGCCCCAGATGCCGACCAGCGTCTCCAGCTTGTCGGCCAGCGCGACCGCGATGCTGACCGAGTTCGACGGCAGCGCATCGCCGGCAAAGCGCGGGCGGTAGTGTTCGGAGCAGGCCAGCGCGACCTCTTCGGCCTCGTCGTCGTGGCGGGCGTAGTAGGTGCCCATCGTGCCCTGCAGTTCGGGGAATTCGCCGACCATATCGGTCAGCAGGTCGGCCTTGGCCAGTTCGGCGCCGCGCATCGCGGCCGCCTTGTCGACCGGCACGCCGGCGGCGGCCATCGCATCGGCGATATGGCCGGCGATCTGCTGCAGCCGCTGCACGCGGTCGAGCTGGGTGCCGATCTTGTTGTGATAGACCACGTTGGCCAGCTGCGGCACGCGCGAGGCCAGCGTCTTCTTGCGGTCCTGGTCGAAGAAGAACCTGGCGTCGGCCAGGCGCGGGCGCACCACGCGCTCGTTGCCGCCGATGATCGACTGCGGCGTGTCGGTGGCCAGGTTCGACACGATCAGGAAGCGGTTGCGCAACTGGCCGTTGGCGTCGGTCAGCGCGAAGTACTTCTGGTTGGTCTGCATCGTCAGGATCAGGCATTCCTGCGGCACTGCCAGGAACGCCTCCTCGAAATGGCAGGCGTAGACGACCGGCCATTCGACCAGCGCGTTGACCTCGTCGAGCAGCGCATCGGGCATGATCACGCGATCTTCGCCGGCGGCGGCCAGCAGCCCGTCACGGATGCGCTCGCGCCGCTGCGCGTAGCTGGCCAGCACCTTGCCCTGGTCCTCGAGCAGCGCGGCGTAGCGCTCGGCGTGCGGGATTTCGATCTCGCCCGCGGACAGGAAGCGGTGGCCCAGCGTGCGGTTGCCCGCGGCCAGCCCGAGCGCCGAGACCGGCACGACCTTGTCGCCATGCAGCGCGATCAGCCGGTGGGCCGGGCGCACAAAATGGACCGTGCTGCCGTCCGGACGCTGGTAGCTCATCACCTTCGGAATCGGCAGCTTGCCGATAGTCTCGTCCAGCGCGGCCTGCAGGCCGTCGGCCAGCACCGCGCCGCGCGCGGTGTAGCGGTAGAACAGCGCCTCGGCCTTGCCGTCGGAGGCGCGCTCCAGCGTCTGCCAGTCGATTGCCTCGACACCGACCGATTTGGCCAGCGCGGCCAGCTTCTTGGCCAGCGGCGCGGTCGGCTCGCCGGCGGCGTCCAGCGCCACCGACACCGGCAGCACCTTTTCACGCTGCTCGCGGTCCGGCGCACTGGCGCGCACGCCGCTGATCAGCGCGGCAAGGCGCCGCGGCGTGGCATACGGCGTCACCGTGCTGCCGTCGTCGAGCAGGCCGCGCTCGGCCAGGCCGGCAAACAGGCCTTGGGCGAAGGCCTCGCCCAGACGTGCCAGCGCCTTCGGCGGCAGCTCTTCGGTGAACAGTTCGATCAGCAGCGAATCGGTCAGGGGTTGCGACATGAATCGGTTCCAACGGTTTGTGGCGCACGCCGGCATCGGCGGCGCCGAAAGGGTTCAGCGGCGCTCAACAGCGCGGTTCGACGCCGGACAGCAGCCATAGCCCGTGCTGCTGGCGGAACTGCAGCGTGGTCGAGCGGCACGCGGACGGCGCGTTGCCCGCCAGCTTCTCGCTGGTAGCGGAGAAGCGCGCATACAGGCGGTGATGGCGGCGATCGTAGCGGATCTCGTCGATGCGGCCGCCGATCCAGAAGTCGATCCGCGGCGGCAGTTGCGAGGCCGAATGATAGGTCCGCACCAGGCGCCGTTGCCGGCCGTTGCGGTGTACGGTCTCTACCCAGGTCAGCGGATAGCGGATCGCGCTCTCGTAGGCGCGCAGCGGCACGCGTCGCCAGCCCAGATCCTTCGACCCGGACAGATCGCATGACATCGAGCGCACCAGTTGCGTCCACTGGTCGATCGCATTGGTGTTCGGCTGCAGATGCCGGTTGATGGCCTGCTGCAGCGCCTGCGAATCGCCTTCGCAGACATTGGCCTGCTCGGCCGAGGGGTAGAGCACCTGCGAGGCCTGGGCATAGGCCGACGGCACGATGGCGTGCGCGCCGCCCGCGGCGGCCACCGCCAGCGCGCAGCACAGCGCACGGCGTGCCATCGAATTCATGCGGCGGCCTCGATCGAAGGCTTGGCGGCGGCGGTGGCGTCCGCGCCGGCCGGCCCGCACATCGGGAAGCCCAGCGCCTCGCGCGATTCGTAGTAGGCCTGGGCGACCAGCCGCGACAGATTGCGGATGCGGCCGATGTACGCGGCGCGCTCGGTCACCGAGATCGCACCGCGCGCGTCCAGCAGGTTGAAGGTGTGGGCGGCCTTGAGCACCTGTTCGTAGGCCGGCAGCGCCAGCTTGACGTTGGTGGCCTGGGCGGCATCGCCGTCGGCGCCGACGCCCATCAGCCGCTTCGCCTCGCCCTCGTGCTCGGCGAAATGGCGGAACAGGATCTCGGTATTGCTCTGCTCGAAGTTGTAGGTCGACTGCTCGACCTCGTTCTGGTGATAGACGTCGCCGTAGGTCAGCCGGCGGGTCTTGCCGTTCTCCTCCCACTCGGTCCAGACCAGGTCGTAGACGTTCTCGACGCCCTGCAGATACATCGCCAGCCGCTCGATGCCGTAGGTGATCTCGCCGGTAATCGGCTTGCAGTCGATGCCGCCGACCTGCTGGAAGTAGGTGAACTGGGTCACTTCCATGCCGTTGAGCCAGACCTCCCAGCCCAGGCCCCAGGCGCCCAGCGTCGGATTTTCCCAGTCGTCCTCGACGAAGCGGATGTCGTTCTGCTTCAGGTCCAGGCCCAGCGCCTCGAGCGAGCCCAGGTACAGCTCGAGAATGTTTTCGGGCGCGGGCTTGAGCACCACCTGGTACTGGTAGTAGTGCTGCAACCGGTTGGGGTTCTCGCCGTAGCGGCCGTCCTTCGGGCGGCGCGACGGTTGCACATAGGCGGCGCGCCACGGCTCGGGGCCGATCGCGCGCAGGAAGGTATGCACGTGCGAGGTACCGGCGCCAACCTCCAGATCGATGGGTTGCAACAGCGCGCATCCTTGCCGGTCCCAGTAGGACTGCAAGGTCAGGATCATTTGTTGGAAGGTCAGCATAACGAAGACGACGGATCGCGGAGAGTTGGCCCGGCGGCGGGCCACCGAAGCGGAAGCGGGCATGGGACGGGCGGCCGGGCCGGCCGGTCCTGCCGTTGCCAAACCCAGAATTCTAGCGGGTTTTTGCCCGGCAGCCGCCGAAGGGAAGGGCGGGGCAGGTGGGCGAGGACCTCGGGTAAATCCCGAGGACATTCAAGTTTCCAAAGCGCCTGCCGTTATCGATTTTTGTATACATTATTGAAAAGCTGTTCGACAGAGGCAGCGGACGGCGCCGCGCAGGCGCCCGTCGGCGCCAGGATAACGGGGACAACCATCATGTCGTTTCTTTCGCACAAGCCCTATCGGGTCGCCCTGGCGGTGATGGCGGCGGCTGCCGCGGTTTCGATCGCGGTGGGCGTGATCCAGTAAGGCTCACGCGCCGGTGGTCGGGCGCCCTGCGCGCCAGGCCACCACCAGCAGCACCAGCAGGCAGCCGAGCACTGCCGGCACGTTGCCGACCCGCACATAGGGCGTCAGCCCGCGTGTGCCCTGCACCTGCGCGCTCAGCGTGCCGGTGGTGAAGGTCGCCAGTCGCGCCTGCACGCTGCCGTCCGGCGCCACCACCGCCGTCATGCCGGTATTGGTCGAGCGCAGCATCGGCCGGCGCGTCTCCAGCGCCCGCATGCGCGAGATCTGCAGATGCTGGTCCAGCGCGATGGTGTCGCCGAACCAGGCCAGGTTCGTGAGGTTGACCAGCACATTGGCCGGTTGCGGCTGGCCGCGCAGCGTGCGCGCGATTTCCTCGCCGAACAGATCCTCGTAGCAGATATTGGGCGCCACCGTGACGCCGCGCACCGGCAACGGCGCCTGCGCCAGCCCACCGCGGCGGAAGTCGCCCAGCGGCATCTTCATCATGTCGACGAACCAGCGGAAGCCCCACGGAATGAACTCGCCGAAGGGCACCAGATGGTGTTTGTCGTAGCGGTACAGGCCCCGCATTTCGGGGCCGATGCCGAACACGCTGTTGGTGAAGTCGACCGGCGAGTCGGCGCCGGCCGCGCCGAACAGCAGCGCGGTGCCGGTGCCGACGCTGAACTGCCGCAGGGCCAGCGCGATCTCCGGCGGCATGTCCTGCAGGATCAGCGGAAACGCGGTCTCGGGGGTGACCACCAGGTCGGCCGGTGCCGCGGTGATCATGTCGTGGTACAGCGCGTTGGAGCGCGCGATGCCAGCCGCTTCGAACTTGATGTCCTGCGGCACGTTGCCCTGCAGCAGCCGCACCGACAGCGGCTCGCCCACCGGTTCGGTCCAGGCACGGCCGGCCAGCAGCCAGCCGGCACCGAGCAGCACCACCAGCCCGAACGGAACCGCCAGCCTCGATGACAGCGCGGCGGCACGGCGATCGTGCCCCGATGTCGGGCGGGCGACGCGCGCGAGCGCGGCCAGCCAGGCGGCACAGACTGCCGCCAGCGCGCTGATGCCGTAGACGCCGAGCAGCGGCGCGTAGCCCGCCAGCGGACCATCGGTATGCGCGTAGCCGCTGGCCAGCCACGGGAAACCGGTGAAGATCACGCCGCGCAGCCATTCGGACAGGCCCCAGGCCGCGCCGAACGCCAGCGGCGCGGCCAGCAGGCCGAAGGCGCCGGCGCGCCGGGCCGGATCGAAGCGCCGCGGCGCGGTGGCGCGATGCCAGGCCGCGGCCGCCAGCGCGGGGTACAGCGCGAGGTAGCCGGAGAACAGCAGCACCGCGAGCGCCGCCATCCAGGCCGGCATCTCGCCGTAGACGTGCATGCTGATATAGACCCACCAGATCCCGGACAGGAACCAGCCCAGTCCGAAGGCGTAGCCGAGCGCGGCGGCATCGCGGGCGCGGCGCGTGTCGAACAGCAGCGCGGCCAGGCCTGCCAGCGCCAGCAGTTGCAGCCACCACCAGTCGCGCGGCGCGAATGCCTGGGTATGGGCGACGCCCAGCACGCCGGCCAGCAGCAGGCGGCCCCAGCGCGCACGCGCGCGGCGCGCCTCGCTCAGCGGTGGTTCCAGTTCGGCAGCGGCGGCGCCGTTCCAGCCCTGCGCCAGCCGCTTCATGCGTTGGCCACGGCGTCGGTGACCGCGGTCGCGTCGCGCCGGACCAGCAGCAGATGCAGCTGGCGCGCGTCGGCGCGCAGCACCTCGAAACGCAGCGGCGGCAGCGTGATGATTTCCCCACGGTGCGGCACGTGGCCGACGTGGTTGGTCAGCAGGCCGCCGACCGTATCGACGTCGTCGTCGGGGAACTGGGTGCCGAAGGCCTCGTTGAACTGCTCGATCTCGGTCAACCCGTGCACGCGCCAGCTGCCGTCGGGCAGCGGCACGATATTGTCGTCGTCCTCATCGAGATCGAATTCGTCCTCGATGTCGCCGACGATCTGTTCCAGCACGTCCTCGATCGTGACCAGTCCGGCCACACCGCCGTACTCGTCGACCACGATCGCGATGTGGTTGCGATTGTTGCGGAATTCGCGCAGCAGGATGTTCAGACGCTTGGACTCGGGGATGAAGACCGCAGGCCGCAGCATCTCGCGCAGGTCGAAGTCGCTGTCGGTGTAGTAGCGCAGCAGGTCCTTGGCGAGCAGGACGCCGATGATGTTGTCGCGGCTGCCTTCGTAGACCGGAAAGCGCGAGTGCGCGGTTTCCTGCATGAAGGGGATGAAGGTTTCCGGCGCGTCGGCGATATTGACCGCGTCCATCTGGGCCCGGGGCACCATGATGTCGCGCGCCGTCAATTCCGAGACCTGGAACACGCCTTCGATCATCGAGAGCGACTCGGCGTCGATCAGATTGCGGGCGTGGGCGTCCTGGAGGACTTCGAGCAATTCTGCCCGCGATTCGGGCTCGGGAGAAATCAGATCGCTCAGTCGTTCGAGCAGGGACCGGGGCCGGTCGACCGCCTTCGAACTAGGGTAAGGGTCGTTCATGGCGCAAGTTGCGCGTGGTGGATACCGGAGCAAGCATACACCAATTGTTTTTCGGTTCAGGCGGCGGCGGCCGCGGGCTGGCGCCGCCGACCGGTTCGATGCGGCGCCGGGATCGCACTGGCCGGTTTTTTCCCCGCCGCTTGCGGCAGAGGGGCCGGGCGAGAGGGCAAGCGTCGCCCCCCGTCACCCCGCAGGCTCATCCCTCAGTGCCCCAGGCGCGGACCGCGGTCGTCGCGGTACGGGTCGGCAAAGCCCAGCGCCAGCAGCGTCTCGGTTTCGATCGCCTCCATCTCCTCGGCCTCGGCGTCGTCCTCGTGCTCGTAGCCCTGCGCGTGCAGCGCGCCGTGCACCAGCAGATGGGCGTAGTGCGCTTCCAGCGGCTTGCCCTGTTCGCGCGCCTCGCGCTCGACCACCGGGCAGCACAGCACGATGTCGGCGCTGACCGGATCGTCCTCATGCTCGGCATAGGCGAAGGTCAGCACATTGGTCGCGTAGTCCTTGCCGCGAAAGCCCCGGTTCAGCGCACGGCCTTCTTCCTCGTCGACGAAGCGCACGGTCAGCTGGGCGTCGGCGAACAGCGCCGAGCGCAGCCAGGTCTGCAGACGCGCGCGCGGCGGCAGGCCGCGGCGGCCGCGGATGCCGTCGCCGTACTGCACGTCGAGCGTCAGTTCGGGCGGCGTGGCCGGCGTGCCGGTGGTGGTCAGCTGCGGCGTGGCGGTGACCGCCACCGCCAGCGCGTCGTGGCTGTCGGGACGGGCCAGCAGGCCGGCGCGCTGGTGCGGGTCGCTGTGCTCGGCCAGCAGCGACACCACGCCGTCGGCCGCTTGCGACAGATCCACGGTCAGGCTGCGGCCATCGGGCAGCTGCACGCGCAGCGCGTGCGCGGCGCTCTTGCGGGCGCGGCCTTCGCCGTCGAACAGGATCAGGCTGGGGGCGTTGCCGGTGGTCGCGCTGTTGGCCGCGTTCTTTGCCGCATTTTTTGCCGCGCTTTTTGCCGCGCTTCTTGCCGATGTCTTGCTGGTCAAATCAGGTGTCCTTGTGCTGGGCGTGGTATTCGTCGTAGGCCTCGACGATGCGCGCCACCAGCGGGTGCCGCACCACGTCGATGCTGGTAAAGCGCGTCGCGGCGACCCCGCGCACGTCGCGCAGCACGTGCTGCGCTTCGATCAGGCCGCTCTTCTGGCCGCGCGGCAGGTCGATCTGCGTGATGTCGCCGGTGATCACCGCCTTGGAGCCGAAGCCGATCCGGGTCAGGAACATCTTCATCTGCTCCGGCGTGGTGTTCTGAGCCTCGTCCAGGATGATGAAGGCGTGGTTCAGCGTGCGGCCGCGCATATAGGCCAGCGGCGCGATCTCGATCATCTGCCGCTCGAACATCTTCTGCGTGCGGTCGAAGCCCAGCAGGTCGTACAGCGCGTCGTACAGCGGACGCAGATACGGGTCGACCTTCTGCGCCAGATCGCCGGGCAGGAAGCCCAGCCGCTCGCCGGCCTCGACCGCGGGCCGGGTCAGCACGATGCGCTTGACCGCGTCGCGCTCGAGCGCATCGACCGCGCAGGCGACCGCCAGATAGGTCTTGCCGGTGCCCGCCGGGCCGATGCCCATGGTCAGGTCGTGCGAGACGATATTGCGCAGATAGTCGCGCTGCGCGGCGGTGCGGCCGACCAGGCCGGTACGGCGCGTATGCAAGACCGGCGATTCATCGTCGGCGTCGCCGCCCGTGTCGTTTTCCACGCCGGGCGGGCCGGCAACGTGCGCGGCGTACTGGCGCGTCTCGATCAGGCCGAGCTGCACGTCGTCGATCGACAGCGGCGAGCGGGCCTGGTTGTAGAAGCGCTCCAGCGCGGCCGCGGCCTCGTTGGCGTTGGCGCCGCGCACCGTCATCTTGTGACCGCGCCGCTGGATCGTGACGTCCAGCGCCTGCTCGACCTGGCGCAGGTTTTCGTCCAGCGGTCCGCACAGATTCTGCAGGCGGGCGTTGTCGTCCTTGGGCGCCACGAATTCTGCGGAAGGAATTTTCATCGGGAGAGCGCTCCGTTCTTGTTCGTCGTCGGCCGCCGGCATGCGCGCGGCGTGCCGGGATTGCGCTTACTGGCGCACCACGATCTCGCCGCGCAGCGAATGCGGGAAGGCCTCGGTGATGGTCACCTCGACCATCTGGCCGATCAGCCGGTCGCGGCTGGCCTGCGGCACACCGGGCAGCGCGAAATTCACCACGCGGTTGTTCTCGGTGCGGCCGTGCAGTTCGGTCGGGTCCTTGCGCGCCGGGCCTTCGACCAGGATGCGCTGCACCGTGCCGACCATGCCGCGGCTGATGCGCTGCACGTTATCTTCGATCGTTGCCTGCAGCCGCTGCAGCCGGCGCAGCTTGACCTCGTGCGGCGTGTCGTCATGCAGGTTCGCCGCCGGCGTGCCGGGACGCGGGCTGAAGATGAACGAGAACGAGGTGTCGTAGCCGATCTCCTCGACCATCGCCATCAGCTTGTCGAAGTCCGCATCGGTCTCGCCGGGAAAGCCGACGATGAAGTCCGACGACATCGACATGGTCGGGCGGATCGCGCGCAGCTTGCGGATGATGCTCTTGTATTCGAGCACGCTGTAGCCGCGCTTCATCGCCATCAGGATGCGGTCCGAGGCGTGCTGCACCGGCAGGTGCAGATGGTCGACCAGCTTGGGCACGCGCGCATAGACGTCGATCAGCCGCGCGGTGAATTCCTTCGGATGGCTGGTGGTGTAGCGGATCCGCTCGATGCCGGGGATCTCGGCCACATATTCGATCAGCAGCGCGAAGTCGGCGATCTCGCTGGTGTCGCCCATCCGGCCGCGGTACGCGTTGACGTTCTGCCCCAGCAGCGTGACCTCGCGCACGCCCTGGTCGGCCAGGCCGGCGATCTCGGCCAGCACGTCGTCGAAGGGACGCGAGACTTCCTCGCCGCGGGTGTAGGGCACCACGCAGTAGCTGCAGTACTTCGAGCAGCCTTCCATGATCGACACGAAGGCGCTCGGGCCCTCGACACGCGCCGGCGGCAGATGATCGAACTTCTCGATCTCCGGAAAGGAAATGTCGACCTGCGAATGGCCGCTCTGGCGGCGGCGCGCGATCATGTCCGGCAGCCGGTGCAGCGTCTGCGGGCCGAACACGACGTCGACATACGGCGCGCGCGAGACGATGGCCGCGCCTTCCTGGCTGGCCACGCAGCCGCCGACGCCGATCACCAGATCGGGTTTGACGGCCTTGAGCGCCTTCATCCGTCCCAGTTCCGAGAACACCTTCTCCTGCGCTTTCTCGCGCACCGAGCAGGTGTTGAACAGGATCACGTCGGCCTCTTCGGGATTGTCGGTCTTCTCCAGGCCCTGGCTGGCGTGCAAGACGTCGACCATCTTGTCGGAGTCGTACTCGTTCATCTGGCAGCCGTAGGTCTTGACGAAGACCTTCTTCGTGGGCGCGGAGGGGGCGGCCGCGGGTTGGGCCGCGGTTGGGGCCGCGGTTGGGGCCGCTTCGGCGGCCTCGGAGCGTGGATTCATGGTGCCGATCTCAGTGGTTGACCTGGGGGCATCGGATGCTTCAGGGAGTGTCTGGTTGCCCGCCGCAGGGGGCAGCGCCGAGCTGGCCGGCTGCCGGGCGAGCTGTCGAGCGGGCCGGTCGGGCGGCGCAGGCGGGACAGCCCGCTATTCTACCCGCTCGCCCCGTGGCGCGTCCGGTGCGAATGCGCCGGGGCTGATACACTACGGGCCTTCCGAACCTGGAAGCGGAGGCAGTCGTTCCGCTTCCCCGGCGCCCTTCGTCCAGCCCATGCAGGCCATGACGGCGGCAGCCGGCCAGTCGCCACTATCCATGCCGGCCCCGACGATTGGCGCATCCGTGCGCAAGGGGCGGCCGAAACGAATTCCATGTCTTTTTCCGAACTAGGCTTGTCTGACAAGCTTGTACGCGCCGTGGCGGAGCAGGGCTATACCACGCCCACGCCGATCCAGGCGCAAGCCATTCCCGCGATTCTGAAGGGCGGCGACCTGCTCGCCGGCGCCCAGACCGGTACCGGCAAGACCGCCGGTTTCACTTTGCCGATGCTGCAACTGCTGTCGCGTGCCGAGCCGCCGGCGCGCGGCGAACGGCCCCGCATCCGCGCGCTGGTGCTGACGCCGACGCGCGAACTGGCCGCGCAGGTCGAAGAGAGCGTGCGCAACTACGGCAAATATCTGCGCCTGCGCTCGATGGTGATGTTCGGCGGCGTCGGCATCCATCCGCAGATCGACCAGCTCAAGCGCGGCGTCGATATCGTGGTGGCCACGCCGGGCCGTCTGCTCGACCACGTGGGGCAGCGCACCATCGATCTGTCACATGTCGAGATGCTGGTGCTGGACGAGGCCGACCGCATGCTCGACATGGGCTTCATCCATGACATCCGCAAGATCCTGAACGTGCTGCCGCCCAAGCGGCAGAACCTGCTGTTTTCCGCGACCTTCTCCGACGAGATCCGCGCGCTGGCCGACCGCCTGCTCGACAACCCGGCCTCGATCGAGGTCGCGCGCCGCAACACCACGGCCGAAACCGTGGCGCAGCGCGTCTATGCGGTCGATCGCGAGCGCAAGCGCGAACTGCTGGCCCATCTGGTGCGCGAACACGACTGGCACCAGGTGCTGGTGTTCACGCGCACCAAGCACGGCGCCAACCGGCTGGCCGAGCAGCTGAGCAAGGAAGGCCTGTCGGCGCTGGCGATCCACGGCAACAAGAGCCAGTCGGCGCGCACGCGTGCGTTGTCCGAGTTCAAGGCCGGCACGCTGCGGCTGCTGGTGGCCACCGACATCGCCGCGCGCGGCATCGATATCGATCAGCTGCCCCACGTGGTCAACTTCGACCTGCCGAACGTGCCGGAAGACTATGTGCACCGTATCGGCCGAACCGGCCGCGCCGGCGCCGAGGGCGAGGCGGTGTCGCTGGTCTGCGTCGACGAGCATGGCCTGCTGCGCGACATCGAGCGGCTGATCAAGCGCCAGCTCGAGCAGATCGTGCTGCCGGGCTTCGAACCCGATCCGAATATCGCACCCGAACCGATCCAGAAGGGCCGGCAGGCGCGCGGCCAGAATGGTGGCGGTGGACGCGGGCGTCCGCAGGCCAATGGCGGCTCGAACGGATCCTCCGGCCGCGCCGGCGGCAACGGCTCGCCGAAGCCGGCCGTCGGCGCCTCCGGCGAGCGCCGCGCCGAAGCGCGCCCGCCGCGGCCCGCGCGTGCGGCGCAGGAGAGCAACGCCACGCGCGGCGGCCAGCCCAAGGGCGGCGCGCGTGCGGCGGACAAGAGCGAGCGCCCCCAGTCGGCCCCGCGCAGCGCCGCCGGCTCCCCGGGTCCGTCGCGCAACCGCCGGCCCGGCGCGCAGGCCGCGCTGCTCGGCGGACAGCGCACGCGGCAGGGGTCCTGACGCGCGCGGTGTCCTAAGCTAGCGCTTAGCCATGGTGATGTCGCCCGATCCCGTCGCCTCGCCGGACATTCCGTTCGCGGGGCTGACTCCCGATCTGATCCTCGATGCGCTCGAGGCGGCCGGCTTCATGCCGGACGGCCGGCTGCTGGCGCTGAACAGCTACGAGAATCGGGTCTGGCAGGTGGGGGTCGAGGACGGCGCGCCGATGGTGATGAAGTTTTACCGCCCCGGGCGCTGGAGCGACGCAGCCATCCTGGAAGAACATGCCTTCGTGCAACAGCTTGCCGAGGCCGAGATTCCGGCCGTGCCGCCGCTTGCGTGCGGCGGCGGCACGCTGCTGTCGCATGGGGGCTTTCGGTTTGCCGTGTTCCCGCGCTGCGGCGGCCGCGAGCCGGAGCTCAACCGCACGGACACGCTGACCTGGCTGGGCCGTTTCATCGGCCGCATCCATGCCGTCGGTGCGACCCAACCCTATGTGCATCGGCCCGCGCTCGATGTCGAGACCTTCGGCGTGGCGCCGCGCGATTGGCTGCTGGCGCAGGGCTGCATCCCGGCCGATCTGCGGCCGGCCTGGCAGGCCGTGGCCGACATGGCGATCGACGGCGTGCGCCGCTGCTACGAGCGCGCCGGCGACGTGACGACGCTGCGGCTGCATGGCGACTGCCATCGCGGCAATCTGCTGTGGATCGAACCGGATCAGGCCCGCGGCCGCGACTCCGGGCCGCATTTCGTCGATTTCGACGACAGCCGGACCGGCCCCGCGGTGCAGGACCTCTGGATGCTGCTGGAGGGCGACCGCGCCTCGATGCAGGGCCAGCTGGCCGATATCGTGGCCGGCTACGAGGATTTCGCCGAGTTCTCGCCGCGCGAGCTGCATCTGGTCGAGGCGCTGCGTACGCTGCGCCTGCTGCACTACAGCGCCTGGCTGGCGAGCCGCTGGAACGATCCGGCATTCCCGGCGGCGTTTCCGTGGTTCGGCACGGCGCGCTACTGGCAGGACCGCATCCTCGAATTGCGCGAACAGATCGCGCTGATGGACGAACCGCCGCTGTGGTCGACCTGAACGGCTGATGCCGGGGTCGACGGGGCGCGATCGCAGCGCTCCGGTCCCGCCATGCGCTTTGACCGGCCGGGTATCAGGCCTTGTCGGGCGCCTTCACCAGAATCACCGGGCACGACGCATGGGCCACCACGCGCCCTGCAACCGAGCCGAGCACCGCATCGAAGAACGATCCGCGGCCATGGGTGCCGATCACGATCGCATCGGCATGGATCGATTTGGCCAGCCCGACGATACGGTCGGGCGGAAAGCCGCTCAGCGCATGCTTTTCCACGCGCACTTGCGCCGCGGCCAGAATGTCGCAAACCGGGCGCATCGCCTTCTCACTTTCTTCCCGGTGCCAGTCATCGATCGCGTCCTTGCTGACGAAGGCGCGCACCTGGCCGGTAACCTCGGGCGCGACGTGCACCACGTGCACGGTGAGGTCGCCCTGCAGCAACTTCCCATCGACGATAAAGCGGGCGGCGGCGTCGCTGAAGGCGGAGCCGTCGGTGGCGAGCACGAGTTGGGTCATGGCGAGGGTTCTCCTATCACGGGCCTTGCAGGCGTTGTGGACGGCCAGGCGGGTCGGCGGCGCCGTGCCTGACTGAATTCATGATGGCAGCTAGGCGGCGATCTCGCCATGATTCACGTCAAAAACGCGGCGCGCGGCAGGCATTCATGCCTGATGCGGCACTTACTGGGCCATCAGTCGTCCGGTATAGGTGGTCAACCAGCCACTGCCGACACGGGCGCCGATCCGAAGCGGTCCACCGCGCGGAAGCTGTAGCCATAGTCGTCGCCGGCATGCGATCCGCGTACCGGCGCGGCGAACACGCTGTTCAGCGACAGCAGCGCGGTACCGGCGATGGCGGCGCTTAGAACGAGGCGGGCGGTCGTGATCTTCATGATTTTCTCCAGTTGTTGAATTTTTGAGAATCGTTTTGCACGGGGATGTCGTCAGCCGATGTGAGAAGAATAGGCTCACATCACGGAGGCGACGCGACGCTGCCTCGTATCAGTTATTCAAAGTTTTTAACTATGCGGACGCTTGTGCGGTCCCGGCGTGGGCGCTGCCTACTCCGCGTGCCGGCGGGCATCGCATAGGCTGTTGCTCGCACTTTCGAATCGGAGGGCCGAAGTGCTTGCCGGGAACCGTCGTTCCCTGTCCATTTCCTTCATTTCCGGACGCTCCGCTTGATAGGCTTCGCTCTCCCCACGCATGACCAACTTCTGATCGCGCTTTATGGCCCTCCAGTTCGATTCGCAACTCGACGTTTCCATTCTTTCCGTCCTGCTTGACGACGGTGGCCCCCGGCGGTGGATGAGCGCCGACGAGGTCGCGCGCGGCCTTGCCGCCCTCGGCGTGGCCGTGCCGCCCGCCGATGTGCTGCAGCAGCGCCTGGTGCTGCTGGTCGCCGACGGCTCCGCGGAATGCCGCGCGGAAGGGCGCGGCCTGATGTGGCGCCGCGCCGAATGCACCGGCCGCGTACTGGACAACCCCGACACCTGGCTCAGCGACGAGGAGGCACTGGCGCTGCTGGTGCTCAAGCGCTTCGCCGGTCGCCAGATCACTTCGGTGATGGCGACACTGCTGCGGCCATTGTTCGACGCCGCCGAGTCGCAATTGCGGCGGCGCGGCCGCGAGAGCGGCGCCGGGCGAATCGCCTGGCATCGCAAGCTGTCGGTGGTCGAGCGCAGTTCGCCGCTGGTGCCGCCGCGGCTGCGCGAGACCGTCCTGTTGCCGATACTGACTGCGGTATTCGAGGAGCGCTGCGTGGAGGTCGTTTATCGGCCGCGCTTCGAGCCCGAGCGCAAGCGCGTGCTGATGCCGCTCGGCGTGGTCGAGAAGGCCGGGCTGGTCTACCTGGTCGCGTTGGAAGGCGAGGAGCTGGTGCCGCAATGCCTGCGCCTGGACCGGGTCCACGCGGCACACGCGCTGAAGGAACGCTTCATCTATCCCGACCACTTCTGCCTGGGCGACTACGTGGAAGAGGCGGCCGAATTCGGGCTGCACTCGGACGGGAATATCAAGCTGGCGGTCCGCTTTGCCAAGGGCTGCGGCGACATCGTGCGCGACGCGCCGATGTCGGCCGATCAGACCGAGGAGATCCGCCCGGACGGTTCGCTGGTGGTTCGCTGCACGGTGGAAATGGCCGATTGGCTGGTGCGCTGGCTGCGCTCGTTCGGCCCGCAGGTCGAGGTGCTGGAGCCGGTCACGCTGCGGCGCCTGCTCGCGCATGAGGTCAAGACGATGGCGCGGACTTATTGTCGCAACTGAGGCCGGAACCGAGGGGAGGCGCTCGCCCGGCGGCAAGCCGGGGCGCCAAAACAAAAAGGGGTCAGCTTGCGCTGACCCCTTCGAAATACTGGTGGCGAATCAGGGACTCGAACCCCGGACCTGCGGATTATGATTCCGTCGCTCTAACCGACTGAGCTAATTCGCCGACGAAGACCGCCATTATACGGGCCGTTCGATCGCTGTCAACACTTTTGTGCGGCCCCTTGCATCCGGCTCGCCCGGCCGCTGCTCGGTCCCGGCAGCGAAGCGAAAAAAACCGGCGGCCCTCGCGGCCCTCGCGGTCCGCCGGTTGCGCCGCCGGCACCGAAGCCGGCGTGGCGCGGGTCGGATATCAGTCGTTCGCGTAGATATCCACGTCCTTGGTCTCGCGGATGAACAGCGAGCCGATCACCAGCGTGATGCCGGCAATCACGATCGGGTACCACAGGCCGTAATAGATGTTGCCGTTCTGCGCGACCAGCGCGAACGAGATGGTGGGCAGCATGCCGCCGAACCAGCCGTTGCCGATGTGGTACGGCAGGGACATCGAGGTGTAGCGGATGCGGGTCGGGAACAGCTCGACCAGCATCGCGGCGATCGGACCGTAGACCATGGTCACGTAGATCACCAGGATCACCAGGATCACCAGCACCATCACCGTGTTCATCTCGGCGGGATCGGCCTTGGTCGGATAGCCGGCCGCGGACATCGCCGCGGCGACTTCCTTCTTGAAGGCGTCGATCCTGGCCTTGCTTTCCGGTTCGAAGCTATGGCCCTGCGGCACCAGCGCGGCGTTGAAGGACTGGATCTCGCGGTCGCCGATCTTGACGGTGGCGGTGGTCCCGGCCGGCGCCTCGACGACTTCGTAGCTGGCCGACGACTGCGCCAGCGTGCGCTTGGCGATGTCGCAGGAACTGCGGAAGTCGATCTCGCGCGCGATCGGGCTGCCCTGGAACGAGCACTGGTTGGGATCGGCGGTGACGACGATCTGCGCCGACTGCTGGGCGCGCTCGAGCGCCGGGTTGGCGTAGTGGGTCAGCGCCTTGAACAGCGGGAAGTAGGTCAGCATCGCCAGCGCGCAGCCGGCCATGATGATCCACTTGCGGCCGATCTTGTCGGACAGCACGCCGAAGAACACGAAGAACGGCGTGCCGATCACCAGCGCGCCGGCGATCAGCAGGTTGGCGGTCTTGGCGTCGACCTTCAGCACCTGCGTCAGGAAGAACAGCGCATAGAACTGGCCGGTGTACCAGACCACCGCCTGGCCGGCGGTCAGGCCGACCAGCGCCAGGATCACGATCTTCAGGTTGCGCCACTGGCCGAACGATTCGGTCAGCGGTGCCTTCGAGGTCTTGCCCTCCGACTTCATGCGCTGGAACGCCGGCGATTCGGCCATCGACAGCCGGATGTAGACCGAGACGCCGAGCAGCACGATCGACAGCAGGAACGGGATGCGCCAGCCCCAGACCTCGAAGTCCGGGCCGGTCAGCTGACGGCAGATCAGGATCACGATCAGCGACATGAACAGGCCCATCGTGGCGGTGGTCTGGATCCACGAGGTGTACGAACCGCGCTTGCCGTGTGGCGCGTGCTCGGCCACATAGGTGGCCGCGCCGCCGTACTCGCCGCCGAGCGCAAGACCTTGCAGCATCCGCAACGCGATCAGGATGATCGGCGCGGCCCAGCCGATGGTGGCATAACTGGGCAGCAGGCCGACGATGAAGGTCGAGACGCCCATGATCAGGATCGTCACGAGGAACGTGTATTTACGTCCGATCATGTCGCCGAGGCGACCGAACACCAACGCCCCGAACGGCCGCACGATGAAGCCGGCGGCGAAGGCGAGCAGAGCGAAGATGAAGGCCGAGGTCGGATCCAGGCCGGCGAAGAACTGCTTGGCGATGATCGCCGCCAGCGAACCGTACAGATAAAAGTCGTACCACTCGAATACCGTGCCGAGCGACGAGGCGATGATGACTTTCCTCTCCTCGGCCGTCATCGGGGTGTTCTGCGCGCTGCCTCCCGGCACCGCGACATTTGGGGCATTAGCCATTTTGTCTCCTCCTACTGTTCAGGGGTCCTTCGCACGGCCGCGCAAGGCAGGCGGCCACGCCGCGTTCCGGCGCGGGCCGTCGAATGTGTGTGGATTCTGGGAGGCGAAACTTACGGCGTTCTGACAGGACAGGGTGCCCAGGGGTCGATATTGCTCGGGGTATACGCTAGCGTCGCGCGGCGCTGGAGCCCGCTTTTCGTTGGCGCTGGCAATGCTGCGATGCACGATGCCGCGGAGCGGGATGACACGGCGAGCAGGGCTGCAGGCGGTGTTGCAGGCCGGATTGCAGGCGATGCTGCAGGCGGTGCTGCGGGCGGTGCGCAGGGCCGAGCAGGGCGCCGAGCAGGTTGGTGAGCAGGTTGGTGAGCAGGTTGGTGAGCGGGCTGGCCAGCGCGGCCGCGGCGTTCAGCGGTGCCGCGCTGCATCGCCGTCGTCGGCATGTCCGCCATCGTTCCTCGGCTCGTCCCCCGCCTCGTCCGCCGGCTCGCCAACCTCGCGATCGGCCCGGTTCATGCGCCAGGCATAGGCCGCGGCCATCAGCACGTACAGGATCAGCAGCCCCTGCGCGCCGGCCCAGAACGAGAAGGGCCAGCCGAAGAAGTCGAAGCGCAGCTCGCGCGCAAACCAGCTGACGCCGAAGGTGCCGGCAAACCACAGCGCGAGCAGCACCGCGGTCCAGCGCAGATTGGTGCGCCAGGCGGCCGCGGCGCGCTGCAGGCGGGCGAGCCGAACGGGATCGGGGGCGCTCATGCCGCCTCCGCGGACGACGGACGACGCAACGTGACGCGCAGCCGCGCGCCGGCCAGCCGCGGCTGCTGCTGGTAGACGTGATCCTCGATGGCGACGTCGCCGCCATGCTGCTGCACGATCTCGCGCACGATCGCCAGGCCCAGGCCGCTGCCCTCGGTACTGGTGCCCAGCACGCGGTAGAAGCGCTCCATCACGCGCGGCCGCTCGGCCGGCGGAATTCCCGGGCCGGTGTCCTCGACGTCCAGATAGGCGAACGGCTCGAACGGATCGGCGCTGACCCGCACGGTGGCGTGGCCGCCGGCGGGCGTATAGCGGATCGCGTTGTCGAGCAGATTGTTCAGCATCTCGGTCAGCATCAGGCGATTGCCCTGCACCATCACCGGGTGGTCCGACGCATCGAGGCCCAGATCGATGCGCTTGGCCCAGGCCTGCGGCAGCCAGTCCTTGACCACCTCGCGCGCGAGCGCGGTCAGATCGAGCGGCGCCATATTGCCGCTGCCGGCAAAGTTCTCCATGCGTGCCAGCGACAGCAGCTGCGTGACCAGATGCGCGGTGCGTTGCGAGCTGCCGGCGATCTGCGCCAGCGACCTGCGCAGTTCTTCGGGCGATTGCTCACGCTGGGCGAGCTCGGCCTGCATGCGCAGCCCGGCCAGCGGCGTCTTCATCTGATGCGCGGCATCGGCGATGAAGCGCTTCTGCGTCTGCACCGATTGATCGAGCCGCTCGAGCAGTTCGTTGAACGAGGCGACCAGCGGCGTGATCTCCTGCGGCGCGGCCTGTTCGTCGATCGGGCTGGTGTCGCCGGGATTGCGCGCGCGAATGCGCTGCTGGATCGCGGTCAGCGGGGCCAGCCCGCGCGATAGCCCGAACCACACCAGCAGCACCGCCAGCGGCAGGATCACGAACTGCGGCAGGATCACGCCCTTGATGATCTCGTTGGCCAGGCGCGCGCGCTTGTCCAGCGTCTCGGCGACCTGCACCAGCACTGGGTGGCCGCCCGGCACAGCCGGCATCTCGACATAGGTGTACGCCACGCGTACATCGTTGCCGGCCACCTGGTCGTCGCGCAGCGACACCAGCCCGGCGTGGCCGCGGTCCTCCTCGACTGGCAGCGGCAGGTCGCGGTCGCCCGCCACCAGCTCGCCGCGCGTGCCGACCACCTGGTAGTAGACCGCGTCGGTCTCGTCGGCGCGCAGGATCTCGCGCGCCGACAGCGGCAGCTGCAGCGTCACGCCGCCGTTGACCTCGCGCACCTGCTGCGACAGCACGATCGCGCTCGATTCGAGCGCGCGATCGTAGGGCCCGTTGGCGATCGACTTGGCGACCAGATAGGTCACCGCGATGCTCAGCGGCCACAGCAGCAGCAGCGGCGCCAGCATCCAGTCGAGGATCTCGCCGAACAGCGAGCGCGGCGACGTGTGCGCGGCGTCGTCCTCGAGATGGGGCAGGGCGTCGGCCAGCATCTCGTCGCTGACCTCGTCCTCGGCGCTGGCCGCGGCGGCGGCGCGGCGGCGTGCGTCGGTCAGCGCCGGCGACGGGCGTTTCCAGGGCAGGCGCAGCAAATACATGCGAGAAGGCGTGGGCGCTTGGTGTCAGGGCGGCCGGGGGGCCGGGCAGGGGGCAGGGCGAACCGCGGCGGCGCTGTCGTCGGCAGCAATCAGGAGTGCGCCGCGGCCGGGGCCGGCTGGAATTTCTCCAGGCAATAGCCGAGCCCGCGCACGGTGGCGATGCGGATGCCGCCGACCTCGATCTTCTTGCGCAGCCGGTGCACGTAGACCTCGATCGCGTTGTTGCTGACCTCCTCGCCCCATTCGCACAGATGGTCGACCAGCTGCTCCTTCGACACCAGCCGGCCGGAGCGCGTCAGCAGGATCTCCAGCAGGCCGACCTCGCGGGCCGACAGGTCCAGCATCTGGTCGTTCAGATAGGCGATGCGGCCCACCTGGTCGAACGCGAGCGGTCCGTGCCGCATCAGCGTGGCGCCGCCGCCGGTGCCGCGCCGCACCAGCGCGCGCACGCGCGCCTCCAGTTCGGACAGCGCAAAGGGCTTGGCCATATAGTCGTCGGCGCCGAGGTCCAGGCCCTTGACGCGTTCGTCGACGCTGTCGGCGGCGGTCAGGATCAGCACCGGCACCATCGCGCCGCGGGCGCGCAGCCGCTTCAGGACTTCGAGGCCCGGCATGCGGGGCAGGCCGAGATCGAGAATCACCAGGTCGTAGGCCTGCGTGGACAGCGCCGAATCGGCTTCCATGCCATTGGCGACATGATCGACGGCATAGCCGGAATGGCGCAGCGAACGGGTCAGGCCGTCGGCCAGCACGTCGTCGTCTTCGGCAATCAGAATGCGCATGGTGGTCTCCCCTGGCTTGGCAGGCGGGTGCTGGCCCGCGCCGCTCCCCGTGTCCGTCCGATAGTCATGCGCACTATGGGATGAAATGGGGCTTGCCAAGCATACTGTTTTTTTATACAGTACCCGCTGATTCCAGGCGGGCGCAAGGGGCTGGATCGCAACCGAGCCACGCGTTCGAGATCGCGCCGGTTCGTCAGGCAGTACCGTTGCCCAACTCGGCCGCATTTTTGAGCCGATGCTGATACACGGCTGCCATGCTCCGCCTCTAGAATGCGTTGCCGCAGCGCGCTCCGACGATGCAGACCGCCGGGGTGACGCGGGTCGGGCGCGTGGGTCTGCACAACGAGTTGCCGCACAATATCGGCATCGGACAGCAGGCGGCGCGCCGCATGCGGCCTATTTATACACCATTGACGGAAGGACGACCATGGATGACGGCAAGAAGGCAGCTGGCGTAAGCGCCGAGAAGCAGAAGGCGCTGGCCGCCGCGCTGGCCCAGATCGAGAAGCAGTTCGGCAAGGGCTCGATCATGCGGATGGGCGATGGCGAGGTCGAGCAGGACATCCAGGTGGTGTCGACCGGCTCGCTGGGCCTGGACATCGCGCTGGGCGTCGGCGGGCTGCCGCGCGGCCGGGTCGTCGAGATCTACGGCCCGGAATCGTCGGGCAAGACCACGCTGACGCTGCAGGTGGTCGCCGAGATGCAGAAGCTGGGCGGCACCTGCGCATTTATCGACGCGGAGCATGCGCTGGACGTCAATTACGCCAGCAAGCTGGGCGTCAGCGTCAGCGATCTGCTGATCTCGCAGCCGGACACCGGCGAGCAGGCGCTGGAAATCACCGACGCGCTGGTGCGCTCGGGCTCGGTCGACCTGATCGTGATCGACTCGGTGGCGGCGCTGGTGCCCCGGGCCGAAATCGAAGGCGAGATGGGCGACGCGCTGCCGGGCCTGCAGGCCCGCCTGATGAGCCAGGCACTGCGCAAGCTGACCGGCACCATCAAGCGCACCAACTGCCTGGTGATCTTCATCAACCAGATCCGCATGAAGATCGGCGTGATGTTCGGCTCGCCGGAAACCACGACCGGCGGCAACGCGCTGAAGTTCTACGCGTCGGTCCGCCTGGATATCCGCCGCATCGGCTCGATCAAGAAGGGCGACGACGTGATCGGCAACGAGACCAAGGTGAAGGTGGTCAAGAACAAGGTGTCGCCGCCGTTCCGCGAGGCCTTCTTCGACATCCTGTACGGCCAGGGCATTTCGCGGCAGGGCGAGATCATCGACCTCGGCGTGGACGCCAAGATCGTCGAGAAGTCGGGCGCATGGTACAGCTACAACGGCGAGAAGATCGGCCAGGGCAAGGACAATGCGCGCGAATTCCTGCGCGAGAATCCCGACATCGCCAAGGAGATCGAGAACAAGGTCCGCGCCGCCCTCGGCGTGGTGCCGATGAACGGCACGCCCGCGCTGGCGGAAGAGTAAACCGGGGGTTTGCCCCGCAGGTCGCCTCATTCCCGCTGCGTGACGCTCCCTGCGGTGTTGTCCCTCGCCCCCTCCGGGGGAGAGGGCCGGGGAGAGGGGGTGGTTTCAAAGCGCGATGGCATGCCAGGCGCTGCTTGCCCTCTCCCCCAACCCCTCTCCCGCGAGCGGGAGAGGGAGCGCGCCCCGCGCACTGCGCTAAGCCTCAAGCCCTCTTCATGCCCCGTCCCCCGCTATCCCTCAAAGCGCGCGCGGTCGGCTATCTGTCGCGCCGCGAGCATAGCCGCGCGGAGCTGGCCCGCAAGCTCGCGCCCCATGCCGAGTCGCCCGAGGAACTGGAGCGCCTGCTCGATGCGCTCGAGCGGGAGAACTGGCTGTCGAACGCGCGCTTTGCCGAGAGCCTGGTGCACCGGCGCGCGAGCCGCTACGGCGCTTCCCGCGTCATGCAGGAAGCGCGCACGCATCAGCTCGACAGCGAACAGCTGGCCGACCTGCAGCAGCAGCTGCGCGCCACCGAGCTGGAACGAGCACGCGAGGTCTGGCGTAAGCGCTTCGGCGTCGCGCCGGCCACGCCGGAGGAGAAGGCCAAACAGCTGCGCTTCCTGACGGCGCGCGGGTTCTCCCAGGCGGCGATCAGCCGCGTGATCCGCGACGCCGATCTGCCGCCCGGCGAGGAGGCCGAGTGAACGCCTGGCGAAATCGGTCGGCGCGTGAGTTGTGATGCAGGCGCCGCGGCGGACCGACGAGCCGCGCCGACAATCCGGCTCAACACTGCACGCATCCGGGTATTCCCGGCCAATGCGGTTCGGCATGTTAAACTCCACGAGTTTTCCGCAAGCGCGGCGCGAATTCGTGCGCCCGCAGCAAATCGTCTTCAGGCGCCGGTTCCGCCGCGCCTTCCCTTGTCACAGCCTGGTGCCATGCCGCTTTCCGCCCCCGTCAATCGCGCTCTGCGTCATCGTCGCGCCATCACGGCCGAGGCGTATCTCCGCGAAGACGGCCTGTGGGACATCGAGGCCCGGCTCACCGACACCAAGCCCCGCGACATTCCGCTCGCCGGCGGCGGCGTTCGGCCGGTTGGCCAGCCGCTGCACGACCTGTGGCTGCGCGTGACCATCGACCTGCGCATGAACGTGGTCGACGCCGAAGCCTGTTCCGACTGGGTTCCGTATCCGGACCACTGCGACACCATCGGCCCCGCCTACCGCAAGCTGATCGGCCTGAACCTGATGAAGGGGTTCCGCAAGGCCGTGCGCGAGCGCCTGGGCGGCGTGGCCGGCTGCACCCATCTGACCGAACTGGCCGGAATCCTGCCGACGACGGCAATCCAGGCCTTTGCTGGCGACGTCTTCAAGATTCGCGACGGCGCCAGCGACGACAGCAATCCCGAACCCCCCTATCAGCTGCATGGCTGCCATGCGCTGCACTTCGAAGGGGAAGTGGTTCGCCAGTTTTATCCGCGCTGGTACGGACACCAGCCGAAACCGAGAGCCAGGGCCGATGCGCCCCCGGCCTCGACGCCGCAGTCACCGCAGGCGATCCCCGACGACGACGGCGTCGCCTCGCGCAGGTCCACCGGAACCTCCGGGTGAGGTCCCGGGATCGCCGAGATCTCGATCTCTCCCGCTTTATCACCACGCTTTACTACCCGGCTTTTCTACCCATTTACGCCTACCCGAAAGGAAACACGCATGAATATCCATGAGTACCAAGGCAAGGAAATCCTGCGCAAATACAATGTGCCGGTTCCGCGCGGTATCCCCGCATTCTCGGTCGAAGAAGCGCTGAAGGCGGCCGAACAGCTCGGCGGCCCGGTGTGGGTCGTCAAGGCGCAGATTCACGCCGGCGGTCGCGGCAAGGGTGGCGGCGTCAAGGTGGCCAAGAGCCTGGACGAGGTCAAGACCTACGCCAGCAACATCCTCGGCATGCAGCTGGTCACGCACCAGACCGGTCCGGAAGGCAAGAAGGTCAACCGCCTGCTGATCGAAGAAGGCGCGGACATCAAGAAGGAACTGTACGTCAGCCTGGTCGTGGACCGCGTGTCGCAGAAGGTCGCGCTGATGGCCTCGAGCGAAGGCGGCATGGATATCGAGGAAGTCGCCGCCCAGACCCCCGAGAAGATCCATACGCTGATCATCGAGCCGTCGATCGGCCTGACCGACAAGGACGCCGACGACATCGCCCGCAAGATCGGCGTGCCCGACGCCAGCCTGTCGCAAGCCCGCCAGGCGCTGCAGGGCCTGTACAAGGCGTTCTGGGACACCGACGCCTCGCTGGCCGAAATCAACCCGATGATCCTGACCGGCGACGGCAAGGTGATCGCGCTCGACGCCAAGTTCAACTTCGATTCGAACGCGCTGTTCCGCCACCCGGAAATCGTCGCCTACCGCGACCTGGACGAAGAAGATCCGGCTGAAATCGAAGCCTCGAAGTTCGACCTCGCCTACATCTCGCTCGACGGCAATATCGGCTGCCTGGTCAACGGCGCCGGCCTGGCGATGGCCACCATGGACACCATCAAGCTGTTCGGCGGCGAGCCGGCCAACTTCCTCGACGTGGGCGGCGGCGCCACCACCGAGAAGGTGACCGAGGCCTTCAAGCTGATGCTGAAGAACCCGAACGTGCAGGCCATCCTGGTCAACATCTTCGGCGGCATCATGCGCTGCGACGTGATCGCCGAAGGCGTGATCTCGGCCTCGAAGGCCGTGCAGCTGGGCGTGCCGCTGGTGGTCCGCATGAAGGGCACCAACGAAGACCTCGGCAAGAAGATGCTGGCCGAGTCGGGCCTGCCGATCATCTCCGCCGACACCATGGAAGAAGCGGCCCAGAAGGTGGTGGCCGCGGCCGCGGGCAAGTAAGCCAGACGCGAAACCGAAAGCGAGCGGTGGGGCGCCGTGCGCCCGCCGCGACAGCCAAGCAAAGGATTACAGCATGTCGATTCTGATCAACAAAGACACCAAGGTCATCACCCAAGGTATTACCGGCAAGACCGGCCAGTTCCACACCCGTGGCTGCCGCGACTATGCCAACGGCAAGAACGCGTTCGTTGCCGGCGTGAACCCGAAGAAGGCCGGCGAGGACTTCGAGGGCATTCCCATCTACGCCAGCGTCAAGGAAGCGAAGGAACAGACCGGCGCCACCGTGTCGGTGATCTACGTCCCGCCCGCAGGCGCCGCTGCCGCGATCTGGGAAGCGGTGGACGCCGACCTGGATCTGGTGGTCTGCATCACCGAAGGCATCCCCGTGCGCGACATGATGGAAGTCAAGGACCGCATGCGCCGCGAAAACAAGAAGACGCTGCTGCTCGGACCGAACTGCCCGGGCCTGATCACGCCGGACGAAATCAAGATCGGCATCATGCCGGGCCACATCCACAAGAAGGGCCGCATCGGCGTGGTGTCGCGCTCGGGCACGCTGACCTATGAAGCCGTGGGCCAGCTGACCGCGCTGGGCCTGGGCCAGTCGTCGGCCGTCGGCATCGGTGGCGACCCGATCAACGGTCTGAAGCACATCGACGTGATGAAGATGTTCAACGACGATCCGGACACGGATGCCGTCGTGATGATCGGCGAGATCGGCGGTCCGGACGAGGCCAATGCCGCCTACTGGATCAAGGACAACATGAAGAAGCCGGTGGTCGGCTTCATCGCGGGCGTGACCGCGCCTCCGGGCAAGCGCATGGGCCACGCCGGCGCGCTGATCTCGGGCGGTGCCGACACGGCGCAGGCCAAGCTGGAGATCATGGAGTCCTGCGGTATCAAGGTCACCAAGAACCCGTCGGAAATGGGCCGTCTGCTGAAGTCGATCCTGTAATACGGTTCGACGCCGGCGCTGCCGGTCTGTCGGCCGGCGCCGCGCTCCGCCGCGGCGCCCCTGCAATGCCCTCGCTTCGCGCGAGGGCATTGTCGTTTTGGCGCCACGGGAGCGCCCAATAGATCATTCTCTGATGTATTGGCAGATTTGCTGAAATCAAATCGAAAGGTTGCTGCGGTACATCTTCATGTCTTGGGCGTCAGACATCCGAAACGCCGCAGTCACGCTGCGGACGAGCCCTCGGGGCGCTGCACTGCCGATAGACCTTGGCGCCCCTGACACCCCCTCATTCCAATTCCAATATCGACTTCGAGGAGCCACGCAGTGGAATTGCTGTCATCCACCACGTTCTGGATCGCACTGGGATCCATCATCCTGACCAATATCGTGCTGTCCGGCGACAACGCCGTCGTGATCGCGCTGGCCTCGCGCAACCTGCCGCCCGCGCAGCAGAAGCGTGCGATCTTCTGGGGCAGCGCCGCCGCGATCATCATGCGCGTGGTGCTGACCGTCGCCGCCGTCAAGCTGCTGAGCCTGCCTTACCTGAAGATCGTCGGCGCGATCCTGCTGGTCTATATCGGCGTGCAGCTGCTGACCGGCGGCGATGGCGAGGAAGGCCATGATGCCAAGGACAATATCTGGGCCGCGATCCGCACCATTCTGATCGCCGACCTGGTGATGTCGCTGGACAACGTGGTGGCGGTGGCCGCCGCCGCGCAGAAGGGCCCGGAGGGCAGCCAGTTCCTGCTGCTGATCGTCGGCCTGGGCCTGTCGATTCCGCTGATCGTGTTCGGCAGCACGCTGCTGCTGAAGGTGATGGAACGCTTCCCGGTGATCATCGTCGCCGGTGCTGCGCTGCTCGGCTATCTGGCCGGCGAGATGCTGGTCAGCGATCCGGTCGACGCCGCCTGGTTCGAAGTCCACGTGCCGCATGCCCACCTGGTGTTCGGTGCGGTCGGCGCGATCCTGGTGGTCGTGATCGGCAAGCTGATGCAGAAGCGCAGCGCGCAGACCGCCTGACGTCCCGTCCGGCCGCCGTCCCTCGGACGGACGCGGCCATGCAGACCAAGCCCGGCACGCCCGCAGCGTTGCCGGGCTTTTTCATGCGCGCCTGCCCGGTCACGAACCACGCTTCGATGCCAAATTTTGTGAAGGGACGGCGAAGCGGGTTCTGCCGGCTCGATACTGTCGGCCTTCGCATCGTTCGGGAGCCGCTCCATGTCAGTTGCTGCACGGCCGCCGCGGGGCCATTGCGCCCATTGCGCCCATTGCGCCCATCGTGGTTTCACGCTGATCGAGCTGATGGTGGTGGTCGCCATCATCGGCATCCTCGCCGCCATCGCGGTACCGCAATATCGGGACGATACAATTCGGGCCAGGCTGTCGAGCGTATTGACGGCGGCCGCGCCGTTGAAGATGGCAGTCAGCCTGTGCGCGCAGGAAGCGGGCGGCGTGCTCAACGAGTGCAACGACGACCATGCCGCCGCCGCGATTCCGCCGTTCGCGCCGAACCGCGAGATTGCCCAGGCCAGCGTCACCGGTCCGGGCGTCATCACGCTGACGCTGGCCGCCAGCGGGCTCGGCGCCGGCGTCGACGGCAAGGAGATCACGCTGCGGCCATCGGTCAACGCGACCTCGGTCAGCTGGGAGATCGCCACCACGATCGACAATGCGGTGGCCAGGCAGTACGTGCTCAGGAACAGCCAGTCGCCGGCCGATACATCGCAGGCGAGGACGTAGTCCGGTATCGGGGCCGGTGTCGTAGCCGGCGTCGCCCGCCGTGCCGGACTGCGCAGGGATCATCTCGGCGACACGCCCTTTGGCGCTTCGCCTTCGTTGGGAATCGAATGTGAATTTGCGCAGGAACGTTGCGCTGGAAGCGGCGTGCCCGTTGTTGGCCATGGCCGTCGCATTGCCGCCGCTGGTCTCGAAACATACGTTGCCGCTGGCCACCTTCTACGGCGAGTGGGCGTCGGCGCTGGCTTTCGTCGTGCTGGTGCTGTGCTCGGCCCGGCTGCGCGCGGCCGGCAGCGGCGTGCCGCTGGTGGCGGCGTTCTGCCTGTGGCTGATCGCCCTGGGCGCAGGCGCCACGCTGGCAGGCCAGCCCGACGTGACCGGCAGCCGCAGCCTGACGCTGGCCGCGTTGCTGCTCGGCACCGGTGCGATCTGGGCCGGCCACCGCTATCGTCGGGCGCTCGACGCCGACGCGGTGCTGACCGCGTTTGCCACCGCCTGGGTGGCCGCCGGGCTGTTCGGCACGCTCGCGCAATGGGTGCAATTGTTCCGGCTCGAGGGCGACAGCTTCGGGCTCGTGTCCGACTATTTCTACGACGCCAATCGCCGGCTATGGGGAAATCTGAACCAGCCCAACCACCAGGCGACGGTGCATGGGCTGGCGCTGGCGGCGTCGGTCTGGCTGGCCTCGCGCGGCAAGCTGCGCGCGCTGCCCTGGATCGTCGCGGTGGCGCTGATCGAAAGCGGCGTCGTGCTGTCGGGCTCGCGCACCGGCGTGCTGCACGTCGGTCTGGCCGCCTGCTACGCGCTGGTGGCCGCATGGCTCGCGCGCTCCGCGCAGCAGCTCGCGGCAGTCGAACGCTGGACCCTGCGCGCTCCAGCCGGGCTGATCTTCGCCGCGGCGGCGCTGGTAGCCATGCTGATGTTGCTGCAGCCCGCCATCAAGGCCGCGGGGCAGACCTTCGGCTGGTCGCTGTTCGACACCATGGCGCAATTGCAGGCCGGCGACCAGATCTCCGCGCGCGGCGCGCTGTGGGCGCATGCGTGGGCGATGTTCGTCGCGCATCCCTGGTTCGGCGTCGGCTGGGGCGAGTTCGGCTGGGCGCAGTTCGAACAGATGGCGCGGCTTGGCGTCATCGTCGAGATGTCGCTGCACGCCCATAACGCCGTGCTGGACCTGCTGGCCAAGACCGGGATCGTGGGCACCGCCGGTGTCGCGCTGTTTCTGGCCGCCTGGCTGTGGCGCGTGGTGCGGACGCGGCTGTGGCGTGCCGATACGGCGGAGCGCGCGCGTACCGCGGCGGCGCTGACCTGGCTGGCCATGCTGTGCGCGCATTCGATGCTCGAATATCCGCTGCACTATCTGTATTTCCTGTTGCCGTTCTGTTTCCTGCTGGGGTGGCTCGAGCCGGCGGCGCTGACGGTCGACCGGATGCCGCGCTGGCTAGCCACGGCCGGGACGGCGGTGGTGGGACTGGCGGCGGCCATGGTCCTCGCGACGATGTGGCACGACTACCGCCGCGTCGAGGCGCGCGAGTACGCGAGCCCGGCGCGGGTCGACACATTGCCGGCACCGAAGCTGTGGTTCGGCCAGCACGCTGAGGCGCACCGCGCCGAACTGGCTCCGCTGACCGCCGACGGCGCCGATGCCTGGCTGCCGCCGCATATCGTCGCCATCCACCTGTTGCCCACCCCCACGATGATCGCGCGCGGGGCCTGGCTGCTGGCGCTGAATGGGGAGCCCGAACAGGGCCGCGAATGGCTCGAGCGGCTGCGGTACTACTATCGCGGCGACGAAGCGGCGCAGTTCGCCCGGGTCGCCGGCTATTGCGACGGCGTCGACGCTGCCAGGCGGCCGAACGAATTCTGCGAGTGGATCCAGCGGCGCCGCGCCGACACGGACGCGCCTCGTCAGACCGGTAGCACGGCGGCCTCTACACGGTAGGCCGATACCACGGTAGGCCGATACCACGGTAGGGCGGTAGCCGGAAGGCGGATTGCCGCGCTGCGGCAAGCCGCGAGTGTTAACGTTTCCGGGGAAGCGCGCGTCTGCGGCATTTCATCCGTCGGCACGATTTGTCACGCCAGTTCCGGCCCATAGACTCGCCCGGTGCCTGTGTCACACGGGAGAGACGAATGCGGACTGGCAAGCGAAGGATCCTGACGGCGGCTGTCCTCGGGCTGATCGCCATCATTACCACCGAGGTGCTGGCGCGCGCCGGCCTCGGGCTGGGCGATCCGCCGCTCTATCAGACCGACCCGGAAATCGAGTATCTGCTCAAGCCCAACCAGCGCGTCAAGCGCTTCGGCCACCGCTATGTGGTCAACCGCTTCGGCATGCGCTCGGAAGACTTCGAGCCGAAGAAGCGCGCCCCCGGCGAGCGGCGCGTGCTGGTGTTCGGCGATTCCGTCGTCAACGGCGGCGCGCAGGTCGATCAGGGGCGACTGGCCACCGAGCAGTTGCGGGCACGGCTGGGCAAGGACGGGCAGGCGGCGACGGTGGGCAATGTGGCGGCGTTCAGCTGGGGCCCGGGCAACTGGCTGGCCTATGCACGGCGCTTCGGCTTCCTCGACGCCGACACCGCGATCATCGTCGTCAATGGTGCCGACTATGGCGATGTGCCGACGTTCGCGCCGCTGCGGCCGGACACCCATCCGTCGGAGCCGCCGCTGTCGGCGCTGGTGGAGGGCGCCACCCGCTATCTGCCCGCCTACCTGGGACTGGACCAATCGTCGGGACCGCCGCGGGAATCGACCGACGCCGACCGCGCCGCCTCGCTGCGGGATCTGGCCGAACTGATCGTGATGGCAAAGCGCGCCGGTGTGCAGGTCCGGCTGGTGCAGCACTACGAGCGCGACGAACTGGACGGCGCCGGCCTCCCTGCCGGCCTGCAGGCCTTCTCCCGGCTGTGCGAGGAATACGAGGTGCCGATCGTCAGCATGCGCGACGCCGAGCGCCGCGCACGCAACGTTGCCTACCTCGATGACATCCATCTGAGCCCCGAAGGGCAGGACCTGCTGGCCGACGCGCTGCTCGCCGCGGCCAATCTGCCCTCGGGCGGGCGCCACGCCGCCGCCGGCCTGTACCACTAACGCAGCGGACGGCCTGAGCCCGCCGGCCTGCCGGGACCTACTGCGCCACCCAATCCCCCGATTTGCCGCCGTGCTTCTCCAGCAGGCGGATATCGCCCATCACCATGCCGCGGTCGGCGGCCTTGCACATGTCGTAGATCGTCAGCAGCGCGACCTGCACGCCGGTCAGCGCTTCCATCTCGACGCCGGTCTGGCCCCGCGTCTCGGCGCGAACGGTGCAGCGCACCGTACTGGCCGCCTCGTCCAGCGCGAAGTCGAGCGCGACCTTGGTCAGCGCCAGCGGATGGCATAGCGGAATCAGGTCGGCGGTGCGCTTGGTGGCCATGATTCCGGCGATGCGGGCGATGCCGAGCACGTCGCCCTTCTTCGCGGTGCCGTCGCGCACCAGCGCGAAGGTCTCCGGCGCCATCGTGATGGTGCCGGTGGCGATCGCCACGCGGTGGGTGGCGTCCTTGCCGCCGACATCCACCATATGGGCCTGGCCGGCGGTATCGAAGTGAGTGAGCTTGCTCATGGTTGGCGTCGCAGGGTAGGCGTCGGAGTGTGGAGGGGATCGAGGGAAATCGGAAAAGCCGGACAGGGAAGTTGGCGCTGCCCGGGCCCGCGGTCAGCGGCGGGCCGGGCGCGGAACGGTCGCGCCAGGCCGCTATCATAGCAACATGCTGATTTCCCGCCCCGTCGTCCGGCCCGTTGCCCAGCCCGTTGCCCAGCCTGTTGCGCTCGCCGATCGCCGCGCTGCCAGCGGCTCGCGCCGGACGCCCGCAGCGCCGCATCGGGTGTCCCGGCTTGCCGTACTGCGCCGCCCGCTGGCTGCGCTGCTGATGCTTGCGCTCGCCACCCCGGCCTGGCCCCAGGCCGCATCGGCGCCGGCCGGTACCGCCGTGCCGACGATGGCGCCGCCGCTGCTCGGTTTGCCCGGCGACGCCAGCGATCAGGTCTACGACAATCTGAACCGCAGCGTGAAGGCCGGGCAGAAGTCCGACTTCGGCCTGCGCAGCGGCAACCCCGTGGTCGAGAGCAACGGCATCCAGCTGCCGGACATGGGCGACCCGTCGACCGCGGCGCTGTCGCCGGATATGGAGAAGCGGCTGGGCGACCGCATCATGCGCGATATCCGCCGCGATCCGCAGTACGTCACCGATGCGCTGCTGGCCGACTATCTGAACGCGCTGGGCTACAAGCTGATCCAGGCCGCGCGCCGACAAAATCTTGCGGGCACGACCGGCGGCGGCACCTTTGCCACGGGCTTCGAGCTGTTCGCCGTGCGCGATCGCACGATCAACGCGTTCGCGCTGCCCGGCGGCTATATCGGCGTGCATACCGGCCTGCTGGTGCAGTCGGAGACCGAGTCGGAACTGGCGTCGGTGCTCGGCCACGAGATCGGCCACGTCACACAGCGGCATATCGCGCGCGGCATCACCAGCCAGGACCAGTCGATGTGGATCGCGCTGGCCTCGATGGTGCTCGCCGGGCTGGCGGCGACCCGCAGCCCTGACGCCGCCGCCGCGCTGGCGATGGGCGGACAGGGCGCGGCGCTGGCCAACCAGCTGTCGTTCTCGCGCGGCGCCGAGCGCGAGGCCGACCGGGTCGGCTTCCAGATCCTGTCGGCGGCGGGCTTCGATCCGCAGGGCATGCCGGACTTTTTCCGCCGGCTGCAGCGCGTCACCGGCATCTCGGAGAGCTCGGTACCGTCCTATGTACGGACCCACCCGCTGACCTCGGAACGGATCGCCGACATGCAGGACCGCGCCAGCCATATTCCGGTGCGCAAGGTGCCGAGTACCCCGGAATACGAATTCGCGCGGGCGCGCGCTCGCATCCTGCAGGAAGCCAATCCCACCGACATCCACAACGCGCGCGCGGCGCTGCAGGCGCAACTGTCGAGCGCGCCGCCGATGCGAGTGCCGGCGCTTTACTATGGCATCGCCTTCGCCGAGCAGCGGCTGGGCCGGCTGGTCCAGGCCGAACAGGCGCTGGCCGAGGCGCGCCGGCTGTACGGCAATATTCCGGGCGCGTCGTCGGGCAGCCCGATGCTGGACGTGATGGCGATCGAACTGGCGCGCGCGCAGGGCCGCGTGCCGGACGCCGTCCGTCAGGCTCTGGCGTCGATGAAGACCTTTCCGTTGTCGCACGCGGTTGCGCTGTCGTATGCCGAAACGCTGCTGGGCGCGGGCCGCTCGGACGAACTGGTGACGTTCCTGCGTTCCCGCACCCGCGAGGAAGGCGCCCGCGCCGAGTGGTGGGAACTGTTGGCGCGCGCCTACGCGGCGCAGGGCAAGCGGGTGCAGCAGCATCAGGCGCTGGCCGAGAAATACGCGCGCGATGGCGCCTATCAGGCCGCCATCGAACAACTGCAGATCGCCCGCAAGGCCGGCGATGGCGACTTCTATACGCTGTCCGAGGTCGATGCGCGGCTGCATCAGCTCGAGCGCCAGTATCGGGAAGAACGGCAGGACAACAAGGGCATGCCCAACTGAGGCGCCGCAGCTGGCGTGGCCGGCGCGGTCGCGCACCCGCGCTCGCGCTCGCGCACGCGCGTCAGCGGGACGGCGGCGGTTCCGGGGCCTGCTGCTGCGATGCCTGCTGGGGCTGCGGCCGCCGCACGAAGCCGAAGCGCCGCGGCACCTCGGCCTCGGCGATCGGTTCGATCGGCAGATCGCGGCCGTCGAAGTGGAAGACGCCAAGGTCCGTGCCGCAGGCCTCGCCGTGCCAGTCGCAACTGCCGCTGAACGCGTCGAGATCGTGGTCGTGCAGCAGCGCGACGTGGATACCGTCCTCGCCGTCGATCTCGCCGGCCAGCAACACATTGCCGTGCTCGTCGGCATGGCACGAGCGCGGCACGAAGGCGCGCTGCGAGGTGGTGTGGAACTGCCGCTGATGCAGCCGCACGACCCAGGGCGCATAGGCGAGCTCGACGAACACGCGCTGCGGCCCGTTCTGGAAGAACCAGGCGCCATGCTCGTCGCGCAGATAGTTGCGTTCGATAAAGCCGACCAGTGCGGGATGCCGCAGCGGGTCGCCGGACAGGCCATGCTGCTGCGCGTATTCGTTGCGCAGGCGCCATTGCCCGCGCCGGTCCAGCGCTAGCCAGCCATAGCAGTAGGGGACATTGGGCCAGCGGGCCATCGCCTGCTTGACGATCTCGTCCATGCTCGTCTCTCCTGTTGAACTCCTTGCCACCGCGGCATGCCGCTTTCAGCGTAGAACCTGTCAGGCCAGGCTATCGAAGAATCGCAGCACGCGCGCCGGCAGCCAGTCGGCATGGCCGCCGCCCGGCAGCAGCGACGACAGCGGCAGATGGCGCCGCCAGTCGCGCGGCGGCGCCAGAAAGCCGACGTGGCCGCCATGTTCCGGCTGGTCCAGCAGCACCTGGCCGCTGACCTCGCGCGCGCCCGGCAGATAGTGCGCCGGCAGGAACGGATCGTTGCGCGCGTTCAGTACCAGCGTGGGCACGGCGATATGGCGCAGCACCGGTTTGCTGGCGGCGCGCGCCCAATAGTCGTCGGTATCGCGAAAGCCGTGCAGCGGGGCGGTGACCACGTTGTCGAAGGCATAGAGGTCGCGGCTCGCCAGCAGTGCATCGCGGTCGAACAGCCCCGGATACTGGGCCAGCTTCTGCAGCGACTTGCGCTTGAGCGTCTGCAGGAACATCTGCGTATAGACGCGATTGAAGCCGCGCGACAGCGCCGCGCCGCCGCCGGCCAGATCGAGCGGGGCGGACACCGACGCCGCGCCGGCCAGGAAGCCGGCGCTCGACTGCGCCTCGCCCAGATAGCGCAGCAGCGCATTGCCGCCGAGCGAGATGCCCAGCGCGTACAGCCGCCGGCCGTCGGCCGCATGGCGCTCGTGCAGGCGCCGCAGCACCCAGTCGATCTCGACGTAGTCGCCGGAATGGTAGAAGCGCGGCGCCAGATTCAGCTCGCCGGAGCAGCCGCGGAAATGCGGAATCACGCCTTGCCAGCCGCGCTCGCGCAGCGCGGCCATCATCGACTGCGCGTAGTGGCTGGCCGAGTTGCCCTCCAGCCCGTGGAACAGCACCAGCAGCGGAGCGCCGGGCGCGACCGGATGCGTGGTCCAGTCCAGATCGATGAAGTCGCCGTCGGGCGTGTCCCAGCGCTCGCGGCGGAAGCGCACGCGCGTCCGGCGTGTCAGCCGGGCCGGGATGATGGTCTGGCTATGGCCGTCGCGCAGCCACCATGGCATGCGCGCGTGTGCGTCGAAACCGTGCGGATCGTCCGGCGACGACAGGGGATGTCGGATCGGATCGGCGGGGCGGGACATGTCGGCGGGCGGTTCGATGCCGGGCGCTTTCCCGATCGGTGGCAGTCCGTTCAGTGCAGCGCCTGCTTGGCCGTTGCGGTCGAGATCGCAACCTGCGCGGCGTTGGCCGGGCTGCAATGGATATGCGCGAGGCGCCAGCCTTCGTGGTTCTGCATCAGCACGTAGGTGGTGTGCACGTACAGGTCGGCCTCGACGCGGTCGGCCGCAAAGCGCAGCGCCTCGGTCACGTCGAAGATCGATACGCCCAGCGTCGCGTGGCTGCTGCTTTCCAGCACGTCGATCAGCACCGGCTGGCGGTCCAGCAGTTGCAGAAAGGCCTGGCGCAAATGATCGTGGCCGATCAGCCGCTGGCCGTCGGGCATCACGCAGGTAATCGAATCCTCGTCCAGCCACAGCTTCAGCGCGCCTTCCGCATCGCGCAGCTTCAATGCCTCGCGAAAGGCTTCCAGGATGTCTTCGGCGGAATCGAACAGGCGGGCGAAGCGAGGCATGGCGGGATCGGTCGGTGGGCCCCGCCGGCAGGCCGGGCCATGAATCGAAGCCGTCCCAGGTGCCGGTGTCGGTCGGTCTCTGCGGGGACGGCCATCGCGGGTCAATCAACGGCGCGCCGGGCGCACCGGGCGGCGCCGGGTCGGCGCAGACTGTTCAGCTACTTGGCTGCTCAGCTATTCAGCTATTCAATCAGGGCCGGTGCAGCAGCTTGCGCAGCTCCACGAACACCATTTCCGGCTCGATCTCCCGCAGGCAGCGCAGATGGCCGAGCGGGCATTCGCGCTGGAAACAGGGGCTGCACTCGAGCTGGAGCCACATGATACTCGCTGCCTGTGACAGCGGGGGCGTATGGCGAGGATCGCTGGAGCCGAACACCGCGACCTGCGGCCGGTTCAGCGCGGCGGTCACATGCATCAGCCCGGAGTCGTTGCAGACTGCCGCCTCGGCCAGCGCCAGCAGGTCGACCGCGTCGTCCAGCGAGGTCTGGCCGCACAGATTGCGCACGAACGGCGCGCCGGCGCAGATCTCGGCGGCGATCTCGCCGTCCTTGGCCGAGCCAAGCGTCACGATCTGCGCGTACGGATACGAGCGGCGCAGCATCTGCGCCAGCTCGGCAAAATGCGCCGCGGGCCAGCGCTTGGCCGGACCGTATTCCGCGCCGGGGCAGAAGGCGATCAGCCGGGTCTGCGGCGCGATGTCGAAGCGCTCCGCGGTCTTGACCACACGAGCCGGATCGACGCGCAGCCGCGGCTCGGGCAGGGCCTCGGGCAGCCGTGCGCCGGGTTTGAGCGCCAGCCGCGCATAGTGCTCGACCATCGGCGGACGCTTGTCCTTCGGCGGATTGGCGTGGCGGATGTTGAGCAGCCCGAAGCGCGCCTCGCCGCGATAGCCGACCCGCAGCGGAATGCCGGCCAGCCACGGGATCAGCGCGGATTTCAGCGAGTTCGGCAGTACGTACGCGACGTCGTAGCCTTCGTTCTTCAACTGCTGGGCAAACATCAGCCGGGCGGACAGCTGCAGCTTGCCGTGCGCCAGGTCGCTCGGAAACACGCGGGCGATCTCCGGCATGCGCGCCAGCACGGGCGCGACCCATTTCGGCGCGAGCGCATCGATGGTCAGGCGCGGATGGCGTTGCTTGAGCAGCGCGAACAGCGGCTGCGCCATCAGGGCGTCGCCGATCCAGTTGGGCGCGATGACGAGGGCTTTGTTCATAGGCAAGGCGCCGCCGTGCCGCCCCGAGGACGGCGCAGGCGGCAGAGCGGCGAGAGCGAAACGGGGCGTTCGGCGCCGGAGTGCGAAGCGGACCCGGCCGGTACCGCAGTCCGGGCCGGCAATCGGGTTGGCGCTGGTTTCGGCGCATGCGCGGCCACGCCTGGGTGGCCGCGCCCGGGAACGGTCGAGCGGGCGATCAGTGGTGGCCCTTCAGCACGGTGCCCGGCTTGAGCTGGTAGACGGTGCCGCAGTACGGGCACTTGGCCATGCCGGTGTCCGCCACGTCGAGGAACACGCGCGGATGGTAATTCCAGGTCGGCGTATTGGGCGTGGGGCAGTGCAGCGGAAGGTCTTCGGCGCCGATTTCGACGACGTTTGCGGTTTGCGTCATGGTGTTGCGGGGTCAGTCTTGTCAGAAGGGGAGTTCTGGCTGGTGGTGCGGCGGCAGGCCCGGCGCTGATGGCGGCCGGGCCGCCGGCATCAGACCAGGGTCAGCCAGTGCTGGTATTTCTCGTTGGTGCCGCCGACGGCGGCGAAGAAGGCGTCCTGGATCTGCTTGGTGATCGGGCCGCGGCGGCCTTCGCCGATCACGCGGTCGTCGAGTTCGCGGATCGGCGTGACTTCGGCCGCGGTGCCGGTGAAGAATGCTTCGTCGGCGCAATAGACCTCGTCGCGGGTGATGCGCTTCTCGCGGACTTCGATGCCCAGGTCGCGCGCAATCGTCAGCGTCGCGTCGCGCGTGATGCCGTCCAGGCAGGAGGCCAGATCCGGGGTGTAGATCACGCCGTTGCGGACCACGAAGACGTTTTCGCCGGAGCCTTCGCTGACATAGCCCTCGGTATCGAGCAGCAGCGCCTCGTCGTAGCCCAGGCTGGTCGCCTCCTGGTTGGCCAGGATCGAGTTGATGTAATAGCCGCTGGCCTTGGCGCGCACCAGCGACACGTTGACGTGATGGCGGGTGAACGACGACGTCTTGACGCGGATGCCGCGCTCCATGCCTTCCTCGCCCAGATAGGCGCCCCAGGGCCAGGCGGCAATCGCCACGTGGATGGTGTTGCCCCGCGCGGAGACGCCGAGCTTTTCCGAGCCGATCCAGACCAGCGGACGGATATAGCAGGATTCGAGCTGATTGGCCTTGACCACCTCGCGCTGCGCCGCTTCCAGGGTCGCCTGGTCGAACGGGATCTCCATCTGGAAGATCTTGGCCGAGTTGAACAGGCGGCGGGTGTGCTCCTTGAGCCGGAAGATTGCGGTGCCGGCGGGCGTCTTGTAGGCGCGCACGCCCTCGAACACGCCCATGCCGTAGTGCAGGGTATGGGTCAGCACGTGGATCTTGGCGTCGCGCCAATCGATCAACTTGCCATCCATCCAGATCTTTCCGTCACGATCGGCCATCGACATGTTCGTCTCCCGCAAAACGTCAAAAAGGTGCAAAGGCGACATTGTAAGCCCCGGCACACCCCGTGCCAACGCGGCGAGGTGGCGCCGGGACGGCGCCGGACCGACGATTGGGGCGATTCGTCCCCTGGCCGGGCGCGCTTATATCGGCATGGCATACGCTCAAGCGAACTCAATCGTTTGGAAAGTGGCGGTTCGTTGGTATCGTACTTGCTTTGCAAACCGATCCCGCCGCGCACGCCAGGCAGCGGGCCGCGCCGGCCGAGCCGTTATTCGGCTTTGTTCGGGCTTTGTTCGAGCCTTGTTCCGCCTTTCGATTCCTGGTTTTCCGATTTCGCCGCCATGACACGCACCTCGACCCGCCGCCTCGTGACCCGCCGCCTCGCCGCCACTCTGGCCACCCTCGGCAGCCTCGCCTGCCTGTCGCTGGCACCGTCCGCGCACGCGCAGGGCCCGAACAACTGGCCCGACAACAAGCCGATCACGATCCTGATGGGCTTTACCGCCGGCTCGGGCGTCGACATGGTCGGCCGCACGCTGCAGGACTCGCTGCAGAAGTCGCTGAAGACCACCATCCTCTACGACTACCGGCCGGGCGCCGGCGGCAACGTCGCCTCCGAAGTGGTCGCCCACGCCAGGCCGGACGGCTATACGCTGCTGCTGGGCACCGCCGCCACGCACGGCATCAACCCGGCGCTGTACAAGAACCTGCCGTTCGACGCCGAAGCCGACTTCACGCCGATCGCGCCGCTGGTCGAGGTCTCGAACGTGCTGACCGTCAACCCGGCCGTGCTCGACGTCAAGTCGGTCAAGGAATTCATCGAGAAGGTCAAGGCCAACCCCGGCAAGTACAACTTCGCCTCGACCGGCAACGGCACCGGCACCCATCTGGCCTTCGCCGAATTCAACGCGCGCGCCGGCCTCGACATGGTCCACGTGCCGTACAAGGGCGGCCCGGACGCGCTGCAGGCCGTGCTCAAGGGCGAGGTCTGCTGCATCTTCAACCAGGTCCAGAGCGTGCTGCCGCAATACCGCGCCGGCAAGGTGCGGCTGCTCGGCGTGACCACCGCCAAGCGCGTGCCGGTGATCCCCGATGTGCCGACCATCGCCGAGAGCGGCGTGCCGAACTACAACAGCACGATCTGGTTCGGCTTCTTCGGTCCCAAGGGCCTGGACCCGCAGATCGCCCGCAAGGTCAACGACGCGGTGCGAGTCGCGCTGGAAACCCCGGCGGTGCGCCAGAAGCTGGTCGAAGCCGGCAACACGCCGCGCATCGAAACGGTCGATCAGTTCCGCGCCACGGTGAAGGCCGACCGCCAGAAGTGGGCGAACGTCGTCAAGACGGTGGGCGCGTCGATCGATTGATGATTAGGACTTCGGGCCGCGGCGCCTGTGCCGGGGCCAGTTTCCTGAGGAGCCCCGTTTTTTCTGAAAGCCCGGACGGCAATTCCGGCTCCACAATCGCCCGCTTGCTGCCCGCGGTCCACTGGCGTTCAATGCCAATGTTGGTAACGGATCGACAGGAGGTAAGCAGATGACATCGGTCACGATGACTTCGAGGGGGCAAGTCACCCTTCCTGCTGAGGTTCGGGACAGGTTGGGTTTGTCCGCTGGCGATCGCGTGGAGTTTGTAATGAACGAAACCACAGGCAACTACGAGGTAATTCCCGCCCATCAGTCGGTCAAGCGGCTGAAGGGCGTCGTGCCCAAACCGGACAAACCCGTTTCGGTCGACGACATGAACGCGGCAATCGCGGAACAGGGAGCGTCGGCCGGTGATCGGAATTGATACCAACGTCCTGGTCCGGTACTTCGCGCAGGACGATCCACTGCAGTCTCCCATCGCCAGTGCCTTGCTGGAGGGCCTCAGCCCGGAGCGGCGCGGCTACGTGTCCATGGTCGCGCTCGTCGAGCTCGTGTGGGTGATGACGCGGCGTTTCGGGGTCAAGCGAAGCGGGATTGCCGACATCGTTCAAGGCTTGTTGGAATCCCGCGAACTCGTAGTCGAATCGGCCGACACGGTCCGCAAGGCGCTGCAATCGTATGGGACATCCACGGCCGACTTTGCAGATTGCTTGATCGAACGAACGTGTCACGCCGCAGCGTGCGATTGGGTCGCAACGTTTGATGCCGCCGCAGCGCGCACGCCGGGTTTTCGCCTGCTTGCGCAAGGAATGGCCGGCGAGCGCGCATGATGCCAAAGGCTGCCCGCCTCAGATTCCCTGGCCTCCCGACACCTCGATCCGCTGGGCGTTGACCCAGCGATGGCTCTCGGACAGCAGGCCGGCGATCATCGGGCCGATATCGTCTGGCACGCCGGCGCGGCCCAGCGCGGTCATTTCGGCGAACAGCTTGTTGATCTCGGGATTGTCGCGGACCGCGCCGCCGCCGAAGTCGGTTTCGATCGCGCCCGGCGCCACGGTATTGACCGCGATGCCGCGTGCCCCCAGTTCCTTTGCCATATACCGCGTGAGCACTTCCACGGCGCCCTTGACCGCGGCGTACGCCGCATAGCCGGGGAACGAAACGCGAGTCAGCCCGCTGGACAGGTTGACGATGCGCCCGCCGTCGGCCATCAGCGGCAGCAGCGCCTGAGTCAGGAAAAAGACCCCCTTGAAATGCACGTTCACCAGGGCGTCGAACTGCGCTTCGGTGGTGTCGCCGATCAACGCATAGTCGCCGTGGCCGGCGTTGTTGACCAGATGGTCGAACGTGTCGCGCTGCCAGGTCTGCCGCAGGGCGGCGCGCAGGGCTTGCGCAAACCGCGCAAAGCCGCCGGTATCGCCGGTGTCGAGCTGCAGCGCACAGCCCTTGCGGCCCAGGGCCTCGATCTCGGCGACGACGGCGTTGGCCTCGTCGGCACGGCGCTGGTAGGTCACGACGACGTCTCCGCCGTTGCGGGCGATGGCGATGGCAGTGGCCCGGCCCAGTCCGCGGCTGGCACCGGTGACGATGGCGATCTTGCTCATGGTCAAACTCCTTGATTCGGTTGTCGGTAATCCGAATTATTGGAGTTGAAATCGCGATAGTCTTAGTCAATTTCTCCCGGTTTCTTGCCTGAATCTCCGAGCCGGTTCGCGTTGGCGCCAGACGAACGCTATGCTGCGTGCATGAACGCTGACCTGCTTGAAGCCGTCCGCCGGTACACGGATACCTGCGCGGATCCCGACGGCCTTGCCCAAACGCCCGTGCCCGGCCTGACCACGATCCGGGCGACTTCGCCGAGCGGACTGGTCCATGCCATCGCGCGGCCGCTGGTCTGCCTGGTCCTGCAAGGCAGCAAGCGGGTCACCATGGGCGCGCAGACCTTCACGTTCGAGGCGGGCGACTCGATGCTGATTACCGCCGACGTGCCGACGGTCAGCCAGGTCACCCGCGCCAGCCCCGAGGCGCCGTACCTGTCGCTGGTGCTGGATCTCGAGCCGGCCGTGATCGCCGATCTGGCCATGCAGATGCAGTCGCTGCCGGCGCCCGACGGCGTGGCGGTGCGGTACGAGCCGACCGACGCCGAGGTCGCCGATGCGGCGCTGCGGCTGATCCGATTGCTGGAACGGCCCGAAGCGGTCCCGGTGCTGCACGCGCAGCGCGTCAGGGAGCTGCATTACTGGCTGCTGGCCGGTCGGCATGGCGCCGCCATCCGCGAACTGGGATGGCCCGAAGGCAATGCGCGACGCGTGGCGCGCGCCGTGGCGGTGCTGCGCGAGGAGTTCATGAACCCTCTGCCGATGGAGCGGCTCGCCGCGGCGGCCGGCATGAGCGCGTCTTCGTTCTACCAGCACTTTCGCGCCGTCACGTCGCTGTCGCCGCTGCAATTCCAGAAGCAGCTGCGGCTGCTCGAGGCGCGCCGTCTGATGCTGGCCGACGGCGCCACCGCCAGCAGCGCAGCCTTCGCCGTCGGCTACGAAAGCGTGCCGCAGTTCACGCGGGAATACCGGCGCATGTTCGGTGTGCCGCCGGCGAAAGACGCCGAGGCTATGCGCGGCGCGCTGCAGGTTGCGAGCGCCGAATAACCTGCCCAGGGGCGCATTCGCCGTGCGCTCCGGGATTTAAGCAGCCACTTACCCAAACCGCGTCAGGCCCTATAATGGCGCCTTGCCCGCCGCGCCCGCGGCGGGGTATCCGGCGATGCCGGCGCGGCGCAGTGATCGCCGTCGCGCGATCGGCCGGAATCCTCACCGCGTCCGCTCCATGACTTCCCCTCGGCCACCGGCCTGGCTGCGCCTTTGGCATCGTGCCACGCAAGGCGTCCTGCACCGTTTCTGGACCCGCTTTCCACCTGCCGAGCGCAGCGGCTTCCTGGCCGGCGCGCGCCGTTTCGCGCCCTCGCTGCCGGCCACGTTTTCGTGGGGGCTGGTGACCGGCGTGGCGATGAGCAAGTCCGTGATGACGGTGCCCGAGGCGATCGGCATGAGCCTGCTGGTCTATGCCGGCTCGGCCCAGCTGGCGGTGCTGCCGCTGTTCGCCGCCGGCATGCCGCTGTGGACGATCTGGCTGACCGCCGCCGTGGTCAATCTGCGCTTCGTGATCTTCAGCGCCGCGCTGCAGCCGCATTTCAGCTATCTGCCGCTGTGGCGGCGGACCCTGCTGGGGTCGTTCAACGGCGACCTGCATTTCGTCTTCTTCATGCAGCGCTACCAGGCGCCGGGGTACGAGGCCGGCAAGGAAGGCTACTTCTGGGGCATGGCGCTGATCAACTTCGTGATGTGGCAGGTCTCGTCGCTGGCCGGCATCCTGCTGGCCAGCCTGTTCCCCGACAGCTGGGGACTGGCGCTGGCCGGCACGCTGGCGCTGATCCCGGTGATGGTGTCGACCATCAATTCGCGCTCGACGCTGATGGCGGTCGCGGTGTCGGCCGTGCTGGCGCTGTTCTTTTTCGATCTGCCTTACCGGCTGGGGCTGGTGGTCGCGGTGGTGGGCGCGATCGCGGCCGGCATGGCCAGCGACCAGCTGGCGGCCCGCGCCACGCTGCGCGGCATCGAACGTCGCCGGCCGCGTGAGACGGTGGCCAACCAGGTCGACGAAAAGGCCAATAACAAGGCAGGCGGTCAACCCGGCCATGCCGCGTCGTCGGCGGAGGATCGGGCATGAGCCATTGGGAGATCTGGATCGCGCTGGTCGGCATGGCCGTGGTGACGATCGTCACGCGCGCGCTGTTCCTGATGGCGGGCGAACACGTCAGCCTGCCCGACCGCCTGCAGCGGGCGCTGCGCTACGCGCCCGCCGCCGCGCTGGCGGCCATCATCCTGCCGGACCTGATGACCTGGCAGGGCCATTTCACCATCGGCCTGGAAAACTACAAGCTGATCGCCGGCATCGCCGCAGGGCTGTTCTATCTGGCCACGCGCAAGATGCTCGGCATGATCGCGGTCGGCATGGCCGTCTATACCGCACTGCGGCTGCTGGCCTGAAAGCGAAGCCTCGCCGATTCAGGCATCGTCGCCGTGCGGCGCCGCCGACGGCGCCTTCAGCGTGGCGCTCAGCTGCGTCAGCAGGTGCGACAGCTGGGCCTGGCTGTTGGTGCCGGTCTTGATGAAGACCGCCTTCAGCTGGGTCCGGCTGGTCTCGCGGCCGATCTGCAGCTGCTCGCACGCCTCGGGCAGGCCGATGCCGGTGGTCAGCAGCGTGGCGAGCCGCGTTTCCGCCGGCGTCAGTCCATAGAGATCGCGCAACACCTGCGGCAGCAGCAGCGGCGAGCCGCTGCGCGTATCGTGAATGGCGACCAGCGCGGCCGGCTGCTGCCAGGCCTGGCCCATCGCATGCGATGGCGGCAGCGGCAGCACGATGACCTGGGCGCGCGCCCCCCGGCGCGATTGCGCCGTCGCCGCCTGGGCCGCCACCGGCGCGCTCGCGTCGCAGGCGGCGCGCACCATCGCGGCGAACGGCCGCGACAGCGTCCATTCGTCGCCTGCGCCTGTGGCTGTGGCCGTGCGCGGCGCCGCCGGATTCGGCAGCAGCCGGCGCACCCAGGCCTCCCCCTCGCTGTTGTGCAGCAGCACGCGGGCATCGGCCGAGAACACGATGACGCCGAACGCCAGCTGGTCCAGCAGCTGCATCGACAGGCGCTGCAGCGCGGTCAGCGCGCTGGTGCGCTCGCGCAGGGCCATCGCCTGCCGGATGTGCGGGATCGCCCAGTCCAGGGCCCGCGCGTCCTCCGGCGCGAACAGCGGCCCATCCAGCGGCCGCTGCAGCGAGAAATAGACCTCGTAGTAGGGCTGGCGATCGACCAGGCAGGCCATTACCGAGCGCATGCCGTAGCGTTGCAAGAAGTCGCGATAGAACGGGTGCCGGGCAATGGCGTCCACACCGAGCTCGCGCGCATCGATGTACCAGCTGCCGAGCGGCAACCGCGGCGCGAACGAGCGGCCGGGGTCCAGCGCCTGAAACGTTTGCTGATAGGCCTGGGCCAGCCCTTCGACCGGGTTGGCGAGCTCGGTTACCGACATGCGGTCGTTGCGCTTGTCGAGCACGACCATCCCCATCTGGGCGCTGCCGCTGGCGCGACGCAGATTCTGCAGGCTGCGCTGCCACGCCTGGGGATCGACGATGCCCTCGTAGAGCCCGCGGATGGTGTCGTGGATGTCGCTATCGTTCATTGCCGCCTCCGCTCGAACCGATGGCGGGGCAGCGGCCGGGCGGCGCGTGCCATGGCTGGCGCCGCCCATGGTCCGCGCCATGGACTTCCCGTTGGTTCATTGACTTCCCCTGGTTCCGACGACAAAGCAATGCGCCGCCGGGCTCTTGTCTCTTGTGACGGCCCGGTCGACTTCGACCTTCTTGTTTCTTCTTTCTTCTTGATTGGGATCGGACGGCTTCTCGAGGGCAGCGCCGGGGGCGTCTGCGGTGGCCGAGCAGCTATGGTACGGGTTTGAGGCGGGGTAGTCAGCAGGATGTGATCATCGTTCCACCCGGCTTTGTGCTCTGGGCGTCGCAACCCCGTTGCAATTGCGCAAAAGGGGCCCCCCGTTCAGGTAAAATGCCGGTTTTTCCGATCTTTCCCGCAAGAGCCATGACCTCTGTCCTGCGTCTATCCGACCTGATTTCCCAAGGCAAACTGTCCGGCAAGCGTGTGTTCATCCGCGCCGACCTCAACGTGCCGCAGGATGACGCGGGCAATATCACCGAGGACACCCGCGTCCGGGCCTCCGTGCCCGCCATTCAGGCGTGCCTGGCCGCCGGCGCCGCCGTGATGGTGACCTCCCATCTGGGCCGTCCGACCGAGGGCGAATTCAAGCCGGCCGATTCGCTGGCGCCGATCGGCAAGCGCCTGTCCGAACTGCTGGGCAAGGACGTCAAGCTGGTGCAGAACTGGGTCGACGGCGTCGAAGTCGCGCCCGGCCAGGTGGTGCTGCTCGAGAACTGCCGCGTCAACAAGGGCGAGAAGAAGAACAGCGACGAGCTGGCGCAGAAGATGGCCCGGCTGTGCGACATCTACGTCAACGACGCGTTCGGCACCGCGCACCGCGCCGAGGCCACCACCCACGGCATCGCCAGGTACGCGCCGATCGCCTGTGCCGGCCCGCTGCTGGCCGCCGAGATCGACGCGCTGGGCAAGGCGCTGGGCCAGCCGGCGCGGCCGCTGGTGGCCATCGTCGCCGGCTCCAAGGTCTCGACCAAGCTGACCATCCTGAAGTCGCTGGCCGACAAGGTCGACAACCTGGTGGTGGGCGGCGGCATCGCCAATACGTTCATGCTGGCCGCCGGCCTGAAGATCGGCAAGTCGCTGGCCGAGCCGGATCTGGCGGGCGAGGCCAAGGCGATCATCGACATGATGGCCGCCCGCGGCGCCTCGGTGCCGATCCCCGTCGACGTGGTTTGCGCCAAGGAGTTCAGCGCCAACGCCGCGGCCACCGTCAAGGACGTCAAGGACGTGGCCGACGACGACATGATTCTCGACATCGGTCCGCGCACCGCGGCGATGCTGGCCGAGCAGCTGAAGGCGGCCGGCACCATCGTCTGGAACGGCCCGGTCGGCGTGTTCGAATTCGACCAGTTCGGCAACGGCACCAAGGTGCTGGCCGAAGCGATCGCCGAATCGAAGGCCTTCTCGATCGCCGGCGGCGGCGACACGCTGGCCGCGATCGCCAAGTACGGCATCGCCGACCGCGTCGGCTATATCTCGACCGGCGGCGGCGCCTTCCTCGAATTCCTCGAGGGCAAGAAGCTGCCGGCCTTCGAAGTCCTGGAGCAGCGCGCCGCCGGCTGAGGGCCGGAACCGCCCGCCGTTTGCGGCTTGCCGTTCGCCGGCCGCCGCAGCGGCGCACGCCGGCAATCGGCTGCGCCAAGCCAAGGACAAGGAAACCAGATGACCCGTTCGACCAAGATCGTCGCCACCATCGGCCCCGCCTCCAGCACGCTCGAGATGCTGACCCGCATGATTGCGGCCGGGGTCGACGTGGTGCGGCTCAATTTCTCGCACGGCACCGCCGAGGACCACCTCGAGCGCGCGCGCCTGGTGCGCGAGGCTGCCCAGGCCTGCGGCCGCGAGGTCGCGATCATGGCCGACCTGCAGGGGCCGAAGATCCGCGTCGGCAAGTTCGAGAACGGCAAGATCACGCTGAAGGCCGGCGACCCGTTCGTGCTCGACGCCAACTGCCAGCTCGGCAACCAGGAGCGCGCCGGCCTCGATTACCGCGACCTGCCGCGCGATGTCGGTCCGGGCGATCTGCTGCTGCTCAACGACGGGCTGATCGTGCTGGTGGTCGACCGCGTCATCGGCAACGAGATCTTCACCACCGTCAAGGTCGGCGGCGACCTGTCCAACAACAAGGGCATCAACCGCCAGGGCGGCGGCCTGTCCGCGCCGGCGCTGACGGCCAAGGACATGGAAGACATCAAGACCGCGATGGCGCTGGGCGCCGACTATATCGCGGTCAGTTTCCCGAAGAACGCCACCGACATGGAAATGGCGCGCCAGCTTGCCGCGGTGGCGGGCCAGCAGTTCGGCCACAAGGCGCGGATGATCGCCAAGATCGAGCGGGCCGAGGCGATCCGCCCGGGCGTGCTCGAGGAAATCCTGGCGGCGTCGGACGGCATCATGGTGGCGCGCGGCGATCTGGCCGTCGAAGTGGGCAACGCCGCGGTGCCCGCGCTGCAGAAACGGATGATCCGGCTCGCGCGCGAAGCCAACAAGCTGACCATCACCGCCACGCAGATGATGGAAAGCATGATCGTCAATCCGGTGCCGACGCGCGCCGAGGTGTCCGACGTGGCCAACGCCGTGCTGGACGGCACCGATGCCGTGATGCTGTCGGCCGAGACCGCCGCCGGCCGCTATCCGGTCGAGACCGTCGAGGCGATGGCCGCGGTCTGCGTCGAGGCCGAGAAATCCGAGGTGGTCCAGCTCGACACCGACTTTCTGAACCAGACCTTCACCCGCATCGACCAGTCGATCGCGATGGGCGCGCTGTTCACCGCCTATCATCTGCAAGTGAAGGCCATTGCCGCGCTGACCGATTCGGGCGCGACCGCCTTGTGGATGAGCCGTCACCGCATCCATGTGCCGATCTACGCGATGACGCCGAACCTGGCCTCGCAGCGCAAGATGCAGCTGTACCGCAACGTGGTGGCACTGCCGCTGGAATCGAGCAGCGACCGCGATACCGCGCTGGAACAGGCGGAGGAGCTGCTGCTGGCCAAGGGCGTGGTGCAGCGCGGCGATTTCATCGTGCTGACGATCGGCGAGCCGATGGGGCAGCCGGGCGGCACCAATACGCTGAAGATCGTCCGGGTCGGCCTGTGACGGGGGCTGCGACACTGGCCATGAGGCTGACCATGAAGCGGGAGGCGATGCCGATGATGCGAACCATGACGGCGGCCACGGTGCGCTGGGAAACACAGCCCGGTGCCGCGGCCCACGGAAACTTGCCACGATAGCGGCGGACCGTGGCGACTGCCCGGCAGCCCGAAGAACATTCCAATACCGAGAACCCCATTCTTTTCTTAGGAGTCTGACATGCCACTCGTTTCGATGCGCCAGTTGCTCGACCACGCCGCCGAGAACGGCTACGGTCTGCCGGCATTCAACGTCAACAACCTGGAGCAGGTCCAGGCCATCATGCAGGCGGCCGACGAAGTGAATGCGCCGGTGATCATGCAGGCTTCCGCCGGCGCCCGCAAATACGCCGGCGAACACTTCCTGCGCCACCTGATCGAGGCAGCGGTCGAGGCCTATCCGCATATCCCGGTCGTGATGCACCAGGACCACGGCCAATCGCCGGCGATCTGCCAGGGCGCGATCGACCTGGGCTTCTCGTCGGTGATGATGGACGGCTCGCTGCGCGAAGACGGCAAGACCCCGGCCGAGTACGAGTACAACGTCGAGGTGACCCGCAAGGTCGTGCAGATGGCCCACGCGGTCGGCGTGACCGTCGAGGGCGAACTGGGCTGCCTGGGCTCGCTGGAAACCGGTGAGGCGGGCGAGGAAGACGGCATCGGCGCCGAAGGCAAGCTCGACCACTCGATGCTGCTGACCGACCCGGAGCAGGCCGCGGACTTCGTCAAGGCGACCCAGCTGGACGCCCTGGCGATCGCCATCGGCACCTCGCACGGCGCGTACAAATTCACCCGCAAGCCGACCGGCGACATCCTGGCGATCAGCCGCATCAAGGAAATCCACGCCCGCATCCCGAACACCCACCTGGTGATGCACGGCTCGTCGTCGGTCCCGCAGGAACTGCTGGAAGAAATCCGCAAGTTCGGCGGCGACATGAAGGAAACCTACGGCGTGCCGGTCGAGGAAATCCAGGAAGCGATCAAGTACGGCGTGCGCAAGATCAATATCGACACCGATATCCGTCTGGCCATGACCGGCGCGATCCGCCGCTTCTTCGTCGAGAACCCCAGCAAGTTCGACCCGCGCGAATACCTGAAGCCGGCCCGCGAAGCCGCCAAGCAGGTCTGCAAGGCGCGCTATGTCGCGTTCGGCTGCGAAGGCCAGGCCGGCAAGATCAAGCCGATCGCGCTGAAGGAAATCGCCGAGCAGTACAAGTCGGGCAAGCTGTCGCAGGTGGTGCAGTAAGGCGTTGCCGCCGGTCTTCAGCGCCGAGCGCATGAGGACCGGCCCCCGGCTGACGCCATGGCCATGAATTGACCGATGGGGCTTCGCCACCGCACGAAGCCCCTCATTGTTTTTCCCTCTCTCCCGCTCGCCGACCTATTTCTATGTCTGACGCTCTCTATCAGTCCTCCATCCGCTCGCTGCCGCTGCTCGGCCATGGCAAGGTGCGCGACAACTATGCCGTCGGCGACGACAAGCTGCTGATCGTGACCACCGACCGCCTGTCGGCGTTCGACGTGATCCTCGGCGAGCCGATCCCGGGCAAGGGCCGCGTGCTGAACCAGATGGCCAATTTCTGGTTCAAGAAGCTGGCTCACATCGTGCCGAACCACGAGACCGGCATCGCCGCCGAGACCGTGGTGCAGCCGGACGAAGTCGAGCAGGTCCGCGGCCGCGCGGTGGTGGTCAAGCGTCTGAAGCCGATCCTGGTCGAGGCGGTGGTGCGCGGCTATCTGGCCGGCAGCGGCTGGAAGGACTACCAGGCGACGGGCAAGGTTTGCGGCATCGAACTGCCGGCCGGTCTGCAGAACGCGCAGAAGCTGCCCGAGCCGATCTTCACGCCGGCCGCCAAGGCCGAGATGGGCGAGCACGACGAGAACATCAGCTTCGCCGAAGTCGAGGCGCGCATCGGCAAGGAGCTGGCCGCGCAGATGCGCGACATCTCGATCCGTCTGTATCAGGAGGCGGCCGACTACGCCGCCACGCGCGGCATCCTCATCGCCGACACCAAGTTCGAGTTCGGCCTGGACGAGAACGGTACGCTGACGCTGATGGACGAGGTGCTGACCGCCGATTCGTCGCGCTTCTGGCCTGCCGATTCCTATCAGGTCGGCACCAATCCGCCATCGTTCGACAAGCAGTTCGTGCGCGACTGGCTCGAGGCGGTGCGCATCGACGGCAAGCCCTGGCCCAAGACCGCGCCGGCGCCAGCCCTGCCGGCCGATGTGGTCGAGAAGACCGCGGCCAAGTACCGCGAGGCGCTGACCCGGCTGACCGGGCAGGAACTGCAATAACCGGGCGGCCGCGGGCACGCCACGCAAGCGAGGATTGGAAGTGAGCCAGACAAACAAGCCGCTGGTCGGCGTCGTGATGGGCAGCAGCTCGGACTGGGACGTGATGCAGCACGCTGTGGCGATGCTCAAGGATTTCGACGTTCCGTTCGAGGCCCAGGTGGTATCGGCGCATCGGATGGCAGACGAGATGTTCCGCTACGCCGAGACGGCGCGCTCGCGCGGACTGCGCGCGATCATCGCCGGCGCCGGCGGTGCCGCGCATCTGCCGGGCATGATCGCCGCCAAGACCATCGTGCCGGTGTTCGGCGTGCCGGTGCCGTCCAAATACCTGCGCGGCGAGGATTCGCTGCTGTCGATCGTGCAGATGCCCAAGGGCGTGCCGGTCGCCACCTTCGCCATCGGCGAGGCGGGCGCGGCCAATGCCGCGCTGCATGCGATCGCCACGCTGGCCGCCACCGACGACGCGCTGGCCGCGGCGCTGGAAGCGTTCCGCACGCGCCAGACCGAAGCGGCGCGCGCGATGACGTTGCCGCTGTGATGGGCCACGCCGATTCGCTTCACTGATTCACTGATTCACTGATTCACCACCGCGGCCGTCGCCGGCGGCCGCGACCGTTCCCCTGGAATCCGCACGAGCATGCCCACCGATATCCATCCCCATCTGATCGAAGCGCATACGCCCGAGTCGCGCGCCGAATTCGGCGTCGGCGGCCCGAACGCGCCGATCCTGCCCGGTGCCTGGCTCGGCATGCTCGGCGGCGGCCAGCTTGGCCGCATGTTCACCCATGCGGCGCAGGCGATGGGCTACAAGGTCTGCGTGCTCGATCCCGACCAGGACAGCCCGGCCGGCGCGGTCGCCGACAGGCACCTGTGCGCGACCTATACCGACGAAGCGGCGCTGGCCGAGATGGCCCGGCTGTGCCAGGCCGTCTCGACCGAATTCGAGAACGTGCCGTCGATGTCGCTGGACCGGCTCGAACAGCTCGGCGCCTTCGTCGCGCCGCGCGGCCACTGCGTGTCGATCGCGCAGAACCGCATCGGCGAGAAGAAGTTCTTTGCCGCCTGCGCCGAGCGCACCGGCGTGTCGCCGGCCCCGCACTGGGTGATCCAGCACGATGCCGATATCGAGCAGCTGCCCGAGCAATTGCTGCCCGGCATCCTGAAGACCGCGCGCATGGGCTACGACGGCAAGGGCCAGGCCCGCGTCAAGACCCGCGACGATGTGCGCGCCGCTTGGAACGCGATGCAGCATGTGCCTTGCGTGCTCGAACAGATGCTGCCGCTCGCCTATGAGGTCTCGGTGCTGGCCGCGCGCGGCGCCGATGGCGCGACCGCGACCTGGCCGCTGGCCGAGAACGTCCATCGCGACGGCATCCTGTTCTCGACCGTGATGCCGTCGCGCCAGGTGTCGGCCGAGATCGCCGACCGCGCGCGTGCGGCAGCGGCCATCATCGCCGGCGAGATGGGCTATGTCGGCGTGCTGTGCATCGAGTTCTTCGTGCTCAAGGACGGCAGCCTGGTCGCCAACGAGATGGCGCCGCGCCCGCACAACTCCGGCCATATCACGATGGATGCGTGCGAGACCAGCCAGTTCGAGCAGCAGGTGCGGGCGATGGCCCGGCTGCCGCTGGGCAGCACGCGCCAGCATTCGGCCGGCAAGATGCTGAACCTGCTGGGCGACGTCTGGTACGAATACGGGCTCGAGCGCGAGCCGGCGTGGGACGCGGTGGTCGGCCAGCCCGGCGCCAAGCTGCATCTGTACGGCAAGAGCGACGCGCGCCCCGGACGCAAGATGGGCCACGTCAACTGCATCGGCGAGCGCGCCGAAGACGCGCAGCGCGCCTTCGACGCGGCGCTGCAGGTCCTGCATATCGCGCCCTGATCTTCTGCACAGTGTGATGACGATGGCCGCCGCTTCCCATCCTTCCCGGATGCCGACCGCCGCCGAACTCGACGAGGCCGCGCGCCTGCTCGAGGCCGGGCAGCTGGTCGCGTTTCCGACCGAAACCGTCTATGGCCTCGGCGCCGATGCCGAGAACCCGGAGGCGGTGGCGCGCATCTTCGCGGCCAAGGGGCGGCCGTCCAACCATCCGATCATCGTCCATGTCGTTGACGGTGCCGACATCGGCCATTGGACCGACGACGTACCCGAGGCCGCGCAGCGCCTGATCGACGCCTTCTGGCCCGGGCCGCTGACGCTGATCCTCAAGCGCGCCGCGCATATCCCCGCCGATGTCGCGGGCGGGCAGGACAGCATCGGCTTGCGCTGCCCCTCGCATCCGGTCGCGCAGGCGCTGCTGTCGCGCTTCAAGCGCGGCCGCGGCGGCATCGCGGCGCCGTCGGCCAACAAGTTCGGCCAGGTCAGCCCGACCACCGCGCAGCATGTGCGCGAGGAATTCGGCGACAGCGTCTATGTGCTCGAAGGCGATGGCATCGAGGTCGGCATCGAGTCGACCATCGTCGATCTGTCGCGGCTGGAGCAGGGCATCGGCCCGGTGCTGCTGCGCCCGGGCGCGATCACGCCGGCGATGATGGCGGACGTGCTGGGCGTCGCGCCGCTGCCGCCGGATGCCGCGGCACCGCGGGCCTCCGGCACGCTCAAGGCCCACTACGCGCCGCGCACGCCGCTGTATCTGGCCGATGCCCGGGCGCTCGCCCGGGATCTGGCTTCGCTGCCGGGCGATGCCCGCGTGGCCTGGGTCGCCGCCGCGCCGGCGAGCGATCCGCGTTGCGTATGGGTGCAGGCCCCGGCGGACGCCAGGGCCTATGCGCGAGAGCTCTACCGGCTGCTGCGCCGGCTCGACAAGGAGGGCTTTGCCCGGCTGTACGTCGAACCGCTGCCCGAAGGCCATGAGTGGGCCGGCGTGCGCGATCGGCTGCAGCGCGCCGCGGCGGCGTTCCAGGACTGAGCGTGCGGGGCCCGGGCGCCTGGGCGTGATTTCGGCGGCAGCGCTATTCCGCGGCCGTGGCCCGCGCTCCTCGATAGACCCATTCCAGCAGGGCGTCATGCGCCTGCTGCGCCTGCGCGGCGTTCGGGTGATTGATCACGCTGACCACCACGTAGCGCTTGCCATCGGCCGCATCGACATAGCCGGCGATGGCCCGCACGTCGGCCAGCGTGCCGGTCTTCAGATAGCCGTGTCCGGCTGCACTGCTGCGCGTCAGCCGATTTCTCAACGTGCCATCGACCCCGAGTACCGGTAGCGAGTCGACGAAGATCGGCGCCGCCTCGCTGGCCAGCGCCTGTTGCAGCAGGCGCGCAAGATCGTAGGCGCTGATGCGTTCCTGCCGCGACAATCCCGAGCCGTTGTCCAGCATCAACCCCGGCATGTCCAGCCCCTGGTGCGACAGCCAGCGGCGGATCACCGCGGACGAGCGGGCCGTGCTGGCAGGGCCGCGCCGATCGATCTCCGCGCCGATGGTCAGGAACAGCTGGCGCGCCATCACGTTGTTGGAGTACTTGTTGATGTCGCGAACGATGTCGGCCAGCGGCAAGCCGTAGTGGCGCGTCAGCCGGAACGCCGGCCGCGGCACGGTGCCGCGCCGGATTGCCGGCGGCTTCGCGAAGGTGCCGCCGGCCGCCAGCCATTGCGCGATAAAGCCGCCGCCGATGAAGTCGTCATGACTGAGCGCGGCAAAGTTCAGCACCTGCTCGCCGCAGTCGGCCGAGTAGCTGCCGTCGAACGACGCGACCACGGTGCCGTCCGCCTGCGGCGACAGCGTCGGCGTCGCGCCGGCGCGCCAGTCGCCGCAGCGGCCATTGGTCAGGGCGAGCCGGTTGTCCAGGCGCAGTTGCGCCAGCGGCGGCATGACCGAGACCCCGACCGTCTGCGTGGCGGTATCCGGCGTCAGCGTGAAAGAGAGAGTCTTGAAGGAATACAGCAACGCATCGGGTGCCACGTTGTAGGCGCGATGGGACTCGCCGTCGATGGTGCCGCCATTGTCCAGTCCCTGCTGGAAGTAGCTGCGGTCCAGCACCACGTCGCCGGCGATCGTCGTCACGCCGGCCCGCCGCGCCGCAGCCACCAGCCTGGCCATTTCTTCCGGCACCAGCTTCGGATCGCCTTGCCCCCGCAGATAGACGTTGCCGACCACGCCGTCGGCGCCCGGCTCGCGGTCCGCGTAGAGCGAGGTCTGCCAGCGGTAGCTGGGGCCGAGCAGTTGCAGGCCGGCGAAGGTCGTGATCAGCTTCATCGTGGAAGCCGGGTTCATCGGGGTCTGGGCGTTCCAGCTGGCGGTGGCCGTCGGCGCGCCTTGCCGGACGACGTAGAAGCTGGTGGCTTGCAGGGGAACGTTCGCCGCTGCAAGAGCCCGCGTTACAGCCTCCGGCAGTCCGGCAGAGGCAGCCGCGAGCCGGTGTTCGGCGATGGCGGGCTTGACGATTGGCTTGCGCGCCTGGACCTTGTCGCGCTTTACCGGCGTTCTTGCGTCGGCTTCGATCGGAGCGCCCAGTCCCAGCGCGATGCCGAGGATCAGAACAGGGACGGCGGAAAGGGATGCACGCAGGGCGGTCGACATGCGCGGGATGCTAGCACACGACGCCCGCGTCGAAGACATGTCGCGGTAGTGCGACGAGCGGACCCGTTAACGAAAGAAGCGGCCTCGATATTAGAAGATTCTCCAGTGTCCGACCGGCACGATGCAGCCACGCTGCAATCATCCTGCCGAAAGGAACCCAATGTCCGGATTGAACCTCGCTTGCTGGAGCCGAAAGCCGGTCGACCCGTCGCCGCGGCGCACCGACGCGAACGTCGCTGAGGCGCGCGACAGCTTCACGGCCAGGCTCGGCATGCTGTGCAACGGCTTTGCCACTGCCGCGTCGAGCCGCCGCGATCAGATCCGAGCACGAATCGATCTGCGCAAGGCGGAAGGTCGTGCGAAGGAACGGCCCGAGACGGCGGAGGAGCGACAACAGGCCGCTGCGCGGCTTCTGGAATCCCTGCTCGCGGCTTCGCATGCAGACCATGGGGCGGCCCTCGAAAAGCGCGCGCGCGTCGATGTGGTATCGCAATTTGTGCGCGACTTGTCCAGTGATGAGCGTCACGATTGCCTGCATCTGCTCCGAGCGTACCGCACCGAGATGGAAGCCGGTCTGTTGGAACGCTATCGATCTTCCGATGCGACGATCAAGCGCACCGCGGCCATCCTGGCCGACGACCTCAACCTGCTCCGGAGCGAACTGGTCCGAGCCGAAGCAGGCGACAACAGGCAAAGCACCTCGCCGATTGATATCGGAGAATACGAAACGGCCCTCCGCGCATTGGTTAACGCCATCGTCGAGGATAAAGGTACGTCGGAGACGCGCAAGGCCGTACGCGAGGCGCTGGACAATGCCGTCGCCTGTGGAGCGGCAAGCCGGGCGCTATCGGAAAAAGCGCTCGACGCCTACAACGATACCGTGCTGGGCGTATTGATTCGGCGGCCAGACCGCGAACTCGCCCTGTTGCACGCCTGGTTCGAGAGTGAACGAGGCGATGCAGCGGACGCAAGATATCGGCAGTGCATCGGCCAGAACAACGCGTTTGCGGCGCGCGAGTTATCGAAGCTGCGATCGGTTGTCGCGTCGATCGAAGCCAATACGGAAGGCGCTCGACAGTCCAAGGCCAAACTTCGCGCCGCCTTTGCCGTCCCCTGCTTTGCAGCGATCAACCAGGCTTTGCGCCATTTTGAGGACCGGCGCTTCGAGAGCATCGCACCCTATTCGCGGTGGGACACGCTGAAGAGACACCTGTTGCCGCCGGCATTCTCGACCGAAGACGTCAGCAGGTTCGCAGCGTTGCATGGCAGGCTGGAAGCCATTCTTCAGCCCCGATTGGTCGATGCGAGTGGAAGAAGCGCCGCCGTACTGAAGGACAACGTCGCGTTCCTCGAAAACGAGGTCGACGAGCTTGTGTCCCTGGCAATGGAACAGTATGGTGCCCTGGTTACCCATGCAAAAGAAGGCTCGTTGACGCCGGACGTCGTGCGTCACGCGTATGCCGTCATCGACCGGGCCATTGAGCAGTTTGCCGGTGCGGTGCGCGCGGACGTAGCGGAACAGGCAAACAATCTGCCTGTCCTGACGAAGACCATTTGCGACCGGTTCGTTGTCGACGAAACCGGATTCGCACGACTACGCGATAGCCAATTCGGTAATCACCAGAAGCAGATCAACACGCTGATTGCCGTTCTGAATCACCTCGCTGTCGTGCAAGGCGCGACGCCTTCGCAAGGGCCGATTCTCGACGATGCCACCGTAGCCCGCCTGCTCCAATTTCTGACCCGCATCGCGCATCAGTTGAGCGATTCACAGCGCAGGCTTCTGATGGAATGCGGCGGCGTTCATCACGCCATTCCCGACATCGCCATGCTCGGCCAGGCGCTGCAGCGCGGGATGGGGCAACTGCAGCATCCTCCTGCGAGTCCAGCGGCCTTGCTAAGGACGATCAAGGACATTGCAGATTCCGGACTCGCCCTTCAACGGCTCGCCCGGACGGAGGACGCCGTTGCGGCGACATCAGACCGGGCCGGCTCCGCGGCACCGGGAACGCATTGGGAGCTGACCTATTTGCGGGGCTTGTTCCGCTTCGTGATCGGCGAGAAGTTGACACCCAAAGCGATGGCGGCACTGCAGGACAAGATGCATCGGGCGGACTTCATGGCGTGTCATCACGCCGTCGGCAGGCTCGCCGACGCGGTCAAGCCATTCGTTGATCGCCAGAAGACGAACGCGAGTGTGGGCACCCTGTCCGATGAAATCATTCGCTGGAACGCAAGCTACGGCATCCTCGCCGGTGAACTGGCGGCACAGAGCCGCCGGCCGATGACAAGCCGGCCGGTGGACCTGCAGAAATACCGACGCCTGGTTGAAAAAACGTTGAAGGACGCATACGGCTTGATGGTGTCAGTAGCCAAGGACCGCATCAACATACTCGGAAGTCTTGGTACGGAGTACTTTGTGACGGACGACCAAGGCGTTCATCGCGCGAGACTGGTGAAGGCGCCGCTGACCGAAGCGCAGCTGGATGCAATCAAGCAGCATTCGATCTACGCGAAGGAAGGAAGCCTGAGCGAGCGTGCCACGCTGGTCTTCCCGCAATACAAGGACTCGACGGGCAAGCCGCATCAGTTCACGGTGGCGGAGGCGTGGGCCGTCGATGTGGGGCGTTGCGAAATGCAGGCGGGCAACGTATTGCTATCGATGAAAGACGTCAACAACGCCGAACTGCCGCGCGTGAGCGGCCCGCGCAAAGCGAGCGACGCAAAACAATCCGAGAAAGCAGCAATCGTGCGAACCAGCGACAACGCAGCGCTGTATCGGTTCATGCAGTCGCTACTTGCATTGTGCGGTGGCGACCATGCGCGGCTTTTTCGTGCGACGCAGCAAATGAACCAGGCGTTTCAGACCGGCGCGTACGTCGCCTTGACGATGGAGGATTTCGGCTCGTTCGGCCGGGGAGAGCCCAAACTGTTCGACAGCGCCCGGGGAAGCTTGCCCCAGGACAACCTCATCAAATATGTCTGTTCGCGTCGGCCAGACGGCACTCTCCAATTTACGGCCACGATGGAATTGCCGCGTATCAACGCCGTGGTCCGGGATGATGATTTGCGCGGCCTGACGGCGGAATCATGGCTCGACAGTGCGCGTTCGGCCTACAGAATCCAGACGTCGTGGGTCTATACCAGAAGCGGCAAGATCATGCTTGACGACGAGCGCCCTTGTGAACGCAGTTATGTCCTGGTCCTAGGGCGGGAAACCCATCCGGCCAGCGAAGCAGTCGGCCACTAACAGGAGCCAATGATGACGCGCGTCTCTGCAAACGTAGTGCAATCCTGTCATTGCAATCCGCCTGACGTGTCGATATGGGCGTGGCGGACCGATTGGACGCTCCCCGATTTTCCGTCTTCGGCGGTCGGCTATCCTGATGACGCCTCGGCAATTCGGCATCAACAATTCGACATCAAGCTGCCGGCGGGAATCGAAAAGAACGTGGCGCCCGTCAAGCTGCTGGCCTTGGCGAACGGCTATATCAACGGAACGCTGTCGAAGTCGAAGTTCCTGCAGACGGTAAAGCTGTTGCAGAAGCCGCAAGCGGAAAGGCGTACCGACGATCTCTTCAAGCTCGGTATTCCGTGCCATTTGATGAATTGGCTAATGCTCGACGATTGGGCCATCATCGGCTTGATGAACGGCGTCATCGACATCGAGGACTACGATTTCATCTCGATGTGGCAACGCGATCTGACGGATACCCGATTCTGGGCCAAACACTTCCCGCGTGCCGTGGACAAACAGGGAACGGTTTCGCACCTGCCCGACATCGAGCTGGAAGACTGGTATCAGATCGGTTGTTTTACGCCCCTGATGCCCTGGCATCGCGACATGGAGCCGCCGACTCCGGGGGTCTCGCGTCATCCTGTCACGCTGGAACGGATCCGTAAGGGATTCTCTGTCTATTCCGGGCGAATCCACTATCTCGTCTGTATGACCGCTCGGCGGGTCGAGAACTCGCGGATCGGTCCCCTGGGCCGCTATCGAAACGAGGCCGATGTCGAAGAGGAGTATTGCCGTCTCTTCTGGAACGGGAAGAAGCCGGAAGAGCGCCAGTTCTTCCCCTGCAATATTGTCTAGGACGCTCAGGACAGTGAGGCGGCGGCGCGTCGAGCGGCGCGCCTCTGACCGATGCCGGCCTGGCCAGGATCATGACGGCGGCGCCGTACACAGCCTGCCGAGCAGTTCCACCAGAGTGCTCCGCTGTTCCGGCGACAGCTGCCGCGACATGCGTGCGTCATGTTCGCAGACCGCCTCGGTTACTTCCGCCAGGGTCTTGCGCCCGGCCGCCGTCAACACCAGGCTGAACGCGCGGCGGTCGTTCTCTGCCGGCCGGCGCGCCACCAGCTTCATCTCCTCCAGCGCATCGACCAGCAGCACGGCGCCCGAACGGGCGATGCCCATGATCCGGGCCAGATCGGTCAGCTTCAGGTTCGGATTGCGGGATATCAGCACCAGCGCCGAAAAGCGTGGCGGCGTGATGTTCCACGGCGCCAGCGCGCGCACGAAATCCTCGTAGAGCCGGATCTGCGCGCGGCGGATCGCGTAGCCGATCAGACCGTCCAGCACCCCATAGTCGACGTCCGGCAGATGCGGATCGAAGCCGCCGACTTCGGCGGCGGGGTCGGGCGCGAGCGTATCGCGGGTCTTGCGGGGGGAACGGGAAGATCGGGACAAGGGCGACGAAGCGGACATGGAGCAGGGGATGGCGGGCATGCACGCCCGCCATCCGTTCAGGCGACGCGAAAGTATCGCATCTGCACCCGGTCCGGGAAACGGGCGCCGGTGGCGACGAAGGTGTGTTGCATCAGCCAGCGATAGCCGGGTGCCTGGGTTTCGAAGCGGGGCGCGGTGCGGAAGTAGATCAGCGACGGATCGACCGTCTCGCCCGCAGACAGGCGCGCCAGCACGTCGGCGGGGCCGCTGCGCAGCCCGGCGTTGACGATGTAGATGCGCGCGCCGTCGTCGGTCTCCACGACGTAGCGTGCTTCGATTTCGGCGACCGTGATGCCGTCGCCCAGGTCCGGACGGACCAGTTGAAAATCCGCCCCGCCCGGCAGCACCCGGCCGCGCAGCAGCGGGCCATCGACGATGCCATCGACAATCGGAATCACACGCCGCTGGCCCACGGCGCTGGTGCCGACCGCGATTGCCGGATCCAGGCGAAAGCTGAAGTCGGCCACATGCTCGAGCTTCGGCGTCGGCAGGGGGAGATCGATCGTCACTTCAGCAACTTCCAGTTGCCGTTGTCGATGGTCAGCATCACGCGGCCGCGCTGGTCGAAGCCGAAGTGGTCCTGACTGGTGTAGTTGAGCACGCCGTGCGAGACCACGATCTCCCGTTCGCTTTCGAGCGCGGCCTTCAGTGCCGCACGGAATTCCGGCGTGCCGGGCTTGGCGCGCTTGAGCGCGACCGGCACGATCCGCTGCAGCACCAGGCCGGCATCGTACGGATGCGCGCCGAACTGTGTGCGGCTTTCGGGGCCGTACTGCTTTTCATAGCGGCTGACGTAATCGAGCCCCGGCTTTTTCGGCGCGCTGTCCGCGGCGAGTTGTTCGGCCACGATCACGGGACCGGCCGGCAGGATCGCGCCGTCGACCGCCTTGCCGCCGATGCGGATCAGGTCCTTCGTTGCCGCACCATGCGTGTGATAGATCGGCCCGCGATAGCCGCGCTCGCGCAGCGTGGTGTGGGGCAGCGCGGCACCGGTGCCGGCGCCGGCGATCAGCATCGCGTCGGGGCGCGCCGAAATCAGCTTCAGCGTTTGCGCGGTGACGGCGGTATCCGAGCGCGCGTAGCGTTCGGTGGCGACGAGGCGAATGCCGCTTGCGGCCGCGGCGGTGGTGAATTCCTTCAGCCAGGTCTCGCCATAGGCATCGGCAAAGCCGATAAAGCCGACTGTCTTGACGCCATTCGCCTTGGCCGTCGCGGCGACGGCTTCCGCCATCAGCTTGATCGGCTGGGCCAGCCGGTAGGTCCATTCGCCGCGGCCGGGTTTCAGCTCGATCGGCGAGAACGCCAGCTGCACGGTCTTGCTCTCGTCGGCGACCTCGGCGATCGCGATCGACGGGGCGACGGCAGAAGAGCCGAGGATGATGTCGACCTTGTCCTCGCTGACGAAGCGGCGCGCGACCTTGGTGGCCTGGGTCGGATCCGAGCCGTCGTCGAGCACGACATAGCGGATGGTCTCGCCGGCGATCTGCTGCGGCAGCAAGCCCAGCGACTGCTTCTGCGGAATGCCCAGCGAGGCCGACGGCCCGGTCGAGGAAATGCTGACGCCCACAGTGACGTCGGCCAGCGCGGCGCCGGAAATCGTGCCGGCGGCGGCCAGCGCCAGGGTCAGGCGCGCAAGCGCGATGCGGCGAAGTGTCATCGATCGTCTCCCTTTTTTATGATGTTCCAGGCGGTCAAGGTGTGGCGCCCTGCACGGACTGCCGATCGAATCCCGCCAGCTGCTTGTAGCGCAATGCGATCGCTTCGAGCTCGGTGCGCGGAATGACCTGCTCGATATCGGTGAAGCCCTGCGGTGCGCGCAGCTCTGCCAGCTGCATCACCTGTTCGGGGCCATTGAGCCGGTTGCGCAGCACGATGCCGGCGGTGCGCGGCAGGCGTTCGGCTTCGTATTCGCGCAACGCGTAGCCGGTATCCGGCGTGCCAAGGAGGCAATCGACCAGATGGCGGGCATCGACAATGGCCTGCGCGCTGCCGTTCGAGCCGATCGGGTACATCGGGTGCGCGGCGTCCCCCAGCAGCGTGACGCGATCGAAGGTCCAGCGCGGCAGCGGATCCTTGTCGACCATCGGGAATTCGTAGATCGCGGCGGCGCCGTCGATCAGCGACGGAATATCGATCCAGTCCCAGCGCCAGTCGACGAAGGCCTCGCGGAACACCGACTTGTCGACCTGCCGGTTCCAGTCGCTGCGCGGCGGCGTGTCGGATGCGTCGTCGGGCACGCGCAGTTCGGCGATCCAGTTGATCAGCGAGCGGCCCTGCTGGCGCAGCGGCTCGGAAATCGGATAGGCGACGAACTTCTGGTCCTGATGGCCGGCCATGAACATCGAGCGTCCGTCCAGATAGGGCGGCGCTTCGGTGACGGCCCGCCACAGCATCCGCCGCGAAAAGCGCGGGGCGTCGCCGCTCGGATAGAACTGCCGCCGGACCGCCGAATGGATGCCGTCGGCGCCGACCAGCACATCGGCGCTGGCTTGCACTTCGGCCCCGTCCGCACGCCGGCGCAGCGTGAACTGCACCGGCGAGCCGGGGCGTGCGCCGGTATCGTGCACCGTCTCGAAGGCATGGCCGGTATGCACGCGATCGACGCCGAGCCTTTCGACCGCGGCACGGTAAAGCAGCATCTGCAGCTCGCCGCGATGCACCGAGAACTGCGGATACGGGTAGCCCGCGGCCAGTCCGCGCGGCTCGTGCCAGATCCGTTGGCCGAGCTTGTTGTAGTAGGACAGCGAACTGGTCTCGATCGCGATCTGCGCGAGCGCCGGCTGCAAGCCGAGCTCGGCCAGTTCGCGCACGGCATGGGGCAGCAGATTGATGCCGACGCCAAGCGGTTTCAGCGATTCGCTGGCTTCCCAGACTTCGGCGTCGATGCCGTGACGATGGCAGAGCAGCGCGAGCGTCAGCCCGCCGATGCCCCCGCCTGCGATGGCGATGCGCATGGTGTCTCCTGTGGCGGACCTGCGCGCGAAGGGCGGCCCGCTCTCTGTGTGCGACGAATTGTTATGGAGTATAACTAAATCGCCGGACCATGCAAGATCGGGGCGATACGGGTGACTTGTCTTGCCCGCACGCGGATTCAGCGCACCAGAGCGCCGCTCACTTTCGCCAGCTCGGCGACAGCAGCCGCAGGCCGACCGATACGAAGCGCGTCTCGCGCGGCTGGTTGAGCTGCGTGCCCCAGGTCATGTCGACCTGAACCCGCTGCGGCACGATCCAGACCCGCGCGCCGAGCTGGATCCACGGCCGGTCGCCGCTCTCGCCGAAGCTCTCGGCGATCATGGCCCAGCGCTCGCTGATCATCGCTTCGCTGGCCACGCCCCAGGTCATGCGCGTCTGCCGTTCGGCCCGATCGTGGGTGGCACCAACGTTCGCATGCAGCAGCAGCCGGTCGTCGCGCATCGACACCGTCAGCGGCAGATTGAGGTAGAGGCCGCCCGGGGTCCTGCGCGGTTGGGCCTTGGGGTATTCCGTGATGCCGACCGTCAGCGCGACGCCGTAGCCGTTGGTCTCGACCGGCTTGAGCACGGTCTTGCCCTGGAACTGCAGGTCGGTGATGGCGTTGCCCGGGCCGTCTCCGTAGCGCTGCACCGAGCCGCCGAGCGTCCATTCGAAGTTGCCGGTGAAGTTGCAGCCGGGCATGGCCCAGCGCTCGGTGCCGTCGCGATTGAAACGCAGCCACGATTCGAGCTGGCACGACTGCGGATCGACGATGCGCGCGTCATCGGTCACCAGAGGCCGCGCCGCCCATGCCGGCGGCGTCAGGCACAACAGCAACATGGCCGCGACAAACGGACGGAAGAGCGAAGGGCGGAGGGCGGGAATCGGCAGCATGGTGGGCTCGCAATGGCGCGCCCGAAGTCTAACGCGCACCCATGACAAGGTGTCGCATCGCGCCGGGCCGGCAGTCGGCGCACCGAGGCGGTGTGGGATTTATCTGACAGTGGCATAGGTGGCCACCGTCTGCCGGGGCTGCGCGGTCGCCCCGCACAATCGAGCTACCTCTCGCCTGTACAAGGAGCTTTCGATGCGTACCCTTACCCTGTCGTTCGCGCTGGCCACGCTGCTCGCCACCGCGGGCTGCGCCGACATGACCCCCAAGCAGCGCAACACCGCCATCGGTGCGGGTGTGGGCGGCGTCGCCGGGGCGACCATCATTGGCGGACCGGGCGCCACGCTGGGCGGCGCCGCGTTGGGCGGTGTGGTCGGCAATGTGTTGACCGACGACAGGAAGAAGTAAGGATCGCGAGGGCGCCGCGTTTTACCAGGTTTTGCCGCGGCGCGATCGCTGGCACCAAAGCACGACGCCCCGGCCGATGGCCGGGGCGTCGTCTTTCAGCCTGGCGTTGTTGCGGTTGCCGGCTGCCGATCAGGCCGGCTCGCGTCCCGAGGCTTCATTGGCGACCACACGGTGCGGCACCGGAAACACGATGTCGTAGGCCCAGTTGTAGACGAAGGCGTAGACCACATAGAAGCCGGCCACCGCGAGGTCCATCAGCAGCGCGTCGAGCAGGCTGATCTTCAGATACCACGCGACCCCCGGCAGGAATACCGTCAGCAGACCCAGCTCGAACAACAGCGCATGGACTACGCGCACGCGCGGCGATTTGCGTACCGAGCCGGTCAGACGGACCATGGCCTTGTCGAACAGCAGGTTGTAGATGTAGTTCCAGATCGCGGCGACCAGCGAGGCCACCGCGGCGATCACGCCCATCTGGTGCAGGGCGTAACCGAACACGAGGCTGCCCAGCGGGGCGAAGATCAGCAGGCCGATCACTTCAAAGCCGACGGTATGACGAATTCTGTCGAGCGTACTGCGCATTGTGCTGCTCCCTGAAGACATGGTGCCCAGTCTATCGGGTAGAGCACCAGATACAAGTTGGGAAGTATCGTCTATTCAGATGGGTGGCGCTGACTGTGGCACCATGAGGCTTTTCTGCCGACCACTCACGGATTGCCATGAGCCTGTCCCTCGAACAACTGCAAGCCTTCGTCGCCGCCGCCGAGACCGGTTCGTTTTCGGCCGCGGCGCGCCGCCTGGGCAAGGCGCAGTCGGTGGTCAGCACCGCCGTCTCCAATCTCGAAATCGATCTCGACAACGCGCTGTTCGACCGCAGCGGACGCTATCCCGCGCTGACGCCCGCCGGCGAACGGCTGCTGGTCGAGGCGCGCGTGATTCTCGAGCGCTGCGAGCATTTCCGCGGCGTCGCCAAGAGCCTGGGCGAGGGCGTCGAAAGCCGGCTGGTGCTGGCGGTCGACGAGCTGTATCCGGAAGAGACGCTGGGCGTGCTGTTGGAAGAGTTTTCCCACCGGTTTCCCGCGGTCGAGCTGGAGCTGTTGTTCCCGGTGATGGAGGACGTCAGCCGGCTGGTGCTGGAGGGCGGCGCCGATCTGGGCCTGATGTGGCGGCAGGAGGTGCTGCCGCCCGCGCTCGCCTTCCGCGGGCTGGGTTGGGTGCCGATGCAGATCATCTGCGCGCCCGATCATCCGCTGGCGGCGCAGCAGCGGGTCGGCTGGGAAGAACTGAAGCGCCATCGTCAGCTGATGGTCGCGGTGCGCAGCGACAGCGAAGAGAAGATGCGCCTGCGCGTGGCCGCCGAGGTCTGGTGGGTCGAGAGCCACTGGGTCATCGTGGAGCTGGTCAAGCGCGAACTGGGCTGGGCCTTCGTGCCGTGGCATGTCGCCGCCAACTCGCCAGCCGCCGCCCAACTGGTCTCGCCCGAGTTGGACTTCGACGATCAGGACTGGCCGGTGGCGATGGAACTGGTCTGGCACAAGCAGCGCCCGCTCGGCAAGGCGGGCGCATGGCTGCAGGAACGGGTCAGCCACCAGCCGCTGCCGCAGCCGGCGCCGCGGCGGCGTGGGGGTGGTTGAACCAAGGGTGTCTGCGGGTGCCGCTTGCCCTCTCCCCCAACCCCTCTCCCGCAAGCGGGAGAGGGGTTGGGGGATATCGCTGCAATGGGCGATCACTCGCGTAGATGCGGCGTTCTTCTCCCCTCTCCCGCTCGCGGGAGAGGGGCGGGGGGGAGGGCATCGGGCGCCCCGCATCCCGCCGACGCGCGATCGTGCCTCAGCGCGACACCGCCGCGCCGTCCCCCGCCTCCTTCGCCATCGCCGTCCCCGCTCCCTGCCATCCCCCGCCCAACGCCTTGATCAACACCACGCTCGCGCTCAGCTGCCGGCCGGCGATCGACAGCGCGGTGCGTTCGGCAGTGTAGGCCGCGGTCTGCGCCGTCAGCACGTCGAGCAGTCCCGCGGTACCGGCGCGATAGCGGTTGTTGACCAGCGACAGCGCTTCGCGCGCGGAGCGCAGCGCCTCGTTCTGTACCACCGCTTCCTGTTCCAGCAGGCGCGCCGCGGCCAGGTTGTCCTCGACTTCCTGGAACGCCGTCAGCACCGTCTGGCGGTAGTTGGCCACGGTCTGGTCGTAGACTGCGATGGCCTGTTCCTTGGCCGCGCTGCGCGCGCCGAAATCCAGCAGCGTCATCGCCAGTTCGGGGCCGAACGACCAGATGCGGTTCGGCAGCGACAGCCAGCGCTCCAGCGAGCTGGAGGTAAAGCCGCCCGCGGCCGACAGGCTCAGCGTCGGGTAATACGCGGCCTGCGCCACGCCGATCTGCGCATTGGCCGCAGCCACGCGGCGCTCGGCCGCGCTGATGTCCGGACGGCGCTCGAGCAGTTGCGACGGCACCGCGACCGGCACGCGCGGCACCGTCTCGGTGAAGTCGCTCGGTGCCAGCGAGAACGATGCGGGCGGTCGCCCGGTCAGCACCGCAATCGCATGCTCGTACTGCGCGCGCTCGATCTGGATGTCGATCAGCTGTGCCTGTGCGCTCTTGAGTTGCGTCTCGGACTGCAGCACGTCCGAGCGCTGCGCGATGCCGGCCTGGTACTGGTTGCGCACCAGCTGCAGCGACTTCTCGTAGTCGGCGACCGTCCGCTGCAGCAGGGCCTGCTGCGCATCGGCGACGCGCAGCAGGAAATAGGTCTGCGCCAGCGTGGCCTGCGTCGACAGCAGCGTCGAGGCGAGGTCCGCTTCGCTGGCCTGCGCGCTGGCCTCGCTGCTCTCGACCTGGCGCCGCACGCGGCCCCACAGATCGACCTCCCAGCTGGCCGACAGCGTCGCCGTCTGGCCGCTGCTGATATTGCCGTTGCCGCTGCGCGAACGGTCCACGCTGGCCTGGGCGCCGACCACCGGGAAGTAGCCCGCGCGCGCGGCGCGCAGGATCGCGGTGGCCTGCCGGTACTGGGCCTCGGCGGCGGCGATGGTCTGGTTGGAGATCTTCACCTGCGCCATCAGCGCGTCCAGCTGCGGATCGCCGAACACGGTCCACCAGTCGCCGCGCTGGCTGGCGTCGCCGGGCTCGGCCGGCTTCCATTGGCCCCATTCGGCCGGCGCTTCCTTGAAGGTCGGTGTCACGGGCGCATCGGGCCGCTGATAGTCCGGGCCGACCGCGCAGGCGCCGAGCAGCAGCGCGCACGCCATCACGACGCAGCGGGGCAGGGAGGAGGGGCGGGTCATCGCTTTCTGGGTCATCATCACGAATCGAATCCGGCGGGCGTGGGCTCGGTCGGCGTGCCGCCGCCGCTGTTGCGACGTGCGTTGCGGCGGTTGCGCCAGGCTTGCCACTTCAGGCGCCAGCGGTCCAGCGTCAGGTAGACCACCGGCGTGGTGTAGAGGGTCAGCAACTGGCTGACCAGCAGGCCGCCGACGATCGAGATGCCGAGCGGCGCGCGCAGCTCGGCCCCGTCGCCGCGGCCGAGCGCCAGCGGCACCGCGCCGAGCAGCGCCGCCATCGTCGTCATCAGGATCGGGCGGAAACGCAGCAGGCAGGCGCGATAGATCGCCTCGCGCGGCGTCAGCCCTTCGCTGCGTTCGGCATCGATGGCGAAGTCGATCATCATGATCGCGTTCTTCTTGACGATGCCGATCAGCAGGATCACGCCGATCAGCGCGATCACGCTGAACTCGGTGCCCGAGGCCAGCAGCGCCAGCAGCGCGCCGACGCCGGCCGACGGCAGCGTCGACAGGATCGTCAGCGGGTGCACATAGCTTTCGTACAGCACACCGAGCACGATGTAGATCGTGATCAGCGCGGCCAGGATCAGGATCGGCTGGCTGCGCAGCGATTCCTGGAACGCGCTGGCGGTGCCGGCGAAATTGGCCTGCAGCGATTCTGGCGCGCCGATCCGCGCCATCTCGTGCTGGATGCGCTCGGTCGCCTGCGACAGCGACACCCCTTCGGCGAGGTTGAACGAGATCGTCGACGCCGCGAACTGGCCCTGATGGTTGACCCCCAGCGGCGTATTGGTCGGCACCACGCGCGCGAACGCCGACAGCGGCACGCGGTTGCCCGCGCCGGTCACCACATAGATGTCCTTCAGCGCGGTCGGCCCCTGCAGATATTCCTGGCTCAGCTCCATCACCACGCGATACTGATTCAGCGGATGGTAGATCGTCGACACCAGCCGCTGGCCGAAGGCATCGTTCAGCAGCGAGTCGACCTGCTGCATCGTGACGCCGAGCTTCGATGCGGTGTCGCGATCGACGATCACCGAGGTCTGCAGGCCCTTGTCATTGGTGTCGGTGTCGATGTCCTCGAGCTCCTTCAGGTTCGACAGCGCATTGCGAACCTTCGGCTCCCAGGTGCGCAGCACCTCCAAGTCATCCGAGCGCAGGGTGAACTGATATTGCGAACTGCTCTGCCGCCCGCCGATGCGGATGTCCTGCACCGGCACCAGGAACAGGCTGGCACCGGGCTCCTTCGCCAGCTTGCCGCGCAGCCGCGCGATCACCTCGTTGGCGGTCTCGGTCCGCTCGGTCAGCGGCTTGAGCGTGACGAACATCTGCCCGGTATTGCGCTGCGAGCCGCCGGTAAAGCCCGTCACGTTGACCACCGCGGGGTCGGACTGCACGATGCGGATGAAGCTGTCGAGCTTCTGCCGCATCGCCTGGAACGAGGTGGCCTGATCCGCGCGGATGAAGCCGATCAGCCGGCCGGTATCCTGCTGCGGGAAGAAGCCCTTCGGCACGATCACATAGAGCCAGACGTTCAGGCCGATGGTCACCAGCAGCACCAGCCAGACCAGCCGGCTGTGCCGCAGCGCGACCGACAGCGTGCGGGCATAGCGCTCGTTCATCCAGGTGAACACGCGCTCGCTGGCGCGATACCAGCGGCCGGGCGGGCGCTGTTGCTCGGGGGAGCGCAGCAGCCGCGCGCACATCATCGGCGTGGTGGTCAGCGACACCACCAGCGAGACCAGGATCGCCACCGACAGCGTGATCGCGAACTCCTGGAACAGCCGGCCGATGATGCCGCCCATCAGCAGCAGCGGGATGAACACCGCGATCAGCGACAGGCTCATCGAGATCACCGTGAAGCCGACCTCGCGCGCGCCGCGCAGCGCCGCCTGCACCGGCCGCATGCCGGCCTCCAGATGGCGCGAGATGTTTTCCAGCACCACGATCGCATCGTCGACCACGAAGCCGGTGGCGATCGTCAGCGCCATCAGCGACAGATTGTTCAGCGAGAAGCCGGCCAGGTACATCACGGTGAAGGTGCCGATCAGCGACACCGGCACCGCGACGCTGGGAATCAGCGTGGCGCGCACATTGCGCAGGAACAGGAACACCACCATGATCACCAGCGCCACCGAGATGATCAGCGTGTGCTCGACCTCGCGCAGCGACGCGCGGATGGTCGGCGTGCGGTCCATCATCACGTCCATCGAGATCGCGGCCGGGATCATCTGGCGCAGCGTCGGCAGCATCTCGTTGACGCGGTCGACCGTCTCGATGATGTTGGCGCCGGGCGAGCGGTTCAGCACCAGCAGCACCGACGGTTCGCCGTTGGCGGAGCCGGCGTTGCGCACGTCCTGCACCGAGTCGGTCACGGTGGCGACGTCCGACAGGCGCACCGGCACCGCGAAGGAATTCGGCCCGCTGGTGGCCGCGTTGCTGCCGGCCGCATTGTTGACCGTGGTGGTCGTCGTGCCACCCGCGGTCACCGTGGTCGTGGTCACGCCGTTGACGGTGGTGGTGCGCACCGTGCCGCCCGAGGTCGCGCTTGACGTGCTGGCGATCAGCGCGCCGGCGGTGGTGGTCGAATAGCTGCCCGGCGTCGCATAACGGATGATCAGCGGCATATAGTCTTCCGCCTTCATCGCCTGGTCGTTGGCATAGATCTGCCAGGCCTTGCTGTCGTTCTCGACCACGCCCAGCGGCCGGTTGGCATTGGTCGCGCTGATCGCGTTGCGCACGTCGGACAGCGCGATGCCGTACTTGTTCAGCGCGGTGGGATTGAGCGAGACCCGCACCGCCGGCAGCGAGGCGCCGCCGATCGTGACCTGCCCGACGCCCTCGATCTGCGACAGCTTCTGCGCCAGGATGGTCGAGGCGGCGTCGTACAGCTGGCCGCGCGTCATCGTCGGCGAGGTCAGCGCGATGATCATGATCGGCGCGTCCGACGGGTTGACCTTGCGATAGGTCGGATTGCCCGGCAGGCTGCTCGGCAGCGTCGCGCGCGAAGCGTTGATCGCCGCCTGCACGTCGCGCGCGGCGCCGTCGATGTCGCGCGACAGATCGAACTGCAGCACGATCCGCGTCGAGCCCAGCGAGCTGCTCGAGGTGATCTCGTTGACGCCGGCGATCGAGCCGAGCGCGCGCTCCAGCGGCGTCGCCACCGTGGCGGCCATCGTCTCCGGGCTCGCGCCGGGCAGCGAGGCCGACACCGAGATGGTCGGATAGTCGACCTGCGGCAGCGGCGACACCGGCAGCATCCGCAGCGCGGCCAGCCCCGCCAGCAGGATGCCCAGCGTCAGCAGCGCGGTCGCGACCGGCCGGTGGATGAAGATGGCCGACAGGTTCATGGCGCCCTCGGGGTGTCGGTGGCCGGGGGAGCGCCCGGCGTGCCGCCGGGGCCGAAGCCTCCATCCCGGTCCGCATCCAGGTCCGCATCCGGATCGCCGAAGCGCCGGCGCCGCCAGCCCTTGAGCCGGCCGGCGACACGGTCGAACGCCAGGTAGATCACCGGCGTGGTGAACAGCGTCAGCACCTGGCTGACCAGCAGGCCGCCCACCATCGTGATGCCCAGCGGCCGGCGCAGCTCGGAGCCGATGCCGGTGCCGAGCATCATCGGCAGCGCGGCCAGCAGCGCCGCCATCGTCGTCATCAGGATCGGCCGGAAGCGCAGCAGGCACGCCTCGAAGATCGCGTCGCGCGGCGCCAGGCCGCGTTCGCGCTCGGCCTCCAGCGCGAAGTCGATCATCATGATCGCGTTCTTCTTGACGATGCCAATCAGCAGGATGATGCCGATGATCGCGATGATGCCCAGGTCATGGCCGGCCAGCAGCAGCGCCAGCAGCGCGCCGACGCCGGCCGACGGCAGCGTCGACAGGATCGTGACCGGATGGATGGTGCTCTCGTACAGCACGCCGAGCACGATGTACATCGTGACCACCGCGGCCAGGATCAGCCACAGCGTGTTCGACAGCGACGCGCTGAAGGCCAGCGCCGCGCCCTGGAACGTGGTCTGCATCGAGATCGGCAAGCCGATCTCCTGCTCGACCTGCTTGATCTTGTCGACCGCGTGGCCGAGCGATGCGCCCTGCGCCAGGTTGAACGAGATCGTCGCGGCGGGGAACTGGCCCTGGTGGTTGATCACCAGCGGGCCGGTGCGCTCGCTGATGCGGGCGAACGCGCCCAGCGGCACCTGTCCGCCGGACGAGGAGGGCAGCCGCAGCTCGGCCACCGCCTGCGGGTTGTCGCGGAATTCCGGCATCGCTTCCAGCACCACGCGGTACTGGCTCGACTGCGTGAAGATCGTCGACACCAGCCGCTGGCCATAGGCGCTGTACAGCGCGCTGTCGATCACCGCGGTGGTGATGCCGAAGCGCGCAGCCGCATCGCGGTCGATATCGACATAGACCCGCAGGCCGTTGTTCTGCTGGTCGGTGGCGACGTCGCGGAATTCGGGTTCCTCCTTCAGCCGCTCGACCAGCTTCGGCACCCAGGTGGCCAGCGTCTCGGGATCGGGATCCTCTACCGTGAACTGGTACTGCGTGCGCGAGACGCGGTCCTCGATGGTCAGGTCCTGCACCGGCTGCATGTACAGCGAGACACCGCCCATCTCTTCCACCGCCGCCTGCAGCCGCTCGGTGACCGTGGCGATGTCGTCGCGCTCGCCCTTGGGCTTCAGGTTGATCAGCATCCGGCCGGCGTTCATCGTGGTGTTGGTGCCGTCGACGCCGATGAAGGCGGACACGCTCTGCACCGCCGGGTCCTTCAGCACGACTTCCGACACCGCGCGCTGCTTCTGCGCCATCGCCTGGAACGAGATGCTCTGCGAGGCCTCGGTGACGCCCTGGATCACGCCGGTGTCCTGCACCGGGAAGAAGCCCTTCGGAATCGCCAGATACAGCACCACCGTCAGCGCCAGCGTGCCGATCGCCACCAGCAGCGTCGCGCGCTGCCGGCCCAGCACCCAGTTCAGCGCGTGGCCGTAGCGCTCGATCACGCGATCGAAGAAGGCGCCGGTGGCGCGATGAAAGCGCGGCAGCTGGTCCTCGGGCACATGGCGCAGCATGCGCGCGCACATCATCGGCGTCAGCGTCAGCGATACCACCGCCGAGATCAGGATCGACACCGCCAGCGTGACCGCGAACTCGCGGAACAGCCGGCCCACCACATCGCCCATGAACAGCAGCGGGATCAGCACCGCCACCAGCGAGAAGGTCAGCGAGATGATGGTGAAGCCGATCTGCTTCGAGCCCTTGAGCGCTGCCGCCATCGGCGATTCGCCCTTCTCGATGTAGCGCATGATGTTTTCGATCATCACGATGGCGTCGTCGACGACGAAGCCGGTCGCGATGGTCAGCGCCATCAGCGTCAGGTTGTTGATCGAAAAGCCGGCCAGGTACATCACGCCGAAGGTGCCGACCAGCGACAGCGGCACCGCCACGCCCGGGATCACCGTCGCCGGCACGTTGCGCAGGAAGACGAAGATCACCATCACCACCAGCGCGATCGCCAGCAGCAGCTCGAACTCGACGTCGCGCACCGAGGCACGGATGGTGGTGGTGCGGTCGGTCAGCACCTCGGCCTTGACCGAGGCCGGCAGCGAGGCCTGCAGCTGCGGCAGCATGGTCTTGATGCGGTCGACCACCGCGATCACGTTGGCGCCGGGCTGGCGCTGGATATTGACGACGATGGCCGGCTTGCCGTTGGCCCAGGCGGCCAGGCGCGAATTCTCCGGGCCATCGACGATGGTCGCCACATCGGTGATGCGGATCGGCGCGCCGTTCTGGTAGCCGATGATGATCTGGCGGTATTCGTCTGCCGAGCGCAGCTGGTCGTTGGCGTCGATGGTGGAAGCGCGCGCCGGCCCGTCGAAGCTGCCCTTGGCGCCGTTGACGTTGGCCGCGCCGATCGCGGTGCGCAGGTCGTCGATCGACATGCCGAGCGCGGCCAGCGCGGTCGGATTGGCCTGGATGCGCACGGCCGGACGCTGGCCGCCGCTGATGGTCACCAGGCCCACGCCCTGGATCTGCGAGATCTTCTGCGCGACGCGGGTATCGACCAGATCCTGCAGCTTGGGCAGCGGCAGCGTGTCCGAGGTCATCGCCAGCGTCAGGATCGGCGCGTCGGCCGGATTGACCTTGCTGTAGACCGGCGGCATCGGCAGGTCGCCCGGCAGCAGATTGCTGCCGGCATTGATCGCGGCCTGCACTTCCTGCTCGGCGACGTCCAGCGGCAGCGTCAGGTCGAACTGCAGCGTGATCACCGACGCGCCGCCGGACGAGGACGACGACATCTGCTTGAGCCCCGGCATCTGGCCGAACTGGCGTTCCAGCGGCGCGGTCACCGCCGAGGTCATCACGTCGGGGCTTGCGCCCGGATACAGCGTGGTGACCTGGATGGTCGGGTAATCGACCTCGGGCAGCGCCGACAGCGGCAGCAGCCGGTAGGCGACCAGCCCGGACAGCAGGATCGCGAGCATCAGCAGCGCGGTGGCGACCGGCCGCTCGATGAAGATACGTGACGGGTTCATGCGGCGTCCTCGTTGCGGCGCGGGCTCATTGGCGTGGCGCCGGCGCGGCCGGGGCCGGGGCCGGAGCGGGCCCGGCTGCCGCCGCCGATGCCGAGGCCGCTGCCTCTGCCGGCGCGCTGGCGCCAGCGGCCTCCGGGCCCGACGCGCCGGCGGCACGCATCCGGCGGCCGCGCGCGCGCGGCTCGCTGGCCGGCGCCACCGCCGCGGCGCGCGCCGCCGGATCGACGGTCTGGACCGTCATGCCTTCGCGCAAGCGATCGGCGCCGTCGACCACGACCCGCTGGCCCGGCCGCACGCCGCGCAGCACCGCGGTCTGTTCGCCGTCGCTGGGGCCCAGCGCGACGGTCTGCACCTTGACCTTGTTGTCCTGGTCGACCACATAGACGAAGGTGCCCTGCTGGCCGCGTTGAACGGCGGCGACCGGCACCACGGTGGCGCCGGCCAGCGTATCGACGCGCATCCGCACATTGACGAACTGGTTCGGGAACAGCATGCCGTCGTCGTTGCGGAACACTGCCTTGAGCCGCACGGTGCCGGTGGTGGTATCGATCTGGTTGTCGGTGGTCAGCAGCGTGCCGTCGGCCAGCTTGTTGCGCGCCTGCCGGTCCCAGGCCTGCACCGGCAGCGTCTGGCCGGCGTTCAGCTGCCTGAGCACGCTGGGCAGGTTGTCTTCCGGAATCGAGAACAGCACGGCGATTGGCTGGATCTGCGTGATCAGCGCGATGCCGTTGGCGTCCGAGGTGCTGACGATATTGCCCGGGTCGACCTGGCGCAGGCCGATGCGGCCCGAGGTCGGCGCCTTGATGCGGGTGTAGCTCAGTTGCAGCCGGGCGTTGTCGACATTGGCCTGGTCGGTCTTGACCACGCCTTCGTACTGGCGCACCAGCGCGTCCTGCGTGTCGACCTGCTGCTTGGCGATCGAATCCTGCGCCAGCAGCGTGCGATAGCGCTGCTGGTCGATGCGCGCGTTCTGCAGCAGCGCCTGATCGCGCGCCAGCTGGCCCAGCGCCTGGTCGAGCGCGGCCTGGAACGGACGCGGATCGATCTCGGCCAGCAGGTCGCCGGCCTTGACCATCTGGCCTTCCTTGAACAGCACGCGCAGCAGCGGGCCGGAGACCTGCGCGCGCACCGTGACGTTGGCGACCGGGGTCACGTTGCCCAGGCCATTGAGCACCACGTCCATGTCGCGCTGCACGACCGGGCTGACCACCACCGGCGCGGCCGGGCCACCCATGCCGCGGCCGGGGCCTCCTGGGCCGCCCGGTCCGCCGGGGATGCGGCCGCCGGGGCCGGGCTGGCCCGCCTGGCCGGCATCGGACGCGCCGCGGTGGCTGTACCAGTACCAGCCGCCGCCGGCCAGCAGCAGCACCAGCAGGCCCGCGATCCATACGCCGCGGCGGCTCCGCGCGGGGGCGCCATCGGCGGGCGGGAGCGGACCGGGGCCGCGCGGATGGCCGCGGTGCGGGTCGGGATCCCGGTCGGAAACGGGCCGGCCGGCGGGCGCCTCGGTGGAGGCATCGATCGGATGATCCTCGCCGTGGGTCTTGGGTTTGGCGGGCTGATTGGAGTCGGGATTGGCCATTAACTGGGTCCTGAAGCGGGTCCTGGAGCGGGTCCTGGAGCGGGTCCTGGAGCGCACCCACCGGGGTGCGCGGCCTTGCTTGTCGATGGAAAGACGCAGAAGTATGCCGCAACGGTCAGGGTCTTCCGCGGATGCGGAGCGGGGCCCACCTGCGGCGACGTGGCAAGGATACGGCGTGAGGGAGGGCAGACCTATGTCGGTAAGGAAGGGCTTTATTACAGATAATTACCAGCGCGCCCGGTGTAACTTGCCGAAACAACATTGCGGCGGCGCGGGCGGCGTGCCTGATTATCATCCGGCTATGCGACCCAATCAGCCCACTCAGATTCTGGTCGTCGACGACGACCCCGACTTGCGCGACCTGCTGCGCGAGTACCTGACCCAGCAAGGCTTTGCCGTTTCGGTTCTGCACGACGGCGATGGCCTGCAGGCCCGCCTGGAACGCGAACGCCCGGCCCTGATCGTGCTCGACCTGATGATGCCCAAGGTCGACGGCCTGACCGCGCTGCGCAAGCTGCGCGCGCGCAACGACGACATTCCGGTGATCCTGCTGACCGCGCGCAGCGACGAGATCGACCGCATCGTCGGCCTCGAAATCGGGGCCGACGATTATCTGGGCAAGCCGTTTTCCCCGCGCGAGCTGCTGGCCCGCATCAACGCGGTGCTGCGCCGCAAGCTGGCGCGTCCGGCGGCCGCGCCCGAGGACCGCGACAGCGCAACCTTCGGCCCGTTCAAGGTCGACTTCCGCCAGCGCACGCTGGTGCGATCGGGGCAGACGCTGCCGATCAGCGACACCGAATTCGCGCTGCTGAAGCTGCTGCTGATGCATCCGCTCGAAGTGCTGTCGCGCGAGCGCATCGTCGAGCTGATGTACGGCGCGGCCAGCGGCGTCAGCGACCGCGGCATCGACGTGCAGATCTGGCGCCTGCGCCGGCTGCTCGACGAGGATGCGCAGCGGCCCCGCTATATTCAGACCGTGCGCGGGCGCGGCTATACCTTTGTGCCGGATGAAGCCGCGCAGGCCGACCTGGACGCCTCATGAAGCTGCGCATCGACACCCTGTTCGGCCGCATGGCGCTGCTGATCGCCGCAGTGCTGGTAATCAGCCATTTCTCGTGGCTGGCGATCCTGCGCATGGACCGCCGCGAGCAGCGCATGGAATATTCGGTCGAGCAGATGCTGTTCCAGCTCGACAGCATCCAGCGCGCGCTCGACGCCAGGCCGCCGGCGAAGCTGCCGAGCCTGGTCGAGGTCGCCGGCGAGGCGAGCGCCGAGGAACATTCGCGCGCGCCCACCGACCGCTCGCGCCGGCTGGTCGAACGCTTCTCGAGCCGGCTGCCGCCCGGCACCGAGGTCCGCATCGAGGACGAGGACACGCCGCGCATCTGGATCAAGCTGCCCACGCGACAGGACTGGATCGCGATGCCGATCCTGTGGGTCCATAACCCGCCGCTGGACAACCGGCTGATTCCGGGCGCGATGCTGGTGGTCAGCGTGGCCATCGTCTTTGCGCTGCTGATCGCCTGGCAGATCCAGCGGCCGGTGCGCGAGATGGCCAATGCCGCCGGCCAGCTGTCGCGCCAGCAGCCGGTGACGCCGCTGCGCGAGCGCGGCCCGCTGGAGCTGCGTCAGCTGATCGAACGCTTCAACAGGATGGTGGCGGACCTCGCGCGCATCGATCAGGAGCGCAACACGATGCTGGCCGGCATCGCGCACGATCTGAAGACGCCGCTGGCGCGGCTGCGGCTGCGGGCCGAGATGCTGGCCGATCCGAAGGCGGCGGCCGGCGTCACGCGCGATGTGGAATCGATGTCGGCAATCGTCGAGCAGTTTCTGGCCTTCGCGCAGAGCGCCGAGCCGACCGCGCGCCCGGTGCCGGTCGATCGCCGCATGGCGGAGCTGGCGGCCTCGCTGGCCGAACAGGAGCGCCCGGTGGACCTGTCGCTAGAGGCCGGCGAGGGCTTTCGGATGATCGCCACGCAGCTGGACCGCATCGTCGGCAACCTGGTCGACAACGCCTACCACTACGGCGCGCCGCCGGTCAGCATCCGCACCGCGCGCGTGGCGGACGGCTGGCAGCTGGTGGTCGAGGATGCGGGTGGCGGCATTCCGGAAGATGCCTTCGACAAGGTCACGCTGCCGTTCGTGCGGCTCGACCCGGCGCGCGGCGGCAATGCGCATTCGGGCCTGGGGCTGGCCATCGTCGACCGGCTGGTGCGCCAGTCCGGTGGCCGCCTGATCCTGGGCAACCGGCCCGAGGGCGGCCTGCGCGTCGAGATGGTGTTCCCGTTCGCGCAGCTGGCCAAGGCGGCCTGAGTTATTCGCCGTCCCCGCGCACGCGGGGGCCGGTGACCTGGCTGTTGTTGAAGCCGCAGCTTACTGCTGCGGCTTTTTCTTTTCCCCGATCCGGCTTTCCTGCCCCGACAGCAGCTTCGCGATGTTCTGGCGATGGCGCAGGATCAGCAGCGCGCTGATCGCCAGGATCGCCACGGCCACCACGTCGGTGCCGAACATCAGCACATAGAAGAATGGCGCGAAGATCGCCGATACCAGCGCGGCCAGCGACGAGTAGCGGAAGAAGAAGGCGATGATCAGCCAGGTCGCCAGCGTGCCCAGTCCCAGCCACGGATGGATCGCGAACAGGATGCCGGCGGCGGTCGCCACGCCCTTGCCGCCCGCGAAGCGGTGGAACACCGGGAACAGATGGCCGAGGAACACCGCCACCGCGACCAGCGCGATGCCGGTCTGGTCGACGCCGTAGTCCGGCCCCAAGCGCTGCGCCAGCCAGACCGCCAGCCATCCCTTGAGCCCGTCGCCCAGCAGCGTCAGCAGCGCCGCCTTCTTGTTGCCGGTGCGCAGCACGTTGGTGGCGCCAGGATTGCCCGAGCCGTAGGAATGCGGGTCGGGCAGCCCCATCGTCTTGCTGACGACGACAGCGAAGGAGATCGAACCGATCAGATAGGCGAGCAGGGCAAAGACGAGATTGGCGAGATTGGCGAGATTGGCCATGGGCGGGGAAGGAATCCGGGGAAAGAGCCTGCGGTAAAGGCGAGGGAACAACCGAAACGGGAGCAAAAAAACTGGCGCGATTGTAGCGCGCCGGCGTGGCGCTCACGAGCGTGATTACCCGGCATGAGCGTGCGCACCGGCTCAGGGCGCAGGCGCGCTCAGCCTTCCGCCAGCCCGCATTGCACCGGCCTGGCATCGAGCAGCGCGATCAGCACGGCCGGATCGATGCTGACCAGATAGCCGCGCCGGCCGCCATTGATATAGATGCGCTCGAGCGCCAGCACGCCTTCCTCGACATAGACCGGCATCCGCTTGCGCGTGCCGAACGGCGAGGTGCCGCCGACCATATAGCCGCTGTGGCGCTGTGCCACCTCGGGCTTGCACGGCTGCACGCTCTTGCGGCCGATCTGCCGCGCCAGGTTCTTGGTCGAGACGGTGCGGTCGCCGTGCATCAGCACGATCAACGGCTGCGCCTTGTCGTCTTCCATCACCAGCGTCTTGACCACGTGATGCTCGTCGACGCCGAGCTGCCGTGCCGATTCCTCGGTGCCGCCGTGCTCGACATAGTCGTAGGGGTGCTCGCCGAAGGCGATGCCGTGCTGGCGCAGCATCTGCGTGGCCGGGGTTTCGGAGATGTGTTTGGTCTTTCCCATGTGGTTCGTTCGAGCGGCTAGCCGCGCGGATGATGCTGCTGATGCAGGACGCGCAGCCGTTCGCGCGCGACGTGCGTGTAGATCTGCGTGGTCGAGATGTCGGCATGGCCGAGCAGCAGCTGCACCACGCGCAGATCCGCGCCGTGGTTCAGCAGATGCGTGGCAAACGCGTGGCGCAGCGTATGCGGCGACAGCGGGGCGTGGATTTCGGCCTGGCGCGCATAGCGCTTGATCAGATACCAGAAGGCCTGGCGCGTCATCGCCTCGCCGCGCTGGGTCACGAACAGCGCGTCGCTGCCGCGCTGGCCCAGCAGGGCGGGACGGGCGCTGGCCAGATAGCGGCGCAGCCAGACGCCGGCTTCGGCGCCGAACGGCACCAGCCGCTCCTTGTTGCCCTTGCCGCTGACCACGCGCGCCACGCCCTCGTTCAGGCCGACCTCGATCGTTTTCATCTGCGTCAGCTCGGACACGCGCAGGCCGCTGGCGTACATCAGTTCGAGCATGGTGCGATCGCGCAGGCCCAGCGGCGTGTCGATGTCCGGCGCCTGCAGCAGCGCCTCGACCTGGGCCTCGCTCAGCGTCTTCGGAAAGCGCGGCGGCTGCTTGGCGGCGCGCAGCAGCAGGCAGGGGTCGGCCTGGACCAGATGCTCGCGCAGCGCCCAGCGGTAGAAGCGCCGGAATACCGCCAGCCGCCGGTTGGCGGACGAGGCGCGCGTGTCCGGATGGCGCGCGGCAAAGTAGCCGGACAGCGCGCCGTCGTCGGCGGCCAGCAGCGCCACGCCGCGCTCGCCGCGCAGCCAGCGCGCCAGCAGCGCCAGGTCACGGCGGTAGGCGTCGATGGTGTTGCGCGCGAGTCCGTCTTCGAGCCACAGGGCGTCGCAGAAGCGGTCGACCAGCGTCAGGTCGGCGGCGATGCCGGCTTCGCGCTGCGCTTCGCCGTCATCGGTGCGGTCGTCAAGCGGCGCGGACTGGTCCGCGAGCGCCGCCGTGGTGTCGTGCCCCGCGTTCACAGCAGCATCACCCGTTCGTGGCGCAGCAGCCAGCGTTTGACCTCGAGATGGAAGCCGTCCTCGCCGTGATGGGCGAAGCCGCCCAGGCCTTTGGCCCCGACCACACGATGGCAGGGTACGACCAGCGGAAACGGGTTGTCGCCGCAGGCCTGGCCTACCGCGCGCGCTGTGCCGCCGATATTGGCCGCCAGTTCGCCATAGGTCGCGGTGCGGCCGCACCGCACGGCGCGGATCGCCTGCCAGACACGGCGCTGGAAGTCCGTCCCCGTGCCGGCGAGCGGCACGTCGAGCGGCGCGTCGGGATCGGCGTAGTAGGCCTCGAGCTGCGCCGCCAGCTGCCGGATCGGCGGCAGGTGGGACTCGCGCAGCGCGAAACGCTCGGGCAGGAAGTGGATCGCGTGGATGCACTGCACATCGGCACGCACGCCGATGCGGCCGAACGGCGCGGCCAGGATGGCATCGAAGCGGGCGGCGAGCCTGGCGTCGCGAAGCTCGGCACTGCTGTCGTGGTCGGTGCGCGGCGCTGGCGGGGAATCCGTGGACGGATTCGGATGGGAATGCATGGCGTGACAACGGTCGATCCGGATACCGGATTCTAGTGCGTCGGGCGCGAGGACCAAAAAAAACCGCGACGAGTGCGCGGCTGACGTTGGTGATCGTTCCGGGATGCTCCCTCTCCCGCTTGCGGGAGAGGGCCGGGGCTCGTTAAATCGATGGCGGTGCATCGACCGCCGGGCCCTCTCCCCCAACCCCTCTCCCGCGAGCGGGAGAGGGGAGTACTACTCGGGCAAACTACCGTCCCATCACTGCTCGAGCTTGATGTTCTGCACCTTGACCAGGTTGCGCATCTTGTCGAACTCCTTCTTGATCTCGGCGGCGTGCTGGGCCGGCGAGTTGCCCGACGGCTCGGCGCCGGCGGCGATCAGGCGTTCGCGGAAGCCCTTGTCCTGCAGCGCCTTGACGGCGGCATCGTTGAGCTTCTTGATGATGTCGTCGGGCGTGCCGGCCGGTGCCACCAGGCCGTACCAGGCCGGATCGTTCGGCTCCTTCAGGCCCATTTCGCCGAAGGTCGGCACGTTGGGCAGCGAGTCCAGGCGCTTCTCGGCGGCCACCACGATCGGGCGCAGCTTGCCGGCCTTGATATGCGGCATCGACGAGGGCAGGTTGTCGACCATGATCGGCACCTGGCCGGCCAGCACGTCGTTCAGCGCCGGGCCAGCGCCACGGTAGGGGATATGGACCATGAAGGTCTTGGTCGAGACCTTGAACTGCTCGCCCAGCATATGGCCGAAGCCGCAGGTGCCCGACGACGCGTACGAGTACTTGCCCGGGTTGGCCTTCAGCGTGGCCAGGAATTCCTTGTAGTCCTTGGCCGGGAAATTCGGGTTGACCGCGATCACGTTGGCGACGTTGGCCAGGTTGGTGATGGGCTTGAAGTCCTTGATAGGGTCGTACGACAGCTTCGGATTGCAGGCGGGGTTGACCGCCATCGTCGACACCGTCGAGATGCCGATCGTGTAGCCGTCCGGCGCCGCCTTGGCGATCGCGTCGGCGCCGATGGAGCCGCCGCCGCCAGCGCGGTTCTCGACGACCACCGGCTGGCCGAGGATCTTGCTCATCTGGTCCGCCGCGCCGCGGCCGACGATGTCGGTGGTGCCGCCCGGGGCGAACGGAATGATCAGCTTGATCGGCTTGTTCGGATAGTTGTTCTGTGCCTGTGCCAGCGAGGCGCAGGCGGCCAGACCCAGGGCCAGGGCAATGTGCTTGGTTTGCATGAGATCGTGTCTCCCGTCGTGAAGCCGGACGGAGAGTGTCCGTCCAGAACTGAAAATGCCGGCCAGGGGCCCGGTAGGGCCGTCCGCGCCGGCGCGATGCATCGGCGGCCCGATCAGCCGCCGAGCAGGCCGCGCTTCAGATCGCGATCGACCGGGCGTTCGCCCAGGAAGATACGCAGCACGGCCTGGTAGAAATCCTCGCCGGGGATGGGCTTGCCGCGCGGCGTGCCATTGACGGCAATCACCGTGCCGCTGTCCGGCGTGTAGTCGAAGTCGATCACGTCGCCCTTGCGCGCCGTGCCGACCTGGTTCATGGCCTGCTCCAGCTGTTGCAGGCGATCGGCGAACTTCTCCAGCTGCGCCTCGTTGTGGTTCTCGCGCATGCCTTCGTTCAGCGCCTTGACGAAGGTGCTCGATTCCACCTCGCGCAGCGGCCGGATCTGCAGCCGCTTCGGACCCTTGGCGCCCAGCACCACCGCGGCGTTGCGCACCTTTTCGGGCAGATACAGCGCGGCCACATAGCCCTTGACGATGAACACCGAGCGCAGGCCCGCGCCGTTGAGCTGCAGCTCCTTGCCGCCGAGCCGCGTCGCCTCGTCGAGCCGCACGCCCTCGATCTCGACCGCATTCGCGGCCGCCGGCAGCGCGGCGGCCAGGGCCACGCAGCCGATCGCCAGCCACTGACGCAGGCGGCGTGCGGTCCGGTCGATCGGAGCGCGGGCGGAAGGGCGGCGGGGGGCAGGCATGGCGG